>CAVZNQ010000013.1:0-435930 GCA_963776665.1 uncultured Alphaproteobacteria bacterium
CCTCTATTTTGGCAACATCGTTAAGGACGGCGGCCTCGGCAAGTTCAATAACCGCCGCGCGCCGGCGGCGATCGACAACCAGACGGTCATCCGGCTCGATATGGTGAGTTCTGCGATTTTGATAGTATGAATTCGTTGTGCGGAAGCCTTCGCTTCGATCAAACGCACGACGCCATCGGGCTTGCCAACCTCGGCGTTTTCCTTCGTGAAAAACAGTTCGTGCGGGCCCAGATAAAAGAATGACGTCTCCACGTGTTTTGCGCACTTCGCGAGGCACCAAATGGCGGGCAGCAATCCGTGCTCCCGTAAGCCTTCGAGGACGAAGGGATTCATTCTGAAATGCCACGAGTTCGGCGACAGGGACCGGTTCAGTGCTGCCGCACACTTGGCAAACCATTGTGCGCTTCAACTCGTCAACGGCGACCCAGTTGTTATAAAAACATTGACGGCAGCGCCATTCATAGCCTTGGTGCAAGATTTCTCGTTGACAAAGGTATTTGACCGACTCGGCGAGGGAGCGCTTCTCACGTTCCTCCCACGCGTCGGGTGATGTTCCTCCGGAATGCTTGGTCCAATAGGCTTTTCGATAAGCTTGATCGTCGAACTTAAGGTAGCGAGCGGGGAGGCGCTCTGCGCGCGCTTCGGCGAGCACCAGACGGGCCAAGCGCTCCCACTCGTCTTCAGAGGACAGCTGACCGCCGCCAAATCGTTTGCGAACGCGCTGGATGACCTCCGCAATGCGCTCATCGGTTGTCTTGGGCGTGGCCCCAAGCCGCTCAAACCGTTCTTTCCAAAATCGTGAGAGGAAAATCTCCTCTGCTTTATGAATGTCTCCCGGCATGCGCAACAAGGCTGTCAAATAGCGGCCCTTGTCCGACGGGCGCATATCCAGGGCCGGGCCCGGCTTCTGCCTCTCCTGACTCCAGACGAATGGCCACCAATCGCGCTCGGCGCAGATGGCGTAACGGAAGGCAGTCTCATCTGCTGGAACATTAATCTCTGGCAACGTTCCGTCGACCCCGCAAGCAATGCTAAGCAAGCCGTCCGCGGTTGCCCTGGGCATACTAAGAGACGACATGCCGTGAAGCTGGTATCCGCGTGCAAAAGCGCCGACCATCCGCAATCGGCGGGGCAGCCACCAACAGTGTTGAACGTTTTGCGCCCAGCTGTAATCGACAGCGCGCTCGATACTTAGGTCTAGCTGCCAAAGTCCCTGCTTAGCGCCTGACGGCAGCAGCGGCGCGTCTCGCAGGTGACGAGGCAGAACAATGGCCGGGCGGAAGGTACTTTCGGCGAATTTCACTTCGTGCCAGTCGTCGGGGTGCAGCGGCGACCCCGGCTCGACATGCTGGCGGGCGTGCCTAATGGCGGAAGCAGATGGCACAGGCGCATCGACCGAATCGATGTGTTCGAAGGTTATAAACGTTGAAAGTATTAGCCGCTTTCAGGCGCTGCGCGATCCGTTCCAACTCGCTTGCGTGAAGGCTCGCAGAACGGACAACGACTTGTGCGTTAAGAAGCGTTGCCGCCGATTGGAAGATAAACACGGTTTTTGATGATATTGACAATAGCATCGAGGCGGCCAGCGTCGTCTAAATCATCCTGCGAGACCTTAAGCGCCGCTATGTCCCCATTTAGCCAAACGGGCGTAAGGTGGAGCGCATTCCAGAAGACGACCCGGTCGGCGAATAAATCGCCCACGACGAGGTTCACGGTGCGCGACCAAGCCATGTCGCTTAATTCGAGGCGCGGTACGAAGCGAGCGGATAACTGCGCCAGTCCCGCCAAGTCCCGCTGCGTCGCGATGCGGTCGATCAGCTCTTTCTCTGAAAAGACAATATCGCCCTCCGCGCGCGGCACTATGCCCGGATTGGCCTGAATGTCCCGGGGCACATAGATAACCGGCTTCAAGTACTCGCCCATGTCTCTGGCGACGGGCCACGGACGCAAACTTTGACCGTAGCAGCCGAAATTATGCTGCAAAAACAGCGAGGGTTGTGTTCCCAAATGGGTGTCGACGACCGCGACGGGCTGCGGCGGCGAGATCATATTTCCCCGGGTCATTATGGCTGTAACCGAGAGAACGCTTAACGGAGCGATGGGCAAACGCGGATGAAGGGCATGACGGTCGCGTTCGTCGCGGCGTTGGAAATCGTGCCTGACGAGAAAAGCGGGACCAAATTGTTCATGAAGCTGCTCGACGGTGGCCTTGCCAAGATCGACATAGGAATAAATGATGTCGGGATCGTAGATTCGCAGCCATGGGACATACGCGGGCCGGATCGCGTGCTTTTCGCATGGAATAATGAGCGTAAATCTTCCACCCCACCGCCCGAACGATTCCGCAAATATGGCATCGAGCATCGTGCGCCAGTGCTCGTTTTCTTCAAAGAGATAGGCGACCCGGATCGGGCGAGGTCTAACATGAAATTTCACGGCTCGAACGTTGCAATGACTTTCCAAGTAAAGCAAGAATTCGTTGATGGGGCGTGACGGTGTCTCGGAATGACAAGCGGCTAAGCCAATAGCAACGCCACGCTAACCGATGGTTCCGCGGCGTGTCAGCGGGCGGCGCTCACAACCGAAGTTGTCGCTAGCCAGCCGTACTACCGCTGGGTTGCGGCCATTGTCTCAAGGGGTTTGCTGGCGTTCCATCGCCCTTTGTTCCTCGCCTGCTGCTCAACGTCTGGTTGTGGTTGCATATCCTGGCGCGACAGAATCGCTCGCTTGCCCAGGTTCGGCGCTGCCAAGACACAGCGTGACGGCGTTAGAGCCTGGCCGGCGACGATCTCGCCCCGATCGAGGAGCTGGCGCGCCTCATCAACAAGGCGCAGGACCACGACGCGGAAGACGAACGTCGGTTCGACGAGCTGGACTCCCAAGGGACCGAACGGAGAAATGGCGTTCGGCCCCGGAGAGGTGAAGGCCCCGCCGCAAAACGTCGCGCAAAGCGCTCAAGTTGGGCAAAAGTTAGGGCAAGCCAAGAAGAGCTTGAATATATGCCAATAATTACAAATATTTAAGTCCAGACACTGGCGGAGAGGGAGTCCGCCATAAAGTTATATATGTCATATACTTAGTTGGAGTTGATTGGGATGTCCCCTACCTATTCCCCTTTGTGCGCCTTGCATTGACGCCGCTTACTAACCTGACGAGCCGACGTCCCCTCTCCCGATCCGCTTCGAGAGAGAAAAAATGGGAACACGCCTCGCGCCGTGGGGGCGAGAAGCTTCATCCCCCTAAACTGTGACGATTAACGGGCGATATAGCCACACTTTCCGTTGCTTGCCACGGGGGCTAGACCCTCGCTGAAATATCTCGGAAGCTCCGGTCGAACGTCGAGTGGATCTATAACAAAGTTTCCCGATCTATCTATGAACCCGCCTTTTTGATCGATGCGGACCCAAGCCAAACCCTCGGAGAACTCCGCAGCTTCATCAAATGTCGGATTGATTTGGAAGCGTCCAGTCACCCCGATATACCCCCATTTTCCTGACCGTTCATCGCCGATTCTGACCGCAGCAAGCCCCTCAGAAAAAGTAAACGCGTCACCAAACTGCGCGTGAATACGAAAAACGCCGCGTTGATCGATGAAACCCCAGAGGCCATCCTGCCCTGAAAAACAATTCTTCTCACAAGCTGGTACAAGATGCTCAACTCCGAACTGACCTGATCTTTGTTCAAATATCGGCTCAACAATATACTCCACAATTCGCATTCGTAATACCAAATTTGTAGTTATTGATATTGAAAGTGACATTGTAGTCATGTCTGACGACTTTGAAGGCAGACGCATCTAGCTTAACGCCATTTCGATCAACGTAGGTCATCGTGTTTTCTGCACGATTGACCAGAGAATAAGCTCCGTTCAGCGGCCCGATGACGTCGTCAAAGGAAGGATTGACCGTAAAGCGATTATCAGTTACGGAAAGAATTCCCCATTTACCTTTCTCGCCGCCAATATGAACCGGGACGACAGCGTCGTTTATGTCTTTCACGTCATCATATATTGGCTCTACGACATAGCGTGCTTGACTATCGATTACTCCAAGTTTTCCTGAATACATCACCCTTGCAAAGCCTTTGCGAAAGGCATCACAAAATTCAAATCTGGGCTGGATTACGACTTGGCCAGTTTGGGCTGTCGTTTTCCACTGGCCTGAAGAGGAGATATCGTCCGCAAAAGCCGATTGGAAAACAAAAGAGGCAGCTGTCAGCCCGATGACCAAGGGGGCTAGCAACCCATTGACTGAGACCGTTGCCACGAGTCACCGCTCCGCTGTCGTTAGACAGATGATTGGCTTTCAGCGGCGAACGGTGTCCGCCCTATGATTATCTTAGCTGTGTCCTCCCGTTTGGGTTAGGGCTTTCTTAGCACAGCCGCTCCTCCGGCTATCAACGCGCGCGACGACAGTGTGGGCACCCGCCCAGCAGGTTGGCGTAGATCGTCGGTAAATTGGGCCGCCAAAGTGCTCGCGCAGCCCTGCGAGGAAGCCATGGAAGCAGTATCCGACCTGTGCGCTGCGCCTCGATGCCGAGGCTGGACGTGTCTCGCCCCGAAATTGCAACCCGGATGCAAGGAGATGAGCGGCTTTATGGCGTATCCGCTATGAAACGACCGTTGATATTGGTCCATTTCACCTGAGGCCTTTTGCAACGTCCAAAACCGGCAAGGCCGCCAGCGGACTTTCGGGCCTTCCTGCGCGGACGCAGCCCAGCCCGATGCTTGAGCCACAGCTATGAGCCGGTTTTTGCCTTCGCCCACTCACATGCGGCCTCCCAGCCGATCTCTTCGAACTTGGCGCGGAACGCATTGCCTTTCTCCCAAGCTGCGTCGTTGAGAGGCTTGCACACGTCGAGTAGGCGCTCGAATTCCGTTGCGGATTTGTCACACCTACTCAGAAAGAGAGGTAGAATTAATTTACCGCATTCGCTCGGTTGACTTTCCGGTCGGCGCCAAAGATGGTTAACAAGTGGCAATTCCTGGAGGAAAAAATGGCGCGTCAACTGATCCTACTCGCGGCATCTGTCTTGTTTTGCGGTCCTGCGATGGCGGTGCCATATGATCCGGCGCCCGGACCGTCCCCCGATTTCGACACCGGCCTGATCGGTTTCGTCATGCTGGCCGGCGCGGCATTTCTAGCTCGTAGGCGGCGACGCGGCTAGCAACGTACGACGATGAGGACATGCTGCGTGAGCTTGGCAGAGGCTAACGTTGCCAATCGATTTAGGCGACGAGGCGTGTGTGCCTTTCCGCCAATTCCGCTGAGGCTCCGACCTCGATCCGTCCACTACGGGACCCGCTGAGGCTCCGACCTCGATCCGTCCACTACGGGAAGTACGCGACCAGGTTCGGGTAGTCCGGCGGCTTGCACTTTACTCGGGGAGAGAGGTCGCCCTCAAGCTGCTGCAATCGACTCTTTAGTTGGTGATATGTTCGTCGATGCATGCCGCGCGGTCGTTCAGGCAATGGAGCGGTCAGAGACGCGATGCCGCCCAGGCGCAGCCTCAGCTTGCATGCCTGGAAGTGGCCGCGAGACTGAGCGCTGAGCGCCTGGCTTGCATAAATGGGATTGCCGAGGCAGCGGCGACAGAAATAGCCGGCCAACCCCTCGTAAAGCCTTGCAACACGCTTCTCGCAATGGGGGCAATGCATCCAAGGTCGCTCGCCGCCGAAATGCAGCCTTGTCCATGAGACGCGGATACGCTGCGGGAAATGGTGACCCCGCAGATCGAGCATGATTGCGAATCGAGCTACTCGCATCTGAGCGATGCTGCGCCATCCGAGCCCCGGCCGGAAAAAGATCCAGTCGGGACTACCGAGTATCCCCTTGCGCCGAAGGTCGCGGACGTCGAGGCAGTCGTGCGCCAGCTTTTCAATCGTGAACGCTTTTGATTTCTCGTAACGCGTCACAAGCGTCTGGTTTCGCGTCACGGTGTCGAACCCAATGTCTGGTCCAAGAACTTGTAAAACGCCGCATTAATTTCGCCAACGACGTTACGCGTCTCGGCCGCAAGCAATCCCTTCCGGACAAGGGCGTCAATTTCCCGATCGTGCACCTGAAGCGTGAGGCAACGCAAGCCATGGCGGCGGCGGTCGCGGTGTCGACGCATGCGAAGGGCCGCCGCAGAAGGAGACCGCCCAACTGGGGATAAGGTCTCTTCGAGGTCAGTTGTCTGAAGCGTCTTCGAACCTGCCGTCATGTCTCACCCCCCGTTCGACTATGCGCCGGTCCGTGAGTGACGCGCGAGCTTCGCCCAGTGCTTTGACGCGCTCGCCTTTCAATCGCCAAACCAGCCCACCTGGCCTGCCTTCGCGCGGCACATCGAACAATTCGCCCGTGCTCCATCGCATCGCCGCCGCATTGGCACCCCAGGCGTCGAGAAACAGCCCCGCGTCATTGATCGCGAGCCGCCATACCGCATCGTCGACAGAGAAAGGCCGCTGGTATTGGAGGCGCGCCCAGGCGTCGAGATAGTAGGCCGGCACGCAATCGGCCGCCAGTGCCGCCCGCTCTTCGATGGCGTCGAAGTCTGGCGCGGTCGGCGCCGATACTGACGAGGATACGCCCCTGCCTGCGCTCTTTTCCCCATGGCCATTTTCGAGGCGTAACGGGCGTAACCGGCGTAATTGCTGGGGTTTTAGGCGTCTTGCGGGCGTAGCCGTTACGCCCGCTACGCCCGTTACGCCGTTTTCGGCGGTGGTTTCCCCTCGCATCGTGTGGCGAAGGCGCGCGGCGAGATCAGCCCTCATGCTCGCCCCCGTCGAAGATTGCCGCTCCGACGACGAAAACGCGCTTGGACGTTCCGCCGATAGTGCGCACCTGCTGGAAACCGTCCGACGCTCTGCGCAACATTCCGGCTTGCCAGAGGGTCCGCGCGACAAATTTGGTGGTTTTCAAACGGCCAACCCGGATTTAACAAGTGTGATCATGCGGCCCGACCGCGGCTTGCGATCCCCTTCGCTCTCAACATGCCGACAATCCGCGACCGCCGCTCTCGCGATTCTCACTTCATCGGCAGCATTTGCTGGGGTTTGCGCGAGCGGTCCGTCATCGACGTCCTGCAGACCGCCGTTTGCCGGAAGACCGCGAAACGATTGAGCCTCGCTGCCGACGCCACGTCGAGCTCCACGCCACGAGCCGAGATCTTAGATGCAAGGGCCGCCTCACTCCGCTGAGCGTAGATCTCCATCGCCTTTGACAGATCTCGCGCTGTGCCTACCAGCTCGTCATGGAACGCGTCAGGGAGTTTGTCAGATCGCTTACATAGTTTTGAAACAAATCTTGCATCGGATCTACCTCGTCGTCTTCGCACTTGGCCCCGACACCACCGCGCATTGCCGCCCCGGGATAGCCAGTCACTTCCAGGCGTCGAAGGCCTTCCCAAGCATCGCGACTCCCTCGGGGGATTTCTGGAACGCGAGCTTCGCGATGCGATCGTCGTTGAGCAGTAGCGGAAATTCGAACCAGGCCCGCGTCCGCATCAAGTCGAAATTACGCGCAGTGTCCTGGTCGCCATTGGCCAGCGCGATCAGGAAATGCACATCGTTGACCTTGACCTTGACGCTCGTCAGCGCCTCCGAGGTTGGCGTGTCCGGTTCGTGCATCTGAGGCGCCCCGACGTCCTTGAAACCGGTGATCGGGGCGCCATCGGCGAGGGCAAAATCCAGATCAATCGTATGCGTCGCCTGCAGAGTGGGATCCGTGTTCTTCCGCAATGTCATTGACGCGTGCATTTTGAGGTCGGGAATGTCAGCGTCCGCCTTCACCGCGACCGTCCCAGGCTGCCCTGGCGACGGCGGGATTGTCGACCAGACAGTCGATCCGAGGTTGACCACCGGGTTTTGCGGATTGTCCTGAGAGGCGATTACCATGGCCGCTCTGGCCGCGTCGGGCAACGCCCCGTTGTCGGCCTCTGGCGCGGGTTGCGACGTCTGCCGTCCGCTTTGCGCGGCGGATCCGCTTCCTTGCACCTCATTCGCTACGAGTGCAGTCGAACCGTCCGCCTGCGGCGCGGGTTGCGACGTCTCCCGTCCGCTTTTCGCGGCCGACTGGCTTCCTTGCGGCTCATTCGCCATGGGTGCCGTCGAACTGTCCGGCTCCGGCGCGGGTTGCGACGTCTCCCGTCCGCTTTGCGCGGCCGACTGGCTTCCTTGCGGCTCATTCGCCACGGGCGCAGTCGAACTGTCCGCCTCCGGCCCGGGTTGCGACGTCTCCCGTCCGCTTTGCGCGGCCGATTGGCTTCCTTGCGGCTCATTCGCCACGGGCGCAGTCGAACTGTCCGCCCCCGGCGCGGGTTGCGACGTCTCCCGCCCGCCTTTCGCGGCCGATCGGCTTCCTTGCGCCTCATTCGCCCCGAGTGCAGTCGAACCGTCCGCCTGCGGCGCGGGTAGCGACGTCTCCCGTCCGCTTTGCGCGGCCGATTGCGGCTCATTCGCCACGGACGCAGTCGAACCGCCCGCCTCGGGCGCGGGTTGCGACGTCTCCCCGCTTCGGGCGACCGATTGGCTTCCTTGGGACTCACTCGCCCCGGGTGCAGTCGAACCGTCCGCGGTCAGCGACGGTTGCGCGCGCTGGGGTATTTTTGCCGGTGGCTGCGGTCCCCGTCCGTGTTCCAGTGGGGCGATCGCGAGGTCTTGCGGGTTCTGTCTCATCACCATCGCGGCCCCCGCGAGCGAGAGCACGATGCTGAGCGCGACCGCAAGCGATCGGCTGGCATGCGCATCGGCAGGCGGAACAACCTTCGCAAGATTGGACGAAGCGCTAGGTGGCCTCGCCGGGGGCAGATGTTGGAGAACCGGCGACGGAGGCGCAGTCGGCGGGCCCCGCAGCAAAGGCGCCGAGGACGGAACAGACGTCAAATTGGTAAGTTGGCCCAACTGCGCGGGCCTTGGCGACGCACCCGCTTCGACCCGATCGGGATGCCCCGCGGCGGACGGGGCCGGCTCGGCGGCCGTCAGCTCCGCTGGACCGGCTTCCGTCCCGTCGAACTTGGCCTCGACCAGCGCGATCGCCTGATTGAGCGCGTTCTCCTGATGCGTGATGTCGCTTTCAGGGAGCAGCGGACGAACCGCCCTGAGCCGCGTCAGCAGCGCTTCGCGCGCGCGGTCGTAAATCGCCCGACGCGCGGCGGCTGAACTCGCGCCCGGCAGGTTCGCGACGGCCCGCGTCAGCAAAGATTGATAGTCAGCCATAGACTTGTTCGCTCGCTTTCTCGGAGACCGCAAAAGGCCTTTTGGCTGACATTTTCCAGTTGGTGGCCCTAATCGAAGCTCAAATCGTGGTCGTTGAAGGACATAGGGATGACCGATGTTTCCACATATCGCTCTAGCTTATTCCGCCGCGCCATAGGCTTCACCTCCAAGAGCGAGAGGGGCTTTGTCTTCCAAGGCTAAGTCCTTCGAGTCCCAACGACCGAACACGTCATTCCCGATGTCAACGCCGCTATTGAGATCCTCCAAGCCGACGTGGCAAGTACGCGTGGCATGACAAGAAAGACATCAAGGGCGCCATCGCACCTCGATGACCGAAACCTTTGTCGAGATCATCGCAATGATAGCCGCATTATTGGTGTTCGCGCCATCCGAGCCCGACCTGGCGGCCGCCCGCACGGTCGCGGGCGATTTCCACGAAGGCGAACTCGCCAGGGCGGTCGACCGCCCGCCCCTGGTTGGCGCCGCCAACAGGCCGACACTTTGTTACGGCGTCAATTGAAACCATGGCGATCAGAGCGGCCCACGGCCCAGACGGCTTCGCGGGCGTCTATTCCTCTTTCGATTTGGGCACCGAAGCACTGTTGCAGGTCGCCCTTTTACGTCTTAAACTGCCACCGCGAAAACTGCTAAAGTGAAGGCTTTGACCAACCACCCGGAAAAGCCGTTCAAAATACCTGACATTTTAGGTCAGCCGGACATCCTCGAGAAGGCTACCCAGCTGATTGCTGAGCTGTCGCAGGGCGATGGCAACGGTAGAGGCGACAGCGACGGGGCGGAAAGCACCCTTCAGCGGCGGCTCGGCGGCGAAGGCGACAGGCCCGAAGGCATCCTTCGGCGGCGGGTGGGCGGAGGCGAAAGCGACGCCGAACGCGCCCTTCTCCGGCGCCCCTCAGGCTTCGGTTTTTCGCGTCTCAATTCTATAGAACCGCCGCCCGCGCAGTTCGCGGCTTCCGAACCGCCATTGAAAGCTGAGCCGCCAACGATTACCAAGCCCCGACGCCTCAAATTTTGGTTGTTCGCGGTCCTAGCCTCCGTCGCAATTGTAGCGCCGATAGGAGCGGACACGTCGCTTCCCGGTAGAGAGAACCGCAATTTTGCGCTCGTGGTGGCCCCCGAGCAACCGCTTCCGGGGACCGCGGCGACTGTCGCTTCGGCGGCCGCCACCGATGATGAAAATCAACCATCTCGCACGGACTGGTCCGATCGCGCGGCGCAATTGCAAATTGTTCTCCCAACGCTCGTCGCGTCCTCGGACCCTATCGCCGGGTCCGCGACTTCGCCCGTGGCGACGCCGCTTGGCCCGATGGAAGCCGTCAACCCGTCATCCGCCGTAGCCGAAAATGCGGCTGTTCCGCCATCGGTTCAGACAAGCCCCCGGGATAGCGCAGTTCAGGGCGTCAGCGATAAGGAGATCTTGTTTGGAATGGCGGCGCCCTTCGGTGGCGCGTCCAGGGAACTCGGCCGGCAAATGAAGATCGGCGTCGAGACCGCTTTCAGCCAGATTAATGACGGGGGAGGGGTGAACGGTCGTCTGCTGCGACTCGTGACCGCGGACGACGGCTACGAGCCGACGCGGACCGCCGACGTCATGAAATCCCTTTACGACAAGGATCAGGTCTTCGGCTTTATCGGCAACGTGGGAACGCCGACGGCGGCAGTTGCGCTGCCCTTCGCACTCGACCATCGGGCGCTGTTTTTCGGGGCGTTCACCGGCGCCGGCCTTCTTCGTCGCGATCCCCCCGACCGCTACGTATTCAACTATCGGGCGAGCTATGCCGAAGAGACGAACGCCGTGGTGAATTACCTCGTGAAAGTGAGGCGCATCCAGCCGAGGGAGATCGTAGTTTTTGCGCAGCAGGATTCCTATGGTGATTCCGGCTACGCCGGGGTCCAGAAGGCTGTGCGCTCATTGCCCGGCGAGAATCCGGATATCGTTCGTCTCAACTACAAGCGCAACACCGTCGACGTGCAAGACGCGGTGAACGCGTTGCGCGCATTCAGGGGGCAAATCAAAGCGGTGGTCATGGTTGCCTCGTACCGAGCTGCGGCGAAGTTCATCGAAAAGACGCGCGATCTCTATCCTTCGATGATCTACACCAACGTCTCATTCGTCGGCAGCACGGCGCTGGCCGACGAGTTGATGCTGTTGGGGCCAAAATATGCGACTGGCGCGATAGTCACCCAGGTGGTGCCTGCGATTAACAGCTACGCGACAATCGTTCTGAAATATAAGGAATCTCTTGCTAAGTATTATCCCGGCGAATCGCCCGATTACGTTTCTTTTGAAGGTTACATCGACGCGAGCATTCTCGCCGAGGCTGTCAAGAGGGTCGGCCGCGACATAAACACGGAAAAGCTCGTTGACGAACTCGAGCGAATGCATGATTTCGACCTTGGACTGGGCGCGCCGCTGACTTTCAGTTCGAACGAGCACCAGGGTTCGCATAAGGTGTGGGGCACACAATTGGACGAAGCTGGCCACTACCAGCCCATCGATCTGGAGTAGACCTTAAGCCGCCCACGGTGAACGTCCACCCCAATTTCCGCGGCGACCCTCGGCCATCGCCTCTGCGGGCCCCACAGAGCGGCTTCACCGTCCAGCCGTCCATGGGAGCCCAAAAGCCCCGGCTCGGCCAGAGGCGGCGCCCCGGCGTACTTAGTGTCATAAGTTCCCGCGTGCGCGTGCGAGAGAAGCAGGGTCCCTCGGATCGTCCAGCGACGAAAGTATGGAGGCCTGGCGGCCCCGTCGCACGGGCGACCTCTGTACTCTCACCGCTTACATAGTCCCGGCACGCGCCCGCTTGGACGTCCGCGGAGGCCCCCGTGCGCCTCGCCCAGTATTTCGCCTTCAATCGACCGCGGCTGAACGGAGGATAGCTTGCGTCGCCCTTCGTCAGCAATGACGCGTTCCATCATCAAGGCCCGTCTGGTTTTCGGCGTGCAGCTTGGAACAACTACGGCTTCGCCCAGAGGCTCCGTAGTTCATTTGTCGACCTGCGGCTTGGCCGCGGTATGCGCGCCGCAGTTGGCTCGCGATCAGAGACGAAAAGGGCATTCATCGCTATCCGAATTGTGGGATCGACACCTGCGCCTCTTCCTATTTTGCCGGCGACCGCAAGCGCAACGCGGCGCCAACTCTTCGCCATTTCATCGGAACCGGCCTCCTGCTCCCTGCGGAGCGCCTCGGAATAAGCCTCGTCGCCAAAATCGCGGATTAGCGCCTGGGCCTCCGCGTCAGTGCGTTCAATTCTGGCGCGTCGGCGATCAAGCCAGGACTGCATTTGCTTACCCTCTTTTCTCCCTATTGTCGCTGTGGAGTCGTTAACAAAATGTGCAACGCTACTCGCTCACGAAGGCCCTCAAACGATCGGCGATTTTGTGCGATGGTCGAAACTACGACGAGCAAACCCTCATGATCGAACTGGGCTTGGAGATGTACCAGCCAAGCTTGACCGCCCTCGGCCTCACAAACGAGGCCGGCGCACTTGCCGCGGCTACCATCGGCGGCTCACTCGACCTTTGAGCGCGTCGGTACACCTCCTCCAAGTCGGGGAGCTCGACCTCGTGTTCGAGGCGTCGCGCTGGGAGTTTGCCGAACGTCAGGCGGCGAGTATCGCTGCGCACTGGGCGCGACTGACGAAGGCCAAGCCGTTGCTCTTCAATGGGCGGGTGCTGCTTCTGAGCAGGCGCGCGATCGAAACCCGCTTCGACGGGATGCTGACGCTTAAGGGCGTCTATTTCGAGACCGACTATGCCGATTTCCTCGCGTGGGAAGAATTCGGCTTTCCTGGCGACCCGGTCGAGGATTGCTTCTCGATGGCTGCGCTGCGCAGCTCCGACCGGGCGTTTCTGCTCGGAGAGATGGCTCCCCATACCTTTCGCGCCGGGCGGATCTATTTTCCCGCGGGGACGCCGGACCCTACAGACGTTTTTGATGGAAGGGTCGATCTCGAGGCGAGCGCCCGACGTGAACTGCTCGAGGAGACCGGCGTGGACGCGAGCGAGACCATGATCGCGCCGGGCTGGACCCTCATGTTCACGCCCCACCGCACCGCCTGCATGAAGTTGATGACGCTGGCGATCCCTGCGGCGCTCGCGAAGGAGCGGATCGACGCCCATCTCGCGAGCGACCCTCACGCCGAGTTTTCGCGCATGCATATCGTGCGCAGTGCTCGCGACATAGAGGAGTCGCGGGTCCCGGTGTTTGTCGCGGAATACTTGCGCGATGCGTTACGATAGTCCGGACAACGGCGACATAGCGCGCTCGCAACGCGGATACCGGCCCTGAACTTCCCTCGTGCTTTTCTAGGCCGTCATGGCCCGCCAGTTCAAAACCGTCCGCTGAATATACGAGACTCGGCCCTGGCCAGAACGGCGGCTTTGAGGGAGCGCCTTCGGGAGACCATGTAGATGCCCCGCGACGGAGCCCCGAGGCCGCGATACCTTCGTCGCCGGCCAAACTGAGGGACCCAACTGTTCTCGCGCGCGCACACGAAAACTGATGACCCTGAGGAACCGGGCCGCTCACACGGCCGATCCTTGATGTGGGCGCTGGCGAGGCGGTCCAGTTCAATCCGCTCTCTCTGATGAACGCCAACAAGGGGGTTTTTGGCGTCAACCTGGGACACATGTGGGGCGAGTTCGACCGCATGCGGCCCTGGATGGATCAGCTTATGGATTTGTGGGAAACAGGCGCGATCAAGCCGAAGATCGCCCGCGTCTTCAAGTTCGACGAAGCCGCGGCGTCCCATCATTTCATTCAGGACCGCAAGAACATCGGCAAGGCGCTGCTCGCGCCCTAGGTTTGGCTTCCTCAGTGTCATGGGTTCCGCGCGCGCGAGAGCAGAGGGGTCCCTCGGATCGTCCAGCAAAGAAAGTATCGCGGCCTCGTGACCCCGTCGCGCGGGCGATCTCCATACCTCCACCCAGATCATGAGATAGAAATCGGCCCGATTGCGAAAGAGGTTTTGGCTGACGCGAGAGCGAAGAACCACAACTCAAAACATTCCGCCGATGCCGCAGCTAGGCGACTTCAGCGAAAGTTTGTCGCCGATCGCGATCGCATTTTGGCCCGGGCTACAGTCGAGTTGAAATGGGACTTGCCCGCATTTCACCATCGAATCCTTCGCATCCTTGAGGAGCTGACGGCGCTAGAAGTTCCCTGCGACACGCAGCGTATAATCCGGCGGATTGACCCCAAGGTAGGAAAATCGACGAGTTAAATCCGTCCCAAAAATTGAAAAACTGTGATCTTATACCAAGACTTGCTGATTAGAACTCGTCTGCCCATTCTCGCATTCCGATGGACATGATCCGCCAAGGCTGATCGATGAGCTTGTTCCAAGCGTCGCAGCAGTGGTCGACGATTTGGTCGTAGGATCTAAAGATGCGGTTCGAGAGCCAATTGTCCCGCATGAACTGCCAGACGTTTTCCTGCGGGTTCAGCTCCGGGCACTTTGCCGGCAATGGGATGAGCGTGATGCTAGGCGGCACGGTCAGGCGGCCGGAGAGATGCCAGCCTGCCTGATCGACGAGGAGCGCGGCATGGGGGCCCGGCGCGATCTGGGTGGCGATTTCGGCCAGGTGCAGGTTCATCGCCTCGGTATCGCAGCGCGGCATGACGAGGGCCGCGCCCTTGCCGTCTCTGGGGCAGATCGCGCCGAAGATATAGGCCGAGGCGGTTCTCTGATCTTTCGGGGCGCTGGGGCGCGTTGCGCGCTTGGCCCAACGGCGGGTGATCTTGTTCTTCTGGCCCACCCGCGCCTCGTCGGCGAACCAGACCTCTATTGCGCCGGGATCGACGCCCTTTTCTCGCCCGATCTCTTCCAGGCGCGTGGCGAAGCTTTGTTAAAATCTTCAATTGCGCCCTCGGCCTGCGCATGATGGCGTGGGCGAGCCGAAAGCTTGCGATAACCCATCTGGCGCAGCACCCGGCTCAGGGTCTGCTGGGCGACGACGACGCGGAACTCCTCGAAAATCCATTGGCAGAGATCGACGATCCGCCATCGCACGACCCCGTGAATCGCTGGGATCGGCCCACTCTCGAGGATCGCAGCCAACGCCGCCCGATGCTCGTCGTTCAGTCGTCCGCTAAGGGAAATATGCCACCAGGTTCGGGTAGTCCGGCGGTTTGCGTCTTATGCGCTGCGAGAGGCTGGCCTCAAGCGCCAGCAATCGACCCTTCAGCCGGCGATAGGTGCGTCGATGCATGCCGCGCGGTCGCTCAGGCAATGGCGCGGTTAGAGACGCGATGCCGCCGAGGCGCAGCCTTAGCTTGCATGCCTTGAAGTGACCTCGTGACTGGGCGCTGAGCGCCTGGCTGGCATAAATCGGATTGCCGACGCAGGCTCGACAGAAATAGCCGGCCAACCCTTCGTAAAGCCTTGCAACACGCTTCTCGCAATGGGGGCAATGCATCCAAGGTCGCTCGCCGCCGAAATGCAGCCTTGTCCATGAGACGCGGATACGCTGCGGGAAATGGTGACCCCGCAGATCGAGCATGATTGCGAATCGAGCTACTCGCATCTGAGCGATGCTGCGCCATCCGAGCCCCGGCCGGAAAAAGATCCAGTCGGGACTACCGAGTATCCCCTTGCGCCGACGGTCGCGGACGTCGAGGCAGTCGTGCGCCAGCTTTTCAATCGTGAACGCTTTTGATTTCTCGTAACGCGTCACAAGCGTCTGGTTTCGCGTCACGGTGTCGAACCCAATGTCTGGTCCAAGAACTTGTAAAACGCCGCATTAATTTCGCCAACGACGTTACGCGTCTCGGCCGCAAGCAATCCCTTCCGGACAAGGGCGTCAATTTCCCGATTGCGCACCTCAAGCATGAGGCAACGCAAGCCCTTGCGTCGGCGTTCGCGGTGTCTGCGCATCCGGACGGCCGGCGCAGAGGGGGTCGCGCCCTCAACGGACACGGTCGAAGCGGCATCGTAAATTTCAGCCATGACTCACGCCCGCCCCTCTCCCCGCGGTCGGTGAGCGGCGCACGTCCATCGACCCTCCTTGCCCTCTAGCAATCGAACCCCAAAGCCGAATGGCGCAGGCTGGCCGCAAATGAAGCAGCGGGCGCAGTCATCGTTGATCGTTGCGAAGATCGCCGCTTTCATCGCCTTCAACTTAGGGAGCCAACGCGCAAGCGCCTCACGCGGGCCGGAAGCCTTGAGGTTGCCGGACGCGCCGAGACGAACCCGCACGCCGTCGCGCTCCGCCATTTTGAGAACGTTCGCCGTCGTCAAAACTCTATCTCCTCGCCCAGGCTGTTAGAATTGGGGTTATCGCGAAGAGGCTCAAAACGTCCGAAGGGGCTCAGAGCAAAAGGTTGAGCCTCTTCGGGGATGCTGAGCCCCTTCGACAGACTCCAGGACCAGCCGTCACGGAGGGCCTCCTTGTGTGCTTTGATGCCAAGGGCCTTTTTCGCGCGGCGAACACTCGCCCAAGAAACGCCATTCGCTTCGGCCGCCGACTTCACTTCATTGGAAGCCACCGGCCCCGCTGCGAGAAGCTCGCGGAGAAACCCCTTCGCTTCATCGAGCGGCCTCTCGCGTTCCTGATGGGAGTGTTCCGCCTCGGCAAGCGCGTCGCGCGCGCTGCCTTCGATGGGCTCACCCCAAACCACATGAGAGGCGAAGATTTCAGGATGCTGTTCAAGCGCGGCCTGTTCGAGCCTGTAGACGAAGCCGCCCCCGTCAGGTCCGATGTTGGATTTCGCCCGCATGAGGATGCGCCGCTCCAGCGTGCCGCCCTCTTGCGCTGGCTGCTTCGCCGCGATCATCACGACGCGCGCCACCGCAGCAAAGGCGATGGAACCGATCAGTCGCTCCTGCGGCTCTCGCCCGGCGGTTCCCTTGGCGAGATGGTGAACGCCGAGCGCAGCCGCGCCAGTGACCCGACAGAGATCGGCTAGCGGTTGAAGGTCACGTCTCGTCTCGGCGTTCTTGTGACTGTCTTTGGTTGCAATCAGCGCCACCGGGTCGATGACGACGAGCGAAACGTCGCCCGCGCACTGAATCTTTTTCTCCAGAGCGCCCATGTCGCGCGCTGGATCGAAAGCGCGGGATCGGCCGCCCTCGCTGGTGCCCCGAACGAAATGAATCCGCCGAAGATCGGCGCCCTCGGCTATCAGGCGAGGAACGAGCGTATCGGCGGGATCATCTTCGCCTGACCAGATGACGACGCGGCCTTGATTCGCTCGCGCGGCATCGGGCCATGCGCCGCCAGAGGAAATAATTGCGGCGAAATCGAGCGCCAGCGTCGTCTTTCCGGCTCCAGGCTGGCCAGCGAGAAGATGAAGCCGGCCGTGAGCGAGCCATCCGGGCCATAGCCATTCGATTGCTTGCGGGGTGACGCTCGCCGCTGTCTGAAACTCTACAGTCGCGGTGACAATCGGCACGCCGTTGGGCGGGTTGGGTGAAAACCGGTCTGTCGTGAATTTCGCGCTCTCGCTCATTCGCCCGACCCCAGCGCGTCGTTCAAATCCTTTCCGCCGACCGCGCGGTTTAGAAACACCTCCCGACCTGCGGCGTCCCAGCGGGCGGCGCACGCCCGGACTTCTCTTTCAGCGTCCGGCTCGGCGAGGATCGTCAGCGCTTCGATGCGGCCGAGCACGGGGAACGCGCCGATCGGCGCCTTTCGACCCAAGCGCCCATGTCGGCCTCAGGCCCAACTGGCGGGCTGCCAGCGCAGTCTCAACGCCTTCTGCGAGATGCAGGCCGCCGAGCACCGTATCGTCCGCGTCGAGCTTGATCGCGCAGCCGCCAACAGGTCCAAGGAACCTTCGTTCGACCTTGCGCGCCTCAGTATCGAGAAATGTCCGCGAGACTGCACGCGGCTCGTCCGTCTTGATATCACGGAAGAGCTCCGACCATTGCGCCGATGCCAGGATGCCAGCGCAACGCGCCGCCGGCAACATCTTCGCCAAGCTCAAGGGTGCGTGAAGCGAGATAGCGTTCGGCGAGCGTTCCGCGCGGATCGACGCCGGCATGCCACAGAGCCATTGCAGCGGCGGTGCGCTCGTCTAGGGCAACATCCCGTCTGACTGGCGCTATCGGCCGCCCAGCGGCTTCTATGGGCCGCCGCGATACCTTCCAGTTGTCAGGAGCGATGCCGAGGTGCCGCCGGACGTAATCGTTGCAATCGCGCCAATCGTCGTCCGCATGTGAGAACGTGGCGAAGCCGTCTGGCGATGATGCGCTGAGCTTAACGCTCAGGCTGCGGTCGCGCGGACTGTGGCCGGGACCGGGACATGAAACTTGGCCGCCGACGACTTCTCCCCCGAGGGCGCGAGCAAGCGTGCGAAGATCGAACATCAAGCCCGCCATTGGTCGCGAATCGACGACAAATGCTCCGGGTTTGGCTCTGCTCCGGACCGTGGCCAGCATCCTGCCTTCACGCACAAGGCTTGGTTCCTAATTTCAAGGGGCGAGGACATATCGCAGCCCCCTTTCAGCGCGCACCTGAATTGACGGTAGAGCGCTCAGGAATGCCTCGATTTCGGAGCGCGGGATGAGCGTTTTGCCGCCGAGCGCGACCGCCTTTATCTTCCTCTGGCCGATTAGCTCGTAGAGTTTGGTCCGGCCAATACGGAGAGCTTCACAAGCCTCCTGGATGGTGTAAGCAATTCTTTCGACCACATTCATTCTCCGCCATGCCCGTCCGGGCGACTGACGGCGAATATGCTCATGGCAGGTCAGCAGAGGAAGAGGAAACACAAGAAAATGGCGCAGAAATTGGCGGCTTCTATTTCTGCGCGTAAGTTACTGAGGTTACTTCATTTTTTTGAAGTCGTCGTAGCCTTTTTAGCATCGCGGCCGTATATGGTTTGCCTCGACGAGTCTCTGCCCGCTTTTAGCAGTTGCATTGCAAGAAAGCGCTCGGCGTAACTGCGATTCTTATAACCACGCGCCCGTTGAACTATCAGGACAGCATCGCGCAGCGTTTGGTCCGATTTGCGCTGCTTTGTGGTTAGGAACGCATTGGCTTGATGCGATGACGGCTTGAGCGAGGGGTCAGACTTTCCTTTGTCGAGGTCCGAAAACGCATCTATTAATTCGTCAAGCAGCTCAAGAGCCGGGTGACTCCTTATTATCAACATTTCGTCGGTGCTAACAATCGGAAGGTCCGTCAAGGGCTTCAATCCTTCCGAAATTGTCCGAAGCAACGACAAGGCGTTCTTCCGCGTCAAGGCCCGCGCTTCCTGACTGCCCATCAAGGCATCTAGGCGCGCTCGCAAGTCGCGCATTGTCTGAGCGTCGCGAGCATCGAGAACGCCGCGAGCAATATCCAACGCAGATTCAATTGCCGTGGGTGCAAGGTCTTCTAATCCGGGATTCAAGCCGCCTTGAACACTTGGATCCTTCCGGCTCACTCAGCTCTCTCCCGCAACGCGATAATATTGATCCCTGCAATGGCCCTTGGAACGGCGCAATAGGCAGCCCAATCGTTCATCAGCCGCCGTCTTTTCTCATATAGGTCCCCGCGCCGATAGGCGGCCTCGACTTTGTTTCCGACTGCATGGGCAAGCGCCATTTCGACAAGCTCCCCTGGATACGCGGTAGTCTCCGCCGCCCAGTCCCGGAATGACGAGCGGAACCCATGCGCGGTCAAGTCGCCACGGCCCATGCGACGCAGCACCGCAGTGAGGCTCATGTCGCTTAAGGGGCGTCCTGCATCGCGACCAGGAAAAATGAGCGCGTTGATGTCGGATGATACCGGAGCGAGCGTCACCTCGCGGAGGGTTTCCAGCGCCAGCTCTGGCAAAGGGATACGGTGCTCACGCCCGCCCTTCATCCGCTCGGCCGGAATGGTCCAAGTTGCGGCCAGGAAATCAATTTCGCTCCACCGCGCGCCTCGAACCTCTCCGCTGCGTGCGGCTGTGAGAATCGCGAATCGCAGTGCTAGCGCCCCGACTCCCGCCTGTTCCTTGAGCGCAATCATGAACCTTCCAACCTCACGCCATGGAAGCGCGGCGTGGTGCTCAACCTTTCTAACTTTCGAGCGCGCAGGCAGCGTCAGCGCGAGATGGCCTTTCCACGCTGCTGGGTTCTCACCTGAGCGCCAGCCACGGGTCTTGGCGAAGTCCAAAATCCTTTCTACGCGCCCTCTGAGCCGGCCGGCCGTCTCCGGCTTGGAGAGCCAAATCGCGTCGAGCGCCGTAAGCACGTGCGCAACCCCCACCTCAGCAATCGGCATATCCCCGAAGATGGTGTTTGCGTAAGTCTCGATGGTCGAGGACCATTGGGCGGCGTGCTTTGGATTGCGCCATGACGCCGAGTGACCGTCAATGTAGCGTTGAGCTGCTTCGCGAAAAGTGATGGCTCTTACCGCCGCGTCTTGCGTCGCGGCCTTTGCTGCTGCCCGCGCGACCTCCTTCGCCGCTAAAGGGTCGATTCGGTTCTTGACCTGCCGAAAGAGTAAAGACGCCTTGTCGCGTGCTTCTGAGAGGCGAACGCAATTTCGCTCTTCGCCAGCGCGGCCGAGTCCTGCCTCACGCACCTTCCCGCGGTTGACCTTGTATCGGAACACCCAGAATCGCGCGCCCGATTTCTTGACCAGCAGATAGAGTCCGTCCCCGTCGCAGTATCGCCCAGGCTTGGCGCTTCGGACAAACGATGCGGACAGTCTGTTGTTCGCCACCGGCGTTTCCCCTTATTTGTCCCCTCCTACTAGCTCCGAATGAGGATGAACGCAAGGGGACAAAGACGAACTTGGGCGAAGGGACAGCCAGCGCAATCTCCGGTAATTGCGAGCTTTTCTAATTCAGGAGCGGATGTTTGTGAATGTGCACGGACGCAGCGCTGGCGGAGAGGGAGGGATTCGAACCCCCGGTACGCTTGCGCGTACTCCGCATTTCGAGTGCGGCGCGATCGACCACTCTGCCACCTCTCCGGGGCCGACAGCGACGGGTTCAAGTCTCGCCGCAAGGTCGGCGGGGCGATTAGCACGGCGCGCACGCGCCGGCAAGGCGTCTCGCCTCACGGAATGACTCATCCCCGGACCGAAGGATCGCTTCTGCCCTCGACCGCCTCCATGGCGACGTGCGCCAGCAGCGGCAAGGACTCGCCGAATTTCCGCGCCAGCTCCGGATTGGAGGCGTTCCCGTCGAGCGCGCGCTTATAGACGCCTTGGTGGATCGCAATGGCGCGAAAGAAGCTGAAGGCGATCAGGAAGGTCCAATCGGGGATATCCTTGAGTCCCATCCGCCGGCAATAGGCGGCGACATATTCGGCTTCGGTCGGGATGCCGCTCGCCTTGCGGTCGACGCCGCCGAGTCCGCGATACCTGCCGGCCGGCAGCCGCCACTGCATGCACTGGTAGGCGAGGTCGGCGAACGGATGGCCGAGCGTCGACAGCTCCCAATCGAGGACAGCAAGCAGACGCGGCGACTTCAAGTCGAAGATCATGTTGTCGATCCGCCAGTCGCCATGCACCAGCGCGATCCGGCCGTCGTCCGCCGGGACCTTGTCGGCGAGCCAGGCGATAAGGCGCTCCATGTCTTCGACCTTTTCCGTCTCGCTGGCGCGGTACTGATCGGTCCAGCGTTGGTATTGACGGGCGTAGTAACTGCCGGGCTTGCCGTAGTCCGACAGGCCCGCCGCGGCGACGTCGATCATGTGCAGTTTGGCAAGGCCCTCGTTCATCGCGTCATAGATCGGCCGACGATCTTCGCGCTCGAGCTCCGGCAGCGCCGGGTCCCACAGGACGCGCCCCTCGACGAAAGCCATGAGATAGAAGGCGGTTCCGATCACGCCCTCGTCCTCGCACAACGCCAGAGGGCGCGGCGCCGGATAGCCCACGCCCTCGAGCGCCCTCAGCACCCGGAACTCGCGCTCGATCATGTGCGCGCTCTTGAGCAGCTTGCCCGGCGGCTTGCGGCGCAGCACGGTGCGGCCGTTCGCCGTCTCGATGAGATAAGTCGGGTTCGATTGGCCGGCGGCGAATTTCTTCGCCGCGCTTGGGCCACGCCAGCCTGAGATATGGGCGCCTGCCCATGCGTCCAGCGCGCGCATATCCTCCGGGAAGGCGCCGCTCACCGCGCGGCCGCCTCGTTCGTGTAGCGCTTCATCTCGGCCTTGGCGATCACCCGCCGATGAACCGCGTCCGGCCCGTCGGCGAGGCGCAGCGTGCGCACGTGGGTCCACATGCGGGCGAGCGGGAAGTCCTGGCTGACGCCCGCCCCGCCGTGCAATTGCACCGCCTGATCGATCACCTCGAGCGCAACCCGCGGCGCGACCACCTTGATCTGCGATATGAGCGGCGCCGCGGCGCGCACGCCTTGGGTATCCATCGCCCAGGCAGCCTTCAGGCATAGAAGACGCGCCATCTCGATGCTCATCCGCGCTTCGGCGATGATGTCGGGATTGGCGCCGAGCCGGGCCAGCTTGGCGCCGAACGCCGATCGCGCGTTGGCGCGCCGGCACATCGCCTCGAGCGCCCGCTCGGCCTGGCCGATCGCGCGCATGCAATGGTGGATGCGCCCCGGCCCCAGCCGCCCCTGGGCGATCTCGAAGCCGCGCCCGCGGCCGAGCACGAGCGCATCCTTCGGCACGCGCACGTCGTTAAAGCGGATATGCATGTGGCCATGTGGCGCGTCGTCGTCGCCATAGACCTTCATCGCCCTCAGAATCTCGATCCCCTTGCTCGCCGCCGGCACGAGCAGCATCGAATGACGCGCGTGCGGGACGGCGTCCGGATCGGTCAGGGTCATGGTGATGTAGAGCGAGCAGCGCGGGTCGCCGGCCCCGGAGGACCACCATTTCTCGCCGTTGAGCACCCATTCATCGCCTTCGAGGCGGGCGTCCATGGCGATGTTGGTCGCGTCCGACGAAGCGACGGCGGGCTCGGTCATCAGATAGGCCGAGCGCGCGCGCCCTTCCAGGAGATCGGGCAGCCAGCGCGCCTTCTGCTCGGGCGAGCCGTAGCGCTCGATGACTTCCATGTTGCCGGTGTCGGGCGCCGAGCAATTGAAGATTTCGGAGGCGAGCGGCGACCAGCCCATCTCTTCGGCGAGAAAGGCGTATTCGACCGTGGTGAGGCCGTAGCCCTTGTCGGAGCCGGTGAGCCAGAAATTCCAGAGGCCCTTGGCTCTCGCCTTGGCTTTCAGGGATTCGCGGATCTCGACCATCCGCTTGGTCGGCTTGAACCTGTCGCCCTCGCGCCCGATCTCGGCCTCGTAGTCCCCTTCGAGCGGCATGATCTCGTCACGCACCATCGCCCGGACGGCGGCGATGAGCGGACGGACTTTGTCGGTGACGCCGAGATCCACGTTGATCCTCCCACGTATTGACTTCAAGCTACTTTGACGCCGATTGGCGCCGCCGGGCAAGCGCTGTGTCGCGGCGTAAGATCGTCACAGCGTCTTCGAGAGCCAGATTCGTGCGTGGCCGGGAGGAAAATCATCGAGCCTGCCGAATTCCCTGTAGCCGAGCCGCTCGTAGAATTTCGGCGCCTGAAACGTGAATGTGTCGAGATAGGCCGCGCGGCAGCCCTTTTCACGCGCGGACGCTTCCGCTCGGCGCATGAGCTGGGTGCCGACTCCATGCTTGCGCCAAGAGTCCGCTACCCAGAGCCAGTTGACGAAGAGCCAATCGAACGCCAGCACGAAGCGGATGCCGGCCTGAACCGCGCCCTCGGCGTCGCGGCCGACGATCCAATGCGGCGACCAGTCGGTTCTCAGGCCAAGTCCGGTGGCATGCGCGGTGAGCCCCGCTTCGATAGCGCGGGTCGTCGCTTCGTCTGGCGAGGCTTCCGCAACCAGCATCAGCGAGGGCGCCGACCCGGCTCCCGTCACAGCTTCACCACCTGGCCCGTCCGCATGCTCTCGTCGGCCGCGAATACGATGCGCAGCGAGTTGATCGCATCCTCATGATGCTCGGCGAGATCGACCTCGCCGCGGATCGCCTTCAGGAACAGACGCTGCTCGCGCTCGCACAAATCCTGGTGGCCAGGCTCGTCTTCCGTCGACAAGATCTCGTCGGGATGCGCGAAGGCTCCGTTGGCGTCGAGCGCCGCGTGATGGATGCGGAGCGCGTTGGTCTTCGTATGGGCGTCGTGGTCGGCCGATTTCACGTCGCCGGCCAACTCCTTCGCCACAATCGAGACGCAGCCCTTCGGCCCGATCATGTCCTTCACGAAGAACGCGGTCTCGCTCATCATCGGACCCCAGCCGGCCTCGTACCAACCGACCGAGCCGTCGTCGAACGCGAGATGCAGATGGCCATAGTTGACCATCGTTCGGGCGATCTCGTCGGTGAGCCGCGCGCCGACAGCATGCACGGCAATCGGCTTCGCCCGAGTGACCTGACACATCACGTCGACATAGTGGACGCCGCAGTCGACGATCGGCGATGTCGAGCGCATGAGCGCCTTGTGCACGCCCCAGAACGAGCCCGACGATTGCTGATTGAGGTTCATCCGCATGACCAGCGGCTTGCCGAGGGTGCGGCCGATCTCGACAAACCGGGTCCACGACGGATGCACCCGCAGGATATAGCCGACCAGCAGCGCCTTGTTGGCCGCGCGCGCCGCTTCAACGACGCTCTCGGCGGCTTTCAGCGTGTCGGCGAGCGGCTTCTCACAGAAGACGTGCGCGCCAGCGGCGAAGGCTTCAAGCGCCATCGGCGCGTGATGCTCGGTGTAGGCGCAGACCGCGACCGCATCGGGTTTGAGCGCCGCCAGCGCTTCGGTCAGGCCCTCGAAGCGCGGCAGGCCTGGGAACTCGATCTCCAAATCATGGCGCCCAGCGGCGTTGCGGGTGCAAAGGCCTACAAGCTCGAAACCGTCGATCGCCCGATAGGCGCGCGCGTGGCTCAGCCCCATCGTGCCGAGCCCTACGACGAGAACGCGCTGCGGCTTCACGCCGGCGCCTGCGCCATCAGCCACTCATGCGCCGGATCGTTGTGGAAGCGCCACACGCGCTTCGGGCCGGCCATCACGTTGAGATAGTAGAGGTCGTAGCCGTGCGGGGCGCCGACAGGATGATAGCCCTTCGGCACCAGCACGACGTCGCCGTCCTTGACCGTCAGCGCCTCGTCGAGCGAGCCGTCGTCGGTGTAGATGCGCTGGAAGGCGAAGCCCTGCGGCGGCTTCAGGCGGTGATAGTAGGTCTCCTCGAGATAGGATTCGTCGGGCAGCGCGTCGCGATCGTGCTTGTGCGGCGGGTAGCTCGACCAGTTGCCCGCCGGGGTGATGACCTCGATCACGAACAGGCTTTCCGCCGCATCGTCCCCCTCGGCGAGCACGTTGCGGATGTGGCGTGTGTTCGAACCTTCGCCTCGGGTCAGCGTGCGGACGTCCCTCGGCGCAAGGACGCGCGCCTTGAGCTTGCCGGTCGCCGGCGCGGAGCAGAGCGCGACCTGACAATCCGACGCCGCTTCGATCGAAGCCTTGCTGTGAGGGGGCAGATAGACTGACCACGGGAGGCCGTCGAACACGCTCGCGCGCTCACCAATGACACCGGAATCGAAGCCCCCCGAGATCACGCGCGCCTTGCCCGAGAGCAGGACCGCACATGTCTCACGGTCACCCGTATCCAGGTCCGACTTCACGCCCGCTTTCAGCGCCCGCGTCTCGAAGCCGACATAGCGCCATCCGGCGCTCGCCGGGGTGATGCGATGGCCAGTTCCGTTGGCCGCGGCGTGAACGATCAATTCCGATTGTGACATCGTGACCCGCTCCTCGACTATTGTGCGGCGTTACGCCAACCCCGCCTGCTTCAGCGCCGCGCGAATATGCGCGACGCCCTTTTTCGCGTACGGCAGCGCGGGCGCTTTCTTTGGATCCTGCTCGGCTTCGAGCACGACCCAGCCGGAATACCCTTTGAGCTCCCTGAACACCGCCGCATAGTCCACCATGCCGTCGCCGGGCACGGTATAGACGCCTAGCTCCTTGCCCATCCCTAAGATCGAATCGAGGAAGCTTAAGTCGCCGGCGTTCGATTCGCGCATCTTCGCCTCGCGCACGTCCTTGCAGTGGACATGGCCGATCCGCGAGCGGTAGGCGCGCGCGAGCGCCGCCGGATCGGCGCCGCCCCAGCGCGCGTGGCCGGTGTCGAGCAGGAGATGCACTGGCGGCTTGGTGTGGGCCATGAGAGCGTCGATGTCGCGCTCCGACTGGATGATCGTCCCCATGTGATGATGATAGCAAAGCCTGAGTCCGACGTCGGCGAGGCGCTCGGCGAATTCGGTCATCTTCGCCCCGTACGGCGCCCAGTCGCCTTTTCCCAGTCGTGGACGTTCCGACAACGGCTTCGAGCGGTCGCCGTGGATGGCGTTCGATGTCTCGGCAACGATGACGACATCGGCGCCAGCGCCCTTTGTCATTGCGATATGCGCCTTGGCCGCCTCGAATTCCTCGCGCGCCGAGCGTCGCAGCAATTCGGTCGAGTACCAGCCGCCGACGAAGTCCATCCCGAACGAAGCGAGCTTGGCCTTCAGGCCCGCGCCGTCGCCGGGCATCTTGTGGCCCTTCTCCATCCCGACGACGCCGGCTTCCTTCGCCTCCTTGAGGCAGGTTTCAAGCGGCGTGTCGCCGCCGATCTCCTGCAGATCGTCATTGGTCCAGCCGATCGGATTCGCGCCGATGAGGACGGCCATCTTAGTCTCCAACCCTCTGTAGTTTCCGCGCGTCTTCGTAGCCGCGCCGCGCGGCGCCGACCTCCGCCCGCCCCGATACTGCCGGCACGGCGACGTCCCACCAGACGCCGCCAGCGTCAGTCGAGCCGACGGGATCGGTCTCGATCACGATCACCTGGGTCGATTTCGCCGCCCGAGCCTTCCTGAACGCCGTCTCAAGCTCGGCGATCGAGCCGACCTTCACAGCCTCCGCCCCAAGCGAGCGCGCATGAGCGACGAAATCGACCTCCGGAAGAGCTTCATGCCGCGCGTCGCGCAAAAGATTGTTGAACGGCGCGCCGCCCGTCGCCTGCTGCAGCCGGTTGATGCAGCCGAAGCCGCGATTGTCGTTGACGACAATGATGAGCTTTTGTCCCAACATCACCGATGTCGCGATCTCCGAGTTCATCATCAGATACGAGCCGTCGCCGATGGTCACCACCACTTCCCGGTCTGGCGTCGCCATCTTGACGCCGATCCCGCCAGCGATCTCGTAGCCCATGGTGGAATAGCCGTACTCGACATGATAGCCGAGCGCTGCTCCGGGCCGCCAGAGTTTGTGCAATTCGCCCGGCAGTCCGCCGGCCGCGCAGACGACGACATCGCTCGTCTCGTCCGGCGCGCATGAGCGCCCCAAGCACTTCCGCATCCGTCGGCAGCTGCGCGTTGGTCGGCGCGGTGTAGCGCGCAGCCGTCGCTTCCCATTCGGCCTTGGCTTTGACGGCGCCGTCGCTCCACGAGCGCGGCGCCTTCCAGGCCCCGAGCGCCTGGTCGAGCGCGGCCAGCGCCGTTCGGGCGTCGCCCACGAGGGGTTGCGCGCGGTGCTTGACCGCATCGAACGGCTGCACGTTGACGCCAATGAACCGTCGTTCGGGATTCTTGAACAGCGCCCAGGACCCGGTGGTGAAGTCGGCGAACCGGGTGCCGACGCCGACGATAACATCCGCCTGCGCCGCGAGCGCGTTGGACGCGCCGGTCCCGGTGACGCCGACCGCCCCCATGGCCAAAGGATGATCGACCGGCGTCGCTGATTTGCCAGCCTGGGTCTCGCCGACCGGAACCCCCCGCTTGGCGCAGAAATCAATCAGTTCGCGCTCAGCATCGGAATAAAGCACTCCGCCGCCGCAGATCACGAACGGCTTTTTGGCCCTCTGCAGGAGCGCGGCCGCCTGTTCGACCTCATACGGGTCAGGCGCGACTCGGCGCAGGCGATGCACCCTCTCGTCGAAGAAGCTCGCCGGATAGTCGTAGGCCTCTGTCTGCACGTCCTGGCAGAAGGCAAGCGTCACCGGCCCGCATTCCGCCGGATCGGTCAGCACCGCGACCGCGCGGTTCAGCGCCGGCACGATCTGCTCGGCCCGCACGATGCGGTCGAAATATCGCGATACCGGGCGGAAGCAGTCGTTGACGGTTACCGTTCCGTCGCCGAAGTCCTCGACCTGCTGCAGGACCGGATCGGGCCTGCGGTTGGCGAACACATCCCCGGGGATAAAGAGAATCGGCAGGCGATTGACATGCGCCATCGCGGCCGCCGTGACCATATTGGTCGCTCCGGGGCCGATCGAGGTGGTGCAGGCCATCATCCGCTTGCGCCGCGAGGCCTTGGCGAATGCGATCGCGGCATGAGCCATCGCCTGTTCGTTGTGGGCGCGGTAGGTCGGCAGCGAGTCGCCCGCGGCGTAGAGCGCTTCGCCCATACCGGCGACATTGCCATGGCCGAAGATCGCGAACACGCCCTCGAACAGGCGCTGCTTGCGCCCATCGATTTCGACTTTCTGGGCGCTCAGAAAGCGAACCATGGCCTGAGCGGCGGTCAACCGGATCGTTGTCATGGCGCAGAACTTCCTATGGCTTGGTCATGGTGTCGGGCGCGCGGCGGACGCAACGCGCGCAAGACTTCAGGCAGATAGGCGTCGATCAGCATGCCGAAAGCGTGTCGCCGCCGTTCAACAAAGACGCCGGCGAAAATGATGGCGAGCGCGATCGCCGACAGGGCGAACGAAAACGCGAGAACATCTTTGAAAACGTCGAACGCGAGATGGCCAAGATATATCGTCAGGCCGATGGCGCCGAACACGGCGTAGACGCGCCGATCGAGGAACAGGCCAAGGGCGATGAATACGATGTTGAACGCGCAATAGAGCGCCTCGCTGAATTCGCCGCCTGCTCCCGATGTGATCGCGCCCCAGGTCATCGCGCCGAAGAGTGAATCCAGCGCGCAATAGAGGACGTGAACGGGGTCGAATTTCGCCTGCGGCGCAGTCATGGCGCCGGCGGTTTCCGTTTCTCGGCGCGACGCTGCGAAAGCGACGAGCTTGGCGCGCAATTCGGGGCTGAGCAGGCCAGCGGCGACCGCCGCGTCGAGATCGTCGTCGCCGATCATCCCGCGGCTCCGCCCCGGGAAATCGCGCCAAAGATCGCACAGGCGCGAAAACGCTCCGGCCATGCGCTCGACCGCCTCGCGGTCGCCGATGCGGCCGGCGAACCATTCGACCGCCGGCTCGACAAAGATCGTCCGGCCGACCGCGAAGCCCTTGACGAGGGGGCAATGTCTCGCCAGCGCGAACGCCTGCGCCAGATCGTCCTCCGGCGCCTCCAGACCGAGCAGCATGATTCCACGGCATAAGGAATCGCCGGTTTCGATGGCGCGGGCGATATTGTCCCACGCGGCTTTGCTCGACTGGCCTTCGAGTTTCCACCAGTCCGGCATCACGCCGATCTCATAGAGCCGCTCGATGACCTGGGCGACCGTGCGGTCGTCCACCGGTCCATTCTTGCTTGCGATGATCTCGATCAACAATTCGCGCTCAAGCGTCCGCGCGGCGTCGGCGAGGCGCAGGAGCTCGCGCTCCTGCCGCGCCTTCATCTCCGGCGGATCGTCGGGATGATAGAAGCACAGGCACTTGATGGTGTGAGCGACCGGCCATTCCTCGAGCTTCACGCCGAGCGAGCCGCCGAACTCGAATTCGAGTGGGCGCGAACCCGGTTCCTCGACGGGGCGGCCGATCCAGAAGTCATGATCGAGGGCGCGGAACAGCGCCTCTCGCCCGTATTTGCCGTCGAGCAGCATCCCGTAGCCCGGCCGGCCCGCCGCGACTTTGGCGGCAGCCTCGACCGCGAGCAACTTGAAGGCGCTGATGCGCTCGCGCGGGCTCCCGGCGTCGTCGGCGATCTTCTCGAGCTGCGCCCGATGGTCGATCGCCAGCGCCATTATCGAAGGCGGCTCGGGCCGGCGGGTCGTCGCCCAATGGATGTGATTGAGCGTCTCGTCGCGGCGCAGCGCCCGATGGGGCGAGCCGCGCTTGAGAAACCGGCTGAGCTCGGCCCAAGTCGGGTATTCGGCGGAACAGAGAAGACGCGAGACGGCGAAGGCGCCGTTGGCGTTGGCGTAGGCGCAGCAGGTCTCGAGCGGCTCGTCGCGGAGCCAGCCGCGCAGGAAGCCGGACATGAAGGCGTCGCCCGCGCCGAGCACGTTATAGACCTCGACCGGAAAGCCCGGTCCCTTGATTCCCTTTTCGAGCGAATCAGGGATCGCGCCGGGGAACACGACGCAGCCCATTGGGCCGCGCTTGAGCACCAGCGTCGCCCGGCTCGCCGCGCGCACCGCTTTGAGCGCCGCGAGCGGTTCATCCGCGCCGCCGGCGATCATCATCTCCTCCTCGGTGCCGACGATGAGATCGCATTGCGGCAGAATGGCGCTGAGGCTCCGCGTGACGTCGCTCGACTTGATATAGCGCTCCTCGCCCGCTCCATGGCCGGCAAGGCCCCACAAGTTGGGGCGATAGTCGATGTCGAACACGATCTTCCGGCCGGCGGCGCGGGCGATCCGCATCGCCTTAAGCTGGGCGGCGGCGGTGTTCGGACGGGCGAAATGGGTGCCGCTCACCAGCACCGCCTTGGCGCTCTCGACGAAGGCCGGATCGATGTCGCTCTCGTCGAGCGCGCTGTCGGCGCAATTATCGCGATAGAAGATGAGCGGAAAGGTCTTCTCGTCGCGAATGCCGAGCAGGACGAGCGAGGTCAGCCTCACGGGATCGGTACGGATTCCGGCAACGTCAACGCCTTCGCGCGCGCATTGCTCGCGGATGAAACGCCCCATGTGCTCGTCGCCGACCCGGGTGATGAGGCCGCTCTTCAGTCCCAGGCGCGCCGTGCCGATGGCGATGTTGGTCGGACAGCCGCCGACGGCCTTGGAGAACGTCGCCATGTCTTCGAGGCGGCCGCCGACCTGGACGCCGTAAAGGTCGACCGACGAGCGGCCGATCGTGATCACGTCGAGACGGGGATGCGAGACCACGGGCGGCTCCGGCTCAAGGCTCGAGCGGCGGATCGGCTGTGCCGACCACGTTCTGGTCGAAGTCGATGTTCGCGCCGGTCATGAGCCCCGATTCGTCGGAGCACAGAAATGCGCAGGCCCGCGCGACCTCCTTGGGATCGAGCAGGCGACCGAAGGGCCGGGTCTTCATGGCTTCTTCGAGCCAGCCATCCTTGGCCCCATGATAGGTCTTCATGATCCGGTCTTCGCCGGGAGTCGACATCCAGCCGATATTGAGGCCGTTGATGCGGATGCGAAACTTGAGCAGCGAATGGGCGACGTTGCGCGTAAGCGTGGCGAGCGCGCCTTTCGACGCGCAGTAAGCGGCGATGAACGGCTGCCCGCCGTGGGCCGACATAGACTGGATGTTGACAATGGCGCCTGCGATCTTCTCCCGTCGCATGATTCGCACGGTTTCCTGGATGAGGAAGAACGGCGCCCGGACGTTGACGTCGAAAATCTCGTTGTAACGATCCTCGGTGGTGTCGAAGATGTCGCCCCGGTCGCTTAAGCCTGCAGCATTGACTAGCGAATCGACGCGGCCAAAACGCTCGTCGGCCTTGGCCACAACCTTTCGGCAATCAGCCACCTTAGCAAGGTCGGCCTTGACGAACACGGCTGGACAACCGGCCCCCGTAATGTCCCTTGCGACCTGCTCGCCCCTCTCCTTGTTACGGCCGCAGATGACCAGTCCGGCCGCGCCGCGCTCTGCGAACAGACGCGCTATGGCTTCTCCCACGCCCTGCGTGCCCCCGGTGACGATGGCGATCTTGCCGCTGAGATTCGCCGGCCCGCGATAGGCGGCGCGCGCGGGCGCGGCTGCCTTGGGGGCGGGGGTCTTGGCCATGAGCGTTTTTCTCCTTGAAGTCCCAAGCGCAAGGGAGCGTCGCCTTGGCAACGCTCTTTGGCGTCGGCGCCTTTAGGGTAGAATGAAACAAAAATTCTATTCCCAAGTCAAGATGGAACGTATATTCTTTTTTGACGCCCGTTCCCCTCCCGAACACTTTCGCCTTCGAGAACCTGATATGGCCATGCCCTCCACCCTTGCCGCCTGCGCCGAGATGCTATGGCGCGACAAACCCATGGAATGGCGGCTTAAGCGGCTCACTGAACTTGGATTTGAGGCCGGGATCTGGGGCTGGCAGGCTCATGACCTCGCAATGCTGGAAAAGTCGGGCGCGACGTTCTCCTCAATGACCGGCTACGTCCATGGCCGGCTCGCTGACGATGAGGGGGCGAAGGCGTTGCTCGAAACGGCGCGCAAATCGATCGCCGTCGGCAAGCGCCTGAACGTCGCGCGCCTCAATCTTCACGGCACCGGCCTCGGTGAAGGCGGCCTGCCCGCGACGCCCTGCGAAGTCGTAACCGGGGCGATGTGGCTCAAGGCGCGCGACACGCTCAACCGGATCGCCGACCTCGGCGCCGAACATGGCGTGACGTTCATGCTTGAAAACCTCAACCTGCCCGTCGATCACCCGGGCGTTCCGTTTGCCCGGGTCGAGGATACGCTGGCGCTGGTCTCGTCGATCAATCGGCCCGAACTGCGGCTGAACCTCGATCTCTATCACGTGCAGATTGGCGAAGGAAACCTGATCTCATGGTGTCAGAAATGTCAGCCATGGATTGGCGAGATCCAGATCGCCGACGTGCCGGGGCGAACGGAGCCGGGGACTGGCGAGATCAACTACCCCGGGGTCGCGCGGGCGCTTAAAGAGATGGGCTATCGCGGTCCGATCTGCATGGAGGCTTTCGCCTCCGGCGATTCTGACGCCGCGCTCGCTGATTTCCGGGCCGCCTTCACCGTCTGATTCATCCCTCGCCTCGAACGGCGAAACCAGACACTCAAGGGAGATGCATATGCTCAAGGTTGGTCTTCTCGGCGCAGGTCGAATCGGCAATGTTCACGCGAAGGCTATCGCGTCCCATCCGGCGAGCGAACTCGTCGCCGTGTCCGACGTCAACACCGAGGCTGCTGCAAAGCTCGCCGCTCTTTACGGCGCTACGGCGCGGGACAACGATGCGATCATTGACGATCGGTCGATCGACGCTGTTCTGATTGCAACCTCCACCAACACCCACTCCGACCTGATCGAGGCGGCGACGAGAGCGGGAAAGGCGGTCTTGTGCGAAAAGCCGGTCGATCTGAGCCTGGCGCGTGCGCAGGCCTGCCTGAAAACGGCGAGCGCCACCGGGCTGCCGGTCATGATCGGATTCAACCGCCGCTTCGATCGCAATTTCGCGGCGCTGAAGGCCGCATTGGACAAGGGCGAAATCGGCAAGAGCGAGCTTCTGTCCATCACCTCGTTCGATCCGGCGCCGCCCCCCATTTCCTACGTCAAGGTCTCGGGCGGACTGTTCCGCGACATGATGATCCACGATTTCGACCTCGCCTGCTGGATCATGGGAGCGACTCCCGACCGCGTGACGGCGGTCGGCGTCTCGATCGTCGATCCCGAGATCGGCAGGGCCGGCGACGTCGATACAGCGGTCGCCACGCTCCACTACGGCGACGGATCGATCGCGGTCATCAAGAACAGTCGCCGCGCCAGCTACGGCTACGATCAGCGCGTCGAAATTCTCGGCTCCGAGGGCCTGCTCTCAGCGGGCAACGTGCTCGAAAACACGCTCGCCAAGGCGACGTCGTCGGGTGTTGTCAGCGCGAAGCCCGAGTTTTTCTTTCTCGAGCGCTACATGCGCGCCTACGAAGCCGAATGGTCGGCTTTCGTCGCTGCGGTCGCGAACAAGAGCGCAGTTCCCGTGACACTCGCCGACGGCGTGAACGCGCTGGCTGTCGCCGAGGCGGCCACCCGCTCCGCGAAAGCAAGGTCGACGGTCGAGCTCGCCTCCGTCCTGTGACGCCGGCCTTGCTTGCGCCGGAAACGGCGTGGCCCTATAGGCGGCGGCGTCTTCAAAAGGAAGCAGGCATGGCGCAGGCCCAGAAACGACGCCCGGCTTCGAACTGGGCGCCGATCGAAGCCCTGCCCCCGCAGCCGGCGTCCTTCGTCGGGCGCCTGGTTGAAGCCGTCTCGCGACGCCGCGAGACGCTTCGAAGGCTCGGCATCGCGGCGAGCGTCCTCATCATCGCCTTCGCCGCGACGATTTTCCTGCGTACCCTCGTCCGCGTCGATCCGGGCAAGGTCAAGGCGGCGATCGCCGCCACCGGCGGCGACCAGATCGTGCTCTCCTTCGCCTTCACCGTGCTGAGCTACCTCGCCCTCACCGGCTATGACGCGCTGGCGCTCCGCCACCTCAGAATCAAGGTTCCCTACCGGCTGACCGCGCTCGCGTCCTTCGCAAGCTACGCATTTTCGTTCACGCTCGGCTTTCCGCTGGTGACGGGGGGAGCGGTCCGCTACTGGATTTACGGGCCCGCGGGCCTCTCCGCCGGCAAGGTGGCGAGTCTGACGATCGTGGCGGGGATCACGTTCTGGCTCGGCATGGGACTGGTGGTCGGGTCCGGCTTCCTCTCGGCGTCCGATCCGGTGGCCGAGATCGATCATTTCCATCCGCTCGCCAATCGCCTCATCGGCGCGGGAGTCGTCGGCGTGGTGATCGCCTATCTCGCCTGGATCAGCCGTATGCGTTGGCGGGATGCGGCGGTCATCGGCGATTTCAAGCTTCCGGGTCCATTGCTTACGCTCGGACAAATGGCGCTCGGCGTCGTTGACATCTGCTCGGCGTCGGCGGCTCTCTATGTCCTGCTGCCGGAAGCCTCAAGGTTTGGCTTTCCCACCTTCGCGACCCTCTATTCCCTCGCCGCCATGCTCGGCATCGCCAGTCACGCGCCCGGAGGCCTTGGCGTATTCGAGGCGACGATCCTCCAGGGCGTCGGCGGCAATGACGACGCAGTTTTGGCCTCGCTGCTGCTTTTTCGCGGCATCTACTACGCCGTCCCCTTCATTGCCGCGATGGCGATGCTCGGCGGGGTCGAGGCAGTGCGCCGCTGGCGTTCGCTGCGGGAAGCGATGTCGGCCGCGTCGGACGATTAGCGGGCGAGTCAATGCCAAGCGCCGATGCTCAGAACCTCGCCGACCTTGTGGGATCGCCGTTTGCGTCGCAGCTTGTGGGCGCGATGCCCGAGCCTGCGATCATCGTCGGTCCGGACGAGCGCGCCGTGGCGGCCAACCAGCCGGCGTTGCAGCTCCTGCCTGGGCTTCGGGTCGGCGATCCGTTCGTGCTCGGCCTGCGCGCCCCGGACGTGATCGACGCGCGGCGTCGGGTGATGGCGAGCGGCGAAGCCGAGACGGTGCAGTGGAGCGAACGTGTGCCGGTCGAGCGGCTGTTCGACGTCTGCGTCGCGCCGCTGGCTACGGAGGACGGCGAAGTGGTGGCGACGCTGATCACGCTTCGCGATCAGACCGAAGCGAGGCAAGTCGAGCGCCTGCGCGTCGACTTCATCGCCAACGCCAGCCACGAATTGCGCACCCCGCTTGCTTCGCTCGTCGGCTTCATCGAGACGCTGCAGGGCTCGGCCCACGACGACGCGAAGGCGCGCGACCGGTTCCTCGGCATCATGCGCGAGCAGGGGCGGCGAATGGCGCGCCTGATCGAGGATCTGCTGTCGCTGTCGCGCATCGAGCAGAAACAGCACGTGCGGCCAGAGACCGTCGTCGATCTGGCCCAGACCACTCGCAGCGTCGTCGATGCGCTGACGCCGATGGCCGAGGATTTCGGCGTCGAGATCCACTTCAGCGCGGCGCAGCCGGTCATGGTCGCAGGCGATCGCGACGAGCTCCTGCGGGTGGCTGAGAACCTGATCGAGAATGCGATCAAATACGGCGTCCGAGCCGACGCGGAGGCCACGGGCGTCGTCGAAGTCGTAGTCTCGATGACCGAGAAGGAGGGAAGCTTGAGCGTGCGGGACTACGGTTATGGCATTGCGCCCGAGCACCTGCCGCGGCTGACCGAACGGTTCTACCGCGTCGACGCCACCCAAAGCCGATCCAAGAACGGCACCGGCCTCGGCCTCGCCATCGTCAAGCACATTCTCACCCGCCACCGCGGCAGGCTGACCATCACCAGCCGCGTGAACCAGGGTTCTTCTTTTGTCGCCGTGGTGCCGCTGGAGCAGAAGACGAAAGTCTGATCCTCATTTCAGCGCACGGCCGTCCGGCGCAGGCGGTCTCGATCGCGCCGCCGTTCGTGAGCCGGCTGGTACGCGAGGGAGCAGTGGTAACCGCAATACGGACCGGAGGCCGCGGGCGATCCGCAGTAGCGGAATTCGGAGCTGGCCGGGTCGCCAAGCGGCCAACGGCACATCGCTTCTTTCAGCTCGATGATCGTCACTCTGAGCGACATCGGCACCACGACGCTCTCGAACGCCTCCGGCTCGGCCTCCATCAGCGCCTGCGGGGCGATCGCGAGCGCCGTCGCTCCGCGGGTGATCCGAGGCGCAGCCGTCGCCAGCCGCGGCGCGGAGACCCGATGCGCGGCCGGCGACGACGCCGAAGCGCGGGGACGCGAGCTGCCCAAACCTGGGGATTTGGCGCGTCCGGCGAGGCCAAGCCGATGAACCTTTCCAATTACGGCGTTGCGGCTGACCCCGTGGCCGAGAAGGCTTGCGATTTGGCTTGCGCTCTTGCCTTCCATCCAATGGTGTTTCAGTTGCTCGATTCTCTCGTCCGTCCAAGACATTCGTAGCCTCGTTCGTCCCTCGGCAAAACGCGCTGCGGAGGCAGAATCCAACCCCCTCGCCTGGCGGAAGCCCGTCGGGCGCAACGCGAACCAGCACTCGCTATGAAACCGCCGCCACGACATCTCGTGGCCCCGAGCAACAAAACTACACTACTCGTTGAATCGCGCAAGAGTCCCTCACAGGGTTTAGAGGGGCTTTTCCCCAACTCTCAACGATGAGTTCACCCGTTCGGCGCCGATTGATTCGATTGCGCGAGTCGCATCAAGGCTTTAGCGGCCGGCCGCGCGTTCGAGCGCACGCGGAACCGGAGCCCGTCCGCTTTCCGAGGCCGATTGACCAGTTTGAGAGCTTTCCGCTATAGTCAAGCTCCTTTCGGCGGCCGTCCCAGCGGGACGGCGTTTTTATTTTGCGGCGCTCAGGCGCCATCCTCGGGAAGCCAGAATCTCGAGCCTGTACAAGGAGTTGGACAGGTGAATACGGCCCACGCCACATCCTCCATCGTCCCAACCTACGCTCGCGCCAATGTTGCTTTCGAGCGCGGGGAAGGCTGCTGGCTGGTCTCGACGGCGGGCGAGCGCTACCTCGACTTCGGCGCCGGCATCGCCGTGACTTCGGTCGGCCATGCTCATCCGCACCTGGTCGAAGCGCTGACGAGTCAAGGCTCGAAGTTGTGGCACGTTTCCAATCTCTATCAGAACCCCGAGGGCGAGCGTTTTGCGCGGCGACTGGTCGACGCCACCTTCGCCGACCTCGTGTTCTTCGCCAATTCGGGGGCCGAGGCCAACGAGGCGGCGGTGAAGATGGCGCGCCGGCGCCAGTCGGTCGACGGCCGTCCCGAGCGCTATCGCACGCTCACCTTCGAGGGCGCGTTCCACGGCCGGACGCTGGCGATGATAGCCGCAGGCGGCCAGGCCAAATATCTCGACGGCTTCGGCCCGAAAGTCGACGGCTTCGATCAGATTCCGCTGACCGACCTCGCCGCTGTCGAAGCCGCGGTCGGCCCCGGGACCGGCTCGATCATGATCGAGCCGATCCAGGGGGAGGGCGGGGTGCGGCTCGTCCCGCCGACGTTCCTGCGCGGCCTGCGCGAGATCTGCGACCGCTACGGCCTTTTGCTGATCTTCGATGAAGTGCAGACCGGCGTTGGCCGGACGGGCCGATTCTACGCCTATGAGCATTGCGGCATCCATCCGGACATTCTCACTTCCGCCAAAGGCATCGGCGGCGGCTTTCCGATGTCGGCGTGTCTGGCGACCACGGAAGCCGCTCGCGGCTTGACCGCCGGCGTCCACGGCACGACCTTCGGCGGCAACCCGCTGGCGATGGCGGTCGGCAACGCGACCCTCGACGTCATCCTCGCCCCAGGATTCCTCGAGCGGGTCGCCAGGCTCGGTCTGGACATGCGCCAGCGGCTTGCGGAGCTCAAGGATCGCCACGGCGCGGTTATCGACGAGGTTCGCGGCGAAGGGCTGCTGATCGGCCTCAGACTTAAGACGCCGCCGGCCAATTTCGCCGAAGAGGCGCTCAAGCAGAAGCTGCTCGTCATTCCTGCCGGCGACAACGTCGTGCGAATATTGCCGCCGCTCGTGGTCACTGACGAGGAGCTGGCCGAGGGGGTCCGGCGCCTCGACGCCGCTTGCGCCGCGGTTGAAGAGCGCCTGATGGTTCCAACGAACTGAAGCGAAAGCATGGACGCGCCCGTTCATACCCGGCCCCGGCATTTCCTCGATCTGCTCGAGCTTTCGAGCGCCGAGCTTCGCGGCATCCTGGACAGGGCGGGCGCGATGAAGGCGGCGAGAGTGAAGGGGGCGGAGCCGGCTTGGCGCCCGCTCGCCGGCAAGACGCTGGCGATGATCTTCGACCGGCCCTCGACCCGTACCCGCGTCTCGTTCGATGTCGGGATGCGCGATCTCGGCGGCGAGTCGATCATGCTGACCGGGGCCGAGATGCAGCTCGGACGCGGCGAGACCATCGCCGACACCGCCCGCGTGCTGTCGCGGTATGTCGACGCGATCGTCATTCGGATCCTCAGTCATGACGACATGCAAGAGATGGCGGCGCATGCGACGGTTCCGGTCATCAATGGCCTCACCAAACAGTCGCATCCTTGCCAGGTGCTGGCCGACCTCATGACATTTGAGGAAAAGCGCGGCCCGATCCGCGGCCGGAAGATCGCCTGGTCGGGCGACTACAACAATGTGCTGTCGTCCTGGATCGACGCGTCGGCGCGGTTCGGTTTCCGGCTGGAAATCGCCTGCCCTCGCGAATTACAGCCGCCGAAGCCGCGGCTGGACGCGGCGCGGGCGGCGGGGGCGAACATTGTGATCGGCGACGATCCGGCGGCGGCGGCCCGAGACGCGGCGGCGGTCATCTCCGATTGCTGGGTGTCGATGGGCGACGAGGATGAAGGCCGGCGCCACAACCTGCTCGCGCCTTACCAGGTCAACAGCGCGTTGATGAGTCAGGCGGCGACGGACGCCATCTTCATGCATTGCCTCCCCGCCCATCGCGGCGAAGAGGTGACCGACGAGGTTATCGACGGTCCGCAATCGGTCGTGTTCGACGAGGCCGAAAATCGCCTGCACGCGCAGAAGGGCGTGCTGGCCTGGTGTCTCGGAGTCGAGCCATGACTGTGCTCGAGCGCGCGGCCTCGGCCGAGGTCGTCGATGACATCGTGTTGCCGTTCGCCGTCGAATCCCTGAGCACCCGGGGCCGTCTGGTGCGACTCGGGCCGGCGATCGACCAGCTTCTCAAGCGCCATGACTATCCCGAACCGGTATCGAAACTCGTGGCGGAAGCGGTGGCGCTCGCCGCCCTGCTCGGATCGACCTTGAAGATGAAGGGCCGGTTCCAGTTGCAGACCAAGAGCGACGGCCCAGTCACCATGCTGCTGGTCGATTTCGACGCGCCGTCGCATTTGCGCGCGCTCGCGCGGTTCGACCGGACGCGGCTCGAGCGCGCCTCGACGCCGGGCGCCGATTTGTTGGGCCAAGGTCACATGGCCTTCACGATCGACCCCGGCGGCGAGATGACCCGCTACCAGGGCGTGATCGCGCTCGAGGGCCAGGGATTGGAAGCTGCCGCGCACCACTATTTCGAGCGCTCGGAGCAGATCCCGACCCTGGCGCGTCTCGCGGTCGGTGAGATCGTGACCGCCGGCGGCGGCCGATGGCGCGCCGGCGGTCTCGTCGTCCAATATCTGCCCGAGGCCGGCGGGCGGCGGCTCAAGGCGGACTTCCATCCCGGCGACGCGCCCGAGGGCGTCGAGCCGCACCGCAATCGCCGAGGATGACGCCTGGACCGAGGCCAAGAGCCGCGCCGCGACGACGGAAGCGCACGAATTAATCGATCCCACGCTGTCCGGGGAGCGTCTCTTGTATCGCCTCTTCAGCGACCGTGGCGTGCGCGTCTACGAGCCGACTCCGCTGGCGGCCGTCTGCCGCTGTTCGGCCGAGGGGGTCGACGCGATGCTACGCAGTTTTCCGCCTCACGAAGTCAAGGATATGGTGGGCGACGATGGGATGATCGGCGTCACCTGCGAATTCTGCTCGACCAAGCGAGTATTCGATCCGGCCGATTACGGGAGCTAGGGCCGGACCGTGTTCATGGATGATGTCGCGTTTGCGGCCAGGCTCGCCGAATCCGGAGCCGAAATTGAGCGCGAACTCGACGGTTTGCTTGGGCTCGATCCAAGGGCTGGCGAGCCTGCGCGGCCTGCGCGACTCATCGAGGCGATGCGCTATGCGACGCTCGGCGGCGGAAAACGGCTAAGGCCCTTCCTCACCATCGAGACGGCGCGCGCGCTCGGACGCGCGGACAACGGTCCGCGACGGGCCGGCGCGGCGATCGAATGCGTTCACGCCTATTCGCTGATTCACGACGATCTCCCGGCGATGGACGACGACGACCTGAGGCGCGGGCGGCCGACGACCCATCGCGCCTTTGGCGAGGCGACGGCGATTCTCGCCGGCGACGCGCTGCAGGCGCTGGCGTTCGATATCCTCGCCGATCCGGCGACCGACTCGATCGCCGAAGTGCGCGTCGCCCTTTGCGCCGGCCTCGCGCGCGCCATCGGTCTCGCCGGCATGGTTGGCGGGCAGATGCTCGACCTTGACGCCGAACGGTCGACGGCGCCCCTTTCGGTCGAGGAGATCGCCCGCCTGCAGGCGATGAAGACCGGCGCGCTCTTGAGGTTCAGCGTCGAGGCCGGGTCGAGACTCGCGGGCGCGGGCGCGAAGGCGAGCGCGGCGCTCTCGGCCTATGGGCGGGCGATCGGCGCGGCGTTTCAGGTCGCCGACGACATCCTCGACGCCGAGGGCGACACCACAACGCTCGGCAAGCGCGCCCAGAAGGACGCCGAGCGCAACAAGGGCACGCTCGTTGGCGCGCTCGGCGTTGCGGGCGCGCGCCGCGAGCTCGCGCGCCTGGTCGACGAGGCGACGTCGGCTGTCGACGCGGCCGGCCTCGGCGCCTCTGGCGACGTGCTGCGCGCCACTGCACGCTTTGTCGCGGCGCGGAGGAACTGAGCGCGAGTCGGCGCCGACTCCTTCCCCGGGAAACGCCTTACCGGCCGGCCGGCGTCTCCTCGTCCACGCCCACGGCGTAGCCGAGGCCGCGCGCGGTCCTGATGATGTCGACGCCAAGCTTCTTGCGCAATCGACCGATGAACACTTCGATCGTGTTCGAGTCGCGGTCGAAATCCTGCTCGTAGAGATGCTCGACGATCTCGCTGCGCGAGATGATGCGTCCGGTGTGGTGCATGAGATACGAGAGCAGGCGATACTCGTGGCTGGTGAGTTTGACCGCCTGGCCGTTGACCGTGACCCGCCCGGCGCGGGCGTCGAGCCTTACCGGGCCGACGGAGAGGTCGCTCGACGCGTGGCCGGCGGCGCGGCGCATCAGCGCCCTGAGCCGCGCCAGCAGCTCTTCCATATGGAACGGCTTGGCGACGTAATCGTCGGCGCCGGCGTCGATGCCCTGGACCTTGTCGCTCCAGCGGTCGCGTGCGGTCAAGATCAGGACCGGCATTGTGCGCCCTGCCTTGCGCCACGCCTCGAGAACCGCGACGCCGTCGCGCTTGGGCAGGCCGATATCGAGCACGACCGCGTCGTAGGGCTCAGTGTCGCCGCGAAACCAGCCTTCCTCGCCATCGAAAGCGCGGTCGACCGCATAGCCCGCCGCCTCGAGGGCGGCGGAGACTTGGCGATTGAGATCACGATCGTCCTCGACAACCAAAAGTCGCATCCGCTCCCTCATCTCCCTGACGATTTGGCCCGCGATCAGTTCTTGACTTGCGGTTCGTGCGATTCGTGGGCGTCATGCGTCTCGTGCGGCTCATGCGCCGGGCGAACAACCAGTTTGCCCGTCGCCGCTCCCATCTCGACATGCACGATCCGCCCGTCGCGATTCAGAAGGGTAATCTCATAGATGAAATCGTCGCCGGTATGACAGAGCTTCGCCGACAGCGCCTCAGCCTTGCGTTGCGCCGCGGCGAATTTGAGCGCCGCGAACGGCTCGATCAGATGGCGGGATTTGACCTCTTCGCGTGTCTCGGCTGCGTTGAGGCAGACCGGCTTCACCCCGGCGGCGCGCGGCGGCTCCACCTCGACCGCCTTGGCCGAGACGCACGCCATGACGGCGCACCAGGCCGCGACGCGGCAAACCATGGCGAGCGCGGCCATTGACGATGAACGCCTCTGCTGTCGGAACGCTGCGGGACCATGTCCGCCTTCCCGGCTGAATGCAATGTGAATGGTCCGGACGCGTGGTGGAAGCGATTGAAGCCCTGCGTGATCTGGCGCATGAAGCCCCACGATGACGCCGCCTCTGACCCGTTCGATCCGATCGCTGACGCTTGTCGCGGCGCTTGTCGCGACGCTCGCTCCAGCGCGGGCGCTGGTCGGGGCTGCGCCAGACGGCCGCTTCGCCGACCGGGTGGCGATGGTGCTGATCCGCGGCGGCGACAGCGCCGGCTTCTGCTCGGCGCTGGTGCTGAGTTCGCGTATTCTCCTCACCGCCGCTCACTGCATGAGGCCCCTCCGGGACATGGCGGTCCACTATCGCGACGCCGCCGGGGCGGCCGTTGTCATTCCGGTCGACGCTGCGGTCGCCCATCCGCGCTACCGCGCCGACGCCATTCAAGCCCGCGTCGAATCGATCGACCTTGCGCTGATCCGCGTCGCGCGGCCGCTCGACGCGCGCTTTGTCGCCGCGGCGATCGGCGGCGGCGAGCCGCCGATGATCGGCGCGCCGGCAATCGTGTCGGGCTATGGCGCCGTGCGTCAGGGCGACTGGTCCTCGGGCGGGACCTTGCGCAGCGTGACTCTCGCGGTCCGTGAGCCTGCCTCTACCGTCCTGATCTGGGCCGCCGATCCGGGCGGACGTGAGGCCGGCGCCTGCAACGGCGATTCCGGCGCGCCGATCTGGTCGGCCGATGGATCGACCGCAATCGCGATTGTCGCGTGGGCCCAGGCGCCGCACGGCCGCGGCTGCGGCGGCTTGACCCAGGGCCCGCTGCTCGCGCCCGTCAAGGGGTGGATTGAGGGCACCGCGCACAAGATGGAAAATGTCCGATAGTTCGCGCGCCGCGATTACGTCTGACGTGGGCTGTAAAAAGATTATGGGCTAATCCGGCTCAAAGGGAGCGTCAAGATCCAAGATTGGCGGCTCAGATTGTTGACTTCTTTGCCAGCGCGAGCAAGGATTGTGCGCTCGAGTGGTAGAATTGGGTCGCCGTATGAATGTAGCCTACGCCCTCCGACGTTATCCACTGATTATTACTTCAATCTGGGCGGTCGTGACTCTGATTGTCATCCTTGCAAGCCTGTATCTCTGCGACGGTCGGCTGGTTTATTCACTGGACGATCCCTATATTCAGCTGAAGCTCGCCGACGTCATCCTTGGCGGCGGCTACGGGATCAATCCTTCAGAATATGCCTCGCCATCGTCGTCGATCCTGTTTGCGCCGATGGTTGCGGCGACACAGCGCCTGGGCTTTGGGTCCGCCGGGCCCTTGGCGTTGGATTTGATCGCGGCGGGCGGCTCGGTCTATTTGGGATCGCTGTTCATCGAGCGGTATGTCCTCGGAGGCACCGTGACCCGGGCGACGGCGTGGTTCGCCTATCCGCTCGGCGTTCTCCTGATCTTCGCGCTCAGCGCGGTGGCTCTGCCAATGACCGGATTGGAACACAGCTGGCATGTCTTATTGCTGGTGGTGATGCTGTTCGAGTTCGCGCGAATGCTCTCTACCGACGGCGAGGCTTCGCCATTCCTCATCGCCGCCATCGTGCTCGCCCCTCTGATCCGCTTTGAAGGCGTCGCTGCTTCGTTCGCCGCGATCCTGGCGTTGGCATGGCTCGGCCGCTGGAAAGCCGCGTTGACTGCGGCGGGCCTCATCGTGCTTGCGTTGGCGGCCTATGAAGCCACGATGCTTCATTTCGGCCTGCCGATGCTGCCGAGCTCGGTCACGTCGAAATCGCAGGTAGCCGCCAATGTCGGGGATTTGTCGGGCGGCTCGGCGCTTGTCGTCTCGATCGCGCATAACCTTGGAGATTCCCTGCGGCGCAGGGAAGGCTGGTCGCTTCTAATATTGGTCATCCTCATGGTCTGGGGGTGGGCGACGACGCCCGCCGGACCGGCCCGCCGCGCCTCGGCCGCTATTGGCGGCGTTGCGAGTCTGGCGCTGGTCGGGCACCTGCTCGGCGGCCAATATCGCTGGTTTTTCCGCTATGAGGTCTATGCGGTCGCCCTGGGCTTTCTCGCGCTGCTTTACACTTGGCGATACTGGATTCGAGATTCAGTCGCCGACGGAGGCCGGAAAATCAAGCTGCTCGCCCTGTTGGCGGGATCGGCCGTTCTCGTCTTTTCCTATGTCAAGGCGGCAGCGCAGACGCCGCTTGCTGCCGAGGGCATCTATCATCAGCAATATCAGATGCATCGGTTTGCGACCGAGTTTTACCGGGAGCCGGTCGCAGTCAACGACCTCGGCTGGGTCAGCTATCAAAATCCCGCATTCGTCCTCGATCTTCAGGGATTGGGATCGGAGCCGGTGCGCCGCCTGAGAGCGTCGCGCGCCTTCGACGCAGCGCGAATGGCGGAATTGACTTCGCGTTACAACATCGGCCTGGTCATGATCTACAAATCCTGGTTTCCTGACATTCCGTCGACTTGGCGCGAGGTTGCGGTGCTCCATGCCAAATCCCTGACCGCGGCGAATCCCGAGGTCGCCTTTTTCGCGACCCCCGACGCCGATATGGAGCGCGTCAGCCAGGCCCTGGCCGAATTCCGGCCCACACTGCCTCAGGGCGTGACCCTCGACATCGAGCCGCTCTGACCGTTTGTTTCGGGAGCGACAGTTCCCGAACTGCGAGGTGCGGGCGGAATACGCCCGTTCAGGCGCTATGCGCTCGTCGGCGGCGGTTAGGGCTTGGTCGGCTTTTGCCGCCAGTTGCAAAAAGTTTGAGAGCCGTAATGAGAACAAATCATTGCTGTACCATCAAGACTATTGGAATAAGTGGTGTTGCCATAAGTGCTTGAAGTCGATCCGTCCGAACCGAAGGTCATATTGCCGTATGTTGAATGTGTCCCGCTTTTTCCAACGTTGTGATTTCCGGGCGCAGTATAGACACTGCCCGGCGTGTTGACCGCTGGCGCGTCATAAACGGTCTGCGAGCGCGCCAGAGAGTTGAAAGCGGCAAACGTCAATATTGAGACGGTCAGTGCGACGCCGTGCCTCATCGCGGTTTCCCTCGCTTCATGGCGACGACTTTAGCACGACCAACAATAATGGACACGAAAAATTCGAGCCTCCCGACGCGGGCTCCCTTTAGACGCTGGACTTGGGGCAGTACGCGGTCACCATGGGCGCGATCTCGATTCGGCGGTACTTCTGGACGTCGGATCCGAGGAGGTCGTCCAGTTTGGGAAAGTCGTGATCGAGGAAAGAGGCGGGATCGACGATGTCGACGATCAAACTGGATCCTTTGCCCAACTCCGCCCGGTAGGCGTCTACCAGTTTCGGGGGGAATCCGGCTTGCTTGGCGATATCCAGCAATCGGATCGGAGGATAGCTTCCGAGCGCGACGTAATAGCGATAGTCCCAGCCGTGAATGACGATGGGCAAAGCGACGTCGGGGCATGCAGCCCTGATCAGTTCAGCATTGCGCTGCACGATTTCAGACGCCGGAGACAACAAATCGGGGTGTTGGGCGTGCTTTTTCAATGTCCATTGGTACAGCACGACGAACGCGCAAAGTCCGGCGACCGCCGCCTGCGTCCACCGGCCGGCGCCCAGACCGCTGCATCGCGCCACAAGAATGCTGAACATCAGAGGAAAAACAGGCAACAGCAGCAGAGCGTAGTGATTGAAAAAACGACGCGGCAAGACGAGGCAAGCGATGCTGACCAGAAACAGCCCGAGGCTAAACCATTCGGCCTGGGTGAGCCCGAACCGGACGTCCTCGCCTGCGGGGGGTTTCAATAGACATACCGCCAAGATCGCCAGGACAGGGGTAAGGACAAAGCCAGCCCCATGTATCAGTGTCTGGGGCAGGAAAAGCACCACCGCCCACTTGAGCATTTCGTCAGCTGGAGCCACGTAGCCCGAGCCATGGAGGTAGGACACCGCATTTGTAATCACGTCCTGGCCGTGAAGGCCGAATAACTGCGGCAAGATCGCAAGGATCGCTGATACGGCCATGACCAGCGCCGCACGCCAGAAGGCGGCGCGCAGCGTGAATGAAGCGCGCAGGGCGTCGGCAAACACGAAGGCGAAGCAGCCGATCGGAAAAGCCTGCAACTTGGTGAAAAATACGATCGCAAGCAGAAGCGTCGAAGCGCAGAGATACACAAGTCCCTGAAGGTTTCTCGGATTCGCTAACGGCGCGCAGAGCAGGAGCGCGATCAAGAACGGCGCGCTAAACAACTCCCCATTGATGGAGCGATAGTCGAGGGCTCCCCAATCAATGCCCGCCAGGAACAGGACCGAAAACGCGGTCAGGACCCGCCAATCGCGGTTTGCTGTTCGAACCACGAGAAGGCTTCCTGCCCAAGTGAGCGTGATGAACACAATCGCCAGAACGCGGCCGAATATCTCCATTGCGTGAAGATTGGCGCCCGGATCGGCGAACAGACGTATGATCGCAAGCGTTGCGGGAACCACCGGGCCAAGCGTGTTTGCGCCGATATTTGCAATATTCGCGATGTTCGCCAAATATGCGGAAGCCAACGTATAGCTGTAATAGCTATCAACGTTGAGTTGTTCGCTTGAATTGAGAATCCGGAAGATCGGAACAAGCAGCAGCGCAAAACTCAGCAAAAGGAAGATTGCAGCCGGGAAAATGATCGCCCGCCGCGGTTTGGCTTCGCGCCACGGACGCGTCATATCCCGGCTCCGATTCTAGAAGAGCGCCCGGCCATACTATCAGGCATCCGAAGGCCGGCGGCCAAACGACCGACCAGAAACAGATCCGGCGGTCGCGCTGTGCGTCACGCCAGCGCCTGAGGCACGGACGCCTGCGCTTCATGCCGATCTCCGGTCGTCATGCAGTGCGCGCGGACGGAATCCGACACGATGAAGCGCGGTCTTGCCTTGGTCTCCAGGTATATTTTCCCCACGTATTCGCCGATGACCCCAAGGCTCAAAAGCTGAACGCCGCAGACAATGTAAATCGGGATGACCGTCGACGCCCACCCGGGAACAGTGCCTCCCACGAGGGATGAGACGATGGCCCAAAGCGCAAGCGCCGCCGACATGAGCGAAAGCGTGATTCCAAGCCAGGTCACTATCCGGAGCGGTCGCGTTGAGAAGGAGGTAATTCCCTCAAGGCCAAGCGCCAGCATCTTGCTCACCGGATACTTCGACACGCCAGCCGCCCGTTTCGCGCGGTCGTACAAGACAATTTGCGTGGTGAACCCAAGCTGCGGAACGATCGCCCGCAAGAAGAGGTTTCTTTCGCCGTAGAGCCGCAAGGCTTCTACGGCGCGTCTGGACAGCAGACGGAAATCGGCGTGATCGAAGATTACGTCCGCCCCCATCGCACTCAGCAACCTGTAATAGGCGCGCGCCGAAAGGCGCTTCAGCACCGAATCGTGGGCGCGCGCGCCGCGCACGCCATAGACGACGTCTGCGCCCTCGGACGCCGCGTCGAGCATTTTCGGGATCGCCTCCAGGTCATCTTGAAGATCGGCGTCGATCGAGATCGTCAGGTCGGCGTCGGTTTCGAAAAGGCCAGCCATTAACGCGTTTTGGTGCCCCCTGTTACGCGACAGGCGTATGCCTCCGATCGTCGCGTAACGCCGGTTGAGGTCGCAGATGATCGGCCATGTTCGGTCCTTCGATCCATCGTCGACGAAGCAAATGTAGCTGTCCCTGTTGATCTTGTCGGCAAGCACCAACTGCTGGACCAGATTGTCCAATTGTCTCGCCGTCTCCGGAAGAACTTCCTCCTCGTTGTAACATGGCACAACCACGGCGAGACGAGGGGGCGGGAGAGGCGTCACGACAGTCCTCTCAGTTCCCGCCCGGGTGAAAATGCGTAGAACCGTCCCCCAAGGAACGACAATCCTGTATAAGCCAGAACCCCAAACGCCTGTGAAAGATAGCGATCAACTCCAAAGTATTCATGGACCGCGACGACCAGGGAAAGGTTGACGGCGTAGGCGACCGCGATCACGAGAGCCCACTGCAACGCGCTTTGCAGGATCGGACCTTTATGCGCAAAGGTCCATGACCGGTTCAAAGCGAAACTGAGCGCCATGCCAACCGCGTAGCCAATGGCGTTCGCAAGCACATACTGAACGCCGCCAAACCGCATGAGTCCAAAGATGATAGCCAGACCGATCAGCGTATTCAAAACGCCCACGGAGCAAAATCGGATAAACGCCATGGCCTAAGCTGGCCTTAGGCCAAAAACCGAATATTGCGCCCCGAAGGGCACCGAGGCCATCAGGGGCTCAAGTCCTCTCAAGCCGGCAGCAAATCGCGGAAAGAAGAGATGGTAACGCGTCTTCAAGACCTGCCAGCCGGAGTCGCGATACGACGTTTTCAGCCAACCGGCCTGAAGAAGGCGGGCGTTCTCGTCGAATGGGCAGGTCTTGACTGCGTGAACGGTCAGTGGATTTAGCGGGTTGTGTTCGAAGATCACAACGGCTCCGCCCGGACGGACCACGCGATGAAGTTCCCTGAGCCAAAAGCCGTGCTCCGCATGCGGAATATGGTGGAATACGCAGGCGGAGAACGCTGCATCAAATGATCCGTCAGGGGCCGGGATCCCATCAGGGTTGATCTTGAGTATCCGTTCCGGGCCGGGAAACCGCTTGGCGGCGAAGTCCAGACTCTTTTGTGAAATGTCGGCACAGGTCAGCTCAGATCCTGCGAAGTAGTTCCTGAAGTGCGGGATCGAATTTCCGATACCCGATCCGAAATCGACAATTTTACTTGGCTTAGGATCGGCCCACTCGGAAAATAGCCTGACCTTATATTCGGCGAAATACGACGGCTCTTCGCCGGTTATAGCGATATTTGCTCGGTGCTGGTCCTCGTATGCAAGCGCATACTTGTCAAACTCGGCTTCATCCATGCATTGCTCGACCAAAGAAGGTGATTATTGGCTTGAGCCCCTCGGCCCTATATTCGGCCGCAGCTTCGATCGCGCGCGCGATAAACAGCCATACGAATTTCGATGCCGCAACGCAACAATGAAACTCCCGCCGCCAGCGGCTGTTACGGCTTGGTTGCGCCTAGCCGCCAGTTACAACACAACCCAAATGGACGCGAAAAATTCGATCCGACCCCGGCGCGGCCGTCATTTGGCTAGTCAAAAGCGGCCGAGAATCGTGCCCGCGATATCGCACTGAAAGCCCTCAAGCGCCTTCGAGATTTGTTTGATGTCTTTCACCCTCGTTCGGTGCCGCCGGGCGGCGACGATCGCTGCGCCGACCCGGGAGGCCACGACATAGGCGTCGGCGCTTTCCAGCGCCGGCGGGGTATCGTAGATCACCACCCCATAGTTGCGCTGGGCGTTCTGCGACAGGGTCAGGAATTCCTTCGAGCTCAGCAGCTCCTGCGGATGGGGCGCCGTTGCGCCAGCGACGAGAAGGGACAGGCCCGGCACGATGTCGATGGTCGCCGGCGGCAATTCGGCGTCGCCATGTGTCAGCGCCTCGACCAGCCCCTCCGTTTTCGGATCGACGCCGAAGAGCGAGGCAAGCCGGGGTTTCCGCAGGTTGGAGTCCACGAGGAGCGTCGGGACGGCCATTTGCGCGAACGAGAGCGCGAGATTTGCGGCGAAATAGGTGACGCCGACCCGCGCGTGCGGGCCAATCACGGCAAACGCATTCTTTCCTTGCGAGAGAGGGCCGGTGGCAAGAGCGGAACGAACGGAGCGGAATGATTCCGCGGCGGTGCTGAACGGCTGATAGCCGACGACGAGCTCACGCGAAAAGCGGGCCTCGTCGACGCCAAAGTTGAGGACCGGATAGTTGTATCGCTTCGACAGCGCCAGAAACAAGCTGTCTCGGCGCACGAGGCCGAGCGCGATCGCGGCTTCTCCAAACGTCAGACCCTTGCGGCGCTGAAATCCGCGGATCGCCTCAACCTGAGCCTCGCTCAGGTTGCCGGCGGCCAGGATCTGCTGCTCAATCGGATCCTTCGACGTCGCAACGGCCAGGACTTCCGACTCTTTCTGATAATTTGGTTTGATCGACATTCGCTGAAGCTCTCAATATTCGATTGGCGACCCGTCCGTGTCCGGGACGAGCGTCGCCAACGATGTTACCCCAGAATGTTTCCCAAACCCTTTTCGGTTTTTTGGGCCGGCCCGCCGCGGCTCGAGTCGATGCGGCGGTCAGCCTATCGTGACGACGGGCGGCGCTCCGTCGTATCGTCCTAAGCCGGTCGAAGCGCGCCGCCGCCGCTCGGAGCGCCAATCCGCGCCCTCCCCCTCCTCGGGCGCCGCACGGCGTCAAGATGGCCCAAGAACGGTCCTGCCGTCGAATATTCGAGATCGATCGGAAAACGGATCCGACGATCAAGCGCCTCCGCGAGCATCGCCAGCACCAAGCCGAGAAAGAGGCCGCCGCCGATGCCGGTCAACATCACCTTCATCGGTTGCGGAAACGCGGGCGCGAGAGGCGGCACCGCCTTGTCGAGGACGGTCATGTCCGAAAACGTCAGCTTGGTCTTCAGCTTTGTTTCCGCCAGCTCTTTTTCCCGTGCGGCGAGTTGCTCGGAGCGGGAGCCGAGGTTGCGTTGCAGCTCTTCCAGGCGGGAGCGCTGGCCTTGCACGGCGATCAACGTTTTTTGCGCCTGCGCCTGCTCGGCCATGAGGGACGCGATCTGGTCCTGCGTCGTCGCGATGCGCTCTTTCAGATGCTGTCGCATCCTCTCTGTCGCGTCTCCGAGCTGCTTGCGAATTGAGGCGAGATTCGCCTGTTCCGCCAGCATCTTAGGATTGTTGGGACCGATGAAGCCCTTGGCGGCCTCGATGGCCAGCTGCGAGGACGACATCTTTTCCTTCAAACCCGCGAGTATCTGAAGATCCGGGTCCGACGGGTCGTTGGACAGGTCGGTAGAGCTGCTCGCCAGACGGCTCTGCAGCGTGTTGGCCTCAGCCCTGGCGGCGGACAATTGCGCGCTGAGCGCCATGTACTGGCTGGTCTCGCTATCCCCTCCGCCGTTCGGCGCCACCATGTTCGTCTGCGCCTGGAAAGCGGCGAGCGCCGAGCGCGCGGTCTCCACATCCTTGCGCAATTCATCGAGCTGCGGCGCAAACCAGCCCGCGGTCTGGTCGGCGGAAGCGATCTTCATCGCCACTTCGGCGTCGATGGTCGCCGCGAGAAACGCGTTCGCGAGCAACGCGGCCTGGTTCGGGTCGTTCGACTTGTATTTGATCGCCAGGACGTCGGTCCCGCCGATGAACTGCGGGGCGACATTCGCCACCAGCGACGAGGCCATCCACTCCTCGATGCTCTCGCGACCGAAGGACTTCGACTGGCGGAAACTCTCCTGGACCTGGGGACTGGCGGTCAAATTCAATCGCTTGACGACGTCGACCGCCACCCGCTGGCTGGTGATGAGCTCAACGGTGTTGCCTTGCACCAGGCCGATCATCCCGCCGCCCGCCTGGGTTTGGGAAACAGGATCGACGCTGCCGGGATCGATTGTCGCGGTTGCGGTCGCGTCGTAGCGTCCCGGGACCAGCACCAGGATGCTCCCCGCCACGATCGTCGCGGCCAAGAGCGCCAGCAACATGATCCACCCGCGGCGCAGGAGGATGACCAGAACCTGGATCACTGACACAAGCGGACTCCCATGATGTCACGCGGCCAATTCAGCAAGAGGTTTCGCTAAGTCACTTACTAGAATATCCGCTCGTTGACCACAATGATGTCGCCCGCCTCCACTTGGTCGTCCAGCGACGCCGGAACTTCTATCGTCTGGCCGTCCGCTGATTTGCGCTTGATCCTGATGCGCCATTCTGAACCGGTCGCGGCAACGCCGCCGCCGATCGAAAGAGCTTCCTGCACCGTCAGCGGTCGAGTCAACTGAAATTCCCCGGGGTGGCCGACATACCCATATAGATAGTAAAATGGAGCCAGCTCCACAAAAATCTCGTCGCCGTCGACGACCTGCAGAGTCGCGCCCGGCCCACGGCCGGCTTGAACCTCCTTGGCGTCGAACGTTTTCACGATCCGGCCGTGCCCGCGCCGGACGGTGATCGTCCCGCCTAAGCCCGAGTCCCTAAGCCCCCCGGCCCGGGACAAGACCTGGGTCAGGTTGGTAGGCCGATCGAGCGCATAGACCCCAGACGCGCCTACCTGGCCTTGCACGCTTATCTGGGCTCCGAAGCTCGAGATCTCCACCAGCACGTGCGGGTCGGTGACGATCTGGCGCGCCGCCAACCGCCTTTCGATGGCGTGCGCCAGTTCGTCTTCGCTCAAACCCGCCGCCCTGATCCGGCCGATGTAGGGAAAGTCGATCGTCCCGTCGGTTTCGACCCGCGTCGCGGTATCCATGTCCGGCTGATTGACGACCTTGACGGATATGACGTCCTGGGTCGTCAGAACCCGCCCGCCGGCCCGCGCGCCGAACGCCGCGGTCGCGGCGACCGTCAAGACGCAGAGCCCCAGCGTCCACAACCGGGCCTTTCGCATCGTCGTCACCATGGCTTATGCTCCAACTCCGGAGTTTCAGTAAGGTTTATAGTTCAGGCTTACCGTAATCACGTCTTGCGGCGTGACCACATGCTCCGAGACCCGCTCCGAATACGTGGCGCTGAGCCCGGCGCTGATAAAAGGCGTCATTGTATACGCGACGGTAGCCGTGGCGGAATAATATTTCGTATTGGCCAGGAAAGGCGCGAAGACTGTTCCGACCAGCGTCGGCGTGAAGGCGGCGCTCGTGTACCCGGCGCTTGCGGAGGCGCTGAACGAGACCTTGGGCGTCGCCGAATAGGTCATGCTCAAGTTCGTCTGATAGGACGTCTCAGCGTTGGCGATAACCGTCGTCGGGGCGGCGACGCTCCGGCTGGCGGACAGCGCAAGCCTCACCTTCGGCGTGACCGTCCATCCGACTGACAGCGAATATGTCGGCTCGAGCGTCTTGGGCAACCCGAAGGTGAACGCATTGGTGACCCCGACCAGGCCGAGGGTCCCGGTCACGGACAGGTTCGGACCGATCTGCCTGGTATAGCTTCCGGTGAAGCTGTGATAGGTAATGCTGTTCGCCAGCCCGAGGGTGTTCAGCGCCGCGCCCCGGTTGAAGTTGCTGAGGGTTTTGGACGCCAGAACGTTCACACTGTCATCCCCCCGAGCATATTCTATGCCGGCGGAAATCATTTCCGAGTTGGCGTTGTTTACGGCGTCCAGCGGGTTAGAGTTGGTGGTGTCCGTCACGCTGCTGTTGAACAGCACGTGAATACCCGTTGCCGATCCCGCATTGTCCCGTTTCGCTGACCGACGTCGTCGTCGTATAGTTGATGCCGACTCCGACCAGCTGGGTGAGTGTGGAGGGAGACCTGGTGAAGAACCCGGCAAGCGAGCCGGAGCACCGCGAGGTCAAATGCCAGTTAACGCCGGGAGTGATCGAGTATACTTTCGAATCGAAATCCGATCGGTGGAGATAGCGCAGCACGCCGAAATTGCCGTCGAAGAAAAACTGTTGGCCGTACCAGTTGGCGGTGGTCGACAAGCCAAAAGACGATTGCGAGGTAAAGTCTCCCTGAGACTGGCCGTGGGGAGCGCTCACCCCGGTCGGAAGGGCAAGAACGTTGCTGTTGTAGGAAATCGATTCGGAAGCTGACAGCCGCACAGGCAAATCACTCCAATTCCAGTCGTAGGGGAGCTTGGGCCAGGAAAATCCGTCAGACAAGGAGCCGCCGACGCCGACGGAACTCGACAATTCGTCGCCCCGGCCGCCGTTCACGCCGCCAAGCATCAGGACCGCACCGAGCGCCAATGCCCCGCTCCGCCTCATACCACCCCTTTGCTTCAGAACGCATGAACTCTTACGAACAACGCTTGACTTCCGTTGATATACTTCTTCAGGCTCTCCCTTTCTCCGCCAAGTCTTCAATGAACGCTTCGGTCCGCGCGCCGCCGTCTTCGCGACGCCGCTACCCGGCGGTCCACAGCCGTTCATCGACCACAACCATCAGACCCTCGTTTAACCCGCCTCAGCGACGGTCTTTTGGAGCGCGCAAATCCGCCCCAGACGCATGCTGGGGTCCCGGTGAACGCGGATCATTCATTCTTACTCATATTCGGCCGCCCGCGACAAGGCGACAAAAGCCACACCTGCCGACAAAACGAGGTCGTCCAGGCCCGTCTGGACATGGCTGTCTAGACGGGCGCAGAAGAGTTCGCTAGCATGCGGTGAATGGCTATTCCGTTAAGGCAGCCGGGCATGAAATCTCACTATCGCGTGGTCGTCATCGGCGGGGGCGTCGTCGGCGCATCGGTTCTTTACCATCTTGCGAAATATGGCTGGAGCGACGTGGCGCTGGTGGAGCGCTCGGTGCTGACCGCCGGCTCGTCCTGGCATGCCGCCGGCGGCTTCCATGCGCTCAACGCCAACCCCAATATGGCGATCCTGCAGGCCTACACGATCGACCTCTTGAAGGACGTCGAAGCCGAATCCGGCCAGTCGATCGGCATGCACATGACCGGCGGCATCCATGTCGCATCGGCTCCCGAACGCTGGGAGTGGCTTCAGTCGTCGTATCGCCGCTTCCAGGCGATCGGGATCGACGACGTCCGCCTGGTGACGCCCGAGGAGATCAAGGCCCGCTGCCCGATCATCAATGTCGAGGGCGTGCTCGGAGGCATGTGGGCCGATCGCGAGGGCTACGTCGACACCACAGGAACAGTCTGGGCTTATGCCGGCGCGGCCAGGAAGCGCGGCGCGACCGTGATCGAGCACAACCGGGTGGTTGAGCTGAAGCAGCGCCCCGACACGTCCTGGGACGTCGTCACCGAAGCCGGGACGATCAACGCCGAGCATGTGGTCAATGCCGGCGGCTTGTGGGCGAAGCAGGTCGGGCGGATGGTCGGGCTCGAGCTCCCCTTGTCGCCGCTCGAGCATCACTACCTGCTGACCGAGACAATCCCCGAGATCGCGGCGTTGAAAGCGGAGCTGCCGATGGTCGTGGACCTCGAGGGGTTCACCTACATGCGCCAGGACCAGAAGGGCATGCTGGTCGGCATCTACGAAACCAATCCCCAACACTGGTCGATCGACGGCGCGCCCTGGGATTATGGCGTTGAGCTCCTTCAGGAAAACATCGACCGGATCGCCGACGAACTCGAGCTCGTTCACCGCCGCTATCCGGTGCTGCAGACCGCGGGCGTGCGCAAATGGGTCAACGGCGCCTTCACCTTCTCCCCCGACGGCAATCCGCTGGTCGGACCGGTGGCCGGCAAGCGCGGCTACTGGCTCGCCTGTGGGGTCATGGCGGGGTTTCTGCAGGGCGGCGGAGTCGGCAAGTCGCTCGCCGAACTGATGATCCACGGCGAGGCGTCGACCGACGTCTACGGCCTCGACATCGCCCGTTACGGCGCGCACGCGTCCAGCCGCGAATTCATCAAGCAGACGACCGGCGAGTTCTACGCCCGCCGTTTCGTGATGACCTATCCCAACGAGCAATTGCCCGCCGGCCGCCCTCTCAAGATGACGCCGGCCTACGACGCGATGACCGCGGCGGGCTGTCACTGGGGCAATTCCTGGGGCCTCGAGGTGCCGCTCTTTTTCGCCCCCGCGGGCTTCAAGGAGAAGCCAACCCTCAAGCGCTCGAACGCCTTCGACATCGTCGGCAATGAATGCCGGATGGTGCGGGAGGGCGTCGGCCTGCTCGATATCGCCTCCTTCTCGCGCTACGAAGTGACCGGCCCGCAGGCGGAAAGCTGGCTCGACTGGATGTCATCGGCCCGCTTGCCGAAGCCCGGACGCGCCAAGCTCGCGCCGATGCTGTCGGAGACCGGCAAGCTTAAGGGCGACCTCACCATCATCAACTGGGGCGACGGGACATTCTGGATCGAGGGCTCCTACTACCTCCGCCAATGGCATATGCGCTGGTTCGCGGCCCATGCGCGCGAAGGGGTGAGCGTGCGCGACATTTCCGACGACGTGATCGGCTTCTCGCTGTCGGGCCCGAAATCGCGGGAGCTGCTCGCTCGCGTCACCCATCAGGACGTGTCGAACGCCGCCCTGCCGTTCATGGGCGCGACGGCGCTGGACGTCGGCATGGTGCGGGCGAAGGTCGCGCGCCTCTCGGTGACCGGCGAGCTTGGCTACGAGATCAACTGCCGTGCGCTCGAGCACGCCGGACTGCGCCGGACCTTGCTCGAGGCCGGCCGCGAGCTCGGGGTCAGGGAATATGGCTACAACGCCCTTCTGTCGCTCAGGCTCGAGAAGAGCTTCGGCATCTGGTCGGCCGAGTTCACCCAGGCCTATACCCCCCGCATGACCGGCATGGACCGCTGGATCGCCTGGGACAAGGGCGATTTTCTCGGCCGGAAGGCGGCGCTCGCGGAGAGCAAGGGCGCGCCGCCGGAGCGCGAGCTCGTCACGCTCGAAATCGACGCGGCCGATGCGGACGCAACCGGCTACGAGCCGGTGTGGCGTTCGGGAAAGATGGCCGGCTTCGTCACTTCGGGCGGTTATGGCCACACGGTGCGAAAGAGCCTTGCGATGGCTCTGGTCGCGCCGGAAGCAGCCGGGGTCGGCTCGGAGCTCAGCGTCCACATCGTCGGCGCCGAGCGGAAGGCGCGGGTCATCGCGCCCTCGCCGTACGATCCCCTTGGCAAAGCGATGCGGGCATGACGGGCGAAGCGCGGGCGGCGAGCTGACCGATGATCGATTCCGCAATTCCGCTTTCGTCTTCCGGCGCGGCGCCGGCGCGGCCGGCGCAATTGGGAAACGTCAAGGCGACGCGCGACGACTGGCTTGATCTCGCGTTGAGCGTGCTCGCCGTCGAGGGCGTCGACCATGTCACGGTGCTCGCCTTGAGCGAACGGCTCGGCGTGTCGCGGTCGAGCTTCTACTGGTATTTCAAGAATCGCGACGAGCTTCTCGAGGCCTTGCTCGATCGTTGGGACCGCCTCAACACGCGCTCGATCGTCGCCCAGGCGGATGCGCCTGCGGCGAGCGTCACCGAGGCCGTCTGCGGCGTCTTTCGCTGCTGGGTCAACCCGGCCATCTTCAGCCCGCGGCTCGATTTCGCCGTCCGGGAATGGGCGCGCCGCTCGGCCGTCGTCCGCAAAGCCCTCGACCGTTCCGATCGCGTCAGGACGGAGGCGCTCAGGAGCCTCTTCGTCCGCTTCGGCTATCGGGACGAGGACGCGTTGGTGCGCGCGCGCGTGCTCTACTATATGCAGATCGGCTATTACGCGCTCGACCTTAAGGAGCCGATCGAGGCGCGGCTCAATCTGACGCCGCACTATCTCAAGGCGTTCACCGGCTTGGCCCCGAGCGAAGCGGAAGTCGAAGCCTTCCGCGCCTATGCGGCGGGCCATGTGCATGTCCCCGATTTCGGCTCTTCGCGAGCGGGCGCATGAGCGCGCGCTATTCGGCCTTCGCCCTCCTCCAGCAGGGACTCGCCGGCCATAAAGGCTGGCCGCAGGCCTGGCGCAAGGCGAAGCCGAAGCCAGCGTATGATTTCGTCGTCGTCGGCGGCGGCGGGCATGGCCTCGCGACCGCCTACTACCTCGCGAAAACCCACAGGCGCCCGCGCGTCTGCGTGATCGAGAAGGGCTGGCTCGGCGGCGGCAACACGGGCCGCAACACGACGATCGTGCGCTCGAACTATTTCTATCCAGAATCGGTCGCCCTCTACGACCTCGCGCTGAGGCTCTACGAGGGGCTGTCGCGCGATCTCAATTTCAACGTGATGCTGAGCCAGCGCGGCATCCTCAATATCTCCCATACCCCGGCCCAGCTCGAGATCGCGGCGCGGGTCGCCAACGCCATGCAGCTCAACGGCGTCGACGCCGAACTCTGGGGTCCCAACGAGGTCCGCGAGCGGCTGCCGCTGATGACGCAATCGCTCGATTCGCGCTATCTGCCGAACGGCGGCGTCTGGCAGCGGCGCGGCGGCATCGCCCGCCACGATGCGGTCGCATGGGGATACGCGCGCGCAGCCGACCGGCTCGGCGTCGACATCGTCGAGAATTGCGAGGCGACGGGTTTCATCATGGAGAACGGCGCCTGCGCCGGCGTCGAGACGACGCTCGGCGAAATCCGCGCCGAAGCGGTCGGGGTCGCCGTCGCCGGCCATTCCTCGCAGCTGATGGCCAAAGCCGGCGTCAGGCTGCCGATTTATTCGTATACGCTGCAGGCGATGGTCAGCGAACCGGTGAAGCCGTGCCTCGACATCGTCCTCCTCCATCTCGGCACCGGCGTTTACGCCAGCCAGTCGGACAAGGGCGAACTCGTGTTCGGCGGCGGCCTCGACCGCATTCCGTCTTACGGCCAGCGCGGCGCCCCGCCGATGCAGGAGACCGTCATTTCCGGCCTTCTCGACGCCTTCCCCGCCTTCGGCCAATTGAAGCTGATGCGGCAATGGGGCGGGATCGTCGACGTCGTCCCGGATTCGTCGCCGATCATCGGACCGGCGCCGACGCCGGGCATCTTCCTGAACTGCGGCTGGGGCACCGGGGGCTTCAAGGCGATTCCGGCCGGCGGCACGCTGCTCGCGCATCTGCTCGCGACCGGCGCCCATGACGAGATCAGCCGTCCGTTCGACCTTTCCCGCTTTCCCGCCGGACGCCTCATCGACGAGGCGGCGGGATCGGGCATTGCTCACTGAGAGGAGACGCGCCCCATGTATATCGCGATGAATCGCTTCAAGGTCATGAAAGGCGCCGAGAGCGCTTTCGAACACGTCTGGCTTTCGCGCGACACCCATCTCGACCGCGTGCCCGGGTTTCTTGAGTTCCATCTGTTGCGCGGGCCCGAACGCGATGATCACGTGCTCTATTCGTCGCACACCGTCTGGGCGAGCAAGGACGCCTTCACCGCCTGGACGCAGTCCGAGCATTTTCGCGCCGCGCACCGTGGCGCCGGCGCCAACAAGCCGCTCTATCTCGGTCATCCCGAGTTCGAGGGCTTCGAAGTCCTTCAGACGATCAAGAATTCGCGCGACGAGGCCGCCTGAAAGCCGCCGATGCAAATCTTCCCCTGCCCTTTCTGCGGTCCGCGCGACGAGGTCGAATTCCACTACGTCGGCGAGCCGAAGGCGCGGCCCGAGCCGGCCGCCTCGGTGAGCGACGCCGAATGGGCGGACTACCTCTGGTTCAACGCCAATCCGAAAGGCGCCGCGCGCGAGGTCTGGCTGCATCTGACCTGCATGCAGATGTTCACGATGACCCGTGACACCGCGCTCAACGCGAGCGTGGCCGCCGACACGACGGCGAGGGGGGCGAATTGAGCGGCCTTCGTCTGCCCTCGGGCGGCGGCGTCGATCGCGGCCGCCTCGCGCTTTCACTTTTGACGGCAAGCCTTTCGTCGGCTTCGAAGGCGACAGCATCGCCTCGGCGCTCATCGCGAATGGCGTGGGCATCGTCGGCCGCAGCTTCAAATATCACCGCCCGCGCGGAATCTGGGGCGCGTGGACGGAGGAGCCGAACGCGATCGTCGACGTGACCCGGGACGGCGTGACGACGCCCAATCTTCGCGCGACCACCGAGACGCTCGAGAACGATCTCGCAGTCCGCTCGGTCAATGCGGCGCCGACCGCGGCGGCCGATCGCGCCGCCTTCCTCGACAGGGTCTCGCCGTTCCTGCCCGCGGGCTTCTACTACAAGACCTTCTTATGGCCGCGGTGGGAGACTTTCGAGGGCGCGATTCGCGCCATGGCCGGCCTCGGCCGGCTGGATCCCGACAATCGCCCGTCCGCCGACAATCCGCAGATCAACGCCCGTTGCGATTTCCTCGTCGTCGGCGCCGGGCCGGCAGGGCTCGCCGCGGCCAACGCGGCCGCGCTCTCGGGGCGCAAGGTCTTCCTCGTCGACGATCATCCCGAGATCGGCGGTCAGCTTGCCCATCGCGGCGGGACGATCGGGGGCGGAGACTGGCGGGACTGGGCGGCGGCCGTCGTCAAGGCGGTCGAAGCCGCCGGCGGCCGGGTGATGACGCGAACCACGGCCTATGGCGTCTATGACGGCAATCTCGTCTGCGCCTGGGAGCGGCGGGCGCCCAAGCCCGACGCGCTCTGGCGCATCCGGCCAAAGCAAATCGTCGTCGCGGCGGGGGCGATCGAGCGGCCGCTCATCGTGCCCGACAACGACCGGCCGAGTGTGATGTCGGCCGATGCGGCGCTCGCCTATCTCCGTCGTTACGCCGTCCTCGTCGGCAAGCGCATTGTCGTCGCGACCAACAACGACAGCGCCTATCCTGTCGCGGACGCCCTGGCGGAAGCGGGCGCGGAGATCGAAATTCTCGACACCCGCGCCGACGGTCCTCCCTCGCGCGTGACCGTGACGCGCGGCGCGGCGATCGAAGGCGTCGTTGGGAGCCGCGGCGTCGAAGCGGTCCGCGCGAACGGGCGGACGCGCGATTGCGACGCCCTCCTTCTCTCTGGCGGCTGGTCGCCGACGGTGCATCTCTACGCCCAGGCGCGCGGGCGGCTGCGCTATGACGAGTCCCTGGCCGCGCTCGCGCCCGTAGGCGGGGTCGCGGATCTCGCCGTCGCCGGCGCCGCCAACGGCGCTTTCACGCTCGACGCGGCGCTGCGCGAGGGCCACCGTGCGGGCGGGGGCGAAGGACCCGCCCCGAACGCGCCGGCCGGCCTCTATCGCATCGAGGCGGCCTGGCCCAAGGCCGACGCAGACGGCCGGCGATGGATCGATTTCCAGAACGACGTGACGCTGAAGGACGTCGCGCTTGCCGCGCGCGAGGGCTACGTCTCGGTCGAGCACCTGAAGCGCTACACGACCCTCGGCATGGCGACCGATCAGGGCAAGACGGCCAACGTCAACGGCCTCGCCGCGATGGCGGCGCTCACCGGCCGCGCCATCGACGAGACCGGAACGACCACCTATCGCCCGCCGTTCGTCCCCGTGCCGATGGGCGTCGTCGCCGGCCGGCGGCGAGGTCCGCTCATCAATCCGCTCAGGCGCCTGCCGCTCGAGGCCGAGCACCGGGCCGAAGGCGGGCAGATGCGCGAATACGGCGGCTGGCTTCGGCCGGCCTGGTACGGCGCCGACGACCCGGACCTCGCGATCCAGCGCGAGGCGGCGCGGGCGCGCGACGCAGTCGCGCTGTTCGACGGCTCCTCGCTCGGCAAGATCGAGGTCATCGGCCCCGACGCGGCAAGTCTCGCCGACTTCCACAGCTATAACCGCCTCTCGACCCTGAAGCCCGGCAAGATCCGCTACGGCTTTCTGTTGCAGGAATCGGGCATCGTGTTCGACGACGGGGTGACGCTGCGCCTCAGCGAAGATCGTTTTCTCGTTTCCTGCTCGTCGGGCCACACCGATGCGGTGCGGATGCGGCTCGAACTCTGGCGGCAGGATCGTTTCGACGCCAGCCGCGTCTTCATTCACGACACGACCGCCCAATGGGCGACGCTTACGGTGACCGGCCCGCGCTCGCGCGATCTCATCGAAGCCGCCGGAGTTGAGATCGCGCTCGACGACCAGAGCCTGCCGCACATGGCCTTTGCGATCGGCGCATTCGACCGCGCGCCGCTAAGGGTCGCGCGGGTGAGCTTCACCGGCGACCGCTCCTACGAGCTTTCGGTTCCGGCGCGGCGCGCCGCGGCTTTGAGGGCGCGTCTCGCAGGGAAGCTGCAAGATTTCGGCGGCGGGCCGATGGGACTCGAGGCGCTGATGATCCTGCGCGCCGAGAAAGGCTTCATCGTCGTCGGCAAGGACACCGACGGCACGACCATGCCGCACGACCTTGGCGTCGCGGGCCCGCGCAACTCGCGGGCGGACGAATATATCGGCAAACGCTCGCTCCTCATGCCCGTCGCGAGCGACAAGAGCCGCAAGCAGTTCGTCGGCCTGAGCGTCGGCGAGGGCGAAGCGCTGCTGCCGACCGGCGCGCATATTGCGACCGGCGCGGGCCGCGCGCGGCGCTCGCAGGGTTACGTGACGTCGAGCTATATGAGCCCGAGCCTAGGCCGGCCGGTCGCGCTCGGGCTCGTCGAGGATGGGTTCGCGCGTATGGGCGAGACGGTCGGCGTCTATCATCTCGGCGCCGAGCGTCGCGCGACCATCGCGCCCGCGGTCGCCCTCGATCCGGAAGGAAAGCGGCTCCATGCGTGAGACGCGATGGCCGGCCGCGCGAGGACGAGCGGGTCTCATCATCGACCGGCCCCGCCTGCAAGTCCGGGCGCTCGACGGGCTCGGCCAGACGCTGATCTCGGGCGATCTCGACGCGGCGGTCGCCGCGCTCGCGCCCGGCGCCCCGATCCTCGGCTTGCACGCGCTGCTGCCTGCGGGCGCGCATGCGCTGCGCATCGGCCGCGCGAGCGCGCTTCTCGTCACGCCGGCGCCAATCAATGGGGGCGAAGGCTGGCGAGACGGCTGGTGCGCGACGAGCGTCGACGACGCTTGGGCGGCGGTCGAAGTTTCGGGCGCGGACGCCTCGCAGGCGCTCATGCAGGCGACCTCGGCCGACCTCGCCGCCGGCTCCTCTTCGGCTGCTGTGCTTGTCTTCGGCCTGCGCGGTCTCCTGGCGCGGACGGAAGCGGGTTTCCGCGTGCATGTCGAGGCGCCGTGGCTCGAGACGCTGCTCGCCTGGCTCGACGGCGTCTAGAGCAAATTGCATCCCGGTCGACTCCCGCCGTGAGCGTCCCCGCCCCCCTTGCGGGGGCGGGTCAGGGTGGGGGTCGCGCCGACGCCCGGGAATGAGCAAGACTGTTGGTCGGTGAGAGGTTGGGCTCAATCGGAAACGCAACGCGCGACCCCCTCCTAACCTCCCCACAAGGGGGAGGAGAAGCCTCGGCCCGCATCGAGGTAAACGCGACACGCTCTAGCGTCAAAACCCAATCGCGTGGCTGCGCTTCTGACCGCTTCCCGGCAGCGGCCATTCCCGGACGGCGGCGACGGCGCAATGTCGGGATCGTCGTGCTAGAGCATGTTGCGTTTGGGTGGAAGCCGAGACTCTGTCAGTTGCGAGCGAAGCGAAGCGAATCCAGAGAACTTCGGGACGCCTTGCGTTCCCTCGGATTGCTTCGTGCGCTAACAGCTCCTCGGCAATGGACGATTCTAAGTCGGTGCAAGTTGCTCTAGGTTGCGCGACAACAGAGGGAAAAATGGCGGAAAAGCGGAAGCTTGCAGCGATCCTGGCCGCCGACGTCGTCGGTTTCAGTCGGCTCACCGCCGCAGACGAAGATCGCACTTTGGCTCGGCTCCGGGCGCTGCGCAGCGATCTTATCGACCCCACCATCGCCGTGCACAACGGGCGCGTGTTCAAGCGCACCGGCGATGGGGCGCTTGTCGAGTTTCGCAGCGTGGTCGATGCGGTGCGCTGCGCCATCGAAGTGCAAAACGCCATGATCGAGCGCAACGCGGGCGTAGCGCACGATCGCCGAATCGAATTCCGGATCGGCATTCATGTCGGTGACGTCGTCGAGGAGAGCGACGGCGATATGATGGGCGACAGCGTCAACATCGCCGCACGCCTCGAGGGCATCGCCAGGCCCGGCGCCATTTGCCTCTCCGAACAAGCCTATTGGCAGGTGAAGGCCCGCCTCGACATCGCGGTCAGCGATCTGGGCGCGACCCAGCTCAAGAATATCGCGGAGCCGGTTCGAGCCTTTTCGCTGCAGGTCGGCCTTCCTGCCGAAGCGAAGCCGGCGGCGCCAGTCGAGCCGAGCGCGGCGGAAAGGCCGGCAAAGCGGCCTTCCCTGTCAGACAAACCGTCGATTGCCGTTTTGCCCTTTCAAAACATGAGCGGCGACGCCGAGCAGGAGTATTTCTGCGACGGCCTCGTCGAGGACATCATCACCACTTTGTCGAAACTCGACGGGCTTCGCGTCATCGCGCGCAATTCGAGCTTCGTTTACAAAGGACGCTCGGTCGACGTTCGCGAAGCCGCGCAACAACTCGGCGTGCGTTATGTTCTCGAGGGCAGCGTTCGCAGGAGCGGGGCCCGGATCCGGGTTACGGCGCAATTGATCGACGCGGCCGACGGCTCGCACCTCTGGGCAGAGCGCTACGACCGCGCGGTCGACGACATTTTCGCGATCCAGGACGAGATCACCCTGATGCTCGCGACCGAGATGCAGGTCAAGCTGACCGACGGCGAACAGGCGCGGATGCACTACACGACGACCAGCAATGTCGAAGCCTGGACCTACTGGGCGAAAGGAATGTCGTACTTTCGTCAACCTCCGACCCGGGACAATCGGGAGGCGGCGCAGGCCGCCTGGGAGAAAGCGCTCGCGCTCGACCCGAATTCGGCGCCGCTCAACGCCATGCTCGGCTTCACCCATTGCCTGGACGCCCGATTCGGCTGGAAAGATTCGTTCGACGTCGCGCACGCAAAGGCCCGCCGCTATGCCGAAAAGGCGCTGGAGCTCGATCCCAGCAATGCCGACGCTCATATCACGTCAGGCATGGTTTTGCTGATGGAAGGGCGGCATGACGAAGCGGTGGCCGACGCCAGAAAGGCGGTTCGGCTGGCGCCCGGCTCGGCCGACGTGGCGCAACTTGCGGGCTTCATTGTTCTGCCCTCGGGATATGCGGAAGAGGCAATCGCGCTTTGCGAGAAGTCGATTTCCCTCAGCCCGAATTTTCCCACGGTGTATCTGGGCACGCTTGGAGACGCCTATCGACAGGCCGGGCGAACCGATGACGCGATCGCCACCTTCGAGGCCTATAACGCGCGAAATCCCGGCTTCGGACTGACCGACGTCGTGATTGCCCACCAGGAAAAGGGCCAGCCCGAGGAAGCGAAGCGAACGGCCGCGCGCCTGATGGCCGCGCGACCGGAGTTCACAATCGCCGGCTGGCGCAAAACCCAGTTCATTCGCCGCGACGCCGCGCGGGTCGAAGCCGACGCGGCTGCCCTCCGCGCCGCCGGACTTCCCCTGGGATGAGGATTCCCCAGCCCGGGCCCCGCTCGCATATCCGCGTCGCCGAACGCGCGCGGCCGCGAAAAAAATTCGACAATCCTTTGCGATAATCCGAAGAGCAGTTTATGCTGCGGAGTGGTCGGACCTGGACAGGAGGCGGGACCAACGCGCACGTCGACCGAGGAGCCTCGTTTCCTGGATTCATGGCTTAAGCCGTTGAAAAAACTCGATCTGCGGAAGAGAAAAATTTGGATCTGACTTCCTTTTCCTTGGAATTTCCTTCCTTGTTGATTTGGATGTTTCTTCCTTTCGCTTGGAGAAAGCTTCCGCGGCGGTTTTAAGGGAGGTTCGGATGGCGACGGAGACAACGGAACAGCCGATCGGCATCGAACTGCCGAAATCGCTCAAGGCGACGAGGCTCGGGGCGATCGCCCATCTCAGACTGGCGCGGAGCGAGAAGCGCAATGCGCTCGACGACGGGACCGTGCTCGGGCTCGAGACGTTCTTCACCCGCCTGCCGGCGGAGATTCGCGCCGTCGTCCTCACCGGCGAAGGCGCGCACTTTTCCGCCGGGCTCGATCTCTCCGAGGTGGCGGGCGAGCGCGATCCGCTCGAAGCCGCGCTCCATTCGCGCATGTGGCATCGCGCCTTCGAGGCGATTCAGTTCGGCCGCGCTCCGGTCATCGCGGCGCTGCACGGGGCGGTGGTCGGCGGCGGACTCGAACTCGCCGCGGCGACCCATATCCGCGTCGCGGAACGCTCGACCTATTATGGCCTGCCCGAGGGCCAGCGCGGCATCTTCCTCGGCGGCGGCGGATCGGTGCGGATCGCGCGGCTGATCGGCGTCGCGCGCGTTCAGGACATGATGCTGACCGGGCGCACGCTCAGCGCCGAGGAAGGTCATGCGGTTGGCGCTACCCAGTATCTCGTCGACGACGGCAAGGGATACGAGACCGCGATGGCGCTTGCAGCCAAGGCCGCCTCCAACACCGCGACCACCAATTTCGCCGTCCTGCACGCGCTGCCGCGCATCGCCGAGAGCGATCCGGCGAGCGGGCTATTGACCGAGTCGCTTATGGCGGCGATCGCGGAAATGAGCGGCGAAGCCAAGGAGCGGCTGAAGGACTTTCTCGAGAAGCGGGCGGCGAAGGTCACGCGGCCAAGTTAAGCGTCGGACTGACGCGAAGCTGCTTCATGTCATTCCCGACCGCCGCAAAGCGGCCGATCGGGAATCCAGCCTGAAGATCAGCCGTCGGCGCAAAAGGCTGGATTCCCGCTTGCGCGGGAATGACATGGGAGGCCGAGGCGATTCAGCTACGCGCGCGAGACCAGCCTCAGCCACGGCGCGACATGAAACGCGCTCATCAGCCCATACATCGCCGCCATTCCGCCGATCAGCGACCCGTGCGCCGCCGGGCACATCGGCTCGGCGCCGCCGAGAGGAGCAGTCATGAGCGCCATTACCGCGAAAGTCGGCGCTGCAGAGAGGCTCAGGCATTCCGCCGCAGCGCGAGCGCCGCGGCTCCTGCCGCCGATCGAGATCGTGCTCATGCTTTCGCGCCCGCGTCGAGGTTGCGGAAGGCGGCCTCTCCGGCGTCGGACACCTTTGCCCATCGCGGGTCGACAGACTTCTCGGCTTCGTAGTTGTCGTGCCAGTTCCACCATTTGTATGGCGGAGTCTGGGGGTAACCCTCGGGGGAATCCTCCCATAACTCCTGGCGCCCGAGCGGCGTCGCGTCGAGATAGCTCCAGACGGTGCCCATCGCTTCATCGCCGCGGCTATTGATGAAGTAGGTGCGGAACACACGGTCGCCGTCGCGGAAAAAGACGTTGTGACCGTGCCACTCGTCGACGCCGAAGTCGGCGTCGAAACTGTCGGTGATGGTGTACCACGGCATCTTCCAGCCCATCCGCGCCTTGAGACGCGTGATGTCCGCCTGCGGAGCGCGGGATACATACGCGAGCGTGGTGTCGCGCGCGTTCAAGTGAGCGAGGTTCGAGACCTGATCGGCCCCGAGCGAGCAGCCGCGGCAGGCATGTTCAGGCCAACCGAACACGCCGGGCTCGAAGAAGGCGCGATATACGATCAGCTGGCGCCGGCCCTCGAAAAGATCGAGCAGGCTCGCTTTGCCTTTCGGGCCCATGAACTCGTAGGCTTTCTCGACCGCCATCCACGGCATCCGCCGGCGATCGGCGGCGAGCGCGTCGCGGGCCCGGAACACCGCTTTCTCCTTGGTCAAAAGCCGCTCACGCGCGGCGTCCCATTCCTCTTGCGACACGATCGGGGGAGTGTGCATCGCTAAACCTCCTATTTGCCGAACTGGGCGACGGGTTCGGAGTGAGAGGGCCGGGCGTACTCGTCGCGGCGGCGCCACCAGATTCCTGCTTCGTTGCGGCCCTTGGGCGCGCGGTCGAGCCACTGATAGGCGCCCCAGAGGCCGTCCAGCCCGCGCGCATAGGTCGAATAGGTATGGTAGACGACGCCGTCCTCCATCGCGAAGGCGCTCATGCCCGGACGGTCGCGCATGTATGTGCGCCCATCGGTTCCGCACGAAGCTGCAAATCGCGCCACCGGATCCGGGACCTGCGAATCCGCCGTCAGCGGATGGCCGCCGCGGCGGTAATTGTACTCGACGCCGCCCGCGCGCTGCGCTTCCTCGGTGATCGAGACGTTGAAATCGAAGTTGAAGTCGTCGCCGAACGAAGAGGCCCAGGGGAACGTCCACTCCATCCGCCGCTTATAGGCTTGCAGCTTTGACAGAGGGGCGCGAGACACGGCCGAAAGCATGACGTCGTGATTGGCGAGGTGGACGGCGAAGCGGTCGAAGCCGTCGGCGATCATCGAGCAGGACGGGCATCCCGCTTTGTAATCCGGTCCGAACATGAAGTGGTAGACGAGGAGCTGCGAGCGGCCGCCGAAGAGATCTTTGAGCGAGGCGTTTCCGTCATCGGTGTCGAACCGATAGGCCTTGTCGACCTTAACCCACGGCATCTCCTGACGCTGGCGCGCCACCGCGTCGCTGAGCCGCGTCAGCTCTTTTTCCTGCTTAAGCAGCCCAATCCGGGCGCTCAGCCATTCATCGCGCGAAACGACTTGATTGTTCATGGTCAATCTCCTGTTTGGTGGGTCAAGCTTCGCGTCCCTCATGGTGAGGAGCGCCGGAGGCGCGTCTCGAACCATGCTCCAGCGCTCGGCGCCGTCTCAGGACGAGGTGGAGTCTCTGTCTCGACAGATCAGTTCGGGATGCGCCGGTCGTATTCGGCCCTCAGCCGGGTGAACCGTTCCCAGAACGGCTCGGTCTCCTCGTCGTTCAGGCGGGCGGCGAGCATGTCGAGATGCGCGTGCCAGCCGGTGCTGACGCCGACCATCATGCCGCGCGTGGGCAGGCGGCGATGGACCACGGTCAAGAGCACCTTCTCGCCCCTCGGCTCGAGCGCGAAGGAAACGTCGCTGTCTTCCTTGCCCCAGGTGAAGGCGAGCTTGCGCGGCGGGTCGAGTTCGATGATCCGGCTTTCCATCCGGTGCTCCTCGCCGAAGCCCTCGGGGCGCTTGCCCGGTGGGTCCGTGAGCTCGCTGTTGCGCCAGACGAGTTCGAACGGCGCCCCGACCTTCATTTCCATCTCGCCCGCCGCCAGCCATTGGCGGCGCAGATCGCTCCGGGTGAGATAGCCCCAGACGCGCTCGATCGGTCCGGGCAGAAAGCGCTGGATCGTCAGCGTGGCAGGCTCGGTCAGCACGCCATAGGCGTCGAGGTTCGCGCGTTCGTTCATTGGCCGTCTCCGTCTTGAGGGATGGGGGGTTGGGGTGCGTCCTCCTCGCGGAGGAGCCGGTCGAGCACATCCAGACGAGCAGTCCAGAAGCGCTCGTAGAAGCTCAGCCACTCCTGGGCGCTGGCGAGCGGTCCGGGATCGAGGCGACACATGTGCGTGCGTCCGCGCACCTCGCGGCGGATCAGGCCGGCGTTTTCGAGCACCTTGATGTGTTTCGAGGCCGCCGCGAGCGAGATGGCGAATGGTTGCGCGAGCTGGCCGACCGTTCGTTCGCCGTCGGCCAGTTCCCGCAGCATCCGCCGACGCGTGGCGTCGCCAAGGGCGTGAAAGACGGGAGTGAGCTCGGGCGCCGCTAGTTCAACCATGTGGTTGAATATAGGCCGGTGTTTTTCGTGAGTCAACCACCTGGTTGAATAAAAGGGACGACTCCTCGACCAATGGGGCGGCGTTTCTGTTGATGGCGAATTTTTTGTGGATAGCGAATCTTCTTGCGGAAAATCGGAATCCATGTTACATCTCGAACTGTCGAAAGGGGCTAGCGCAGGCGCGTGGGCGGCTGGGCGCCAGGAGGGATTTTTTCTTATTTGAATCGGGTGTAACCTATTGAAAAGGCTCAATCCCGAAAAATAAAAGCAAGCAAAAGAAAGCGATTTCGTTTTCGTATATTTTCGTGGGCTTACTGCTGCTTGCGCCTATTTTGGCGACCGGCCGAAGCCCCGTGACAGCGCCAGCTCCAGCGAGCCGGTTCAGGGTCTGGCCCTAAGGTCGCGACAACGGCTACCATGCCACCGAGCCGAAGCTTGCGGGCGCGGGAGGACAGAGGATGATGAGGACGAAGCTGGCCTTCGGTCCGCCCGAGGTGGTCGTCGAGCGTCGCCCGGACGGCGTCATGCTGGCGCGCTCGCCCCACCCGTTGGGCTCCTATCCCCGCGCCGCGACCGACTGGCTCGATCACTGGGCCAAGGTCGCGCCGGAGCGGGTGTTTCTGGCCGAGCGGGAGCGCGCGCACGGGCGCGAGTCGTGGCGCAAGGTGACCTACGCCGCGGCGCGCGCGGCGGCGCGCAGCATCGCGCAGGGCCTGATCGACCGGAATCTCAACGTCGAACGGCCGGTCGCGATCCTCTCCGGCAACAGCGTCGATCACGCACTGATCGGCCTCGGGGCGATGATCGCCGGCGTTCCATACGCGCCCGTATCGGCCCCCTATTCGCTCGTCGCCAAGGATTTCGCGAAGCTCAAGGCAATCATGGCGCTGCTGTCGCCCGGTCTGGTTTTTGTAGACAACGGCGTTCCCTTCGCCGCTGCCCTGGAGGCCGCCGTGCCGGCGCATGTCGAAATTGTCGCAGGGGCGAATCCACCCACGACCCCCCGCGCAACGACCCTCGAGGCGATGCTGGCTACGAAGGCCGAGGCCGACGTCGACCGCGCTCAAGCGAAGGTCGGGCCAGACACAATCGCCAAGCTCCTGTTCACCTCGGGCTCGACCGGTACGCCCAAGGGCGTGATCAACACACATCGGATGATGACGTCGAACCAGGCGATGCTGCGCGGCGTCAGTCCGAGCTTTGCCGCCGAGCCGCCGACGCTGATCGACTGGTTGCCCTGGAGCCACACCTTCGGCGGCAACAACAACTTCAACCTCGTGCTCGCCAACGGCGGCTCGTTCTTCATCGACGACGGCCGGCCGCTGCCGGGCGCCATTGAAGCGACGATCCGAAACTTGAGAGAAATCTCGCCGACCGTCTATTACAATGTGCCCAGAGGCTTCGAGATGCTTTTGCCGCATCTTCAGGCCGACCCGGAGCTGAGGCGGACTCTGTTCGCGCGGCTGCAGGCATTCTGTTATGCCGGCGCAGCGCTCCCGCCCCACGTACGAGAGGGCTACGAGCGGCTCGGGCTCGACACAGTCGGCGAAATCGTTCCGATGGTGACCTCGTTCGGCTCGACCGAGACCGGTCCCTCCGCGATCAGCGTCACCGAGCGGGCGCGCGATCCGGGCGTGGTCGGCATTCCCAATCCAGGGGTCGAAGTGAAACTCATCCCCAACGCCGGAAAGCTCGAAGCGCGGGTGAAAAGCCCGAGCGTCACGCCTGGCTACTGGCGTGAGCCCCGGCTCACTGAGGCGGCGTTCGACGAGGAGGGATTTTACAAGTTCGGCGACGCGTTGCGCTTCGCCGACGAAAACGATCCCGAACGCGGCTTCCTTTTCGACGGGCGGGTGGCGGAGGATTTCAAGCTCGCCACCGGCACTTGGGTCAGCGTCGGTCCGTTACGGGCGAAATTCGTCGCCCATTGCGCTCCCTATGTGACCGACGTCGTCGTTGCCGGACACGACCGCGACGACGCCGCCGCGCTGGTGATCCCTAACCTCGCCGCCTGCCGCGAGCTCGCCGATACGCCAAACGGCCGGGCCGCGCCCACGGCGGAGATCCTTTCGTGCGAGAGCGTCCGCAAGACCTTCGCGGGTCTGCTCAGGACTTTCAACGCTGCGGCAGGAGGCAGCTCAGGCCGCTTTGCCCGCCTGATCCTGATGGACGATCCGCCCTCGCTCGACACCGGCGAGATGACCGACAAGGGCTCGGTCAACCAGCGCGCGGTGCTGAGCCGCCGGGGGGCGATGGTCGACGAGCTCTACGCGCCAAAACCGTCGCGGCGCGTCATTGAGTAAGATCGACGGCCTGGACGCGAAGCCGCAGCCGCTCTAAGCCCGCGCCATCCGCTTCTCCGCAGGACGCTTGGCTCTAGGAGACCGGTTCTTCGATCGCGCCAGGCGAACTCGAGGCATTTTGCAATCAAGCCGCCGATAGCGGGTTCGGACAATTTTGTCCGCCACCAGGCGAGCGTTTCGCGGTGCAAATCGGACAGACGTTGCGGGTCGGCCGTCAGGGCTCTTACCTCCGCCTCGAGATTGCCCCAGTCGTCGATCTGAATCGCTGGGCAATCGACATAGAACCAGTGCGGAGGCAGTCGATTGCAGATGACAACGCAGCCTTGCCGCATCCCCTCGAAGAAGCGATAAGTCTCGACCGACGATCCTCGCGGGGCCAAGCAGATCTTCGTATCGGCCATAATCTCCGAATAGCGCTCGCCCGCGCCTAAGGCCGTGCTTTCCCTGAATGACGCCGTTGCTCCGTAATAGACAATGTCGGGCATCGAGGCGGCAAGTTTTTGCAGGGATTCGACCATCCGGGAGCGGGCGATATGCTTCGGCGTGCCGACGAGCCTTTTGGGCGAGAAACGAGGATGCGCCCGGTTTTCAATGCTGCCGAGAAATCCCACCAAGTAACGTCGCGTGTCGAACGGCTTGCCGGGCGCGTCCGTCTGTCGTGCATACCCCATCGGCATCACCATTCTCCGCCCCTGCTTGAGGGAAAAACCATTCTTGCGGAGAAACAACGCGAAGTGACGCGCCCACCTTGTCCAATCCCTCGCGCACTTCAATACCGAGGCTACGGACTGCTCGCGTACCGAGGCGCCGCACCAGGGGTAAAAGCCGATCGTCTTGAATACGAATCGAACCTTATTCACGTATGGGGGAATCACACACTCTTCATCCGACGCGATGACGGCGACGACGTCATCCCCGTAAGACGGCAGCTCAGGCACAAGAATGTGATTCCAGACGACGTAGAACGTCAGCCCGCTTAGGGTCGAAATTTTCTCGAATTCCTGGAAAACGCGCACCCAGTATTTTATAAACGGTCCATCGCCCTTCCAGTTGTATATATCTATTTCCGACGGTTTATCCCAGGGACTGCACAGGATATACCGCGACCGGCTTTGTTTCGTCATTTGGTCCCCAATTGCACAATCTCAAAAAAGGCGCACCGCGAGGGCCTGGAACTCCTGCCTTTGGGAACACGAAACGGTCGAACACGACTCCTATTCCTCCGCTGGACCCTGACGCACGTGACAGCGCGCGGAGATAAACATTTGGCGGCGCGACGCGCAACAGCTCTGCGCGTAGCCTCCTATCCTTCTGCAAGCCGTTGCCTTTTCGAGATCTTGTTCGCCATTTTGAGGTTCTCGTGCGGCGAGCGTCGACGCCGATCGCCGATGATCGAGTTCGGCGAAGCAATTTCAGGTTCTTGTCTTTGGAGGCGGGTAACGAACTGCCGTCGCGGGCGAAGGAACCAAGTGCGCGGGCGACAAGAGCGGGGAATTGGGTCGAGCGATGGCGCTTCTGAGGTTGCTTAACCGGCTCTTTCATGGGCCCGCATGGCTGACATTCCTGTTCATGGGGATCGCAGCGGGAGGCTTCGCCCTCTGCTCCTTCAATCTGCTCTATCTCTTCCAGGCGAATTTCAACCTCATCGTGACCTACGGCGCGATGGCGGCTTTCGACGGCGGATTTCTTCAGTTCGTCGAACTGACCGCGTGGGGCTATCTCGCCCTCGGTTGTTACGTCCTGTTCGAGGGCTGCCTCGACGGTCTGCTGCGGCGAATGCATCAGGCGCGGCCGCTGCAACAAGCCGAAGCAGCCGGCGACCGTCGTTCATTGCGGACCGGAAGCTGAGGAAAGAATCCGGCGGATCCGTATTTCATCCGGCCGCTCGCGTCGTGACGCCGCCTAGCCGCCTCCCAGAACCCCTTTCATCGCCAGATTCGTCTCATGTGCGTAACGGCGCGCGGCATAGGCCTCGCCGAGCGTGCCCAGCACCTGGCCCGTTCCGCGCGCCGTAACGACAAGGGTATCGGCGTGGGCGGCGCCAAAGGTCTCAAGCGCGGTTCCGATGTCGTCGTCTGGATTGAGCGCAGTGTTCCGGAGATGGACGATGGCCTCAATCGGGCCGCCGTCCTCGCCGTTGTCAATCGTGATAGCATGCGCCTCTGGAACGTGGATCAGTCCCCGGTAGTTCCCACCTTCATCGATTGCGACCACAACATTGGCGCTGCCGAGAGGATAGGCCTCGCGAAATTTGCTCACCGACCCGTCCGCCTGAAAGACCCTAGGCGAGCGAATCATCATCCGTCCCACCGTCAGGTCGCGCAGCCAACCGACGTCCTGCCCACCGCGGATCGTCTCGCCGCGCAAATGGAGACGCCAAGTTGTGAATGAATAGCCAAAGGTCGCACGCACAGCGAGGCTGGCCGCAATCGAAGCGGCGAGGACGCCCCCAGCGACGCCCAGATTTCCGGTGCTCTCAAGCACGAGAAAGGTCATGGTCAACGGCCCACCGACGATGGCCGCGCTGAGCGCCCCCATGCCGACCAGCACGCAGGCCGTCGTCTCAAGATCCATCGACGGAGCCACAGCGTCGATGCCGATCGCATAGAGCTTGCCGAGCAGCGAGCCGACGAATAGCGAGGCGAAAAACAGTCCGCCGCGAAAGCCGGACGCCAACGAAACGAGGCAGGCGAACAGTTTTAAGACAATGAGGATCGCCAATTCCAGCGCGGTCAGCGGCGAATAAAAGTCGAGGCCGAGCGCGCCGTGGCCGGCGCCAAGAACCTGAGGCGTGTAGAGCGCCATCGCGCCGACCATCAGTCCGCCGACGGGGGGGCGAACGAGGCGCCACGGGATCGCCGCGCGGAAAGCCCTTTCGATCAGCGCCGCCACTCGCATCGCGCCAACCCCGACCGCCGCCGCGATCAGGCCGAGCCCGATCAGCGCGCCGTAATGCGGGAACGTCAACGGGGCGACGGCGGGCGCGCTGATGTCATATGGCGCGCCTATGAGCGCCTGCGTGGTGAGCGACGCAGCCAGCGTGGCCGCGAAGACTGGGACCGCGTTGGCGAGCGAATAAGCGCCGATGATGAGCTCGAAAGCGTAAAAGGCGCCCGTCAGGGGGGCGCCAAAGGCTGCCGCGATCGCGCCTCCCGCCCCGCAGCCGACGAGCATTCGCAGGTCTTGCCGGCGCAAGCGCGATCTCACTCCCAGGTACGAGGCGACGCCGGCGCCGATCTGCGCGTAGCCCGCCTCGAGCCCGACCGACGCGCCGCAGCCGTTCGAGATAAGGGTTTGCGTCGCCACCAGCAGACTCTGGCTGAGCGACATGCGTCCGCCGCGGAGCGCGTTGGCCTCGACCGGGTCGACCGCAGGCGGCGCCTTCCTGCGAGCGAGCCAGGTATCGATCACACCGAGAATGAGCCCGCCCAGGATCGGCGCGCCAAAGGCGGCAAGAGGCGCGACCCTTTCGGTAGCGCTGAGGTGAACGTCGAAAGGAATGTTGAAGATCGCAACATGCGCGACGTTGACGATCTTGGTCATCGCGGCGACGCATAGACCGGCAAGCACGCCGACGCCGGTCGCGAGCGCCGCCATGCCGAATTCGCTCGCCCGCAAGCGCCCGCGCACGGTCGCCAGGGCGATCAGCGCGGGGCGCGGCACGAAGATCAGCCGGCTATTGCGTTCGACTGGAGCGCCCATGATCGAACTTATGCGCGGAGGGGCCGGCTATGCCAAGAGCGGCGGCGATCCGCTGGCGCGCCGCGTCACCGGCCGGCGAGCGCCATATCGTCGCGATGGATCATTTCGGCCCGCCCCGCGGTTCCGAGGATATGCGCGATATCGCGCGAATTGCGGCCGCGGATGCGCTCGGCGTGTAAGGCGTCATATGCGACGAGTCCGCGCCCGATTTCGGCCCCTTGCTCGTTGCGAATGGCGACGCAATCACCGCGCGCGAAAACGCCCTCGACGCGTGTGACCCCAGCCGGCAAAAGGCTTTTTCCACGCGCCAGCGCCGCGGCGGCGCCGGAGTCCACGAACACCGCGCCTTTTAGCTCGAGTGATCCGCCGATCCAGATCTTGCGCGCCGCGATCGGATTAGAGGGGGTCAGGAACCAGGTGCAGCGGCCGCCTTCAGCGATTCGCGCGATCGGATGGGCGACCCGCCCATCCGCAATCACCATATGCGTGCCGGCGGCGGTGGCGATGCGGGCGGCCTCGATTTTGGTGCGCATACCGCCACGCGACAGTTCGGACGACGCGGCGCCTGCCATCGCCTCGATCTCGGGCGTTACGCGGTCGACGACAGGCAAGAATTTGGCATGTGCGTTGCGATGCGGCGATAAATCATAAAGTCCCGCAACGTCGGAAAGCAGGATCAGAAGGTCCGCGCTCGCCATGGTGGCGACCCGCGCCGCCAGCCGATCATTGTCGCCGTAGCGGATCTCGCTGGTCGCAACTGTGTCGTTCTCGTTGATGATGGGGATTGCGCGGATCGCAAACAGACGGCCGAGAGTTGCGCGCGCGTTGAGATAGCGGCGGCGCTCTTCCGTGTCCTGCAGGGTCAGCAGGAGCTGGCCAGCGACAATACCATTTTCCGCCAGCGCTCGCGACCACTCGCTCGCGAGAGCGATCTGTCCGATCGCCGCCGAAGCTTGGCTATCCTCAAGCTTGAGCGCGCCGGTGGGCAGCCCGGCGATCGTCCGGCCGAGAGCGATCGCCCCGGAGGAAACAACCACCACGGTCGCGCCCCGCGCGTGGAGGACGGCGATGTCGGAAGCGAGCGCCGTGAGCCATCCGCGATTGACCGAGCCGACCGCGCTGTCGACAATGAGCGAAGAGCCGACTTTAACGACGATGCGGTTGAATTGATCGAGAGAGGGTAGCTGGTGCACGAACGCGGACTTTTGAGGGAAATCCAACCTCGACCGCCAAATAAATCGGGGAGTGGGAGCGTTTTCCGTCTAGTGCAGCCGAAGACGCATGGCAAGCGGCGGGTCCGCAGCGTGCGGCCTTGATCCGCCTCTACCGACAAGGTCGTTCGAGGCGGCGCTCTCCGATAGCTTGACCCGCCCGACCGCTCAACCCTAGAAGGCCAGCGTTCGACTTGAACGGCCAGAGGCCGGGCAGCGTTTGCATGCGGCGCCTGGCGGCATGGTCGGTGACGGAGCAACCGACGAAACGGGAAGCCGGGACGCAATCATGCGCGATTTCGACCAACTATCCGAGCGCGAGATTTTGGCCCTGGCCATCAGCAACGAGGAGGAGGACGCGCGTATTTTCGCCGATTTCGCTGATGGCCTGCTCGACGGCTATCCCGCCAGCGCGAAAGTGTTCGGCGAGATGGCCGCAGAGGAGAACGATCACCGGCGCAGGCTTATCGACCTCTTCGTGGTGAAATTCGGCAATCATATTCCCCTCGTGCGGCGCGATCACATCAGCGGCTACATCCCGCAGAAGCCAGTATGGCATCAGCGGCCGCTGGGCCTCCAGACGGTGCGCTCGCACGCGCGCGACATGGAACGCGCCGCCGCGCGCTTCTATCGACAGGCCCTGACGCACACAACCGACGCCTCGACCAGAAAGCTCCTGGGAGATCTCGCCGAGGAGGAGGAGAAGCACGACCAGATCGCTGCGGGTCTCGAGGAGGAAATACTCACGGACTCCGCCCGCAGCACTGAAGACGAGAACCAGCGCCGGCGCTTTATTTTGCAGGTCATCCAACCGGGATTGGTCGGCTTGATGGACGGCTCGATCTCGACGCTCGCCCCTGTGTTCGCCGCCGCATTCGCGACGCACAATTCGTGGAACGCCTTCGTAGTCGGGCTCGCAGCCTCAGTCGGCGCGGGCATTTCCATGGGCTTTGCCGAGGCGCTCGCGGACGACGGAAAGCTTTCGGGCCGCGGCTCGCCGCTCCTGCGCGGCGCCGTCTGCGGCCTGATGACCACGGCAGGCGGGATCGGCCATACTCTGCCGTTCCTCATCCCCGAGTTCTACACCGCAATGATCGTCGCGTTCGTCGTAGTCGTATTCGAGCTGCTGGCGATCTCATATGTCCAATGGCGGTATATGGATACCCCGCCGGTGTCGGCGGCCGCCAAGGTGATGATCGGCGGCGCGCTGGTGTTAGCGGCGGGAATTCTGATCGGTTCGAGCTGACGGGCGTCCCGCCGCCTCAGGACGGATGCGATCCGGTAAACGGCACGAACGGAATGATGGCGCCGCCATAAATATCGGAGCGGACGACGGACATTTCCCCATCCGGTGACCGACGTTTGACCACCTTCAGCACGTGCTGCGCGCCGGGCGGGCCGACGGGAATGACCATAATCCCATCCGACGTGAGTTGCTGCAGCAGCGGCGGCGGGATGTGATCGATGCCGCAAGTGACGATGATCTTGTCAAATGGCTGAGCCTCCTCCCAGCCGTAATAGCCATCGGCGTTGCGGGTGCGGATGGCGCGGTACTCGCTATAGCCACGGGCGATCAGCTCGTCGTAGACGGCTCGGGTGCGCTTCGCCAGGGCCGGGATGATCTCGATTGACCAAACATTGGGCGTGAGGTTCGAAAGGTAGGCCGACTGGTAACCGGATCCGGTGCCGATCTCGAGCACCTTATCGCCCCGCCCGATCTCGAGCGTATTGGTCATGCGAGCGACCGTGTGCGGGCCGGTGATCGTTACGCCGAAGCCGATATTGAGGTGATGCCATTCATAAGCGCGATCGAGGTTCTCCGCCGTCACGAACTCCTCCCGTGGAGTTAGCAGGAAGGCGCGGATATCGGCCTGGTCCCAGACGTCGTGATGGGCGACGAGCTGCTCATATCGGCCGTAGCGCTCGGCGAGAAAACGCGGATCCTCGCCGCGGTTGCGGATCATCCACTCCACAAAGGCTTCGTTGCTCGAGCGCGGCGGCGAAGCATTCCAGTCGTAAGGCGTGGGCACGCCGGCGAGCGCCGTCCGGGCGGCGAACGCGGCGCCCGCGGCCTCAGCCATTCCGACCAGAAACCTGCGGCGGTCCATTGGTAGCCTCGCCTTTGTTTCCTCATCGCTACTAGCCAATTCTGGGGCCGACCGGAGGCGGATATTTCTGCTCCGAAACGACGTGGAGGGACTATGCAGCGGAATTCGTTCGACGTCATTCGCATTCCGACCGACGGGCCCGGAGACGTTTCCGGCCTGATGGCGCTCATCGACAGCGGCGAGCTTGAACCCGAATCCATTCTCGCGGTGCTGGGGAAGACGGAGGGCAATGGCGGGGTGAACGACTTCACCCGAGAATACGCGGTCGCAGCGTTGTGCAATGCGCTGGCGCCGCGTTGGGGGCTGTCCCCGCAGGCGGTCGAGAAGAAGATCGCGTTCGTGATGTCTGGCGGCACGGAGGGGGTGCTCTCCCCGCATATGACGGTCTTCGCGCTAAGCCCGGGCTCCGACGCCCAGCGCGAGAGCAGCGGCGAGGCGCGCCTGAGCGTCGGCATCGCCCAGACCCGTGACTTCCTGCCCGAGGAGATCGGCCGCGACGCGCAGATCGACGAGACGATGAAGGCGGTCGAGACGGCGATGCGCGATGCGCGGATCGACGCCGTGAGCGATGTGCATTTCGTCCAGATCAAGTGCCCGCTGCTGACGAGCGAGCGCGTTCAGGAAGCGCTTGCACGCGGCAAGGGGGTGGTTACCGCGAGCGGCTATGCTTCGATGGGCTATTCGCGCGGCGCGTCCGCGCTCGGCGTCGCCAAGGCGCTGGGCGAGATCGACGCCGGTGTCGGCGAGGCCCGCGTGCTGAAGGACTGGGACCTTTACTCCTCGGTCGCGTCCTGTTCAGCCGGCATCGAACTCATGCACAATGTGGTCATTCTGATCGGCAATTCGCGATTCTCGGCAAGCCCGTTCGTGATCGGCCATGCGGTGATGCAGGATGCGATCGACCTTCCAGCGGTCATTCAGGCGCACGATAGCGTCGGCTTGAGCGCGCTCGACCCGCGATCGCGGGACCGGCTGGTGAATATCTTCGCCAAGGCCGAGGCCTCCCCCAGCGGGGCAATTCGCGGCTTGCGCCATACGATGCTCGACGATTCCGACATAAACGCCACCCGCCACGCCCGAGCCGCGGTCGGGGGGTTGATCAGCGGCGTTGCGGGAACGGGAGCGGTCTATGTCTCCGGCGGCGCCGAGCACCAGGGGCCCGCCGGCGGCGGCCCGGTTGCGGTCGTTGCGCGGATATGAGACGGGCGGGGCGCACTCCCTTGACTCCGAGCCGCAATGCGCGATCCTCGCCGATCGATCGCCTGCCCCGGAGCCGGCGATAAAGGAGGAACGCGTGGCGAATCGGAGGCGCGCGGACGGGCCGCACTTGACCCGGTGGACGGCGCTCGGCGGCGCCCTATTGCTCGGCCTGGCCGGTCACGCCGCGGCGTTCGCCCAAGAAGAAAGCTGCACCCATGTCACGACTCAATCGCTCGCACTTCCAGGCCTGATCATCGAGGGCTCGAAGATGCAGGAGGCCGGCAATGGCCTGCCGAAACATTGTATTGTGTCGGGCGCCGCTAACGACCGCACCGGCGTCGACGGCAAGCCCTACGCAATCCGATTCGAGATCAGGCTTCCCGCCGACTGGAATGGCCGTTTCCTCAGCCAGGAGAACGGCGGCGGCGACGGCGCGGTCGTGGCGGCGACGGGCGACGGGCCAAGGGCGCTCGCTTCCGGCGGTCGGTCGGCGCTGGCGCGCGGCTTTGCGGTGCTCTCCTCGGACGCCGGGCATTCGGGCCAGGATCCTGCCAACAAAGAGCTCGGCCTCGCCGCGGGGGCGGCTTTTGGCCTCGATCCGCAGGCCCGGCGCGACTACGGATATTCCGCCGACGTGACGCTGGCGCCGATCGCCAAAGCGATCATCGCCGCCCATTACGGCCGCAAGCCCGACTATTCTTACATGATGGGCTGCTCGAACGGTGGACGCCACACGATGGTGGCGGCGACGCGGATGCCGGAAGCTTATGACGGCTTTCTCGCCGGCGATCCCGGCTTCGACCTGCCCCGCGCCGCGATCCAGCACGCCTGGGACGCCCAGGCCTTCGTCAAGGCCGATCCAGACATCCGCAAGTCGATCTCCGAGCAAGACGCTGCCCTTGTTTCGCGCAGAATCATCGCCGCTTGCGACAAGCTGGACGGTCTCGAAGACGGACTAACCGCCAATCTCGCCGCCTGCCAGAAGGCGTTCGATTTCGGCAGCCTCGCTTGCAGTGACGGCGCCGCCACCGAATGCCTTCCGAAGGCCAAGGTCCAGGCGCTCAAGATGAGCTTCGCCGGCCCCAAGAACGCGAAAGGCGAGGCGCTCTATTCCGACTGGCCTGTCGACGGCGGCGTCGGCACCGGCAACTGGCGGCTCTGGAAGATCGAAAGCCCGATCCCGCCCTGGGATCACTATCCGATCATCGCGACGATGGGCGCGTCCTCGCTCCAATATATCTTCACGACCCCGCCGACCCCGGTCGCGGGTTCGACGGACGCGCTTGTGAAGTCGCTTCTCGCGTTCGACTTCGACAAGGACGCGCCGAAAATTTACGCGAGGACCGACGCCTTTCCTGAGTCAGCGATGGAATTCATGACCCCGCCGGACGCTGACGATCCCAAGCTCGCGCAATTCCGCCAATTGGGCCGCAAAATGATCATCTATCACGGCCAGGCGGACCCGGTCTTCTCGATCGACGACACGATCCGCTGGTATGAAAGGCTCAACGCCAATCTCGACGGTAAGGCGGAGGCGGAAGTCCGCCTGTTCGCGGTCCCGGGCATGACTCACTGCAATGCAGGCCTCGCGCTCGACAAGTTCGACGCTTTGAGCGCACTCGTCGATTGGGTCGAAAAGGGCGAGGCGCCGGACCGAATCATCGCCACCGCCGATCCGGCAAACAAGGAAATCCCCGCCGCCTGGAGCCCGAACCGCTCCCGCCCGCTCTGTCCATGGCCGCAATATGCGCGCTACAGGAGCGGCGATCCGGAAAGCGCCAGTTCGTTCGAATGCGCGTCGCAGTGACAGTACGTAGCGCGCTGTCGCGGGCCCTAGAAATTGGTCTTCGCAAGCACCGTGGTCACGAGGTTGTACTTCAGGGCGTCGGCCGCGGCCAGCGGCCAGTCCGGTTTGCGAATAGCGTTCATCTGCGCCGGCCACTCGGGGTCGTCGGGCATTGAGAAATACGCCTTGCGGAGGTCGGGCGAGACCCCGTTGGTCTCCATAGCGTCGAAAGCTTCGTTGGTCCTCGCCAGCGTCACATCATACCAGTGATTGAGGAACTCGCGGCAACCCGTCTTGCGCGGCTCGAAGACGTTCCGCCCTTCAAGGCCTCCGAAGCAGAGCCCCTCGAAATTGGTCGTGTAGCCGGGGCCGAGCCGGGCGCCGTGAATGCCGATCCAGGTGTCCTCGGCAGCTATCCGCTCGCGCCCGGCGGCGAATATATAGGCGCACGCGCTCGCGCAATAGTGCTGCGACCTGAGCAGGGTCGTCTTGCCGAGCTCCTTGATCTTGCGCGCGACCTCCAGCGCCCATTCGACGTTCCCGCCGAGCGAATCGAGATCAATCGTCCGAACCTTTGCAACGCTGGCGGCTTCATACTGGATGTAGTCATAGATATGGGAATCGATCCGTCCCTCGATGATCAGCGTGTCGCCCTCGATGTGCGGAGAGATGATGCGGCGAAGGCGGTTCAGATCGCCAAGGTCGTCCGGAGAGCCTGCGAACTCCCGCGGACCCGCCACGGCGGAGCCGGACATCATCAGGACGACGACTACCTGGAGCGCAATCGAGGCGAATCGCATCGACGTTCCTCCCCAATGGGACAGAACGTTTCACACGGGGCTTTTGATTTGGTTAACGGAAGATAAATCCGCATATGCCCTGATCTTGGGCAAGCGGACTGATTGCCTATTTCCGCGCCAGCACCTCGCGCACGCGATCGACCAGATCAGCCTCCGACGCGGAGAACTGCGCGCGCTGACGCAATTCGAGATAGTCGGAGCGATCCTTGGTCGATTTCGCGAGCTCCGCCCCGAGCTTGAGGTCCCGGATCGTGACCTGCGGACCGCCCGGCGCGTCGCGCTCGTTCGAACCCTGGATGACGGCGACGCGGCTCCGGCGCCGGTCGGCGTATTTGAGTTGTGCGTTCATGCCGCCGCGCCCGAGGTAGAGCTCGGACGCGATCCCGGCTGCGCGCAGGCGAGCGACGAGGCGCTGGGTGCTGGCCATCGACTTTTCGTCGCGGTCGAGCGCCAGCACGACGACGGGGCCCGCGCTCTCCGCCCCGGCGACGATCGGGCTCTTGATCGCGCGCAAGGCCGCGAGCAGGCGCGAGACGCCGATCGAGAAGCCCGTCGCCGGGACTGGCTCCGAGCGAAAGCGGGCCACGAGGCCGTCATAGCGCCCGCCGCCGCCGACCGACCCGAACCGGATCGGCCTGCCATCCTCGCCCGGCGTGTCGAACGTCAGCTCTGCCTCGAAGACCGGGCCGGTGTAATATTCGAGCCCGCGCACGACCGAGGGATCGATCACGACTCGATCCCCCGCGCCCCCGGCCTCCACGAGAGCGACGATCTCGCTCAATTCGGAGAGTCCATTTTCGCCGCCGCCCGAACCCGTCACCGCGGACGCAAGCGCCGCGATTGTCGCGCGATTGTCGGATGCGCGGGCCTCCGTATAGGCGAGCACGCGCCCAACCGCTTCGGCCTCCAGCCCCGCGCCCTTTGTGAAGTCCCCGCTCTCGTCCTTGCGCCCTTTGCCGAGCAGCGCACGGACGCCGTCTGCGCCGAGCCGGTCGAGCTTGTCGATCGCGCGCATGACGGTCAGCCGCCGCCCGGCGTTGGCCTCGCCGCCGAGGCCGATCGCCTCCATCACCCCGTCTAGCACCTTCCGGTTGTTGACCTTCACGACATAGTCGCCGCGCTTGATCCCGAGCGCCTCGAGACAGTCAGCCGCCATCATGCAGATTTCGGCGTCGGCCGCCGGCGAGGCGGCGCCGACCGTGTCGGCGTCGAACTGCATGAACTGGCGGAAGCGGCCAGGGCCCGGCTTCTCGTTGCGGAACACCCAGCCGGCCCGATAGGAGCGATACGGCTTGGGCAGCCTATCGTAGTTTTCGGCGACATAGCGCGCGAGCGGCGCCGTCAGGTCGTAGCGCAGCGAGAGCCATTGCTCGTCGTCGTCCTTGAACGAGAACACGCCCTCGTTCGGCCGGTCCAGGTCGGGCAGGAACTTGCCGAGCGCCTCGGTGAACTCGACGAACGGCGTCTCGACCGCCTCGAAGCCATAGAGCGCGTAGACCTCGCGGATCTTCGCCATCATCGCCTCGGCGGCGGCGATGTCGGCCTCAACGCGGTCGGCGAAGCCGCGCGGCAGCGCGGCACGGACAAGGGAGGCATCGGTTCCGGTCATGCGACTCTATATCCGCAACCGCGGCGCCGAGAGCAAGTTGCCCTCAAGTCGAGGCGGGTCATGGCGAGGAGCCGCGGACGGACATCGCCCGGTCGCCCAAGGACCCGGCGCTTCGGCCTCACTGGCATTCCGGATCATCCTTCGAGACGTCCTGCGGCCCTCGGCCTTCAGGAGGCTAGAACAGGTTCGCGGTGATATTGATAGTCAGCGCGAGGATTATGGCGTTGAAGAAAAAGGAGACGACGCCCTGAATGACGACGATCCGCCGCATCCGCATGGACGCCACATTGACGTCGGACGAGGCGAAGGTGCAGCCGATGACGAACGACTGGTAGAAGAACTCCATCCAGCCCGGCTGCGGCGTCCCCGGAAAGTCGAGTCCGGCGTGAATCCCACCCTTCTTGGGTTTGAAGTAGACGCCTGCATAGTGTAGCCCGAACATCACCTGCAGGAACGTCCAGGCGCTCAGCACCGTTAAGCCGACCAGCACGAGATGTCCGGCCTTCGGCCACCCGCCCATGGTCTTCACCGGGCCAAGCTCCCACACGATCGCCGCGGTCGCGGCAAGCGCCGCAATGACTCCCAAGACCACCAGCACCCACTGGTTCTCGTCCTCCGGTCGCGACTGAACGCGGGCCTCCCGCCTCGGGTCCATGACCATGTGCAGGATCAGGAGGAGAAACGCCCAGGCGCCGACGTTCCAGGCGATCAGCAGCCGGGTCGCCTCGCGGATATCGGCTCCAAGCCGCAGAGCGACGTAGGCCGCGATCATCAGGGCCGCTCCGATCAGGAGCCGCGGCCGGTGCGCGAAAGTCCGCCAGAGGTCGGTTTCGACCTTTCCAGCCGACGACGAACGGTGATCTGGACGATCCGGCCGCCTTGTCGGTTCTTGGCGGGGGCAGCGGTTTGGGCATTCGGAAGCCCTTCGGTTGCGACGGGGCAGACTGCCTTGCCGAAGGCCGTCTTCGCGGTCAAGCGGCGAAGAGTCGCTGGCCTTATCCCTGCGTCCCACCAATGCTATCATCCGAGGACATGAAAAGAAGATGGGAGCGATGGGCTCGAACCCTGAAAACGGCGACGACGCAGAAGCGCTCCGCGCGCGGCTCGGCCGACTGTCGGGCGAATTAAGGGCCCGGGCCGCGCCGCCTCCCGCTCCCGAGCCGAAGCGGGAGACCCCGAGCGACAACGCCGGATCGGCGATGTCGCTCGGCTTGCGCGCCGGCAGCGAGTTCGTTTCCGCCGTCATCGTCGGCTTGGGGATCGGCTGGGCTCTCGACCGCGCTCTCGGGACCAATCCAGCGTTTCTGATTGTGTTTTTCATGCTCGGGGTCGCGGCGGCGATCTGGAACGTAATTCGGCTCACTTCGCCCAAGGCCGGGTCTTCCAGCCGCAATTCGCCCTTGTCTCGCACAGACTCGCCGGATAAAGACGTGCGGCGCCCGGCTTCCGGAGCCGGAAGCGACGCCTCGTTGGGGGGGCGCGGAGCCGCCGGCGGGGCGGACGACGACGAGGACTAGAGGACGTGGCGACAGAGTCGGGACCGGCGATCGATCCGATCCACCAATTCTCCATTCACCCCGTCGTTTCGATTGAGGTCGCGGGCCATGACGTCTCCCTGACCAATTCTGGTCTCTATATGCTGCTGGCGGTCGCGCTTACCTGCCTTCTGGTCGCGCTCGGCGCGCGTGGCGGGTCCGGCGTCCCGGGCCGGATTCAGGCCCTGGCCGAAATGGCTTACGAGTTCATAGCGGGAATGGTCCGCTCGGCCGCCGGCGAGGCGGGCATGCGTTTTTTTCCGTTTGTCTTCGCGATCTTTTTCTTCGTCCTGCTTTCCAATCTGATCGGCTTCATTCCCTATTCGTTCACGGTCACCAGCCAGATCATCATCACCGCCGCGCTGGCGCTGTTGGTGTTCTTCACCGTCGTCGTCATCGGCGTGAGCGAGCACGGCGTGCACTTCTTCAAATTGTTCGTCCCTCCGGGCGTGCCGATCTACATCTTGCCGCTCGTTGTGGCGATCGAAGTCATCTCTTTCCTTTCGCGCCCCATCAGCCACTCCGTGCGCCTGTTCGCGAACATGCTCGCCGGCCACATCACGCTCAACGTCTTCGGCGGATTCGTGGTGATGCTGCTCGGCGCCGGCGCAGCGGTCAAGGGACTGGCGGTGCTGCCGTTCGCGATGACAATCGGCCTTGACGCTCTCGAACTTCTGGTGGCGTTCCTGCAGGCCTACGTGTTCGCGATGCTGACTTGCATGTATCTCAATGACGCGCTTCATCCCGGTCACTGACCCCAACTCGAAACACGAATTTTTCGCCAACGAAATAGGAGCACCGCATGGAACCGCATGAGCTCGCCATCGCCGCCAAATATGTCGGCGCCGGCCTCGCCGCCATTGGAACGGGCGCCGCCGGCATTGGCGTCGGCACGCTGTTCGGCCAATTCCTGAACGGTGCGCTACGCAATCCGTCGGCGGTGGAGGGTCAGTTCGGCCGCTTGATCTTCGGTTTCGCGGTGACCGAGGCGCTGGGCATTTTCGCGCTTCTGATCGCGTTCCTGTTGCTGTTCGCGGTTTGACGTTTGAGACTTGGTTCTGACGCCGAAGGGAAGGCGCATACGGCGTCTTCCAGGCTCCTTATTTTCCTTAAGGGTCCGTGATGGCCGAGCCCGCCCAATCAACGCCGCCCGACACGACTCGGACTCAGGTCGGTCAGGAAGGCGGCGCACATTCGAACTTTCCGCCGTTCGACCCGAGCACGTTTCCCTCGCAACTGGTCTGGTTCGCGATCGCGTTCGGGTTCCTCTACTGGTACATGTCCAAGCGCGGCTTGCCGCGGCTCGGGGCGGTAATCGACGGCCGCAAGGCGCAGATTGCGCGCGACCTGGACGAGGCGACCGCGATGCAGCAGCGGGCCGACGCCGCCGCGGCCGCGCACGAAAAGACATTGGCTGAGGCGCGCGCCAAGGCGCAGACCGTGGCCCAGGCGGCGCGGGACGCGGCCGCGGCCGACGCCCAGGCCAAGCGCAAGGTGCTCGAGGACGAGCTCGCGGCCAAGCTGGCCGCCGCAGAGCGCGAAATCGCGGCGACGCGCGCCCAGGCGATGACCAATGTTGCCGAGGTTGCGCGCGGAGCCGCCGCGGCGATCGTCGAGCGTCTGGGCGGACGCCAGGCCGATCCGGCGGCGATCGCCGCCGCCGTCAATTCGGTCAAGTCGCTCGGCGGAGCCGCATGATGGAATTCGACGCGGAATTTTTCGTTCTTCTCGGGTTCCTCGTCTTCGTTGGCGTCCTTGTCTATTTCGGCGCCCATCGAATTGTCCTGAAAGCGCTCGACGCGCGCGGCGAAGCAATCGCGGCCGAACTCGCCCAGGCGGCGAAGCTGCGCGAAGAGGCGACCGCCCTTTTGGCCAGCTTCGAAAAGAAGACCGCCGAGGCGGAAGCTAACGCGGCCGGTATCGTCGCCGAGGCGCGCGCCCAGGCGGAGCAGTTGGCCATTGAGGCCGGCGAGCGCCTGAAGGAATTCATCGCCCGGCGCACCAAGCAAGCCGAGGATAAGATCGCTCTCGCCGAAGCCCAGGCGACCGCGGAGGTGCGCGCCGCCGCGGCGGACCATGCGGCAAAGGCGGCGGAAATCGTTCTCGCCGACCAGATGCGTGGTCCCGCCGGCGCGGATCTCGTGGCGCGCGAAATCGGCGATCTCAAGAATCGCCTTTCCTGACGCGCCGGCAGGTCACGCCGGAGAGCGAGGTTTTGGGGCCGGCGCTTGATTTGCCGACCGCCGCGCCTCATTGTGGCGGCGAGGGGATTCGTCCGCTGGCATGGTCCCTGCCCGCCTGAGGGAAGCACCCGTGTTGAACAGAGCGATCTTCGGTCTGCTGGTCTTTCTCCTTCTCCCGACCCTCGCGCGCAGCGCGGGCGGACCCGCCGAACTCAATCAATACGACGTTCCAGCCGAGGCGCGCTGGGCGCCGTTTTTCGCCAACATGCCTACTTGCGACGACGGCGGCGTTCTGTCGACGATCAGCGGGCGTTTCGCGCAGACACAGCAGGAGTTCTGGAATCCGCAGTTGTCGATCGGCGGCTTCAGCCGAGTGCGCGAAATCGGCTTCCGCGCCAACGGACTCGCATACATACCGCGCCGATACTGCATCGCCCGCGCCACGATGAGCAACTCAAGGGAGCGAACCGTCATTTACAATGTCGTGTCGAATTTCGGCATCATCGGAATACCCTGGGGCGTCGAGTGGTGCGTCGTCGGGGAGGATCCGAACTTCGCCTATGCGCCCGCCTGCCTCACGCTTCGCCCGGTCATCGAACGCGAGATCGGCCAGTACAAATGGCTCCGCGAATACGGCCTGAAGGCGCGGAACTAGACTGACGCAAGCCGGCGGCGGAGCGCGCGATGTCGCGGCAAGCAGTCAAAGTTATCAGCTTTGCTTTTGCCCTCCTCGGCGCGCCGATCCCGGCCGTCGCCCAGGCGGCGCCCCCGGTTGCGACCTCGCCTTTCGACTACTATGTCATGACGCTGTCCTGGGCGCCCGGCTTCTGCGACGTTGGCGGCAAGGACACTTCGTCGACGGAGTGCGCGGCCGGCTCGGGCGCGGGCTTCGTTGTGCACGGCCTGTGGCCGGACAACGATTATCGCCCAAACCCCGAGGGCTGCCAGGGCCAGGACGCCTCCCCTGGCGATGTGGCTGACCAGCACGGGCTCTACCCGAACGACAGCCTCGCCGCATACGAATACCGCAAGCACGGGACCTGCACGGGTTTGAGCGCGCACGACTATTTCGCCACCGTGCGCAACGTGCGCCAACGGCTGGTCATACCCGCGATGCTGCAGGCTCCGAACCAGCCCCTGCATCTTTCCCCCGGAGACATCGAGCAGGCCTTCATGGCGTCGAACGCCAATCTGCACCCTGAAAACATGGCCGTCACCTGCAGCAACGGCGAACTGATGGACGTCCGCTTCTGCATCGCCAAGGACCTCTCATCCTACGCGATCTGCCGCAAGGTCGCGCGGCACAGCTGCCAGCGCGGCTCGATCGCGGTCGCGCCCGTGCGCTGAACCACCCGGCCAAACCCGCCGCCCCGGGGCGGACGGCGCCGGCCGCCGAATCGGGGGCAGTTCCGATCAATTACCGCCACGCGTTTCATGCGGGCAATTTCGCCGATGTCGTCAAGCACGCCGTCCTGGCGCGCATCTTTGTGCATCTCAAGCGCAAGGAGGCGCCCTTCCGCTTTATCGACACCCACGCCGGGGCGGGACGATATGATCTGTCGGGCGACGAAGCGAGGCGCTCGCCGGAGTGGCGCGAGGGGATCGCGCGCGTCCTGACCGCGCACCCGACGGCGGAGATCGGCGAACTCTTGCTCCCCTATCTTCAAGCCGTCGGTCCGCACAACTCCGTCGGCCGGCCGGTCTCCTATCCGGGGTCGCCGGCGATCGCCCAAACCCTCGTGCGGGCGCAGGATCGCGTCGCGCTCTGCGAGGCGAACCCCGACGAACGCGGGGCTTTGATCGCGGCGCTTGGGCGCGACCGGCGGCTCAGCATCGTCGGCACTGACGGCTATCTCGCCCTCAACGCCTACCTGCCGCCCATGGAACGCCGCGGCGTCGTCCTCATCGATCCTCCGTTCGAGGCGCCTGACGAAGCAGGCGGGATCGTGCGCGCGATCGAGCGGGCGCTTCGCAAATGGCCGACCGGGACCTATGTCGCGTGGCGTCCGATCCGCGACGCTCGCGCCGACGCCCGCTTTCTCAATGCGGTCGCCGCGCTCGGCGCGCCCAACATCCTGCGACTCGAACTTGACGTTGGCCCTGGCCCCGTCGGCGCGCATGGCCAGGAACCACTGACGAACGCAGGGCTTCTGATCGTCAATCCCCCGCATAGGCTTATCGACGAGACGCGGAAGCTCGCGCCGTGGCTGGCGCAAACTCTCGGTCGTGACGGAGGCGGAAAACACCTTTGCGATTGGCTGACCCGCCCGAAGTGAGCGAGCTGCCTCCGCGGCCTTGCCCGCCCCGCCTTATTCGGTTTATGTGCGAACGATTACGCCGGTCGTGAACGGCCGCTGCCGGAAGCGCCTGTGGCGCGAAGAGCCGTCTCATCAGGGGCCATCGATGGCGTTGCCGACTGTTCTCGAAGACAATCTGCGATTGCCCGTCGTCGGCGCGCCGCTGTTCATCATCTCGCATCCCGCGCTGGTGATCGCCCAATGCAAGGCCGGGATCGTCGGCGCCTTTCCCGCGCTCAACGCACGGCCCATTTCCCAGCTTGACGAATGGCTGCACGAAATCACCGAGGCGCTGGCCGCCCATGATCGCGCCCATCCGGAAAGGCCGGCCGCCCCGTTCGCAGTCAACCAGATCGTCCACAAGTCGAACGCGCGGCTCGAGGAGGACATGGCGCTGACCGTCAAGTGGAAGGCGCCAATCGTGATCACCTCGCTCGGCGCCCGCGAGGACGTCAACGCGGCTGTGCACGCCTATGGAGGACTGACGCTGCACGACATCATCAACAATCGCTTCGCCCATAAAGCGATCGAAAAGGGCGCCGACGGGTTGATCGCCGTCGCCGCAGGCGCCGGCGGGCACGCCGGCTCGACCTCGCCGTTCGCGCTGATCCAGGACATCCGCGCCTGGTTCGACGGCCCGTTGCTGCTCTCGGGCGCGATAGCCACGGGGAGGGCCGTTCTTGCGGCGCAGGTGATGGGCGCCGATCTCGCCTATATCGGCACGGCTTTCGTCGCCACGCCGGAAGCGCGCGCGATCGAGGAGTACAAGCAGGCGATCGTCAGCGGCGACGCCTCCGACATCATCGGGTCGACTTACTTCACCGGCATATTCGGAAACTATCTCAGACCCTCGATCGTCCGGTCCGGGCTCGACCCGGACAGCCTACCGCAGGGCGAGGCGAAAGCGATGAATTTCGCCTCCCGAGGCTCGGCGGACGTCAAGGAAGCCAAGGCCTGGCGCGACATATGGGGCAGCGGCCAGGGCATCGGTGCGGTCAAATCGGTGCAACCGGTCGCCGAGCTGGTCGCTCGACTGGAGCGCGAATATTCCGAGGCAAGGAACCGCCTCTGCGCTTGAGCCGCAGGCGCCGATAGGAGAGGCGACGTCAAGACAAAGTCGCAATTCTCCCCGCTTTTCTTTTTTTCATCGCTCCTCGTCGCTCTCGGTCTGGCGGCGCATCTCGTTCCGGAGCATGACTCGCCGCCGCCGCAGTCTGCGGATAAATCAAGTCGCCTGTGATTCGCTTTCCTGCGTCCGCGTCATCCCTTGAAAATCGAGAGACGTGCTCCTCGCCATGGCGACGATCGAACAATTCGCGCAGCGTCAGGTCCAACCGCAAGAGCGTTCCTATCGCACGCCGCCGCACAACCTCGAGGCCGAGCAGGCGCTGCTCGGCGCGATCCTCATCAACAACGACGCGTTCGACCGCGTCTCGGACTTCCTTAAAAGCGAGCATTTCGTCGAGGAGATTCATCGCCGCATTTTCGAGGTCGCAGGATCTCTGATCCGGGCCGGCAAGCTGGCGACGCCGGTAACGCTCAAGACCTTCCTTGGCGACCACGATCTGGGCGGCGTAACCGTACCCCAATACCTCGCCCGCCTCGCGAGCGAAGCGACGACCATCATCAACGCCTACGACTACGGCCGCAGCGTCTACGACCTCGCCATGCGGCGCGAGCTCATTTCGATCGGCGAGGATGTCGTCAACGTCGCGTATGACGCGCCGGTCGATTCGAGCCCGCGAGAGCAGATCGAGGAGACCGAACGGCGCCTCTACCAGATCGCCGAGGCCGGGCGGTACGACGGCGGCTTCCAACGCTTCTCCGAGGCATTGAAAGTCGCTGTCGACATGGCCGCCCGCGCTTACGAGCGCGAAGGGTCGCTAAGCGGCATCGCCACCGGGCTGACCGACCTCGATCGCTACATGGGGGGCCTGCAAGCGTCCGACCTCGTCATCCTCGCGGGCCGGCCCGGCATGGGCAAGACGGCCCTCGCCACCAACATCGCCTTCAACATAGCCAAGGCCTATCAGGGGCGAACGCGCGTCGACGGCTCGATCGAGGCGGCCAATGGAGGCGTGGTCGGCTTTTTCTCCCTTGAAATGTCGGCGGAACAGCTGGCGACGCGCATCATCGCCGAGCAATCCGGCGTCGCCTCGTACAAGATCCGACGCGGCGACATCACAGAGAGCGATTTCCATCGCGTCGCCGACGCGGTCCGCGACATGCAGCAGATCCCCTTCTACATCGACCAGACCGGCGGCGTTTCGATCGCCCAACTGACGGCCCGCGCCAGGCGGCTCAAACGCCAGAGGGGACTGGACCTTCTCGTCGTCGACTATATTCAACTGCTGTCAGGCTCTAAATCTCGACAAGAGAACCGCGTCCAGGAGCTGACCGAGGTCACGACCGGCCTCAAGGCGCTGGCCAAGGAGCTTGGCGTTCCCATCCTCGCCTGCTCCCAGCTCTCACGACAGGTCGAGCAGCGCGACGACAAACGGCCGCAACTCTCGGACCTGCGCGAATCGGGGTCGATCGAACAGGACGCCGACGTCGTCCTGTTCGTCTATCGCGAGGAATACTACCTCAAGAACAAGGAACCGCGTCCGGGCACGGAGGAGCATATTGGCTGGATGACGCAGATGGAAAACGCCCACGGCCGCGCCGAGGTGATCATTGGCAAGCAGCGCCATGGACCGACAGGCACGGTCGAACTGCAGTTCGACGCGGAGGTCACCCGGTTCAGCGCCATCGCGCGGGAAGACACGATCCCCGAAATCCGGTAAGAACGGCTCTGAGAGGACACAACAAAGTTGCAATCGTCGGCCGTATAGGTCGCCGACAGCAAATCGCGGCGCGGGCCCAAGGGCCGGGCGCCGCAGCCTGGAGAGTCGCATGAAGCTGATCACCGCCTTTGGCCTCGCCGCCGCGTTCGTCGGGACCGCCATATTCGCCGCCCCCGCGAGCGCCGACGAGTTCACGCCGGCGCAGAAACAGGAATTGGGCACATTCATCAAGGACTATCTCGTCAACAATCCCGAAGTGTTGCGCGCGGCGATCGAAGCGCTCGACAAGCATGACAAGCAGGTCGCCGACCAGGAGCGCCAGAAGACCGTAGCCAGCGACTCCGGCGCATTGTTCAACTCGAAATATCAAGCGACGATCGGCAATCCGAATGGGGCCGCAACGCTTGTCGAATTCTTCGATTACAACTGCCATTTCTGCAAAGGCGCGCTGCCGGACATCACCAAGCTTATGAAGGACGACCCCAACCTCAGACTGGTTCTCAAGGACTATCCGGTGCTGGGACCGGGCTCGGTCGAAGCGGCGAAGGTCGCCGCCGCCGTGCGCAATCAGTTGCCGGGGGATAAATTCTGGGCGTTCCACACCAAGCTGCTCGCGGCGCACGGACCGATCGGCAAGACCGAGGCGCTCGCGGTCGCACGCGATCTCGGCCTCGACATGGACAAGCTCGCCAAGGATATGCAGAGCCCCGAGGTCAAGGCTGGCCTCGACGAAGTCATGCAGCTTGCCGATGCGCTGCAAATTAACGGCACGCCGACTTTCGTCGTCGGACAGGATGTCGTGGTCGGCGCAGTCGGCTATGACCAGCTCAAGGACAAGGTCGATTCCGTGCACAAGTGTGGGCACGCGACCTGCTGAAAGCGGCGAAAGCATTTTTGACCGCCGAACCATCTTGAGCGCGCCTGTCCGGCGTCATTTCTCACCGACAGGCGAGGCTCTTTCTTGACCGCACTTCAAGCGATTGTGATGGCTGTGCTCCAGGGCGTGACGGAGCTGTTTCCCGTCAGCAGCCTGGGCCACGCGGTAATCCTGCCGCGGCTGCTGAATTGGGGCGTCGATGAGAAAGCCCCGGACTGGCTAGCCTACCTCTCCGTCATGCATTTGGGCACTTCGATCGCGCTGTTCGCCTTCTTCTGGCGCGACTGGCTTAATTTTGGGCTCTCTCTCGCCGGAGTGTCAGGCAGCCGGGCGGCCAAGGACAGAAAGACGTTTTTTCACGTCGTCCTGGCGACCATCCCGGCGGTCGTGGCCGGCGCCCTGCTCCGTAAGTTGCTCGGCGACGCCTTTGCCGCGCCTGCGATCGCTGCGGTTTTCCTGATCGTCAACGGCTTCATACTCTATCTCGGCGACCGGATCGGCGAAGAGTCGGTCGGAACGCTAGACCAGCTCAACTGGAAGGGCGCGCTGGCGGTCGGTTGCGCGCAGGTCCTGGCCCTGATCCCCGGGATCTCGCGCTCGGGCTCGACGATCGTCGCAGGCGTCGTCGCGGGACTAAAGCACGAAGAGGCCGCGCGCTTTTCGTTCCTGATGGGGGCGCCGATCATTCTCGCCGCCAATGTTTACGAAGCCCCGAAGCTCATGAAGGAAGGAGCGACGCTGGGCTCCATGGCGGTTCTTTCTGCGGTGGTCGCCGGCATCGTCGCTTATCTGAGCCTGGTTTTCCTCATGCGCTATTTTCAGAAGCAAGAGTTCGAAGCGCTGAGCCCGTTCGCTTACTATTGCTGGGCCGCCGGCGCCGTCGCCCTGGCGATTATCGCCTTCGTCTGACCTTAAAGGCCTCCTCCGAGCTTGGCGCAGCGCCTTCGCGCCCTATATTCCGCAGGGCCCGGGAATATGCTCGGGCCTTGAGAGGCGGCGATGGCGACCATCGAGGTCATGCCGGCGCGGTTGACGCGCGAGGAGACCGACGATCTGCGGCGAGCGGTTGCTTGCCTGGAAGGCGCGAGCTTCGCGCAGCGGTTGACCGACGCCATCGGACGCCCGGTCGAACTCCTGAGCCGCGCCGTGCCGCAGTCCGCCCGGCGGGCGGTTGGACACGCAACCGAGGCCGCGCTCCGCGGCGCGCTGAAGCTGGCGCTGCGCACTCTCGACCTCAACGCCGCCGCCAGGCCCGCCAACCGCGCCCATAAGCTCGCCGCCGCCGCGTCCGGCGCGATTGGCGGCGCGCTCGGATTGGCCGCCCTGCCAGTCGAACTGCCGATCTCGACCGCCATCCTCCTGCGCTCGATCGCCGAGATCGCGCGCGAAGAGGGGGAGGATTTGAGCGACCCTGACGCGGCTTTGGCCTGCGTCGAGGTGTTCGCGCTCGGCGGCCAGGCGGACGAGGAGGCGGCGTTCGAGAGCGGTTATTTCGCCGTCCGCGCTGCGCTCGCCAAGTCCGTGAGCGACAGCGCGCGCTTCCTCGCCAGCGAAGGCCTCAGCGCCCAGTCCGCGCCAGTCATCGTGCGCCTCATCTCGCAAATCGCCGTCCGCTTCGGGGTGGTGGTGAGCGAGAAAGCCGCCGCGCAGGCGGCGCCGATCCTCGGCGCGATCGGCGGCGCGACGGTCAACGCCGCCTTCGCCGATCATTTCCAGACGCTGGCTCGCGGCCATTTCATCGTCCGGCGCCTTGAGCGCAGGCGCGGCGCGGGCCTCGTCGCCTTCGAATATCAGCGTTTGCGCGGCGAACGCCGGGAAGGCCGAAAAGCCGCGTCTTAGGCTGAGGAAACGGATCGCGTTGATGGGCTATGGCCGCCCGCCACGGCAGAAGCGACTTCCCTGGCCGGCCGTTCGAGGGTTCGCATTCACGCTTGTTGGATTACTGGCGGCGGGGGCGCCGGCGTTGGCCGACTTGAAACCTCCGGCCCGGATGCGCGGCGCGCCGCCGATACGCTTTGTGCATGTGGTGAACGCCGACGCTGCATGCGCGCCGGATTGCCCGGAATGGCTGTCGGTCGAGGGCCGGATTGAATCCGGCGCGGCGACCGATTTCGCCGAAGCGCTTGAGAGGCTTAACGGCCGCCGATTACCGATCCTCATTCATTCTCCTGGCGGCTCGGTCCCCGACGCAATGGCGATGGGCAAGCTCATTCGCGCCAAGGGCCTCGCAGTCGCCGTCGCCAGGACTCTCATAAAGAACTGCCCGGAACGGGCGCCAAGATGCCCGAGCGGCCCGGGCGCAGCGATCACTGGCGGCGCCATGTGCGCCTCGGCCTGCGTCCTCGTGCTCGCCGGCGGCGTCGAGCGGCTCGTAGGTCCTGCGCCGCGGGTTGGGGTGCATCAGATCACCACGGTGATGAAAGATACCGACGGCGTGGCGCGCCTGACCTCGACGCGGAAGGTCTATGAACAGGTGGACGTCGACGCCGCGGTAAGCCGCTACCTCGCCGCGTTGGGCGTGGGCGATCCGGTGATGGCGCTCATGCGCAAGACGCCGGCGGCCAGCATCCGCTGGCTCAGCCTCGCCGATCTTAAGGCCTCGCATCTCGCGACCTCAGCGCTCGACGGCGCCGAGCCAATCGTGATGAGCGGCTTAAGCGGCCTTAACGGCCGGGCGTTCGAGGGCGGGCCGGCGCCGGCCGATTTGGTGCAGGCAAGGGTCGCCGGGCTGCTCACGGGACGCGGCGGGAGGATCGATGTCGCGTTTAGCTACCGCCGCGGCGGCGGCGCGGTCGAGGCGGAGATGATAGAGCGCGATTCCGGGACGCAACAAGCTGCCGATCCGCCCGCCCCGGACTGGAGCCTGACGTTGAGCGCGACCGGCGCTGAACCGCTGCGACTGACGGCGGCGCGGACGACTATCCCGCGCGAGCGCTTCTGCGCGCTCGCCAGCGGCGGCAAGCTCGTCGTCGAACCGGGCCGCGACGCCTCGGCGGGCGGGTCGGCTGAGGGGCCTCCGGCGGCGATCGACATTGCCGCATTGGACGGCGCGAAGACGCTGATCGAGGAAGCCTGTCCCTGAGCAGCGCGACCCCGCCTCCGCAGGGCCGCCTTCCAGGCCGGATGCAACAAGATCCAAGGCGGGCGCAACGAAACCCAAGCCGAACGCAATAAAATCCAAGCCGGACGCAACGAAATCCAAATCCGGCGCAACAAAATCCAAATGCCAGTTTTCTTCCACGAAACAAGCCTTATCAATGTGTTAGAGCCGATACCGGCGGACGGATTCGGCCCGCCGCGCATGGCTCAGCCTTCTGGACTCGACCTTGCTGACGCCGCTCGGCTTCGAGGCTCCCGCGTCCCGCACTGCTTTCTGAAAAATAGACCATAAGCCAGGCGATTTGGCAAGAAATTGTCGACTCAGAAAGAGGTCCACCGCGTCGGCTCAGGCGCTGTGGCAGACGGCCTCGATATTGTTGCCGTCGGGATCAAGGACGAAGGCGGCGTAGTAGTTCGGCGCATAGTCGCGCGGACCCGGCGCGCCATTGTCCTTCGCTCCGGCCTTGAGGGCTGCGGCGTGAAACGCGCGGACGGCCGATTGGTCCGAGCTCGAGAGCGCCAGATGGATGCTGGACCGCGGCTCGTTCGAGAGGCTGATCCAAAGGACCGGCGCATCGCGGCCAAAGCCGGCGCCGCCGTCAAAGGCCATGAGCTTCTTGATGCCAAGGGGCGCGAGGGCGTGCTCGTAGAAGGCGCTCATGACGTCGAACTGCGCGGTGCGGAGGCCGATGTGGTCGATCATGGGAAAAGCTCCATTCAAGATGTGTCGGAGGCGCGGGCGGTCAGGCTCTATGGCTTTGCGCCGGGGAACCATTCGACGTGTTCTTCCCCGGTGCGGCCATAATAGACTGCCCGGCGGCCGGCCAAACTGACGAAATAACCGACACAGCCCGCGTCCGCGATCAAGCGGCAGAATTCGCGATAGGCAATCTGCTGCCGCTGGATGGCGCGGACCGCTTTCTCCACGCCTTCGGCCGAAAACTTGAGCGCGGCGCCGCCGACCTTATCGGTGCTCGTCTCTTCGAAGGCGCCGTCGGGCAAATAATAAGTCTTCCGCCCGGCGACGAGATCGGCGTGATAGCGCTCGACCCCAACCTCCATCAGCGCACGTACGACCTCCGGAAACGTGATGCGCTCCTCATCCGAGGCCTCGCTCATCTCGCGAACGACGTCCTTCACATGGGCGTTCATCTCATTCATCCTCTGTCTTGCATCCTCTGTCTTTCATCGCTTTCCGCTCAATCGACCGGCGCGGCGCGAAGTCCCAATCGCCGCACGATCTCCTTCATCGCCGCCGCGGCGCCAATCTTCGCCCATTCCGGCGCCGGGAGCCTGAACCAGAGCGCCATCGCCGCCCACGCGGCGATCGGCGCGATGAGCAGAACCGACACGCAACCCAAGAAAGTCGCCGAAGCGATACGCCTCATATTCGCTGCCTCCCAACCGACAGCATCAACGGATGATCTCGAGCGCGTGGCGCATCGGTTCGCCGGAGACGTGGATCAGCCCGGACAGGGGCGTGTCCAGCTCGAGGATCATCATGACGCCGCCCGAAACCGCCATCGAGGCCAGAAGCAGGAACGCGATGGCTGTGCCGTTCGGAGGCGTGAATAGACCGAAGCTGGCGAAGACGATGGCAAGCCAAAAGACGAGCAGGACTATGAATGGCAAGGGAATGCTGCTGCTAGCCTGTTCCGCCAACAGCCATCGCGTGTGCGCCAAGTTGTCCGACAGCATGAGCGTCTCCGACCGGAGCCAGCGGTGCATCTCGTCGGTCGGAGTCAGCGACAGAATCGCGTCCTGTAACGTCTCAAGCAGCGCTGCAGTCGCTTCGTCCGTCTGTGGCGGAATGCCGGCCGTGGGAAACAGCTCCTGCGCCTTCGCGGCCACATAGGCGCGCAGCTTCGCGCGCGCAACATCCGCCTCTGGTCCGTAGCGCTGCATCATGCGGTCCATTCGGATGAGATCCACGGAGATCGTTGTCACCTCGTTCTGCCGCGCCGAGAACGAGCTGCTCGCCGTCGAGATCATCAGGCCGAGCACCAAGGCCGAGAGCGTGCCGACGACGGCCACCGACACGGAGACTGCGGCGCGTGTCTGATCTCCGAGGTGTTGGTCGGGCAGAGCGCGCGCCGCAAAGATGCCGAGGAGAGCGGCGCCGAAGATCGCGACGAGGGAAACAACGCCGATAATGATAGGGGACATGTGGTTCCAACGTTGACGCTATCGCGGAGCACGATTTCGGCGCGACAGGTTCTTATGCCAATCTATTGGCCGGAGATGACACTGACCGGGGCGCCGAGAAGCGTGATCGCGCCGAGACAACTGCGCCGACGTTTTGTGTGATCGCTTCCTGGCGGCTCGCGCCGCGTCTCCCGACTCCCCTCGCAAGGACAGCCCGAAACTCGGGCGCGACCTCCGCCAGCTGGTCGAACTTGCCATGGTTGGTTGGGTCGTCAGCTTTAACGTCTGTCAGATCGATCACGGTCGCACCCAGCGCCGCGAGCTCCTTGACGTTGGGATCATCGCCGACGCGTGTCTCTCCGCCGGCGATGAATTTTGAGGCCCACAGCGCCCTGTCGTCCTCTGAAAGAATGACATAGAACGGCTTGCGGATCGTTCCGAAGCTGCGCAACTGCGATTTGAAGACGTCGAGGTCGATGGCTGTTTGCCGACAAAGGCCCCTCCCTGGGTACTCGTCTCAGTTTTTGGGGTCTAGCCAAATCTGGTGTTCCGACGACCCCCCTCCCCTCGTTTTGACGCGTAGACTACACGAATCCGATCCGGCTTGCGAGACGATCCTCCCGCGGACAGAGCGAAGGCGCGGCGCCTCGGCCATGCTATCTTCACCGGCGCTACCGGAGAAGTCCCCGCATGCTGGAAAAATTCGAACGCTATCCGCTGACCTTCGGCCCAACGCCGATCGAGAAGCTCGCGCGCTTGAGCGCGTATCTCGGCGGCGAGATCGAGCTCTACGCCAAGCGCGAGGACTGCAATTCGGGCCTCGCGTTCGGCGGCAACAAGCTCAGGAAGCTCGAATACATCATTCCCGACGCCCTTCGCTCGAACGCCGACACGCTGGTCACGATCGGCGGCGTGCAGTCGAACCATACTCGCCAGGTCGCCGCGGTCGCGGCCAAGATCGGGATGAAATGCCGGCTGGTGCAGGAGGCCTGGGTTCCGCACGAGGACGCGGTCTACGACCGGGTCGGGAACATCATGCTGAGCCGGATCATGGGCGCGGACGTGCGGCTGGTCGATGACGGGTTCGACATCGGCATCCGCAAAAGCTGGGAGGACGCGCTCAAGGAAGTCGAGGCCGAGGGCGGGCGCCCCTACGCGATTCCCGCCGGCGCTTCGGTTCACAGATTGGGTGGCCTCGGCTATGTCGGCTTCGCCGAGGAAGTGCGCGCGCAGGAGCGCGAGCTCGGTTTCTCGTTCGACTATGTCGTCGTCTGCACCGTGACCGGCTCGACTCATGCCGGCATGGTCGTTGGCTTCGCCAAGGACGGACGGCAGCGGAAGGTGATCGGGATCGACGCCTCGGCGACGCCGAAGCAGACCAAAGCGCAAGTGCTCGATATCGCGCGCAAGACGGCGAAGCTGATTGAACTTGGCCAGGCGGTCGCTGACGACGACGTGGTTCTGATCGAAGACTACGCCTATCCGCTCTATGGCGTGCCTTCCGCGGAGACCAAGGCGGCGATCCGGCTCGCGGCGCGGCTCGAAGGCATGATCACCGACCCGGTCTACGAGGGCAAATCGATGCAGGGCATGATCGACCTCGTAAAGAGGGGCTTTTTCCCAAAGGGATCGAAGGTGCTCTACGTGCATCTCGGCGGCGCGCCGGCGCTTAACGGCTACGCCTACGCCTTCCGCAACGGGTGAGCCTTTGACGACCGGGTGGTCGCGGTCGCGGGTTTTTCGAGATTGGGCGACGGTCCCTTCTCTTCCCCGATCTCCGCCAGCGCCCGCTCGATATAGTCGCTGAACGCACGCGCCCGCTGCGATGGGCGGCGGCCAGCCGGGAACACGACATAGGCGGGAATCGGATCGAGTACGTAGTCGGTGAGGATTTCAACCACCGCGCCGGCGGCGAGCGCCTCTGCGCACATCCAGATCGACCCGCTGGCGACGCCGAGCCCGGCGACCGCGCAGGCGACGACGCCAGCCGCCGAACGTGAATGAATGCGGGGGCTGACCGCCTGACGTTCGACCCGACCGTTGCGGCGCCCGATCCACGTCTCCTCCCCTGTATCGGCTGGACCGCCGATGAGGTCGTGCCGAGCGAGGTCGGCGAGGCTCGCCGGCGGGCCGCGGTGGGCAAGATAAGACGGCGCGGCGATGAAGAGACGCCTTGCGCTCTCGAGTTTTCGGGCGACGAAGCTCGAATCCGACAGTTCGCCAATCCGCAGCGCCAGGTCGGCGCCTTCGGCGATCAAATTCTCGTACCGGTCCGACATCATGAGATCGATCTTGAGGAGCGGATGGCGGGCGAAGAACGCAGGCAGCAAAGGCACGATCCGCCAGGCGCCGTAGCCCGGAGGCAACGCCACGCGCAACACGCCGGTGAGACGGTCGGCGCCTCGCGCTGCGTTCTCCGCGTCGTCGATCGAAAGCAGGGCGTCGCGCGCACGGGCCAGCAGCGCCTCGCCGGCCTCGGTGGCCGAGACCTGCCGGGTGGTCCGGACCAGAAGCTTGACCCCGAGGCGCCGCTCGAGCGCTGCGATTGCGCGCGAGACGGAAGGCTGGGACAGGCCGAACTCGCGGGCGGCCCGGGAGAAGCTGCCGCTCTCCACCGTTCGCACGAATAGGGCCAGCTGCTGGAGCCGATCATTCATGCAGAAACTGAATATATCATATCGCTCGCAGCGCAATACCCGTCGCACCACGCATCGCCTACCTCAGCGCATGGAAGCCTTCCGGCGCCAAATCCGGCGCGGCGGAAGGGACAAGGAGCATCACAATGGGCGAACTCAGCGGGAAAGTGGCGATCGTGACCGGGGCGTCGAAGGGCATTGGCGCGGCGATCGCTCGCGCCTTCGGCAAAGCTGGGGCAGCGGTGGCGGTGAATTATGCGTCCAGCAAGGTGGACGCCGACCGAGTTGTCGACGACATCGTCCGCGCCGGCGGCAAGGCCGTCGCGATCCACGCCGACGTCTCGAAGGCCGCCGACGTGAAGCGTCTGGTCGCCGAGACGGTTGCCAAGCTCGGAAAACCGAGCATCCTGGTCAATAACGCCGGCGTCTTCTCTTTCGGTCCGCTAGAAGCCCTGACCGAGGAGGATTTCCACCGCCAGTTCAACACCAACGTTCTGGGCGCGCTTCTGACGACGCAGGAGACGGTCAAGGCGTTCAACGGTTCGGGCGGCAGCGTGATCAATCTCAGCACGATCGCGAGCGTCAATCCCGTGCCGAACTCAGCGGTCTACTCGGCATCGAAGGCCGCGGTCGACACGATCACCCGGGCGCTGGCCACTGAGCTTGCGAGCAAGAACATCCGCGTCAACGCGATCGCTCCGGGCACGACCGAAACCGAGGGTTTGAAAACGGTCGGGCTCACGATGGAGGTCGCCAAAGCGATGGGCATGGTTATGCCCGCGGGCCGAATGGGCCAGCCTGACGACATCGCCCGGGTTGCGCTCTTCCTTGCGTCGGACCAGTCGTCCTGGCTCACGGGGGAGCGCATTTCGGCGTCCGGCGGGCAGCGATAGCGCCTCGCGCTCACACCGTCATCCGGCCGCGCACCTGTTCCTCGTTCATCGTCTCGCGCGTGCCCGCCAGCACGACTTTGCCGCGGTCCAGGACCGCGTAGTCGTCGGCGATGTCGCGCGCCCATTCAAAATATTGTTCGACCACCAGGATCGCCATCTCGCCCTTGCGTCGGAGATGCACGAGCGCGCGGCCGATGTCCTTGATGATCGACGGCTGAATGCCCTCGGTCGGCTCGTCGAGAATGAGGAGTTTTGGACGCGTCACCAGCGCGCGGCCGATGGCCAGTTGCTGCTGCTGGCCGCCGGAGAGATCGCCGCCGCGCCGCCCGAGCATGTCGTTGAGGACCGGAAACAGGCTGAATATCTCGTCGTCGACGACCCGCTGGTCGCGTGGCAGGCCGGCGAAACCGGTTTGCAGATTCTCCTTGACCGACAGCAACGGAAAAATCTCGCGCCCCTGCGGCACATAGCCGAAGCCGAGCCGGGCGCGCTGATGCGGGGCAAGCGTTCGCATCTCCCTGCCGTTCCACTGGATCGAGCCGGAGGCGATGCCGTGCTGGCCGACGATGGCGCGCAAAAGCGACGACTTGCCGACGCCGTTGCGGCCGAGCACGCACACGATTCGTCCGACTTCGGCCTTGAGCGACACCGAGCGCAGCGCCTGCGCCGCGCCGTAGTAGAGGTCGATGCGGTCGACGTTCAGCATGGAGTCACCGGCCGAGATAGACTTCGACGACGCGCGGGTCGTCGCTGACCTGATCGAGCGTGCCTTCGGCGAGGACGGAGCCTTCATGCAGGCACGTCACCTTGACGCCGAGCTCGCGGACGAAGTGCATGTCGTGCTCAACCACGATCACCGAATGATCGCGCGCGATTTCGCGCAAGAGATCCGCGGTCGCCGCCGTTTCGCTGTCGGTCATGCCGGCGACCGGCTCGTCGACCAGAAGGAGCTTCGGGTCCTGCGCCAGAAGCATGCCGATCTCGAGCCATTGCTTCTGCCCGTGCGACAGCGATCCGGCGATCCGCGCCCTATGGTCTGCGAGCCGGGTCGTAGCGAGAATGGCGTCGATCGTTCGCAGGGTCTTCGGGTCTTCGCGCCCGAACAGGGTCGCGCGGACGCTGCGAGGGGCCTTGGTCGCGAGCAAGAGATTGTCCTCGACAGTGTGGTTTTCGAACACCGTCGGCTTCTGGAACTTGCGGCCGACCCCGAGCGTCGCGATTTCGGCTTCGTCGAGCTTGGTCAGATCGTGCCGACCGTCGAACATCACCTCGCCTTCGTCGGGGCGGGTCTTGCCGGTGATGACGTCCATCATCGTCGTCTTGCCGGCGCCGTTTGGGCCAATGATCGCGCGCATCTCGCCGGGCAGGAGCACCAGCGACAAGCTGCGCAGCGCCTTATAGCCGTCGAAAGAAACGCTGACCCCGTCGAGGTAGAGGAGCGTCTGGGTCAGGCTCGGGGCGCCGGCGTCGCTCATGGTTCGGCGCCTTCCTCGACCGCGTCGACCGATACGACCTCGCGCGGTTTCAGCTCGGCGCCCCTCAGCGCGAGCCCGAGGAGACCCTTGGGCAGGAAGAGTGTGCCGAGGACAAACAGCAGGCCCAGGCCATAGAGCCAATATTCGGGGAAGGCGCCCGTGAAGTAGGTCTTGGCGAAGTTGACGGCTATCGCGCCGAGCGCCGCGCCGATCAGCGTTCCGCGGCCGCCTACCGCGACCCAGATCGCCGCTTCGATCGAATTTGCGGGAGCGAATTCGCTCGGGTTGATGATGCCGACCTGCGGCACGTAGAGCGCGCCGGCGATCCCGGCGATGACAGCCGACACCACAAACACGAACAGCTTATAATTCTCGACCCGATAGCCGAGAAAGCGCATCCGGCTCTCGGCGTCGCGCACCGCCACCAGCGCCTTGCCGTATTTCGACGACGTGATCGCCCGCGAAACGACATAGGCGAGGATGAGCGCGATGGCGCTCGCGGCGAACAGCGCGGCTTTGGTCGAGGCCGACTGAAGCGAGAAACCAAGCAGGTCCTTGAAGTCAGTGAGCCCGTTATTGCCGCCGAAGCCGAAATCGTTGCGAAAGAATTCCTTGAAAAGAGCGAAAGTCATCGCCTGGGTGATGATCGAAAGATAGACGCCGGTGACTCGCGAGCGGAACGCGAACCAGCCGAAGGCGAGCGCGAGCAGCCCGGGGACCAGCACCACCATCAGCATCGCGTAGGGGAACCAATTGAACCCCCACCAGGCGACCGGGAGCGCCTTCCAGTTCAGGAACACCATGAAGTCCGGCAGAATCGGATTGGCGTAGACGCCGCGGGTCCCAATCTGCCGCATCAGATACATGCCCATCGCATAGCCGCCGAGCGCGAAGAAGGCGCCGTGACCGAGCGACAGAATGCCGCAATAGCCCCAGACAAGATCGAGCGCGACCGCGAGGATCGCATAGCAAAGGTATTTGCCGAGAAGCTGCACCAGGTAGGGAGGCAAGTAGAAGGCGGATTCGGGAGATGTCGCAAGCGACAGCACCGGCACGAGGATCGCCGCGACCACGAGGATCGCGACGAAGACGAGCCCCAGCTGGTTGAGGCGCGCGCTCATGCTTCAACCGCGCGGCCGCGCAGCGCGAAGAGTCCTCTTGGCCGTCTCTGGATGAAGAGGATGATGAAGATCAGCAGCACGATCTGGCCCTGGACGGCGCCGATCAGGGGTTCGAGCAGCTTATTGGCGAGCCCGATCAGGAGGGCGCCGAAGGCGGTTCCCCACAAATTGCCGACCCCGCCGAACACGACGACCATGAAGCTGTCGATGATGTAGCCTTGCCCGAGGTTCGGCGAGACATTGTCGATCTGCGACAGCGCCACGCCGGCGATCCCGGCGACCCCCGATCCGAGCCCGAAGGCCAGCATGTCGATGCGGGCGGTCGAAATGCCCATCGACGCCGCCATGCGGCGGTTCTGGGTGACGGCGCGCATCTGCAGACCGAAGGGCGTCGCACGCAGCACAAGTTGCAGCCCGATGAAAACGAGCGCCGAGAGCACGATGATCCAGAGCCGGTTGGTGGTGATCGACAGGCCGCCGATCTCGAACGCGCCCGACATGAACGGCGGATTGCTGACCAGGCGATTGTTGGCCCCGAACAGGCTGCGGACCAATTGCTGCAGGATGAGCGACACGCCCCAGGTCGCGAGCAGCGTTTCGAGCGGGCGGGTGTAGAGAAAGCGGATCACGAGACGTTCGATCGCGATGCCGACCGCGCCCGCGACGACAAAGGCGAGGGGAATGGCGAAAGCCAGCGACCAATTCTGCAACGAGGGCGGCAGGAGCGTCTGCACGACATAGGTCGAATAGGCGCCGAGCATCACCATCTCGCCGTGCGCCATGTTGATGACGCCCATGACGCCAAAGGTGATCGCCAAGCCAATGGCCGCGAGGAGCAGAACCGACGAGGCCGAAAGCCCATACCAGAGGTTCTGCGCCACGCCCCACATCGCCAGGCGGGTGTGAATTGCGCTCAGGGCCGAGGCGGCGGCGCTCTTCACCGCCGGGTCGGTGGCCCTCTGGGCGATGCCGTCGATAAGGCTCTGCGCGTCCTGGTCGCCGCGCTCCTTGAGCGTCGCGATCGCCGACAGACGGTCTTGCGTCGAAGCGCTGTCGCTGGTGGCGAAGATCGAGGCCTCGGCGAGCTTCATTGCGGCGGCGACGCGCGGATCGCTTTCCTTGGCGAGCTGCGCCTGAAGCGCCGGCAACGCCTTTGCGTCGTGGGTCCTGAACACGTCCTCGGCCGCGGCGAGTCGCTTCTCCGGGTCGGGATTGGCGAGGGTCAGCGACCCCATCGCGCCCTGGATCGTGCTTCTAAGGGCGTTGTTGACGCGAACCTTCTTGAAGGCGGAGGCGTTGACGCCTTCCACCGGCGCGCCCGTCTTGGCGTTGAGAATTGCGCCCGCCGCGGTCCTGTAGGCGACCAGATGATCGCCGGGATCGATCAGCAGGCGATTGTCGCCGAGCGCCTCCAAAATAGCCGCGGCCTGCGGCGGCGCCTCAGCCGCCAACTCGGCGATCGCGGCCGCGGTTTGCGGAAATTTGTCGTCGAGAAACTTTGCCAGCGTGTCGTCGACGGCGTCGGCGCGCGCGGCGGTCGCGACCGCGAGCAGGGCCAGGACACTGAGCGCGCGCAACCCGAAGCGGCGCGCGAAATCATGAGCGGCGCGACGACAGTCGTTCGACGACGTCATGATTCTCCTTTCAACCGCAGCGCTCAATTTCGACCGGTTTCCATCGGAAGGCGGAGCCGGTCGAAGCATTGGCGTCCGCGACGGCCGGACGGTGGAACCGACGAGGCCGGCCGCACTAGATCATCGGGAAGATGGACGAAGCCCCTCTCCCGCAAAGGCGTTCAAAGAACGGGCTAAGGCGGGAGAGGGGGAGCGTCGACGGTTTCAGCGCCGCGTCAACCGCCGCACTTGCCGGTCTTGACGTTGAAGTTGCCGCAGGACATGGGCGGGCGCCAGTCGGCAATCAGGTCGCGCGAGCCTTCGAGATAGGGCGACCATTCCTGCGCCACGACGGTTCCCGGCGTCTGCCAGACGGTGTTGAGCTGGCCGTCGCCCTGGATCTCGCCGATGTAGACCGGCTTGGTGATGTGGTGGTTCGTCATCATCGTCGAAAGGCCGCCGGTGAGGTTCGGCACCGAGACGCCGATCATCGCCGGGATCACCTTGTCGGGGTCGAAGCTTTGGGCCTTCTCGACTCCCTTCACCCACATGTTGAAGCCAATGAAATGCGCCTCCATCGGATCATTGGTGGTGCGGTTGGGCTTCTTGGTGAACTCATGCCACTTGGCGATGAACTCCTTGTTCTCCGGCGTGTCGATCGATTCGAAATAGTTCCACGCCGCGAGATGGCCGACGAGCGGCTTGGTGTCGAGACCGGCGAGTTCTTCTTCGCCGACCGAGAAGGCGACCACCGGGATGTCGGTCGCCTTGATCCCCTGATTGCCGAGTTCCTTGTAGAACGGCACGTTGGCGTCGCCGTTGATCGTCGAGACGACCGCCGTCTTCTTGCCGGCCGACCCGAACGCCTTGATCTTCGACACCTCGGTCTGCCAATCGGAGAAGCCGAACGGGGTATAGTTGATCATCACGTCCTCGTCCGCGACGCCTTTCAGTTTCAGGTAGGCGGCGAGGATCTTGTTGGTCGTGCGCGGATAGACGTAGTCGGTGCCCTCGAGCACCCAGCGCTTGACCGAGCCGCCATCGGCGCTCATCAGATAGTCGACAGCCGGAATGGCCTGCTGATTGGGCGCGGCGCCGGTATAGAAAACGTTGCGCTCCGATTCCTCTCCCTCGTATTGCACCGGATAGAACAGGATCGAGTTGAGCTCCTTGAACACAGGGAGCACGGACTTGCGCGAAACCGAAGTCCAGCAGCCGAAGACGACGGAAACTTTATCCTTTTCGATCAGTTCCTTGGCCTTCTCGGCGAACAGCGGCCAGTTTGACGCCGGATCGACGACCACGGCCTCGAGCTTCTTGCCGAGCACGCCGCCCTTCTTGTTCTGCTCGTCGATCAGCATCAGCATGACGTCTTTGAGCGTGGTCTCGCTGATCGCCATGGTGCCGGACAGCGAATGCAGAATGCCGATCTTGATCGTATCGTCAGCCGCCATCGCGGCGGGCGCGCCGAACGCAAGCGCCCCTCCCAGGGCCGCGCCAGCCGCGCTTAGAAAAATCCGTCTCGTCAACGACATGTTCAACCCTCGTCGCTTGCGCCCGTTGAGCAGGGCGGCGGAAGCTCGACCCCTTCGGAGGCCGGGGTCGACTTCGCAACGAGCGTGCCAGCGATTCTCCAACGATTCGCGTGGGTAGGCGCCACGGAAACGAGCGGCGGCGCCGAAGAAATGATCACAGGCGTTTCCACGGCATGCGCTTGTGCGCTAGGCCTCGGCGGCTCGGTAGCCGACGCCGGGCTCCGTTTTGACAATTCTCGGCGCTGTCGGATCGCGTTCGATCTTCGCCCTGAGCTGGCCGATGAACACCCTTAGATATTGCGTATCCTCGCCATGCGCCGGCCCCCAGACCGCAGCCAGGATCTGGCGGTGTGTCACGACGCGGCCAGCGTTGCGAAAGAGGACGGCGAGCAGGTCGTATTCTTTCGGCGTCAGTCTGATCTGCGCGCCGTCGCGGGTGACGAGACGCCTTTCGAAATCCATGGCGACGCCGTCGATTTCGATGCGCTCTGCCGGCTGCGCCGCGTGCGCGGCGTGCCGCAGCGCGGCCCTCAGCCTCGCGGTCAATTCTCCAATTCCGAAGGGCTTCTCAACATAGTCGTCCGCGCCGAGGTCGAGCGCCTCGATCTTCTCCGCCTCGCGGTCGCGCGCCGAAAGGACGATGACCGGCGCTTTCGAGAACTGCCGGAGGTCGCGAAGCACCTCCTTGCCGTCCCGGTCGGGCAGGCCGAGGTCGAGCACGATGAGGTCGGGCGCGCCGGTCGCCGCGAGATGCAAAGCTTGCGCGCCGGTCTCGGCCTTTTGCACACGAAAACCGGCGGCGGTTAGCGCAACGTTGAGAAATCGCTGGATTTGCGGCTCATCGTCAACCACGAGGACGCGAGGCTCCTTCACGCGGCGGGTCTCGGCTCGACGGGGGTCGCCTGGTCGGCGGGAAGGCGCACGACGATCCGGGTTCCGCGCCTCCGCACCGCCGGGCTCTGGGCCATGATCGCGCCGCCCATCGCTTCGACCAGCCGGCGGGAGATCGACAGACCAAGGCCGGTGCCCGCCTTGCGCCCGTCGGCGCGGCCGCCGCGATAGAATTTTTCGAAGATCCGTTCCAGTTCGCCTTGCTTCACTCCGGGACCCTCGTCAGTGACGCTGATAACGACCTCTGCGCCTTCCTGGCGGGCGTGAACGGTCGCGCCGGAGTCGCCGCCATATTTGTGCGCGTTGTCGAGCAGATTGAACAGCACCTGCTCGAGCAGCTTGTCGTCGCCGCGTACGAAGGGCAGGTCCGGGGCGAGGCTGACGCGCACCGGTTGGTCCGGGAACGCCTTGCGGCTGCGTTCGACCGCGCCCTGCACCACGTCGGCGATCGACACCAGATCGCGATTGACCTTGAGGCCGCCGGCCTCGATCCTCGACATGTCGAGCAGATTGGCGACGAAGCGCGCCAGGCGCGCCGTCTCCTCCTCGATTGAAGACAGAAGTTCGAGCCGCTCGGACGGGCTCATCTTGTCGCCGAACGCGCGCAGCGTCGTCGCGGCGCCGGCGATCGAGGACAACGGCGTGCGCAGGTCGTGCGAGAGCGAGTCGAGCAGCGCGTCGCGCACCTTCTCATTTTCCTGCATCGTCGCCGCGTTCACCGCCTCCCGCGCGAGCAGCGCCCGGTCGAGCGCGATCGCGGTCAGATCGAGGATCGCCGTCAGCGCGCGCTCATCCTCCGCCGTGATCGGCTGCTCCGCGGAATGCGGCTCGAAACCGCATACCGCGATTGGCCCGCGCGCGGCGACCAGCGGCCGGAATTGATAGGCGACCCGCGGCAGCGTGCCCGTTCCCCAGCCCGCCGGCTCCTTTTTCTGCTGCGCCCAGCGCGCCGCGCCAAGGGCCGCGGGGTCGAGTTGCGCGTCGGGAGGCCAGGCGGCGCGAATCTGGAGTTCGTCCCCTTCCGCGGCCAGGAGAACGATGCGGCCGCCGAATGTCGAGTGCAAATGCGCCGCCGCCGCCCACAGCACGTCGTCAGGGCCCGAAGCGCCGGAAAGCTTGCGCGAGTAGTCGTAGAGCGACTGCGTCACCTCCGCGTTCCTGATCACGGTCTCCCGCTGGTCGCGAATGCGCCCGGTCAAGGATCCGGCGAACACCGCGACGGCGAGAAAGATCAGCAGGGCGAACAGCTCCTGCGGCTGCGCCACCGTGAACGTGTAGACCGGCTCGATGAAGAAGAAATTGTAGGCGGCAAACGAGGCGAGCGAGGCGATGACCGCCGCGCGGGTGCCGAAGCGCACGGCGCTGAAGAGGACCGCGGTAAGGAAAATCATCGAAAGATTGGGAAGTTCGAGAAGCGCGACGAGCGCTTCGCCGATCCCGACGGCGCAGGCGACAGAGAGGAGCGCGCCGGCGAGCTCGACGCCCAAGCCCTCTGCGGCTGAGAAGAGGCCTTAGGCGTGGCCAAAACGATGTCCGGGCCTCCTCGCCAGGAACGACGTGGATCTCGATCCCGCCAGCGTGCCGCATCAGCGCCTCCGGCAGCGACCGGCCGAGAATGCGTCGCAGCAATCCCGCCCGCGACTGGCCGAGCACGATCTGGGTCACGTTTTCGCGCCGCGCGAGCCTGAGGAGTTCGGTCGTGTAGTCGCCGCCCTGGAGCCGCATCGCGTCCCCGCCCAGACGCTCGGCGAGACTGAACAGCTTGGCGAGCTGATTGGCGCGCTTGGGGTCGGCGGCTTGGCCCACCGTCTCCACGGTCACCGCGGTCCACGGCGCATTGAGCCCGGTCGCGAGCTGACTTGCACGCCGGATGACCCGCTCCGAGACGTCGTCAGGGCCCACGCAGGCGAGCAGACGCTCCGAGGCGGCCCAGGGACCTTCAATCGCTTTCTGACGCAGATAGTCGACCATCTGGTCGTCCACCCGATCGGCCGTGCGGCGCAACGCCAGCTCGCGCAACGCGGTCAGATTGCCGGCCGTGAAGAAACTCTGGGTCGCTCTCCGCGCCGTCTCCGGCACATACACCTTGCCTTCGTTCAGGCGTTGAATGAGCTCATCAGGCGTCAGATCGACAAGGACGACGTCCGTCGCCTCCTGCAGGAACCGATCGGGAACGGTCTCGCGCACGACGACGCCGGTGATGCGCGAGACAACGTCGGCGAGGCTCTCGAGATGCTGAATATTGAGCGCCGTCCAGACGTCGATGCCGGCAGCCAGCAGCTCCTGGACGTCCTGCCAGCGCTTGGGGTGCCGGCTATCGGGTTCGTTGGTGTGAGCAAGCTCGTCGACGATGATCAGCTTGGGTTTACGCGCCAGCGCTGCGTCGAGGTCGAATTCCTCGATCGTGCGGCCGTGATATTCGACCTTGCGCCGCGGCAGGACTTCGAGCCCGTGAACGAGAGCGCCCGTCTCGGCGCGGCCATGGGTCTCGACAAGGCCGACGACCACATCGACGCCTTCGTCCCTGAGACGCCGCGCATTCTGCAACATCGCGTAGGTCTTGCCGACGCCGGGCGCGGCGCCGAGAAACACTTTCAACCGGCCCGCGGTCTCCCGGCGGAACGCGGCCAGAAGCGCGTCCGGATCGGGGCGTCCATCGTCGGTTCGGCTCGCTGGGGCCATCGGCGCTCGTCGGGTCGTCACGACGACTTTAGCTGATCCAGCGCCAAATTCAGCTCGCAAAACGTTCACCCTCGGCTCGCCGATCAACCCCAAAAACGGAGCCTCGATCGCGCCTTCGACCAACGCGCGCACCCGATCCTCCGGCAAGTCCGCGCGCCTTGGCCACCGAGGCGACCTGGCCCAGGGCGGTTTGCGGCGAGACGTGCAGGGTCGAGCCCGGAGGCCGATGTCGTGACGGCGTCAGCGGGAACCGGGCCTGGGCCGGCCATGGCTTGCCAGGCCTCGACGCCGCCCTTCACCCGGTCGGCGAGCTTCTGCGACGTCGGGCCGAGATTGGAGCCGGCGAATTGGCCGCGTTGTACGGCGCGTCAATCGTCTTCGTCGAATCGTTGGGGTCGGTGTCGGTGGTGGCGGACGGGCGCGGGTGAAAATAGCGGTCGCTCTTGAACCACTGCCCGATCAGCGCCGACCCGACGACGACGCCATCCTTCCGGATCAGGCTGCCGTCCGCCTGGTAGGGCATGGCGATCTGGGCGATACCCGTCACCGCCAGCGGATAGACGAGGCCGGTGAGGACGGTGAACAGGACGATGAGAACAAGCGCGGGACGCAGGTGCTGAAGCATGGCCGATCCTGACGGTTAAGCGAGATGCAGGGCGGCGACGACGAGGTCGATCGCCTTGATGCCGATGAAGGGCAGGATCAACCCGCCGAGGCCATAGATCAGGAGATTGCGCCGGAGCAGGGCCGCGGCGCCGACCGGCCGGTAGGCGACACCCTTCAAGGCCAGGGGAATCAGGGCGATGATGATGAGCGCGTTGAAGATGACCGCCGACAGGATCGCCGACTGCGATGAAGCAAGCCGCATGACGTTGAGCGCGCCAAGCGCGGGATAGGTGACCACGAACATCGCCGGCAGGATGGCGAAATATTTCGCCACGTCGTTGGCGATCGAGAAGGTGGTGAGCGAGCCGCGCGTCATCAACAGCTGTTTCCCGATTTCGACGATTTCGATCAGCTTGGTCGGGTTGGAGTCGAGATCGACCATGTTGCCGGCTTCGCGCGCGGCCTGCGTGCCGGTCTGCATGGCGACGCCGACATCGGCCTGAGCGAGCGCCGGCGCGTCATTGGTGCCGTCGCCGCACATGGCGATCAGCCGGCCGCCGAACTGCTCCTTGCGGATGAACGCCAGCTTGTCCTCCGGCGTCGCCTCGGCGAGAAAGTCGTCGACGCCAGCCTCGGAGGCGATCGCGGCGGCGGTGACGGGGTTGTCGCCGGTCACCATGACGGTGCGGATACCCATCGCGCGCATCGCCGCGAATCGCTCCTTGATGCCCGGCTTCACGATGTCCTTGAGATGGATGACGCCCATGAGCCGGTCGTCATCCGTCACCGCCAGCGGCGTTCCGCCTGACATCGCGACCCGCTCGACCGCCTGACGAAACTCGAGCGGCGCCCGTTCGATCGGCAGCTTGAGATAGCGAAGGATGGAATCGATCGCGCCCTTGCGGATCGAGCGGCCGCCGACGTTGAGGCCCGAAATGCGCGTCTGAGCGGAGAACGGAATGACGGTGGTTTTGGCCATGTCGAATTTCGGTTCGGCGAGGCCGAAATCGCCCTTGGCGAGAGCAACGATCGACCGGCCTTCGGGCGTCTCGTCGGCAAGGCTAGAGGCGAGCGCGGCTGCGGCGAGGTCCTCGGCCGAGACGCCGTCCACCGGCAGAAGCTCGGTCGCCATCCGGTTGCCGAAGGTGATCGTGCCCGTCTTGTCGAGCAGCAGCGTGTCGACGTCGCCGGCCGCCTCGACCGCGCGGCCGGAGGTCGCGATGACATTGAAACGGACCAGCCGGTCCATGCCGGCGATGCCGATGGCCGACAACAGCCCGCCGATCGTCGTCGGAATGAGACAGACGAGGAGCGCGATCAGCACCGTCGCGCTGAGGTCGGTTCCCGAATATCTCGCGATCGGCCACAAGGTGACGCAAACGATCAGGAAGATGATGGTCAGCCCGGCCAGCAGAATCGACAGCGCCAGTTCGTTCGGCGTCTTCTGCCGTTCGGCGCCTTCGACCAGCGCGATCATCCGGTCGATGAAGGTCGAGCCCGGCGCGGCGGTGATTTTCACCTTGATGAAGTCGGACAGCACCGTCGTTCCGCCGGTCACGGCCGAGCGGTCGCCGCCGGCCTCGCGGATGACAGGCGCGGACTCGCCGGTGATCGCCGATTCGTTGACCGAGGCGACCCCTTCGACGATGTCGCCGTCGCCCGGGAATGATCTCGCCGGCTTCGACCAGCACGATATCGCCCAGCCGAAGATCGAGCGCATTCACCCCTTCGACGAGACCGCTCAGGTTTTCGGGATCGAGGTAGCGCTTGGCGCGAGTGTCGCTGCGGGTGCGGCGCAAGGCGTCAGCTTGCGCCTTGCCGCGCCCTTCGGCGACGGCCTCGGCGAAATTCGCAAACAGCACGGTGAACCAGAGCCACGCGGCGATCTGGCCCGAAAACATCGCCGAGCCGTTGCCGGTCACGAGATCGCGAATGAAGAACACGGTCACCATCAGCGACACCACTTCGGTGACGAAGATGACCGGGTTCTTCGCCAGCGCCCGCGGGTCGAGCTTGCGCAAGGCGTCGATCGTTGCCGCGGCGAGAATCTTGCCGTCGAGCAGACCCGCCGACTTTGGTTTCGAAGCCATGGGGACCGGTCTCCGATCAGTACGTCTTGCCGCCGAGCATCAGGAAATGCTCGACGACCGGCCCAAGCGACAGGGCGGGGAAATATTGCAGCAGGTAGAGAATGACGATCACGCCGACCAACAGGCCAACGAACAGCGGGCCGTCGGTCGGAAACGTCCCGGCCGACGCGGGGATTTTCTTCTTCGCCGCCAGACTGCCGGCCAAAGCCAGCACCGGCACGACATAGGCGAAGCGGCCGAGCAGCATCGCAAGGCCCAGCGTGGTGTTGAACCAGAGCGTATTGCCGTTCAGGCCCGCGAACGCCGAGCCATTGTTGGCATTGGTCGAGGCATAGGCGTAGACGATCTCGGAGAGACCATGCGGGCCGCTGTTGCCGAGACTGTCGAGCGCGGTCTGGAGCAGCACCGACGCCCCCGAGAAGCCGAGGACCACCAGCGGGTAGATGAGCACCGCCAGCATCGCGAGCTTCATCTCGCGCACCTCGATCTTCTTGCCGAGGTATTCTGGCGTGCGCCCGACCATCAGTCCGGCGACGAACACCGCGATGATCACGACAACGAGAAATCCGTAAAGGCCGGCGCCGACGCCTCCGGGCCAGATGCAGCCGGCGAGAATGTCAAACAACGGCACGAGGCCGCCGAGCGGCGTCAACGAATCGTGCATCGTGACGACCGCGCCGGTCCCGGTCCCGGTCGTGCCGACGGTAAAGAGGGCGGATAGCGCCTGACCGAACCGGATCTCCTTGCCCTCGAGATTGCCCGCCGATGGGTCAACGCCGAGCGCGGTGAGGATGGGATTGCCGGAGGTCTCCGACCAATAGACGACGGCGACGCCGGCCAGCAGAAATACAGCCATGGCGGCCAGAATGGCGCGTCCCTGACGCATGTCGCCAACCGCACGGCCGAAGGCGAGAACGGACGCGATCGGAATCAGCAGGAAGGACCAGGTCTCGAGAAGATTGGTCCAGGCGCTGGGATTCTCGAACGGGTGCGCCGAATTGGCGTTGAAAAAGCCCCCGCCGTTGGTGCCGAGCTCCTTGATGACCTCCTGGCTCGCCATCGGCCCAATCGCGATGACCTGCTTGGCGCCTTCAAGCGTCGTGGCTTCGACGGCGCCGGCAAGCGTCTGCGGCACGCCGAGGGCGACGAAGACCAGCGCCAGCACAAAGGCGAACGGCAGGAGGACGTAGAGCGTGATCCGGGTCACATCGACCCAAAAATTCCCCACGGTCGCAGCCGTGGAGCGCGTGAAACCGCGCACCAGCGCGAACGCCATCGCCAGACCGGTCGCCGCCGAAAGGAAATTATGGACGGTGAGGCCGAGCATCTGAGTGAGATGGCTCATCGTCGTCTCGCCGCTGTAGTTCTGCCAGTTGGTGTTGGTGATGAAGCTGATCGATGTGTTGAAAGCGAGATCCGGCGGCACGGCGTCGAAGCCGCGCGGGTTCAAGGGCAGAATGTTCTGCAGCCGCTGGAGGGCGTAGAGCGACAGGAAGCCGGCGATCGTGAAGACGATCATCGCAATCGTATAGGCGAACCAGTCTTGCTCCCCCGCCGGGTCAACCCCCGCCAACCTGTAGAAGCCGCGCTCGATCGGTCCCAACACGGGCGTGAGAAAGTTCCTCTCGCCGAAGAAAACACTGGCGATCAATCTGCTCAGCGGAATGGCGCATGCCACCACCAGCGCAAGCACCAGGGCGATCTGCGCCCAGCCGACAAGGGTCATCGCGTCACCATGGCGATCTAGAATTTTTCCGGATGAATCAAGGTGTAGAGCAGATAGAGGCCGAGCCCGACGGCGACGGCCAGTCCGATGATCGGCTCGGTCATGACGCGAGGCTCCTAAAGGCGCCGGAGGGCAAGCGCGTAGGCGCCAACCAAAGCCAAAACCAGGATACCAAGCGCCACGAACGCCACGTCGAGCATGGTCGCCTCCTTTGACGAGGCGCTCCATACCGCCGGTCTGCATAAGCTTTCGATCCAGAATGGACCGGCGCGAAATAAGGATTTCATAGTGAATCGAGCTTCGGGTCTTCTCTCTTCGGCTTTGCGTCGGCGTCCGAGCGGTCAGGCGAAGCGCACGGATCGCCTCGCTGGAATCTCCGCATGGATTCGCTCAGCCGGGCTTGCCTTCGGCCGAAATATCATAGACTATGTGTGTAATGCTCCCTCCCGCGCTTGATGGAATCGCCGATGCTAAGGCCACATAAGATGTGGTAGCAGGGTCAAATGCGCGTCACCGCGCATGAGGCGGGGCCCGGCAGCGCCGGGCGCGGCTTCTCCTGCCGTCGATGTCGATTGGCGCCGTTCCGCGATAGCGCGTATCAGGGACATCGCGTCCCTTGTAACTTCAGGAGAACAGTCTTGCTGCAGGTCACGCCGATCTCTCACCGCCGCTGGCGCATCGCCGTGTTCGGATGCGCGCTCGCGGCGGCGCTTCTTGCTGGATGCGGAAAAAAGCAAGAGGCGCAGGCCGTGGTCGGGCAAGTCATAGCTCACGTCGGGCCTGACGACGTTACTCAGCAGGAGCTGGACAACGAGCTTCGCCTGGCGGGCGTTCCCGCCGACAAGCGCTCCGACGCGGTCGTCAAGGCCGCGCTGTCCCGGGTAATCGAACGCAAATACCTGGTGCAGCAGGCGCTGGCGGGGAAACTCGACCGCGAACCGACCGTTCATCTCGATATCTTGCGCTCGCGCGAGCAGATCCTTGCCGGCGCTTTCGTGCAGCGGGACCTGTCGACGAGGGTGAGCACGATCTCCAAAAACGAGATCGACCAGTACATGCAAGCCCATCCGAGGCAGTTCGCCCAGCGAACGCTGTTCCAGATCGAACAGATCTCTTTTACGCCGCCGAAAGACCTCGAGGCTCTGACTGCGGCGACGAAAGACGCCAAGTCGCTCGATCAGGTTGAAGCGCAGCTCAACCAAATGAACATCAAATTCAGCCGCGGAACCGCAACCCTGGACAGCGCCACGATACCCCCCGAGATGTTGAAGGCGCTGGACGCAAGGAAACCCGACGACGTCTTTTTCATCCGCTCGAGAGGGAGCGGCAGCTATTTCAAGGTGACGTCGGTGGACGCGAAACCGTTGACCGGCGACGAGGCCAGCGAATTTGCAAAGCGAGAGCTGCGAACGGAAGTTGCCCGCAAGAGCGCGGCTGACATCTCCCAGGCTGCGCTGGCGACCGCCAAATATGAAGGCGACTACGGCCGCGTCATGTCGACCCCGGCCCCCGCGGGCGCCGCTCCCGCAGCCGCGCCGGGCGGCGAGGCGCCGGCGGGCGCGGCGCAGGACACCGAAAAACCAGCCGGGGAGCCCGAGAAGGATCAGCCAAAGAATTGATCTGCTTCAGAGACAACGGCCGCGGCGGGCGTCGAGACGGCGATGAACCGGGTATGCGTCAAATGTTCGAACGTCACCCGCTGTTTCGCAGGCCCGCCGATATGCCGTTGATGGTGAGCTGGATTCCGGTCAGCACCTTTTCGCTCGCCGCCCTCGATCGGTGCAGCTTGAGAAGCTCAACCTGCACGTGGTTGAGCGGGTCGAGATAGGGGAAGCGGTTTCGGATCGAGCGATCGAGCAGCGGATTGCTCTCCAGAAGTTTCGACTGCTCCATGATCGCGTTGAGCGCGTCGACCGAGTCGCGCCATTCGCGGGAGATGCCGGCGAAGATTTTCTCGCGCAACGGCACGTCCTCGACCAGGCGCGCATAGCGGGAGGCGATGGCGAGGCTCGACTTGGCCAGCACCATGTCCATGTTGGAGAGCAGGGTGCGGAAGAAGGGCCAGTTCGCATACATGCCCTTCAGCGCATCGAGGCCGTCCTTCGGGTGGGCGTCGATATAGGCCTTCACCGCCGAACCGAAGCCGAACCAGCCGGGCAGCATCAGCCGGCATTGGGCCCACGAGAACACCCACGGAATGGCGCGAAGGTCGCCGATGGCCGTCGTCTTCTTGCGCGACGCCGGCCGCGAGCCGATGTTGAGGCTGGCGATTTCAGTGATAACGGTGGAGGCCCAGAAATAACGCTCGAAGCCTTCGGTCTCATAGACGAGGCCCCGATAGGCGTTGTAGGCGCTGAGCGAAAGTTCCTCCATCGTCTCGAGAAAAACGGGATCCGGCGCCGGGCTCTCGTCCTGCAGCAGCGTCGCCTCGAGCGTCGCCGAGGCGAGCGTCTCGAGATTGCGCCGCCCGACCTCCGGGTTGGAGTATTTGCTCGATATGATCTCGCCCTGCTCGGTGATGCGGATCTGCCCCTGCACCGCGCCGCCCGGCTGAGCGAGAATCGCGTCATAGCTAGGGCCGCCGCCGCGCCCGACCGAGCCGCCGCGGCCGTGGAAAAGACGGATGCGCACGCCATGGCGGCGAAACACCTCCACCAGGCCGATCTCGGCCTTGTAGAGCTCCCAGCCCGAGGTGACGAACCCGCCGTCCTTGTTGGAGTCGGAATACCCGAGCATCACTTCCTGCTCGCCGCCGAGCGAATCCACGAGCTTGCGGTATTCGGGGATCGCAAGCAGCGTATCCATCACACCGACGCAGGCCCTCAGGTCCGCGATCGTCTCGAACAACGGCACGAGATGCAGGGAGGCCGTCCCGTCGGGGCGAATGAGGCCAACCTCCTTCATCAGCAGGGCGAGCTCAAGCATGTCCGAGACGCTGTCGGTCTTGGAAATAATAGCGGTGCGGATTGCGCCCGGGCCGTAGGTCTTGCGAATATTCGCCGCGGCCTTGAAGATCCCAAGCTCGCCGCTCGTCTCCTCGCTATAGTCCATGAAAGGCGACAACAGCGGCCGCGGCGAGGCCAATTCCCGCAACAACAGGCGTACGCGCTCGGCCTCATCCATGCGCTGATAGTCGAGGCCAGGCGTCGCTGCGGCGAGGATCTCGGCGACGGTGCGCTCGTGCACATCGGAGTTCTGCCTGAGGTCGACGGGCGCGAGATGAAAGCCAAACACCTCGACGGCGCGCTGCAGGGAGCGCAGCCGCCCGCGAGCGACGATGCCGGCGTTGGTCTGCACAAGCGACAGTGCGATGACCGCCAGGTCGGCGCTGAACTCCGCCGCCGAGGCATAGGGCGCCCGGTCGACGATCGGCTGGCGCAGGGCGATGACATGGTCGAGGTCGCGCGCCGTCTTGGCGAGGCGCGAATACATGCCGGTGATGGCCCGCCGATAGGGCTCCTTCCGACGCGCGGCGGCGGAATCGTCGGATGTGTCGGCCAGCGCGGCGAGCTCCGGGCTCATCGAGGCGAGATTGGAGGCAAGCGACAATTCGGCGCCAAGCTCATGCAACTCGTCAAGATAATATCCGATCGCCCGAGCGCTCTGCAGCCGCATGGTCTCGTTGAGCACGTCGGCCGTTACAAACGGGTTGCCGTCGCGGTCCCCGCCGATCCACGATCCGATCTGGAGGAACGAACCGATCGGCTTTGCGCGCGGCTCGCCGGAAATCGCTTCGAGCCTGTCTTCGATTGCGCCATAGAGGCGCGGCAACTCGTTGAAGAATGTGTAGTCGTAGAACGAGAGCGCGTTGGAGACCTCGTCGATGACCTTGAGTTTCATCTGGCGCAGCAGATTGGTGCGCCAAAGGATGAGGACCGCGCGTCTTAGCTGTTCCTCGTTGCCGGCGAGTTCGGCTGGATCGACGGCGCGGTCGCGCGCGTCGAGCAATTCCGCGATCTCGATCTCACGGGTCAGCGTGCTCTTGCGCCGCACCTCGGTCGGATGGGCGGTGAGCACCGGGCTTACCAGCGCCCGATCGAAGAAGTCGACGAGCGCCTTTGGCTCGACGCCCATCTCGCGCGTGCGTTGAAAGGCGTAGGCGAGCGATCCAGGACGCGGCGCCGAGCGGGCAATGGCGTGGGCGCGGTTGCGGCGGATGTGATGCTGGTCTTCGGCGATGTTGGCCAGATGAGAGAAATAGCTGTAGGCGCGCACGATCGACAGCGTCTGGTCGGCGCTCAGGCTGTCGAGCGTCGCCTCAAGCTCGCGCCGCGCGCCGACCTCGTTATCGCGATGGAAACGGATCGAGGCCCTGCGGATCTGCTCGACCAGCTCGAAAGTCTCTTCGCCCTCCTGCTCGCGGACGGTGTCGCCGAGGATTCGCCCGAGCAGACGGATGTCATCGCGCAGCGGCACATCCTTTTCGGACTCTTCGGAGTTGCGCCGGGTTACACTTTCGGTCGGAACGCTAAGGGCCATCGGGCATATCCGTCGGCGGGGGCGAGGGACTTATGTTGCATTGCAAAAGCGCTTGGTGCAAGCGCGAAAGCCCTCATCTGGCCGAGTTTAGCGCAAGGGCAAGCCGGGCGCGGAGAGCGGGCTTGTCCTTAAGCTCGCATTCATAGACGGCGAGCGCGCGCCAACCGCAGGCGGAATAGGCTGCAAGCGTTTTGGCGTCGCGCGCCCGGTTCCGGGCGATCTTGGCCTCCCAATAGGCGACGTTGGTCTTGGGCATGCGTGCGCCCCGCGGGCAGTCATGCCCGTGCCAGAAGCAGCCGTGAACGAAGATCGCGAGCTTGCGTCCGACGTAGACCACGTCCGGCTTGCCCGGCAGATCGGCGCGATGGAGCCGGTAGCCGGGCGCGATAGGCCACAGAAGCGCGCGCACCGCCCGCTCCGGACCGGTGTCGCGCGACTTGACCGCGCGCATGACGGCGGAGCGGTCGAGACTCACGCGCTTTTCGTTCGCGGCGCGATGTGACGTTCGCGGCCGACCAAAGGCAGAAGCAGGCGCCCACTCAAGAAGCGCACGACCGGAGTGGCAACGCCGTCACCGACCAGATGAAAGGCGTCGGTCGCGCGGGCGGGCAAGACATAGGCGTCCGGAAGGCCCATGAGGCGCGCCGCCTCGCGCGGATTCATGAGCCGGGTGCGGGTCTTGTCGCCCGAGACAACGATCAGGAATTGGCGGCTCGAGCCGCCGCCGGGCGTCCGGAGGCAGCCCGCGAGGCCATCGAAGCGCGCTTCGGCCTGGACCCGCACGCCACCGGCGCCGTCAGGCCGGGTGCGGCGGAACAGGGCGCCGATCGCATGCTCGCCTTTGGCCCGGGCAAGCTGAACGTCGCGCCGGGAAGCCGGGGACAGCGTGGCGAGCAGGCGCTCGGTCTGCTCGACGCTATGCCAGCGGGCTTCGTTCGGCTCGCCATCGATGCAGTCGGCGAGCTGAAGGTTGGCGCGCGGCGGCTCAGGAAGCCGCCACCACAGCCAATCCGCCGCAAGCGGCGGCGGAAGAGCGGCGGCGGCGCGCTGCAGAGCTGGCGAGGCGTGATAGGCCGGAGGGCCGGCGCCGACCAGCCAAGCGGGCAGAGGATAGCCGCGACGGATCGCCACGATGAAAACGCGTGGACGCGATTGCGGCAGAAAATGAGCCGCATCAATCGTCAGCGCGCCGTATCGATAGCCTAAGCCTTGAAGCGCCGCGCAGATGGCGCCGAAATCCGCCCCGCCCTTCGAGGTGAGCACGCCGGCAACGTTCTCAAGCACGATCAGGCGGGGCGAGCGGCCTTGCGCCGCCAATGCGCCCATCGTCGAACAGAAGCCCCAGAACGCTCCGGAGCGGGCGCCGTCGAGTCCGGCTCCAGCGCCCGCGAGCGAGAGATCCTGACAGGGAAACGAGGCCCAGGCGAGATCGGCGAGTCCCGGCAGATCGGCGGCGCGAAGCAATGCGACATCGGCGATCCGCAGTTCCTCGCTCCCCCAATTGGCCGCATAGGCTGAGCCCTTGCGAGGGTCGATATCGTTGGCGAACAGGCACCGCCACTCGGGCTCAAGTCCAGCGCGCGCCATGCCGCCGCCGCAAAAGAACTCATAGAAGCTGGGCATCTCTGATCGCCGTCGAATTGCTCAGGAACCCCCAGAGCCTAGACGATTTTGGCCGGGAAAGGGCTTTCCGCCGCTTGACCCGGGCCTCAGGCTCTTGCGTCTATGGCGGGCCATGAGTGAATTCGCCTTTCCCTTTCCGGTTCTCGTCTGTGACACTGGCGGCACCAACGTGCGCTTCGCCCTTATAAAGGAGCCTGGCGCCGGTCTGGGCGAGGTCGTCCATCTGCGGACAGGCGACTATCCGGGGCTCGCGGAGGCGATCGAGGCCGCTGCGCCGAAACTGGGCGCGAGGCCCCAATCGATGATCGCCTGCGGCGCGGGTCCGATCGTCGGACGGACGCTGAAGCTCACCAATGCCCCTTGGGTGATGGACGGCCCGGAGGCCGCGCGCCGAACTGGCCTGAAACAGGGGCTGCTGCTCAATGATTTCGAGGCTCAGGCGCTGTCGTTGCCGACCATTCCCGAGGCCTGGGAAAGGCGCATCGGGGCGCTCAAGTTCGGCGCCGAGGGCCCCCAGGTGATCCTGGGGCCGGGCACCGGGCTCGGCGTGGCGGCGCTTGTCGAGGCGGACGGACGCTTTACCGCGGTGTCGTCAGAGGCGTGCCATATCGATTTCGGGCCAATTTCTTCCGCGGAATACGCGCTATGGCCGCACCTCGAACGCGCGCATGGCCGCGTCACCAGCGAGAGCGTCATTTCCGGCGCCGGACTGGCCCGGGTTCACCGCGCGCGGATGATGGCGAAAGGCGCGCCCGACCCGCGTGTCGACCCGGCGGCCGTCACGGCGGCGGCGCTGGCCGACCCGAAAAGCGAAGAGGCCGCCAGCGTCCGGCTTTACTGGCGCATCGTCGCGCGCTTCGCCGGCGACATGGCGGTGACGTTCGTCGCGACCGGCGGCGTGACGCTGTCCGGCGGCGTGCTGCCGAGAGTTATTGATTTTCTCGACGAAACCTCGTTTCGCAACGCCTTCGAGGACAAGGCGCCGGTTGACGCGCTCGCCAGACGGATACCTACCCGGCTCGTCACCCGTGAGGACGCCGTCCTGGTCGGGATGGCCGCGATCGCTTCGGCCCCGAGCCGCTACGCCATCGATTATGCTTCTCGTGCGTGGGTCTAGGGGCGGAGGGCCGAAAAGGTCCGATCGGGCCGGCGAAGGGCGCCGTCAGCCGCGCTTTTGCCGTTTTCTTGCGGTTTGTGCCGTCGAGACAAGTGGGCTGAGACCGGCGGGACGTAGACGCCGGCGAGACTTGGGATTGTTGAGAGCTGTGGAACGGCATCGGCTCTACGGGTTGGCGGCGGCGATCGCTGCGGCGATCGCGACATCGAGCGGCTCGGCCTACGCCGATTGCGGCAGCGACATGCAGAAGCTCGCCCAGGATCGCAACACGCAACTGCAAATCGTCAACGACTTCGCCAAGTCGTTTCACGGCAAGCCGATGGATCCCCAAGCCTTCTGCATCAAGTCGGCGGGCCTCGTCCGCGCTGAGACGGCGCTGATCGCGTACATGGAAAAGAACAAGGACTGGTGTTCGTTCCCGGACGAGGCGATCGGCCAGCTCAAGGAGCATCACGCCAAGAACGCGCAGTTTAACGCTAAGGCCTGCTCGGTCGCGGCGCAGATGAAGAAAATGAAGGAGCAGGCGGCCCAGGGAGCCGGCCCGCAGGCCCAGCCGCTGCCGTCCGGACCGCTTTGACCGTCGCGCCGCAACCGGCGGCGAACCTGCCGGACGCCCGGCCGGCGAGCCTGGTCATGCGGCTGACCCCGGATTTCGCCCTTCCGTTCGTTCAACTCGCACGCCTCGACCGGCCGATCGGATGGCAGCTCCTGCTCGCGCCGTGCTGGCAGGCGACGGCGCTCGCCGGCCTCGCCCTCCATCGCGGGCCGAACCTCTGGCACCTCGCTCTGTTCCTCGTCGGCGCCGTCGCGATGCGCGGGGCGGGCTGCACCTATAACGACATTCTCGACCGCAAGCTCGACGCCGAGGTCGAGCGCACCCGCAATCGCCCGCTGCCGGCGGGCCGGGTCACCATTGGCTCGGCGGCGGCTTTCCTCGCTGCTCAGGCGCTGGTTGGACTCGCCGTGCTGCTCTGCTTCAACCGGTTTTCGATCTGGCTCGGCATCGCCTCGCTTGGCGTGGTTGCGGTCTACCCGCTGATGAAGCGCGTGACCTCGTGGCCGCAGGCGGCGCTCGGCCTCGCCTTCTCGTGGGGGGCGCTCATGGGCTGGAGCGCGACATTCGCGAGCCTCGCGTGGCCCGCGGTCCTGCTCTATTTCTCCGCCTTCGCGTGGACGATCGGCTACGACACGATCTACGCGCTCCAGGACGCGCGCGACGACGCCATCGTCGGCATCCGCTCGACCGCCCGCCTGTTCGGCGCCCGCGCGCGGCTCGGCGTCGGCCTCTTCTATGCCGCGAGCGCGGCTTTGGCTTTTGCCGCGATCGGACTCGCCGGCGGCGGCGCCGTCGCGCTCGCCGGGTGGCTCGCCTTCTCGGCCCATCTCGCCTGGCAGGCGAGTGGAATCGAAGGCGCCGATCCTGCGACCGCGCTCAAGCTCTTTCGCTCCAACCGCGACGCGGGGTTCATCCTGTTCGCCGGGATCGCCGTGCAGGGGTGGCTGGCTTAACCGGCCCGCGCGCCCAAGCGGTTGGCAACAAAGCCAAAGCCGAAGGAAGCCCCCGCCAAGCCGTCGGAAGGAAAATCCAAGGACTTCCCTTCCGGGAAACAAGTCTTTTTCAATGGGTTAGGCTAGCCGCGGGGCGAATGGAGGCCCTTAGCACTGCGCTCCGTGATAGTTTCGCTCATCTGTCGACGAGCGGTCCTCCGTTCGAAGAAACCTCATGCGCGCTCATACCCGCCCGACGCCTCGAAGATCAGTTGATCCGTCGGATTGGCTCAGTCGTTTCCTCGCCATAGATCCAAGCCAGCGTCGCAGAGCTGCCGACGACGAGGCTCACGACCGGCCTTCGTCCCGATAGGCTTTCCACTCTGCCCAATCGAAGCCGCCAAGCTTGAGGGCCTCCGCGCGCTCGCGGATGCGCCGAATTGCGGCCCGAGCCTCGTCCCGTTTGGCTCTGGGGCGGGCCGGAACGATTCGGGCAACCTCTTTGCCGTGCCGGGTGATGGTAACCTCCTCGCCGTGCTCAACGAGGTCGAGCAAATGGCCAAGTTTGTTTTTCGCTTCGAAGGCGCCAACGATTTTCATAAGAAGCTCTCAAGCTGGACTAAGCTAGCTCAAACTAATGAGCTCCAACAGTCGAGGCGTAGCGGATCAATCGCGCTCAGCGCCGGCGAGCCGCCGTTTGCCGATCTCGCCCCGTAGCGCGCCGACGAGGTAAAGCGAGCCGGTGACCAGCAGCCAGGCGTTGAGCCCAACCGCGAGTTCGGCGCCGCGGCGAAAGGCGCGCTTCGCGTCCGGTTCGGCTTCGCTGTTAAGTCCGAGCGACGCAGCGAGCGCCTGCAACTCGGCCGGCGCGCGGCCGCGGCTCGAACCCGGCAGATCGGTGAACACGATCGCCGAGGCGCGCGCGCCGAGCGCGGCGACGAAGCCCTTCGCGTCCTTGTCGACGGCGAGCGCCACGACCGCGACGCAGGGCATAGAAAGTTCGGGCGCGCGGGCGAGATCGCCGAGGACCGCCTCGAGATTGAACGGCACATGCGCGCCGTCGAGCACCACCGGCAAGCGCCGCGCCCCGACCTCGATGTCGAACCGCTCCATGCGGCCCGGCAGGCGCGCAGCGGCCCGGGTCTTCGCGTCGAGGAGCCAGGCGCCCACCGCGGCGTCGCCGACCGCGGTGGCGCGCACCCTCAATTTGCCGAGCTGGTCGAGGACCGCGCCGGCGAGCGCGACGTTCATCTCTTCAATCGTCGCCGCCGCGCCGGGATGCGGGCGCAAAACCGGCGAGCCGAGTTCATCGGCCCTCGCCTGCAGAACCCGCCCGGCTTCGTCATGCGGGTCGAGCGGGGTGATGAGCGTGGCGCCGGGTTTCAGGACGCCGACCTTCTCGCCCGCGATCGCCGCACGCGTATGGCCCAGAATCTCGGTGTGCTCGAGTCCGATATTGGTGACGACGGCGATCTCGCCCATGACGATGTTGGTCGAGTCGAGCCGGCCGCCAAGCCCGACCTCGACGACCGCCCACTCGCGCCGCGTCTCGGCGAAAATGACGAAGGCCGCGGCGGTCAAGAGGTCGAACCAGGTGGCGTCGGCGGCGGGGGTTTTGGCCCGGCGCGCGGCCTCATAGGCGTCAAGCGCTTTATCGAGGGCGCGCGCGAGCGAGGCCTCGTCGATGTCGCGCCCCTCGAGGCTCACCCGCTCGGTGACACGCTCGACATGCGGGGAGGCGTAGCGGCCGACGCGAACGCCGGCTTGCGTCAGCGCGGCCTCGATCAGCGCCGAGACCGACCCCTTGCCCTTGGTGCCGGCGACATGGATCGAGCGGAAGGACTTTTGCGGCTCGCCCAGCCGGGCGGCGAGGTCGAGCATCGGCTCGAGCCCGACCCGCATGGCGCTGCGCGGCCTGTTCTCCCAGTTGGTCAGGGCGTCGAGGCGCGCCATCGCGCGCACGAGCTCGTGGTTCTCAGCCATCGCGCGCATGTTAAGGGAAAAGGCCCGCATTTGGCGCCGGGGTCGCACGCCAATTCGAGCGCCCCGTCGCTTCCTCTGACGGAACAAAACGCCGGCATTCGCGTTCGAGCTTCATGGCGGATCCATTCGCCCCGCCCGGAGAAGCACCGACATGCCCGGAAACCTCATTTACTATGCCCTGGTTCTGATCGCTATTGCGCTGGTGGCGGCGCTGCTCGGCTTTGGCGGCGTCTCGGCGACCGCCATGAGCGGGGCGAGTCTCCTCGTATGGGTGGCGGTGATCGTGATCATTGTCGGCGTGGTGTTCGCCCTCATCCGCCGAGCCTAAAGCGTGTCGCAGTCTGGTGGAATCGCGCAGCCTCCCTCGTCCTGAGGAGCGCCGAAGGCGCGTCTCGAAGGACGCTCCAGGAGGCATTGCTCCTGGGCGCTTACTGGACCGCCCTTCGACACGGCGGCTACGCCGCCGGCTCAGGACGAGGTCGAGGCGGAGCAAAGCGCGCACAGCCAATTGCAATTTGCCCTAGCGCGACCGCGCGCCATTCGGGCCTCTTCGCAGGCCCGGCGCGCACGCTTGAACCGATAAGCAACGCACAGCGCGAAAAAACGCGCGAGGGCATGTTTTCGCTGTCAACCGCGAGCACGGCGCCCTAAGGAGGCTCCCCGGGGCCAGGCTCAATCGTCACGAGCCGGCGATTTGCGCGCTCGGGGGCTTGGGTGGATGACTTCGCGGCCAGGACTGCCGCTTCGTCTTTGAGCGTCGCGCGGGCGTCCAAGCGGCGGTTTTCCGTTTTGGCGATTGTGCTTGTCGCTTTCTCTCTCGTCGGCTGCGCTTCGCGGCCGGAGAGCGGTTTTCTAAGCGCGGTCGCGCTGAGCGCTCCCGGCGCCGTCGACCACACTCTGCTCGTCGCGACGACGCGGGAACGGGACGAGCGGCCGGGCACGCTGTTCAACGGCGACCGGGCGACCGCGACCGACTACGCCGAGCTGACGGTTTCGATCCCGCCGACGCATCGGGCAGGCGAGATCGAATGGGCGACGACGCCGCCCGGCGATCCGAATGTCGATTACGTCGTGCGCGACGAAAAATATCTCGATGGCGACAAGGCGTTCGTTCAGGCGCTGAACGCTCAACTCGCGCGCCGCCCGCCGGGGAGCCGCAAAGTCTTCCTGTTCATTCACGGGTTCAACACGATGTTCGCCGAGGGGCTCTTCCGTCTGGCGCAGCTTGCTCACGATTCGAAAGCTCCAGGCGTGCCGGTGCTGTTCACCTGGGCGTCGCGCGGCAAGCCGACCGCCTATGTCTACGACCTGAACAGCGCCACCTCAGCTCGCGACGGCCTCGAGCATACGCTACGCCTTCTCCTATCGAGCAATGCCGAAGAGGTGAATGTGCTCGCCCACTCGATGGGCAATTGGGTCACCGTCGAGGCATTCCGGCAGATCAAGATTTCGGGCGACCTCAGCCACGCGAACAAGATCGGCAACGTCTATCTCGCGGCGCCCGATATCGACATCGACGTGTTCAAATCGCAGATGCGCCGCTTCGGCAAGCCGCGCAAGCCGTTCTACATCCTCCTGTCCCAGGACGACCGGGCGCTGTTTCTCTCGGGGAAGATCGGGGGCGGCGTCACCCGGGTCGGCGACAACCCCGACGTCGCCGAGCTCGCCTCGCTTGGCGCGACAGTGATCGACCTCACCGACCTCAAGGCCACCAACTCCACAAACCACGACAAATTCGCTCAACTCGCGACCGTCGGGCCCGAGCTGCGCGGCGTTCTCGCCCGGGGAATCCCGAGAGACCACCAAGCGAGCGACGTGGGCGACAAAGCCGTGAGCGGGGTCGGCGCGATCGTCTCGCTGCCGCTCACGATCCTCGGCGCGCCGATCAGGATCATCGCCAACCAATAGGCGCGCCGATCAAGTCGATCAGGGGCCCTTTGTTTGGCCGGATGGAAAAGATCAGCCGCTCTCCGGATCGAAGGTCGAAAGCCACCATCCATCGCCAGCGAACCAACAGGTTTCGTCGGCCGGCCCCTCGACCCGGAACGATCGTACGGCGTGGGCTTTGCCGTTCGCGTAGGCGGCATTCAGTCGGCGGCCGTTCTCGTCATCCTGTGGCCCGACGCAGGAGATGAAAGCGGCGGGTGAAATGAACCTCGCGGGCCAAGGCGCTCGCTCCGCGCCGCGTCGAATCATCAACATACCGCCGACGCCCCCGACTGCGTGCAGCGGAAACGCCAGTCTCCCGTTCGGCTTCAAAGCACGGAGCCACCCCCAGCTCGGCTGCGTTATGCCAGCGCAAACATAAATGACGTCCACATCAGGCAAACCGTCGGCAATGCCCGACTGAGCGCGGACACCCACTTGCGGCAGGTCTTTCAAGTTCTTGGTCGCGTGCGACGCGAGCTCGGCGTCAATTTCGAAGGCGTGAACATAGCCGTCGCGACCAACCAAATGAGCGAGTATCGCCGTGTAGTATCCGGTTCCCACTCCCACTTGGAGGACCGTGTCGCCTTCATGCAGAGCAAGCGCATCGATCCAGCGCGCGTGTGCGCTGGGCTGACCGATATTGATTCCCCGCGCAGCGTCCAGAGCGACGAGCGTGTCTTGATAGATAAACGCGATGTCGTCATCCCGCGTCTCGACGTATCCGACCCCTGGAATATTGACTGACCACGGGCCCGGTCCAGCAAAAGGCTCGCGCCTCACCAACTCAAACGCTTCCTCAATTCTTGGGTCTCGCGCGCGCCCCAAAGCCGTCACGTAGCGGGCAAAAAAGCGTCTAAGCGCAAGCGATCGGTCGCCCGGAATTTCCATCTCTCTATCCCTCAAAGTCGCCCGCCGGCCCAATCAAACCCAAGCTCTGAGCGTTGGCGCTGCGATGTCGTCGGCCTTCGGGAGTGAAGGAACCAATCGACCCCAAGGGGAGGCAGTCGCCTTCGCGTCTCCTATTCCGGCAGACCAGCCTTCCGTATTCCAGCGGAGATCCAGTCAAGCACGTCCTTCGCGGCAGAATCCCAAGGCGAAATGGCGAAAGGACGCAACGCGAAAGTGCGGCTGCATTGCGAGCATCCGGCTTGCCGCCGTGGCGGCCTCGTCAGTCCGTCCCGCATGCGCCAGCGCGGCCGCCTGAAATGCATAAAGGAAGCTGAAGCGCGGGTTCGCCTGGACTGCTTTGGTGAAAAACGAGACCGCCTCGTCCAACCGCCCGGCGAGACCGCGCACGATCCCGAGAGCATTGAGGGCCATGAAGCTTTGCGGGTCGAGGGGACTGAGACGCAAAGCCAGCGTCGCGTAATCCTCCGCCAGCGCGTGGTCGCCGCCATAGGCGTGGGCCTGCCCGCCGAAGAAAAGCGCGACCGCGCAGGATGGGTTGAGGTCAAGCGCCCGCTTGACCGCGCTCGACGCCGCCTCAAAATCATGGGCGACCATCGACAGCGGCAGGCTCGCGATAGCGAGCGCCGTCGAATCGTCGGCCCCGTAGGCCACCGCAGCGCGGGCGTGGCGCTCGCTCGCCTCCGCGTCGGCCTTACGATGGCCACCACGCGCGAAGCGAGTCTCAAAAGCCAACGCCATAAGAGCATGCGCCGGCGCGTAGTGCGGATCGAGCTTCAACGCCTGTTCGAGCAGGGGTATGGCGTTCTCCGAATCCTCCGGCATCGCCGAGGCGAAGTGCGGCGCGGCTTGTAGATAGAGATCGTAAGCGTCGAGGCTCTCCGGCCTCTTCCTGCGGGCGCGCTCGATCTCGGCCCGCCGGACATTGGGTTCGACAATCCCGACGATGGTTTCCGTGATTCTGTCCTGGAATTCGAACACGTCGTCGAGCGCGCCGTCATAGCGATCCGCCCAGACATGGGCGCCATTGCCCGCATCGATCAGTTGCGCGTTGACCCGCAGCCGGCCGCCCGCCCTCCGCACGCTCCCCTCCAGAACGTAGCGCACGCCGAGTTCGCGGCTGACCTGGCGAATATCGATGGACTTGCCCTTGTAGGCGAAACTCGAATTGCGGGCGATCACGAACAGCCATTTGATGCGCGAGAGGCCGGTGATGATGTCCTCGACCATGCCGTCGGCGAAATATTCCTGCTCGGCGTCGCCGCCCATCGTCTGGAAGGCGAGAACCGCGATCGAGGGTCTGTCAGGCAGGGCGAGGGACTTGGCCTCCGCGCTTGGCTCTTCCGGCGTGACCGCCTTCGCCGGCGGGGGCGCCCCGACTTGCACCGAATAGGCACGCACAGGTTCGGCGATGTTCTTGAGATGCGTGGGGCCGAGATCAATGACCGCGAGCCCAAGCCGCGCCTTCACCTGCCGATAGGCGTCCTCCGATAGACAAATGGCTCCAGGCTCTGCGACGCCTTCAAGGCGCGCGGCGATGTTGACGCCGTCGCCCATCAGGTCGCCGTCGGCCTCCTCGACCACGTCGCCGAGATGAATGCCGATGCGGAAATCGATGCGACGATCTTGCGGCAGCCCGGCGTTGCGCTCGACCATGGCGTTCTGAATCTCGATCGCGCAGCGCACCGCGTCGACGACGCTGCGGAATTCGACGATCGCGCCATCGCCGGTGCTCTTGACGAGGCGGCCGTTGTGGACGGAGATCGTCGGATCGATGAGGTCGCTGCGCAAAGCGCGCAGCCGCGCCAGCGTTCGGTCCTCGTCCGCGCCGGTCAGTCGGCTGAAGCCGACGACGTCGGCGGCCAGGATCGCTGCAAGTTTCCTGCTCTCGGCCATAACCCCTCAATCGTGACGCCAATGGCGTGACGGCGCGGGGAAGCAGTACAGGCGTGAGAGGGAAAATTCCAGCGCTCTTCCTCCCGGAGAGTGCGATCAGACCGGCTCCGCCCCCGCGCTTCGCCTTCGCCTCCGTCCGCCCTCGCCGCGGCTCCTTGCGCGCCGGCAAGTCGATCCGCTTGGCCAGGTTCGGGAAGGCGTCCTCCTTGTTGGGGAAGGCCATCGCGGCGACGAAATGGCGCTGGAAGTCGGGCTCGATCGCCGTCTCGATCTTCTCGATTCCCCTGACGACGCTCTCGATCTCGGCCCGCGCGGCGAGATTGAGAAGCGCGATGCGGGCGCCGGTGCCAGCGGCGTTGCCGGCGCTCGCGACCTTGGCGAGATCGCAATCGGGGATCAGGCCGAGCGTCATCGCGTAGAGCGGATCGATGTGGCTGCCGAAGGCGCCGGCGAGAGTGACGCGCTCGGGCGCGGCGCCGGCGCGCTCGATGAGCAGCTTCGCGCCGGCGTAGAGCGCCGCCTTGGCGAGCTGGATCGCGCGCACGTCGGTCTGGTAGATGAGGAGCCGCGGCGTCCCCTCGCTCAGCACATAAGCGAAGGTGCGGCCGACCTGTTCGACCCGTTTCGTCCGGCTCGCGAGCGCCCCCTCGATCACCCCGTCTTCCGACACGACGCCCGCCAGGAACATTTCCGCGATCGCCTCGATGATTCCCGAGCCGCAGACGCCGGTGACGCCGGTCGTCTGGGTCGCCGCGCCGAAGCCCGGCTCGTCCGACCACAGATCGCAGCCGATCACCTTGAACCGGGGCTCGAGCGTCGCCCGGTCGATGCGCACCCGCTCGATCGCGCCCGGCGCCGCGCGCTGGCCGCACGAGATCTGCGCCCCCTCGAACGCCGGGCCGGTCGGCGACGAGCAGGCGAGCAGGCGCTCGCGGTTGCCGAACACGATCTCGGCGTTGGTGCCGACGTCGACCAGCAGCGTGAGCTCGTCCCTGAGGTGCGGCCCCTCGGCGAGCACGACGCCCGCCGCGTCCGCGCCGACATGGCCGGCGATGCAGGGCAGCGCATAGACGAAGGCGCCCGGCGCGATATCGAGGCCGAGGTCGCGGGCGCGCGTTTCGTAGGCCGCGTCGATCGTCAGCGCGAATGGCGCCCCGCCGAGCTCGGTCGGATCGAGGCCGAGAACGAGGTGATGCATGATCGGATTGCCGACGACCGTCACTTCGAGGATTTCGCCGCGCGAAACGCCGGCCTCGCGCGCGGCCTCGCCGATCAGCCCGTCCATCGCCTCGCGCACCGCCCGCGTCAGCTCCCTGTCGCCGCCCGGGTTCATCATCACGTAGGAGACGCGGCTCATGAGGTCTTCGCCGAATCGGATCTGCGGGTTCATCGCCCCGACCGCGGCGACGACCTCGCCGCTCATAAGATCGGTCAGGTGGGCGGCGATCGTGGTCGAGCCGACGTCGATGGCGACGCCGTAGGCGCGCTCGGCGAAGCCGGGCATGATCGCAACGATGTCGCGGCCCTTGCGTAACGCGGCGGTGACTTTCCATCGCCCGGCGCGCAGCGCTTTCTGCAGGGTGGCGAGCGTGGCGAGATCGGCGGTCGTCCCGGCGAGGCCCCATTGCTCGCCGAGCGCCTGTTGCAGGCGGCGAAAATCGCTCGCGGGTTCGTGCATGTCCGGTTCGGCGACCTCGACGTAGTAAAGGCGCACGACCGGATCGATCTCGATCGGATGCGACTCGGCGCGCTTGCGCACCACCTGCCGGTGGACCTGACTTTCGGGCGGAATGTCGACGACGAGATCGCCGCATATCCTGGCCTGGCACCCGAGCCGCCGGCCGGGGGGGAGAGCGCCGCGCTTGTCGGCATAGCGGCTTTCGACCTCGCCCCACGGCGTGACATGAGCGGCGCTCGAGCGGATCGCATGCTTGGCGAACTCGCCCTCGGCGATGTCGACCTGGCAGCGGCCGCAAATACCCCGCCCGCCGCAGACCGAATCGAGATCGGCGCCGAGCTCGCGGGCAGCGGCGAGCAGGCTCGTTCCATCGGCGAACTCGCCGCGCTTGCCCGAGGGGGTGAAGACGACGCGATGGGCGCTCAACGGCAATCGCTCACGCTCGCGCCCGTCTGCGCCCCTCGCGCCGGCCGCCTCCGGCGCCCGCCTCGCCCTCCGGCGCCGGCTCGCGATATTTGCGGATCCACTGGCCGCAGTTGGGATCGTGGCCCATCACGACGTCGGCCCCGAAAATCGCCTGGATGTCTTCGGCGTGCAGCGGATTCATGATCGCCGAGGTAAGTCCCGCCCCGATCATCATCGGCAGGAACGTCGCCGCCAATCCGCGACGGTTGGGCAGGCCGAAGGAGAAGTTGGAGGCGCCGCAGCTGGTATTGACCTTGAGCTCTCCGTGGAGGCGGCGCAGGAGGCGCATGAGCTGTGCGCCGGCGTCGTTGATCGCGCCGACCGGCATGACCAGTGGATCGACGACCACGTCCTCGCGCTTGATCCCATAGTCCGCCGCCCGCTCGACGATCTTCTTGGCGACCGCATAGCGCACGTCAGGGTCCTCGGAGATGCCGGTCTCGTCGTTGGAGATCGCGATCACCGCCGCATCGTATTTCTTGACGAGCGGCAGCACGCGCTCGAGCCGTTCTTCCTCGCCGGTGACCGAATTGACCAGCGGCCGGCCTTTGTAGACCGCAAGCCCAGCCTCCAGCGCTTCGACGATCGAGGAATCGATCGACAGCGGGACCTCGACCGTCTCCTGCACCAGCTTGACGCATTCGGCGAGAATCCTCGGCTCGTCGGCGAGCGGAATGCCGGCGTTGACGTCGAGCATCTGCGCGCCGGCTTCGACCTGGGCCAGAGCCTCGGCGACGACGCGGCTATAGTCGCCGGCCGCCATCTCGGCGCCAAGCGATTTGCGCCCGGTCGGGTTGATGCGCTCGCCGATCATGACGAAGCGGCGCTCAAAGCCGATAACGACTTCCTTGGCGGCGGAAGAGAGATGGTGTCAGTCATGGACGTCCTTCATCGACGTAAACGTCATGCGATCCACAGGGCGTCGAAAGGCGGCGCTCATTCACCCCTCGAGGCTCTCGACCGGCTGCATCTTGGAGATGAAATCGCGCCGCCACGGCGCACGGCCGCGCAGGACGCCGGATTCGTGCACGATCTCGGCGACCTTCTGCTCCTGCCGGTAGGCCATCACATGCACGCCGGCGACGCCCGGCTCCTCGCGCAAGGCCTGGATCATCTCGATGCAGATGCGCTTGCCTTCCGCCCGTTGATCGGCCGCGCCCTCGAGCCGGGCGATGACGGCGTCGGGAATATGCACGCCTGGGACGCTCGAGCGCATCCAGCGCGCGGCCTTGGCGGAAGCGAGCGGGCCGACGCCGACCAGAATGAAACATCGTTGGTCGAGGCCCATGTCGCGCGTCCTGGCCATGAAGGCCTTCAGCCTCGCCAGGTCGAAGCAATATTGCGTCTGCACGAATTGCGCGCCGGCGTCGATCTTTTTTGCGAGCCTAACGGGGCGGAAGTCGTAGGGCGGCGCGAACGGATTCTCGGCCGCGCCGAGAAACACGCGCGGGGCGGCGGTCAGTTTGCGGCCAGACAGGAAACGTCCCTCGTCGCGCATCGCGCGGATGATCGAGAGCAACGAAATCGAATCGAGATCGAAGACCGGCTTCGCCTCCGGGTGATCGCCGCACTGCACGCCGTCGCCGGTGAGGCAGAGCACGTTGCCGACGCCGAGCGCCGCCGCGCCGAGCACGTTGCCCTGGATGGCGATGCGGTTGTAGTCGCGGCAGGAGATTTGCAGCACTGGCGAATAGCCGATGCGGGTGAGGATGGCGCAGACCGCGACGCTCGACATGTGACAATGCGCGCCGGAGCCGTCGGTGGCGTTGATGCCGTCGACCCAGCCTTCGAAATTGCGCGCCCGCTCCTCGACGTCCTCGACCTTGGCCGAATCCGGCGGGCTGAGCTCGGCAGTGACGGCGAACTCGCCGCGCCGAAGCACCCGCTCCAGCCGCCCGCGCGACGAATGGCCGGGCAGGTCGATGAGCGGCGCGGCGGGGTCGGCGCCGATGTCGTGGGGATGGGGAAGCGCGGCGGCGATCATCCGCGCGCCCCGGCCTTCTCGCGCGCGAGCCGCATCCAGGCCGAGGAGCCTTTGAGCGCATGGTTGACCGGCGGCAGAATCTCGACGATCGCGCCGCCCTCGCGCATGCCGAGGCTGCCCACGTAGGCTTGGGCCCAGACGCACGCCATATCGGGATAGACCTCGCAATTGCCGTCGGCGCGGACGCCGCCGCAGGGGCCATTGCGCAACCCCTTCGGGCAATTCATCGGACATGACATGCCGGTTTTCGACAGCACGCAGTCGCCGCACATCCGGCAGTCGAACAGGAAGCCCTTGACGCCCGCTTCGAGCGCGGCGACCGGACGCTCGAGCCGGGCGAACCCGATGCGCGAAAGAAAAGGCGCGGCGCTGGCGACCGCCGCTTCGAAGCCGCTGTAGAGGCGCTCCATCAGGGCCGAATGGCGGACGCTCCATGCCCTCATTCGCGGATTGCGCCGCGGCGGCGGCCACTTCCCGCGCGGCTCGAACGCGGACGGGGCGAGCGCGGTCAAGGCGGGCCTTCGCGCCCGTCGTGCTTGGCGAGGACGGCCAGGCGGTGGGTGTCATATTCGCTCTCGAGCCGCTCTGCCGCGGCGGCGGCTTCCTTTTCCAGGTCCTCGCCGCACGGGATCGGCTGGCCGCGCCGCCACTCGCTGAGATAGGCGTCGTCGCTCTTTGCGCCGGCGTGCATCGCCGCAGCGTCGATGGCGCGGATGAACCGCTCCGACAATTCGCGTTTGGCCGACGAACGTCCGGCCTTGACGATGACCTGGCTCGGGATGTCGCGCCAGTAAAGGATGGTCAGGTTGGCCATGGCGCTCCCTTCGTCTGCGTCTCGCCCTCAAGGAAAGCGCGGATCCCGTGAAGGCCGGTGAAACGGCGCTCATAGGCGAGGCCGAGCCGGTCGGCGGCGGCCTTCGCCTTTGCCGCGAGGTCGGGATCGTCGAACTGGGCCAGATGGACGACGCGCCGATAGGCGCCGAAATAGTCGTCGCGCAATTGCGGAAAGCGGTCGAGCCCGAGGCCTTTGATGACGAGCGCGTCGAAATGACGGACGAGAAAATCGGTGAGGTAGAACGTGCCGGGCTCTTCATCGCTCAGGCGCGAGAACGTCTCGTCGCCGGCATAGAAGGCGTAGCAATGCGCGCCCTCGATCCGCCTGACCCCCTCTTCCTCGAGCACGCGGTCGAGCTCGCCGCCGGTCCCGCAATCGCCATAGAGGCAGAGGATCTCGTCGTAAGCCGCGCGATTGGCGCGGATCTTCGCCCGCATCGCCGCCGGAATGCGGCGGGGATGGTTGTGCAATTGCGCCGGCAGGCAGGCGAGATCGATGTGATCGAGCCCGAGCGCCAGCACTTCGCGCGCGAGCGCGCCGCAGGCGATGACGAGGATCCTGCGCGCGCCGTCCTTGCGGCGAGGGTAGTTCGCTTCGGAATCGATGGGGGCGGCGGACGCTCGCTCCACCCTTTTGTCATCCCCACGAACGCGGGGATCCAATGAAACGCCATCGGGCGCCCGGGAGGAGTCTCTGGACCTCCGCCTGCGCGCGGGCGGCGCCCTCCGGATTGCGGACGCGGGGGTCATGGCGCTTCGAATCACACTTTCTCGCGGGCCTGCGCCGTCCCCTGCCGGCGCGCAAGCAGGGCCCTGGCGGTCTCGACCGCGACCGCCGCGTCGCGGCAATAGGCGTCCGCGCCGATCGCCTCGGCGAAGGTTTCGTTGAGCGGCGCGCCGCCGACCAGCACAATGTGATCGTTGCGCATGCCCTTTTCCTTCAGCGTGTCGATGACGACCTTCATGTAGGGCATGGTCGTGGTCAAGAGCGCCGACATGCCGAGGATCTCCGGCTGATGCTTCTCGATCGCCTCGAGATACTTGTCGACGCTGTTGTTGATGCCGATGTCGAACACCTCGAAGCCGGCGCCCTCCATCATCATGCAGACGAGGTTCTTGCCGATGTCGTGGATATCGCCCTTGACGGTGCCGATCACCATCTTGCCCATTTTCGGCGCGCCGGTCGCCGCCAGCAGGGGGCGCAGGATCGCCATGCCCGCCTTCATGGCGTTGGCCGACATCAGCACCTCCGGCACGAACAGAATGCCGTCGCGGAAGTCGATGCCGACGATGCGCATGCCCTCGACCAGCGCCTTGGTCAGGACATCATAGGGCGCCCAGCCGCGGTCGAGCAGAATCTGGACGCCGTCGACGATCTCCTCCTTGAGGCCGTCGTAGAGGTCGTCGTGCATCTGCCCGACCAGTTCGTCGTCGGCGAGCGTTTTGAGGTCGAGTTCGTCTTCCGCCATAGGGGCCGTTCCCGCTGAATGTGTAACCGGCGCGATCCCGCGCCGTTCGCGCAATAGCGTTTCGAGGTTAATGGAGAGCGCCTGCGGCGCAGACCCCAAGCTGCGCCGGCATTATCCTGCGGCGCCCCGGCCGGACCAAGCACAATTATGACGCGCAGCCGTTTAATTTTGTGGCCCGCGCCGCCTGCCGGAAGCGCCGACAAGCGCCCGGGTCGAGGTTGGCCGGGCAGGCGAATGGACGCGCAAGTTCGTCCCTGTTAGATTGAGGAGCGCTCATTCGAGATACGCGATCACAACTATGGGGGCCGTCGGCCGGGATCTGAAAGAGCCGACTTTTCGCAACCGATGTCATTTTGCCGCGAAAGCGGCCGCCGGCTCGCCGCGCCATCAAAGCTCAATCTTTCCGGACTTGTTCGACATGGTGACGTCGCACAATCGGCCTAGGGAATGTGCACGATGACGATACGAAGCTTCGAGCAAGCGCCGCTGGACATCACCCGCCGCGCCGCCATGAAAACGGGGCTAGGCGCCGCCTTGTCGGCGCTCAGTCTCTCTCCGTTGCGAGCCGACGAACCGCCAAATCACGGCAAGGAAGGGAATCTCCCCATGTCGCACCATCTCGATACCCCCCTCGCAGCCCAGAACGGCCAGCTTTATATCGACGACCTGTATGTCTTCTCCGCGGCCGACAGCACCGTTTTCGTCATGGACGTCAACTCGAATATCACTGGAGTCCATGTAAAGCCGGGCTTCCACCACGAGGCGCGCTATGAGTTCAAGGTGCATTTCGACGGCGAGGATTTCGAGAGCCTGACCTACCGTGTCTCCTTCGACGAAGCGGGCTCGGACGGACGGCAGGCCATGAAATTGCGCGTACTCACCGGCAAGGATGCGCGCGAGGATTCGGCGACCGGCGAGCTCATGCTGGAAGGGCGGACCGGCGAACCGGCCAGGGCGGGCGGCGCCCGGCTCTGGGCAGGGCGGATCTCGGACTCGTTCTACATCGATCTCTCGCTGCTCGCGAAGGTCAACGGGGCGGTCAAGGACGGGACTGCAGTCGACCTGTCAGCATGGCGGCCGGAGAACGCGAAGAACAGCTTCGCCGGCACGACGGTCGAATCGATCGTGCTCGAGGTCTCCCACCAGCATCCCCGGCTCAGGCCCGGCGCCCGGATTGGCGTCTGGTGCGCGACCAAGCTTGCAACCGACGCCGGCGGCTGGCGGCAGATCAACCGGGGCGGTCATCCCATGATGTGGCCGATCTTCTGGCCGGACGACATTCGTTTCACCAATCCGGCCAACACGAGGCACCCGTCCGAGGATTACGCTGCGGACGGAGAGCACATCGCGCAGCACATCGCCGAAGTCGTCGCGGCCGGCGGCGTCTCGGCCGACCCGAAGGGCTACGGTCAGACCGTGGCCCGGGAGCTTTTTCCCGACGTCCTCCACTACGTGGTCGGGTCGCCCGCGACCTATGGCTTCGCAGGCCGCAACGGCCGGACGCTGGCCGACAACGCGCCCGAAGTGATGCTCTCGCTCGTCGCCGGAACGGCTGTCCCCTCCGGGCTCAAGCCGTCGGTCGCCGAGAAACTGCGAGTCGACAAGTTCCCGTTCGTCGTACCGGCGTGATCGCGCCTTAGTCGCGGGCGATCCGCACCCGGTGCTGCGCCACCGGGATGAGGCTGCGCACCTTCTTGACCCGGGCGGGATCGATCCGGGCGGAGACGACCCCGACCCCGTCGGAGGCCTGGGCGATCACGTGGCCCCAGGGGTCGGCGACGAGCGAGTGACCGTAAGTCTGGCGGCTCTCGTTGCCGACCGTGAACGATCCGGTCTGGGCGCTGGCGCAGACATAAGTCTCGGTCTCGATCGCCCGGGCGCGCAGCAGCACCTCCCAATGGTCCTTGCCGGTCTGCATGGTGAAGGCGGCGGGCATCGCGATCATCTCGGCGCCTTTCTCCGCCAGCGCCTGGAATAAGTCGGGAAAACGCAGGTCGTAGCAGATCGAGCAACCGACGGTGACCCCCTCGCAGTCGTAGGTGACGACCGCGTCGCCCGCCTTGACCGTCGCGCTTTCCTTATAGGCGGTTCCGTCCGGGGTCGTCACGTCGAAGAGGTGAATCTTGCGGTAGCGGGCGATCTCGTCGCCGTCGCGGTTGAAGACGACCGACGTGTTGTGGATCCGATCCTCGCCGTCAATCCGCTCCATGATCGAGCCCGCGTGGACGAAAATGCGATGTTTGATCGCCTGGGCGCGCGCCATCGCATAGGCCGGGCCGCCGGGCAGCGTCTCCGCATTGGCGAGCTTGTCGGTCCTCGAACCGCCCGCCCAGTCGAATTGTTCCGGCAGCAGCACCCAGTCGGGCGCCTCTTCGGCGACGGCGCGCTCGATCAGCGCCTCGGCCGCAGCGATATTGGCGGCCTTGTCGCTGATCGAGTTCATCTGGATGAGCGAGACTTTCATCGGCGGCGGCTTCCCGTGGGCGTTCCCCAATGTGGTTTGAGCGCGGTCGCGCGTCAACGCCGGACGAAGGCGGCGAAGGCCTTGAGCTGGTCGGCGATGAAGCCGCGGGTCGCCGGATCGATCAGTTCGCCGGTCGCGGCGTCGACTTTGCTCTGGACCAAGGGGATGATGACCTCGGGCTTATTGAGGAGGCGACCGTCGAGATAGACGAACATGTGGCGCAAGGCGAGTTGGGCGCGCAAACCGCCCCAAAGCCCCTGCGAGGCGCTCTCGAGGGCGACGGGCTTGGCGGCGAAAGGCTGATCGGGCAGACGCGACATCCAGTCAATTGCGTTCTTGAGGGCGCCGGGAATCGAGTGATTGTACTCCGGCGTCACTAAGATCAAACCGTCCGCCGCGCGAATGGCGTCCGCCGTGCGTGTCACAACCGGCGGAATACCCTTTGCTTGCACGTCGGCGTTGTAAGGCGGAAACTCGCCGACCGAGGGGAGGGTCGAGATCGTCACGCCTTCGGGCGCGAGCGCGGGCAGAGCGCGGGCGATCGCGGCGTTGAAGGAGCCCTTCCTGAGGCTCCCGACCATGACGACGAAGCGAAGCGGCCTTTCTTCAGCCATCGAATCGTTCTCCTTCGCTACGACAGGCGGCGCGCCCGAACCCGCCGCGTCCGCGGCGGCGCGCGGCTGCAGTTTGGCCCTCGCCGTGGAATTGCTATGGTCTTTAGCAAATCCCGACGGGCCGAAGGAGCCATGTTGACGCCATCCGAGCTTTTTTCCGTCCAGGGCCGCACGGCGCTGGTGACCGGCGGAGCGACGGGACTCGGCCGGATCTGCGCCGAGGCGCTGCTCGAGCGCCGGGGCGCGGGTGCTGATCGCCTCGCGCAAGGCGGAGGCCTGCGAGCAGGCGGCGCATGAGCTCGCGGCGCTTGGGCCTTGCGAGGGCTTCGGCGGCACGGTCGCCAGCGAAGCGGGCGTCGCCGCGCTCGCCGCCGAGACCCGCAGGCGCACGGACGTCCTGCATATCCTGGTCAACAACGCGGGCGCCGGGTGGGGCGAACCGTTCGAAACCTACCCGTGGAAGGCGTGGGAGCGGGTGATGAGCGTCAATGTCGTCGGCCTCTTCGGCCTGACGCGGGACCTCGCGCCGATGCTCGCGGCCTCGGCGAGCGTCGAGCGGCCCTCGACCGTCATCAACATGGGTTCGGTCATGGGGACTGTGACGCAATCCGAATTCAATTGGGCCTATTCCGCCTCGAAGGCGGCCGTCCATCACCTGACGCGAATCCTCGCAGCCGAGTTTGCTTCGAGGCAGATTACCGTCAACGCGCTGGCGCCGGGACCGTTTCCAACCAACATGAACCGCTTCGCGCTCGGCAGCGACGAAGGGCTGGCGCGCGGCGCCAGAGCCGTGCCGATGGGCCGCGTCGGCCGGCCCGAGGACATCGCGGGCGCGATACTTTTCCTCGCCGGCCGCGGCGGCGCCTACACCACCGGGGCGGTCCTGCCTGTCGATGGCGGGGTCGGCGTCACGGCGCCGCCGGCGATGTTCGGAGACGAGCGATGAACGATTGGGCGGACGTCAAGAAGGTTCCCGCGGCCGATCTCGCGGCGATGGTCGGCCGCAGCTTCGCCTCGCGCTGGCTCGCCGTCGATCAGGAGCGGATCGACGCTTTCGCCAAGGTCACCGAGGACGAGCAGTTCATCCATGTCGACCCCGAACAGGCGCGCGCGACCGCGTTCGGCGGAACTGTCGCGCACGGGTTTCTGACCCTCTCGCTGCTCTCGGCCATGGCCTATAGCGCGCTGCCCAGGATCGAGGGCGCGGTTCATGGCGTGAACTACGGCTTCGATAAGGTGCGCTTTATCCACCCCGTGCGCTCGGGAAGCAGGGTGCGCGGGAATTTCACTCTCAAGGCGGTCACGCCGCGCTCGGCGCGCGAATGGCAATTGACCTACGAGGTCAGCGTCGAGATCGAGGGCGGCCATAAGCCGGCGCTGGCCGCGACCTGGCTCACGATGCAGGTGATGGGCGGTTGAGCATCCGAAGATTTTAGCTCCCGAACCGCACCGCCTCGCCCGTCGACGGCGCGATGAGTTCGCCTTCCCACATCACCCGGCGTCCGCGGACGATGGTTCCGACCGGCCAGCCCGTCACCGCCTTGCCGTCGTAGGGCGTCCAGCGCGAGCGGGAGGCGATCCAGGCGTCGCGGATGGTCTCGCGGCGCTTGAGATCGACGATCGTGAAGTCGGCGTCGTACCCGGCGGCGATGCGGCCTTTGCCAACGATGCCGAACAGGCGCTGGGGTCCGGCGCTGGTCAAATCGACGAGCCGCTCGAGGGTGAGCCGGCCCGCGTTGACGTGATCGAGCATGATTGGAACGAGCGTCTGGACGCCGGTCATGCCCGGACGGGCTCGAGGGATAGGGCCTCGCCTTCTCTTCCAGCGTATGGGGCGCATGATCGGAGCCCAGGACGTCGACGACCCCGGCTTGAAGCCCGCGCCAGATCGCGTCGCGATGGTCGGGGCCGCGCACCGGCGGGTTCATCTGCAGCTTCGTCCCCAGGCGCGAATAGTCCTCGGCGCTGAGCGTGAGATGATGGGGCGTCGCCTCGCAACTGGCGACATCCTTGGCGCCCGCCAGAAAATCCATCTCCTCGCGGGTCGAGATATGCAAAACATGGACTTGCGCCCGCGCCTGGCGGGCGAGGCGAATGAGGCGCTCGGTCGAGCGCAGCGCGGCGATCTCGTCGCGCCAGACGGGATGCGACGATGGGTCGCCGGCGACGCGGAGCGCCTTGCGCTCGTTGAGCCGCGCCTCGTCCTCGCTGTGGAAGGCGGCGCGTCGGCGGATGCGCTCGAGGATCGCGAGCACGCCTGCGTCGTCCGCGACCAGGAGGCGCCCGGTCGAGGAGCCCATGAACACTTTGATTCCCGCCGCGCCGGGCAGTCGCTCGAGCTCGCCGAGATCCGCGACGTTGTCATGCGCGCCGCCGACCCAGAAGGCGAAGTCACAATGCATCCGGCCTTTCGCCCGGGCGAGCTTGTCGGCGAGCGCCTCGGCGCTGGTCGTCGTCGGGTCGGTGTTTGGCATTTCGAACACGGAGGTCACGCCGCCAAGCACGGCCGCGCGCGACCCGGTCTCCAGATCCTCCTTGTGAACGAGGCCAGGCTCGCGAAAATGGACCTGGGTATCGATCACGCCGGGAATAATGTGCAGGCCGCGGCAATCGATACGCTCGCCCGCCGAGGCCTGGCTCAAGGCGCCGATCCCGGCTATGCGCCCGTCGCGCAGGCCGATGTCGCGAACGCCGATCCCGTCGTGGTTGACCACGGTCCCGTCGGTCAGGACGCAATCGAAACTCGGCGGCATGGCCTCACTTCCTTTCTTGCAGTGGCGCGAAAGCGGCCTATTTGACAGTGACTGTCCTTGCAAGCCCGCCGGAGGCGAACGCGTGAGCAAGAAAGCCGCCATGCTCGAAGATCGCGGCGTCGTTTCGGTCGCCGGCGCTGACGCCGCCAGCTTTCTGCAGGGTCTCTTGACCAACGATGTCGAGGGGCTCGGCCCAAGCGAAGCGCGCTATGCGGCGCTGCTCACCCCTCAGGGCAAGATCCTGTTCGACATGATCGTCGTGCGCGCGCCCGACGCCGACGGCGCGGCCTATCTCCTCGATTGCGCGGCGGCGCAGGCCGCCGATCTCGCCAAGCGGCTCGGCTTCTATAAGCTGCGCGCCAAGGTTGCGGTCGCCGATGAGAGCGCCGGCCGAGCCGTCGCCGCCTTCTGGGGCGGCGAGCCGGCGCCGATTGAGGGCGGCCTTCTCTACCCCGACCCGCGCGATCCGCGCCTCGGCTGGCGGGCGATTGTGCCGCGCCCGATCGCGGCCGCCTTGGGGTCGGAGCATGCGGCCGAGTACGAGGGCCTGCGCATCGGCGTCGTCGCGCCGAAGGGGGGCGTCGATTTCGCCTACGGCGACGCCTTCCCGCACGATGCGAACCTCGACCTCCTGCACGGCGTCGATTTCGACAAGGGCTGTTATGTCGGCCAGGAGGTCGTTTCGCGCATGAAGCATCGCGGGACGGCGCGGCGGCGCGTCGCGCGCGTCAAATTGGCCGGCCCACCGCCAATGCCCGGCACGCCGGTCCTGGATCGCGAGCTTGCCGTCGGCACGCTTGGCTCCTCCTCGGGACGCGAGGCGCTCGCGCTGCTTAGGCTCGATCGGGTTGAGGACGCGGCGGCCGCAGGGCGGACGTTGAGCGCGGCGGATGTCGGGGTGGCGCTCGCCGACTGACCAACGCGTTTCTTGCGAGGCTCCCGGGGCGCCTCCTCCGCGCAGGCCATTAGTATGAAGAATGTTCTTGACCCAGTTCGGAGCCACCAGTACGGAATTCGGCGCCGACGCAACGGGTTAAAGCGCGCAGCAACACCGAACGGACGGCCGCACTGGAGGAAACGTAATGAAGAGACTTATTCTCGCGGGCGCCGCTGTTGGCGCCCTTTTTGCTCTCGCGAGCAGCGCTCAAGCCGCCGACAAGAAGACGCTTACGTTCGTCGTGAACGGAGCTTCGGACTTCTGGAAGGCCGCCGAGGCTGGCGTCAAGAAAGCGCAGGGCGAACTGCCCAACTACAATCTTACCTTCAAATACCCCGAGCAATCCTCGGCTGCGATCCAGACCCGGCTGATGGATGATCTCGTCGCTTCTGGCGTTTCGGGCATCATGGTCAGCGCGGTCGATCCCAAGACGATGGGCGACGCGCTGGACCGCATCGGCAAGCAGGTGGCGCTGTTCACCACCGACAGCGACGCGCCCAAGAGCAGCCGCGTGGCCTATATCGGCTCGAGCAACGTCGATGCCGGCAAGCAGGCGGGCGAAATCGCCCTGAAGGCGCTGCCAAACGGCGGTAAATGCATGGGCTTCGTCGGTCTGCCCGGCGCTGACAATGCGCGTGAGCGCATCGAAGGCTTCAAGGACACGATCAAGGGCTCGAAGATCGAGCTCGTCGACGTTCGCGCCGACGACATCGACAGGACCCGTTCGAAGCGCAACGTCGAGGACACGCTGACCGCGCATCCCGAGATCAACTGTATGGTGGGCTACTATTCCTACAATACGCCGGACATCTATACGGCGCTGAAGGACGCCGGCAAGCTCGGCCAAATCACAGTGATCGGGTTTGACGAAGATCCGATCACGCTCGGCGGCGTCAAAGAAGGAACGGTCGCCTCAACCGTCGTCCAGCAGCCCTACGAGTGGGGCTATCAGGGCATGAAGACGATGGCCAAGTATCTCGAGGGCGACAAGTCGGTCGTTCCCGCCGGCGGCCTGATGATCATCCCGACCAAGATCATCAGCAAGGACAACGTCGACGCTTTCTGGGCGGAGCTGAAAGAGCGCCAGGGCAAGAAATAAAGCGCAACGAGCGACGCCGAAAGGCCCGCTCTCGCTGCTGGTCTGAGCGCCGCGCGGTTGACGCGCGGCGCCGCCTTTTTTCCTAAGGACCGACTTTGGCCGATCCCATCCTTCGGCTGATCGACATCAGCAAGAGCTATCCGGGCGTGCGCGCCCTCTCACATGTTGGCCTGACGGTAAACAAGGGCGAGGTCCTCGCGCTGATCGGCGAGAATGGCGCCGGCAAGTCGACGCTGATGAAGATCCTCGGCGGAGTGGTGACTCCGGACCATGGAGCCATCGAAATCGGCGGCGTCGCGCATCCCTCGCTCAGTGTCGCCGAGTCGCTGAATTCGGGCATAGCTTTCGTCCATCAGGAATTGAACCTGTTCGAGAATCTCGATGTCGGCGCAAATGTGCTGATCGGGAGGGAGCCCCTATTCGGCGGCCCGCTCAAGCTGGTCGATCGCAACGCGACCCGCCGCATTGTCGACCCTCTCCTGAAGCGTCTGGACGTCGACTTCGAAGTCGACGATCTCGTGTCCAGCCTTTCTCTCGCTCAGCGTCAGCTGTTGGAGATTACCAAAGCCCTTTCCCTCAATGCGCGCGTCGTCATCATGGATGAGCCGACTTCGAGTCTGACCTCCACGGAGACGGAACGGCTCATGCGAGTCATTGGCGAGCTCAAGGCGGACGGCGTGTCGATAATCTTCATCACGCACCGCTTGAACGAGGTCGAACGATGCGCCGACCGCGTCGTCGTCCTTCGTGACGGCTCGGTCGTCGGAGAGTTGGACCGGACGCGTATCCATCGGGACGCGATGATACGGCTTATGATCGGACGCGACCTCAAGTCCCTTTACATCCCCCCCAAGGCCCCGCCGGGCGCAGACATACTGGAGGTTGCGGGGCTGAGAACCCAATTCCATCCAAAGCACGCCGTAAGCCTTTCGCTCAAGGCGGGCGAGATCCTGGGAATGGCCGGGCTGATTGGCGCCGGGCGGACCGAGCTTGCGCGCGCAGTGTTCGGAATCGACGCCATGCTCGATGGTGAGATTCGGCTGAACGGCGCCCTGCTCGCCATTCGTTCGGCCAAGGACTCGATCTCGCACGGAATCTACCTCGTGCCTGAGGATCGCAAGCGCAGCGGACTCGTGCTCGAGGATTCCGTCTCCCAGAACATTTCCCTCCCGAACATCGCCGCCTTCGCGAGATACTTCTTTGTCGACGCAGCGGCGGAGCGAACGAACGCGAAGGCCCAGCGCGAATCCCTCAACATCAAGACCGCTACGGTCGAGACCCCGGTCGTCACGCTGTCGGGCGGAAACCAGCAGAAGGTCGTTCTTGGCAAATGGCTGTCGATGACGCCAAAGGTCATGATGTTCGACGAACCGACGCGCGGGATTGACGTTGGATCGAAATCCGAAATCTACTCGCTGATGCGAGAACTCGCGGATTCGGGCGTGGCGGTCCTCATGATATCCAGCGACATGGAAGAGGTCATCGGCGTCAGCGACCGGATCGTCGTGATGCAGGAAGGCGCGATCAGCGGAACGCTGAACCGCGACCAGTTCAGCGAGGAAAATGTGATGCGGCTCGCAGTCGCTCGCGGACCGGAACAGAGCGCGGCGTGATGCTGAAGAAAGATCTTGGGCTTTTCCTGCTCATCGTCGTTGTCGGCGCGGTCGTTGGGTTCCTCAACCCGCGCTTCCTGTCGCCGGTCAACCTGGCGAATACAGCCAATCTCGTCGGTCTGTTCGGCTTGTTTTCGATCGGCGAAGGCTTCGTCATCATCACGGGCGGGATCGATCTTTCGATTGGCTCGGAGTTCGCCTTGTTCGGCGTCGTCTTCGTCGACCTGCTTGTGACCTATCACGTACCGTGGTTCCTCGCTGTCCTAATCATCGTCGGTTTCGGCGTGATTCTTGGCTGGGTGCATGGGTTTCTCATCACAAGGATGAATCTGCAGCCCTTCGTCGTGACGCTTTGCGGCCTCTTGATCTATCGTGGCGTCGCTCGTTGGTACACCGACGACGGGACAGCCGGATTCGAGTTCGGCCAGACCTTTCCGGCGCTCGAATGGATCACCACCGGGCGCACCTATGGCATCCCGCACACCTTCGTCATCTTTCTTATCGTCGCCGCGATCATGGGAGTTTTGCTGCACCGGTCGGTCTTCGGGCGCTACCTGTTCGCCATCGGCAAGAACGAAGAGGCCGCGCGCTTCTCCGGCATCGCGACCAAGAAGGTCATCGTAGCCGCCTACATCATCTGCGGCGCCCTCGCGGGCGTCTCGTCAATCTTCCTCACCATGTACACGCGCTCGATCTCGCCCGCCTCCCATGGCAATTTCTATGAGCTGTACGGAATTGCGGCGGCGGTTCTCGGTGGCTGTTCGCTGCGCGGCGGCGAGGGTTCGATCATGGGTATCGTGCTCGGCGCAGTCCTGCTCCAGGTCCTGCAGAACCTGGTGAATCTGCTCGGCATCCCAAGCTCGCTGAATTTCGCGGTCATGGGGACGGTCATCCTGATCGGCGTTCTGGCCGACCAGCAGCTGGTCCGGCTAAGGCAGGCTCGCGCCGACCGGGCGAAAGACAGCTTGCTTACGGCGGCCACGCTCGCGCGCGAGGCTCAGCGGTAGACCAGCACCGGAATCGTCGAGTGGGTCAGGACCTTGACGGTCTCGCTGCCGAGCAAGAGGGCCGAGAGCCCGCGCCGACCGTGCGAAGCCATGACGATCAGGTCGCAGCTGAGCGCGTGCGCTGAATCGATGATGGCGCGATAGGGCTGGTCGTGAACCTCGCGGACGGTTTCGCACGCCACGCCCGCGGCCTCGGCCGCCATTTTGACCTGTTCCAGCGCCCGGTCCGAAATGCGGCGCGACTCTCCGTCGTATTCGTCCTCGCCGATGGATACGAGCACAGCGTCCATCGAGGCGACGCGGTACGGCTCGGCGATCGTCAGCCCCGTCACCCTCGCCCCGGACGCTTTGGCGAGCTGGACGCCATAAAGAACCGCCTTGCGCGACAGATCCGAGCCGTCCGTCGGGATTAGAATGTGCTTGAACAACCAGCCCTCCGCCGCCGCCCGGGCGCCGATTTTCGCCATTGCGCGGAGCCGCGCCATGGGCCCGCCATGCGGTCGAGTTGCCGCGCCGCCACGGGGCGGCTAAATTAAGCTCCCGAAGGAACCCAATGTCCATATTCCGGTTCCCAATCGTCCCCTGACCTCCCAAGGAGCCGTTCCATGGCCTTCACGCTGCCCGATCTGCCCTATCCGCATGACGCGCTGAAACCCCACATGTCGGCGGAAACCCTAGAGTTCCACCACGACAAGCATCACCTTGCCTACGTCAACAATGGCAACAACGCGCTCAAGGGCACCGAATGGGAGGGCAAGCCGCTTGAGGAAATCGTCAAGGGCTCGTTCGGCAAAAATCCCGCCGTGTTCAACAACGCCGGGCAGCACTATAATCACATACATTTTTGGAAATGGATGAAGCCGAACGCGAGCAACAAGATTCCGGGCGAGGTCGAGAAGGCGCTCAAGGACTCATTCGGCTCGATCGACAAGGCCAAGGAGGACTTCATCCAGGGCGGCGTCACGCAGTTCGGCTCCGGCTGGTCATGGCTTGCCGTCAAGGATGGCAAGGTTCAGGTGATGAAGACGCCGAACGGGGAGAACCCGCTCGTCCATGGCGCGAAGCCGATCCTCGGCGTCGACGTGTGGGAGCACTCCTACTACATAGACTACCGCAATCGTCGGCCCGACTATCTCAAGGCGTGGGTCGATCACCTCATCAACTGGGAGTACGTCGCGGAGCTGTTTGGCCAGAAATAAGGGCAGCACCGACTCCCTCCGGCCCCAAGCCGGAGGGGGAACGCGCGCTCAGTCGGTCAGATTCAGCGTCTTCTGAGCGCAAACATCGACGCCGGATGCTTCTGTCGACTGGCCATCGGAGAAGGTCCCGTGCAGGTCGAAGCGGCAATTGAACGTCTTCGGAAATTGAGCCGAGGCGTGAGCGCCGGTTTTCAGCCCGCCCAGCACTTTCTTCCACGCGACCGACCCGCTTTCGGCCGCCTGAAGCTCAACAAGATCGGTCTTGCGTGAGTTCGTCACGACGACTGTGACCGTAGCCCCGCCCTCCGGGGTCTTGGACTTCAGCTTCGTGGGCGCGGTCGACGCCGCATTCTGCGCCGACGCCGGAGTCGCCATTGCGGCGCAGAGCGCCATGGCGAGGGCCACGTTCAAGACAGGTCTCTTCATGAATCGCCTCCACCGCCGGCCGCGAGCTTGCGCTCGCGACGATGGCGCTACAATGGCGAAAGAAAACCCCAAGCGTTTCAGACCTTCTGGTGCGCCAGCCATCACATGTCCCGAGCGGAGACGGCGCCCTCGGCCGTCCGGCGCTCGGCTGCGGCGCGCAGCATCGGCACGACGTCCTCGATCTTTTCGGCCACCAGATAGCGCAGATCGAAACCCTCGCGGATGAAGCCCTGAAAGCGCATATGGGCGAAGAGCGCCAGCAGCGGGCGCCAGAAGCCCTCGATGTCGGCGATGAGGATCGGCTTCGCATGGCGCTCGAGCTGCGCCCAGGTCATCTGCTCGACCAGTTCCTCGAGGGTGCCGATTCCGCCGGGCAGCGCGACGAAAGCGTCGGCGCGATCGAACATCGCCTGCTTGCGTTCGTGCATGTTGGCGACCACGATCAGGTCGTGGGCGGCGGTCAGCGCATGCTCCTTGCGAACAAGGAAGTCCGGGATGATCCCGGTCACGTAGCCGCCCGCGGCCAGCGTCGCGCGGGCGAGACGGCCCATGAGGCCATCGCCGCCGCCGCCATAGACGAGTCCGACGCCCTCCGCCGCGAGGGCGCGGCCCAGGGCCTCCGCCGCTTCCGCGAACCGCGGGTCATTGCCCCCGCCCGATCCGCAATAGACGCAGACATTTCGAATTGCGCTCATGCCTCCGCTCAAAGCCGATTTGCGGGCAGCGGGCAAGGGCCGTCAAGCAGACGGGTGTACCCAACGCCGCTCGAAAACCGAACAGAGACACTATCGAAACTGGCTTGCCCTACTCCAGCCCGATCTCGCGCAATATCTCCGCCGTGTGCTCGCCGAGCTTGGGCGAGCGGCGGGCAAGCGTGAGCGGGCTCTCGCTCATCGCAATCGGACTGCGAATTCCCGGTATGCCCTGGGGCGCGATCTTCATGTCCCGGGCCTTGAACTGCGGGTCGGCAAAAAGGTCGGCGATAGTGTTGATGGGCCCCGCGGGCACGACCGCGGCCTCAAGCGCGGCTAGAAGGGCGTCGCGCTTCCAGGTCGTTGTCTTGGCCTTGAGCTCAGCCTCGAGCGCGACGCGATTAACGACCCGACCAGGATTGGTCGCAAAGCGCTTATCCTTGGCCAGCGGCTCAAGCCCGAGCACGACGCAGAGGCGCGCGAACTGCCCGTCGTTGCCGACCGCGACAATGAACCAGCCGTCCGAAACCGGCAGCGTCTGATAGGGCGCGAGATTGACGTGCGCGTTGCCCATGCGCTTGGGCGACTTGCCGGAGGCGAGATAGTTCATCGCCTGATTGGCGAGCATCGCGCTCATCGAATCGAACAGCGAAAGGTCCAGATGCTGGCCGCGTCCGGTGCGCTCGCGCTCGATCAGCGCCGCCTCGATGGCGATCACGCCATAGAGGCCGGTGAAGAGATCGGCGATGGCGACGCCTGCCTTCTGCGGCGACCCGTCCGGCTCGCCGGTGATGCTCATGATCCCGGACATCCCCTGGATGAGGAAGTCATAGCCGGCGCGCTTCGCATAAGGACCTGTCTGGCCGAAGCCCGTGACGGAGCAATAGACGAGCCGCGGGTTGAGCGCGCTCAAGGACGCGTAGTCGAGGCCGAACTTGGCGAGTCCGCCGACCTTGAAGTTCTCGATCAGCACGTCCGAGCGGGCGGCGAGGCGCTTGACGATCTCGCGCCCGCGTTCGGTCGCAAAGTCGGCGACGATCGAGCGTTTCCCGCGGTTGCAGGAATGGAAATAGGCCGCCGCCTGCTCGCCTTCGGTGTCGATGAAGGGCGGACCCCAGCGGCGCGTCTCGTCGCCCTCCGGGCTTTCGACCTTGATCACGTCGGCGCCGAGGTCGGCGAGCGTCTGGCCCGTCGTCGGGCCGGCGAGCACGCGCGCGAGTTCGAGGACTTTCAGGCCGGTAAGCGCGCTCATGGCCCTAGAAAAACGCCTGCAGGCCGGTCTGCGCCCGCCCCAGGATCAGCGCATGAACGTCGTGCGTGCCCTCGTAGGTGTTGACCGTCTCGAGATTGGCGAGATGGCGCATGACCTTGTACTCGATCTGGATGCCGTTGCCGCCGTGCATGTCGCGCGCGGCGCGGGCGACGTCGAGCGCCTCGCCGCAATTCGAGCGCTTGACGAGCGAGATCATCTCCGGCGCCGCGCGGCCCTCGTCCATCAGCCGCCCGACCCTAAGCGAAGCCTGGAGCCCGAGCGCGATCTTGGTCTGCATGTCGGCGAGCTTCTTCTGAAAGAGCTGGGTCTGGGCGAGAGGGCGGCCGAACTGCTTGCGGTCGAGGCCATATTGCCGGGCGGCATGCCAGCAATCCTCCGCCGCGCCCATCGCCCCCCAGGAGATGCCGTAGCGGGCGCGATTGAGACAGCCGAACGGACCCTTGAGGCCGGCGACATTCGGCAGCAGCGCGCTTTCCGGCGCCTCCACATTGTCGAGCACGATCTCGCCGGTGATCGAGGCGCGCAGCGAAAGCTTGCCCTCGATCTTCGGCGCCGAGAGGCCTTTCATCCCCTTTTCGAGGATGAAGCCGCGGATCTTGTCGCCATGCGCGCGCGACTTCGCCCAGACGACGAACACATCGGCGATCGGCGCGTTGCTGATCCAGGTCTTGGCGCCGATGAGCCGATAGCCGCCGTCGATCTTCTCGGCCCGCGTCACCATGCCGCCGGGATCGGAGCCGGCGGCCGGCTCGGTCAGGCCGAAGCAGCCGATGAGCTCGCCGCGCGCCAGGCCCGGCAGGTATTTGCGCCGCTGGTCCTCGTCGCCATAGGCATGGATCGGATACATGACGAGCGAGCTCTGCACGCTCATCATCGAGCGGAAGCCGGAGTCGACCCGCTCGACCTCGCGCGCGACCAGGCCGTAGGAGACGTAACCCGCGCCGGCGCAACCGAATTCTTCCGGCAACGTCACCCCGAGCAGCCCCGCTTCGCCCATCAGACGGAAGAGCTTCGGGTCGGTCTTTTCCTCGAGATAGGCTTTCTGAATGCGCGGCGCGAGCTCCCTGGCGGCGAAATCTCGCGCGGTGTCGCGGATCATCCGTTCGTCCTCGCTAAGCTGGGATTCGAGGAGGAGCGGATCGTCCCATTGGAAGGGACCGAGATCGGGTCCGTGAAATCCGCTCATTGCAACGCCCTCGGCTTCCGTCAGCGGCGATCTATATTGCCCGGGGAGGGCAGCGTCGAGGCCGGCCCAGGCGGCAGTTGGAAAGAGCGCGGGCGCGAGCCTATCATCCCGGAATGCAAAACGACCCGCTTTCGCATGGCCTGTGGGAAATGACCGCGCCGCCGGCGCCGCCGACATCGCCCCTCGACGGCGAGGTTCGGGCTGACGTCGCGGTCGTCGGCTGCGGCTATACCGGGCTCTCGACCGCGCTCCATTTGGCTGAAGCCGGGGCGAAGGTCGTGGCGCTCGAGGCGGTCGAGATCGGCTTCGGAGGCGCAGGACGGAACGTCGGCCTGGTCAACGCTGGCATGTGGCTCGCGCCCGACGACATCGTCGAAAGGCTTGGCGCCGAGTACGGCGAGCGGCTTATCAACTTGCTTGGAGGCGGCCCGGCGGAAGTTTACGCGCTGGTCGACAAGCACGGCGTCGACTGCGAACTGGTGCGCAACGGCACGCTGCATTGCGCGGTCGGGCGTGCGGGACTTGCCAAAATCGAGGAACGCGCGCGGCAATGGGGCGCGCGGGGCGCGCCGGTCCGACTTCTCACGCAAGCCGAGACCGCCAGGCGGATCGGCGTCGACATCTACGCGGGTTCCCTGCTCGATCTGCGCGCCGGAATCATCCAGCCGCTCGGCTACGCGCGCGGCCTTGCCGGGGCGGCGATCGCCTCCGGCGCCGCCATCCACACCCGAAGTCCGGTCAGATCGGTCGAGCGGACGGGAAAAACGTGGACGCTGGCGACGGGCCGCGGGACCGTCACTGCCGACTGGATCGCCGTCGCGACAGACGCCTATGGCGGCCTTCCATGGCCCCAGGGGCGCCGTGAGCAGGTCTGCGTGCCCTATTTCAATTTCGCCACGCGGCCTTTGAGCGCCGAACTGCAAAAGACGATCCTCCCCGGCCGGGAGGGCTGCTGGGACACGCGGATGATCATGAACTCGTTCCGCTTCGACCGCGCCGGCCGGCTCCTCTTCGGCAGCATCGGCGCCTTGCGGGCCGGCGGGCTTGCGGTCCATCGCGCCTGGGCCATGCGGGCGCTGAAGAAGACCTTTCCCCAGATCGGCGAAGTCGCGTTTGAGGCGCAGTGGTACGGGATGATGGGCATGACCGATAACGCGCTGCCCCGGTTCCATCGCCTGGGTCCGAACGTCGTCGCCTTCTGCGGCTACAATGGCAGGGGCATCGGCACCGGCACGGTGTTCGGGCGTGTCCTTTCCGAGCATATTCTGGGCAAGGTAAGCGAAAAGGACCTGCCGCTCCCCCTCACCGAGCCTGACTCGCCCGCCCTGCCGGGGCTGAAGGAAGCCTACTACGAGGCCGGCGCCCAGATCGCCCACGCCGTCGGAGCGCGGCTGTGAGACCCAGCCAGAACGTGATCTTGATTTCACCACCATGTGTGGCTATGGGCTGACATCGATGTCCGACCGACGACTCGACTTCGCGTTCTGCGACGCGCGACGAGGAAGCCTTCCGCACCGATAGCGGACTGGCGACATCAGGCCGCTCCTCTCAACTTCATCTACGGGACTGCATCTATGGCTACTGGAACCGTCAAATGGTTCAACGCAACGAAGGGCTTTGGCTTCATCCAGCCCGACGATGGCGGCAAGGACGTATTCGTCCATATCAGCGCCGTCGAGCGCGCGGGGCTTCGCGACCTCGCCGAGGGACAGAAGGTCGTGTACGAGATTGTGGCCGACAAGCGCACCGGCCGCTCGTCGGCAGGCAACCTGACAGTCGCCTGAGCCTTCCCTTCACTGGCTTGCGCTGAACGCGCCTGCCCGAGCCCCGGCGACAAGGCCGGGGCTTTTTGTTTATTGTGGCCGCCTAGCGGGAGGCGCCGATGACGACGGGCAAGCAAGAGACGTTTCTGGGGCTCGATATCGGGACGTCGTCGGTCAAGGCGCTGCTTGTCGACGCCGGCCAGCGGGTGGTTGCGGAAGCTTCGACCCCGCTCGGCGTCTCGCGCCCTTTTCCGCTGTGGAGCGAGCAGGATCCCGACGACTGGGTCAAGGGCGTCGAGGCGGCCGTCGCCGTGATCCGCCGCCATGCGCCGACCGAATTCGCCGCGCTCGCGGGGATCGGGCTCTCCGGCCAGATGCACGGCGCGACCCTGCTCGACGCTCACGACAAGCCGCTGAGGCCCGCGATCCTGTGGAACGACGGCCGCTCGTTCGCCGAATGCGGCGAGCTCAAGCGCCGCGTCCCCGATCTCGAGCAGCGCACCGGCAACCTTGCCATGCCGGGCTTCACCGCGCCCAAGATGTTGTGGGTCGCCGCGCATGAGCCCGACGTCGCCAAGGCGACCAGGCGGGTGCTGCTGCCCAAGGACTATGTGCGCCTGCGCCTCTCGAGCGAAGCCGTCTCGGAGATGTCGGACGCCTCCGGAACCCTGTGGCTCGACGTCGGCCGGCGGCGCTGGGACGCGAGCCTGCTCGCAGCGACCGGCCTGAACGAGAAGGCGATGCCGCGCCTGGTCGAGGGATCCGAAGTCTCAGCCTATCTCGCGCCCGAGATCGCACAGGAATGGGGCCTCGCCGGCCGCAAGATTCCGATCGCCGGCGGAGGTGGCGACAACGCCGCTTCGGCGATCGGAGTCGGCGCGACCGCACCCGGCGCGGGCTTCGTTTCGCTCGGCACCTCGGGCGTGATCTTTTCAGTCACCGACCGTTTTGTCAGTCTGCCGGAGCGCACGCTGCACGCGTTCTGCCACGCTCTGCCAGAGCGGTGGCACGGCATGGCGGTGACCCTGTCGGCGGCCTCCTCGCTCTCCTGGATTGCCGGCGTTCTCGGTCGCGAGCGCGACATCGGCGAAGTGATCGCTGGCGCAGCAGCCTTCGCCCGCTCGAAGAGCGCGATCGCTTCCGCGCCGATCTTCCTGCCTTATCTCAGCGGCGAGCGCACACCCCACAACGACGCCGAGGCGACCGGCATGCTCGCGGGTTTGGGATCCGAGCACGGCGGGGATGCGCTTGCGTTCGCGGTCATGGAGGGTGTCGCCTTCTCGTTCGCCGACGGTGTCGACGTGCTGGACGCCGCCGGGGCGAGGCCAGTCAGGCCGCTCTTGGTCGGCGGCGGCGCGCGCTCGGAATTCTGGGGTCAGATGATCGCCGACGTCACGGGCTTGACGATCGATCTCGCTGCCGGAGCGGAAGCGGGCGCGGCGCTCGGCGCGGCTCGGCTCGGCATGCTTGCCGCCGGGGCGGGAGCCGTCGAGGCGGTGTGCGCGCGTCCGCCGGTCCAGCGCGAGTTCATCCCCGATCCCGAACAGGCCGCCCTCCACGCGCCGCGGCTCAAACGTTATCGCGCCCTTTATCGGGCCGAAAAGACGGCGCGGCGCTAGGCGACGCGCCACTTGCCGACCAGGTCCCCGATGGCGATCATCAGGATCTGGACGCCGATGCACATGAGGAGGAAGGCGGTGAGCCGCACGATCACCGCCTGAGCGGTTGGCCCAATGAAGTTGGTCAACCGATCGGCGGACCTGTAGAAGATCCAGATGATCGCTGCGTTGGCGACCGCAGCGATGCTCGCGCCGAGAAAGAAGGCGACGAAGCCGACGCCGGTCGACGGCCGTTCGGCGCCGATGGTGATCGCGACAGCGATCGTGCCCGGGCCGGTGGTGAACGGCAGCGTCAAGGGAAAGAACGCAAGCTGCATCGGGTCGCCTGCGCCTCCCTGCTCTTCGGCGCGCTCGTGTCCCTTGCGGTCGGGGTGAGTCTCAGCCGACGTCAACAGGCTCCAGCCGCTAAGCGCAACGACGGTCCCGCCGGCGATCCGCAACGCGTCGATCGAGACCCCGAAGAAGCGCAGCACGTAAGCGCCGGCCCAGAGCGCGCCGAACATGATGAGCAGGGAGTAAACGCCGACCAGGGCGGCGACCTTCTCCTTGTCCCCGAGCGAGAAATCCTTGGTCACGCCATAGAAGATCAGCGCCCCGCCGATCGGGTTTATGATTGAAAAGAGAGATGGGAACGCGAGCAGGAAGGCGCCGTCCGCCGTCCCGATGAGGTCGCGCCAATCCGCGCCGATCAACTGTTCCATTCCGCCGCCCCCCGATGGGTGAGACTTCGCCCGACATTCCTAACCTTTTGGGAAGCGGAGCGCGCTAGGCTTGGCGCCGCATCGATGAGCCTTAGGAGAAAACCGTGTCCGGCCCCGCTGCGGTCTGGGCCGCGCTGCAAAGCACGGTCCTCGAGCCGTTCAGCCCCGCTTCGGCCTTCGGCGCGCCCGCGCTCGGCGGCGCCCTGATGGCCTGCGCGCTCTATTATGCCGGCCGACGCCAGGCGCGCGGCCGACGCTTGAGCCTCAGGGGATTCGTACGCTCGATCTTCCCCAGTCGCATTCTCCTCCATCCCTCGTCGCTGATCGACATGCGCCTATGGGCGCTGAACGGCGTCGCGCTGGCCTCCGCTTACGGCATGCTTGGCCTTGGCCTCTTCTTCTGGCGCGACGCGATCGTCGCCGCCCTGATCCACGGCTTTGGGCCGCACGCGCCGGCGCGCTGGCCGGCGTGGACAGTTCTCGCTCTCGCGACCGTGCTCCAGCTCCTGGCTTCCGAGCTCGCCTATTGGTTCGCCCACTATTGTTTCCACAAGATCCCGGCGCTGTGGGAATTCCACAAGGTCCACCATTCGGCCGAAGTCATGACGACGCTCACCGAATTGCGTCAGCATCCGGTCGAGATCATCGCGTTCATGAACCTGATCGGGTTCTCCACCGGAATAGTGTTTGGTGTCATGACCTACGCCTTTGGTCCCGGCGTGCGCCCGTTCACCCTGCTCAACGGCAACATTCTCCTGATGGCGTTCCTGATCACCTATGGCCATCTGCGCCACAGCCACATGTGGATCGCTTTCACCGGATTCGCCGGCCGCATCCTACAGAGCCCGGCCCACCACCAGCTGCATCATTCCGCCGATCCCGTGCACTACGATCGGAACCTCGGCTTTGCGCTGGCAGTCTGGGATTGGGCGTTCGGCACCCTCGTCGTTCCCGCGAGGTCGCGCGAACGAATTGTGTTCGGCCTCGGCGTTGAAGCGCCGCCTTTCCGCTCCGCGCTCGAGGCCTTCGCCGTCCCTTGTGTGCGCTGCGCCGAACATGCCTGGAGGTTCGCCCAACGATTTTCCGGCTCGCTTTGGGTCGCGAGCGCCGCCCGAACGCCAATGGCGATCGCGCGCCAGAGGGCGTCAAGGACGCCCGTCTCTCGACGGGCCATCGCCAAGCAATCCGAGGGATCGTAAAGCGGCGGCCTTGACCCTCGCCGCGCCGGCGAACGGGCGCTGCGCTATCGCATTTTTGCGCGATTGCGCGCCATTCCCCTGCAGCGCGAATCTCCCTATTCTGGCGTCGACCCCAAGCGAAATGGAGAGGCTTCCGTGCCGGGCGAAAAGTCCGCGCGCCGGCGCGGCGTGCTGCTGGTCCTCGTCGCCACGGTGCTATGGAGCATGGCGGGCCTCTTCGCCCGCCTTCTGGCGCATCTCGACGTCTGGACGGTGATGGGCTGGCGGGCCCTGCTTGGCGCGGTCTCGATCGCCGCCGTTGGCCTCATCGAATGGAGGCGCGGACGCCTCGACAATCCGTTCGGCTTCGGTCCACTGTCGCCGCTCGTGGCGCTTTTGGCGATGATCGCCATCTCCGCCTATACCGCCTCGGTGATGACCACGACCATCGCGGACGTCATGGTGATCTACGCCACCCTGCCTTTCGTCGCTGCCGCGATCGGCTTCCTCATCAATCGCGAACGGGTCAGCTCTCGCACTCTTGCCGCCTCGGGCCTGGCGCTCCTGGGTATTGTCATTATGGTTGCGAACGGTCTGGGCTCAGGGCGGCTCTTGGGACAGGCGCTGTCGATGCTGATGACGCTCGCCTTCGCGGGCATGATCGTGCTCCAGCGGCGTCAGCCGAAAGCCTCGATGATCGTCGTCAATTGCCTCGGCGCGGTCGGCTCCGGAATCTTCGGCCTTGCCAACTCGCCGCTTCCGCCGATCGGGCTCCACGATTTCGTCATCCTGTTGGTGTTCGGCCTGACGACGATCGGCCTTGCCTTCGTCCTGTTTATGGAGGGCGCCAAGTTCATCCCGTCCGCCGAAGCCGGCCTCATCAGCCTGCTGGATGTTGTGCTCGGACCGGTATGGGTGTTTCTAGCTTTCGGCGAGAACCCAGGCCGGGCGACCATGCTCGGGGGCGCGATCGTGCTCGCCGCCGCCCTCTGGCGCATGGCGCCGGAGCTCAGGCTGGAACGGGCGATATGACGAACGAGGGAGGGATAATGAACGGCGAGCGTTTTGCCCTGGTGACCGGGGCTGGCTCCGGAATTGGCAGGGCGTCGGCCCTGGCGCTGGCTCGCTCGGGCTGGCATGTGGCGCTCGCCGGGCGTCGGCGCGAGCCGCTCGAGGAGACCGCCGGCGACATCAAGGCGCTCGGGCGGCGCGCCATCGCCGCGCCGTCTGACGTCAGCGATCCGGAGGCGGTGAAGGCGCTGTTCGCGACCGTCGAGCGCGAGTTCGGCCGTCTCGACCTCCTGTTCAACAACGCTGGGCGGGGGGCGCCGGCGGTTCCGATCGACGAACTGCCCTACGACACTTGGAAGGCGGTGGTCGACGTCAACCTCAATGGCATGTTCCTCTGCGCCCAGGGCGCGTTCGGCCTCATGAAGCGCCAGAAGCCTCAAGGGGGGCGGATCATCAACAACGGCTCGATCTCGGCCCATACGCCGAGGCCTATGGCCATTGCCTATAACGCGACCAAGCACGCCGTCTCCGGGCTCACCAAGTCGATCGCGCTCGACGGCCGCGCTCACGACATCGCCTGCGGGCAGATCGACGTCGGCAACGCGCTGACCGAGATGGCGCGCCGGATGACCCAGGGCGTTATGCAGGCCGACGGCCGTATGGCGGTCGAGCCGACCATGGATCCCGACGAGGTCGGCCAAGCGGTCGCCACCATGGCCAACCTGCCGTTGAGCACCAACATCCTCACCATGACGATCATGGCGACCAAGATGCCATTCGTGGGGCGCGGATAGCGAAGCGATACGCATGAAGAGCGGCTGCAGGTCGCGTTCGATGTCAGCACTTTTTTCATCATGACCGCTTCAGATGCCGTCGCCGGGACGACAATTTACTAGACGTTAATTGGGAAGCTAATATCCATTAGCTATACGTACGGGTCGGCGAGCCGAGTGGGGGCCGCGCCGAACGGAGGGGTCAGCTCGCTTGCGACGGCGCGGGCGCAACTATGTGAGCGCGCTCACGGCGCATTCTTCTCGATTGGGGGAGAAGTTCGCTTGGCTGTTGTTGGCGCGCGGCGCGAGAATCCAAGCAAGCGCCGCCGCCGGGTTGCGGAGGGGACAATGCAATATCTGCTTATCCTTCTTGTGGTCATCACGATGGCTTGCGGCGCGGCCGCCAGCGTGACCATTTCGCTCGCGCCCGCTTATGCGGACGACAGCGGCAAGGGTTACTGAACATTCCGGCCTCAGGCCGGGGCCAGGCCGACCGCGATCCGGTCCAGCGTCGCGGCGGCCTCGCGCGGCAGCTCGAGGTCGGCCGCCGCCAGGTTCTCGCGCAGATGGCCGGCCGACGAAGTCCCTGGAATGAGCAGGATGTTGGGCGCGCGCCGAAGGAGCCAGGCGAGGGCGACCTGCATCGGAGTGGCGCCGAGGCTCTTCGCGACATCGCTAAGCGCGGTTGACTGCAACGGTGTGAAGCCGCCGAGCGGGAAGAACGGCGCGTAGGCCGTCCCGGCTCGCGCGAGTTCGTCGATCAGGGCGTCGTCCTCCCGATGGGCGACATTGTACATGTTCTGCACGCAGACGATGTCGCAGATCCGCCGCCCCTCCGCGACCTGTTTCGACGTGACATTGCTGAGGCCAATGTGACGCACGAGGCCCTGCCGCTGGAGTTCGGCCAGAACCGTGAGCGGCGCCTCGATCGGCCCTTCGGCCGGCCCATGGACCCTTCCCATGATTCTGAGGTTGACGACTTCGAGCGCATCGAGCCCGAGACGCCTGAGATTGTCGTGCACTGCGCTCTCAAGCTCGGCCGGCGCCATCGCCGGGATCCAGGATGCGTCGGCGCCGCGTCTGGCTCCGATCTTGGTGACGATGACGAGATCGTCGGGATAGGGGCGGAGCGCTTCGCGGATCAGCTCGTTGGTGACATAGGGGCCGTAGTAGTCGCTGGTGTCGATGTGATTGACGCCGCTCGCAACCGCCTCACGCAGCACCGCAATCGCGCCCGCGCGGTCCTTCGGCGGCCCGAACACTCCCGGTCCGGCGAGCTGCATCGCGCCATAGCCCATGCGCTTCACGACGTGATCGCCGAGCGGAAAAGTTCCGGCTTTGCTGATGTCGACCATGGCTCTCGTCTCCTCCTGATCGACTGCCGATATAGCGAGTGTGGGGAAGCGCGATAAGAGCGGGCAAACGGCACGGGCTGTTCGGCAAGGCGGACAATCGCGGCTGACACTTAACCCACACGCCACATCTCAGGGAGGACCGCCATGCGATTCAGCACGCTGACCTGTGTCGGACTTGGCGCGGCGCTGGCCGCGATCCTGGGTTCGGGATCGGCCGGCTTGAGCGCCCGCCTACTCGGGCGCCGCGGTCAGAGGCTCAAGCGGTGCGGCGATCGTTCCGCGCTTGAGGTCCTGCGAGAAGAGGGCGAGGCCCTTCGGCTCATTGCCGTTGGGATGCACCAGCACGATCGAGCCTTTTCCCGGCTGTTGCCCCTTGGCGAGCCAGGCGTCCGCGCCCAGCGTCACCAAGTGGAACCGGCTCACCGCCTGCATCAGCGGATCGCTCGAGACAAGGCCGGGGAAGCGGAAGAACAGCGACGGAGTCTCGCCGTTGGCGATGAGAAGCCGCTCGGTGTCGAGGATCTCCATCTCCGGATCCACCCCCTTGGTCAAAAGGAAGTTCGCGGCGTCGGGGAGCTTGCGCCGGTAGGGGTGATGGTAGGTGTGATCGACCCACAGGATATCGAGAGCGCCGGAATTACGCTGATCAACGAGCCAGCGGAAATCGGCGAAGTGATGGGTGAGCCAGAGGCCGGAGATAGACAGGGCGATGGGAGCGCGGGGGCTCGCCGTCTCGAGCCGGGCGAAAAAGGTCCGATCGAGCGGCCGCTTGCTCGGGCAGAGATCGCCGGTGAGAAAATCGCCAGCCGCCCCCCCATGGGTCAGCCCGGCATTTTGAAGGAAGCCGCGATGGATGAGACCCGGCGCCTCGGCCGATTCGTCGACCGCGCGACCCATGCGGGTCGACTTGAGCTCGGGCTCGCTCATTTCGCTGCAGGTCCAGCAGGCGGCGCGCTCCAGCCGGGTCGTCAACGCCTCGGGATCGGCAAGCAAGGCGAGCTTCTGGCCGGCGACAGTCATCTCGCGGATCGCCACCGCCTTGCGACCGTCGGCGGCTACGCATGCCTTCAGCACCGGCCGATACTCGACGACCGCGGCCGGGCCTTGAAGCCGAGACGCCGGCGTTGGCGTGAAGGCGCAATCGGCCCGCGCCGCGCCGGCCAGTCCCGCCCAAGAGGCGAGTGTTACGAGGAATAGGCGAAGGACGGGGGGCAAGGGACGTTCGTTCCTGACAATGGGGCCCCTTCTAACCAAACGCGACAAGCACAGCTAGAGCCGCTCGTGGATATTGTGAACGCGCCCGCTCACCTCCGTCGCGGCCCCCGCGTCGATCGCGGCCGCTCGGGCGCGCCGGCGGCGGTGAGGAGCTTGCGGAACTCGTCCCGCTTCTCGTGGATCGATGCGATAACCAGGCCCATTGGAACGCCGAGATCGACCAGCACAGCCTCCGACAGCTGCAGGCTTGCCTCGATCGTCTCGGGCACCGCGTCCGTCACGCCGAGCCTGTAGAGCGCGCGAGCGTGGTTGGCGTCGCGCGCGCGGGCGACCAGCGTCACCTCGGGCCGCAAGAGGCGCGTCGCCTCCACCACCGCTTCGTTGGCGGCGGGCGAGTCCATGGTGACGACGACCGCGCGCGCGGACTCGAGTCCGCAGTGGCGCAGATATTCGGGCCGCGCGGCGTCGCCGTAGTAAACCGGCTTGCCGTCGGACCGGGCGCGCGTCGTCAGCCGCGCGTCCGAATCCACGGCGATGAACGGGATCGCGTGCCGATCGAGCATGTCGCCGATGAGCGCGCCGACGCGGCCGTAGCCGACGATGATCACCCGGGAGTCCTCGCTCTCCGGCGGAATTTCCGGCTGCCCCTTGTCCGCGGCTCGCAGCGGCAAGCCGATGCGCGCCCCGATCTTGGCCAGCCCCGGAACCGCGAGCATCGATATCGCCACCGCGCTGATGAGCGTCGTTGCGAGCCCGCGATCTATGAGCCCGCCGGCAAACGCTGCGCCGACCATGACGAAACCGAATTCGCCGCCCGGCCCGAGCAACAGGGACATTTCGGCGGCTACGCGAGGCGGCAGCCGGAATGTGCGCGCCAGCGCAAACAGCGTGAGGCCCTTCGCCGCCGCGAGCGCCGCGGCAAGTCCGAAGATGAGGCCTGGCCGGGCAACGATAAACGCGGGATTGATCCCGGCGCCGACCGAAACGAAATAGAGGCCGAGAAGCAGACCTCGGAATGGCTCGATGGTCACTTCGATCTCGCGCCGGTATTCCGTCTCCGCCAGCAGAAGCCCCGCGACAAAGGCGCCAAGCGCCATCGAGAGATGGCTCGCCGCAGCGGCCAGACCATCGCCCAGCACCACCAGCAGACACGCCGCCATGAAGAATTCCGGGCTCTTGGTTGCGGCGACGAAATGGAAAAATGGCCTGAGCGCGAGGCGGCCGAAAACGACCAGCGCGACGAGCGCCAGCCCGGCCGGGGCCAAGGCGCTGATGAGCGCCCAGCCAAGTCCGTGCTCGCCGCCGGCCGAGAATGCGCCCGTCATGACCAACAGCGGCGCGACCGCCAGATCTTGAAACAGCAATACCGCGAAGCTCGCCCGGCCGGCGCCGGTATGGAGTCGTTTGCTCTCGACCAGCATCGGGATGACGATCGCGGTCGAGGACATCGTCAACGCAGCCCCGACAGTCAGCGCTGAGGGTGGAGCAAGGCCGAGACCCCAGGCGACGCCGCTGAGGATCGCCATCGTGACGACGACCTGCGCCAGCCCGAGCCCGAACACCAGCCGGCGCATGCGGCGCAATCGCTCGAACGACAATTCGAGCCCCATGGTGAACAAAAGCGCGACGACGCCGAAGGCGGCGATCCGGTCGATCGCCTCGACGTTGATCGCGAGCGCATTGAGCCAGGGCGCTTTCAAGTTGAGGGAGCCGAGGCCATAGGGCCCAAGCGCGAGGCCGGCCAGCAGATAGCCCAGCACCGGACTGACGTGCAGCCGGAAGAACAGCGGCGCGATCACGCCCGCCGTTACGAGGAACAGCAGGGTCTCCTTGTAGACCGACAGATCAATTGGCGCGTTCACTCGGGCTCCGTCGCGGCCGGCCGCTGGTCATTCCGACCAGCCTAGTCGATTCCAGGGCGGGCGCGAGCCTCGCCGCGAAGCCGTGCGGCGTGCTAAGGGCGGAGCGTCGAATTCCTGGAGTGCGCAATGGCGCTTTATTCCCTCAACGGCGAAACGGCCTCGATCATGACGCTCGCGCCGGTCATCCCGGTTCTAACGGTCGCGAGCGTCGAGGATGGCGTCGCGCAGGCGAAGGCGCTTGTCGCCGGCGGCCTCTATGCGATCGAGGTGACGCTGCGCACGCCCTCGGCGCTGGCGGCGATCCGGGAAATCGCCAAAAGCGTGCCCGGCGCGGTCGTCGGCGCGGGCACGATCGTTTCGGTCGAGCAGATCGCCGAGGCGATCGCGGCAGGGGCGCGGTTTCTGGTCAGCCCCGGCGCTCCTGCGGCGCTCGCCAAAGCCGCAGCGCAGTCGCCCGTGCCGTTTCTGCCGGGCTGCGCGACCGTGTCAGAGGCTATGGCGTTGCGGGAGCTCGGCTTTCGCGCGCTGAAGCTTTTCCCCGCCGAAGCGGTCGGCGGCGCGAGGCTCCTCGCATCGATCGCCGCGCCCCTGCCCGATCTCAGCTTCTGCCCGACCGGCGGCATCGACCTTGCGAAGGCGCCCGAATACCTGAAGCTGCCGAACGTGCCCTGCGTCGGCGGCTCGTGGATGTTGCAGAAGGCGGCGCTCGCCCGCGGAGACTACCTCGCGGTCGAAGCTCTGTCGCGGGACGCGGCGGAACTCAAGCGCGCGGCCGCCTAGGCGGCCTTGGCTTGCGCCTCGGCGCGCTTCTTGGCGATCTCGCGCTTCAACTCGACGGCTGTGTCGGAGAGCTCCGACACGTTCGCCTTGGCGAGGAAGTCGTCGAGCCCGCCGCGATGCTCGACCGAGCGCAGCGCGGCTGCGCTGATCCTGAGCCGCACGGCGCGCTCCAGCGTGTCGGAGATCAGCGTGACCTGGACGAGATTGGGCAAGAAGCGGGTGCGCGTCTTGCGGTTGGAATGGCTGACTTTGTTGCCGGATTGAACGGCCTTGCCCGTCAGCTCGCAGCGGCGCGACATTGCACAATGATCCTTCGAACGAAAAGCCTTGGGACGCGATCCGGCAAACGAAAATCGGGCCGCTCCCGTGAAGAAGCGCCCCGCCGCATAACGGCCCCGACCGATAGGAAGGCGGGTCTATAGGGGAGGGGTTTTTCGGCGTCAAGCCCGGTCTTGCTCGACATACCGCACCCCCGCCACTACCTTCGCCCAATGCAACACGGACAGGCGAGCGCGACCGCGATTGGCGCGGCCGGGCATAGGGCGGCCCACCAGGTTCTCGAGCGCGGGATCGTCTTCGCCGACCCTCTGGCTCTCGTGATCCTCGGGCGAGACGCCGACGAGGCGGTCGCGCTGGCCAAAGAGAGGCCCGAGCGGCGGCCGTTGCGGTTTTTCATCGCCATGCGCAGCCGCTTCGCCGAAGATATGGCTCGCCGCGCGATGGCTGAGGGCGTGCGACAAATTCTCGTACTCGGCGCGGGCCTGGACACATTCGCCTATCGGCTTCAGGGGGCCGAGGGATTGCGCGTCTTCGAGCTCGATCATCCCGCGACCCAACTCGACAAGCGGCGCCGGCTGGCCGACGCGAATATCGCGAAACCGGCCCATGTCGCGTATGTCGCGCACGATTTCGAGCACGGCGGCATGACCGAGGCGCTGAAAGCGGCCGGGTTGAAGTCGAGCGAACGAACCTTCGTGCTTTGGTTGGGCGTTACCCCCTATCTGACGAAGGAGTCAGTGCTCGCAACGCTTGGCGAACTGGCTGACCTGCCCGGCGGGGCGGAAGTCGTGTTCGACTACGCCAATCCGCCACACACGATCGAGCAGCCGGCGACGCAGGCCTTTCATCGCTCAATGGCTGAGAGCGTCGCGGCCCATGGCGAACCGTTTCGCTGTTTTTTCAATACCGGGGATTTGCACGCCGCCGCGCGCAGGCTCGGGTTCAGGGAGATTGAAGATCTCGACCGCGCGGCGCTGGTCAGCCGCTATCTCCCCCACCTTCCCGTGCCTCCGCGGCCGGGGCCGGGCGGCCACGTCGTGCGGATGGCGAAGCGGTAGGATCTTGTCGACAGCGCGCTCGCGGGGGTCAGGTTTGCGGCTGCGGCTCGAGCCCGCCGGCCTCCGGACCGATCGGCCTCGGCTTGCCGGTCGAAGGCACGGCGGCGCGCGGAGCCGCCGGAGGCTCCCGGTCGGCCGCCGATTCGCGCACCGGCCGCACGCCCTGCAGCAAGCCGACGATCTCGTCGCCGGTCAGCGTCTCGAACTCCATAAGCCCCGCCGCGAGCGTCTGGAGGTCTGCGCGCCGGTCGGTGAGAATCCGCGTCGCGGTCTCGTGCGCCTCCAGCACCAGACGGCGGACTTCCTGGTCGATCGTCTCCGCGGTCGCTTCCGAGATGTTCTGCTGCCGACCCAGCGAATAGCCGAGGAACACCTCGTCCTGGTTCTCGCCGTACATGACTGTGCCAAGCTTGTCGGAAAAGCCGAGCCGGGTCACCATGGCGCGGGCGATCTTTGTCACCTGCTGGATGTCGCCCGCCGCGCCGGAGGTGACCTTGTCCTTCCCGAACATCAGTTCTTCGGCGACGCGCCCGCCCATCGACATCGCCAGCATCGCGATGAGCTGTTCGTAACTCTGCGAGATCTGGTCGCGCTCGGGCAAGGACTGCACCATGCCCAGCGCCCGGCCGCGCGGGATGATCGTCGCCTTGTGGATCGGCGTTGAGGCTGGCATCGAGACCGATACAAGGGCGTGGCCGGCCTCGTGATAAGCGGTCAGCCGCTTTTCCTCTTCGGTCATGATGAGCGTGCGCCGTTCAGCGCCCATCATGATCTTGTCCCTCGAATCCTCGAACTCCTGCCGGGTGACGACCCGCTTTCCGCGCCGGGCGGCAAGCAGCGCCGCCTCGTTGACGAGATTCATCAAGTCAGCGCCCGAAAAGCCCGGCGTTCCGCGCGCAACCACCTTGAGATCGACGTCGGGCCCGAGCGGGACCTTGCGCACATGGACCCTCAGGATCTTCTCGCGGCCGATGAAATCGGGGTTCGAGATCACGATCTGACGGTCGAAGCGACCAGGCCGGAGCAGCGCCGGATCGAGCACGTCGGGCCGATTGGTAGCGGCGATAATTATGATGCCTTCGTTCTGCTCGAAGCCGTCCATCTCGACGAGCAGCTGATTGAGCGTCTGCTCGCGCTCGTCGTTGCCGCCGCCCAGGCCCGCGCCGCGATGGCGCCCGACCGCGTCGATTTCATCGATGAAGATGATGCATGGCGCGTTCTTCTTCGCCTGCTCGAACATGTCGCGCACCCGGCTCGCGCCGACGCCGACGAACATCTCGACGAAGTCAGAGCCAGAGATGGTGAAGAACGGCACATTGGCTTCGCCCGCGACCGCCCGGGCGGTCAAGGTCTTGCCTGTCCCCGGCGGCCCGACCAGCAGCACGCCGCGAGGAATGCGTCCCCCGAGCTTCTGGAACTTTTGCGGGTCACGCAGGAATTCAACGATCTCCTGAAGGTCCTCTTTGGCCTCGTCGACGCCGGCGACGTCCTCGAACGTAACTCGCCCTTGCGCTTCGGTCAGAAGCTTGGCTTTCGACTTGCCGAATCCCATCGCCTTGCCGGCGCCGCCCTGCATCTGCCGGGTCATGTAGATCCACAGGCCCAGGAACAAGAGAACCGGCAGCACGCTGGAGACGATCGTGAGCAGCCAGTTGTTGCCGTCCGACGGCGGCTTGGCGGTAATCGTGACGTCCTTCTTGTACAGCGTCTGCACGAGGCTGGGATCGCTCGGCGCGTAGGTCTGGAACGACCGCCCGTCCTTCATGTGGCCCGAAATTTCCGGGCCGGCGATCGTGACGTCGCGAATGTTCCCGGCGTCCGCGTCGGTGAGCAGCTGGCTGAAGGTGATTTCGCTCGACGGGGCTTTCTGGCCCGGGCTCTGGAACAGAGTCACCAGAGCCAGAACCAGCAAGAAAATTATCACCCACAGGGCAAAATTTCGGTAATTCGCGTTCATAGCCTTCCCGTGACGGAGGGATCGATTAAGCTGTCCCCGACCGTTCCGACCCTGTCTGTCCCGGGACATTTAAGCGCGCCGGGCCGAATTGCCAAGAGAACCGGAATTGTCTCAATTTCCAGTGAAGGCTCCAATTGCAGTTTTTTGGCGGCGGGAAGCTCCCAGCGCGGCTGCCTCGATCAGGCTGTCTTCTGCTCCTTGACCCCCAATTCCTCGATCATTGCCTTGCGCATGAGGAACTTCTGAGCCTTGCCCGTGACCGTCATCGGGAAAGAATCGACGAAGCGGACATGGCGGGGCGCCTTGTAGTGGGCGATTGAGGCCCGACAAAAGGCGACAACCTCGTCCTCGTTCAAGGCCCAGCCCTCGCGGCGGCGGATCCAGACGCAAAGCTCCTCGCCGTACCGATGATCGGGGACCCCGAAAGCCTGGACCTCGGCGATGGCGGGGTGGGTAAACAGAAACTCCTCGATCTCGCGCGGATAGATATTCTCCCCGCCGCGAATGATCATGTCTTTGAGCCGGCCGACAATATTGCAGTAACCGTCAGCATCGATTGTCGCCAGATCGCCGGTGTGCATGAAACGGGCCTCGTCGATCGCGGCGGCCGTCCCCACGGGATCGTCCCAATAGCCGCGCATGACGCTATAGCCCCGGGTAAGCAGCTCGCCGGGGATGCCCGGCGCGACGATCCGGCCCTCGAGGTCGATAATCTTGACCTCGAGATGCGGCTGGACGCGCCCGACAGTCGAGACGCGCCGCTCCAAGGGATCGTCATAGGAGCTTTGGAAGCTGACGGGGCTCGTTTCGGTCATGCCGTAGGCGATCGTCACCTCGCTCATGTGCATCTGGTCGACGACCTTGCGCATCACCTCGACCGGGCAGGGCGAGCCAGCCATGATCCCTGTCCGCAGGGTCTTGAGGTCGAAGCGAGCGAATTCGGGATGCTCGAGCATCGCGATGAACATCGTCGGCACCCCGTGCAAGCCAGTGCATCGTTCCGCTTGCACCGCCTCGAGCGTCGCCAGCGGGTCGAATCCTTCCGACGGGCTCACCATGCACGAGCCGTGGGTGACGCAGGCGAGATTGCCGAGCACCATGCCGAAGCAATGGTAGTAAGGCACCGGGATGCACAGCCGGTCATCCGGGGTGAGGCGCATCGCCTCGCCTATGAAATAGCCGTTGTTGACGATGTTGTGGTGGGTCAGGGTCGCGCCTTTCGGCGCGCCCGTCGTTCCCGAGGTGAACTGGATGTTGATCGGATCGTCGAACTGCAGCGACGCTTCGAAGGCCGCAAGCTTGACCCGGTCGGCCGCCGAGGCGGGCTTGGCGACATCGTCGAAATTGAGCATCCCCGCCGACTTGTCGGTCCCCATGCGGATGACGATCTCGAGCTTCGGCAGGCCTTTGGACGAGAGCTTGCCCGGCTGGGCCGCGTCGATCTCGGGGGCGCAGGCGCGCAGCGAAGCGAAGTAGTCATTGTTCTTATGCCCAGGACTGAGGATCAGCGCCCGGCAGCCGGACTTCTTCATCGCGTATTCGAATTCGTGGCTACGGTAGGCGGGATTGATGTTGACCAGGATGAGCCCGGCGAGCGCGGTTCCGAACTGCGCCAGAACCCACTCGCTGACGTTGGGCGACCAGATGCCGACCCGATCGCCCTTCTCGAGCCCAAGGGCGCGCAGTCCGATCGCAAGGTCCTCCGAGCGGCCGAGGAGTTCGGCATATGTCCAGCGCACGCCCTGGTGGCGCGTCACCAGCGCCGGCCGATCCGGTCCTTCAAGCGCGACGCGGCGCAGAAGACGGCCGATCGTCTCGCCGCTGAGCGGTGCAGGCGAGGCGCCGTGGACATAGGACTCGGTGAGTGGCGCCATTGACTTTCGCTCCCCTCGGTAGCCTGACCCGCTCCATTCGAGGTCCAAGCCGTCGATCGCGCCTTACTATCACAATTCACGCAGGTAAGCCGCGGGCTTCTGACTGAGCACGCGCCAGGCGCCGATCATGCCAAACCCGACAGTGATCGCGAGCCCTCCGCCAGCGGCGGCGAGCGAACCGGCCCAATCGAAGACGAAGTCGAACCGCATGACATGCGTGACGACCAGGTAGGCGGCCAGCGTCCCCGCGCCGACGCCGAACGCGGCAGTCGAAGCGCCCAGGAGTGCGTATTCGATCAGGAACATCGCGGTCAGCCGTACGCGCGTGGCGCCGAGGATCTTGAGCACGGTGGCGTCGGCGAGTCGGGTGCGCCGATTGGCAGCCAGCGCCCCGGCGAGCACCAAGACCGAGGTCGTGAGCGCAACGCCGGTCGCGGCGCGGACCGCGAGCGCCAGCTTGGCGACCAGAGCTTCGACGTTCTCCAGCGCCTCCTGCACCCGTACGCTGGCGACCGCAGGAAACTGCCGCGCCGCCTCGCGCAAAAGCGCGAGCTCGGCTTGCCGGCCATCAGCGGACGGCAACGCCGCGGAGACGAGCTCGGTGTAAGGCGCGCCCTTGAGCGTGTTGGGCGAATAGACCAGCACGAAATTGATCGCGAAGCTGCGCCAGTTGACTTTCCGCAGGTTCGCGACCCTCGCCGCGATATCGCGCCCGAGCACGTTGACGACCACGACGTCGCCGACGCGGAGCCCAAGGCCGTCGGCGACCTCCTTCTCCATCGAGAGCAGCGGCGGACCGGAATAGTTGTCCGGCCACCACTCGCCAGCGACGATCTCGGAGCCTTCGGGCGGTCTTTCGGCGAAGGTCACGCCGCGGTCGCCTTCCAAGGCCCAGGCGACATTGTCGCTGGCCTTGACCGTCTCGACCGGCCTGTCCGCGATTCGGACGAAGCGCCCGCGCATCATCGGCGTCTCGCTGATTTTGACGTCGGGCGCCTCGCGCTTCAGGAAGTCTCGAAACGCGCCGGCGTCGGCGCCCGGCACATCGAGGAAAAAGAAGCTCGGCGTCACGCCGGGCTCGGATCGAAGCAGCTCGGCGCGCATATTCGCGTCGATGAGGGTAAGCGCAACCAGCGCCGCCAGGCCCAAGCCCAGGGACAGCACTACCGACGCGGTCAGACCGCCCGGTCTTTGAATCGCGGCGAGCGCCATGCGCCATTCAACGAAGCGCGTTTTGGGAGCGCGACGGGCCAGGAGGGCTAGGCCGAACGCGACGAACCGGAGCGCCGCCAAAGCGACCAGGGTTGCGCCAGCGACGTAAGCAGCGACCGGGCGTTGTGGGCTCGTCACAATGGCCAACGCAACGAGCGCCGCTCCCGCGAGCGCAGCGCCGGCAAGGTAGCGCTTCCGGGGCCAGCCTTGACGCTCTTCCGCCAGATCCCGGATCAGCGTCGTCACCGGCAGGTCGTGCGCCCGACCGAGTGGCGCGATCGAGAACGCCAGCGCCGTCAGCAGCCCGAACGCCACCCCAAGCGCGATCACGCTCGGCTCGATCGACGGCGCGAGCGGAATCGGCAGCAGCGACCCGAACAGCCAATCGACGGCGAAGGGTATGCTCGCGCCAAGGGCCGCGCCGATGAGGGCTCCTATCAGTGCGACGATGGAGAACTCGAGGAGCGCGAGCCCCACGACGCTCGCGCCCGTCGCGCCGATGGCTTTCAGAATCGCAAGCGTTGCACGCTTACGCTCGACGAAGCCATGCGCTGCGTTGGCGACGCCGACGCCGCCGACGACCAGCGACAGTAAACCGGCCAGCGTGAGGAACTCGGCGAACCGATCGAGATCGCGACTGAATTCAGGGGAAACATTGAGACGCGAGCGAGCCTCCCACCCGGCCTGCGGAAAGGCCTGCTTGGCCTCGCTCATGAAGGCTCGAACCGAGGCCTCATCCGGCCCGCCGCCCGGTCCGCCCATGATGACGCGGGTCGTCCATCGAACGAGGGATCCGGGTTGGACCAGCGCCGTGGCGTCGAGGGCCGCCTGCGAAATGAGGACGCGCGGACCGAGGCCGACACCGGTCGCCAAGCGATCCGGTTCGCTGGTCAGGATGGTTCGAATCGAGAACTTTGCCTCGCCGATCCGAATGACGTCCCCGAGCTTCAGGTTCAGCCGGGCCAGAAGCGCCTCTTCCGCCGCCGCCCCGAACACGCCCTCCTTCTCGGACAATGCTTCATCAAGCGGCATCGACGGCGCCAAGACGGCCGCGCCAATCCTCGGCCACGACGGTTCGACGGCTTTGAGCTCAACGAGCGCCGCGTCGTCGCTCCCGGCTCTCGCCATGGCGCGCATCGTCGCAACCGTGGACAGGGAGCCGTGACCTTCGAGAAACTGCTGTTCGGCGGCCGAGAGGCGGCGGTGAATGAGCGAAAACGACGCGTCGCCGCCGAGGATCACGCGTCCTTCGCGCCCCAATCCGTCGTCGAGCGCCCGGGCGAGACTCTCGACCCCTACGATCGCGGCCACTCCGAGCGCGATGCTAAGAAGAAAAATGCGCAGACCTCCGAGCCCGCCGCGCAAGTCGCGAATGGCGAAGCGTCCCACCGGCATCCGCGTGCGCGTCTGCGGGAATGCGGCAGGCGCATTCATGCCGGGACTGCGGCCGGAATTTCCTCGACCTTGCCCGAACGCATGCGAATCACCCGGTCGCAACGGGCGGCGAGGGCGGCGTCGTGGGTCACGAGCGCCAGCGTCGCTCCACGGCGCGCGGGCAAATCGAATATCAAATCGACGATTGCGCCCCCCGTCGTCTCATCAAGATTGCCGGTCGGCTCATCCGCGATCAGCAGCGAGGGACGCGGGCAGAGCGCACGGGCCAGCGCCACGCGCTGCTGCTCGCCGCCCGAAAGCTGGGCGGGATAGTGACTGAGACGGTCGCCAAGACCCACCTGTTCGAGTTCGGCCGTTGCGCGCGCAGTCGCGTCCGAGGCGCCGGCAAGCTCGAGCGGCGCCGCAACGTTTTCGAGTGCGGTCATCGTCGGGATCAGGTGGAAGGACTGGAACACGATGCCAATCCGCCGCCCACGGAAACGCGCCAGAGCGTCTTCGTTCATCGCGCCAAGCTTGACGCCGTCGATCTCGACTTCGCCTTTGTCCGGCCGCTCGAGCCCAGCCATGATCATCAACAACGTTGATTTACCCGAGCCGGAGGGGCCGACGACCCCCACCGCCTCGCCCTTGCCAATTGTCAGAGCCACGTCACGCAAGATATGCACGCGAGCGGCGCCGCGACCGAGGCTGAGATCGACGCCGCGCATCGCGACTGCTGGAACAACCATTGCCGGAAATCCTGAAAGCAAAGTCGACCTCATATGGGCATTGGCTCCTCCTCGTCCAGGCGGCCGCGTTCCTGGCGGTTCTCGCCGCGGCTCCGCCCGCCGCGGCGCGCGCGATTCGCCTCGTCGTGCTGGGAGACAGCCTGACCGCCGGCCTTGGTCTGCCGCCCGGCAAGGCCTTCCCGGATCGCCTGGAAGCGGCGCTTCGGGCCCGGGGTTGGGACGTGGATGTCCTCAATGCCGGGGTGTCCGGAGACACCGCCACAGACGGGCTCGCGCGGTATGACTGGGCGGTGCCGGCCGACGCCGACGCGCTTATCGTCGAGCTCGGCGCCAATGACATGCTGCGCGGCCTCAAGCCGGAGGCGACGAAGAAGGCGCTTTCGGCGATCCTGGACAAGGCTCACGCCGCCCGATTGCCTACCCTCATCGCCGGCATGAGGGCGGCTCCCAATCTTGGCGCCGAATACGACCGCGAATTCTCCGCCATTTATCCGGATTTGGCCAAGGCTCACGACGCCGCGCTCTATCCGTTCTTCCTTGACGGCGTTGCGGGCGACCCGAAGCTCAACCAGCCCGACGGCGTGCATCCGACGACCGAGGGAGTCGAGGTCATCGTGGAACGAATCGCGCCTTCGGTTGAGGAGACCCTCAAACGGGTCAAGCAGTAACGGCGCCGTCTGCGGACAGTCGCCCCCCTTGCGCTCCGGGCTTCCCCTGCCCTAGCTAGCCGCGGCGCCCGCGTCCCAGCGGGGCCATCGAGGGCCCAGGGAGGGGTGCTCATGTTGAGCCCACGCCACATTCTGACGTTGTCGTGCGCGAACCGGCCCGGAATAGTCGCCAAAGTCTCGACCGCGCTGTTCGACGGCGGGTTCAACATTCTCGACGCCCAGCAGTTCGACGATACGGAGACCGGCAACTTCTTCATGCGGGTGGTCTTCAACCCCGCGGGTTCGCGCGCCGATATCCAGCGCCTGGAGGAAAAGTTCGAGGCGATCGCCGCCGCCTTCACTATGACCTGGTCGATGCGCCCGGCCGTCCAGCGTAAACGGGTCGCGCTCATGGTCTCCCGTTTCGACCATTGCCTCGTCGATCTCCTTTACCGCTGGCGCAGCGGCGAGCTGGCGATGGACCCGGTCGCGATCATCGCCAATTATCCACGCGAGACATACGGCCACATCGAATTCGGCGACATTCCCTTTCACTTCCTGCCGATCACCAGGCAAACCAAAATGGAGCAGGAGGCGCAGGCGTGGGAGATCATAAAATCCGCCACGGCCGATCTCGTCATTCTCGCACGCTATATGCAGATTTTGTCAGACGGCTTCGCGGCCAAGCTGCAGGGGCGCTGCGTCAATATTCATCATTCGTTTCTGCCCGGCTTCAAGGGGGCCAAGCCCTATCATCAGGCGCATCAGCGCGGCGTCAAGCTGATCGGGGCGACGGCCCATTTCGTCACTTCCGATCTCGACGAGGGCCCGATCATCGAACAGGACGTCGAGCGCATCAGCCACCGCGATACGCCCGAGGATCTTGTGCGCAAGGGGCGCGACGTCGAGCGCCGCGTGCTCGCCCGTGCGGTCGCCAACGTGCTCGAAGACCGGGTGCTCCTCAATCAGGGCAAGACGGTCGTGTTCGCGGAATAGCCACATTCTGGAGATTCTGGCGCGGCCTGGAGGCAATATGTGCGAACGGTTCGAGTTCGATACGTAACGGCGGATTGCTCACTCACGAAAAGAGGAGTGCGGCCATGGGCGATCGCGCCTATATAGTCGCTCAAAGGAGGTTCTCATGAAACAAGACCACTTCCCCGTAACCCACACGGACGCCGAATGGCGCGCGCTCCTGACTCCCGAGCAATATGACATCATGCGCGGGCACGCCACCGAGCGGCCGGGAAGCTGCGCGCTCCTCTACGAGAAGCGGCCGGGCGCTTTCAGTTGCGCCGCCTGCGGGCAGCCGCTGTTCGAGAGCAAGACCAAGTTCGAGAGCGGCACCGGCTGGCCGAGCTTCAACACGCCGGTCGAAGGCGCTGTCGAAACCACCGTCGACCGGAGCCTCGGGATGACGCGCACCGAGGTGCACTGTTCGCGTTGCGGCTCGCATCTCGGTCATGTGTTTCCGGATGGGCCTCCGCCGACGGGTCTGCGCTATTGCATCAACGGAGTCGCGACAAACTTCACGCCAGCCGCAGGGCGGTGACGAAGTCCCTGCCGTCGCGGGGCCGATCGAGGCGTCTCCATGAATGTTGCGAACCTCCCGCATGAGGTCCGAGCCTTTCGCCCGGCGGCCCATCCGCCGGCGCCGAGCGGCCGGGTCGGGGTGCTGATCGTCAATCTCGGCACCCCGGAGGGGACCGATTATTGGTCGATCCGCCGCTATTTAAAGGAGTTTCTCTCCGACCGGCGGGTCATCGAGACGCCGCGCCCGATCTGGGCGCCCATCCTCCAGTTCATTCTGCTGACACGGCCGCGCGCCAAGGGGCGCGACTACGAGGCCATCTGGAACAATGAGAGGAACGAGGGGCCGCTGAAGACGATCACCCGTTCGCAGAGCGAAAAGCTCCGGCTCGCCCTCGGCACTCTCGAGCCGGAGGTTACGGTCGACTGGGCGATGCGTTACGGCGCACCATCGATCGGCGAGCGTCTCAAGGCCCTCCAGGCCGAGGGCTGCGACCGGATTCTCGTCGTTCCGCTTTATCCGCAATATTGCGCCGCTTCGACCGCAACGGTCGGCGACAAGGTCTTCGAGACGTTGGCCACGATGCGTTGGCAGCCGGCGCTTCGGATGGCTGCGCCTTACTACGACGATCCTGTCTATATCGACGCGCTCGCCCGTTCCCTCCGCGCCGGCTTTGCGAATCTCGCGTTCGAACCCGAGATCGTGCTCGCCTCTTATCACGGAATTCCGCAAGCCTATTTCGACCAGGGCGACCCCTACTATTGTCATTGCGCCAAGACGACGCGACTTCTGGGCGAGGCGCTCAAACTGGACGGGGAACGCCTCAAGATGACGTTTCAATCGCGCTTCGGCCGCGCCGAATGGTTGAAGCCCTATACTGCGGAGACCTTACGAGAACTCGCCTCGCGGGGCGTCAAACGCGTGGCCGTGATGACCCCAGGATTCGCGGCCGACTGCCTGGAGACGCTCGAGGAAATCGGCGTCGAGAACGCAAGTTATTTTCGCGAAGCCGGCGGGGAGAGCTTCGCTGCGATTCCATGTCTCAACGACAGCGTCGAAGGGATCGCGGTCATCGAAGCGGTCGCACGGCGGGAATTGAAGGGGTGGGCCGAATAGCATTCCCGCGTGGGGCGCGGTGGAAGGGTTGTCAAAGCTCGTGGAAGGAAAATCCAAATTAGCTGGGAAGGAAATTCAAAGCGGAGTGAAGAAAAATCCAAACATCTTCTTTCCGCCGATCTAGGTTTTTCAACGGCTTAAGCCACAAATCCAAGGAAAAGCGTCGCTTTCGATCCTCCGCCTGACCATTAACAAGACGTCGACGTCAAACAGCGCCAAGCACTGACGCTTCCTCGCTCGCCGGACAACAATCCCGGCTCCGACGACAGCACGTAAGATAGCATGGCCTTCGGATTATCGCAAACAATTGTCGCCGCTTTTTGCGTCCCGGGCCTAAGGCCGAACGAGCGGGATGGCGGGCGACGTACCTTAGGTCTCCGGCCTGATCGAAACCCTGAGCCACGGCCGCGTTCCCTCGTGCGTCTCGTCATGCGCGCTCGCCGGCTGGTAATGGAGCGGCGAGCCGGGCAAATGGCCGCTTTCGAGCGCATGCAAGGTCGGCGCGTTGGTCACGTCGAAGGAATCGAAGCCGCAACGCAGCATGAGCGGGATTTCGTCGATCAGTACGTCGCCGATAGCCCGCAACTCGCCCCGAAACCCGTGCCGATCACGCAGAAGCCGGGCATAAGAGAACGCCCGGCCATCCGCGAACTTGGAGAACGCAAGCGCTACGAGAGGGCGACCGGCAAGATCGGCGAGATGCGCTTGCGCGTCGGCGCCGGCCTCGACCGCAACGCCGATCGGCGCGCTCCGCGGCGCTAGCGCCTCCCGTTCGGCGAGCCAGCGCTTGAGCGACACCATCATCGCGCCGCTCGGCGGAACCGGAGCTTCGTCATCGAGAACGGTCCACTCATCGTCGACGAAGCCCTCACGCCGCCACAACGGCATCAGATGCCGTCTCCCGCGTCGAGCGGGCCGACATGAATGCCGCACTCCACTTTGCCCCGGCCGCGCCATCGGCCCGCGCGTTCGTCCTCGCCGGGTCGGACCGCGCTCGTGCACGGCAGGCAGCCGATCGACGGGAACCCCTTGGCGACCAGAGGATGGCGCGGCAGCCCTGCTTCCTCGATGTACTTGAGCACGTCGCTTGCGCTCCAGCCGACAAGCGGGTTGATCTTGATCCGCTCTCCTTCAGCTTCAAACAGCGGCAGGGTCGCGCGCGTCGTGCTCTGAAAGCCCTTCCGACCGGTTATCCAGGCGTCGAACCCCTCCATCGCCTCCGCAAGCGGACGCACCTTGCGGATGTCGCAGCAGCGGTCAGGATCGCTTGCGAACAGGAATTTCTCCGGGTCTTCCGCGGCGAGAACGTCCGCGTCCGGAGTGGCCACGATCACGTTCGTCAGCTTGAGAGACTCACAAAGCGCGTCGCGATAAGCCAGCGTCTCTGGGAAGTGCTGGCCGGTGTCGACGAAAATTACCGGCGTGGCGGCGTCGACCTGCGCGACCATGTGCAGGAGCGCCGCGGCGTCGGCGCCGAAGCTCGAGACCAGCGCGATCCGGCCGGGATAGAGGTCCTCGATCGCCAGCCTCAGCAGCGACGAAGCCTTGAGCCGCGCGAACCGGGTCTCGAGCCGCGAGGCGGCGATCTGGTCGCCAAACAACTTGACGTCATGGGCGCTCATCAGATGTCCGATCCGGCGCTTCGTTCGTAGAGCGCCTCCTTGAACGGCGCCATCCCGACCCGGCGGAAGGCGTCCAGGAAGGTTTCGGCCTCGTCGCGCCTCAAGCCAATGTAAGTGTCGACAATGGTCTCGATCGCCTCGACGACGTTCTCCGAACTGAAGCCGGGGCCGACGATCTGGCCGATCGCCGCCTGCTCGTCGGCGGAGCCGCCGAGCGTGATCTGGTAGGTTTCCTCGCCCGCGCGCTCGAGGCCGAGAATGCCGATATGGCCGACGTGGTGATGCCCGCAGGCGTTGATGCAGCCGGATATCTTGATCTTGAGCGGCCCGATCGAGCGCGCGCGCGCGCCGTCGCCGAAGCGCTGGGCGATCCTTTGCGCGACAGGAATTGAGCGGGCCGTCGCCAACGCGCAGTAGTCGAGGCCGGGGCAGGCGATGATGTCGCTGATCCCGCCGGCGTTCGGCGTCGATAGGCCAACCGACGCAAGGCGATCGTAGACCGCCGGCAAGTCGTCCAGCGCGACATGGGGCAGGATGAGGTTCTGCTCGTGCGAGACGCGGACCTCGTCGTGGGAGTAATCCTCGGCGAGATCGGCGACGGCGTCCATCTGGTCGGCGCTGGCGTCGCCGGGGGGCGCGCCGATCGCCTTCAGCGAGACGGTGACGACGACATAGCCCGACGCCTTGTGCGGCAGGACGTTGGAGGCGCAAAAACTGGCGAAGCGCGCGTCCTTGCCCTTGCGGCGTTCGACGCGATCGCTGACCGGCTTCTTAGGCTCAAGCTCGGGCAGCGCGAAGAAGGCGCGGAAGCGCTCGATTTCCCGCGCGGGCAGGTCAAGCGCCTTGGGGTCGCGCGCGGCGAATTCGGCCTCGACCGCCTCGCTGAGCGCCTCGACGCCCTTCTCGTGCACCAGGATCTTGATGCGCGCCTTGTACTTGTTGTCGCGCCGGCCCTCGAGATTGTAGACGCGCAGAATCGCTTCGACATAGCCGAGCAGGTCGCGCTCTGGCAGGAAGTCGCGGACCTTGCGGCCGATCATCGGCGTCCGGCCGAGGCCGCCGCCGACATAGACGGAAAAACCGATCTCGCCGGCGTCGTTGCGCACCACCTGCAAGCCGATGTCGTGGGCCTGGATCACCGCGCGGTCGTGGGCCGCGCCGTTCACGGCGACCTTGAACTTGCGCGGCAGAAATGAAAACTCGGGATGGAGCGACGACCACTGCCTCAGGATCTCCGCGTAGGGGCGCGGGTCGGCGATTTCGTCGTGCGCGACGCCGGAGAAGTGGTCAGCGGTGATGTTGCGAATGCAGTTTCCCGAGGTCTGGATCGCGTGCATCTCGACGCTCGCGAGCTCGGCGAGGATATCGGGCGTGTCCTTGAGAGCCGGCCAGTTGTACTGGATGTTCTGCCTTGTGGTGAAATGGCCATAGCCGCGATCGTAACGGCGCGCGATCTCGGCCAGTTTGCGCATCTGCAGCGAGCTCAGGACGCCGTAGGGCACGGCGACCCGCAGCATGTAGGAATGGAGCTGCAGGTAGAGGCCGTTCATCAGCCGGTGCGGGCGGAACTGCTCTTCGGTCAATTCGCCGGAAAGGCGGCGCGCCACCTGGTCGCGAAACTGCTCGACCCGCGCGGCGACAAAGGCGGCGTCGAAATTGTCATAGTGATACATGGTCGGCCTCCGTCGCGGCCTTGGGACCCGAGCGGGGCGCGAGGCCCTCCGCCTGCTTGCCGAGATCGCGCCGGTTGGTCGGCCCGGCGGCGCGGATCGCCTCGCGCAGCGCCTTGGGAGCGAAATGGCCGTTGCGCTCCTCGACCGGGACCGCATAGGCGTCGACGACAAGATTGTTCGCCTCGTCCCGCTTGGCCCGCGCGAGCGCCTCGGCCGTGGCCTGCGGGTCGGCGAGAACCGCGGCGCGGTTGAAATCCTCGCTCCAGGCCTCGTCCACGGCCTGAAAGACGACGACGCCGTCGGTCAGACGGTTGGCGGTGATCACATCGGGCATCTGGCTCTCACGGGCGCCGGCGCTCCGCGCCTCGCGGACCCATGTAGTATCATATTTAACGATAGCAATATATGTGTTTGTTTTACGTACAATTACATTACGTTGTTATACGAGGTCAGGGGTTCGGCCTCGCGGCCAAATCGCCGGCTGACGGCTGGACACGACCGCCAAAACGACGCAAAAACAACTTTTTGCCTGTTCGCTATGTCCCGCCGGGCCGCCGCCCGTCTCGGGCTTTGAATAAATCCGAACCCAAAGAGGAGGAACGCCATGGCGACGCGTGGTGCAGGCGACAAGGGTCCGGTCGTGCATCCGGTTCTCGCAACACTCGCCGGCGACGTGCATCCCGGAGACGCCGTACGGCTCCAGGGCTACGTGGGACCGACGAAGAATGGCGAGACACTGCGGCTCTATGCTGCGCTGGAAGATCTGAGCGACTACATCGACATACCGCGGGACGAGGTGCTCAGGTCGGCCGAGGCGCCGGAGGCGGTGGCGCCGAAAGGCGGAGTCTACGTGTGGGTGAAGCCCGATGCGCAGCTCGTCTATACGCGGACGCACTCCGCCACTGCCCTGGCGCGGGACCTCGGCGGCGCCTCGGCGCTGGAGGCGCAGCTGGCGAACGAATTTCGCCGGCGAAACCCCGGGGCGACCGTGCTCACATCGCTGACGGCGGGAACAAACGCACTCGCGTTCGTCGAGTTCCGGCCCGGGCTCACCGGCGTCGTGGAAAGCGCGCCGGAGGGCCAACCGTCTAAAATCGACGCGCTGCGCGGACGCACGCTGAGCAGCATCTATAGCGAGCTGTCGCGGCTGCCCACGCCGCCCGCGCTCCTCCACGCCGCCGGCCGAACCATGGCGGCGCCTCCCGCAAGGGCGCCCAAGCCGCCTCAGACGCCGATGGCCCACGGGATGAGCGCAGCTCAGGTTTCGACGCCGCCAACGTCGGACACGGCCCGCGTTCGTGCGCGCCACATCACTCCGGCCACACCTCCGGAGCAGTCGTGGTTCAACGCCACCTTCTGCAACGGCGCGCACATCTGTGTGCAGGGGTGGGACTGGGCCACCTCTGGCAACATCTGGTACGGCTCGTATGAGGTCGTCACCATGGTTGGCAGCGAGGGAACGGTGAACGCGAACCTGCAGCTCTACAACTGGGACTCGGGGTGGTCGCTGTTTACCGGCTCGTGGGGCTATTGGGTGGAATTCTACAATGCGGTCAACGTCCCGGGGCATTGGATAAGTGTGAACGTCAATGGGGCCACGGCGGGGAACACCTACGCCTCTCTGAGCGGCGCCGGCGGCGGAACACAGGTCAGCATGGCGGTCCGCTGATCGGCCGGGACGGCTGGCGGCGATTTTCATTGGTCTAACCCATAGCTCGTCTCCGGGCGGCCCCTCTTGTCGTTGCGACCCACGCTCCGTCCTGAATGAGGCGGACGCGCGCTAACGGCCCCTCGTGCGCGACCCCGCTTCGCAATGCGGCGAAGGCGCCGTAGAAGGGTTCCGTCGGCCTCGTCGGCCATGGCAAACCCGTATTGCGAAGCCCATGGTCGTGTCTTCTCCCGGGCGCAGCCGTCTCGAGTCACAGGAAGCTCAGCGCAGGCGTTTCGGCAATGGTCTTTTCCTCGATAACGTTCCTGTTCTATTTCCTGCCGATCTTTCTGGCTTTTTATTTCCTCACCCCGACGATCAAGGGCAAAAACGTCGTCACGCTGCTGTTCTCGCTCCTTTTCTACGCCTGGGGAGAACCGCGCTTTGTCCTGGTCCTCTTGTTCTCGATCGTCTTCAACTTCTTCGCCGCGCTGATCATCGACAACCGGGACGGCGCGGCGCGCCGGATCGCGCTTGCGGTCGCGGTGGCGGGCAATCTTCTCATCCTCGCGCTGTTCAAATATGCGAATTTCGTCACCGGCAATCTTGCGGCGCTGCTGGGGCCGTTCGGAATAGCGGTGGCGAAGACCAACATCGCTCTTCCGCTCGGAATCTCCTTCTTCACCTTCCATTGCCTGTCGTACATCATCGACATCTACCGGCGGCGGTTCCGAGCCAACCGCGATCCGATCGATGTCGCTCTTTATATCTCTCTCTTTCCGCAATTGGTCGCCGGACCGATCGTCCGCTACAAGACCGTCGCCCGCCAGCTGGACGCGCGCAGATTCACGCTGGCCCGCATCTCCGTCGGCGCGCGCATTTTCATCGTCGGCCTGGCGCAGAAGGTGCTGGTGGCCGACGTCGTCGCGCCGCTGGTTCAGGTCGCGTTCGACCAGGCGCCCAATCGCTCGCTCGTCGAAGCGTGGATCGGACTTATCGCGTACACGGTCCAGATCTATTTCGATTTCGCCGGCTATTCGAACATGGCGATTGGCCTCGGGATCGTGCTCGGCTTCACCTTTCCGCGCAATTTCCGCATGCCGTACACATCGCTCTCGATCACCGAGTTCTGGCGGCGCTGGCACATCTCGCTGTCTTCATGGCTGCGCGACTACCTTTACATTCCGCTCGGCGGCAACCGCGGCGGGAATGCACAGACCTATCGCAATCTCGTCATGGTGTTCCTGCTGTGCGGACTATGGCATGGCGCGAATTGGACCTTCGTCCTGTGGGGCGCGTGGCACGGCGCCTTCCTGGTGATCGAACGGCTGGGCCTGCAGACGGTTCTCGCCCGGCTGGCGATCCCGGCGCGGTGGGCCTATGCGCTGCTCGCGGTCATGGGAGGCTGGGTCCTGTTTCGCGCCGCCAATCTCTCCGAAGCCGTCGGCTATTACGCCAGCCTCTTCGGCCGGCACGGCGTGACCGAGCTCAGCTTCGACATGCACGACGCCCTGAGCGAACGGGCGATTGCGACGCTGGTCATCGGTTGCGTTCTGGCGGTGGTCCCGCGATGGCTGCCCCGGTGGCCGGCGCCGCTCGTCCTGCGAGCCTCGGCCGACGTGACCGTGACCTTCGCGCTTCTGATCTTTTCCATGATCACGGTTGCGGCCGGCGCCTATAGCCCCTTCCTGTACTTCCGGTTCTGAGCTGGAATGCTCAAGCGCCATCGCCGATATTTCGCCCTTCTGGCTTTCGCGCTACTGGCGACGCCGCTCATCGTCGGACTTATCAAGCCCGACAGCCCGGAGCTGATTCTGAAGGAAGGACGCCTGCTGGCGTCGACGCCGCAGGCGCCCCTGAGCTGGGACGCGCTCATCGCGTTTCCGGGCGAGGCCGACGCCTATCTCAAGGATCATTTCGGCCTTCGGCAGACGATGATCCATACCCAACGCGACCTGTCCCACCCGGTGCTCTACGGCAACGAGAAGGCCCTCATCGGCCGCGATGGCCGGATGTTCTACCTTGGGCGGGACATGGTGCGTCAGAGCGCCGGGCTCGTTCTCCGCGACCGGAAGGTGGCCGATGCGGCCGACATGCTGGCCGAGATGCGCGCCGCGCTCGCCCGGCGCGGCGCAAGCCTGCTCGTGGCCGTGGCGCCCAATTCCTCGACAATATACCAGGACGATCTTCCGCTGTGGGCGCAGAGGGGGGAAAGGAAAACCGAGTACGATCTCTTTCTCGCCGATCTTGCCGCGCGCGGAATCAAGACTGTCGACCTGAGGCCGGTGATGGAGAAGGCGCGCGCCGACAGCGAGGCCTATCTCATGCACGACACCCACTGGACCGCGCGCTCGGCGGTGCTCGCGTTCAACGCCATCGCCGAGGCGAGCGGCCATCCGGATTGGCGGCTCGATCCCGAGTCGTCGATCGGGCCGCCAGCCGAGCGCAAGGGCGGCGACGTCGCACGGATCATCGGGGCCGAGGACGAGGTGACCGAAACCGTCCGGGAGCTAGCGCTGCCTTCGGGAGGAAAAAGCCAGGACCTTTCGCCGGGGCCGATGCCCGATTGGATTCTGTCGTCGGGCCGGCCCGGCCCGACCATCATGGTCATCGGCAATTCCTTCACCGCCTCCTATTTTCCGCCGATGCTCGCCCAGCATGTTGGGCGCGCCATCTGGCTCAATCATCACGAATGCGGCTTCGACTGGGCGGAGGTCGAGAAGTTTCAGCCGGACGAGGTCTGGTGGATTCCGACGGAGCGCTTTCTGATCTGCGACGAAGGCGTCCGGCCGCTCAACCTCGCCGGCGCGGCCGCGGATCGCGGCCTGGTCGGCGTCCGCGGAACGTCGCCGGACTGAGCCTGCCGACACGGCGCCGTTTCAGACAGCACGCGAGAGGTGATAGTCTCGCCAGAGGGCTGCCGGATGCCCGCTTTCCCGGGCATGCCAGTCAATGGCGGGTCAGCACTGGGACGTCTGACGCTCGCCGACGAATTTTCCCGCCCTGTCGTAACTGAGCTTGTGGATCACGCAGCCGCCCTGGGAGCCGGGGCCCGCGCCTTCGGGCGCGGCCGCAGGAAAGTCGCTGAACGACGGCGCGGTGACAATGATTACCGGGCCGGCGCCCCCGCCGCCCGTGTCAGCGAACCCGTAGGGACCGTACCAGAAGCCCGAGCCGTAGAACCCGCCGCCGTTCCAGAACCGGCCGTTTCTGCCGAAGCGGGCGCCCCGGTTCGAACCGCGCCACGCCCATGAGGAACGGCTCCCGTTTCGGAAGCCCGGCGCCGACGCGTGGCCATGGCCCGTGCCCGAGCGCATGGCCGGCGACCCGAACGACATCTGACCGTGGGCGAGCGCGGCTCCGGGGCCGGACAAAAGGAAGAGAGCGACCGCGGCCGACGCGGAAGCCCCCCTCATAAGGAGGGAAGTTCGCATGGGAAAATATCTCCGGCGCCGCAACGGCAAGCTTAGCGGCAAAAAGGCCCCGGAGTCGATGGCCTCTCGGACCGCCGGCTTGAGCGCGGCCGCCGGCTCATCGGACCACGGTCAGCCGCCGCGCCGCCCTTGTCAGCCCGGTATAGAGCCAGCGCGCGCGATGCTCGCGGAAGGCGAAGCTTTCATCGAACAGCATCACGTTGTCCCACTGCGATCCCTGCGCCTTGTGGACGGTGAGCGCATAGCCGTAGTCGAACTCGTCCGATTCGCGCCTGAGCGGATAGGCGAGGTCGCCTTCCGTCCCTTCGAAAAACTGCTTCAGCACGGCGACCTTGACGGCCGAGCGGGCGCCCTCGTCCTCCGAGCGCAGGGTCATCTTGACGAAATCCTTCTTCACCCCGCCGAGCGCCTCGACCCGCCACAGGCCGCCGTTGATGAGGCCCTTGGCGCGGTCGTTGCGCAGGCAGACCAGACGGTCGCCGGCGACCGGCAGCGGCTCGCCGAAGCCGTTGAGATCGCGCATCCGCTGGTTGTAGGCGCGGCGGGTGCGGTTCACCCCGACCAGCACCTGATCGGCGGCCAGCACCTCCGCGGAGTCGAGGGCGGCGCGCCGGATGACGCGCGTCTCGCCATAGACGCCTTCCTTGAGCTCGCCGCCGGAGCGCACGACCTCCGACAGACGGATGATTGGATTGTCGTGCGCCTGGCGATGGATCTGGGTCAGCATCACGTCGGGCGCGCCGTCGGTGAAATAGCCGCCGCCCTTGACCGGCGGCAGCTGGAACGGGTCGCCCAGGACCAGGATCGGTTTGCCAAACGAGAGAAGGTCGCGCGCAAGCTCCGCGTCGACCATCGAGCATTCGTCGATCACGATGAGCCCGACGCGCGAAGCCGGCCCGTCGGCGTTGAGGGTAAAGGTCGGGCGCGCCTTCCGCACCCTCGCTCGCCCGGTAGATGAGCGCGTGGATGGTGGTCGCGCCCGCGCAGCCCTTGGAGCGCATAACCAGCGCCGCCTTGCCGGTGAAGGCGGCGAAGGCCGTCTCGCCGCGTGCGCCCTCGGCTATGTGGCGGGCGAGCGTCGTCTTGCCGACCCCGGCATAGCCGAACAGGCGGAACACCTGCGGCTCGCCTTGCTTAAGCCACCGGCCGACCGCGTCGATCGCCTGCGTCTGCTCGGGCGACCATTCGCGGCCGATCGGCCGCGACGACACGGCGGCGGGCGCGGGGGGCCGCTGAGCCGCGGCGATCAATTCCTCGGCCGCGCGCCTCGGCCCGCCGTGCGCGCCGCACCGGGAGCAGACCGGCGGCTGGCGGCCGAGATCGTAATATTTCGCCCCGCAAGCCAAGCACTGCCGCTTGGTTCCTAGACGGCCGGACGCCGGCTTGCTCTTGGTCAATAAGCCCTCGCCCTCCGGCTCCGAGGCGCCCGAGCATAAACGATTGATTCAGATTTGAAGCGCAGCTTTTTATAAGAATTGTCGAAAACATCGCCAGCCTAAGGCCCTCCGTTGGGAGAGCCGACGCCTTGAACGCTCGATCCTAGGCCCCATATCTCCCTCATCCGGAAAGGGTTTCGCCCGGTCTGGATGGTTGACGGCAGAACCGGACCGGGCGCTTCGATGAAGGCCTGTATGTTCCGGGAGGCGCCTGAAAGGGGGCTTCGAACATGGTGCGTGTGACGGCGCTGACCTCTCCGCTGCTCCTCGGATTCGATGATCTCGAGCGGGCGCTGGACAAAGTCTCGAAGACCGGGACGGACGGTTACCCGCCCTACAACATCGAGCGGATCGCCGCCGAGGGCGGCGAGCCGGAACGATTACGCATCACCCTTGCGGTCGCCGGCTTCTCGCAGGACCAGATCGAGGTCACCGTCGAGGAGAACCAGCTCACTGATCCGCGGCCGGCAGCAGGAGGACAAGGCGCGGGAATATCTGCATCGCGGCATCGCGGCGCGGCAGTTCCAGCGCAGCTTCCTCCTGGCCGAGGGCATGCAGGTGCTGAGCGCCGATCTGGCGCAGGGGTTGCTCGCGATCGATCTCGTTCGACCGCAGCCCGAGCGGGTGGTGCGAAAGATACGGATATCGGCGCGCGATTGAAGGATGCGCGGCCTTAAGGCGGGTCGTAGCGACCGCCGGATGAAGGAGAGACGCGATGAGAGAAGAAAGCCACAAGACGGCGGCGGTCGCCCCGGACCTGACGGCGCAGGAATTCGCCCATCTCGGGGGCGGCTCTCTCGCCTATGTGAAGACGATCGCTTCCGAAGACGTCGCCCGCCTCTTCCCCCAGGCGCCGCCGCTCAAGCCCGGAATGACGCTGTTTGCGCTGCTCGGCGCCGACGGCTCGCCGATCATGCTGACCGATTCGAAGGACGCGGCGATCGCCAACGCCTGGGAGCACGAGCTCGAGACCGTGAGCCTGCACTGAGGCAGCGGCCGGCGCTGTCCGCGAAGAGGCGAATCGGATAGAGGTTGCGGTCCGCCAAAGCCACAAGGATCGCGGGTATGCGCGCCTATCTCGATCTGATGCGTGATGCGCTGGAGAACGGCGCGCTGAAGGACGACCGCACCGGCACCGGCGTCCGCTCGCTCTTCGGCCGCCAGCTGCGTTTCGACCTCGCTCAAGGCTTTCCCCTCGTCACGACGAAGCGGCTCCATCTCAAGTCGATCGTGCGCGAGCTGATCTGGTTTTTGCGCGGCGACACCAACATCGCTTATCTCAAGGCGCACGGGGTTTCGATCTGGGACGAGTGGGCGGATGAGAGCGGCGACCTCGGGCCGGTCTACGGCAAGCAGTGGCGCGCGTGGGAAGGGCCGGACGGGCGCACGATCGATCAGATCGCCTGGGTGATCGAGGAGATCCGGCGCAACCCCGACTCGCGCCGCCTCGTCGTCTCGGCCTGGAACGTCGCCGAGATCGAACGGATGAAGCTCGCGCCCTGCCACTGCCTGTTCCAGTTCTATGCGGCGAACGGCCGCTTGTCGTGCCAGCTCTACCAGCGTTCGGCCGACATCTTTCTCGGCGTCCCGTTCAACATCGCGAGCTACGCGCTTCTGACCCATCTCGTCGCCCGCGAATGCGGGCTTGAGGCCGGCGAGTTCGTGCACACGTTCGGCGACGTCCATCTCTACCGCAACCACGAGGACCAGGCCCGCGAGCAGCTCGCGCGTGAGCCGCGCCCGCTGCCGCATCTCAAGCTCGGCGACGTCGGCTCGATCTTCGACCTCAACGCCGACGCGATCGCGTTCGAAGGCTACGACCCGTGGCCGGCGATCAAGGCCAAGGTCGCGGTGTGAGGGATGCGCCGCTCGTCCTGGTCGCGGCCGTCGCGCGCAACGGCGTCATCGGCGCAAACCAGGGACTCCCCTGGCGGCTTTCCGGCGATCTGAAGCGGTTCAAGGCGCTGACCTGGGGAAAGCCGATGTTGATGGGACGTAAGACCTATCTCACCATCGGCCGCGCGCTGCCCGGGCGCGAGACGATCGTCGTCACTCGCGATCCCGATTTCAGCGCGCCGGGCGTCGTTGTCGCCCACGGCCTCGAGGGAGCGCTCGATCTCGCCGCCGAGCGCGCCCGCGTCATGGGGGCGAACGAAATCATCGTCGCCGGCGGCGGCGAGATCTACGCCCAGACGATCGGTCGCGCCGGGCGGCTCTTGATCACCGAAGTCGCGCTCGACGCGAAGGGCGAGACTCTCTTCCCCCCGATCGACCGGGCCCATTGGCGGGAGGTCTCGCGTGAGAAGGGCAAGCGCGGGCCGCAAGACGAGGCCGATTTCGCCTTCGTGGAATATGAGCGACGGGCGGGGTCGAAGGAGGCGCTTCGGACGGCAATTTTTAATTAAATTGGAAACTACGCGTAAGCTGGCCTCTGCGCCAATCCCGCCCTTCCTCATGCCGAGAGCGCGAGCGCCGTTCTGCGCCCCTCACGCGGGCGAAAGATCGTCCCCCGGTCGAGCCGCTCAGCGGAGTCTTCGGCGCGAAACGGCCACGCGCCGGGAAACCCCGATGGAATGGAACGGACAAACGCACCGGACCCAGCAGTCTTGGACTTCACATCCCGGCGCGGCTTGGGACGCGTCACGCCCGGGAGGGCTGCGGACAGGGAGCCGTGGCGCGACGGCCGCGATCTCGCAACAACCCCCCCAATCCGAACAGGGCGACGGCTGAGCCCAGGAGCAGGTAAGTCGCAGGCTCCGGAACGACTCCGCCCTCATAGCCGTCGATGAACGCATAGGTGGCGCCGGTGGCGGGATCGAAGAGCTGGCCGAGCGCGACATCCCACAGATCCGGCCCGGGCTCCGGGAACGGGTCCGTGAAGCTTTGCATGCCGTCTGCAGAAAGCGCGAACGTCGAGGGCGAAGCCAACACCGCGCCGCTCGGCAGGTTGCCCGCCGCTATGCTGGCAAGACTGAGCGCGTCCAGCTCGCTCGTGGTGATATCGCCCAGGAACGCCAAATTTTCGATTGTAAACGAGGTGTCGGAAAAGACCGTCGGATCGAGAGCGTTGGAGATCGTGTAGGAGGTGTCGAACGTGCCGCTCTGGCTCTTGATCTTCAACGCGCCGGTCGTGGTCGGGGTGTTCATATTGTCGATGTCGAGATAAAGACCGCCGCTGGTCTTGACGGCGACATTGCCATTGAAAATCAAATTGAACGTGAGCGTGTCTCCCGGCTGGAACTTGGCCGAACCCGCCGCGCCAAAGGAGATGAAACCGGGCTTCATCGCGGCCATTCCTCCCCCGGGCTGCGACGACACCGACGCAGCGACCGGCACGATGATTTCCTGCCCGTTCCGGTCGATGGTCAGAGCCGAATTCTTCGTGTCCAAGGAATTGCCGTTGTAGGCGCCGGTGATCAAAATACGCGCCACGTCGGAGGTTGCCCCCGGAGCATAGGGGACGGGGCCGATATCGAGAATGGTCGCTTTGATCTTGTTCGCTCCGGCGGGAGTCGCCCACCCCCCCAGAACGGCGATCGCAAGGATCGCAAGCCAACCGACGATCTGTCCGGAATGAATGCGTAATAGGGAAAAGGTTTGCATCCGCCGCCTCCCAAGGCGGCCGAGCGATCACGGCCGCCTTCGAAAGATGCCCACAGGGGAATGCTACGTTCTGTTCCCTTTGTTAGGTTTGTTCTGGTTTTGCGTCAATTGACCGGAAACGATCGACAGCGGCGTCGATCCAAAAACGGCCCTAACCCGCCGCCTGGCGCAGCCGTTCCGCCGCCGCCTCCGGCGTGAGGTCGCGCTGCGGAGAACCCAGCATCTCGAATCCGACCATGAACTTCCTGATCGTCGCCGAGCGCAAAAGCGGCGGATAGAAATGGGCATGCATCTGCCATTCGACGTGCAAGGCGCCGTCGGCCGGCTTCTGGTGGAATCCCATCGAATAGGGGAACGGCGCGTCGAACAATTTGTCGTAGCGCCCGGTCAGTTGGGAGAGCGCGGCCGCGAGCGAGGTTTTCTCGCGAGCTTTCAATTCGTCGAAGCCTCCGATGCGCCGTCGCGGCAGGATCATGGTCTCGAACGGCCAGATCGCCCAGAACGGAACGACGACGCAAAAATCGTCGTTGGCGAATACGATACGCTCGCCAAGCTCAAGCTCGCGCTCGAGATAGTCGACGAGCAGCGGCCGGCCGTGCGCGACAAAATATTCGCCCTGCCGGCGGTTCTCCTTCTCGAGTTCGTTCGGCAGGTGGCGGGTCGCCCAGATCTGGCCGTGGGGGTGAGGGTTCGACGCACCCATCATCTCGCCGCGATTCTCGAAAATCTGCACCGAGGAGATGTCTGGCAGGGCGCCGAGAGCGATCGTCTCCTCGACCCAGACATCGACGACGCGCTCGATGTCTGCGACCGCCATTCCCGAGAGCGTAAGATCGTGACGCGGCGAAAAGCAGAGCACCCGGCAGACGCCCGTTTCGCCCTCCGCAACGATCAGCCCGTCGACTTCGCTGTTCGTTGGCGCATCGGCCTTAAGCGCCGGAAAATCGTTGTCGAACACAAAGGTGTGCCGATAGTCGGGATTGCGGACGCCGTTGGCGCGAAGGTTGCCCGCGCAGAGATAGCAGTCCGGCTCATGGGGGAGCGCCGGGGGAGCGCCTTTCGCCTCGCGCCGGCCCTGCCAGGGGCGCTGGGCGCGATGAGGCGAAACCAGCACCCATTCCCCGGTAAGCGGATTTAGGCGGCGGTGGGAGGCGTTGCGGAGCAGGCTCGGGCTCACCATGGGCCGAGGCTCCTCAAGCCGGGATCAGGCGAACGCCGTCCGACGGCGTGCAGGCGAAGATTTCGGCTTCAAGCCCGGTCGAGACCCGATAGCCGTCGATCATGGTCCGCGACGCCTTCTCGACCGCGGAAGCTTCGACCAGGCTCACCGTGCAGCCGCCGAAACCGCCGCCGGTCATCCGCGAGCCGTAGACCCCCTCGACGGTCTGGGCGAGACCGACCAAGGTATCGACCTCCGGGCAGGTGATCTCGAAGTCGTCGCGCATCGACACGTGGGACAAACTCATCGCTCGCCCGCAGGCGACGAAGTCGCCGGCGCCAAGCGCTCGCTCCGCTTCGAGGACGCGGGCGTTCTCGGTCACGATGTGGCGGCAACGCCGGTAGATGAGATCGGGCAGCTTGTGGCGGCTGGCTTCAAGCTCTTCCGGGGTCACGTCGCGCAGCGCCTTGATCGGCCCGAGCGTGCGGCTCAGAAGCCTCACTCCTTCCTCGCAGGCTTCGCGCCGGGCGTTGTACTCGCCGCCCGCATGCTGGTGGCGAACCATGCTATTGGCGACGAGAATCCTCAAGTTCGGGGCGATGGCCACGTTACGCGAGACCAGGCTGCGACAATCGATCAGCAGGGCATGACCGGCGACGCCGCGGCAGGAGATATATTGATCCATCACCCCGCAACGCATGCCGACGAAGTCATTTTCGGCCCGCTGGCAGATCTTGGCGATCTCGATCGGCTTGAAAGGCAAGCCGGCCGCGGTCAGGAGCGCATGCGCGCACGAGACTTCGAGCGCGGCCGACGAGCTTAACCCCGCTCCGATCGGGACGTCGGTCCAAACAATGAGATCGGCGCCGCGCAGAGTCCATCCGCTGTTCTCAAGCATGAGCGCGACGCCGAGGATATAGTCCGACCAGTCCCCGGCGGCGGCCGCGGGCGGGGAATCAAGATCAAACTCCCGAGTTTCGTCCATGATCATCGAATAGACCCGGAGGCGCCGGTCGGGCCGCGGCGACGCTGCGGCGAGGGTGGCGAATTCGAGCGCCGCCGGCATGACGAAGCCGTCGTTATAGTCGGTGTGCTCGCCGATCAGATTGACGCGGCCGGGCGCGCGGCTGACTGTCGGCGCGCGGCCGAAACGGTAGGCGAACTCCACCGCCAGGTCACGCGCTTGAACGCTCATCTCGGATCCTCCCATCGAACCGGAAACGCCTGCCGGCGCACGCGTCAAGCACGGATTGGCGCAACTCGTCCAGTGAGCGTGGCGGCTGAAAGGCCGCAGCGGCATGCCGCACGAGCAATGCTCAACGGGCGAGCCGAAGCGCGCCCAGCGCCCGTCTGAGGAGCGCCGCCGGCATGGCTTGGGTCAGCCACAGTCCCGCGCCGAGGGTGGGAAAATAAACCGCGACCCCGATTGCGGTCAGGGCCAGGAGCCTCGCTTCACGGGCGAAGCGCGGGAGACGGGCCAAAAGCTCCGCAAGCGGTCCGTCCGCCAGCGTCAGCGCCAGCGCCAGCGCCCCCGCCCCAAACAGCGTCGCGGCCAAGGTCGCGAGCAGTCGGGCGTCGGGCGCCGTCCAGCCGCGTCGCCTGGCGAGCGCGAACACCCCGGCGACCTTGATCCAAAGGCCCGCGGCTGTAGCGAGCGCCAGACCGGGCGCGCCGAGCGGCCGAAACAGCGCGATCTTGAGCGCCACATTGACCGCGACCCCAACCAGCGTCACCTTCATTGGCGTCGCCGTGTCGCCGCGCGAAAGAAAGCTCGCCGACACGATCCGGTCGACGAGCAGCGCCGGCATGCCGACCGCGTAAGCGGCGAGCACCCCTGCGGCCTGCTGGGTCGCGTTCGCCTTGAAGGCGCCGTGCTCGAAGGCGACCGCGATGATGAGATCGGGAACGAGAAGAAATGCGACCACGAACGGGGCGCCGAGCGCCAGCGTCAGCGAAGCGGCGCGGTTCTGCGCGGCAAGCGCGCCCTTTTCGTCCCCAAGGGCCACCAGGGCCGACATTTCTCTCAGCAGCACCGAGCCGGTAGCGATCACGATGACCCCGCCGGGCAATTGGTAAAGCCGGTCCGCGTAGCTGATTGCGGACAAGCCGCCCGTCGGCAGCAGAGAACCGACGATCTGGTCGGCGAGCGCGCCAATCTGATAGCTCGCCGAGATGCCGATTGCCGGCCCCAGCATCCAAAAGAATCGCCGGATATCCGGCGTCCGGCGCGGCCAGGTCAGCCGCTCGAGGAGCCCGCGCCGGCGCGCATCGACCATGACGATCGCGAGCTGGATCGCGCCGGAAGCGAGAAATCCCCAGCTCGCCATGCTCGCCAGCCCAGGCGAAAGTCTCGGAAAAAAGGCGGCGAAGCCGAGAAACGCGATCATGCACACATTCGCTGCGGCAGGCGCAGAAGCAGGCGAACCCCAGGCGTTGTTGGCGTTGAGCGTCCCCTGATGGAGCGCGAAGACGGCAATGAACGCGATGTAGGGGAACATGATCCGCGACATCGCGACCGCCTGGTCGAACTTGTCGGGCTGGCTGACGAAGCCGGGCGAGGTCAGGCGCACGAGCAGCGGCATGTCGAGATAGACGACGCCGAGGAGGACGATCTGCGACAGGACGAGGAGCGTGAACACCTGGCTCGCGAAACGGCTGGCCTCCTCGGGACCCGACGCTTCGAGCACGCGGGTGTAGGTCGGCAGATAGGCGGCGTTGAACGACCCCTCGCCAAAGATCTGGCGGAACTGGTTCGGGAGCTTGATCGCCGCCACATAGGCGTCATTGAGCGCTCCGCCGCCCATAAGCGCAGCAAGCGCGATATCGCGCAGGAAGCCAGTCAGCCGGGAGGCGATCGTCCAGCCGCCGACCAGAAAGATATTTCGGTACATTAGGCCCGGTTTAGCCGGATTCGTCGTGGGGCTGAAATCGCGCCGCCGCAGCGGAGAGCCGGTTGCTGCTCCGCTGGCGTTCACTTAGGGCACGGCGGCAATCCGGGCCGCCCGCATTCTTTCGCCTCAGGCTTGCGCTCGAGCGGAACCGGCGGCCGCCCGAGCGCCCGCTGCACGCCGTTCGGCGGTGGCGCGCCTGAGGGCTTCTCAACGGCGGGCAGCCTCTGCTCGATCTTCGGCGCGGCTTCCGGCTTGACGAGCCTCTCGACGGCCGGCGGCTTCTCGACCTTTGGCGCCGCCTCCGGCTTCACGCCTTTGTCGATGACCGGAGGCTTCTCGGACTTCGGCCCTTGGGGCGCGACTTCCGGCTTCACGAGTTTTTCCGCGGCTGACGGTTTCTCGATCGGCGCCGCGTTAGGCGCGGCTTCCGGCTTGACAAGTCTTTCGGCTCCCGGCGGCTTTTCGAGCTTCGGCGCGTTCGGCGCAGCTTCCGGCTTGGCGGCTTTTTCGACCGGCGGCAGTTTTTCCTTTGACTCAGGCTGGGTGGCGCCGTCTGGGGCGGGCGCCCCCTGGGCAGCCTTGCCGGCGGCCTTTGCCGGCACAACGCCCTTGCCCTTGAACTCGCCGGGGCGCTGGGTCGCCGCAATCGCCGGCTTACCCTGGTTCGCGGATACGAACTGTTCGCCTCTCACGCTGGAGGCCCGCGCGTGATCGACTTGAAGTTTCGACGGCGGGATATGCAATTCCTTCTCCGCCAGCAGCTCTTCATTGGTGGGCTTCGCGGTGACGCCGCCCGCTCCGCCATTGAAGCTTGGGCGATTGACGGTCGCCGTGTTGACGATCGCCTCGCTGTAAACATTCGTGATGCGCTCGGGGCCGAGATTGTTCACCGCGCTATTGTAAAGGTACCGGCCGTTGTCCCATCGGCCGCCAAAATAGCCCGCGCCGTTGTAGCCGAAACCATAGTCGACGCCGCCGTAAAATCCGACGTGTCGGCCCCAATATCCCGGTCTGAAGGCGTAGACGCCGGCGGCGAAGGCCCAGTAGCCGGGCGTCCACAGCAGCCCCTGCTGCGGCGGCTCGACCCAAGCGCCGGGTACCCAGTAGTAGTCGTAGTTGTTCCACGCCCAGTACCCGGGCGTCCAATAATATCCCGGCGCGGGAAGGGGCGGCTGATCGTACTCGGGCAGCGGCGGCGGCGGCTCGTCGGCCTGAATGACGTAACCGCCGCCCGGAGCGCAGGCGCAAGTCTGAGCCGAGGCCGGTGCGACCAGCGCAACCGCGGCACACACGCCGATGAGCAGCGCGGCAATCGCAAACCGGTGTCGACGCATGTCAAAATCCTTTCCCAACCGACGCGATCGGCCAACGAGCGGGGCAAAACCAAGACCAGAAGGCCGGGAACACACGCGGTCTCCGAACGATTGTCGAACGCGAAGGGGGCTTGTTTTCGGCGATTGTATGTTGCTTGAGAGCCGCCGGCCTATCCGGTCAGCGCGTGGTCGATGTCGCGCCAAAGGTCTTCGACGTCCTCGACGCCGGCGGAGAGCCGCAACAGGTCTGGCGGGCACGGCGAGGCAGCGCCTTCAATCGAGGCGCGATGTTCGATCAGCAATTCGACCCCGCCAAGAGAGGTCGCGCGTTTCCATAAGCGCACCCGCGCGGCGGCCGCGATAGCAGCCTCCGCGCCGCCTCGGACGCGGATCGACAGCATGCCGCCAAAGCCGCCCTTCATTTGCCGGCGCGCGACGTCGTGGCCGGGATGATGCGGCAGTCCGGGATAGAGCACGGCGGAGACGGCCGAGTGATTGGAGAGGCGGCTCGCAAGCTCCATCGCATTGTCGGAAGCGGCGCGCACCCGCAAGTCAAGGGTCCTCAACCCCCGGATCAAAAGAAACGCCTCGAACGGGTGAAGGATGAGGCCATGCTTGTGACGAATGTGGCGCGCCCGCACGCAAAGCGCGTCGTCGCTGGCGAAGCAGAGCGCGCCGGCGATCACGTCGGAATGGCCGTTGAGATATTTGGTCGCAGAATGCATGACGACGTCGGCGCCTAGGGCTATCGGCCGGGTCAAGATCGGCGTCGCGCACGTCGAGTCGACTGCGAGCACGGCGCCCGCCGCGTGGGCGATGCGCGCGGCGCCCTCAATGTCACTCACGCCCCAAAGCGGATTGCTCGGCGTCTCGAGCCAGGCAAGCCTGGTCGCGCCGGGCTTCACTGCCCTCTCTAGCGCCGACAGATCCTCGGTCTCGACGAAATCGACGCTGATTCCGAAAGCTGACGCTTCGTCGGCGAGCCAAGCGCCCAGCGCCCAGTACATCCCCGCGGACGCAACGACATGCGCACCCGGTCCGAGGCTCAGAAAGAGCGCGATCGCGGCCGACATGCCCGAGCCGTAAACTAGCGTCGCTGCGGCCCCCTCGAGCGCCCCGATCACCGCCTCGGCCTCGCGCACAGTCTCGTTATCCGGACGACCGTAGACGTTGCCGCTGCGATAGAGATTGTCAGGGTCGCGCTCAAAGGTCGTGGCTAGGTGGATCGGCGGCACAATGGCGCGGGTGCTCGGGTCGACGCGGCCCATGGCCTGGGCGGCGAGGGTCCGCGGACTTAGGGGCCTCGGCTCGGTCATAGCGCGAGCCCCCGCAAGAGCTTCGGCGCGCTGCTGGTCGCGCCGCCTGCTTCCGCGATCAGCATGTCCTTGAGCGCCGGAGCCCGATCGACGATGCGAAGGCCGACATCGCGGAGGAAGCGCAGAGCTGCGAAGTCGTTGGAGAACAGGCGATTAAGCGCATCCAGGCCGAGTCCGCCCGCCGCTACGTCGAAGCGCCGGCGGCGCTCGTACGCCACGAGCGGCCCCGGCCCGCCAGGATCGAGGCCGAGCCGCATCTCACCGACGATCGTCTCCGCGAGCGCCGCCACGTCTCGCAAGCCCAGGTTCAGGCCTTGCCCGGCGAGCGGATGAACGACGTGCGCCGCGTCGCCAACAAGGGCCATCCGATCGCCGACGAATTGTCGCGCGACCTGGAAACGGAAAGGAAAGGCCTCCGCGCGCGAGGCGAGGCGAATGTCGCCTAATTTGGGCGTGAAGCGAAATTCGAGCTCGCGCGTGAGATCCCCGGGGTCGAGGTCGAGCAGCGCTCGGGCGTCGGCCCGGCTTTCGTTCCAGACGATGCTCGACCGGCGGCCCGGTAGCGGCAGGATCGCGAACGGGCCCGCGGGCAGAAAATGCTGCTCCGCGCGGCCTTCATGATCGCGCTCGTGAGCAACGGTAGCGACGATGCCGGCCTGATCGTAGTCCCAGCCGACGGTCGCGATGCCCGCGAGAGCGCCGAGCTTCGAGCGCGCGCCGTCAGCGGCGACCGCCAGGCGCGCCCTGAGCGAGCTGCCGTCGGACAGCCCAAGCGCCGCGACGCGCTTTCCCGGGGACCAGCGCACGACCGACGCCTTAATGCGCTGCACCTCGAGCCGGTTGCAGAGCGCCGCCAGCGCCTCGACGACATCGTCGTTGAACGCCATATGGGCGAGCGGATCGGTGGTTTTGGCTTCAAAATTAAGATGCGCGGGCCGAACAGCGTCGGCCGTCCGCCCATCCATGATCGCCATCTTGAGGATCGCTTGCGCCTTCGGTTCAATCGCCTGCCAGGCGCCGATGCGCTCGAGCAGGCGACGCGGCCCGTCGGCGATCGCAACCGCGCGCAGCCGCGGCGCGCCCGCCGCCGGCGGCGAGGCCGGATCGACGAGGGCGACGGAAACGCCGCCTACCATCGCCTGCTTGACGGCCGCCGCCAGCGCCAGCCCGGAAGCGCCCGCGCCTGCGATGACGAGGTCGAAAATAGGAGTTGCTTCAGACACGAGCTTTCCGATGAGAGCTGCATTGTCGGACGTTTGCGAGAAGCGCGCAATCGGCCCGCAATCGGCAGACGACCTTAAGGGCGGCGGCGTTCCGGCGCCTGGCCGGAGGACGAACTGCAGCGACACACGCACGGTCAGAAGCCACAGCGTCATCGACGGCAGGCGACGCGCCTCTTCGATGAACCGCGCGCCCCGCAGATAGGAAGCGGCGACGCCGATGACGACAAATCCGGTGGAAATGTATCCTTGACCATAAATCCTGATCAGGATAGTGTTTCCCAAAGGTCCACATTGGCTTTGACGATATGCAACCGCTGGGTTGATTCCTCCCTCGGGGGCGAGTAGTGTTTCCCAAAGGTCATCATGGGCGATGACGTAGGCTGGGTTGATTTTATGGTGACGTTCATGGCCCGGTCAGCCGCTCTAGCCGGCGCCATCGTGGGGGGCGTGCTGTGCCAAGCCCTGATTTGCGAATCTGCCCGGGCAGATGTACTTGCCTTCGGCAACACACTGAGTTCCACCCATCCGACCGACTACTACGCCACCCTCGAATTGTTCAACGGAAGTACGCTGGTTGCGACTGTATCGACAAATAAATTTCAGGGATACATTAGCAATTCGGATGACTCGGTAATACCCTCGATCGGCGGTCCAAACGGGTCCAACACGAGCTATGCGGCCGGATCTTACGGCGGCATGCTTCTTGTGGATTATTTCGGCTTCAACTTGAGCTCTCTCTCCCCAACTTTGACAATCACATCGGCGGAATTGGTCGTTAAATCGGGCGAGATCACCAACGATCTGACATACACTTTGTTCGGCGCAAGTCAGTGGGTTTCTCAACTGGAAACGCCGGCGGATCAGAACGCCGCTCTGTATCAAAACCTGGTGAACGGGATCAATAACGGCATCTACGGTTCCTTCCAGATCGGCGAAAACACAGGAAATCCTCTGGCGCCGCTCATTTTCGACCTCGGCGGGTCGGCGCTTGGCGACATCGAAGCAGCGATCGCCAATAGGCAAATCTTCGCGCTCGCCGGCCAGGTCTCGACCGTCGCGCCGGAGCCTTCGACCTGGGTCATGATGCTCGCTGGCTTCGCTGGGCTTGGCGTCGTTGCGCACCGGCGCGCGGCCAGGCGGCGGGCCGCGACGGCCGCTGGATGAGGCGTCTTACCAAGTTCGCCTGACCGACCCCTCGTTCGGACGGCCTTACGACAAGATCATCGCAACTCGTAATGCGGCGGCCTCGGCGATTGCCGAGAGGGGCCGACTTCTTCGCGGCATTTGACGCCCGGCCGTGGAACGACCATCTGTGACGCCATGACTGACGTCTCCTTCCCGGCCGCGTTCGGCGCGGGCCTGATCTCGTTTGTTTCGCCCTGCGTGCTGCCGCTTGCCGCGCCCTATCTTTGCTATCTTGCGGGCGCGAGCGTCGAGGCGCTGGCGGACGAGAGCGAGACCCAGGCGCGGCGCGACATTTTGGTCACCGCATTCCTGTTCGTGGCTGGCTTCTCGACCGTGTTCGTTGGCTTGGGCGCGACCGCCTCGGCGCTGGGAGAACTTCTCAGGCAATGGAGCCATGTTCTTTCGATTGCCGCCGGGATCGGCGTGATCTTCATGGGTCTTCATTTTCTGGGCGTGCTCAGGATTGGCGCGATGCTGCGCGAGAAGCGGCTCGAGATCGAGAAGCCCGCGGGCGTCTGGAGCGCCTATCCGATGGGCTTCGCCTTCGCGCTCGGCTGGACGCCCTGCATCGGACCGATCCTGGCCACCATTCTCGCGGTGGCCGGCAGCCGGGAGACTGTCGCGAGCGGCGCGGCGCTGCTCGCCGTTTATAGCCTGGGGCTCGGCCTGCCATTCATTCTCGCCGCGGCCGCGATGGGTCCGTTCATTCGCGCTTCGCGCCGTCTGCGCAGCCAGTTCGGCCGGATCGAGAAGGGCGTCGGGGCGCTTCTGGTCTTGACCGGCGTCCTGTTCCTGACCGGCGGCTTCCAGAGCGTTTCCTTCTGGCTCATCGAAACCTTCCCGCAGTTCGGCCAGATTGGATGACGCGGCAAAAAAAGAGCCCGCCGGGTCCGGCGGGCTCCATTGTTCGTAAAAACTGGCTTTGGGGACTGTGCGCCCCGCAGCCTGTACGCGCCTACGACTTGTTTTGCACGTAGGTGATCTTGCCGTCGGGTCCCTTCTCCCAGGTGTACCAGACGTAGTCGACGCTGGTGCGATCGCCCTTCTTGTCATAGGCGATGTCGCCGATGACCGTATGGAAGGTCTTGCCCGAATGCATGTATTCGGCGATCTTCTTCGGATCGAGCGACTTCGTCGCCTCCGCCGACTGCTTGATGATCTGGACTGCGGCGTAGGAATAGAGCGTATAGGCCTCCGGATCGAAGTTCTTCGCCTTGAACTCCGCGACGACGTCCTTGGCGTTGGCATTGTTGCGGGGGTCTGGCCCGAACGACATTAGCGTGCCTTCGACGCCGGGGCCGCCGATCTGGGCGAACTCGTTGTCGGTGATGCCGTCGCCGGAGACCATCACGGTCTTCATGCCCTGGTCGCGCATCTGGCGAATGATGAGGCCGCCTTCGGTGTGCAGGCCGCCCCACATCAGATAGTCGGCGCCGGATTCCTTGATCTTCGAGACGATCGCCGAATAGTCCTTCTCGCCGGTGTTCACGCCTTCATACAGCACTTCCTTGATGCCGAACTTGTGCATGTTGTCGAGCGCGGCGTCGGCGAGACCCTTGCCGTAGGTCGTCTTGTCGTGAACGACCGCGATCTTCTTGCCCTTGAGCTTGTCCCGCGCATATTCGGCCCAGAGCATGCCCTGCTGGTCGTCGCGGCCGCAAGTGCGGAACGCGTCCCAAAGATTGCGGTCGGTCACCTTCGGATTGGTCGCCGAGGGCGTGATGAACAGGACGCCGTTCTCCTGGTAGACGTCGGAGGCCGGGATCGTCACGCCGGAGTTGAAGTGACCGACGACGAACTTAACCCCGTCGCCGACGAACTTGTTGGCGACCGACACGCCCTGCTTCGGATCAGACACGTCGTCGCCCTGCTCGAGGGTGATCTGTTGGCCGAGGATGCCGCCGGCCTTGTTGATGTCGTCAACCGCCTGCTGCGTGCCGTTGACGAGCTGCGCCCCGAAAGCGGCGTTCGGACCGGTGATCGGGCCGGCGACCCCCATCTTGATCTGGGCGCTGGCGGCGCCCGAGAACGCCAGGGCCGCGAGAAGCGCGACGCCTGACAACCAATGTTTAGTCATTCAGTTACTCCCATGAGTTGCGGGCGCCCGGCCCTCCCTGACGCCCGTCGGCAGAACGCAATTCCACCTTGGGCGCGGATACTTTCTCTTTTTTGGTCAAGAGTCACCTTAAAAAACGCACAGGCGGGCTGGTTGTTCAGCCGCCTCCTTTTGCCCGCCAGTTCAACCCCAAGCGTTCATAGGCCCAGGAATATTGCGTCGCCATCTGCGTCGCCCGCATCGCCCGATAGCCGAGCGTGCCGATCGCCATCGCCCAGATGTAGGCGCTTATGAACAGCACCGGCGACAGCAACGGCTCGGCGTATAGCGCATAGTGGAGGAAGCGCACGCCAGCGGTGAGAAAGACCATGTAGAGCGCCAGCATCGCCAGCGGCCGCCAGGTCTGGGCCATCGCCCGCCCCGTCGCCCAGGCGCCAAGCCCGCCCAGGACCAGCGTCAACAGAACGAAGGTGAAGAGACCGTAAGGTCCGTCCGACCAGAGGATACCATCCATCAGTGGCCCCCCTCGAGATAGGCGGCGCGGACTTCCGGCCGCGCCAGGAGCTCGGCGCCCCCTCCCTGCATCGTAATCGCACCGTTGACCATGACGTAACCGCGATGGGCGAGCCTCAGCGCGTGAAAAGCGTTCTGCTCGACCAAAAAGACGGTCAGTCCCTCGGTCTTGTTCAGTTCGGCGATCACTTCGAAAATCTGCTTGACCACCAGGGGCGCAAGACCGAGCGAAGGTTCGTCCAGCAGCAACAGACGCGGCCGGCTCATCAGCGCGCGGCCGATCGCCAGCATCTGCTGCTCGCCGCCCGACAGCGTTCCCCCCCGCTGCGGCGCGCGTTCCTTGAGCCGCGGGAATAGCGCAAACACCCGCTGAAGGTCTTCATCGAAATGGGCGAAGTTGTTGATCGAGGCGCCCATCTGCAGGTTCTCGAACACCGTCATGCGCGGAAAGATGCGCCGCCCCTCGGGCGACTGCGCGATCGATAGCCGCGAAATCATGTGAGTCGGCAAGTTGGTGATGTCGTGGCCATCGAAGGTGATGCGGCCGTGGCGCGCGCGCGGCGCGCCGAAAATCGTCATCATGGTCGTCGATTTGCCGGCGCCGTTGGCGCCGATCAGGGTGACGATCTCGCCCTTGTTCACGTCGAGGTCGATGCCCTTGAGGGCCTGGATCTTGCCGTAGAAGGTCTCGATTCCGCGCAGTTGCAGGAGCGGCGCGGCGAGCGCGGCCGGCGCGCTCATTGCTCCAGCGCCTTTTCGATCTGCACGACCTCTTCCTCATCGGCGACGCCGAGATAGGCGGCGATCACCTTCGGATCGGCCCGGACTTCCTCAGGCGTGCCGTCGGCTATTTTGACTCCGTAGTCGAGTACGACGACGTGATCGGAGATTTGCATGACAACCGACATGTCGTGTTCGATCAGCAGCACCGACGTCTTGTGGTCGGCGCGTATCGACCGCAGCAGGGCGTTGAGATCGGCCGATTCGCGCGGGTTCAATCCGGCGGCCGGCTCGTCCAGGCAAAGAAGAACCGGATCGGTGCACATCGCGCGCGCGATCTCGAGTCGCCGCTGGGCGCCATAGGGCAGTTCGCCCGCCGGATCGTCGGCGCGGTCGGTGAGTCCGATCTTGTCCAGCCAGTATTTCGCCCGCTCGATCGTTTCGGCCTCTTTCCGGCGATAGTTCGGCGCTCCAACCAGGCCGAGGATGGTGAAGCCGCTGGCGAGCATCAACGCGTTGTGATGGGCGACGAGCAGATTCTCGAGCGCTGTCATGCCCTGGAACAGCCGGATGTTCTGAAAAGTTCGGGCGACCCGCGCCTTGCGGGCGATCTCGTGGTCGGGCATTCGCTCGAGCAGGAAGAGTTCGCCGTTGGCCGTCGTCGCGTGGCGCCCGCTCGTACGCGTAACGGCCGCGACGTCCTGAGGCGTCGCGATGCCGTCGCGGGCGAGCGCGAGGCGCCCTTCGGTCGGCTTGTAGAAACCGGTCACGCAGTTGAAGACGGTGGTCTTGCCGGCGCCGTTCGGGCCGATCAGCGCGGTGATATCGCCGCGGCCGACTGAGAAGCTGAATGCGTTCACCGCGATGAGGCCGCCGAACCGCATGGTCAGGTTTTCGACCGCGAGCAGGGTGCTGTTTACCCAATTCATCAACCGTGCCCCTCTTTGACGAGGTCGCTCGACACGGCTTTTCTCTCCTTGAGAAAAACCGACGGCAAGCGCGTCGACACGAGGCCCCTCGGCTTCCAAATCATCATGATCACCATTGCCGCGCCAAACAGCAGCATGCGGTATTGCGTCGGATCGAAGTCCTCGCCGAAGATCTTCTTCATCCAGTCGAGTTCGCGCATCAATTCGGGAACGCCAATCATCACCGCGGCGGCGATGGCGACCCCGAGCTGGGAACCCATGCCGCCGAGAACGACGATGGCGAGGATCGTCGCCGACTCGATGAAGGTGAAGCTTTCGGGGCTCACGAACCCCTGACGCACCGAGAAGAAAGAACCGGCGAAGCCCCCGAACATCGCCCCCAGCGCGAAGGCGGTCAGCTTGGTGTTGGTGGTGTTGATGCCGAGCGACCGGCAGGCGATCTCGTCCTCCCGCAGCGCTTCCCACGCCCGCCCGATCGGCAGCCGGCGCAGCCTGATGGTGACGAAATTGGTGAGGAGGGCGAGAGCGAGGATGAGATAGAAAAGAAAGATCGTGCGGTAGATCGGGGTGAAGGGGAGATGAAAGATCGCCGCGAATCCATTGTCGTCATCGTTGAAGGGAATACCGAAGAACGAAACATGCGGAATGCTGCTGATGCCGGCGTAGCCGTTGGTCAAGTCGACCCAGTTGATGAGGACGAGACGGATAATCTCGCCAAACGCGAGGGTGACGATCGCCAGATAATCGCCCCTGAGCCTGAGAACCGGAAATCCGAGAATTACCCCCCACATCGCGGAGAGAATGCCGGCGAGGGGGAGGCAGATCCAGAACGACAGGCCGAAAGTGGTCGAGAGAAGCGCGTAGGAATAGGCGCCGACCGCATAAAACGCGACATAGCCGAGATCGAGGAGGCCGGCCAGGCCGACAACGATGTTCAGTCCCCAGCCCAGCATGACGTAGATCAGGATCTGGACGCCGTAGTTGTTGATCCATTTCAGCGAGCCGCCCGGCCCAAGAAGGCCAAGGGCGATAAAGGGAAACACGATGACGAGGCCGAGCATGAAGGGGCCGAAATAACGTCCGAATGCCGCGCGGGCGGCCGAAGGCGGGGCCGTGCCCTCGCCCTCTCGCGCCGCCTGGACCAGCGCGCCGCCCATGCCGCCGGCGGCGATCGAGCCGACGCGGTCGAACCATATCCGCCAATCGGCCCGCGCCATCTGGCGCAGGAAGACGAACACGAAGACAAGGGCCGCGATCGCAAACGAGAGCGGCCAGCGGCCGATCAGAACGAGCTCGTTTTCGATGTTCGATTCGGCGTGATAGCTGATGATCGGAAACGCCAGGCCGAAGGCGACCAGCGCGGCGGCGGCGGCCGTGCGAAGCGCCGGAACGAGCTGCCCGGCGCCCTCGACGCTTTCGGCGAGCCCGGAGGCCTGAGAGGGCGCGCTCATGCTCAAACCTTCTCCACTTCAGGTCGCCCGAGAATGCCCGACGGCAGGAATATGAGGGTGATGGCGAGAATCATGAACGCCGCCACGTCCTTGTAATCGGTGGTGAAATAGGACGACCAGAACACCTCTATGAGCCCGATCAAAAGGCCGCCGAGCACCGCTCCCGGCAGGGAGCCGATTCCGCCCAGCACCGCGGCGGTGAAGGCCTTCACTCCCGGCACGAAGCCGTCGGCGAAATTCACCACGCCGTAGTAGATGACGAACATGACCCCGGCGACTGCCGCTAGCGCAGCGCCGATCACAAAAGTGATTGAAATTGTTGCGTCGACGTCGATCCCGAGCAGCGCAGCCATCTTGCGGTCCTGCTCGCAGGCGCGCTGCGCCCGCCCGAGCGAAGTATGCTGAACGAGATACCAGAAGGCCGCGAGAAGAACGGCCGTGACGACCATGATCAGGATCTGGCGCACCGACAAGGTCACGTCATACGTGCCGCCGACCGTCAGATTGAAGACGTGATTGGGCAGCGCGGGCGCAGGCTTGTTGCGCGGCCCTTGGACAACCTGGACAAAATTCGACAGGAAGATCGACATTCCGATAGCCGAAATCAGCGGCGCCAGCCGGAACGATCCGCGCAGCGGTCGGTAAGCGAGGCGTTCGATCGCCCAGTTCCATAACGCGGTCAGCGCCATCGCCGCGATCAGCACCACGACAAATACCAGCGGCAGCGAACCCAGATGCAGAATCTGGGTCAAAATCATGAATATGATCAGCGCGATGAAAGCCGAGAGCATGAACACGTCGCCGTGGGCGAAGTTGACCATGCCGATGATGCCGAAAACCATCGTGTAGCCGATCGCGATGAGCCCGTAGATCGACCCCAGCGTGAGCCCGTTAATAAGCTGCTGCAGGAAATTGGTCATGCGCCGACCGCCCCTATTGTTTCGCTCCGCTTCGCAGGAAACGTGCCATTGACGTTGGCCGCCCCCGTCCTTCACCCGGTGTCGATCCGCCGCCCCCCTTTAAGCGATCCGAACCGCGCCTTTTGATGAGCAGCCTAGCCGCCATGCGCGCCCACGGCAACTCGACGGTTGGAGCGGCCGCGCAGGGTCGCCCAGGTCGCGGGTTGCTCGGCGCCAGAGTGTTATCGCCCGAGCGTAGTATCAAGACAAATACTTCGCTTCGGGCGAAAGGTTGTTCCCGCGATCCTCGTTCGAAGTGGCGACACGGTTACAAGTTCCAACCTCATCGCAAAGCAGGCGAACGATCCGCAACGTCTTGATCTTTGCCGCGCAATGCGAAAAACTGCCAGTAGAGCAGCCTTTGAACTGCGCGAGGCGGCGCAACGGCGGACGGATCATGGCCGCAAGGGAAGGAAACGTCGATGGCCATGACAATGACGGGCGACGTGACCTTGCCCGCCGATCGGCCGAAGGTGTGGGCGCTTCTAAACGACCCGGACGTGCTCAAGGCTTGCATCCCGGGCTGCGAGTCGCTCGAGCGATCCGGAGAGAACGGCTTCGCCGCCGTGGTCAAGACCAAAATCGGGCCGGTTTCGACGACCTTCAGAGGCAAAGTCGAACTCTCGGACCTCACGCCGCTCGTGGGCTACACCATCAAGGGCGAGGGTGAGGGCGGCGTCGCCGGCTTCGCCAAGGGCGGGGCGAAAGTTTCGCTTGCCGACGCGTCAGGCGGAACGCTGCTGCATTACGACGTCGAGGCGCATGTCGGCGGCAAGATCGCCCAGCTCGGAGCGCGTCTCATTGACGGCGTCGCCAAGAATATGGCGGATAAGTTTTTCGCCAATTTCGCCGCCATCGCCGCCGCAGGCGCCGCTCCAGCGGGCGTAGCCGAACCGGCGGCCCCCACCATCGCGGCCGTCGCTCCGACGGTCGAATCGCCGGCCCCTGCCCGCCCCGCGGCGCAAGCAATCCCGACAGATACATCTTGGTTCAGGAGGATATGGGAATGGTTCATGTCTCTATGGCGGTAAACGGGCGGCCCGCCTCGGCCGATCTCGATCCGCGAACGCTTTTGGTGCAGTTTCTGCGCGAGAACCTTCGCCTGACCGGAACCCATGTCGGCTGCGACACCTCGCAATGCGGGGCCTGCGTCGTCCATGTCGACGGGCGGGCGATCAAGTCCTGCACCGTTCTGGCCGCGAGCTGCGAGGGCGCTCAGGTGACGACGATCGAGGGCCTCGCCGCCGGCGGCAAGCTGCATCCGATGCAGCAGGCCTTCCAGGACAATCATGGGCTGCAATGCGGGTTTTGCACCCCGGGCATGATTATGGCCGCGGTCGACCTCGTCAATCGCGAGGGCTCGCATCTCGATGAAGCCGCGATCCGCCACGGGCTCGAAGGCAATATCTGCCGCTGCACCGGCTATCACAACATCGTCAAGTCGGTTGCGCAGGGCGCACGTGAAATGAGCGCCTCGGCTACGCCCAAGGCCGCCGAGTGACCGCTCGCTTCAAGCCGTTCCAAGGGAGAGAAACATCATGAGCGCGACCGGCATTGGCGCCTCTGTTAAGCGCACGGAAGACATCCGCTTCATCACCGGCAAGGGCCGTTACGTGGACGACTTCAATCGCCCCGGACAAGCCTACGCCTATTTTCTGCGATCGCCGCATGCGCACGCGACAATCGACAGGATCGATGCGTCTGCCGCGCTTAAAGCGCCGGGCGCAGTGACGGTTCTAACCGGCGCCGACGCCGCAGGAGACAAGATCGGCGCCCACGTTGGCGGTGTGACAGTCCATTTCAAGGACGGTTCGCCAATGAAAGCAGGGGCGTTTCCGGCGCTTGCTCACGGCAAGGCGCTCTATGTCGGCGATCCCGTCGCCGTTGTCATCGCCGAAACCTACGCGCAGGCGCGCGACGCGGCGGAGAAGATCGTGGTCGACTACGGCGTTCTGCCCGCCGTCGTCGACACGGCGAACGCGGCCAAACCGGGGCAGCCCCAGGTGCACGAGATTGCCCCCAACAACACAGTGTTCAACTGGCATCTCGGCGACAAGGCTTCGACGGACGCGGCGTTTGCGGCGGCGAAGCACGTGACGAAGATCGACCTCGTCAACAATCGAACGATCCCCAACGCCATGGAGCCGCGCGCAGCGCTGGGCGACTATGACGACGGCACGGACGTCATAACGCTCTACACCACCAGCCAAAACCCTCATCTCGCGCGGGTCCTCCTGTCGGCGTTTCAGGGCGTCGCGCCCGAGAACAAGCTGCGCGTCATCGCGCCCGACGTGGGCGGCGGCTTCGGCTCCAAAATTTTCGTCTACAACGAAGAGACCGTCTGCGCCTGGGCGGCCAAGAAGATCAACCGGCCGGTCAAATGGACGGCGGAACGAACGGAATCCTTCCTGGCGGACGCTCATGGCCGCGACCATGTTTCGCATGCGGAACTTGCTCTCGACTCCGGTGGCAAGATTCTTGGCCTGCGCGTGCATACGATCGCGAACCTCGGGGCCTATCCGTCGACATTTTGGGCAGGTGTGCCAACATGGTTGTACGGGCCGCTCCTATCGGGTCAGTACAACATCCCGGCGATTTACGTGGAAGTTGACGGGGTCTATACGAATACCGTGTCGGTCGACGCGGTGCGCGGCGCGGGCCGGCCGGAGGCTACCTTTCTGATCGAGCGCATCGTCGAAAAGGCCGCGCGGGAGACCGGACACGATCCGGCAGAGTTTCGGCGGAAGAACTTCGTCGCCTCGTTCCCCCATCAGACGCCCGTCGTTTTTGCCTACGACGTCGGCGACTATGGCAAGGCGCTCGACAAGGCGCTCGAGCTCGCCGACTACAAGGGCCTGTCCGCCCGCAAGGCGGCTTCCGCCGCCAAGGGCAAGCTGCGTGGCGTGGGATTTTCCGCGTATATCGAGGCATGCGGCCTTGCGCCCTCCCAAACAGCGGGCGCGATCGGCATCGGCGTCGGGCAATGGGAATCCGCCGAGGTGCGCGTGAATATGATCGGGACCGTTGAAGTTCTGACCGGGTCGCATAGCCATGGCCAGGGTCACGAGACGACGTTCGCGCAGTTGGTTTCCTCGCGCCTCGGCATCCCGATGGAGAATGTTTCGATCGTCCACGGCGACACCGACAAGGTGCAGATGGGCATGGGCACCTATGGCTCACGCTCGGGCGCGGTCGGCATGTCGGCGATCTTCAAAGCCCTCGACAAGATCGAGGCCAAGGCGAAGAAGGTCGCCGGCCACCTGCTCGAAGCTGCCGAGGGCGACATCGAGTTCAAGGACGGCAAATTCACGGTCAAGGGTACCGACAAGTCGATTGATTTCGCTTCAGTCGCCACCAACGCCTACCTCGCGCACAAGTTCAATGGCCAGGAACTTGAGCCCGGGTTGAAGGAGACCGCGTTCTGGGATCCGAAGAACTTCACCTACCCCGCCGGCGTTCATATCTGCGAAGTCGAGATTGATCCGCAGACGGGCGTCGTGACGATCGAACGCTGGACCGCGGTTGACGACTTCGGCAAGCTCATCAATCCGATGATCGTAGAGGGCCAAATTCATGGCGGGGTCGCGCACGGTATCGGTCAGGCATTGATGGAGGGCGCTCACTACGACGCGGACGGACAATTGCTCACCGCGAGCTTCATGGACTACTGCATGCCGCGCGCCGACGACCTGCCCTCCTTCAAGATCGACACGATCGAAACGCCCTGCCCATCCAATCCGCTCGGGATCAAAGGCTGTGGCGAAGCGGGCGCCATCGCCTCGCCCCCCGCGGTCATCAACGCCATCACCGACGCGCTGGGGCATGAAGAGATCGAGATGCCGGCGACCCCGCAGGCCGTCTGGCGCGCCGCCCAAAAGGCGCCGATGAAGCGCGCCGCGGAATGAAAGAGCCAGTGTCGGCGGCAAGCCGCCTTCCCCATTGCCCGCATTCGGAGAATTGAGACATGTACGCCTTTGAATATCATCGCCCCCACACGCTGTCCGGCGCCCTCGCGGATCTGGCGAAAGCCGACGTCAAGGCCCTCGCCGGCGGCATGACGCTGTTGCCGACGATGAAGCTGCGCCTCGCTTCGCCATCCGCGCTCGTCGATCTCAAAAGTGTGCCTGAGCTGACCGGCATCGCCCGGGAGGGAGATAATCTCGTCATCGGGGCGATGAGCCGCCACGCTGACGTCGCAGGCAACACGATCGTGAAGGGGGCGATTCCCGCGCTCGCCAAACTCGCGGGCGGCATCGGCGATCCGCATGTGCGCAACATGGGCACGATTGGCGGCTCGATCGCCAACAACGACCCCTCCGCCGACTATCCGGCGGCCGCGCTCGCGCTGGGCGCCACGATCGTCACCAATAAGCGGCGCATCCTCGCCCAGGATTTCTTCACCGGCCTGTTCGAGACGGCCCTCGAGGCGGGCGAGCTCATCACGAGCGTGAGTTTCCCGATCCCTCAGAAAGCGGCCTATATGAAATTCGCCAACCCCGCCTCACGCTATGCTCTGGTCGGCGTTTTCGTCGCCAAGACGGCCGGCGGCGCCCGCGTTGCGGTGACCGGCGCCGGCTCGAACGGCGTCTTTCGCGCCAACGCGTTCGAAACGGCGCTCGCCGCAAATTTCTCTCCGTCCGCGCTCGAGGGCGTCTCCATGCCGGCAAGCGGCCTCAATTCCGACCTCCACGCCGACGCCGACTACCGCGCGCACCTGATCGGGGTCATGGCGAAACGCGCGGTTGCTGCCGCGGGCTGAACGGCTCGCCCATCAAGGATCCCGGTCCCGGTGATTGGTCGCCGGCCTTGACCCGGCCCCGAGCCTGTTTGCAGGGTGCGGCGGCGGATTTTCGACGCGGAGTTGATCTTGTCCCTGCATATCCCGACGGGTCCGGGCTCGATCGACGACACGCTCGCCCTGCTCGGCGAGGCTTCCTACGTCGGCGACCGGCCGCTTGCGACCGTCATTTTCCTCAGTCTGCGACTGGCGCGGCCGCTGTTTCTCGAAGGCGAGGCTGGCGTCGGCAAGACGGAGGTCGCCAAGGTTCTCGCCGCCTCGCTCAATCGAAAGCTGATCCGGCTCCAATGCTACGAAGGCCTCGATGTCGCGAGCGCGGTCTACGAGTGGAACTATCCCGCGCAGATGATGGCGATCCGGCTCGCCGAAGCCGCCGGCGAGCATGACAAGGATCGCATCGAGCACGACATCTTCTCGCTGCGCTACCTCATCAAGCGGCCGCTGTTGCAGGCGCTCGAGCCGGGGACCAACGGCGCGCCGGTGCTCTTGATCGACGAGATCGACCGCGCCGACGAGGCCTTCGAAGCCTATCTGCTCGAAATCCTGTCCGATTTTCAGGTGACGATCCCAGAAATCGGCGCTCTCAAGGCGCCTGAGCCGCCGATCGTCGTCATCACCTCCAACCGCACGCGGGAGATCCACGACGCGCTCAAGCGCCGCTGTCTCTACCACTGGCTCGGCTACCCCGACCTCGCTCGCGAGATGGCGATCGTGCGCGCCAAGGCGCCGCGGGCGCCGCAACGCCTGACCGCCGAGCTCGTCGCGTTCGTCCAGCGCCTGCGCCAGCAAGACCTCTTCAAGGCGCCGGGCGTCGCCGAAACATTGGACTGGGCGGCGGCGCTGGCCGAGCTCGATGCGGTCGCCCTCGATCCGGCGCAGGTTTCCGACACCCTCGGCGTGCTGCTCAAGTACCAGGACGACATCGCCAAGATCGACGGCGCGAAGGCGCAAGCGCTGATCGAGGAGAGCCGCGCCGAGCTTCGTCGGCTGGAGATCGGATAACGCCCAAGCGAAGCGCGAAAGGGGACGGAAAGGTTTGAGCACGTCGCATTCCGAAGCCGAGCCTGCGCGCGGAGGCCTGCTCGCGCACAACATCGTCCACTTCGCCCGCGCCCTCCGGGATGCCGGATTGCCGCTGGGACCGGGGGCGGTGCTCGACGCCTTCGCCGCGGTCGAGGCCGCGGGCATCGGCGATCGCGCCGACTTTTACACGACCTTGCATGCGGTCTTCGTCAAGAAGCATGAGGAGAGCCTGCTGTTCGAGCAGGCGTTCCGCATCTTCTGGAAGCGAAAGGGCCTGATCGAAAAGCTGATCGCGATGCTGTCGCCGCGGGCGCCCAGCCAGCGCGAACTCAAGCCTGCGCAGGCTGGAGCGAGCCGCGTCGCCGACGCGCTGTTCAAGTCGGCGCAAGACGGCGCAAAGCCGGTTCCCTCGATCGATCTCGACGCCCGGCTGACGATGTCAGGGGCCGAGATCCTCCGATCTAAGGACTTCGCCCAGATGAGCGCGGACGAGATCGAGCAGGCGCGCAAGGCGATCAAAAGACTCATGCTGCCCGAAGACAAGCGCCGGACGCGACGTTTCGCGCCCGGCGGCCGCCGGGTTCGAATCGACGCGCGCCGCAGCTTCCGCCGCTCGCTTCAGCCCGGCGGCGTGATCGACCTCGAGTTTCGCTCGCCGATCAATCGCGCCCCTCCGGTTGTCGCCTTGTGCGACATTTCCGGGTCGATGAACGAATACACGCGCCTGTTCCTGCATTTCCTGCATGCCCTGGGGGAAACGCGGCGGGTTTCGACGTTCCTCTTTGGCACCCGCCTGACTAATGTCACCCGGGCGATGCGGGCGCGCGATCCCGACGAGGCGCTGGCGCGATGCTCGGCCCTTGTTGTCGATTGGTCGGGCGGAACCCGGATCGGCGAGGCTCTGGCCCGCTTCAACCGAGATTGGTCGCGGCGCGTGCTCGGCCAGGGCGCCATCACGCTCCTCATCACCGACGGGCTGGAGCGGGACAGCCTCGACCGGCTCAGCGCCGAGATGGAGCGGCTCGCCAAATCGAGCCGACGCGTCATCTGGGTCAACCCGCTGCTGCGCTTCGACGACTTTGCCGCGAAGGCGGGAGGAATCCGCGCCATGCTGCCTTACGTCGATTCGTTCCGGCCGATCCACAATCTGGCCAGCATGGCCGACCTTTGCCGGTCGCTTTCGGGACCGGCAGACTCGTTGGGCGAGCGGAAAGATAGACTTCTGGCGGCCGAGTGACCGCGGGCAGCCTTGCGGAGCGGCCTTGGCGGGGCCATTTTCGGGCGAACCGCGACGATCGGCGCGGAGGGAGGCTCACTTCATGCTGACACGAGACGAAGACGTGCTCGCCGCCGCCGAATCGTGGCGCGAAGCCGGGCGCAGCGTCGCGATCGCCACGGTCGTTGAAACCTGGGGATCGGCGCCGAGGCCTGTCGGCTCCCACCTCGTTATTGACGGCGAGGGAAATTTTCTCGGCTCCGTCTCCGGCGGCTGCGTCGAGGGCGCGGTCGTCGAGGAGGCGGCTGAGGTAATCGCCGAGGGCGCGCCGCGGATGCTGGAATTCGGCGTCGCCGACGAGACGGCCTGGCGCGTCGGCCTCTCCTGCGGCGGGCGGATCAAGGTCTATGTCGAGAAGCTCGCCTGATGCGTCTTGACGTTCTCAAGGCGATGAATTCGGCGCGAGCCGAGCGACGCGCGGGCGCCATCGTCACCCGTCTTGCGGACGGCGAGCAGCGGTTCGTCCCTGCCGAACGGATCGACGCCGATCCCCTCGGCCTCCAGCTGGAGGCTGCCCTGCGCATGGGCAAAAGCGCCGCTGTTTCGGTCGAGGGCCAGGATTATTTTCTTACCGTCCAGGCGCCCGCGCCGCGACTGGTCATGATCGGGGCCGTGCATATCTCGCAGGCGCTGGCGCCGATGGCGCGGATCGCCGGCCTCGACGTCTCGATCATCGATCCGCGCACCGCCTTCGCAACGCCGGACCGCTTTCCCGATACTCCGATCCTCGCCAAATGGCCGGACGAAGCCCTCGTCGAGGCGCCGCTCGACCGCTATACGGCAGTCTGCCTCCTGACCCACGACCCCAAGATCGACGACCCGGCGCTGATGATCGCGCTTCATGCCGACTGCTTCTACATCGGCGCGCTCGGCTCGCGAAAGACCCACGCCAAGAGGGTCGAGCGCATGCGGGCCCAAGGCTTCGATGAAGCAGCGCTGGCGCGGATCCACGCGCCGATCGGGCTCGACATCGGCGCGGTCAGCCCGGCTGAAATCGCAGTGTCGATCATCGGCGAGATCGTCGCTTCGTTGCGCAAGAAGCCTTTGCGCGCCGAAAGCGCGGCGGCATGAAATTCGGGTTGACGCCAATCGAGGACGCCGAGGGCGCGGTGCTCGCGCACGGGGTGCGGATCGACGGCGCCCAACTCAAGAAGGGCGACACTCTGACCCGCGAGCGTCGGCGAGCGTTGGCGGCGGCGGGCGTGGCGAGCGTCGTGGCGGCGCGCCTTGAGCACGGCGACGTCGGCGAGGACGAGGCGGCGCTCGCGGTCGCCGAGCGTCTGGCCGGCGCGAACCTGCGCCGCTCGGCGCCGTTCACGGGACGGGTCAACCTGTTCGCGCGGGCGGCGGGGCTGGCGATCATCGCCGCCGAGGCGATCGATCGGGTCAACGCCGTCGACGAGGCGATCACCGTCGCGACCCTGCCGCCCAATCGCGCCGTCGCCGATGGCGATATGGTCGCGACCGTCAAGATCATTCCGTTCGCAGTTCCCCTCCAGACGCTTGAGGCCGCGCTGGCGGCGCTGGGCGGGGCGGGCGCGCTCGCGGTTCAGCCCTTCCGGCCAATGCGCATCGGGGTGGTCTCGACGATGCTTCCGGGACTGAAGGCGAGCGTCGTGGCCAAGACGCTGAAGGCCCTCGAAGCGCGCATTGCGCCGGCCGGAGCGCGCATCGTCGCGCAGGAGACCGTCCCGCACGAAGTCGGGCCGCTGGCGAAAGCGCTGGGCCGGCTCATCGACGGCAGCGACGCGATCGTCGCGTTCGGGGCGTCCGCGATCACCGACCGCCGCGATGTCATTCCTGCTGCGATCGAAGCGATAGGAGGGCGCATCGAGCGGTTCGGCATGCCCGTCGATCCCGGCAATCTGCTCCTCCTCGCGGAGCGCGGCGGAATTCCGATCATCGGCGCGCCGGGCTGCGCCCGGTCGCCGAAAGAGAACGGCTTCGACTGGGTCCTGCAGCGGGTGCTCGCCGGGGCGCCGATCTGCGACGCGGATATCCGCGCAATGGGCGTCGGCGGCCTCCTGATGGAGATCGGCATACGCCCGCAGCCTCGCGCGCCCGGTGACTAGGATCGGCGCCATCGTGCTTGCGGCGGGGCGGTCGTCGCGCTTTCGCGCCGCCGGCGGCTTGGCGACGACGAAACTCGTCGAGAAGCTCGGCGGCAGACAGATCGTACGGATGGCGGCGGAAGCCGCGCTCGGATCCAGCGCCCGTCCGGTCATCGTCGTGACTGGCCATGCTCGAACCTCGGTTGAGGCGGCGCTCGCCGGCCTTGACGTCGAAACCGCCTACAATCCGGAGTTTGCGAGCGGCCTCGCGTCGTCGCTGAAGGCCGGGCTTTCGGCGATGCCGCGCGATGTCGCGGGCGCGCTCGTGCTCCTTGGCGACATGCCGTGGATCGAAGCGCGGCTGATCGATGCCCTGATCGCGGGCTTCCTGGCGAGTGCGCCGGCGCTGGCCGCGGCGCCGATCAATGAAGGACGGCGCGGCAACCCGGTGCTGCTCGGGCGAGGCTTGTTCGAGGCGGCGATGCGTCTTGAAGGCGACGCGGGCGCGCGGCGGCTTATCGACGCGCTCAAGCCGGGCGAGCTCGTCGAAATCGACGCTCCGGGGGCCGGGGCGACCGTCGACATCGATACGCCAGGCGACCTCGCCGCTGCTCGCAGGGCGGGAAGCGGCTCCTGAAAGCCCGTGCGGCCGGTCGGCCGCCGGGCCGGGAATGCCCGATCCGGCGCGGGCAACAAAAACCAAATCGCCCGCAACAAAGGCCAAGCCGGCCGCAACGAAATCAAAGCCCAGCGCAACAGAAACCAAGGCCAGCGCAACAAAAGCAAAATGCAAACTCGATAGTTTTCAATGACTTAGACCAAAAACGAAGGCCAGTCGAACCGGGCGCCGCTCCTGCGGCCCCCTTGCGGCCCTCGATCGGACTTTCCCGCTGAGGATAGCGTGGAATTTCTGATTATGGCAAGAACATTTTCGATTTTTTCGTCTGTCGCCGTCTTCGTGTCGTCGCGTTCGTGCGGCGGCGGTCAGATCAGCTTCATTCCCCGCAGCGACGCATGCCCGTCGCGGCCGACGATGATGTGGTCGTGGACGGCGAGGCCCAATGTCTTGGCGACGGCGATGATCTCCAGCGTCATCTTGACGTCCTGGGTCGATGGCGTCGGATCGCCCGAGGGGTGATTATGCACCAGCACGATCGCGGTCGCCGACAGTTCGAGCGCCCGGCGCATCACTTCGCGCGGATAGACCGGCGTGTGATCGACGGTGCCCGACCCCTGGACCTCATCGGCGATCAGCCCGTTCTTCCGGTCGAGAAAGAGGATCCGGAATATCTCACGGCCCTCGAACGCCATCGAAGTGCGGCAATAGTCGATCACCTCGCTCCATGAGCCCATCGGCAGCCGCTTCTTGACCGCGCCCCTGGCGAAGCGCTGCGCGGCGGCCTCGACGATCTTGAACTCGCCGACCGCGCCCGCGCTCATCCCCTCGACTTCGGCCAGCCGGCGCGGCTCCGCCGCGATCGCCTCGGCGAACGAGCCGAAGCGGGCGATGAGCGCCTTCGCCAGCGGCTTCACGTCGCGGCGCGGGATGGCCCGGAAAAGGATCAGTTCGAGGAGTTCGTAATCGGCGAGGGCGCCGGCGCCGGCTTCCCTGAGGCGCGACCTGAGCCGCTCGCGGTGCCCATGATAGTGCGGCGCTTCGCCCTCGCCGCTCTCCGGTTCCGGTCGCGAGGGCGGCCCCGCCGCCACCGGCGCGGACGCGCCGGCCTCATGCAGCTGATTGCGCCGTCCCCCGCGGCGCCCTTGAGTTCCCGCCCCCTTCCCCGCTTCCGGGGTCATCGGATCGGCGCGCGGTCGGCCCCCGTGGGCGAAAGGGTGAAAATCTCGTACCCCGTCTCGGTCACCCCGACCGTATGCTCGAATTGCGCCGACAGCGACCGGTCGCGGGTCACCGCCGTCCAGCCGTCGGAGAGAATCTTCACCCCGTAGCCGCCGAGATTGATCATCGGCTCGACGGTGAAAAACATTCCCGGGCGAAGCGGAACGCCTTCGCCCTTCCGGCCAACATGGAGGATGTTCGGCTCGTCATGGAACAGTCGGCCGAGGCCGTGGCCGCAGAAATCGCGCACGACCGAGCAGCGCTCCGCCTCGGCGTAGGTCTGGATGGCGAAACCGATGTCGCCCGTGGTCCCGCCGGGCTTGATCGCCTCGATCCCTCGCATCATCGCCTCATAGGTGACGTCGATCAGGCGCTGCGCGCGGCGCGGCGCTTCGCCGGCGACGAACATCCGGCTCGCGTCGCCATGCCAGCCGTCGACGATCAGGGTCACGTCGATGTTGAGGATGTCGCCGTCGCGTAACGGCTTATCGTCGGGAATGCCGTGGCAGACCACGTGGTTGATCGAAGTGCAGATCGACTTTCGATAGCCGCGATAGTTGAGCGGCGCCGGATAGGCGTCGTGGTCGCGCGCGAACTCGAACACGAACCGGTCGAGACTCGCGGTCGTGACCCCCGGCTTGACGAGCGGCCCGATGAGGTCGAGCGCCTCGGCGGTCAGCGCGCCCGCCTTGCGCATCGGGGCGAAATCCTCCGGCCGATAGAGCCGGATCTGCCCGCTGCGGCGGCCGACCTTGTCCCCCGCCTGCACAAATGTCGTCGACGTCGTCACCGCAGCGTTCCCTTGGCCGTCGTTCGGAAAGCTTACACATATGCCCTGCTTCGCGCCGAACACAAGGCGCCGGCGCGGGCGCGCAAGGATTCCTCCGCGCCCGGGCGGCGGGCGGCGGACTTTCCCCGGCTTCGTGGTAGCCTTGCGCCTTGCCGGCGCGCCTCAGGAACCTCGCGATGGACAGACCGACGACCGTAACCGCAGCCGTGCTCCTGATCGGCGACGAAATCCTCTCCGGCCGCACCAAGGACCGCAACCTCGGCTATATCGCGGAATATTTGGCGAAGATCGGCGTCGACGTGCGCGAGGCGCGCGTGGTTCCGGATGTTGAGGACGAGATCGTCCTCGCCCTCGATGCGCTGAGGGCGCGTTACGACTATGTGCTCACGACCGGGGGCATCGGGCCGACCCACGACGACATCACCGCCGACGCGGTGGCGCGGGCGTTCGGGGTCGGAATCGGCGAGGACCCGCGGGTGATCGCCGCCATGCTTCAGCGCTATGCGCCGGGCGAACTGACGCCCGCGCGGCGGCGCATGGCGCGCATCCCGGACACGGCGGAATTGATCGAGAACCCGGTCTCGATCGCGCCGGGTTTTCGCATCGGCAATGTGTATGTCATGGCCGGCGTCCCAGCCGTCATGCAGGCGATGCTCGATTTCGCCGTGAAGACGATGAAGACGGGCGCCGCAATGCAGGTCGAGACGATCGAGGCGGGCGGGGTGCCCGAGGGCCTCTACGGCGATCCGCTCGGGGCGATCGCCGCCGCCCACAAGGACGTGTCGATAGGCTCCTACCCGTCTTACAAGGACGGGCGCTTCGCCAACCAGATCGTGGTGCGCGGCAAGGACGAAGGGGCCGTCGCGGCGGCGAAGGCGGCGGTCGGGGCCATGATCGCCAGTTTTTCCGGCGACCCCGCGGCGCGCTGACCCCGAGACGCCGAAAGATGTTGATGCGAGGCGGCGTCGGCTCGCCCCGCGCCGCCGCCCTTGCTATGGAGAATGCGATTCGAGGCCAGGGAGCCAACGGTGACCACTGCCCGCGACAAGGCCTTTCCGGTTTCATGGGACCAGTTCCACCGCGACGCGCGCGCGCTCGCCTGGCGCCTCGCCTCGGCCGGCCCGTTCGGCGCTATCGTCGCCATCACCCGCGGCGGTCTCGTGCCCGCCGCGATCGTCGCGCGAGAGCTCGAGGTCAGGGTGATCGAGACCGTCTGCATCGCCTCCTATCACGACTATAAGACGCAAGGGGGACTCAAGGTCCTCAAAACGATCGCCGCCGAAGTTTCCAGGCTCGACGACGGGGCGAATATCCTCATCGTCGACGACCTCGTCGACACCGGCGCCACGGCCAAACTGGTGCGCGAGATGCTGCCGAGAGCGCATTTCGCCACCGTCTACGCCAAGCCGCTCGGACGACCGATGGTCGACACCTTCGTCACCGAAGTGTCGCAGGACACCTGGATCTATTTCCCCTGGGACATGGGCCTCGCCTTCCAGCCGCCGATCGCCGGCCCCGGCTGAATCGGCTCGCCGCCCGGGTTCATTTTCGCGCCAAAATGTGAAACAAGCGCGCTTTCGGGCGGACGTGGCGAAACCGGTAGACGCAAGGGACTTAAAATCCCTCGGCCGCAAGGCTGTGCGGGTTCGACCCCCGCCGTCCGCACCAGCGCATTGAACGGCCTTTAGGCCTTTCGCGATCCATCGCGTCCTGTAGCGTCAGGGCTAGCGAGCAGGCCCGCGGTCCGTCCCCTGGAAAAAGGACTGGGCGCAATAGGTGAGCTCGCAATCGCAATACTGACCGACATAGCAATATTGCGCGTCCTTCGTGCGAACGAAGGCCGGCTGCCCCGAGCAGTACGAGGAATGAAAGCTCGCGTAGGCGTTTCCCGTCGCAAGAACAGCTCCATCATTCCGGACGATATAGTTCTGGGCCTGGGCGCACGTCATTTTGAGCGAGTCGGGCGGCGGCGCGTCCGCCTCGGCGCCCTCGCAGAATGCAAGTGCCGCTAGCAAAGCGAAAAACGAGATTTTCATGCAGATTACCGGTTCGTGAAGCCCGATCTCGAGCGTCGGTGAGAAAGCGCGAAGCAAGGGAAAGCTTGCTCGGTCAAGGGCGTCATGAGCGCCGTCGGCGCTTCACCAGTTGCAGCGGCGACACTCGCGCAGATGCCAGCTGCCTGGGGGCACCGCCTACGCCGCGATTCGCTTTGCGGGACTGCCCGCATGATGCTCGTCGAGCGGCTCGTCGAGTTCCAGGCCGTCAGGCAGCATGATGACAGATTGCGGGCGGCGCTGGCATTCATACATCGCAAACCTGATCGCCTCAGTCCGATTTGCGAACAGGCCGCCGCACAGGCTCCGTGCGTCCTTGACCACCCAACGACCGGCTCGATCCCGCCCGATGAAGAGGCACGACAGACTTGTGGCGGGAGCCGCCTTGATGTCTTGCTGAATCATGACGTCACCTTGGTTGGGCGCGAGGGACCCGAGATTTTTCTTGCGGCGGGCCGTCGCCTAAGGTCTTCGTCGGCTGCTAGGAGGGGCGTCAGACCAGGAACCCGGCCACAAGGGCGAAGCCGAGGCTAATTACCAGCAACAGCCCCAGACGGGTGAACATCTGCGATGGCGTCGGCGGGCCGAATTCATCCAGCAGGGCCGCGCGCCCTTGCGGATAGTTCACAGAGACCGGTTTACCCTTTCCCATCCGCCAGGCGCCGATGATCGCGGCGCCGAACGGGTATCCGCCGAGCCGAAGGAACTTGATCCGATCAAAGAACCCCTCGAAGGGCAGCGGCTCGGTTTCATACGGACCGTATCCGTCCAGACTTCGTGACCGCGGATCGTCCGATCTTACCGAGTCGGACCAAGAAAGCTTCGACATTGCCGCGATTCCATTTCTCTCGCTCATCATGCCGACAACATGCGCTCGTCCGGATAAGCATTCGAGAGGGAAAACGGCGTCCAGGCGTAAGAGACCCGTAAGGCCCGCGAGGCCTGTCCTTCGCCGCGAACCGGCCATTGGCGAAAGCGATTTTTACTTGGCAAGATCGCGCGATCCGTCCGGTAACGCAGGCGTGATCGCCCACCTGAAACATTTTTGCCGCGGCGCGGTTTGCGCTAGCGGCGACCGGAGGTCGTCGCATGGCGAGCTAGGTGTGGTGGAGCGTGACGATGGTTGACCGTTCTTTGATCTTTGACGTCGGCTGCAACGACGGTCAGGACTCTGATTTCTACCTGAAGAAGGGCTTCCGCGTGGTCGCGGTCGAAGCAAACCCCGCGCTATGCGAGGGGCTCAGACGGCGTTTCGCCCAGGAAATCGCCGAAGGCCGCTTCATCCTGGTGTGCGAGGCGATTGCCGAACAGGCGGGCGAAGTCGAGTTTTATCTCAACGAAATAGAGAATATTCGAAGTACGATCATGCCCGACCACGCCGACTTGGCCGCCGCGCTCGGAAGACCTCCGACAAAGACGGTCGTCCCGTCGACAACCTTCCCGAAACTGATCGAGAAATTTGGCGTGCCGTATTTCATGAAGGTCGATATCGAGGGAGCGGACCTGCTTTGTCTTGAGGGTCTCACTCCCTTCGACGAACTTCCTCTCTTCCTTTCGACGGAATATCCGATGTCATTGACCGGACAAATTCGTGTATTATTTTTTCTGCGAAAACTGGGCTACCAGCGCTTCCAGGTGGTCGATCAAATGTCGGTCCCTTCGCAAGTCCCTCCGCGGCCGCCGCGCGAAGGTCGGTATGTCGACGTTAAGCTCGAGATCAATGGCTCAGGGTTATTCGGGAAGGAGTTGCCGGGCGGCGATTGGCTTACCTTGGACAGCGCAATCTTGCATTTTGTGAAGCTGTTTGCGCGCAACAAACGCATGGGCGTCCTGAGACGACTTCCGGTCATGAACCGTTTCGCCGGACATGGCTCCTGGTACGATATTCACGCGGCCCTGCCTGCCGCCGCTCGAAGCGCGGCGCAGAACTAAATCGTCGCGCTCGCTCGCCGAAGGACGTCAGGCGTCGTCCAATTCGTTCTCGAAATCCGCCAGGCCCTCAAGCTCCGGGAGCGAGCACGCCGCGCCGTTCTTCCGGACGACACGGACATTCGGCGCGCCCGATCTGGTGAGTTCGCGGACGCGATCGAGCGCCGCGGTCGCGGTCTCGACGTCCTCGACGCGCTCCTGACTCGGCGGGCCGGAAATGATGCGAAAGCTCATGCCGCCAAGCCTATCACGTGGCCGCACGCGAGGTCCCCAAAAAAAGCGAACCCCGCGGAAGGCTGGGCGAAGCAAGGCGCGACGCAGGTCTGTCCCGGCCTTGCGGCGGCGGCGGGGTTACCGTAATCGCAGTCGTTTCGAGCGAACGCGCGCCCCCGCGTCTCCCGCACGTTGCAGGCCCATGTCGCCAGGACTCCGACCCAAGCGTCTGAGCAGCCCCAAGGATCTCGTCGAGGCGGGGCTCGCCGCGCCTGAGCGGCTCGATGAGCTTGAGGCCGTCGCCGCACGCTACGCCGTCGCCATCACGCCGGCGCTGGCCGCGCTCGTCCAGCCCGGCGACCCCGCCGATCCGATCGCGCGCCAGTTCGTGCCCGACGCCCGCGAGCTCATCCGCGACCCGGGCGAGAGCGACGATCCGATCGGCGACGACGCGATGAGCCCAATTCATGGATTGGTGCATCGCTATCCCGATCGGGTGCTGATCAAGCTGGTTGCGGCTTGCGCCGTCTACTGCCGCTTCTGCTTTCGCCGCGAACGGGTCGGTCCCGGTTCGGGCGCGTTGAGCGCTGGGGACTTCGCCGCGGCGCTCGACTACATCAGCGCGCGTCCGGCGATCTGGGAGGTGATCCTGACCGGCGGCGATCCCCTGATCCTGTCGCCGCGCCGGATTGCTGAAACGACCCGGGCGCTGGCGCAAATCCCGCACGTGAAGACGCTGCGGTGGCACACCCGGTTGCCGGTCGCGGCGCCCGATCAAGTGACGAACGCTATGGCGCGCGCGCTGATCGCCGACGGCAGGACCACGGTGGTCGCCGTGCACGCCAATCACCCGCGCGAACTCACCGAAGCCGCGCGCGCCGCCTGCCGCCGCCTCTCGGCCGCGGGGGCCATGCTGGTCAGCCAGAGCGTGCTGCTCAAGGGCGTCAACGACGATCCTGAGACGCTCATCGAGCTCATGCGGGCGTTCGTCGAGGCGCGGGTCAAGCCCTATTATCTGCATCATGGCGATCTCGCGCCCGGCACGGCGCACTGGCGCGTCCCGATCGCGAGGGGGCAGGAATTGATGCGGGCGATGCGCGGCCGGCTTTCCGGTCTGGCGACGCCGACCTACGTGCTCGATATTCCCGGCGGGCGGGGCAAGGTTCCGATCGGCCCGCAATGGCTCGAAACCATTGGAGACGGAGCCCACGTGGTGACCGACCCGCGGGGAGCATCCCACCGCTATGTCGATCGGCTGGTCGCGGACAGTTCGTCTGAGCGCGGAAGCTCGACTGCCTTCAATTCCGCTCGAAGCGCCTCCGCGACCCCCTCATCGGATCAGGGGCCGTGGAACGACATTTCGACTGAGCCTGCGCGCTCCGGAGCGCGGGCGACGACGTCCTGACGAAGAACCGCCGCCCCAAGCACATAGAGGATCAGGGCGACGACCAGCGCGACACAGATGCTGATGGTTGCAGACATCTCGCTATCGACGACCGCCACGTCGTCGGCGCGGGAATGCGATCGCTTTTCAACAATGCTCATTAAAATATCCTCCTGATGGCGCCGATCTGCGACGCGCCAGTATTTCAATGAAAAACTCTCTCGCCTGAGTGCGAATGCATCCGAGCATTGCAAGCGACAGGACGCTGTGACCCTGGTCACAGTCTCGACTGGGCGAAGCCGGCCGGCGCGCTGACGAAGGGCGACGCCTGGCGGATCTCGACACGCCGATCAGAATGCGACGCGATCGCCGCCCTTCAGCTCGAGAATTTCTCGAGCCTCTTCGGGGCTGGCGACCGAAAGGCCTAAGCCCTCGATGATCTGCCGGGCGGCCCGCACCTGCTCGGCGTTGCTGGTCGCAAGCCGCCCGGGTCCCGCCCAGAGCGAATCCTCAAGCCCGACGCGCACGTTGCCGCCCATGGCGGCCGCCTGGGCGGCGATCGCGAGCTGATTTCGGCCGGCGCCGAGCACCGACCATTTGTAATGCTTGCCGAACAGGCGGTCGGCGGTCCGCTTCATGTGGAGCACATCTTCAGGATGCGGGCCGATGCCGCCGAGGATGCCGAACACGGTCTGCACGAAGAGCGGCGGCCTCACGAGCCCGCGCTCGAGGAAATGAGCGAGATTGTAGAGGTGAGCTGTATCGTAGCATTCGAACTCGAACCGCGTGCCGGCGTCGCCGAGGGTGCGCAGCACGAACTCGATGTCCTTGAAGGTGTTGCGGAACACGAGGTCGCGCGATTTTTCAAGCGCCTCCGGCTCCCAATCGTGTTTGAACGCCTTGAAGCGATTCAGCATCGGAAAGAGGCCGAAATTCATCGAGCCCATGTTGAGCGAGGCGATCTCCGGCTTGAACTTTTCGGCGGGCTTGACCCGCTCCTCGACCGTCATGAACGGCGCGCCGCCCGTCGTCAGGTTCACCACCGCCCCGGTCGACTGCTTGATGCGCGGAAGGAAGCGCGCGAAAGCCTCCGGGCTCTGATCGGGCCGTCCAGTCTTCTCGTCTCTCGCGTGGAGATGGATGATCGCGGCGCCAGCCTCGGCCGACTCGATTGCCGCCGTGGCGATCTCATCGGCGGTCACGGGGAGATAGGGCGACATTGAGGGCGTATGAATCGCCCCAGTGACCGCGCAGGTGATGATGACCTTGCCGCCCGACGTCATTTCTCGCTCCTTCTTTGCCTCGGTTCAGCGTCCGATATCTCTGTCGGCGCGGCGCTTGTGCGCCGCGAGCGCCATCAGGCGCCGATCGCGCCAGGCCTGACGTTCCACCAGTCGATCGGACGGCAAGAGCCTGCGCCGGTCAGCCTCGACTTCGTCCATTACCGGCCCGCTCCAGTCGACCCGTCGCTGAGTCGAAGGAAAGATGCCCGAGTAGATGCTCTGATAACGCCTCGCGTAGTCGCGAACTCCGCCCGGGGCATTGAGGTCAATGGTCTCGAACGGGCCCATGAACGACCAGCGAAGCGCAAGTCCATCCCGGATGCCGGCGTCGACGTCCTCAATGCTTGCGTAGCCGTCGGCGACAAGTCGGAAGGCTTCCTCGAGCAAAGCGCCCTGGAGGCGGTTCATGACAAAGCCGTCTATCTCCCGCCTCATCACGATCGGCGCGTGCCCCGCCGCGCGCAGGAGCGCCGAGGCGCTCTCGACGACGCCGGGGTCCGTCCAGGGGGCGGGCACGACCTCGGCGGCAGGAATGAGATAGGGCGGGTTGATGGGATGGACGACCAGGCAGCGCGCGCGGCCCGGCAATGTCTGCGTAAAGGCCGATGGCAGAATTGCTGAGGTCGAGCTTGCGAGAACGGTGTCGGGCGCGGCGGCGGCGTCGAGCCGCGCGAAGACCTCGCGTTTGATCTCGACGTCTTCGGGCGTGTTTTCCTGGACATGCGACGCGCCCTCGACGGCGGCTTCGAGCGTCGCCGCCGGCCGCATGCGCCCGATGATCGTTTTCGCCGTGGCGCCATTCAAAAGGTCGTTGGCTTCGAGGTCGGGCAAGAGCCTTGCGACGTAGGCGAGCGCTCCCTCCGGCGCCGCCGGATCCTGGTCCCAGAGCGCGACCTCACACCCGCCGCGGGCGAAACTGATCGCCCAAGCGCGCCCGACGAAGCCAGTTCCGATGACGGCGACTTTTCTCACAACTCCCCTCCGTTTCCGACGCAGCCCCGACGAGCTTGCAACAGCGGTTCGAAATTGCGCTCCGCGGCGGCAAACCATCTAGACCGCCGGCCCCCCTGGAGGAAGCGCGCCGACGCAGACTCTAAGCTGTCCATGCCCTTTCTGTCCCAAACGGAAAGCCGCCGCGGCTCAACCAATGGCCCTTCTTGCGGCGAGGATTGTGGTGTACACTTGATCTCTTCGTCTGGGCGACTGTGGGCGAGTATCAGTTGAGCGAGCCGTCTCCAGATCAGCGACCGGGTTACGGCGAACCGAATCCTTTCACGGAATTGCGGCGCGTGATCGACTCCGCCGCCGCTCCTTCAGGCGGCGTGCGGCGACCGGCTCAAGAGACTGCATCCTCATTCCCGACCGCTCCCGCCGGCGACCTCGTGGCGCGCGCGCTCGCGATCCTCACCGGCGAGGTCGAGGCGTGGAGAGTTCGCCGCAACGCGAAGGACCCGCCGCGGAGCCGGCCTTGAACTGCCCCGCATGCGGATTCGCCAACGCGCCGTCCGCGAATTTTTGCGGAGGATGCGGCAATCGGCTCGAGGCGGCCGCGGACGGCGCGCCTGAAGCGGAGCGCCGGCAGATATGCGTGCTGTTCTGCGACCTGGTCGGTTCGACTCCGCTTTCCCAGATCCTCGACCCTGAAGACCTTCGAGGCGTCTTGGGCGCCTACCGCCACGCCTGCGAGGCGGTCGTGCTTCGGCATGGCGGGTTTGTCGCGCAGTATTACGGCGACGGGGTCGAGGTTTATTTCGGCTACCCGAACGCGCGAGAGGACGACGCCTCACGTGTGGTGCGTTGTGCAGTGGATATGCTGGAGGCGATCCGACAGCTCGCCCAGGCGACCAAGATCGACCTTCGGGTCCGCATCGCGATAGACAGCGGACGCGTCGTGGTTGGGAGCCTGGGAAGCAGCGGCCACACGGCCGTCGGCGACACGCCTAACATCGCCGCCCGCGCCCAGGCGGAGGCCGCGCCGGGCGAGGTGGTCATCACTGACTCCCTGCGGCGGCGTCTGCCGGAGGCGATCGCAGTGGAGTCGATCGGTTCGCGGACGCTCAGGGGCGTCGAGCGCCCGGTGGAGTTGTTCAAGATTGTCGGATCGGGCGGCCAGACGACGCCCGTCGCCACGACCCGGACTCCATTCGTCGGGCGCGCCAGCCAGCGCGACCAGGTCCGTGAAATCTGGAGGCGGGCGATGTCGGGCTCGCCTCAATTCGTCCTGCTGCGCGGCGAACCGGGGATCGGCAAGTCGCGGCTCGTCGACGTCGTCCGGCACGAGATCGCCAGCGACCGCGCCGACGTCCTCGTTGCGCGCTGTACTTCCGTCACTACCGATACCGCGTTCCACCCCATTGCCGAGCTGATCGGCTCGCGGCTCGGGTTTGAGGGGGCGACGGCGGACGAGCGCGTGACGCGCCTCGCAAGCCGCGTGGCTGAGCTCGGGATTACGCCCGCGGATGCGGTGCCGTTGCTGGCGTCCATTCTCTCGATTCGGGTCGATCCTGCCCAATGGCCGATGCCCCCCTTCTCTCCCCAGCGCGCCCGTCAGCGCACGATGGATATCCTCATCGCGTGGACGCTCGCGCTGTCGCAGCGCGGAGCGGTGCTATGGGTGCTCGAAGACCTCCATTGGGCGGACCCTTCCACCATCGAGCTGCTGCGCCAGCTGATTGCGTCGCCGCGGAGCGCCGGCCTGATGACGGTGCTCACGGCGCGGCCGGAGTTCGCGCCGACCTGGGCGCGAGCCACGAATGTGACCGAGGTCGAGCTGGGGGCCCTCGATCCGGCGGAATCCGAGATATTCATTCGCAAGGTCGCGCACGACAAACCGCTGCCGCCGGAAGTGGTGTGGAAGATTCGGGAGCGCGCGGCCGGCAACCCGCTGTTCCTCGAGGAGATCACGCGCTCGATCCTGGAATCGGGCGCCCTCGCCGAGCACGAACGCGCCTGGGAGCTCGTCGGCGCGCTGTCTTCCGAAGTGGTGCCTGTGTCGATGGACGCGTCGCTGATGGCGCGCATCGACCGGCTCGGCAAGGCGCGATCGCTCTTCCAGATCGCCGCGACGCTGGGACGTGAGTTCACTTACGACCTGTTGGCGGCGGTCGCGGAAACCCCCGATGACGCCGTGCGCGAGTCGCTCGATGTCATCCTTAAATCAGGCCTCGTCTATCAGGACGATGAAAAGTCGCGCCTCTACACCTTCAAGCACGCTCTGATTCGCGACGCCGCCTACAACTCGCTTCTTCGCGCGACGCGGCAGCGCTACCATGCCCGTATTGCGAAGGTGCTGATCGCCCGGTTCCCGCAACTCGTGCAAAACCGGCCGGAGCTGCTTGCCCATCACCTTTCGGGCGCTGGGTCCCATGCGGACGCGGCGGCCTACTGGCGGGCCGCGGGGAAGAGCGCGATGGAACGGAGCGCCGTGAACGAGGCTGTTTCCCACTTCCGCCGGGCGATGGCTGACCTCGACCGGCTTCCGACGGATGCGGCGCGGATAGATCAGGAGCTGTCGACCCTGACCGCGCTCGCCCCGACGCTGATGGCGGTCTACGGCTGGGCCGACACCCGAGGTCGGAGAGACCTGCAAGCGCGCCATCGATCTTGCGCGCCAGCTCGGAGCGCCCGACAGAATGTGGCGGCCGTTCGGGGGCTGTGGACCAACCAGCTCGTCGGCGGTCGGCTGCTAGAACGCGATGGAGACCGCAATGCAGCTCATGGCGATCGGGGTGGCCTCAGGGGACTCCCATGCTGATTAGCTCGGTCGCAACGCGACGATGCCTAACCCACTACTATCGCGGGGAATACGACGAGGCGATCGCCGAGGCGGAGGTCGGCCTGTCCAGCTGCCCGTACGAAGTGGATGTCGCGATAGCACGCGCCTTCCAAGACCTCCGCGACGGTCAATATGCGGATCGACCAAAGGCGGCGCTTTCTGGATGCAAGGTCGACAGGAGGAAGGCGTCGCGGTCGTGGGAGACATGGTCACCTACGCGCGGTCGCTGAAGCATCCTCCGAGCCTCGCCACTGCGCTGGCGTCCGCGATGGGTTTCAGCCGATTGGGATCGGGACTGGTCGCGCACTTTCGCAATTGCCGATGAGGTCTACGATCTGTCGCGGGCGGAAGGCTTCGCCATGTGGATGGCCGCTGCAGGCATGTACCGGGGACGAGCCCGCATAGGGCTCGGACAGGTCGAGACCGGGGTGGCGGAGGTGCTGGAATGGGGTGCCCTGTTCCGCCAGACGGGGTTCGGCGTCGCACGAGGGCTCGACGACCAGCATGATCAGCGAGGCTCTGCATCTGGCGGGCCGGTCAGAGGAAGCGATCGAGGCAAGCGGCGAGGGGCAGCGACGCGCCGAGAAGGGTCTCGTGCGGCATTTGATGCCCGAGATCCATCGCGTGAGAGGGAACATTCTGCGCGATCTCGGGCGACTCGACGAGTCGGACGAGGCGTATTGCCGGGCGGCGGCCTCCGCCCGCGGGCAGGGCGCTCTCTCGCTTGAGCTGCGCGCGTTGACGTCCGCTGCTCGACCTGCGCCTCTCCTGCGGGCAACCCGGCAATCTTGCCGGCCAAGCTGCGGCGGGCGATGTCTGCGATGGCCTGCGGGCCGGATCGACCGGATGTCGTAACCGCGCACGATCTGCTCTCCCGGGTTCGCCACCTGAACCCTATCTGTCAAAGGCGCAAGCCGATGGTCTGGAACGAGCCCGCGAGCAAACCTTCCTGCTGGAACCTTCGCGGCTAGCGCTCGCGAACCAAGCGGCGCCGGCGGCCATGCAATACGCGAGCGACGGCGCGAGGCTGTGGTGGGGCGACGCGGACACACCCACGCCTCCGGCAGTCGTTTGTCCGGGGAAGCCGGTATCGGTCGATTGTCGCTGTGTCTCCCGTACGTCCGGGCTACTCCGTCGCCGTCGAGCACCGCGTCAACGGGGGGCCGGTCCGCCAGGCCGTCGCCGTGCCTGAGTTCCGCGCCGACTGCTCAAACGCGCAGATCTTTCGCGCGGTCCTGCCCGGGCAGCCTTCAGGGACGGTCGAGTTCCTGCCCGTCCTGCGCTTCGCCGGCCAGTCGATCTCTCCCCGCCTCGGCCAATCGGCCGAGTGCTCGCGGTACATCGTCGCCCGCGCCGCGGACCCCGTCGTGACGGCCGATTCATCGCCTCCGCTCGGCGTTCGACAAGATGCATCCAGCGACGAGGCGCAACGGGCCGGCCTCCCCCTGCAGTTGCGCGTGCTCAGCGACGGGACGGCGTGTTCATTGCCGATTCGCTATTTTGACGCTTACGCTCTGCGGGCGATCTTCTTGGTGGACTTCAATCGAGCGGCGGAGACGCTCAAAGGGACCGGCCTGAAAGCGGTTGTTCAGGAGAATGGGAAAGGCGATTGCGTCGGTCGGCTACTTCGCAGTACCGTCAAGACGGATATCGGACCGCTATAGCGAGTTTTCGCTCACTCTGACGTCCGCAGCGCCGGGCGACGTTGCGCCGGCGGACTACGTCTTTGAACCTCGCCGTCACAAGCGCGACGGCGAACTCGCGCAGGGCGAGAGGTCTGGGGCTACAACAAATTCGTCGCGACGATGGAAAGCGTCCATGACGCCGAAAAGGTCTCCGTGACAGCGCGTGATCCCGGAAACGCAATGATCGGCGCCCTCGAAGGCGCGCGCGGCGCGTCGGTTCCCATGCCGCCGGATGATGAGTTCCTCTTGAGCCTGCTCGGCGGGAAAGTGATCAAGACGCTCCTGCGCGTGATGGCGCCAGTCCAGCTCTGCGCGGGTGATGGTTTCGTGGTCAGGATTGGACCCTCTCGGCATCCGATGGCGGACAACCTCAGGAAGCTGGGCCTTGATGGCGCGCGCGCCTGCGCTGGTGCAGTACGCCGATCCTTATCAGGCCATGTTGTTCCCCGGCCGGGCGATCTAAATGGGGCGCGCGGCATGGGAACCGACGACCGCCATCCGCCGCCTGCCGCTATGCTGCCAATCGCGACGCGTTCGGGCCCAAGCTTCGGGGGCAAAGCTATTGGTTGAATTCCTGTTTCCGCTAGGTTACTTTGCCAGGAGTTTATTGCATTTCTCGGGGAGCCGACCCGCGGCCTCGGCGCGCAGGGGAGAGACGCCGCGATGGCGAGCAACGTCGCAACTCGGATCGTATCGGCAGCCTTGTATGGCGATGACGCCGCGCATGTCCGTCGGCGGGCGCGCGCCTCAGATTCCACCGGAAGCTCCTGCAAGGTCTCCGCAACGCATGTGAGGGGCAATTAACTCCTGCCTTCGCGGTGAGCGCGATCGCAGTGAACTTTGGGGTCGAAACAACCCACGGGGGGTCCTGATGCCATACGACTCGCAGGTTCCATGGACCGACGAGCAATGGGCTCGCGTCAAAGCCACCGTTCAAGAGGAGGCGGCCCGCGCCCGGATTGCCGGGACCTTCCTGCCCCTGGTCGGACCGCTGCCGGCGGACACAGACTTCGTGCGGCGTGAAACGGTCATTAATAACTATGCCCCGCTTCCCGTCCCTCCGGATCGACGACAAAACCACGGTCCAATTGGCCACTCTCCAAGTGGAGGTGCAATTGCGGGGTCGGCAAATCGCCGACCCGGATTTGACGAGCGTCCTGGAGCTGTTTCGTCGCGCAGCCAACGGGCTTGCCCGCCTCGAGGACGCCGTCATCTTCAATGGATTGGAGGAGGTCCTTGTCACGGACCCGAAAAACCCGCGCGGCCCCAAGGTTTTTGACCACGTGAAGGTCCCGGAAGGTAGCCCGGGTTCTGAGCTAATCTGGCAGATCAGGGGCGGAGAGGAAACTCCCGGTCTCCGGGACGTTGACCGCCACCTACACTGTTCCGATCGAACTCGGTACCGGCCACGACGGCCAAAATTTGGTAAGCGCGGTATCGCAATCCATTGGCCAACTCGAGGCACGAGGCTATTTCGGTCCTTTCGCGCTGGTGCTGGACCAGCAGCTGTTCCTGGTGGCGCAAACGCCAGACGGGCCCTCGTTTGTATTGCCCCAGGACCGCATCACCCCCTTCCTGGGCGGGGGGCCGCTGCTGCGTTGCTCCGCGCTTGAGGAGGGGTTGGGCAGTAATGGTGGCGCTCGGCGGGGCGCCGGTCGAGCTCGTCGTCGCCAAGGACATGTCGGTGCAATTTTTGCAGATCACGACTGGGCCGGAATTTGTCTTCCGAGTGTACGAGAGGATCGTTCTACGCATAAAGGATCAGGGCGCGATAAGCGCCATCGATATGGGACGCTCCTGCATAAGAGCGTCGATGGGCTTGCCGCTGCGTTTTGCGAGCCCTGTGGGAGCGCAGACCGTTCGGAATCGGTAAAAGGAGAAGAGTCATCGCCCGGATACGTGGGTCCGGACAAGACAGCAGGAGGAGTTCAATGGCAACCAGAGAATGGCAACCGCAGCTTCGTCAAGCGACCCACAGGGCAACCCTTCTGACCGTCAGCCCAAGAGGCGCGACCCTCCGACCGACCCAAAGGGCGCCGCTCAACCGCCCGGAAGGCCTCGTTAAGACCCAAGCAGCGGTCGGGCCGCGCGGCACGCCAGTAAAAATTCGAGGCAGGAATCTGCTCGCGGTAAAGAGCGTTAAGTTTGGCGGCAAGGTCGACAGACTTCAAGGAAATCAACGCGGGATTGTTGCAGGCGACCTCGCCCAAGGGCGCAGCCGGCACACCGGCGACGATCGTGTGGACATTCATCGTAGACGCACCCGGAGAGGCAAACTCACCCTGAAGGGCGCATTGCAGCCGTACACCAAGGCGACCTGACAAGACGCAATTGGCTTCCTTTCAATTTCGCGCCGCCGATAGATCATGCCCACAAGAGTCATCATTCTCGGCGGCGGCGTCGCCGGCATGAGCGCCGCCCACGAATTGATCGAGCGCGGCTTCGAAGTCGTCGTCCTGGAGCAGGAGCCCATTGCGGGAGGCAAGGCGCGCAGCATCAAGGTCACCGACTATGACGGCGGGAGCGGACACGAACTCGCCGACGACCGGCTCGGTCCGATCGACCACCGACTGCCGGGCGAGCACGGGTTCCGGTTCTTCCCCGGCTTCTACAAACACGTCATCGACACCATGCGCCGCATACCGTCGTTCGACGGACGCACCGTTGCGGAGCATCTCGTAGAGACGACGCGTTGAGCATAACCCAGTACGACAAGCCCGCCATTCTTGCGCCAGCACGCTTCCCGCGAACCGCGAGCGACGCGGCTACGGTGTTGCGCGATATTCTCCTTGTCTTCGGACCTGTCACCGGCCTCACGCCGGAGGATCTTGCATTTTTTGGCGCGCGAATGTGGCAGATCCTTACCTCCTGCTCTGAGCGCCGGCTCGGTGAGTACGAACGGACGAGCTGGTGGGACTTCGTTGACGCGGAGCAGAGGTCCGCGGCCTACCAGAAGTTCCTCGCCACCGGCTTTACCCGATCGCTGGTGGCAGCGAAGGCGCGACAAGGCGAGCACGCGTACGATCGGCGACACGTTCATCCAGATGATGCTGACAATTGTGAATCCGACCGCGGGATCGACTGATCGCGTCCTGGACGGACCGACCAATCTCGTCTGGATCGACCCCTGGATGGCATATCTCAAATCACGCGGAGTGCAGTACCTCTACAATGCCAAGGTCGAGGAGATTCTGTGCCACGACGGCCGCATCAGCGGCGTCGCGGTGGACCAGCAAGGGAAGCGCACCATCATGCGCGGCGACCAGTACGTGGCGGCGCTTCCCGTGGACCGCATTGCGCTGCTGCTGAAGGGCCCGATCGTGGCCGCTGACCCTGCGCTCCGCAAGGTGCGCGAGCTGGCGCAGAACGTCGAATGGATGAACGGGGTGCAATTTTATTTGCGCCGCGCCGTGCCGCAGCCGCCCGGGCACGTGATCCACGTCGATACCGAGTGGGCGCTCACCAGCATCTCGCAGCTCCAGTTCTGGCGCAACGTGCCGCCAGAGTTTTTCGGCGACAGCGACGTAAAGACCATCATCTCGGTCGATGTTTCCGACTGGACGGTTCCGGGGTCGAACGGACGCCCTGCGATGCAATGTTCGCGCGAAGAGGCGGTGCGCGAGACGTGGAATCAGCTCAAGCGTTCGGTGAACGTGGAGAGTGAGCTGTTGCGTGACGACGACCTGGACTCCTGGTACCTCGATCCGGACGTGGTCGCGGATCCTGCGCGGCCGGGGTTCCTGGCGAATACAGAGCCCCTGCTCGTGAACCTGATCGACACCTGGGCGCTTCGCCCCGAGGCGACGACCGCGATCCCGAACTGTTCCTGGCGTCGGACTACGTCCGGACGTACACGGACGTCGCGACGATGGAGGCCGCCAACGAGGCCGCCAGACGCGCCGTCAACGGGCTGCTCGACGCGGTGAGCTTCGACGGCGCCCGCTGTGAGATCTGGCCGCTGCACGAGCCTGAGATTCTCGCGCCCTGGAGACTCTACGACGCCGGCCGGTACGCGGCAGGCCTTCCCTGGGACGACTCGCTGATGCAGGTCGCGGCGCAGGCGATCCGCGCCGCCTCGCCGGTCCTCGACCTGGCGCGCCCGCTGCTGGAAGGCGTCGCCCCATTCGTGGCTCCGATCGCCGACGCGCTGGGCGCGGTCGGCGGCGAGACGGAGGCCGCCTCGAACGACGCCGCCGTCGCGACGGCGGCCGGCGGCGCCGCCGCCGCGGGGCCGACGGGGTTCCTCGACCGCCTCGGCTGGTATCGCGAGGCGCTCGGCGACACGCTCGCGGCTGGCGTTCCGAGCTGGGAGCCGCAGCGGCATCTGTACGCGCTGGTCAGCGATTTCCTCGATCGGGCAGGCAAGGGTCTTCGGCCCGCGCTGTGCATTGCGACCGCGAGCGCCTTGGGCGGGCGCGCCGAGGACGCCTACGCGGCCGCCGCGGGCATTGAAATGCTGCATAACGCCTTTCTCGTGCATGACGACATCGAAGACGGCAGCTACGCGCGGCGGGGCGCGGCCACGATGCACCGTGTCGCCGGGGTGCCCATCGCCGTGAACGCCGGGGATGCGATGAACGCGCTCGCCTTTCGCCTGTTTCGCAAGGCCGGCGAGCGACTCGGACCGGCGGCGGCGCCGCGGATTTTCGATGAGGTCGATCACCTGCTCGTCGAGACCCTCGAGGGGCAGGCGATGGAGCTCGGATGGGTTCGCGACAATGATCTGACTCTGGGGGCGGACGACTATCTGCGTCTCGTGCTGAAGAAGACCGCCTGGTACAGCTTCATCCACCCGTTGCGGATCGGCGCGCTCGTGGCCGACGCGCACGATCAGAACCTCGATCGCTTCGATCGCTTCGGCTACCTGCTTGGGGTCGCCTTCCAGATAACGGACGACGTTCTCAATCTCAGCGGGAATCTCGCGCAATACGGCAAAGAAATCGGCGGCGATCTCTGGGAGGGGAAACGGACCCTCGTGCTGACACACGCGCTTGGCCACGCCGAGCCCAGGGATCGCGTCTGGATCGGCGAGTTCCTCGCCCGGCCGCGCGAGCGCCGCCTTCCGCGGGAGGTGTTCAGGCTGCAACAAATCATCGCCGGCGCGGGCAGCCTCCAATGGGCGCAGCAGGCGGCGGCCGCTTTCGCCGAGGCCGCGGCGCGCGAGTTCGACAGTTCGGCGTTCAGGGGCGCGCGCCCGGGTCCCGACCTCGATTGGCTCCGCAATTGCATAGACTTTCTCGTGCGGCGCGACGGGTGACGCCAAGGCGGGCGGCGTTCATCCGGGCGGGCGGCTGAGCGCTGAGCCTTACGCTCAATCCTAATCGCGCGACAAACCTGGGGCGACGTTCATGCCGGAAATAAAACCGACGGCGAACCAGAAAAATATTGGGTGGATCTTTCTTCTGCTGGTTTTGGTCTTCGCTGTCAGGCTCGTGCAGAAAGTGCACAAGGGCTTGGTAATCGACTATGATGTCGTGACCCTGGGGGTCAATTATTTCCAATTCGGCTTCGTTCGCCGCGGATTACCGGGCTCTTTCATTCATCTGATGGGGATCGGTCTGGTCTCCGGGGCCTATTTAATCTACTGTATTTCCCTCCTTTTGGCGCTTTTACTTTCCTACTTCATTCTTCGCCGGATGCAGGCGTCGACAGTCGACTTTCTCCCGTTCGTCATCATTCTCGCGGCGCTGCTGCTGGCCTGGACGACCTACGGCCATACCGACATGCTGATCGCCGCGATCCTGATGGCGGCCGCGCTCGCCGTCAGTAACGCCGCGCTCATCACAGCCGGCGTCTGCCTCGCTGTCGGTCTCGCGGTCCACGAAGAGGCGATGATCTATGGACTGCCGCTGGTCGCCGCCATTCTGTTCGATCAAGGCCGCTATGCAGCTCTCAGGTCGCGGCCAGCGGCGATCGGCGCCGCGATAGTTGTCGCCAGTCTCGCGATCTACGCTATCGCGCCGCTCCTGTCGCACAATGACCCGAAGTCGATAGCGGATACTATCTTATCTGAACTTCCTGACCAGTATCATGGAAACATCATTACGGACATGGCGTTGTATAACCTGGTCGGCGGGGCCCGGGCGCTAAGCGCGAACCGGTGCGTGGTGCAATATAACGTCCACTATTTCATTCAGCCGCTTGTGGCGATCTTGATGATCGGTCTGGCCATATTCGCCCTGTCGGACAGGCGCCGCCTCAGCTGGACGCCGCCGGCGGTGGCCGGCATAGCGCCGATGCTGTTTCTCTGGATCACCGCAACCGACATGGGCCGCTGGGCGATCTTGAGCATTTTCAACGTTTGGACCGTATGCGCGGTTCGGAACTTCGCGCCCGCCGAGGAAGAACCACGTTGGCCTTGGGCCCGGACGGGCTCAGCGGCCGCCGTCCTCGTCCTCCTCTATCCTGGGATCGCGGGGCCTCTCCATCTGGTGCAGATTCCGGTCTTCGTCCCGAGCCCGCTGGCTGAAAAAGCGCTCGAACTCGTGCTGGGGCCGCCGAATGTCGGCGATTTCGATCATTGCGACCCAGCCTGGCGGTCGGTGCTCGGACGCTAGCCGGCGATTCCGATCCCCCTTCAGAGTTTCAGCCGCTTGAAAATGGACTCCGGAATCCCTCCGATGATCGTCATGACGAGGCGCCAGACCGGCTTGACGTAGACGACGTCGCGCGGCCGGACCGCCGCCGCCCGATAGATCGCCTCCGCCACCGCGTCGGGCTCGGCCGTCAGGGGGCCGGGAAGCGGCATGCCCGCGGTCATCTTGGTTCGCACAAAACCGGGCTTCACCGTGATCACGCGGACGTTGGTCTTGCCGAAACGGTTTCGCAGGCCGGACAGAAACGCGGTGAAACCGGCCTTGGCCGATCCATAGAGGTAGTTCGAGGCGCGACCGCGATCGCCTGCGACCGAACTGACGCCGACGAGAACCCCCTCCCCCCTGGCGGCGAAACGCTCGGCGAAGAGGCCGAGGAGAAGAGCCGGCCCTTCGAAATTGGAGCGCATGATCAGGCTCGCCTGCGCGAGGTCGACCTGGGCGCTCGCCTGGTCGCCGAGAAGTCCTATGACGCAGACGATCGCGTCGGGCAGGGCTCCGAGTCCGGAGATGAAATTCTCGAACGAGTCGCTCTTCAGGATGTCCAGCGGATAGGTCGCGACGCTCGCCCCGCTTCGCGTGGCCACATCGTCGGCCTCGCGCTTGAGCGCATCCGGATCCCGGCCGGCGAGGCCGATGCGCCATCCAGCGGCCGCAAACCGCCGCGCCGTCGCGCGGCCGATATCGGATGAGCCGCCGAGCACGACGACGAATTTTTCATCTTCCACGTGTCGCCCTTCAAATTCCGAGGCGCTTCGACAGTCTCGAGACGATGCGGCGATCGGCGCCGATGGTCCGCCTGATCCTTCGAAACTCATCGAGATTGGGATATCCGGCCGCGAAAGTCTCCGCCGACTGGCGGGCGTCCTTGGCGAGATAGATGCGGCCGCCCGCAGCGACGACGATCTTGTCGATCTCGTCGAGAAATTCGAACACGCCCCGGTCCACCGCGACGTCGAGCGCGAGCGTGAAGCCGGGCCTCGGAAACGACAGCAGACCGCGGCCGGCGGGACCGAGTTTCTTCAGAACGGCGAGAAATGAGGCGTTGCCCCTCCGCGCGAAACGGCTCAGCATTTCTCCGATCGCCGATTCCGCGCGCTCCGCGTCGATGACGCTCTGATGCTGAAGAAAGCCGCGCCGGCCGTAAATCCGGTTCCAGTTCAGGACGCCGTCGAGCGGGAAGAAAAACGGTTCGGTGCGATTGAGGAACGGCGCGCCTGCGGTCGCGCGGCCGCGGCGGAAATAAAGCTCATTGAAAGCCGCGACGCTCCAGCGATTGAGGGTAAAGCCCGGCAAGTCGAGGGGAACGCTGACGCTCCGGCCCGGCTTCGCGGCTGGCTCGCCCCTGCCGCCAGCGCCGAGGGCTTCGACGTCGGCCTTGGAGGCGTGGCGGCCGAGGTAGATCAGCGAACGGCCGAGCGAAGCGCCGCTCGCAAGGCAGTCGATCCAGGCCGCCGAATAGGGAGCGTCTTCGTGCTCGCTCAGAACGGCGATGGCCTCGGCGAGATTGCGCGCCACGAAGGTCTCCTGCCTGACCAGGGCGCTCTCGACGGTCAACAGCCTGAACGCGGCGCTTAGGATCGTCCCGGTAAGGCCCATGCCGCCGATCGTGGCGGCGAACAGATCGGCGTTCTCGGTCGGCGAGCATGTCCTGACGTCGCCGTCCGGCAACGCAAGCTCGAAAGACTTCGACATGGTCGCCGAACCCGCCGGCGCCGTGGTGGTTCTTGCCATGAACGTCGGCGGCGATCATGCCGCCCACAGTGACGAATTTCGTCCCCGGAACCACCGGCGGAAAGTAGCCTCGCGGCAGGAAGGCGGCGATGATGTCGCTCAGCATGGCGCCGGCTTCGACCGTCAGCCGCGCCTCGTCCTCATCGAAGCGAAGAAAGCGGTCGAGGCCCGACACGCAAATGCTGCTCGCCGCGCCGATCGCCGCGTCGCCGTAGGCCCTGCCGTTGCCGCGCGCGATGGAGCCGTCGAGGTCGCGTTGAAGACGCGCCGCCTCGCGCGGAGTCGTCGGCCGGTACACAAGCGTCTCGAAACTCGGATAACGGCCCCAGCCCGTCAGCTCCATGACCGGCTCTTCCAATTCGGGACGGTCCCGCCGAAGGCGGCTTGATTGAAGGTGAAAGCCCGATCAAGCCGGTACTTGAGGAAATTGCCCAGCGCGAGGCCGATCACGGCGCCGGCGTATTTGGCGAAACTCGTTCCCCAGACGGCCAGAAATCCGACCTCGAAAGCCCAGAAGATGAGGGTCATGGCGACGCTGAAGGCGCCGTAGAGAAATATCTTCCGGGCCTCCCTGCCGGGGCCATGATAGCCGTCGAAAAAGATCCAGTGCTTGTCGAGCAGGTACTTGACGACGAACCCGACTCCGGTGCCGGCCAAAATCGACAGGGCGAGCGGTTCAATCGGCGCAATCGCGAAAACGGCGGCCTGGGCGCCGAGGTTCATCGCGCCGGCGATGACGGCGAAAAGAATGTAGCGGGTGGCGAGTTCCGCCGGGGCGATACCTGCGGCTGCTTGTTCGCTCGACGCCATCCCGCAGTCTCAGATCGCCGCCAGCACGATGGCTGCGATCAGCACGCCTGCGATAAGGCTGACCCGGTCCTTCATGGCGAAAACGATGGGATCGTCATGCACCAGGCGCCGATGGGCCATCATCAGGATGCGGCCGATCCAATACATCAGAATCGGACAGATGAGCCACAGCAGGTGGGGATGGCGGTAGAGCGAATGAACGGCGTCGGATGAAATATAGAGCGCGAAAACGGTGACGGCGTTGAAACCGGAAGCGGCGGCAAGAGGCGCCACGATCTGCATGTCGCTCAGCTTGTAGTTTCGGTTTGACGGATCGGACAACTCCCGGTCCAGTCGGGTCGCAAGTTCGATGTACCGTTTGACCAACGCGAGGCAAACGAACACGAACATCGAAAACGCGATGAGCCACTCCGAAACGGGGACGTCGATCGCCGCCGCCCCGCCGATCACGCGCAAGGAATAGAGCATCCCGAGAGTGACCACGTCGATCATCATTTTCGTCTTGAGCGAAAATGTATAGGCGTTGGTCAACACATAGTAGAACGCGAGAACGCCGAGGAAAGGCCAGGAGACAGCGGCCGCAATCGCCAGCGAAACCAGAAACATGACTCCCATGACGACGACGGCGTTGGCGATCGGGATCGCGCCCGAGGCAAGCGGCCTGCTTCTCTTCGTGGGATGGTCGCGGTCGGCGGAGAGGTCGACGAGGTCGTTCAGAATATAGACGCTGGAAGCGCAAAGCGAAAAGGCGACCGCGGCCAACGCGGCGTGAAACAGCGACCCGAGACCGAATTTATGCGCCGTCAGCAGCGGCAGGAACACCAGCGCATTCTTCGCGTACTGATGCACGCGGATCAGCTTCAGCCACTGCCTCAGATCGGCTTTCGGCGAATCGAGAACTTCGACGCCGAGCGCCGCGAGCCGTCCGTTCAGTTTGGGCGACGTCCGGATGCCGATCCGTCCCGCGGCCGCGGCCCACACGGGCAGGTCGGCTTTTTCATTGCCGATATAGTCGAAGCCGCCTCTGCCGAAGGCCTCGGTCAGCCGCCGCGCCTTGACCTCGGCGGACAGATTGGAGCTGGCGTCGGAAGCAAACCAGCCGTCAAACAGGCCAAGCTGGTCCGCGACGGCGGCCACGAATTTTTCATTGCTCGCGGAGGCGAGATAGACCGGCCGTCCGGCCGCCCGCGCCTTCTCGATGAGGCTCAGCACCGCCTCATCGTAGGGCAGCGAGCCGATATCGAGATCGACCCGGCTGGCCACCACGTCCTTGAAGTGCGCCTTGCCCCCACGCAACGCCAGCAGGAGGCTGAAGACCGACGCGGGATCGCGTCCGACCCGCGCGAACAGGGATTCGTGGAGGAGATCCGACTTGACCAGCGTGCCGTCGAGGTCGACGACGAGCGGGCGCTTATCGGCTGGCTCGCTCGGCGCCTGGGCGAACGTATCGGCGTTGGCCAACCTAACCCTCCAACCCGGCCCCGTGTCGACGGTCTCGATCCTGACCCCGATGCATAGCATGGACGGGATGGTTTGTGGAGTTTTCTTGTTGCGATGCAGCAAAACCGCTCAGGGGCGATCCCGCTGGGCTCTCACCGGTCCGCCGTGTCGACGGTGATCGAGGGGCCGTAGACCCTCGACACGCAGGTGCAGAGCTTCAGGTTCTGAGCCTTCTCCGCGTCGCTGAAAAATACGTCGCGATGATCGACGACCCCATCTGCCGCGAGGATCGTCAGCGCGCAGAGGCCGCATTCGCCGCGCCGGCAGTCGAAAATCATGCCGACACTGGCATCCTCGAGCGCTTCGAGCATGGTCTGATTGGCGTCGACCGCGATCTCCCTGCCCAGTCGCGGAATCTTGATGGTGAACGCGACGGAAGGGTGGGTTCCGCTGCTGCCGAAGGTCTCAAACCGCAGGCGGTCCACCGGCCGGCCGCTTTCCCGCCAGCCCCTTTTCGCGGCTTCGAGCATCCCGATCGGACCGCAGACGTAGAGCTCGCCCTGGCCGTCGAGGCGCGCGATCTCGGCGGCGATGTCGACTCGCCTTCCCTCATCGCTCAGAAACACTTCGAGACGACCGCCGAGCCGCTCGGCGAGCTCGTCGGCGAGGGCGAGGTCACGGCGGCTCCGGCAGGCATAGATGAGGCGAAAGCGGGCGTTCGCTTCGGCGAGCGCCAGCGCATGGGTGAAGATCGGGGTGACGCCGATGCCGCCGGCGAGCAGCAGGTATTCGGTTCGCCCAAGCGCCAGATTGAAATGATTGGCGGGCGCGGAAAGCGCGATCCGGCCGCCGGGCTTGAGCGACCACATATAGGCGGACCCGCCCCTCGTGTTCTCCAGCAGCTTGACCGCGATTCGATAGATTCCGTCGGCGCATGGGCCCACGATCGAATAGGAACGGACGTCGGGCCGGCCGCGGATCATGACCGATATGTTGATATGGCTGCCCGGCGAAGCGGCGACGAACTCGCCTGAAGGCTCGATCTCGATCAGGCGAATGGCGGACGTGAGATCGCGGGTCGCGCGGACCTTTCCGTCGCGCCACTCGATGACTTCCGCCATCGGGACGCCTATTCCGCCGCCTGATGCGCGCCGGCCGGGCCATGCTCGCGCGCCAGCATCGCGTCGATGAGCCGGCGCGCCCATAACGCGCCCGCGTCGATGTTGAGGTTATAGAACGGCGCGCGCGGATTGCGGTCGATGGCGCGCTGCTGCGCCTCGAGCACGACATGGTCCTGATCGTAGACGCCCTTGCCTTCGTTGACATGGGCGCGCTGAAGGGCGCGGGTCAGCTCGTCGTCGCCGGTCCGGAACGTGCGGACGAAGTTCCAGAAATAATGGCAGCTCGTCTCCGTCTCCGGCGCGAGCGCGGCGAGGAAGGCGCCGTTCACGCCCTGCGACCGGTCGCCCTCGCGCGCGCCGGACCCGGCCGGCGCGACGCCCACGTCGCCGACCACCACCGCCGGCGCCTGGAACGTCACGATCTGCCAGCGATCGGCGCGGCCGGGCTTGCCCAACTGACTGGCCCAGAACGGCGGCGGTTCGATATCCATCATCCAGCGCGACATGGTCGCAGCGCGATCGGTATGGGTCACTTCGAACGGCGTATCGAGGATCGCGTCGTCGCCGATGCTGCCGGCATGGACGTAAGTCTCGTGGGTGAGGTCCATCAGGTTGTCGACCACCAGCCGGTAGTCGCACTTGAGCGAGTAGAAAGTCCCGCCCTCGCCCTTCCACTCCTGCCCGTCGTTCCAATGGAAATCCGGCATGGCGGCGGGATCGGCGAGGGCCGGATCGCCCGGCCAGACCCAGATCAGCCGATGCCGCTCGACGACCGGATAGCTGCGCACCGCGGCCGACGGGTTGATCGTCTTCTGCGCCGGCATATGGGTGCAGCGCCCGGCGGAATTGAACACAAGCCCATGATAGCCGCACACGACCTGGTCCCCGACCAGCCGGCCCATCGAGAGCGGCAGCAGCCGATGCCAGCAGGCGTCCTCGAGCGCGGCGACGGCGCCGTCGGCGCGGCGGTAGAGAACGATGTCATGGCCGCAGATCGTTCGGGCCGCGAGCGCGCGCCCGATCTCATGGCCCCAGGCGGCCGGATACCACGCGTTCAGGGGGAAGGGTTTGCTGCTCGCCATCGCTTTCCTCCCGGTCCGGCCCATGTCCCGGCTTCGCCAAGGCTCGCGGAAATCTGCGCCTGATGGAGATGCTCCGCAAGCGGCGGATATGGCGGCAGAGCGACGAGGCGGCGGCCAGCCGGGATTCGGGCCCGTGCGGATTTTTTGAGCAAATGCTTCCGGAAAATCGAAACCCGTGCTAGAGTTCGCCTTGCCATGACCCGATCGATCGACAGCGAGCGAGCAACCCGGCTGGCCGGGCCGCGCGCGCGTACTCTACGTCTCAACTTTGTTCTTCGGGCGAGGAATCCGGAGAAAAGAAAAAAGGGCCTGGGGGTCAGCATAACCCTTTGAAAAGGCTCGTTTCCGACAAGGAGATCCAAGAGAATCCAAGGCGATTCCTTTGATGGCCTTTGCTCCGTACCGGCCGGGCTTGGCTGGATTTTGATAGATTTGGAATCGGCTTGGAAGACCAAGGCCGACGTCGAAGCGAAAACACCATCGGGCTCCACATGGGCGCCCGCAACCTTGAAGCAGAAGCCAGGCGATGGACCAGACCGCGCACCTCGATCTCGAAGCAGAGAAAGACGGATTTTCCGCTTTCCAGACGATTCCAGGCGCGCTCGACGCCGGCGCGCTTGTCATTTGCGATCACGCCGCCAACGCCATCCCTCCCGGCTACGGGACGCTCGGACTGCCGCCGCAGGCGCTCGAACGGCACATCGCCTATGATATCGGCGCCGCCGACGTGACCCGCGCGCTCGCGGCCGAACTTGGCGCGCCGGCCGTGCTGTCGACCTTTTCGCGCCTGATCATCGACCCAAATCGAGGCCTGGACGATCCGACGCTGGTCATGCGCCTTTCCGACGGCGCGATCGTGCCGGGCAACGCCGCCGCCGATGCACGGGAAATCGCCCGCCGCAGCGCCCGCTTCTGGGAGCCGTACCGACAGGAGATCGCGGCGACGGTCGATGCGATGCTCGCAACCGGCGAGCCTCCGGCCATCGTCTCGATCCATTCCTTCACCGGCGTCCTGCGCGGCCTCGCGCGGCCGTGGAAGGTCGGGATCTTGTGGGACCGCGACGGTCGGCTCCCAAAGCCGCTGATCGAAGCGCTCGCCGCCGAGCCGGATCTTTCCGCTGGCGAGGTCGGCGACAACGAGCCCTACGACGGCGCCCTTGCCGGCGACACGATCGACGCGATCGCGACGTCGCGCGGATTGGCCAACGCGCTGATCGAAATCCGGCAGGATCTGATCGGCGCCAAGGATGACGCGCTCGCCTGGGCCGCGCGCCTCGCCCGTCTGCTGCGGCCGATCCTTGCACAAGGCGAAAACCGCGCGCCGGCGGATCTCGGCAGCCGGACCAGGAAGACCGCGCACAGCCGGGGAAAACCCGCTCGGGCAACTTGACGCGCAGCGACGTTCGGGGCGATCCGTCACCCCCCGACACAACGCGCAGGATCATGGGATTGGAATGGCGAAAGCAACCGAGACGACAAAGACCGCGAGCGAGGTCAACGCCGGCCATCTGCGTGCGTTCGTCGAGCGGATAGAGCGGCTCGAAGAGGAGAAGAAAGCGCTCTCGGGCGACATCAAGGACGTCTACGGAGAGGCCAAGGCGAACGGCTTCGACGTCAAGATCATGCGAAAGATCGTGTCGATCCGGAAGCAGGACCGCGACAGCCGAATCGAGGAAGAGACGATTCTCGATCTCTACCTGGCCGCGCTCGGCATGAATTGATCTTCCGCCGACGCGCCTGACCTCGCAGGCCCGCCAAGGACGGCTGGATTGCAATCGACGACGATCGTGTCACAATTAAAATGGGGCGTGGTCAATCGACGGTAGGACAATGTAATGAATAAGCAACGGGCGCAGAGCGGCTACCGGCGAGGAACTGCGCAGTCCGTCTATTCAACGCTGGCTTTTGTGCTTTTTCTTCTGATGAGCTCCGAAAGCTTTGGCGGTCAACTGACAGTCGAGCAGCCGTCCAAACAACCCATTGTGCTTACCCAAGGATTCTCAACAACAATTCATAGCGATCGTCCGTTTGGCAAGATTTCCATCACCAATCCCGAAGTTGTCGATCTGGTGTTGCGGACCGACAAGAGCGCAGTCCTCATTCCCCAGCGTCTCGGGCGGACGAATGTTGACTTTCTTGACGACCAGGGGAGCGTAATCAGCAGCGTGCAAGTTGTTGTCGTTCGGCAAAGCACGTCGGACCGGGTCGTTGTTTACGATCATCCGACTTTGGGGGCCTTTTCATCGTATCATTGCGGGTCGAGCGGATGCGAACACTTCGATGAAATACCCACCAAAGAGCAAGCGCTGGCGCCTGGCGTCTCCGCGGACGGCGGTCCGCCCGGATTTCCCGGGGACAACGGTCCGCTCGGCGCGCCTCCTCAATGAACCGGGAATTGCCGGCGGACCGGCAGACTAAACTCACCCGCGCAGGTCACTGGCCGCAGTCAACGCTCCCGCAAGGTTCTCCGTTCGGGGAGCGCTCAATGTACTTCGTACTGTCGTTGAGCAGCTTTATGTTGTTCAGGGTTGTCTGGTTCTTGGGGTCCAGTCTCAACGCCGCTTGAAACTTGGCGCGCGCAGTTTTGAGGTCGCCGCGCAGCATGTATGAATAGCCTTCGTTATTCAGCAGCCTGACCGTGACGCCTCCGAGTTTGGCTGCGGCGGCGTAAGCTTGATCCGCGAGGTCGAACCGCCCCAACCGGTCGTAACTTGCCGCCAGTCCTATCCAGGCCGTCACGTCGTCCGGCGACTTTTCGACCGCGTCCTGGAAATACTGCTGCGCGAGACCGAAATTGCCTTCGTAGAACCGCTGGGTGCCGAGTCTTACCGGCTGGTCCGAGGGGTAATACTTGACATCGCCGGGATTCTGTCCGGTGGCCGGATTGGGGACCGGCGTCGGCGTCAGGCCATTCTGGTTACACCCAGCGGTCAACAGCACCAATGATATCACCAGAATCAACCGACCCACGGTCTCGGCGCCGACGCGGACAAAAGCTGCACTCTTCAACCGTTCAAGCTCATCGGATTGGGCGGGTCGTCGACCTGTTCAAAACCGCCCGTCCGCCGAGCGTCGTTCCTCTGGCCCCGGCCGGGTTCATGGTCCCATAAGTCGCAACAGTTTAAGCATAACAGGGAGAAGAACAATCATCAAGATTACCGGGAAAATACCTAGAGCCAGCGGGATAACCATTTTGACCGGCAATTCATTTGCCTTCTTTTCTGCCAGCAACATTCTCTTCGAACGCATGTCTTCGCTAAATTCACGTAGCGTCGTGGCGACGTCGCCGCCGAGCTCCAGCGAATGCCGCAGCACGGCGACGAATGAGGCCGCCTCGTCCAAACCGAGCCGGTCGGCGAACGAGGCGAGGGCGTCGACAGAGCTTCTGCCTGCGCGCATCTCCGCCCCCATCAGCTCTATATTGCGGCCGAGCGCCCAGCTTCGCTTGCCCAGCCGATCCCGGATTCTTTCGAACGACGCCTCCACAGTCAGGCCCGCGGTGACGCAGACGGTCAGCAGGTCCAAAAGATCAGGGAAATTCAGCCGATACTCCGCCGCTTGCTGGGACTGTCGATGAGAGAGGTAAGCGTCCGGCGCGAGCACCCCGACGCCCGCGGAGGCCGCTGCGGCGAGCACGAACTCAAAGGTCGAAAGATTTGGCGCCGAGAGCGCGCACGCAAACAGCGCCACTGACGGCACGACAACGACAGCACATACGCGCGAGAAGACATAGTACTGGACAGCATTCTGGCCAAAAAACCCCGCGCGCACCAGTTTCAACCTCAGCTCTTGTCTAAATCTCTGGCCAATGCCAAACCGATCTTCGGTAAAACGCTCCGCGACCAAGGCGCCGATGCCGTCGCCCGAGGCGCCTGTCAGGGCGTCCGAGATCCTTGCGCCAGTCGCGGGCAACCGTCGCTGCAAGCGATTTCGGCCTACGACCAGCTGGCCGACGGCGAAGGCAAACCCGGCGACCGCCATGAACGCGGCTGAAACGAGCGCAACAAGCAAAACGTCCATGGCGTCGACCTAGATTTTGAAATTCACCATCCGGTAGATGATGATGTTAGAGAGAATGAGCGATATCGCCCCGTAGATCAGGACGGGTACAAGGACTGGGCTGTCCGCCAGTTCGCCAAAATAATCCCGCGAAAGCAGTCGAATGACGCCGTAAAGTATAAACGGCATGGCGGTGAGAAACCATGCCGACAATCGTCCTTCCGCGCTCAACGCCTTGACTTTGAGCTGAAGCGTGCTGCGCTGACGCATGAGGGTCGCAAGGCGGGCAAGCACCTCGGCCAGATTGCCGCCGGTTTGGCTCTGCACATTGACGGCTGTTACCAGGAACAACAAATCATCCTGGCCGACGCGGCGATGCATATTGGCGACGGCCGTCGTAACGTCCTGACCGAACCCGATTTCCTCGGCTGTCATGGCGAGTTCAGCGGCGATCGGGTCGCGCATTTCCCTTGAGGCGAGGCCGATCGCGCTCACAAGCGGGTGGCCGATGCGCAAACTGCGCACGATAATGCTCAGACCCTCAGGCAGCTGGGCCGTGAAGCGATCAATCCGCCGCCGACGAACGATTGACAAATAGACAACGACCATAATCGGGCCGGCGAGCGAACCCGCCGCCGCGGCTGCCCACAGATAGGAAAGGAACGGCGAGAGCGCCAAAGCAACCGCCGCGCCAAGCGAGACTGTCCAAAGGCCGAGCGCAGGCAAGGAAATTCTCAAGCCCGTCTGGGCGAGGAACTCGTTCAGACCCGCTAACCTCGGGTGATTGAGACTGGCAAGCCCCCGCTCCTCTCGGAGAATGCCGACAGGCCCGCCGCCCGCACGGCCATCGCTCAACGCCAGTCGCCGTTTTAGGGTCGCGCCACGGCGCTGCGCGCCGACCACCAGCGAATATAGAGCCTGGACGGCAAGAATGACCGCGGCGAACACGACACAATAAATGATCCAGGGGTCGCTCATTGTCTCGACTCACAGGTTTCGAGCGGGGTCGAAGCAGCTCGACTGGACGTCGATGCCATATGCCTTGAGGTCAGAAAGAAAGCGCGGCCGAATTCCCGTCGACTTGAAACTTCCGTGCAGCGTTCCCTTGTTGTCGGTGAAGTCCTTCACGAATTTGAAGATCTCATGCATCTGGATGACGTCGCCCTCCATGCCGGTGATCTCGCTGACGCTGGTCAGGCGCCGTGCGCCGTCGGGAAGCCTCTGGACCTGGATCACGAGGGTTATCGCGGAGGCGATCTGGCTACGGATCGCGCTCAAGGTCATCGGCGTCCCCGCCATGCCGACCATTTGCTCGAGCCGCTTGAGCGCGTCACGAGGGGAATTGGCGTGAATTGTGGTCATCGACCCTTCGTGGCCAGTGTTCATCGCCTGCAGCATGTCGAACGCCTCTTCGCCGCGGCACTCGCCGACAATGATGCGATCGGGGCGCATTCTCAGAGCGTTGCGAACAAGGTCGCGTTGTCGGACTTCGCCCTTTCCCTCGATGTTGGCGGGGCGGGTCTCCAACCGGCCGACGTGAGGCTGTTGGAGCTGCAGTTCCGCTGCATCTTCGATGGTGATGAGGCGTTCGCGATTCGGAATGAAATTCGATAGCGCGTTGAGCATCGTCGTCTTGCCGCTGCCGGTTCCTCCCGCGATGATCGTCGAAACCTTGCCGGCAACCGCCGCCGCGAGAACCTCCGCCATGGCCGGCCGCAAGGTCCCGACCTCAATCAGCCGGTTCATGTCAAGGGCGCGCTCAGCGAACTTGCGAATCGAAACCAGCGGTCCATCAATGGCGATCGGCCGCACAGCGACATTGACGCGTGAGCCGTCGCGCAACCGAGCATCGACCATGGGCGACAATTCGTCGACCCGACGCCCGATAGCCGAGACGATTCGGTTGATGATGCGCAGCAGATGCGCTTCATCCTTGAAATGGACCTTGGTCTCCTGCAGCTGGCCGAACCTCTCAATGTAACAACGCTTGTGCGTATTGATGAGAATGTCGGTGACCGTCGGGTCCTTCAGCAACGGCTCGATAGGACCATAGCCGGTCATCTCGGCTATGATCTCGCCGGAGAAAATGTCGAGTTCCCTCTGATTGAGGGACAGACTTTCTCGGCGAACGTGGTCGGCGACATAGGTTCGAACCTGCTTCGCCAATTCATCGGAGGGCATCTTTTCCAGCGCCGTCAAATTGAATTCGTCGATGATGCGCTCGTGCAGTTTCAGTTTTTCGTCGAGCAGTCCTGGCCGGCGGGCGATCAAATCGGCATAGAAATTGTCCTCGCGCGCCGGCGGCGTCTCTGAAGCCGTATCGCGGACCGTGCGATCGCCCTCGCCTGCGTTCTTGCTGCTAAGAAATCCCATGGCCGCTTTCCGATCGACTGACAGATCACTTTTGACCGCCGCCCTCAGGCGTTGTGGCGCTAGACTCTTCTTGGCGCGGCTGATTTCAACGCCACGCAATAATCCGCTATCGCCGCGATGTCCTTGACCGCCTTGTCGGACGGATAGGCCATGGTCATCGGCGTTCCGAGGTTCACGCACTCGAGCGCGACGCGGGCGTCTCTCACGAACAAGCGTCTTTCGTCGCCAAGAATTCGCGCCACGTGGTCCGCGCGCGCCACCTTGCCCAACAAGCTGAAGTCGCAACGGTTGACTACCGCCCGTTTGTCGGCAGTGACCAGCGGCTCCGCCCGCAGGGCGCGAAGCGTCTCCTCGATTTGTCGCAAGCCTGGAATGGTATTGAGTCCGGTGACGAGAATCCCCTTCGACGCCGCGAGCAGCGGGATTGTCCACGAATGCACCGAGAGCGGCAGATCGATGACAATGTAATCGTATCGATGAGCCATGCGATCGAACAACGCGGACAGCGCCTCGATCTCGAGGTCGCGGCTGTGAAACCGGCTGCGGCTCGCGGCAAAGACGTCGAGCCCGCTCGCGTGGCGGCTGATGAACGCGCTCAGCAATTGGTCGTCGAGACGCGCTGGCGCACCGACGATCTCGTCGAATTGAAACTTGGGCGCAATGTCGAGGTAGTCGCACACGTGGCTCGACTGGAAATCAAGATCCACGAGCGCGACCCTGACGTCCTTTGTCGACTTGTTCCTGACCAGATGGACGGCGGTTTCGATTGCAAGCGTAGAATTGCCAACTCCCCCCGCGCTGGGAACAAACGAGACAACGACCGGCAACTCAGCTGCGTTGTCGTTTCTCGCGGGCGCGCCGACGCGCCCTACAATTTCGAGAATTTCGTGCTCAAGTCCAGCGTCGGCCACCCAGTCAGCGTTTCCGGACTGAATAAGTCGCTTGTAGTCGCCGGCGGAAATATCGCCGCCGACGACAATGAAGAATATGTTTCGTGAGCCCCGGCTGGCAGCGTCGATCAGTTTCTGGACCTTTCCAATCTCAGGCGCGGCGGCGACGAGGACGACGGTGGGACGTTGCGCGCCATCGTTCGATATTTGATCAATGTCTTCGAGATTCGGAACCCGCTTGAGATGTGGAATCGTCGATTTCAGTTTCGCTTCGATTTCATCAATTCTTTTCCCGTCGTCGCTTCCTTGCATAAGATAGATGGCCATCGCTTCACCGTCCCAATTCCGGCGAGGCGCCTGAGGGCGAGATGACGAATCGGAAAATCATGACCGAGCGAATCGGGCGCGCGAGAGCCGGGATTGGGCAAACGGTTGGATCTCTCTCTTCTCGGCGGATCGTGTGAGGCATGCGCTCCTTCCGATCGATCTCAAGCTAGCGGTAGAGTTGGACGAGATTGAAGATCTTAACCTTGTCGGCAGAGCTCACCAACCCGGTGATTTCGCCATAGAGATAGCCGTCACTCAGCGCGCTGTACGGCTGGGTCATGAAGAACTTGCCAAAGGCGGCCACCGGCGTCTCGGAGGACGCGCCAGCGCCGGCGATATTGCCGAGAGCAGTTTGAGCGAGGCAATTGATGATTGGTGCGATCAGGTTGCGCCGATCAATGCCGCCCGTGGTCGTGTCAACGCCGCTGACGCCGTTCGCGCTGGCGCAAAACGGAGCGCCGCTCTCGGTCTGGAAGTTGCCTGGTGGGTTTGTGGCCCCCTGCAGATCCGATTGGCCATTGCTCGCCCAGCCATTCCTGCCGGACCAATCGGCGATCCCTCCCACACCTGTTCCCTGGGCGATTTCATAGCGGTAGACCTGATAGCGGCTCACCGTTGTTTGCTCAGGCGTTCCGCACACGCCGCCGAGCGCAATCCCGACGACCGACGCAGACGGGCCATGCGGATGATTGATGGCCCAATAGTCGGCGCAATCCCACTCGCCGTTGCCCTCGGCGCCGCCGAGGTTCGGAAACGAGACGTCCTCGGGCAGACCACTGGTCGTCCATTCGACGGTCAAGTCATCCGAAGCTTGGGTCCCGCTGGCTGGGGCGGAGAGCGTAATGGTCGAATCGCCGGAACCGGAGACGACGGCGGGACTGCTGGAAGTGCTCGCGATGGCGCCCGCAGCGTCGACGACTGGCTCCCCGGTCGTGACGCCGGCCGTGCTCGCGACATCGGTCAGGGCGTTGGAATCCTTAGTGACCGTGCCGACGGTTCTATCTGAAGGGTAGGTATAATACTCCCCCGAGGCGCTGGCCGGCGCCGCGGCGCACCAGTCGACTCCTTTCGCCTTGTGTCCCGGCAGATAACCCTTCCGTACATTGACCGACGGCGGATCGGCGTTGGACGGGGCGAGCGCCGGGTGCTGACTGTAGATGTCAAACCGGGCGTCCAGATATGGCTCGACGGCGTTCGTGTTCCCGACTGCAAGGCTGACGCCGACGTCGCTGTAACAGGCGCCGGTCACGCCAGCGATATTGGCGGCCATGCAAGCCGAATCCTTGCAGCCGTCGGCGGTATTCAGCCAGCCGAAGTGACCGGGGCCGACACCCTTTCGATTGAGCTTGAGTTGGCGCCGAAGGATCGCGGGATTGTCGAACGCTGCGTAGAGGGCCGCCGTCGCTTGCCCGTCGGTCATCGATCCCGAGGGCGCCTCGTAGGGGTTGCAGACGAAGATGGGCGTGACCGAACAGACGCTGGTTCCGGCAAAACCCGCCACCGCCTCTGCGCCGACTGCGAACGCGTTGGTTCGAATATTGGCCAAGAATGTCGCCGGAAGAATGGTTGACCAGGTCTGCGGGGTGACTTTGACGCCAACGTATTTCGCGTCGGAATCCCCGCCCGCCGCGGTGCCGCCAATCCCTTCGCTCGCGGCCGAGAGGCTGGAATAGAAGGCGTAGGTGTAGCCAAGCGCCGGCGAAGACCCAACGCCGAAGATCGTGTTCGCGGACTTCGTCGATCCATAGGCGTTCGCCATCGCGGAGATTGCGCGCGAACTCAGCCCCTGCTTCCTTGTTGAGCTCGCGAGCGCCGGCGAGCGCGAGGCTGTCCGCCGCCGCCTGCATCTGCGTCTGCAAGCTCATCCGGCGCGAGCCGTCGAGAGCCAGGAGGGCAAAGCCGACCAGAACCGGCAACATGACGGCTACATAGGGCGCCATCAAACCATTCGTGTCGCGCCACAACGCGGTCGCGCGCTGCGCCAGGGCATCCGGAGCTTTCATCGCCATCGGCCGAGACGCGGCGGACCGCTCGGTTGCTTGCTGAAGCCGGAGGGTACGGTTTGGGTCCGCCATCTCGATACTGCCCGCGTTTCGATGGCGCTAATTCGCCGCTGAGGCTGACATGGCTTCCCCCGTTATGGTTGTCGTGACCTGCGGTATCTCGATGGTTGCAAAGGGAAGGAAGAAGAACTTGAACGGCAGTTTGGTCTTCGACGAGGCGGCGTTGAGCGACACCGCAATCGTTGGAACGGGCCCCGGAGTTCGACCCGCGTAGCCAAGTCCTGTCTGCGCGTAAACGACGGTGACATATTGCGGAGTGATCGGCGGATCAATATTGCACATGCCCGCGAAATACCCGGAGGCTGGGGGCGCACAAGTCTCTTTCCCGGCTCGTCCGTAGACGATAAGCCCCATTGCGGCCGCCGAATACGCGCCGAGCCCGTCACACGCGCCGCTCACGCAAGAGCAAGCCGCCGCGCCTCCGTCACAGGAGACTGTGAAGTCGGGCATCGGGCTTCCCGAAGCGACGCTCGAACTCAGGACATTGCGTGGAATTAAGTCGAGGCCAGAGGCCACCGGATCGGACACCGCGGCGATGCGCGCGCCAATCTCGACTGCCTTGGCGGCCGCGTTCCACTGATAGAAGGCGTTCATAAAGTCGACCCCGCCGAAAAGCAATGTGATCAGGATCGGGAAGATAATCGCGACTTCGACCAGCGGGCCGCCGTCCTCATCTCGAATAAGCCGCGCGACGAACGAGAACATGATGATCAACCCGGACCCAGGAATCGCTCCTGATGGGAAAAGGACAGCATCGGCGCCTTCAAACCCAGATCGGAGAACAGCCCGAGCGAAGGGTCGGTGAAGGTGGTGGCGACATCGATAATCGTCATGCTCGCCGCGCCGTCGGCGTACCGGCCATTGTCGAGCGCTGCGCTCGATAGGCAGCTAATTGTGACGTCGGCCGCCTTCCAACCGCTCACTCGCGCGGCGCCGCCGGCTGCTGGCTGAGCGGTCGTCGCAATGTTCGCCGCCTGTGTCGTGTAGAGAACGCCGTTCTGATCCTTCTGAGCGCAGGGATCGCTGTTGCCGTTGGTGAGTTCGATTCGGGTCATGTAGCGCGCGGCGTCGCGCAGACCCGTAACCACGAGCTGCTGATTGTAGAAATACCAGGAAAACTCGAACACGCCGAGAAAAAGGCTGACCAACATCGGGGTAATGATCGTCGCCTCGACGAGCGCGGACCCGTCGCAGTCGTCCCAGATGCTCCGAAGCCCGGGCGACGCCATCTTGGAAGCTGCGCTTCCGGTCATTGTTGTGGCGGCGTAGCCGAGGGCGGAGAATTCGCTATTCCGATCCCCGTCGAGGGGCCATTCGTTCCGCCCATTCCACCTGCGCCGGCGTACGAGGACGCCTGGGCGCCGCTGTCACTCGCGCCGCCTTCATAGCGCTTGATGACGTTGACCATTCGCGCGCCGTCTGCTGGAATGTTGGTGTCGTTGGCGTACCGTGGCCAAGGCGTCGCGGTTTGAAGGGCGGTATTCGCGGCCAGGGAGTCCCCTCCCGTTGTGGCGACCATGATGTTCCGCTGTTGATATTCGGCGAACGGAGCATCGAAGGCCTGCGTGGATGCGCAGCCGGAAACCACCGCCGGCAGGCCCAAAGCCAAGATCGCGAGAGCGCTGCGGGTAACGCAGCGCTCGACGGTTGCTGGCGTTTTTGATCGAACCCGCGTCGCCATCACTGGGCGCCGAGGATGTGACCGTACGGTCCTTGCAGGCCCCCGCCGCTCGTCACATAGTCGGTATACCTCTTCTGGCGCTCGGTATCGCCCATCAGGAACAGGTCGACGTCGTTGGCCTGAAGCGAAGTGTCGAACGGCGTCGCCAGATGCTGCCCCGGACCCACCGGCCGGACGAGATGCGGCGAGACGATGATGACAAGATCCGTCTGGTTCTTCTGGAAGTCGGTGGAGCGAAAGAGCGCGCCGAGGATCGGCACATTGCCGAGCCACGGCAACTGGTTGATGCTGTCTGAGGATTGCGCCTGAAGCAGGCCGGCGATGGCGAAGCTTTGTCCGTCACGCAGCTCGACTGCCGTATGCGCCTTGCGTTCGATCAACGACGGGACAGTGGTGCCGTTTATGTTGAGGCTATTGGCCGTATTGACCTCGGTCACCGACGGGTTCAGCTGCAAATTGATAATGCCGTTGTTCAGGACCGTGGGGGTGAAATCCAGCCCCACGCCGAACTGCTTCCATTCGATCGAGACGTTCGGCGTATAGTTGACCCCAACCCCCAGCGTGCCGTTGGTTGCGTTCGTGCCCTGCACGACCGGTATGGGAATCTCGCCGCCGGCGAGAAACGTGGCTTTCTCTCCCGACAGCGCGACGAGATCGGGTTCAGCCAGGCTCTTGACGAGGCCCTTCTCCTCAAGCGCGGAAAGGAGAGCGTTGATGCTGACGCCATGCGAATTGACCACGTTCGCCAGCAACACCCCGAACGACGTGGCCGTCGAGCCAGATCCGGGGAACACGCCGCTGTTGTTCGCGGCTGTCGTCGACTGCGAACCAAGTCCGGTCGCAAAAGCCACGCCACGGGCTTTGCCGAACCAGCTGATGCCAAGATCGCGCCCGGCATTGCGGTCGACTTCGAGAATGCGCACCTTCAGCATCACTTGCTGCGAGGGCGAGACCTTCATCGCGTCAATGACCGGCGCGTCCGGGGAGAGGCCTTTCGCGACCTCTACGGCGCGGGCGGCCGCCAAAGCGTCGGTCGCCTCGCCGCTGAGAACAACCTCGCCGTTCGCGCTGGTGACATTGATGTCCCTGCCGCCGGTGCTGGCGACGATCTTGTTTTGCAAGGAGCTGGTGTCGGGCGCCACCTCGAGGTCGATGACCGACACCAGATGTCGTTGCTGATCAAATACAGAAATATTTGTCGCGCCGACCTTTTTCCCCTGGACGTAAAGCATCGATTCCGTGATCGGCAAAACGTCGGCGATCTCGGGCGCTCCAATGACCGCCGTCGAGAACGGACCCGAAAAACAAAGCGTACGCGATTTATAGAGCGTCACTTTGATGGCGCTCACCTGCTGCCTTACCGCGTGGCATGGGCCGCCCCTTTCCGCCAAGACTGGACTTATGATTCCCGACAGGCCAACGCTAATCGCCGCTGCGCCCGCGACCTTGAATTTTCCCATCCAACCCTGGCTCCCCGTCCGAGCGATCCATTCCTCGCCGCCCTCTTCTGCGCGCGCCAGAGGGCGTCCTCCGCTATCCCAACTCACGGTCGGTTCATCTCGACTCCCGCGGCACTTCGTATTGTTCGCTCTTTACAGACCTCACGACGGTGATCTTTCGGGTGGCCGGCTCTTCGGTCAAAGGCGACGGGGGCGAGCGGACGGCGGGGGGAGGTTGCGGCAGCACGTAAGACGCCTCTGACAGCGTGGGGGGGGGCGGCGGCATTGGGTTTTGTACCGCCTCCGGCGCTGGGGGCGTGTCGCTCCCGAAGAGGTCGCGATCGGTGACTTTTGCTTCGGGAGCCGTCGCTGTTTCTGCCGGCTGCCGCAAAATCAGCGATAGCTTGCCGACATTGGCCGCAAGCAAGATCCTCAATGCCTGCTCCGGATTCACCTCGACCGTGACCGCCTTTGCCACGGTGGGGCGCTCCTGGCGCTCGCCGGCCATTTGATCGATCGCCAGTACCTTCACGTGCTGCAATATCACTTCGGCGAAATCCTGCGGACCACTGCTGTTGTTGGTTCGCGTCAGGACGACGTCGACAAAGTCGCCAGGAAAGATGAATCCGGCCACCCCGCGAACGTCATCGACGGCGACGGTCACCGCGCGTTCGCCCTTCTCTATCGCGGTAGACAACGAAGCTCTCTGGTTCGGCTCGCTCACTTTCGACGCGATAATCGGCTCATCGCCGACAAACGGGGAGATGACGATCCGCCTCCCGTCCTTGGCTAGCTCGGCAAAATTGGCGAACGCGCCTTGCGGCCTCGACCTCGCCGGCCAAGCGACCTCTCTCACATCGTCCGCGCCGATCGGAACTCCGAACGCAAGCGCTCGGCTCGCAATGAGGAGCGACGCTGTCCGATCAGTATCCGCGCGTTCGGAATGGCTCTGCAACCAGCTTCGTGCAAGAAACGCCGCCAGAGCGCCAAGCACAATCGCGACCATCAGGACGGCGAGATTTGTGCTTCTACGCATGACTTTCGCGGGTCCTTACCGTAGAGAAACGTTCTACGTCTAAAGTTATTCCCGACGCCTATTGCTTATCTTTTTATTCATGTCAATGCATTCGGGCAAGTTGGCGGCGTAATGGCCAAATTTTGCAACGCTTTGACAAAATACAATCGCGCACCGCAAGAGAATCCAATGATCATTCTGGGGATTTAGATCACTCCATTTAAGAAAATATTGTCACAGATAGGCACAGGAATAGACCAGTTTCTGTGAATAATTGTATGACGACTGCAATGCGCGGAATTTGATTGAACAAATTCCATTTCAAACGCGGCCTGCTTTCCGCTGTCCACAGTAGGCATCAGTGATATTCCGGCTTGACAGTCAACCGCCGGCAAAAACCAGAATTACGCCGGATCAATGAGCGAAAATTACGGACAGAGAGGCGCAGGTAATAGCCTTGCAACGCCGCACTCCGCGCGGAATTTACTTGTTGGGGTCGGTGTCAACTAGCGTGGCGCAATAGTCAAATCTGCGTCTTCAGAATGTTATGCCCAAGGCGAGCGGTTTTGCCCGGTATTGACCTCGCCCTTCCCTAACGGTTAACTGGTAATCACGGAGCCGAGCAGCCTTCTTGGCGCGCAAGAGCGTCTCCTCCATTTGGTTGAAACGTAAGTCAGGCGGATATGGCCATGCGCAAAGCATTGAAGGTTTTCAACCAGTTGATGAAGGACGAAAACGGCGCTGCCCTAATAGAATACACTGTGTTGCTCGGGATCCTCTTGATCGCGGTCATCGCCACGATTGGACTGGTTGGAACATGGGTCTCCAAGCAGTGGCTCGCCTTGGACAAGGTCCTCTCGCCCTGACCGTCATGACGATGGGGAAAAGACGCCCTGGCAGGGGCGGGAGCGCACGCTTCGAAACCTCAGCTGCGCGGGCCGATGAGGCCCAATGCAAATACTCCGATAAGCGCCCCGGCCAAGGATGGGGCGAGAGGAATTCGAAGCCCCGCGGAGGTACGCCGCGCCGCGGCGAAGCCTAGCTTGGCTGCGACATAATATACGATAGTGAACATGAGGAGCAGGATGACAAATGGCGCGGCGAGCCACGGCCCTGTCCATAGGAACGCCACCGTCAAGAGCTTAAGGTCGCCGCCGCCGATGTGCTGAAGCGAATAGGCGTATGTCCCGGCGGCAAGCATCAATAGCGCGAAGGCAAAGTTCCATTGCATGGAAACCCAAGCCCCCGAAGAGAGGGCATAGACGACGTAGAGAGACGCCAAGACTACGACAAATTCGTTTCGGACCTTAAATTCGCGCAGATCGGTCAGGGCGACCCAGAACAGAGTCGCAGCCGTGATGACCAAAATCCAAAGCGAGACCGTCGGATAATCAGTCATTGAAATCGACCAGCTGAATGTTTGCTCCCGAGTGCGGAAAACGCCAGTCTGGACCTGCCGCTCGTCGTCGCTTCGGTGCGGGGTCCATTGCACGGAACGGCAGGGACTGGAAGTCGAGCCTTAAGCAAACGCCAAGCAGCGGCGGAACTTCCCCGACGTTCGCTTCGTTGGAGACCGATCAGAGATCGAACGCGGGACGGCGCAGGATTGAACATCGAGCATAGAGCCGATTCTGCATGCCCCGTGAATAAGGATTCAACGGTCCAAACAGCCGTCGGTCCGCTTATGGGATCGACAACCGCCATCGCTCGGCCTCGTCCGAGCCCACGGCAAGGGCGGGCGGGCTCCGCTGGATCTGTAGACCAGCTCTCAGGCCGCTTGTTCGATCTCGCTCCCCGCGCTCTGCGGTGCGGCGGACGACTTGGAAGCGCGACTTTGACCCTTCTGCAGTTGGGCCTCGACCGTTTTTAGCGCGTCGATTTCGTTCGACTTCTGAACCGCAGCGATCTCGCGCACCATTCGGTCGAGAGCCGCCTCGTACAACTGTCGCTCCGAGTATGATTGCTCGGGTTGCGCCTCCGAACGGTAAAGGTCACGCACGACTTCGGCGATCGCGTTTATATCGCCGGAATTGATCTTGGTCTCGTATTCCTGCGCACGACGCGACCACATGGTTCGCTTGACCCGCGCGCGTCCAGTCAGAATCTCAAGCGAGCGCTTGGCGGTGTCCGGGTCGGAAATCTTCCGCATTCCGACTCCTGAAACCTTGGAGGTCGGAACGCGCAACGTTAACTTGTCCTTTGAGAAGTTGATGACGAACAACTCTAGTCTGAAGCCCGCGACTTCCTGTTCTTCGATCGCGACGACCTGCCCGACCCCGTGAGCTGGATAAACAACAAACTCGTTGAGCTTGAAACCCTGACGTTGACCGGTGGCCTTAAGCGACTTGGCGACCACGTCCTCCGACCCCCCCACCTTTTGGATCCTGACCGGCGGCGGGTTAGATTTCGCCGTCGAAACCGGTTCGGTCGAATCGGCGGGGACCTGAATGCCATGAGCGGGACCCGGCTTCGGCCCAGCGACGGGGGTTACGATTTTGTCGGGGGTGGATCGAACCTCCGGCGCGACACGACTCCCCATTACCAGTTTCGCCGCCGCCTCCTTCGCGCGAGCGCGGCGGATCGACGTCGCCTTTGCAGCGGTCGCGCTTTTCACGCCCTTGCCAGGGCTCTTAGAAGCCGCCGGCTTCCTGGCTGAAACGGCTTTGGCGAGCCTCTTGGCTGCGCCTCTCGTACGCGAAGCGATTGCTGCACCCGGGCTCTTCCGCTTTCGCTTCGAAGGTTTGGCGACGATATTTTTCATCTTGGCTCGAATAGTCTTCCGTCCGGCTCGCGCACTCGACGCCGCCTTGCTCTTGCCTACGCGACTTCGGACGCTGGACGACGACGCTCGCTTAACCCGCTTCGAAGGCGCTTTCGCGCTGGTGGCGCGCGTTTTTTTCTTTGCCTTTGATTTTATTGTCTTCTTCGACTTATTACGCGCCGCCATAGTCAAACTCTCCAAGCGCGAACGCCAGCGCACACGCTGAAATAACGCCCTAGCGCCGCTCTCCAAATCGGTGAGCGGGCTTTACGTCAGCGAAACCACGCATTGTCCGAGGACTTCTCGGGACTTCGGCTCCACGATTAATTGGTCGTTTAGCACAAAATCGTCGAGAAATCAAAGAAGAAGATAAGCCCACGCCCCCAACAACGGTGGCGCATGGTTAAGAGCGTTTCGAATCGAAGGCGCTTTCGCTAGTCGCCGGGTCCCGGTTCGGACGAGAAGAATTCGGTAAACTTATTCGGCCGGCCGTCGAATTCCTTGGCGTCGGGCGGCGCGTCTCTCTTGCTGGTTATGTTTGGCCAGGATTTTGCGTATTCCGCATTTAGTTTAAGCCAAAACGCCAATTCCGGCTCCGTATCGGGCTTGATTGCTTCGGCCGGGCATTCCGGCTCGCAGACTCCGCAATCGATGCACTCGTCCGGGTGAATGACGAGCATGTTATCGCCCTCGTAGAAGCAATCGACCGGGCACACTTCGACGCAGTCCAAATATTTGCACTTTATGCAGTTTTCTACGACCACATAGGTCATAATCAAGTCCTCATGCTCTACGCGCAATTGATAGGGACTAGCCCCGTTCTGTCCCGCTGAGTTTTACTCGAGGCTGCTACGTTCCCTCTCGCGATCCGGCGCCCTGAACGATGGCGGTATCGTCATTGGCGCTTATTGGCTTGTCCTTCAAGCAGCGCTCTGAGCTCGAGAAGCTTGGCGAACGGGGAATTCGGGTCGACCTTCGTCCTGGTCTGGCGCTCTGACGTGGAGTGAGAACGGGGCATATCACGATCGCTCGCGGTTTGGCGATGTTTTTCGTCGAACCGCTGGCCCCCGCCCCCGTCCGCCCTCTGGGGCGGCCGCGCGGCCGTTTTGCGGCCGTCCGGTTGCGTCAAACTCGAAGGCGGCTCCTTGAACCGGCTCTTGTTTCGCGTTCTTCCGGAGGTTCGGCCGCGGCCGGCCGTATCTTGTTGAGCGAGCGGTCCATTCCCTGGCTGTTCGGTGGTTGCACCGGGATCGCGCCCTCGCCGAATCCGGTCTCCGACCCCGCCGCGAGAATATGCACTCCTGTCGGGCCGCCATACGACGATCATTTCGGCATTTTTTTCAGCCTCGGCGCTCGTCTCCGGCGGGGCCGCGTATTCCGCGCCGGAATCGGCGGCGGAAGCGCTGGGGCACAATCCATCCGCCGAAACATCCGGCCGTGCGGGGTCCAAAGGAGTCGCATCAGCCGACGGCCTCTCGGGCGGGGCCGCAGGGCCATCCATGGGCGACCCGGCTTCGAGCTCCATCGCCGACGGGGCTACGCCGTCCGCCGCCAGCTCCGGATTGTCGGTGAGGGACGAGGTCTTCCGCTCTTGGGTGGATTCAACGGCGGGCGGAGATCCGATGAACTCCGATCGCTTCATCTCGACGCTTCGATATCCCATCGAGCGCAAAATTGAAGCGAATTGCTCCCCCGCGCATCCGGTCAGCGAGGTCATTTGGCCGGTAACGACGAATCCGTTCGACGTTCCACGACTGTCAGGCGCGAGTACAGTTCGCGCCTGGCGCTCCACAATCGCGGCGCGGATCATCCCGGCCAGACGTTCGATGACATCCACGCGCACAATTCGCTCGCCGCACGGCCGGTACCCGGCAACGCGATAGCCGTCCCTTGATATCGACTTATCGAACGATAAGGAGGTTCGGCCCGACGACGCGACCTGGGCGAGCGCAGCGAGGATCGACCCGTCGTCGCCGGGAGCTTGAAGACTCCACAGCTGAAGGGCCAAGGTCCTGGCCGCGGGCTTAATCAACGCCGGCAAGAAAATATAATAGGCGCCGAAACGCACGCCGTGCTTTCTGAGCTCCGCTCGCTCGTTTTGGGCCAGCCCCTTGATTCGGCCCTTGATCGGCTCGCGCTCCAAGATCCCGAGCGACCGGGCCAGCGCCGCCCGCCAAATCCCGAACGACATCTGACCCTTCCTGCAAAGCCTCGAGGGCAAAGAGCGGACCTAGAACGCGCCGCGTCATCGCAGCAAGCCAAAGGTCGATTCGCGCCTTCACGATATCCCGCGCTGCTGGGGGCAAGGCTTCGTCAGCCAAGACTACAGCGCCGGGGGCAAGCACGTTTGGGCCCGGCGCGAGTCTGGCGACCGGATCGCCCAACCATCGAACGACGCCGTCATTGGAAAGCACAATCGCGGAATCGACCGAATGATGAATTCGCGCTGCGCGCATCTCCAATTCTAGCTTCAGAGCGCCGCGCCAGCCGTCGTCGAACTCTGCGTCCTGATCGACGGCCCGATGTTCGGCGCCGACAACTTGAAAGCCTTGAATGACGGAAAAGTCATGAGGGGCTTGCGTCGTCGCCGCCAACGGGTCTTTCTCCCCCTCGCCGGGCCCTGCTTCGATCATCACCAAGTCCTCGATCGTAGACCGACGGCGCCCGCGTCGAACTCGAACTCGCTACGCGACCGGCGCCCAGGCGCCAAAACAGCGAACACGCAACGCTTCTTCATGGGATAGGTCAGCCACCGTCAGACGAGGCGGGTAATGAGACTTGATGTATCCCAACGGCCGCCGCCTTTCGCCTGGACCTCGCCATAGAACTGATCGACCAGCGCGGTCACCGGCAGCGAAGCGCCATTTCGCCGCGCCTCATCGAGACAAATGCCCATATCCTTGCGCATCCAGTCCACTGCGAACCCGAAATTGAATTCGCCCGCTATCATTGTTTTGTGCCGGTTGTCCATCTGCCACGATTGGGCCGCGCCCTTGGAGATCACGTCGACGACGCGCTGCCGATCAAGTCCGGCTGCCTGGGCGAAACGAAGTCCCTCCGAGAGCGCCTGAACCAATCCGGCAATGCATATTTGATTGACCATCTTCGTGAGCTGCCCGGCCCCGGAAGGTCCCATCAGGCAACAGAAGCGAGCGTATGCCGAGATCGCCGGCTCGACACGCGCGTAGTCTTCGCTATCGCCGCCGCACATCACGGTGAGCTGACCGCTTTCGGCGCCGGCCTGGCCGCCAGAAACCGGCGCATCGACGAAGCCGAATTTCCGCTGTCTCGCTTCGCGATCGAGTTCACGGGCGACGTTCGCTGACGCGGTTGTGTGATCGACAAAGACAGCGCCTGGCCGCATGCCGGCGAAGGCCCCGTCCTCGCCCAGGGTGACCGCCCTCAGATCGCTGTCGTTACCGACGCAAGCGAACACGACGTCACATCCGGCCACGGCGGCCTGAGGCGTCGGCGCGCTCGCCCCGCCAAATTTTTCAACCCACTTTGCGGCGGTCGCCGCCGTTCGATTGTAAACGATGACCTCATGTCCGCCGCGGCCGCGCAAATGCCCGGCCATCGGAAAACCCATGACCCCCAAGCCCAAAAACGCGACTTTGCTCAATGCCCGTCTCCCGCAGCTGCCGTTCGAAAGAGCCCGCAGACTTTCACTCGATTGTTCAGGCGAGAGCCCGATCCTGGTAGTCAGCCGGCGAAGTCGCGTCGCGGGCGCGCGATCGCAGCGCCAATGAAAGCGCCGCCGACACGAGGACGTTGACGATCACGGCCGTCAGCCCGTTATAGGCGGCGAAGCCAAGGCCGAGATCGACATTGCCGACGAGAGGTATGTCCCATTTGAGCGCGTGCACCGGAATCCACGCCGTCCCGCTCCAGGACAGGGATGTGCCGACAATCATGCCCGCCGCCCAGCCGATCAGCAGCGCCCAACCACTGAACCACCGGGTGTAGAGGCCGAAGATCACAGCGGGGAATATCTGCACCATCCAGACTCCGCCCAGCAGTTGCAGGTCAAGCGCGAACCGCGTCGGCATGAAGAAAATCACCGCCAGCGCGCCAATCTTCACCACCAGCGATGCCAGTTTGGCGAGAAGCGATTCCTCCTGCGGCGACATCTGGGGGTGAATAAACGGCTTCCAGATGTTTCGGGTAAAGGTGTTGGCGGCCCCGATCGACATGACTGCCGCCGGCACCAGCGCGCCTAGCGCGATGGCCGCAAAGCAGAAGCCGGCGAACCAACTCGGAAACGCCCAGAGCACGAGCTGCGGCACCGCGTCTTGCGGCGTCTCGACCTTAACGCCCGCTGCAATCGCCATCAGCCCGAGCAAGGCGATGAGGCCGAGTACGAAGGAATAGGCGGGCAGCGTCATGGTGTTGAACCGGATTGCGCGTCCGCTCGAAGCCGCCAGCGCGCCCGTCAGCGCGTGCGGATACATGAATAGCGCCATCGCCGAACCGATGGCGAGGGTGACGTAAGGACCAACCTGCCCGGGTTGAAGCGTGAGGCCCGCGGCGAGCTTCGGATTTGCCGCGACCCTGGCGTCAAACGCCCGACCTGCGGCATCGAAAATAGCGCCGAAGCCGCCGAGTTCGTAGGGTATGATCACGACAGCCGCGATGACGAAAACGTAGATCATCGCGTCCTTGACGAACGCGATCATCGCAGGCGCGCGCAAGCCGCTCTTGTAGGTGAAGAGCGCAAGAATCACGAACGCGATGGTGATCGGCGCGTGCGCCATAACGCCTTGGCCCGCGAAACCCAGCGCAAGGATGACTTTCTCCAAGCCGACGAGCTGCAGCGCGATGTAAGGCATAGTCGCCAGGATCCCCGTCAGCGCAACGGCGAACTCCAGTCCCTTGTGCCCGTAGCGGCCGAGCACAAAATCAGCCGCGGTCATGTATCCGTGTTTTTCAGACACCGCCCACAGCCGCGGCAACGTCAAATAAAGGAATGGATAGATGATTATCGTGTACGGGACCGCGAAGAACCCGTAGGCTCCGATGGCGAAGACCACCGCGGGGATCGCTATGACGGTATAGGCGGTGTAAAGATCGCCACCCAGCAGGAACCATGTGATCCAGCGGCCGAAGCGCCTGCCGCCAAGACCCCATTCGGCGATGTGATCGAGATCGGCCGCCTTCCACCGCGCGGCAACGAATCCAAGCACCGACACCAGCCCAAAAAAGAATACGAAAACGGCGGTCGCGACGACGTTGAGATGATCGAACATCGCTAGTCCTTCCCGATCCGGTCCGCGGCGAAAATTGCGAGCGCGGATACTGGAACAAGGACGAGCTGGAACCAGTAAAAGAAAGGAATGCCGAAAAGAACAGGCGGGATGGAATTGTAGAGCGGGACCCACAACGCCAGAACACAGGGCGCAAGCAAAAGGATCAGCTTCATGTTTCCCCCGAGAGCGCGCATGCCCCAACATGACGCGCCCATATGATGTCTTCGCTCCGTCTATCGAAATTTGCCCGTCCGGTCGAGAGGCCCGGGTTCGGGCGTCCCGGGCGTCGATCTGCGCCTTCTCGTCCCTGCTTTCGCGAGATGGACCGTCGTGCTAACGAGCCGCCAATGACCCCCCGGCTCGATCTATGCTTCCAACGCCTTGCCTCAGAGCGGCGGGCTGCACTCGTGACTTACATCATGGCCGGCGACCCGGACGCTGAGACGTCATCGGCAATTCTTGCCGCCTTGCCGGCGGCGGGAGCAGACATCGTCGAGCTCGGCATCCCATTTACCGACCCGGTCGCGGATGGTCCTGCAGTTCAGGCTGCGGGCCGTCGGGCGCTCGAGGCCGATCAAACGCTGCGGGGCACGCTCGAAATGGCCAAGAGGTTCCGCGCAACGGAGACGAACACGCCGCTCATATTGATGGGCTACTACAACCCAATTTATGTCTATGGGGTCGAGGCGTTCCTGGCCGACGCCAAAGAGGCAGGCGTCGACGGACTGATCGTCGTCGATTGCCCGCCAGAGGAAGATGACGAAGTTTGCCTGCCCGCTCGCCGCGCCGGCCTCGCCTTCATCCGGCTGATTGCTCCAACCACCGACGAAGCCCGACTGTCGAACATTCTGAGCGACGCTGCCGGCTTCGTCTACTTCGTTTCGATCACCGGAGTGACCGGATCCGCGGCGCCGAACGCCAGACTGGTGGGCGAGGCCGTCGCCCGATTGAAGCGGCATACAAAGCTGCCGGTCGTGGTCGGGTTTGGGGTGAAGAACGCCGACAGCGCGGCGGCAATCGCGGCAGCCGCCGATGGCGTGGTCGTTGGTTCAGCGCTTGTCGACGCGATCAGAGTGTCGCTGACCGGCGGGGCCGCGACCCTGTCGACCGTCGGCGCTGTGACCGGGCTGGTCGAAACGCTCGCGCAAGGGCTGCGGGCGGTCCCAAAGTGACCTTCATTCGCAACTGGCGATCAGAGCGCCGGAGACGAGACCGACCATGAACTGGATCTCAAACGTCGTACCCCCGAAAATACGTTCGCTGTTGCGCCGGGACACGCCGGAAAATCTTTGGGTCAAATGTCCAGAGAGCGGCCAACTCGTTTTCCACAAAGACCTCGAAGCCAATCTGATGGTGGTGCCGGGTTCGGGCTATCACATGCCGATCGGCCCCAAAGCCCGTCTTTCGTCGCTGTTCGACGATGGCGACTACGAGGAATTCATCCCGCCCGAAACTCCGTCCGATCCTTTGAAGTTTCGTGACATCAAGCGCTATGTCGACCGCTTGAGGGAAAACCGCGCCAAGACTGGAGCAGCCGACGCCATCACCGTCGCGTTCGGCAAACTCGAGCGGCAAGACGTCACCGTCGCGGTGCAAGACTTCGCCTTTCAAGGCGGAACGCTAGGCCTGGCGGCGGGGGAGACGATTGTCGCCGGCATGCTCGCGGCCATAGAGCGACGGACGCCGTTCGTGATCTTCACCGCGTCGGGAGGCGCGCGAATGCAGGAAGGGATGTTCGCGCTCATGCAGATGGCGCGCACCACGGTCGCCGCGCGTCGCCTTCGCGCCGCTAAGCTCCCTTACATTGTGGTCCTTGCCAATCCGACGACCGGAGGCGTAACGGCCTCCTACGCGATGCTCGGCGACGTGCATATCGCGGAACCTGGGGCGGTGATAGGTTTCGCCGGCGCCCGCGTGATCGAGCAGACAATACGAGAGCGTCTGCCGGAAGGCTTTCAGCGCGCAGAATACCTGCGCGCTCATGGAATGGTCGATCTCGTCGTGCCGCGGCCGCAGCAGCGGGAGACCATCGCCCGTCTCTGCAGGTTGCTTGCTCGCGCTCCGTCTCCGAAGGCAGCATGAAAGCCGGACCTGAGGGATCGTCTCGGCTCTCCTCGCGCCCGTCGCTGCGGCGTCAGCGGTGACGTCGTCGCCAGATGAGATTGGTGCTGACCGCGTAATTCCAGACCACGCTTAGCAAAGCGCCGGCAAGTCCGGCGACCCACCAAGTCTCATCGGCGGTGTAAAGCCAGGAAGCGACGTTGATATTGGCGAGAACGCCGACGCTGCACCCCAGTGCGAACGCAATAAAGCCGGCGACCAGACTTACTCCGCTGTATCGATAGGGGCGGTATGTAATTTCATTGTTCAAAATGAAATTGCTCCCCATCGCGAGTATTGTGGCGATCAATTGCCCAGTGTCGAAGGTCAACATTTTGAACCAGTGGAGAACCACCGAAAGTGCGACAATGTGGACAAGGAGACCCACCGCGCCAATCGAAGCGAACAGTACAAATCGAATAGGTAACAGACCCCCGCTCACGTGATGTACGACCAGGCCAAGGAAGTCCATGCCAACCAGCGGCGTCAATTTGGACTCGCCGGCGTTGCGCTTGCGGAACACATACGGGACTTCGACGATCCTCAGGCCGCCTCCGGCCGAAAGAATGATATCGACCAGGATCTTGAAGCCGTCCGGCGAAAGACGCGGTGCGAGGCGGGATATGATCTCTCTCCGGATCATGAAGAACCCGCTCATCGGGTCCGTGACCGTCGCGCCCGCAATTCGTCTGAAAAACCAGGCGCCCATATCGCTCAGCGCCTGGCGCGCCGGGGAAAGGCCGCCCGCGCCGCCTCCATCCCTCAACCGGGTCCCGATAGCCAAATCGCCGGAGCCCTTGGCGAGCGCTTCATACATCTTCGGCAGGATGGACTCGTCATGCTGAAGATCGCCGTCGATGACCGCGACGAAGTCCGCGCTCGATGACATCCACCCCTCTATGACCGCGCCCGCAAGGCCTGAGCGATTGACCCGCCTCAGGCAGCGTATGCGGCGATCTTCGGCGGCGAGAGCAAAGGCGACGCTCGAGGTCCCGTCAGGCGAGTCGTCATCGACGACGATCAACTCCCAGGGGGTCTCGTTCAGGGCGTATTTGACGCGATCGAAGAGAGTGGGAATGTTGGCCGATTCTTCATAGGTCGGGACAACGACCGACACGGTAGGCCTCGATCGCCCGGGCGTCTCATCGCTTCCCATTCCACGCCACGCTCGCTTCGTTCGGGGTCGATGAACGCTATCTGCCGGTCGCGCCCGGATAAAACATGGGAAGCCCGCGCGTCAAGCCGTCGGCGGGGATGAGCGCGAGACTCACCTCGGGACGGCCGTGGCGACCAAGCGTTTGGAACTGGGGTTGTCCCAACCTGGCAAAATAGGGCTCGGCGACGCTAAGGGCAGACGTAAGGTCGGCGGCCGGCGTGACAATGACTCCGTTCCGCCCGACGAAATTTGCGCTGTCGTCCAGGAACGCCCATCCGCGCGGATCGTTCGAGAGCACGAAAACAGGGATCTGAGGTCCAAGAGCGAGCGCGATCTTTCCCGCCTCCGACCATTTCGTGGCGATAACGAAGCTGGGCGCCTGATCGAAGACCGGCGCCTTCCTCAACTCGCGCCACTCGAAGGCCTCCAGCGTCGGATCGGCAAGACCGGACCCCGCGGCCAAAGCCAGCCAAGGCCAGCCTGTCGACGCTTCCAGGATCGCTGCTCCGGCGATCGCGGCGAGAAGAACTGACGAAATGACAGCCAACCGGCGAAGCGCGCCGGGGGAGACGTCGAACTGCTTGAGCCACGCTCCCATCAGCGCAAAGGCAAAGAACCAACCGGGCATCGTCCAATGGGGTTGACCGCGTCCGCCCCAAAGCGGGGTTACGGTGAAGAGAACGATGGGCGGCAGGCTGAGGCAGAGCAGGAACATGCGGCGCTCGTCCGCGCGTTGATGGAAGGCGCTCGCCAAGCCGGTAGCCAGGAGCGCGAACATCCAGGGCGAAAGAAAGGCGATCTGTCCGAGGATCATGGTCAACAGCTGCGCCGGACGCAGCGCGCCCCCGGGCGCTCCGCGTCCGCCCTGAAACTCGAATGACGCCCAGCCGTGCTGCGCGTTCCAAACGATGACCGGCGTTATGATCGCCAGCGCGACAATCGCTGCGGCGTATGGAGCAGGATGTTTCAGCCAACGCCGCTGGTCGGGCGACGTGAGTATGAACGCGGCCAGTCCGCCGGCGCTCAGCACGGCGCTGTACTTCGACAGGCCCGCCAACCCCAGCCCGACGCCAACGACGAGCCAAAGACGCCAGGCGGAACCGTCGTCGAGTGGTTGGGCAAAGAACAGGCGCGCCGCCGCTAACGCGGCCAGCGCCAAGCCAAAAAGCAGCGGTCCGTCGGGGACGACCCAACTGCCGGCGGAGGCGAAGAAAAATGGCGTCGCATTCAGGGCAAAAAGTGCGACCAGGGCTGCCCGCGGATCGAACAGCCCGCTTGTTAGTCGGTAGTAGATCCAACCCGTTGCGAAGAAGAGCGCGACGAAGGGGGCGCGGGCGACGACGCTCTCCCCCACTGAGAGCGTCGTAAAATGGGAGAGCCACAGGTGCAGTGGAGGATGATCGAAATAAGAGAGGCTCAAGCGGCGCGAAATCGCGATCGTATAGCTCTCATCGATCCCCAGCCCGAGCGAGAGCGCAAAGGCGAGACGAGCGACCAGAAAGCCCACGAGGATCGTGAGGGCGACCCGATCGTTCTCGTCGTTCGGCCTCCAGTCCACCCTGTCGGTCCTAGACTTGCCTTGGATCATTCCGGCCGAGACGACTTCGATACGGAGCGCGCCACAAAGCGATCGAATGCCGCCCAAAACCTCGCCCCGCGACGTCGCGTTCGATCAGAAGCTCGTGCCGCGAGCCCTCGATAACGATGACTTGGGCCGCTCCGAGTCGCGATCGGAGCCGACCGCGACAATCGCGCCCCGAGGCGCGAGATTGTCGGGCGTCGAGGTCAATGTCATTTGGGCGCCATGCTGAGCGGAGCGTTTCGCCGAGCGGCTCGTCCAAGGAGACAAACGCGTTCTTGTTCGTCACGATCCGCCTAACTAGCCGATGGCGGTCGCCACGACCCACCAGTCCGGGCGTTCCGTTGCAACAATGCGCCGCGCCAACGTCGCGCTGCGTCGATCGACGAACAAGGCAAAGCAAGTCGCTCCCGATCCGGACATTCCCGTCGCGATGGCCTCCGGGATCTGCGCCAGTCTCTCGCGCACAAGGGCGATTGCAGGCGCTACGCGGACCGCCGCCGCTTCCAGGTCGTTCCGGCTTAACGCCAGAAAGTCCAGGATCGACGCCGCACCGCGCCGCCGCTCATCGAACGACTCGGCGGACGATTCGAGGACTGAACCCGGCGCGAGCCCGAGGGCAGCGAAAACCTTTGGCGTCGGCGCCTCAACCTGGGGGTTGACGAGAACTGCAGACATCTTTGGCAGCGGGATCAACGGCCCGAGTTGATCGCCGATGCCGGTCATCATTCGGGCCTGGGGACGAAGACAGGCGAGAACGTCCGCTCCCGTCGCCATGGCCGCCGCGCACACCTCTGGATTGTCAACGGTTAGCCCAGCCTCGTTGGCGAGCAACCGCAAGGCCGCCGCGGCGTCGGCGGACCCTCCGCCGAGTCCGGCGGCGGCCGGCAATCGCTTCACCAATCGGAAGCGGCCGAGCCTCAGCCCGGGAACGTGCGCCGCGAGCGAACGTGCGGCGCGAAGCACCAGATTCTGGTCGACCGGGCCAGCCTCGACCGCCCGCGGACCGAGGACCTCGAGGCCCAGATCGCGGCCAGGCTCGAACCCGATCCAGTCGCACAGCCCGGCAAAGGCCACGAGGCTCTCGAGTTCGTGATAACCGTCAGCGCGGCGTCCAATCACGCGCAAGGTCAGATTAATCTTCGCCGGCGCGCGCAGCCATTGCAATCGGCCTAATGCCGCGGCCTCAACCCCCGCCTTCCTTCTGCGCGGAAGTGTTGGGCGGGGCAGTGTCGGTCGTAAGATCCGGAAGCCCAATCTCGATCTTTTTCAGGATGGCCGGCAGGTCCTCGGGATCGGGGCCCATGTCCCGAGCATGATTCCATTGGAAGTGCGCCTCGATGCGGCGGTCGATCCGCCAATAGGCGTCACCCAAGTGATCATTCAGCACGGGATCCGCCGGTTTCAGGCCGATCGCCTTTTCCAGCGTCTGGGCGGCTTGCTGGTATTGTCCCAGCTTGTAGTGAGCCCACCCCAGGCTGTCGACGATGTAGCCGTCGTTCGGCTGCAGGTCCACGGCTCGGCGGAGCATCTTGAATGCCTCGTCCAGATTGAGCCCTTTGTCGACCCAGGAATAGCCGAGATAGTTCAGGACCAGCGGCTGATCCGGATTGAGCTCCAGCGCCTTCTTGAAATCGGCCTCCGCCTTCGGCCATTGATTCGATCGCTCGTAACAAATCCCGCGGAAATAAAACAGCGTCCAATTCTCTCGTTGCGGTATCGCGACGGCCGCGATCGCCTGGTCGTAGGTCGCCGCCGCCTCCGCGTATTTCTTGGCGGACCGCTGCAACTCGGCCAACGCGCTCAGGGTTTCGACGTCATGCGGCCGCGCGGCTATGATTTGCGCGAGTCGCTGCTTGGCCTCGTCCGCCTTTCCCATGCTATCGAGTTCGAGCGCGATCTGGATATCGGCGCCCAATTTCAACGGCGACGAGGCCGGCACCATCTGGTAGGCGGCGATGACCTGATCGCCCAGCTTCAGTTGCTCGAAAAGACTGGCCAGCGTCACCGCGGTCAGATCGTTCGACGGCCGAAGGTATAGCGACAATCGCAGATAGACGAGCGCCGGAAGTTCGTCCCCCTGGCGGCTCCCGGCGCTGCCCAGGCCGTAGAGCGCCTCTGCAACGCCCTCCTTCGCGTCATGAACGAGCGGCTGCAACGACTCATTCGCCTTCAGGTTCCCAAGCGCTCGCTCGATCAGCGGGTGATGAGGAATGATGGTCGAGAAATCCTGGTAGGTTTTCGTCGCTCCGGCCACGTCGCCCTGGGCGGCCAACACCCGTGCGTAAGCATCCGCGAAGCGCAGGCTGTTCTTGTCATTGTCGTACGCGGACTTGAGCCTGCGCTGCGCCTCCGCGGGATTTCCAAGCAAATTGGCGATCAGTCCAGCGTGATAGTCGCGAAACGCCAGGACCGCGGGATCGCGAATGCGATCGAGCGTATCGAGCGCGCGGCGGAGATCGGATTGTCCTGCGTAAGACCAAGCCGTCAGCAGCACGGTGGTCACATCGCGCCCGCGGACGGCTTCCCCGTTCGCGAGGTGGGCCCGCGCCGCGGCGAATTGTCCTTGTTCGATATCGTGAACCGCGAGGGAGAGGCGCGCCAGGCTATTGCCGGGATCGCGCATGAGCAGCCGTTCCGCGAGCGCGTCGGCGCTCTGTTCGTCGCCATTGGAGAGCGCCGCCGCAAACGCGCGCTCGAGCAGATCGGGGTTTCGCGGATCGGCTCGAAGGGATTCCCGGTAGTAGACTTCCGCCGCCAGAGTGTCCCGATCCGCGCTGGCGATCAACGCCGACAGATAATTCCCCGGCTGGCTGTCGCCGATCTCGAGCTTCTGGGATCCGGCGTCGGTCTCGGAAACAGCGGCCGAGGCGGCGGCGCCGGCGGCCGACAGGCCACCGGCCAGGAAAAGGGCTGCCAGCTGCGTCCGGACCTTAAATCGGCTTTGCATATCTCGGGCTTTCCACATTTGTCAGTCAGCGAATAACGGCGTTGAAGCGGCGGCGCAGGACGGCGCCCTGGCCGAAGAACCACAGGCGAATCCTTCCTGTAAACCCTTGGTTGCAGCCGAAAGCGGCGATTTTGCGCCGCAATTCAAAGATCCGGATAATTCGGTCCTCCCCCGCCTTCCGGCGGGGTCCATTCGATGTTCCGCGCCGGGTCCTTGATGTCGCAGGTTTTGCAATGGACGCAATTCTGGGCGTTGATAACGAATCGCGGCTCGGCGCGAGCCGCCTCGTTCGCGTACACCACCTCGTAAACGCCAGCGGGGCAATAGAGCCGAGCCGGCTCGCCGTAGCGCGGAAGATTGTCGCGGATTGGCGCGTCCGGGTCATGCAGACGAAGGTGGACCGGCTGATCCTCTTCATGGTTGGTATTGGAAAGATAGACCGATGATGCTTTATCAAATGTTAGGACCCCGTCCGGTTTTGGGTAAGCGATCGGCGTCGCTTCGGACAGCGGCTTGAGCGTATCGCTGTCCGGCTTACCGTGCTTCAGAGTGCCGAAAATCGACGATTTGAACAATTCGTTGGTCCACATATCCAGGCCGCCAAACGCGACGCCAAGAACGAGACCGTATCGCGACCACAACGGCTTGACGTTTCGTACTCTGTAAAGGTCGCGCCCGATCTCGCAGTCTCGCCAGGAATTCTCATAGTCGGCAAGTTCATCGTTCGCCCGCCCGGCCATCAAGGCCTCGTGCGTCTTCTCGGCGGCCAACATCCCCGACAGCAGCGCGTTGTGAGATCCCTTGATGCGGGCAAAATTGACGAAGCCGGCCGAGCAGCCAATAAACGCCCCGCCCGGAAAGACCAGTTTCGGCACCGACTGCCAGCCGCCCGAGGCGATCACGCGCGCGCCGTAGGCTATCCGTTTGCCCCCGGCAAAAGTCCCGCGCACCAGCGGATGGGTCTTGAAGCGCTGAAACTCGTCGAACGGCGACAGCGTCGGGTTCTCGTAGTTGAGGTGGATCACAAACCCGACTGAGACGAAGCGATCGCCGTAGTGATAGAGAAATGAACCGCCGCTCGCGCCTTTCGACAGCGGCCAGCCGAAGGTATGTCGGACAAGACCCGGCGAAAATCGATCGTCCGCCACCTGCCACAGCTCTTTAAGGCCGATGCCGTACTTCTGCGGTCCGCTCGCGGAATCAAGCCCATAGCGGGCGACGGCCTGTTTCGACAGCGAACCGCGCGCGCCTTCCGCAAGCAGCACGTACTTGCCGCGCAGCTCCATCCCGCGCGTGAACCCGGCCTTCGGTTGACCATCCCGCCCGACGCCCATGTCGCCGGTCGCCACGCCGACGACTTCTCCCTTCTCGCCGATAAGAAGCTCGGTCGCAGCGAACCCGGGATAGATCTCGACCCCCAGCGCCTCGGCGCGCGCGCCGAGCCACCGCGTGATCGCCCCCAGAGAGCCGATAAAATTGCCGTGGTTGCCCATCAATCTCGGCATCGCCCAATTGGGCAATCGCACGGCCGCTTTTTCGGTCAGAAAATAGAATTGATCAGCCGCGACCTCGGTCTTGAGCGGGCATTCCGGATCGGAGCGCCAGTCGGGGCTCAGCCGGTCAAGCCCGATCGGATCGATGACCGCTCCCGAGAGGATATGCGCGCCGACCGTCGAGCCCTTTTCCACAATGACGACGGAGGTATTGGAATCCAGCGATTTCAGCCGGATTGCGGCGGCGAGGCCCGCCGGACCCGCGCCGACGATCACGACGTCGTACTCCATCGATTCGCGCGCGGGCAGCATCGGATCGTCAGCCATTGTCCCCTTCGCCGTCACGGGCCGTGTCAGGGAAGCCGCTTGCGCCTGAACATCTTCCCGGCCGCCGGGCCCATGATCCCGCAGGCGATGCGGTTCGGAGCCCGACATGATAGTTTGCCTTGGCTCGGGCGCCAAGCATCGAGGCGAGGACGAAACTATGTCGTCGATCAATGATTCAGGCGCTCCGCCGTCGGACCCGATCCGCGCCGCGGAGGCGCTCAGGTGGTGGGTTCGGGCGGGCGTCGACGCCGCGCTCGACGAGACGCCGCACGACCGCTTCGCCGAAAGCCTCGATGCTGGTCAGCGCCCCCGGCCGAATCCGCCGGGCGCGGCGCGCGAGCCTTCGCGCACGGCGCCCGGGACGGGCTCGGCCCCTCAGCAGGGCGGCGGCGGCAAGCCGCCGGAATCCGCGGAGATTGCGGCGCGCGCGCTCGCCGACGCGGCGACCGATCTCGAGACGTTGCGCGCCGTGATGGCGGACTTCGATGGCTGCGCGCTCAAGCGGACCGCGACCCAACTCGTGTTCGCGGACGGCGTTCCGGGCTCAAAGGTCATGTTCGTCGGCGAGGCGCCCGGAGGGGACGAGGACCGGATCGGCCGCCCGTTCGTAGGCAGAGCCGGGCAATTGCTGGATCGCATGCTCGCCGCCGTCGGCCTCGATCGACGGAGCGTGTACATCGCCAATGTCGTTCCATGGCGCCCCCCCGGCAATCGAACCCCGACGCTGCAGGAGACGCAAGCCTGTCTGCCGTTCATCCGGCGGCAGATCGATCTTGCCGATCCCGAAGTGCTGGTTTGCCTCGGAGGCTCCGCGGTCCAGACGCTGCTCGGGGTCCAGTCGGGGATTACCCGGGTGCGGGGATCATGGTTCGACTACAACCGCGAGAGCGGCCGCCCGATCAGGGCGCTGGCGATGTTCCATCCCGCCTACCTCCTGCGGCAGCCCGCGCAGAAGCGGCTGGCATGGGCGGACATGCGGGCGCTGGCCCGGGCGCTGAAGGCCTCGTCCCCGGAGGAGCGAGATTAAACTGTTACGACTACGTATTATTGTGGCGGCCCAAGCCAAGTCCAAATTTTTCAAAACCTACCAAAGCCGGGCCAAGCCCGAGCCGAATTTGTCCAAGGAAAAGGCCTGGATTTCCTTGTTTTCCCTTGGCGGAATTGAGCCTTTTCAAAGGGTTGCGCTGACCCCCTGGGGCAAAAAAGTCTTTTTCTCCGCTGCCTTTCTCGCCGGAGGCTCGAACCCGCCCGCCATCCTGAAAGGTATCATCGATTCTGATTTTCGTAAAGAAAAATCGCGGCGCAGGACCGGCGACGGAGAAGCTTCGCGCTAGCGTCGATCGCACGCGCGCCGGGCCTCGTTCCGGCAGCAAAATCGACCCGCCGCGGACGGTTACGAACCGAGTTCCTTCTCGACCGCTTCGGTGCCGAATGTCGCGAAGCCGCAGCAGGCAAACGGCTCGATCGCGCCCGCAACGGGCGTGCCGGGCCGGGTATCCCACCCGCTGACGTCGAAACCCGCTTCCTTCGCGATCGCGGCTATCGATTTGGCCTCTTCGCGGAACGCCGTCCTGAGCGAGCGCTCGAGTTCTTCCACCTTGCGCCGGACCTCGTGGTTCGCGTTGAGATAGAGCAGGAACTTCAGCATGGACAACTCAGCGCTCATGTCCCCAACCTCCCCTGTCGGTCCTGACTTCGATCATAGGTCAGCGAATTCAATCGATCAACCCGGCGGAAAGCGCGTGGGGCGCGACGGCCGACCTCGCTTCCGCGAGTCCATCCAGAAGTTCGAGGCCAATGCCGGCCGCACCCTGGAACAGCCCGAGCGCCTCGCCGAAGCCGCCGTCGCCGGCGCCGGTTTGCGCGAGCGTTTGCGCCTCGAGCCGCGCGGCGGATTCGAGCCACGGCCCGTCGACGCCGCGAGCGTGGGCGGCGCGCAGGATCGCCGCACGGCCCATACCGCCGCAGCATAGCGAGCTGCCGAGAGGAGTGGCGTCGGCTGTCGCGGCGAGAGCCAGTTCGAGGTCCTCCGCGCTCTCATCGTCCCAGAGCGGGGTCGATTTGATGCACAGACGGGCGAGCGCGACCCCCGGCGCGCCATGACACCAGCTCAGCATGAAGCGCGGCTCGCCCGCCCGGTAGTCAGGCCAGTTCCCTTCACCCGGATCGTATTGGGCGCGCTCGTACCGCAACGCCCGTAGAGCCGCCTCGCGATAGGCGTCACGCCCTGTAGCCGCCGCGAGCCTGGCCAGCGCGGCGGCAGCGCCGGACGCGCCGTGAGAGAAACCGGTCAGCGCCTTTGCCCCCGCGGCCGGAACAACCCAGCCGCCTTCGCGGTCCTGACGTTCGACGAGCCGGTCCCCGGCCGTCTCGGCGAGGGCGATGGCCTTCGGCGTCGCGCTGCGGAGAAGCGGCCCGATAAGTCCCGCGCAGCCGAAGATGATGTCGAGATCCTCGTCGGCGCGAAGGATCTCCGGATCGAGCGCATCGATGAGCCCCTCGAGGCCCGCGTCGAGCGCGCGTCGCATTTCGGGGACCTCGTCGCGCAGCAAGAGCGCGGACAGCAATCGCCCGCCCGAGCCGGCGAGTCCCAGCGGCTGGTCGCGCCACCAGCTTGCTCTCTCGGACGACCTGTCGAACGAATCGAGGAGCCGCATGAAATCGAGGCAGGCGGCGCGCGCGAGCTGTCGAGAGACGGCGGCGCGCTCGTCCGATCCGGCCCGCCCGGCGGCGGCGAGGAAAAGCGCGATTCCAGCGGCGCCGCTGTAGAGGGTCGGCCCGAGCGGCCCATAGCATGACCGCTCTAAATCCGTGGCCGAATCGATGCCAAGCCATTCGACATGGCCGGCGGCGTCGCTGATCGAAGCCTCGATCAAGAGATCGCGGACGGTTGCGGCCGCGGCCAGACGCTCCGCCGCCGAAGGGGCGGCGAGCGCGAGATCGCGCTTCGAGGGGTCTCTCCGCTGCGCGCGATGAGCGCGCCTCGCCTTGGCTGCGATCGAGCCGTCGATGAGCGCGAGCTGCGCGAGAATGTCGTCCTCGCCTAACGACCCGATCCTACGCCGCGCCGCATCGAGGCCGCTTTCCGCGAAAAAGTCCGGCGCGACGTCTGTTTCACCGAGCAGAAGGTCCCGCCCGGCGATGGGATGCTCGAAATAGGGAACGTCCAAGCGGCCGAGCTCAGTCCGTTCGGCGGCCAGCGCGGCGTCGCGGCGAACATCGGGGCGGGATTCCTTGGAGGCGGTGAGTCGCATCAGCGCCTCCGACTGGGCCGCTTCGTCGCGCAACGCCACAGGCTGAAGCAGCTCGCCGCGCATCTGCAGATAGACCCAGGTCGGCCGGCGGACGAACCGGCTGCGCAGGCCGCGGAATCGTTCGAGGCCATTGAGCCAGGCCGCTCGATTTGCGGCGATGGCCTCGAGCTGCCGGCGAAACCCGGCGCGATAGTCGCCTTTGAAGTCGCCGAGCCGATTGAGGCCGCCGATCCCCACGGGCAGCGACGTGGCCAGGCGAGAGCGGCGCGTCGCGGGCCCCATCGCCATCCCGTCGGTGTTGAGTTCGGACCATCCCGCATAGGTCTCGGTCTCGGCGGCCGGCGGCTCGATTCCGAGCGCGCTCGGATCGCGCGGCCTGCGTTCTCCGGCGACGAAGAACCAGCGCGGCAGAAGGCCGATCCGCATCACCGAATCGCCGAGGCGCGCCTCGAGCGACTGGCGCGCGGCCGACCGGCCAGAGCTGAAGGCGTCGGCGCGCGGCGCGCCCTGAAGCAGGGTTTCGGCGTCGATGAGAATGAGCTGATCCCGGTCGGCGATCACGTTCTCGTTGTGGCAGTCGTTGCAACCGAGGGCGTAGAGAATGGCGGTGAGCCGGCCGGCGTTGCGATAAAATCCGGTCATCTCCTCGTCGCTCGAGGCGATCCGGTGCGTGACATGTTCGACGTAGCCGTAACCCTCGCACGGCGCGACGGTCAGGCTTCGCAGCGGCGCGAGATCAGGCTCCGCGCCCGAGAGTTCGCCGATGAGTTCGTGATAGGCGGCGTCGATGCGCAAGTCTCTCGGCTTGAAGACGACCGAGACCGGGTCTGCCTGACCGGCCGCAAGCGTGAGGATCGCAACCGACCGGCCTCCCCGATGCGGATCGCTGACCCCGGTCTTGACGCCGGTGAGGCGCGCGGCCGCCGGAAAGGCGAACGTCCCCGCCAGCATGTCATGGTCGCGCTCGACGGCGAGAAGAATTTCCAGGCTGGATTCAAGCCACGAGGCGACGGTCGCGCAGAGGTGCCGCTTGACGACCGGGGATTGGACGGTCAGCGACCCGAGGCCGTCGGCGCGCAGCGCCTCGAGGACCCGGCGGTAGACCGTCCTGCGGCAACCGTGCTCGTCCGCCTCAAGATGCGCTTTGACCAGTTCGCCGAGGGTCCGGCGGCCATTGAAATGCTCCCAGACCGCGCCTTCGCCGACCTCGGAGAGCCGCCGAACAAGGTCTTCGCTCAGATCGGCGAGAACGGAGGCCTCGGGCGGGGTTGGCAGGCGCGAGGCGAGGAGCGCGGAGGCGCCGCGCGCGACCGGCGCCCAAAGCTCGACGAACGAGTGCGATGAGGACGGCGGGCCGAGATCGTCGATCGGCGGCGATTGCCGCAGCCAGTCCTGGATCGACGAAAAATCCACCTCGCGACGGGTCGGCTACTCTTTGGTGGAGGTCGCCGCCACGCAACAGGTGAGCCAGCAGTCTTCCGCGCTCGCCTTGTCGAGGCTCCCGTCGGACGGGCGCTTCGCCCAGTCGCTGAGGTCGAACCCCTCCTTGCGCGCCACCGCCACAATGGCGTCCGCCTCGCGATGAATGTTCGCCATCGCTTCGCGCTGCGCCTTGACCACCCGGGCCTTCAGCGCGGGGTCCGACTTGAGGGCCCGGACGAAATCCATCACGCTGGAATTGCTCATGGCGCGCCTCCCCTTTGCGCGGAGGTTACTTAACGCCAACGACGGGCGCAAGAGCCGACCGCTTTGTCATCGGGGACGCCCCATCGCTCTAGCTTTGGACAAGCTCTCCCGCGAGCGCCTTGTCGATCAGCTGGCGGGTTTCGTCGAGCCCATAGAGCGCAATGAACGATCCCAGGCGCGGCCCCCGCTCCTCGCCGAGGAGCACGGCGTAGACCATGTTGAAGAAGTCGTTGGAGACGCCGGGCCGCGCCGGGGTCGCGCCCTTGGCCGCATGATCCTGATAGCGCGGAATCGGGCGGGCGATGTCGTAGAGCGCGTGCTGGATCTCGTCGGGGCTCGCGTTCGCCGGCAACTCGGCGAGCCTGGCCGAAATCTGCTTGAGAACGCCGCGCTCGACGTCGTCAGCCGCGCGATGGCGCTTCTTGGGGGCGACAAAGTCGCGGAAATAGGCGACCGCGTAGCGAACCAGGCTGTCGAGGCGCGGATGGGTTTCCGGCGACGCCAAAGGATAGTAGCGGCGGAGGAACCCCCACAGGACCGAGGGATTTTCGGTGTTGGACACGGCGGCGAGATTGAGCAGCATGGCGAACGAGATCGCCTGCCCATGCCGGTCATGGGTCAGGATTTCCGGCTTGGGCGGCGTTCCGGCATGGATGTGCCAGACTGGATTGCCGAGCCGCTCCTTCCACTCCTGGCGCGGATAGGCTTCGAGAAAGCCGAGATAGTCGTCGACGTTGCGCGGGATGACATCGAAATAGAGCCGCTTGGCCGCGGTCGGCTTCTGAAACATGAAGAGCGAGAGGCTCTCCGGGCTGGCGTAGGCCAGCCATTCGTCGATCGTGAGGCCGTTGCCCTTCGATTTTGAGATCTTCTGCCCGTTCTCGTCGAGGAAAAGCTCGTAGTTGAAACCGGCCGGCGGCTCGCTCCCGAGCGCGCGCGCGATCCGCGACGACAGCTTGACCGAATCGATCAGATCCTTGCCCGCCATTTCGTAGTCGACGCCGAGCGCATGCCAGCGCATCGCCCAGTCCGGCTTCCACTGGAGTTTGCACTTGCCTCCGGTCACCGGAGTAACGAATTCCTCCCCCGTGTCTGGATCGCGCCAGGAGATCGTACCGGCGCGCGGATCGTGAGCGAGCACCGGCGCCTGCATGACGATTCCGGTTTGCGGGTGAATCGGAAGGAAGGGCGAATAGGTCGCCGCCCGCTCCTCGCGCAGCGAGGGCAGCATGATCGCCTGCACTTCGTCGAAGCGCTCGAGCACGCGCATGAGCGCCTTGTCGAACCGGCCCGACTGATACGCCTCGGTCGACGACATGAATTCGTAGTCGAACCCGAACCGGTCGAGGAAGGCGCGCAGCCGCGCGTTGTTGTGGGCGGCGAAGCTCTCATGTTCGCCGAACGGATCGGGGATCTTCGTCAGCGGCTTGCCGAGATGGCGGGCGATCAAGTCGCGGTTGGGAATGTTGTCGGGAACCTTGCGCAAGCCGTCCATGTCGTCGGAGAACGCGATCAGCCTCGTCTTGACGCTGTCTCCGGTGAGGACGCGAAAGGCGTGCCTGACCATGCTGGTGCGCGCGACTTCGCCGAACGTGCCGAGATGCGGCAGACCCGAGGGCCCGTAGCCGGTTTCGAAGATCACTTCGGTGCGGGGGCTACGTTCGAGGCGGGCGATCAGCTTTCGCGCTTCTTCGAAAGGCCACGCTTTCGAAGACCCGGCGGCCTCGCGCAAGGTGTCGGACGACATTCTTATCCTGTTTCATGCGCCCGGCGGTTCGAGAACCGGGACGCTCTAAATCCACGATCGTCGGCCAGGCGACAAGGCCCTACGTCGACGGTCGCGTCCGGACGACGCGGAGGGCAGGGCGCGCCCGGCTTCGCCCGTGATCGGTCTTCCCCCAATAATACGGCCACATCGCGAGATGAACCATCGCCGCCCAGGTCGCCGCGCATACCAGCATGTAGTAGACCGGCATCAGCGCGAAACTGCGCAAGCTTACCCTTGAGCCGCGCAGGCGCGCGGCGATCGAAGCCGGAAGCGCGATCGTCCAGGCGCCCGCGAGCGCGAGGATATAGGTGAAGACGTCAATCATCTCACGAGCGGGCGCGAGCGCGCCGTCGTCGCCGACCGTGAGCGCGCGCCAGAGCGTCAAAAATGCGAAGACCGGCCAAAACAGGCAGCCGACGATCGCGCCGCCGATCAGCGTCGTCGCGGCAAACGCCCGGCTCGGCCCAAGGTCGCGGCGAAACAGGCCCGGCTGGCGCGAGTGGACGATCAGCGTCTGCAGCCAACCCTTCTGCCAGCGCACTCGCTGCCGGAACCAGTTCTTGAGTTCATGCGGAGCCTCCTCGGACGTGTCCGATTCAAGCGCTCTCACCCGGTAGCCGAAGCGCGCGAGGCGAATGCCGAGATCGGCGTCCTCGGTCACGTTCCACTCGTCCCAGGCCCCTACGTCGATCAGCGATCGGATGCGGAAGTGATTGGAGGTGCCGCCGAGCGCGATCGGCAATTGCAGCGCGCAGAGGCCCGGATTGAGGAAATCGAACAGCACGGAATATTCGATCGCAAACTGGTTCGCGAGCCAGGACTCGCCGCCGTTGCGGATCGTAAGCCGCGCCTGCAGACAGTCGACGCTCTTGTCGGCGGCGAATCGCGCGGCGGCGAGGCGCAGTTGATCCGCCGCGGGAGCATCTTCAGCGTCGTAGACGACGATGAGCTCGCCTCGCGCGCTCGACAAGGCAATATTGAGCGCGCGCGGCTTGGTCTGCGGCGGGCCCGGCGGCGCCACGATGATTTCGTAGCGCGCGGGCAGGCGCATTTCGACGAGCCGACTCAACGTCTCCGGGTCCCGCTGCTCGACGACCAGCTTGATGTCGAGTTTGCTCTTGGGATAATCGAGCCCATCGAGCGCGCGGACCAGATCCTCGACGACGCGCGCTTCCCGATAAAGCGCGACGACGATGGTGTAGTCGGGGAGTTCGCTGTCGGCGAGCGCGGGCGGACGAACTTCCCCCTTTCCCGCGATCGCCGCCATCGACCGCAACATGATCATGGCTGAAAAGGTCAGCCAAAGCGCGGCGGATGCGACGGCCTGCAAGGCGTCGAATCGCACCACGCCAAGGACGCAAGCCAGCGTCGCGACCGCGCCCAAGACCGCGATCTGCAGCCGGGTCATCCCATGCCGCGCGGTCAGACTCGCAGGGAGGCGGCCGAGGGCGACATCGAGCAATTCCTCGCTGCGGCGCGCGCGCAGAAGGCCGGCGAAACGCTGCGGCGAAGTCAGGGCGAACGACCCCGCGCGAAAACGGCTCGATTGCGCTGCTTCGATGAGTCGAGCCACAGATTGCGTCCTGGGCGCAATGACCGCGCGTGGACCGTCGCCGCGGGATTCAAGCGGCGCGACCCCGCATCGCAATCCCCTCATCGCATCGAACGCGCCCGCCAGCGGCGGCTCGCCATTGTAATATTCGCAGCCGAGATGCCTCGCCAGCGCGCGGTAATAGGTCTCCTCGCTTATGAGGCCTTCGCTGAGGAGCTTGTCGACCGGGCGGACGGCCCTCGGCTCAGAACCCAGGGCGTTGAGCAGCCGCTCCGGCGGAAAACCTTCCGCGGCGAGAAAAGCGAGTTCCGGAGGAAGCCGCGCCGCGAGGTCGATCTGCTCGTGGGCGCGCAGCATAGGCCGGCCGAAAGGCCGATGGCCGCTCGTGCGCGCCGCCGGCTGGACAATCCTGCTGAACTCCTGGACGATTCCCGCCATGGCGATAGCTTGTCGATTGACAGACGTGATGCTGCCGTTCTTGCGTTCAGCAGTTGCCGGTTTCGCGTTCGGTAAGCGAGCCCCGGGGCATAAAACATCAATTTTTCGCCGTTGTCTTCACAAAACCTCTTTGGCCGAACGGTTTTCCGGCGCCGCCCGGCGCGCTCACGGCCCATGATAGAGCGTGCGGGAGAAAGCCCTCTTTTGGACGGCATGGCGGGCGGGAGCGGGGCGCACGACAGTTTGGTCCAGGCTCCGTGCGGCCGCCGAAGCGTTCGCCTACGCCGACAAGACATTCTCCGCGAAGGTATGGCCCTGGCGGGAGCGAAATCTTGTATAGAGGGCAGTTGAGAGCGCCTCGGCCGGAGCGGTTTCCTCGATCGAATGCATCGAGGGAACGTCCTGCTCTCAGAGCCAAGCGAGGACGAGGCGGGACGACGATGAGGCGGCTCATGAATGTATTGGCGATCGACGTAGGCGGCACCCACATCAAAATCCTCGCGTCCGGTCAGACGGAAAAGCGGGAGTTTGAATCCGGACCAAAGATGACGGCTCAACAAATGGCCTTGGGAGTCCGGAAGCTCGCCGGCGGCTGGAGCTATGACGTGGTGTCGATCGGCTATCCGGGTCCGGTCCTGCACAATCGGCCGGTTGCGGAGCCGAAGAATCTGGGGCCGGGCTGGATGGGCTTCGACTTCGGGAAGGCGTTCGGCCGGCCGGTCAAAGTCATCAACGACGCGGCGATGCAGGCGCTTGGCGGATACAAGAAAGGCAAGATGCTGTTCCTCGGCCTTGGAACCGGGCTCGGCTCGACGGTCATCGTGGGCGGAATCGTGGAGCCGATGGAGCTTGGTCATCTCCCTTACAAGAAGGCCACCTATGAGGACTATGTCGGAGAGCGAGGGCTCGCGCGGCTGGGCAAGAAAAAGTGGCGCAAGCACGTCTTTGACGTGGTCGACCGGCTTGTCGCCGCGCTCGAGCCCGACGACGTCGTGCTCGGCGGCGGCAACGCCAGGATTCTGAAGGAGCTGCCGCCCCGCTGCCGGCTTGGCGACAACGCGAATGCGTTCCAGGGCGGCTTCCTCATGTGGGCGGGCGCGCCGAGATCCGCAATTGCCGGCAGTGAGGGCGGGTCCCGCGGTTGCTACGAAGTCGCGCCCGACGATAAGGTCGAAACGGTCTTGAGTCTCGACTGGGTTATTCGCTCGTCTGAAGGAGCCGCACATGCAACTTGGAATGGTGGGACTGGGCCGGATGGGCGCCAACATGGTCCGCAGGCTCATCGCGGACGGACACGAGTGCGTGGTCTTCGACATGTCTCCCAAGGCGGTCGAGGGGCTGGTCAAGGAAAAGGCGACCGGCAGCGCCTCGCTGGCGGAGCTCGCAAAGAAGCTCAAGAAACCGCGTGCGGTATGGCTGATGGTTCCCGCGGCGGTCGTCGACAAGACGATCGCCGACCTTTTGCCGGCGCTCGAGCCCGGCGATACGATCATTGACGGCGGGAATTCGTACTATATCGACGATCTGCGCCGCGCTCACGAACTGAAGTCGAAGGGCGTCGATTATGTGGACGTCGGCACGAGCGGCGGCGTCTTCGGGCTCGAGCGCGGCTATTGCATGATGATCGGCGGCCCCGACCAGACGGTGCGGCGTCTCGATCCGATCTTCAAGACGCTCGCCCCCGGCGCGGGCTCGGTACCGCGAACCCCTGGCCGGAACGGCGCCCTGGCGACGGCAGAACTTGGCTACCTCCATTGCGGGCCGAACGGCGCCGGACATTTCGTGAAGATGGTCCACAACGGCATCGAATACGGCGTCATGGCTGCGTATGCGGAGGGGCTGGACATTTTGCGTGCGGCGAACGTCGGCGAAAAGACGCACGAAATCGACGCCGAGACGACGCCTTTGCGCAACCCGGACTACTACAAGTACAACATAAACCTGCCGGACGTCGCCGAGGTCTGGCGGCGCGGCAGCGTGATCGCCTCATGGCTGCTCGATCTGACCGCCGCGTCGCTGATCGAAGATCCGGCGTTGTCAAAGTTTTCCGGGCGCGTGTCCGATTCGGGGGAGGGCCGGTGGACGATCCTGGCCGCCATCGACGAGGGTGTGCCGGCGCCGGTGTTGAGCACCGCCCTTTATGAGCGGTTTGGTTCGCGCGGCGACGCCGACTATCAGAACAAGCTCCTGTCGGCGATGCGCTTCCAGTTCGGCGGCCACCTGGAGAAGCCAGCCGGCAAATAGTTTTCGGGAAGCCGACCCGCCCTCGCCGACTTGCCCGGATCGTGGCGGACGCTCAGTCCTTCGCCCGCTCGACGTAGCTGCCGTCCTCAGTCTGGACGACGATTCTCGTCCCGCCCGAGATGTGCGGCGGAACCATGACCCGCGCGCCGTTCGAAAGCCGGGCGGGCTTGTAGGAAGACGATGCGGTCTGGCCTTTCATCGCCGGTTCGGTTTCCGTCACCTCGAGCGTCACGCGGGGCGGCAACTGGATCGCGACCGGGACCTCGTTGAACACCGACAGTATGACCTTCATGCCTTCCTGCAGCCATTGGGCCTGATCGCCGATCACGTCCGCGGGAACCTGGAGCTGATCGTAAGTGTCCGCGTTCATGAAGTGGTGGCCGTCCGCGTCCGAGTAGAGGAAGTCGAAGTTCTTGTCCTCGACGAACGCGCGCTCGACCTGCTCGGTGGTCTTGAACCGGTCGGTGACCTTGACCCCGTCCGAGAGCCGTCGCATGTCGATCTGGGTCGTCGGCGTGCCTTTGCCCGGGTGAAAGCTCTCGGCGGAAAGAACGACGCACAACTGACCGTCGTCCCGCTCGATGATATTGCCCTTGCGGATCGAGCTTGCGATAACTCTCACGTTCTCATTCCTTGGAATTGGGCGCCCGGCGTCGCGATCCTGCGTCGCGGTGAATTGCGCTCGTCTGGCGGAGGTTTGCGATTTTCGGCGCGAACATACCGATTTTGGCGCCAAAGGCCAGTCGGGATCGGCTTCGATTGTCTTTGTATTCTTGCGGGAGCGCCTCTTGGTGTTCTTGCGGGAGCGTCTATTGATCTCGCCGGCGGCGCGACCGTTCTGGCGCCGGGACCTACACGCCGCGCGGCGCGACCGCCTCGCCGCGCGGGCGCAGGTCACGGGCTTCGTGCGCCGCTGGTTCGACGCCAAGGGTTTCATCGAGGTCGATCCGGCGGCGCTTCAGGCTTCGCCCGGAAACGAGATCCACTTGCACGGGTTCAAGACGGCGCTCATTGCGCCGGGCGGCGAGCCGAGCGAAGCCTGGCTCCACACCTCGCCCGAATTCGCGATGAAGAAACTTCTGGCCGCCGGAGAGAAACGGATTTACGCGCTGACCGATGTTTTCCGCAATCGCGAGCGAACGGCGGTTCACGCGCCGGAATTCACGATGCTCGAGTGGTATAGGGCCGACGCCGAACTCGAGCGGCTCATTGAGGACTGCGTCGCGCTGACCGCGCTCGCCGCGCATATCGCTGAGGCGAAGACTTTCGTCTTTCGCGGCCTGGAGGCCAGTCCGTTCGAGCCGCCGGAGCGCCTGACGGTGCGGGAAGCGTTCATGCGCTACGCTGGAGTCGATATCTACGACAGCTTGCCGGCCGGCGGCCCGCCTGACGCCGAGACCTTCGCTTCGCAGGCAAGGGGCCTGGGCCTCCGCGTCGCGCCAGACGACGGCTGGTCGGATGTCTTCAGCCGGTTCCTCAGCGAGCGGGTGGAGCCCAATCTGGGAATCGGACGCCCGACAGTCCTTCACGCCTACCCCGCGAGCGAGGCCGCGCTCGCGCGCCTCGATCCCGGCGATCCGCGCGTCGCCGAGCGGTTCGAATACTACTGTTGCGGGGTCGAGCTCGCGAACGCGTTCCACGAGCTCCTCGATCCGGTTGAGCAGCGGCGCCGGTTCGTGGCCGACATGGCCGAGCAGCAGCGCATCTATGGAATATCCGCCCCGATCGACGAGGATTTCCTCGCGGCGCTTGCCGAGATGCCCGACGCGAGCGGCGCCGCGCTCGGCTTCGACCGTCTCGTGATGCTGGCGACCGGCGCCAAAAGCGTCGAGGCGATCCAATGGACGCCGGTGTTCGACCCTGCCGGGCGAGCCTCATGACGCCGGATTCGCCGCTCATGGCGAAGGCGCGGTCCGCCCTCTCGACCGTCTTTGGCTTCGCCAACTTCCGTCCGGGGCAGGAAGAGGTCCTCAGCGCCACGCTCGCGGGCGAGGACGTGTTGGCGGTCATGCCGACTGGCAGCGGCAAGTCCCTCTGCTTCCAGCTTCCGGCGATCGTCCGCGGCGGCCTGACCCTGGTCGTTTCGCCGCTGATCGCTCTGATGCGCGACCAGGTCGCCCAGTTGCGCGAACTCGGAGTCGAGGCGGCAAGCCTCAACTCATCCTCTGACGACGATGAGCGGCGAAGGGTGGCGCGCGGCCTGGACGACCGCTCGCTCCGGCTGCTCTATGTCGCGCCGGAACGGCTGTTGCGCAACGACGTCATCGCCGCGATGAGCAGAGTTCCGATCGATCTGCTCGCCATCGACGAGGCGCACTGCGTCTCGCAGTGGGGCCACGACTTCAGGCCGGAGTATTTGCGCCTGCGCGAGGTCGCGGAAGCCCTCCATGGGGTCCAGACGATCGGCGTGACCGCGACGGCGGACGCCCCGACCCGGACCGAAATCGGGGACCGGCTGTTTCTCCGGCGGCCCAAAGTTTTCGTACGCTCGTTCGATCGCCCCAACCTCTTTCTGGCGATGCGGCCGAAATCGGACGCCTCCCGCCAACTGATTGACAAGCTCGACGCCCATCGTGGGGAACCGGGCATCGTCTATTGCGCCTCCCGGCGCCGGACCGAGGAGCTGGCCGCGGAGTTCGCCCGCGCCGGCCGGCGCGCGCTGCCCTATCACGCCGGGCTGGATCATTCCGTGCGCGCCCGAAATCAGGACGCCTTCCTGCGCGAGGACGACTGCGTTGTTTGCGCGACCGTCGCCTTCGGCATGGGCATCGACAAGCCGGACGTCCGCTTCGTCTTTCACGCCGACATGCCCTCTTCGATCGAAGCCTACTATCAGGAAATCGGCCGCGCTGGCCGCGACGGCCTGCCCGCGGATACGTTCACGCTCTACGGCGCTGGCGACATCGAACTCAGGCGGCGCCAAATTCTCGAGAACGGCGCGCCCGAGGAACGCAAGCGCGTTGAGATGGGCAAACTCGACGATCTCGTGGCGCTCTGCGAAACCGCGCGCTGCCGGCGCCAAACGCTTCTGAGCATGTTTGGCGAGGACTCAGGCCCGTGCGGCCATTGCGACGTCTGCCACGGGGCCGTTCGGCTGATCGAGGGGAGAGTCGAGGCGCAAAAGGCGCTGTCGGCGATTCTGCGCACCTCGGGCCGGTTCTTTTTCGGGCATCTGGCGAATATTCTGTCCGGCAACGCGACCGAGGCGGTCCAGAGGCACGGCCATGACCAGCTCAAGACTTTCGGCGTCGGCAAGGATCGGGCGCCCGCCGACTGGCGCGGCGTCTTGAGACAGCTGCAATCCGGCGGACTGATCGCGCGCGACTGGAACGACCGCGACCGGCTCGTCCTGACCGAGGAGGGCCAGCGGGTGCTGCGCGGCGAGGCTCCGTTCGCCTTGCGCGAGGACGTCGTCAACAAGAAAACGCGCCGCCGGTCCTCCGCGCAGGTCGCGCCGAACGACGCGGACGCCGAACTGCTGGGGGCGCTCAAAGCTCTGCGAGGCGCGATCGCGGCGGCGCAGAAGCAGCCGGCCTATGTCATATTCCCCGATCGGACGCTGATCGAAATGGCCAGGGAGCGGCCGCGCGGGCTCGACGAGCTGGCCGGCGTTCATGGCGTCGGCGCGGTCAAGCTGCAAAAATATGGCTCAGCCTTTCTCGCCGTGATCCGGGACCGCCCGCATGCCTGAACTGCCCGAGGTCGAGACGGTCCGGCGGGGCCTCATGCCCGCGATGCTTGGCGCTCGCCTCGACAAGGTCGAATTGCGGCGGCCGGACATCCGGTTTCCCTTTCCCGCTTCTTTCGAAAGCCGGCTGAGCGGCCGCCAGATCACCGACATAAGCCGGCGGGCGAAATACCTTCTCTTCCAGCTCGACAGCGGCGAGACCCTGATTGCGCACCTGGGCATGTCGGGCTCGTTCCGGATCGAAAAGGCGGAGGTTTCGACTCCGGGCGATTTCCTTCGCGAACGTTCGAAAGATCCAAAGCACGACCACGTCGTGCTCACTCTCGATAGCGGTTGCGTCGTCATCTACAACGACCCGCGACGGTTCGGCTTCATGGATCTGGCCGCGAGCGGGGCGCTCGCCGACCACCCCCGGCTCAGAGGGCTCGGCGCCGAGCCGCTGGCGCCCGAGTTTGACGCGCTTTTTCTGGCGAAGCTGTTCGCCGGCGCCCGCACGTCTCTGAAGGCGGGGCTGCTCGATCAAAAACGCATTGCCGGCTTGGGCAATATTTATGCGTGCGAAGCCCTGTTTCGCGCCCGCCTCGCGCCATCGAGGCCGGCGCACATCCTCGCCGACGCGCGCGGCGCCCCAACCCGCGCCGCCGCGGCGATCGCCGAGGCGATCCGCAACGTGCTCGAGGAAGCCATCGAGGCGGGCGGTTCGACCTTGCGCGACCACCGCCAGGCCAACGGCGAGCTTGGATATTTTCAGCACGTGTTCAAAGTCTATGACCGCGAGGGACTTCGGTGCGTGCGGGAGCGCTGCCGCGGGATCATAGCGAGGAGCGTGCACTCCGGGCGTTCGACGTTCTACTGTCCGATTTGTCAGCGGTAGCCGCCCAAAGGACGGAAAAGGCCGCCGTCGCCAATCATTGACAAGGCAAAGCGCGCCTCCTATCTCACGGCGAACCCTGTTCAGCGGCGCGAAAATGGGCGGTTCTGGCCTTTTTCGCGCTTTTTATTGTTGTCACCTTCGTCTGGGGCGCCCATCGCTCGCTGTTGACCGCGAAAGCGGCTCCGGCGTCTTCGCGCGGGACGGAATCGAAAGGTCGAAAATGCTCGGCTCGTCTCTGAAATTCGACTCGGTGATGAAGAGGGTCTTCGGCTCGTCCAACGACCGCCGGCTGAAGGGCTACCGGCCGAAGGTCGCGGCGATCAATGCGCTGGAGCCCGAGTTCGAGGCGCTGACCGACGACGAGCTCCTGGCGAAGACCGCCGAGTTGCGGGCCGAGTTCGCGGCCGGCAAGACGCTGGACGATCTCATGGCGCCAGCCTTCGCCGCCGTTCGGGAGGCCGCGAAGCGCACGCTCAAGCAGCGTCATTTCGATGTTCAGCTGATCGGCGGCCTGGTCCTGCATGAAGGCGCGATCGCCGAAATGCGCACCGGCGAAGGCAAGACGCTTGTCGCCACGACCGCAGTCTATCTCAATGCGCTCGCCGGGGAGGGCGTGCACGTCGTCACCGTCAACGACTATCTGGCCCGCCGCGACGCCGAGTGGATGGGCGAGATCTACAAGTTTCTCGGCATGACCGTCGGCGTCATCGTCCACGGCCTTGACGACGATCAGCGCCGGCAGGCCTACGCCGCGGACGTCACCTACGGAACGAACAACGAATTCGGCTTCGACTATCTGCGCGACAACATGAAGTACGACATGGCGCAGATGGTGCAGCGCGGCCATTCCTTCGCGATTGTGGACGAGGTCGATTCGATCCTGGTCGACGAAGCCCGCACGCCCCTCATCATCTCCGGCCCGTCGGAGGACCGCTCCAATCTCTATGTTGCGGTCGATGCGATCATCCCGCAGCTCGCCCGTGAGGAATATGAGCTCGACGAAAAGCAGCGCACCGTCAATCTCACCGAGGTCGGAAACGAGCACGCCGAAGAGCTGCTGCGCTTGGCCGGGGTGATGAAAGAAGGATCGCTCTACGAGGCTGCCAACGCGACGCTCGTCCACCACATCAATCAGGCGTTGCGCGCTCACAAGCTTTTCCAGCGGGACAAGGACTACATCGTCCGCAACGACGAAGTGGTGATCGTCGACGAATTCACCGGCCGCATGATGCCCGGCCGACGCTACTCAGAGGGGTTGCATCAGGCGCTCGAGGCGAAGGAGGGCGTGACCGTCCAGCCCGAAAACGTGACGCTCGCCTCGATTACCTTCCAGAACTATTTCCGCCTCTACAAGAAGCTTGCCGGGATGACCGGCACCGCCGCGACCGAGGCCGACGAGTTTGCAGAGATCTACAAACTCGTCGTCGTCGAGATTCCGACCCACCGTCCGATCTCCCGTCTCGACGAGGATGACGAGGTCTATCGCACCGGCGACGAAAAGATGCGCGCCGTGGTGCGCGAGATCGAGGCGGCAAACGCCAAAATGCAGCCGATGCTGGTGGGCACGACGTCGATCGAAAAATCGGAGTTGCTCGGCGAAGTGCTGGAGCGGGAAGGCTACAAGAAGATCGACTTCGCCAAACCTGACGCGCTCAAGGCGCTTTACGCCGCAGCCCACGCGGGCAAGCCGTCGAAGAACTTCGCCATCCTGAACGCCCGCCACCACGAGCAGGAGGCGTTTATCGTCGCCGAGGCCGGCGTTCCGGGCGCGATCACGATTGCGACCAACATGGCCGGGCGCGGCACCGATATACAGCTTGGCGGCAATGTCGAGATGCGGGTCAAGCAGGAGATCGACGCGGCCGCGCCGCAGGAGGCGCGCGAGACGCAAGAGGCGTCGATCCGCGCCGAGGTCGCCGCCTTCAAACAGAAGGCGATCGAGGCCGGCGGACTCTACATCATTGGCACCGAGCGGCACGAAAGCCGTCGCATCGATAACCAGTTGCGCGGACGGTCCGGCCGGCAGGGCGACCCGGGCCGCTCGAAGTTCTTCCTGTCGTTGCAGGACGACCTCATGCGCATTTTCGGCGCTGAGCGGATGGACGCGATGCTTAAGCGGCTAGGTCTCAAGGAAGACGAAGCGATCGTCCATCCGTGGATCAACAAGGCGCTTGAGAAGGCGCAGCAGAAGGTCGAGGCGCGGAATTTCGACATCCGCAAGAACATTCTCAAATTCGACAACGTCATGAACGATCAGCGCAAGGTCATCTTCGAGGACCGGCGCAGGATGATGGCGTCTGAATCGCTTGAATCGACGATCGAGGACATGCGCACGGGGGTGATCGACGACGTCGTCGCGAAACACATTCCGCATGACGCCTATCCGGAGGCCTGGGACACCGCGGGCCTGAAGAATGAGGTTCTCAGCAAGCTCAATCTCGATCTGCCGGTCGACGAATGGGCGAAGGAGGAGGGCATCGCCGACGAAGAAGTGGCGACCAGGCTCCATGCGGCGGCCTCCGACGCTTACGAGCAGCGCATTCAGCGCAACACCCCCGAAGCCATGCGCTATGTCGAAAAGCAGGTCATTCTGCAGGCGCTCGATCATCTCTGGCGCGAGCATCTCGTCACACTCGACCATCTGCGTCAGGTGATCGGCTGGCGCGGCATGGCGCAGCGCGATCCGCTGAACGAATACAAGTCCGAAGCCTTCGAGCTGTTCCGCGAGTTGATAACGCAGTGGCATGAAGCGGTCATTGCCCAAATGTCGCGAGTCGAAGTGCGGTTCCAGCAACCCGAGCCCCCGCCGCCGCCGATGCAGTATCAGCATCTCGATCCCGCCACCGGCGAGAATGAATTGCCGCTTCGTCTCCGTTCCCGGAGAACCGGTCGGCGTTCGGCCTCTGGCAGCGGACGTCCGCGTTGCTGTCGCCGACCGCGACCCCAACAATCCGGCGACATGGGGCCGGGTTGGACGAAACGAGCCTTGTCCATGCGGCTCGGGCAAGAAGTACAAGCACTGCCACGGCCAGGTTGCTTGACGATCGCCGCCGCTTTTGAGCCTTCGACCGCGCGCGCGGATGCGCTCGCTTGTCTCGTCGAAACCTTTGAGGCCTGTGGGATAGACGACCCGAGACGAGAGGCCGCGATTGCCCTCTCGGCGGCTTCCGGCGTTTCGCCGATCGCGTTGATCGTCGCCCCAGACGAAGCCCTCGGATCCGCGGCCCGGAGGGTCGCGGAATTCGCGGCGCGACGGGCGGCTGGAGAGCCGTTGTCCCGGATTGTCGGCAAGCGCGAGTTCTGGGGTCTCGACTTCACGATTTCGCCGCAGGTTTTGGACCCGCGGCCCGAGACAGAAACGATTGTCGAAGCATCCCTGAGGCTGCTCAGGGGTCGGCGCGAAGAGCCGCTGCGCATCCTCGACCTCGGCGTCGGCTCGGGTGCGCTGCTTTGCGCCCTGCTCAGCGAATTTGTCCACGCGCACGGCGTCGGCGTCGACGTTTCCGGCGGCGCGGCGAATGTGGCGCGCGGCAATATCGAGAATTGCGGCCTCGCGGATCGCGCCGAGGTACGGATCGGCGACTGGACGAGAGGTCTCGAGGGGCCGTTTGACCTGATCGTATCGAATCCGCCCTATATTCCGAGCGCCGACCTTCCGGGCCTGCCGCGAGAGGTCCGGGAGTTCGACCCGCGGATCGCGCTCGATGGCGGAATTGACGGCCTTGACGCCTATCGGCGAATCCTGCCGGAGTCGCTGTCCCTACTTTCCGAAGGCGGCTGGGTCGTGGTCGAAATCGGCTCGAGCCAGGCCGCGGACGTGCTTGCGATCGCGCGGCTATGCGGTTTCGTCGACGCTGGGTTCGACAGGGACCTTGCCGGGCACGATCGAGTCCTCTCGGCAAGGCGCCCTTGAGGGGGCGGCCATGACCACCAGCTTGTCGCCGGATCCCGACGGAAGGCGTGTTGCGGCGCCGGTGAAAATCTGGCTCTCGACATGTTTGCGCCCCGCACTCGCGGCGATGCTCCTCTCTGCCCTCGTCGCAGGCCCGGCGCCGGCGGAGGTCGCGCAAGTCAAGCGTGATTGGCCGCAGGAAAAATGCTTCCGCTATGGGCGCGACTGGACCGAGGCGTTGCGCCGCTACGGACGGGACGGTCTGAGCACGGAATTTGTCGCCGGCAACGCGGCCTTCATTGCCTCCGGGTGCCTCCGTCCCGAGAAGATTTGTCCCCGCTCCGCTAAAGATCTCCGGCTCGCGGACACGCTCGCGATCCGCGTCGTCAACGAAGGCATGTCAACGACCTTCCTTCCTTTCGATTGCCCAAGGTGAGGTTCAGTTTTTCAGATCGCGCTTGATCGCGTCGTCAGGATCGGACGAAGAACAAACAAGGGGTGGGTCAATGACAACTTCCGCAGACGACCGGGAGCGCGGCGAGCTTACCGTCCGCCTGATCGCGATGCCCAAGGACACCAACGCCAACGGCGACATATTCGGCGGCTGGGTCATCAGCCAGATGGACCAGGCCGGCGGCATTCGCGCGGCCGAGAAGGCGCAAGGGCGCGTCGTGACGGTAGCGATCGACGCGATGACGTTCATCCGCCCGGTCAGGGTAGGGGATGTGCTGTCCGTCTACACCGCGGTCGACAAGATTGGCCGCAGCTCGCTCAAGATTCACATCGAAGCCTGGGCGCAGCGGTTTCGCACCCACCATCGGGAGAAAGTGACGGACGCGACCTTCACCTTCGTCGCCATCGGCGCAGACGGGAAGCCGCGGCCGGTTGCTGCGCGGGCTTAGGGCGGCGGTTTTCGATCGGAGATCGTGTCAATCGTCGAGCTTGCGCGCCTCCTCAGGCAGCATGATCGGCACGCCGTCGCGTATCGGATAGGCCAGCCGGGCGGCGCGGGAAATCAGTTCCTGTCGAGCCGGGTCGTATGTCAACTCGGCTCGCGTCACCGGGCACACCAGAATGTCGAGAAGACGGGGGTCAACTCTCGATCGCGTGTCCGGCTCGACCCCGGGCGGGTGTTTTTCCCCATCGTCGATCATAAGCGGGGTCCTTCGATCCGAGGCGACGCGCCCATCGTGCGCTCGCTAGCAATCTTGGCGGCTGAGATCAGAAGTGCAAAGCGGCGGCCTGACGTACGCCATGGATCTTGCTCACTTTCGCTATGACCTCGGGCGGCGCGGCGCCATCGATCGAGACCAGCGCGATCGCCGAGCCCCCCGGTTCGTCGCGCCCAAGCGCAAATGTCGCAATATTGACGCCCGCGTCTCCAAGGCAGCTCGCGAAGCGGCCGATGAAGCCCGGCTTGTCGTCATTGGTGACATAGATCATCGATGGCGTGAATTCTGCTTCCACCTTGATGCCCTTGATCGAAAGGATGCGCGGCTTGCCGTCATGAAAGACGGTTCCGCCGATCGCCCGCGATTGCTCCGCCGTCGCAACCGTCAGGGTGATGAAGCTCTCGTAGTCGCCTCCGGCGGCTCGGGTCATTTCCTCGACGACAATGCCGCGATTGGCGGCGACCGTCGGCGCCGACACCACGTTGACGTCGACCAGCGATGGACGGAGCAGGCCCGCAATCGCCGCCGACGTCAAAGCCTTGACCTTCAGTTCCGCGACCGCGCCCTCGTAAGCGAGCGTGACCTTCTGGATCGGCGCCTGGGTGAGTTGGCCGGCAAAGGAGCCAAGACCTTCCGCCAAAGCGATGAATGGTCTCAGCTTGGGCGCTTCTTCCGCGGTGATCGAGGGAAAGTTGAGGGCGTTCGAGATCGCACCGCGGGTCAGATAGTCCGACATTTGTTCGGCGACCTGGAGCGCGACGTTCTCCTGGGCTTCGTTGGTGGAGGCGCCGAGGTGCGGGGTGGCGATGAAGTTCGGATGACCGAACAGCGGGTTGGCCGTCGCCGGCTCCTCGATGAAAACATCGAAGGCCGCCCCGGCGACATGGCCGCTGTCCAGCGCCGCGCGCAGCGCGGCTTCGTCGACGAGGCCGCCGCGGGCGCAATTGATGATGCGGACCCCCTTCTTGGTCCTCGCCAGATTCTCCGCCGACAGAATATTGCGGGTCTGCGCCGTCAGCGGAGTGTGCAGGGTGATGAAGTCGGCGCGAGCCAGGAGATCGTTCAGTTCGAGTTTCTCGACGCCAATCTCGGCGGCTCTCTCGGCGCTCAGGAACGGATCAAAGGCGACAACCCGCATCTTCAATCCCAAGCCGCGGGAGGCGACGATCGAGCCGATATTTCCACAACCGATGACGCCGAGCGTCTTGCCGGTCAATTCGACCCCCATGAAACGATTCTTTTCCCATTTTCCCGCCTGGGTCGAGACGTCGGCGGTCGGAATCTGCCGCGCCAGCGCAAATATCAGCGCGATCGCGTGCTCGGCGGTCGTGATCGAATTGCCGAAAGGCGTGTTCATCACGATCACGCCTCTGGCGGTCGCGGCCGGAATGTCGACGTTGTCGACGCCGATGCCGGCGCGGCCAATGACCTTCAATTTCGTGGCGCGTTCGATCAGCTTGGCGGTGACCTTGGTGGCGGAGCGTATGGCCAGTCCGTCATAATCGCCGATGATCTTGGCGAGTTCGTCCTTGTCGAGCCCCGGCTTGACGTCGACTTCGACCCCGCGCTCTCTGAAGATGGCGACGGCCGCAGGCGAAAGCTTATCGGAGATGAGAACGCGGGAAGTCATGGGTTGATGACCTTGGGTTCGGCTGGCGGCGCTTCGGCCGCCTGGGATCAATGGTGGGGGATCGGGTTCGAAGCGGGCGGGAGGCCTGGACGAACGGCCTTCTGCCGGCGCTCTCGCGCTTTATTCGGGGATCAAGCCGCCTTTGCCAGCTTGCTCTTCTCCACCGCGAAGGCGTAGTCGAGCCAGTGGGTCAGCGCCTTGACATCGGCGGCCTCGATCGTCGTGCCGCACCAGATCCGCAAGCCGGCTGGCGCGTCGCGATACGAACCGATGTCGAATGCGACCTTCTCCTTCTCGAGGAACGCCGCCAGCCCCTTGGCAAACGCGGCTTGCCCATCTGCGGAAAGGGCGGCCACCGCCGGATCAACCACCTTGAGACACACGCTGGTGTTCGACCGGGTCTCGGGGACGCGCGCGAGAAAGTCGACCCATGACGTGCGGTCGACCCAATCGGCGATCGCCTTCGCATTGGCGTCGGCCCGCGCGATGAGCGCCTCGAGCCCGTCGAACGACTTCGCCCATTCGAGCGCGTCGATATAGTCCTCGACGCACAGCATCGAGGGCGTATTGATCGTCTCGCCTTCGAAAATGCCCTCGATCAGCTTCCCGGCCTTCGTGAGGCGGAAGATCTTGGGCACCGGCCACGGCGGCTTGTACGTCTCGAGCCGCTCGGCCGCGCGCGGGCTCAGGATGATGACGCCGTGCCCCGCTTCTCCGCCAAGCGCCTTCTGCCAGGAGAACGTCGTGACGTCGAGCTTCCCCCAGTCGAGGGCTTGGGCGAAGGCGGCGGACGTGGCGTCGCAGAGCGTCAGGCCCTTGCGGTCGGCCGGGATCCAGTCGGCGTCGGGGACGCGCACGCCCGAGGTCGTGCCGTTCCAGGCGAACACGACGTCGTTGTCGAAGTTGACTTGCGAGAGGTCCGGCAACTCGCCATAGGGCGCCTTCAGCGTGCGCGCGTCCTTGAGCTTGAGCTCCTTGACAATGTCTGAGACCCAGCCCTCACCGAAGCTTTCCCACGCGAGCACGTCGACGCCTCGAGCGCCGAGCATCGACCACATGGCCATTTCAAATGCGCCGGTGTCTGACCCTGGGGTAATGCCGATTCGGTACGAGGCGGGGACGCCGAGCACTTCGCGCGTCAAGTCGATCGCAAGCTTGAGCTTGGCTTTGCCGAGCTTGGCGCGATGGGAACGTCCCAGCGTCGCGTCACGAAGAACTGTGGGGTTCCAGCCGGGGCGCTTTGCGCAGGGGCCAGAAGAGAAATGCGCGTTCGCAGGGCGAACGGCGGGCGCCGTGGTCGTCATCTTGAGCCATCCTTTCAGATGGGCGCCTCTCGTTGGGGAGAGGTGTCCCGCCTCGGCTCATAGCGTAATCGTCGAACTGCGGCAAGCAGGCGATTGCGCGCCGCGCCTACGGGCGGCGCGTGCGATCGCCTCCGCCGCTTTCGCCTTGCCGCTGGACGACGCGCGAGGCTTGCGGCGCGGGTGCGGGCGGATCCTCGCTCGTCCGCTGATAGCGCACGCCGGTGAAAAAGAGGATCTGAGCGCCGCGGTCATCGGGAGCCGAACGACGGGGGCCCTTCGCCGGCTGGAAGCGGATGAGGTCGCTCATGGCAGCACCCAAAGTCGGGAATCGATCGTTCTGATCGATCCTCATTTCGAGGAGCGAAGGTTAATATCCGGTCAATGCGGCGCAGAATTTAACGCGACGTTCTCGATAGAGAGGGGCGACGGTCCGCCGATCAATTGTCAGAACGGATTCCAGGTCGCGCGGGGGGTGAATTTCAGGTAGCTTACATTGACCCCGAGGCGCGCGCCGACGCCGGTGCGGATTGGAACCACGACGATGTCGTCGGAGTTCAGCGCCGTGAAGCCGAACCCGCCAATAAAATATGCCGATCCGTCGACGCCGCCGAATCGACGGAAAACCGAATCGACCGCCGGCAGGTTGTAAAGCAGCATCATGGTCCGGTCGCCATCGGCGCCGGCGTCGAAGCCGACCGACGGCCCCTGCCAATAGATCGGCTGGTCGCCGGCGTTGCGAGTGTACATCTTGCCTTCGCCGTAGCGCAGGCCGCCGACAAACGCGGCGGACGCCTCCTGTCCGAGGACGTAAGCGTTCGGCAGACCCCATCGGCGCCCGGCTTCCTGCACCACATCCGCAAGCCCGCGCGACAGATCGCCAAAGAATCGATGACCGTCATCGAGGATTTCGTCGCCGGTAAAAGTCTCCGGAGCAGCCGGCGGAGCGTTCGCTCCGGCCGAACGGGCCCAGAAAGCCGCGCCCATGGCCGTGAGGCTGACGAACCCGCGCCGCGTCAGTTCCGATCGCATGAGCCACCTCAAGGCCGTCTCGCCGCACGAACGGAAGCGGGACCGACCTCGCTCACGCCCGGGCCGCCGAACCCCCCGGTCCCAGACGATTAGCGGGACTGCGTTGACGCCGCGTTAACAAAAGCCAAATTTTTCCCCGGCCGCCGCGTCGCCCCAGGCGACGAAGTGCCCGTTGCGCAGGCCGCGGTCCACTTTGCCGTAGGCGAGCGGTCTTCCGTCAGGATCGAGAACAACGCCGCCGGCCGCGCGCAGCACGGCGTCGCCGGCCGCCGTGTCCCATTCCATCGTCGGGGCGAAACGAGGATAAACGTCGCCAAGACCTTCGGCGATCAGACAGAATTTGAGCGACGAGCCAGCCTCGCGCGCCTCGCCGACGGGGAGGCGTTTCAAGAAGGATTCCGACTGCGGGTCGGCGTGCGAGCGACTTACAAATGCGACGAGGCTCTCAGGCGCGCGACGGGTCCGGATTCGCCGCCACTTTTCTTTGTCCGGCAATGGCGCGCCGAGAGGCGCTTGACAGACGAACGCAGCATCGCCCCCGATCCACAACCGCTCAGTCGCCGGCGCATAGACCGCGCCGGCAATCGGCGCGTCGCCTTCGATCAGCGCCACATTGATCGTGAACTCGCCGTTGCGCGCCAGGAATTCGCGGGTGCCATCGAGCGGGTCCACGAGCAGGAAACGCCCGACGGTGGGGACGGGCGTTCCGGCCGCGGTCGATTCTTCGGCGCAGATCGGCGGCGACGGCGCCATGCGCGCGAGATAGTCGCAGATGATCGCCTCCGCGCGATGATCGGCCGACGTAACTGGACTGCCGTCCTCCTTCGACAGAACGTCGCAGCCGCGCTCGTATTCCTCCATCACCGCCGGACCGGCCGCAAGCGCGGCTTCAGCGAGAAACAGGGCAATATCGTCGCGCCCACTGCGATCGAGTTCGAACGGTATTCGATGCCGGGAAGCCGGGTTCAAGAGGTCTCCTTGGTCTGAATCCGTCGCGGCGAAACCTTCGCACAGAACCTGCTCCGGGCGACCGCCGGTTGTCCTTGTGGCGCCGCCTTCGGGTTCGCGACTCGGAGCAGCGCACATTGGCCGGCGTCCGACCGGGGGGCGGCGAATTCATTTCCGTGGATTTGCGCGGCCGCGTCGCGGCGGGGCGACGAATCGGATAGACAGGGATTTGGACGCTCTGGAGGGCGAAATGGCCTTTCTCTCCGCCCCGAGGGCGATATTGAACCTGGGATCAGTCGCTTGACAATGGCCTCGCTCACCCCGCTCGACCTCGCCGCGCTATTGTGCTCGCGCGTGTGCCACGACGTCATCAGCCCGGTCGGGGCGATCGTCAACGGCCTTGAAGTGCTCGACGGCGAGCAGGACGAGGAAATGCGAACCGTGGCCATGGAGCTCATCAAGAAAAGCGCGATTTCGGCGTCGGCGCGCCTCCAATTCTGCCGACTGGCGTTCGGGGCCGCAGGCTCGTTCGGCGCGCAGATCGACACCGGCGACGCCGAAAAGGTGGCGCGCGATATTTTCGCCAGCGACCGGACGGTTCTGCAGTGGACCCCGGTCCGGCGGCTGGCGTCGCGAAACTCTGTCAAGCTGCTACTCAATCTTTGCCTTATCGCCGCCGGCGCGATTCCGCGCGGCGGCGTCATCGCCGTCGACCTCTCAGATGGCGAGGGCGCAATGACGATGCGCGTCGAAGCCAAGGGCGCGAACGCTCGGTTATCGCACAGCGCAGGCGAGATTCTGACTAGCGCTTTTCCCGCAGAAGCGATCGACGGCCATTCCATTCAACTCTATTTCACCACCCTCCTGGCTCGCGAGTGTCAAGCGACGATCAATGTCTCGAGCGCCCAAGACGCCGTGACGCTGAGCGCTTCTCCGCCGCCAGCCCCCGCCGACACGCAGTGACGGCCGGCGTGCTCGGCTCGAGAAGATCGTCGATCGGGCCCATCGATGCGGCCATTAACGCCATTTGAAGCATCGGCCGTTAATCATCGAGAACCGTCAATCATTGTTCGAATGAACGAAGGTTCGAGGATGCGACATGTCCTGGTGGTGGACGACTCCACTGTGATCAGAAAGATTGTCCGCCGCGTTCTCGAGGGCATGAACCTCGAAATCACCGAAGCGGCGGACGTGCGTCAGGCGCTGGCGGTTTGCTCTCTTTCGATGCCGGACGCCATTTTTGTCGACGGCGGGATGCCCACGCTTGACGGTTGTGAATTTCTCCGGAAACTGCGGCGGATGCACGGCGGAGACAGCCCGAAGGCGATCATTTGCCTGAACGAAAATGACGTCGCCCAGATTGCCCGCGCGATGCACGCCGGGGCAAGCGATTTCATGATGAAGCCGTTCGATGCGGACCACGTGCGAGCGAAGTTCGGCTTCTTGGGCGCCAGCCAGGACTCCTCAACTTCGCCTATTCCGTCACGGGCGTATCATCGGTGATTTCGGGGGCGGCGTCCGGCCCGCCCGATTCGCCTGAGTTCCCTCCGCCAAACCCATAGGGCGACCGAAGGCGCCGGCGCCGGCCGCGAGGCGGAAAGGCGCCGAACTCGCTCGACGGCGAGTCGAACTCCGGAGGCGCAGCTTCAGGCGCGCGAACCGGCGCGGGCGAAGCGATCGCATCCGGCAGCTGCGGGTCCGTGGGGTTGGAACGTGGGCTTGCTGTTATGAATGACGGAAGCTCCGGCTGCGCTGCGCCTTCGGCGCTGACGTCCCTGGTGGGCTGGGCTTGGGAATCTCGGTATGGCCGGAAGTCCCGCGGCCGGCCATCGCGTCCATGCCGGTTGTCGCGGTAGCCATCATTGCGGTCCGCAAACGGCCGGTCTTGCCGTGGGCCGCGTTCGGGAAAACGGTTCCCCTGCCGGTCCTGCCGATTTGCAAACCCCGCCCGATCGTTCTGGCCCTGACGCTCGCCCTCATAAGCTGGTCGGTCGGCATAGGGCTGCGGGGGGTTCGGCGCCGCGTTCGGTTGCGGCTGAAACCCTTGTTGCGGCTGCTGAAAGGCGTTCTGTCGCTCCGCAGGCGAGGCGAAACGATCCGATAGCGTGCCGAAATCGCCATCGTCCTCCATGTCGTCCTCGCCTTCTCCGGGCGGCCGCGGTTGGCCGCTCTGCGCGAGCGCCTGCGCCGCCTGCGCCGAGGCAATCAGTCGGAAGTAATGCTCGGCGTGCTGCAAATAATTTTCCGCCGCGACCGGATCTCCTCCCGTATGGGCGTCTCTCGCGAGCTGGAGATATTTCTCGGCGACATGATGCGCGTTGCCGCGTATTTTTACATCCGGCCCATTCAATTCATAGGATCGCGTCAAAGGATTGGGGCCCCGCCGATTGTTCGTCGGCCGCCCGCGCATCCTCTTGTTCTGACCTGGTCTCATTTTAATTTCCCAACGTCTATCCGGTTAAGCCCGCAGCTTCGCAATCGTTTTTGGCGCAAGCTTTCTCGATTTTGGCGCGAACAGGCGCGTTTCGCGCCTTCGCGTCACTCGAACGGGCTGATCTCATCGCACCCGAAGCACGGACACGAACGATCACTTTGATCCCGATCCCGTGCGATTTCCCTTTACGAGCGCAGCCCTTCCTGGCCGCGCGCGGACAGCGTCCTCTGTCAAGAAGGCCCTTCTCCAGGTCGCCTCGCCTGACTGCTCGTTAACGGCAAGCCTTGTTCCGCGGTTTCAGTGCCCCGGCGCCAGCTGCCCCTGTATTCACCGATTCGCATCGGTACGCCGGGAGCACCGACCTATCAGAACTTGCGCCAGCGGCAAATCCTTCGCTCTCACAATAGCGTCCTTTCCTTGGCTCGCCAAGCTTGAATTCACCCGTTGGGCGAATATGGGGGCCGGAATCGCCAAAACGACATCCAAGGCCGCACCGGAATGGCCGTCAGTTCGAGGCCGATCCCTTTACCGGCCCGACCGGAGCGCGAAAACCCTTAGGCGGATCGGTCAGCCACTCGCGATCGGGCTCAGGTCCAAGCGGCTCCGCGCTCTTCCCCATTCCAACCCAATTCAGCGGATTCAGGTTGCCAAGCGCGCTTGACGTCGAACCACAGGAGCCCTCGCACTTCACTTCGTTCCCCTCGGGATCGACAGCCCGAACGGTCACCGGCGTGTTCGCCGGGAATGGGTGGGTATAGCGCTGACGTGCGTCGCCCACCCCGGCGATCGTCTTTTTCCCCTCTTCCTTCTGGGCTTTCCGGCGCAGAGCCTCCTGATTCACGGGCCATGCAGGATCGACCGACGCGGTGGAGCCCGGAGGCGGCAAATCCATTTTGGGCGGTACGACGATCTTCCCATGCTCATGGTAGTCGATGGGAGGGGGCTTATCGCCTCCAAATCCGAATCCGATCACCGGAGCGACAATAGAACCAAGTCCTTGCCAGAGAGGCGCCTGGCCATCGTCGCCCGCACGGGCGGGTAAACTGACCAGACCGGCGGAAATCAACGTCAGACCGACCGTCGCCGACCGCAAACCAAAGCCCATCGCCTAACCCCTTGCCCTCCGCGATCGTAGCGACAACAGCCGAACTCGGGGTGTCTCGCCACAAATTCCGGCTATTCGATGACGCTCATGCGAGCCCTGAGAAGACTGCGGGACAATATCGCTCGATCTCAGCTCGCGCCATGAGGCGGGCTCTGGCTGTCCGGCGCGCGCGGAATAGGCAAAAGATCGATAATCAGCAGCACAACACCGATGTTAATGGCCGCGTCGGCGACATTAAAGACAAAAAAGTGGCGGCCAAAGGCGTGCAGGTCCAGATAATCGACAACGGCGCCGTGAACGATGCGGTCAATGGCGTTGCCCAGCGCCCCGCCGATGATCAGGCCAAGCCCGGCCGCGGGCAGGCGCGAGCGCGATCGAGCGAGCCACCACGCGAGCAAGGCGGTCGCCGCGAGTGTGAGCGCGAGCAGAACAGTCTCGGCCGACGCCGAATCGCGAGCGAACAGGCTGAACGAAATCCCCCGGTTCCACTGCAGGGTCAAATCGAGAAAAGGCGTCAGCGGCGTCGAATCGACCGCCAATTGATCGGATCGCGACAGGACCGCGATTTTTGTGATTTGGTCGACGATGACGACGACGAGCGCAACGATGCCTCCCAGCGCCGGCGGCCTCACGGCCAGCGGCCCAGCGATTTGAGCTCGCGCAACGCCTCGGCGTCCCTTGGGCTGACGTCGGGAAAATCCGGCGAAGCGGTTGCAGGATCGAAGTAGCGCCACGAACGGGCGCATTTGACCCCGCTCGCGCGCTCTACGGCCACGCCAACGTCCGCTGCTTCGGGCAGCCGAAACGCCGCCTCGGGGATCGGAGCCCCGAACTCCACCGTAATGCCGGAAGTGATGCAGACTTCTGCAAAGTCAACTCCGTCGAGCGCCCTCAGATGCTCGGGATTGCTCAGATAGATTCGAGGCGCAGCTTCAAGGGAGGAGCCGATCAGTTTGTTGGCCCTGGCGATCTCGATCGCTCCGGTGACGGCAAGACGCAACATGCGGATCGTGTCCCAGGTCTTCGCCAGCTCATCGTCCCGCCACGCGGAGGGAATGGCGGGAAACTGTTCGAGATGGATCGAGCGGCGGCCAGCGGCGCGCGCCGTCCAGGCTTCCTCCGCGGTGAAAACGAGGACAGGGGCCAACCAGATCGCAACCGCGCCGAAGATGTGTTCGATAGCCTCCAGAGCCCCGCGCCGACGAACGCTGGATGGCGCGTCGCAGTAGAGCGCATCCTTGCGAATGTCGAAATAGAAGGCGGAGAGGTCGGAATTCATGAATGCGGTGAGGGCGGCGACGACGCGCGCGAAGTCAAAGTTATCGTAAGCCTCGCGAATCTTTGGGTCGAGCTCGGCGAGTTTATGGAGCATCAAGCGCTCCAGTCCGCCCATCGCCGCATGGCCGATCGAATCACCCGCCTCTCGATGCGCCAGAGTTCCCAGCATCCAACGAATCGTGTTGCGCAACTTGCGATAGTTGTCGCTCACGGCTTTCAGGATCTCGGGACCGATGCGCTGGTCGTCGGTGTAGTCAACGCTGGCCACCCACAAGCGCAGGATATCGGCGCCCGACGCGCGGATGACGTCCGCCGGGAAAGTCTGGTTGCCCAACGACTTGGACATTTTGCGGCCGATCTCGTCGAGAGTGAAGCCGTGGGTCAGCACGATATCGAACGGCGCGCGGCCGCGCGTGCCGCAACTTTCAAGGAGCGAAGACTGGAACCAGCCGCGATGCTGGTCCGAACCTTCGAGATACATCACCTGATCCTCGCCCCCGTCGATCGTCCGCCGGATCCCGGCCAGTCCGGGAAAGTGCTTCGCGTCTTCGAGGACGTAGGCGTGGGTCGAGCCGGAATCGAACCAGACTTCGACCAGATCGTCGATCTTGTCGTAGGCGTCAGCATCGTGCTTCGCGCCTAGAAACCGCTCCTTTGCGCCATTGGCGAACCAGGCGTCGGCGCCTTCCTGCTCGTAAGCCGCTGCGATTCGCCCGTTCACCTCTTCGTCGAATAGAATTTCATGACCGTCCTTGCGGACGAAGATGGACAGCGGGACGCCCCAGGCGCGCTGACGCGACAGCACCCAGTCGGGCTTGTTCGCGACCATGCCCTTAATCCGGTTCTCGCCCGACGGCGGCGCCCAACGCGTGCGCTCGATCGCCTCGACCGCAATGGCCCGAAGGGTCTTGCCCCCTTCCGCGTTGGCGAACGGGCGGTCCATCGCCAGGAACCATTGCGGCGTGTTGCGGAAGATGACGGGAGTCTTCGACCGCCAGCTGTGCGGATACTGATGCTTGAGCCGGCCGCGCGCGACGAGCGCGCCCGCCTTGATCAGCGCGTCGATGACGGCCTTGTTGGCGTCGCCCGATTTCCCACGGTCGGTGATGACGCGCTTGCCTTCGAAGCCCGGCGCCTCTCGGTGAAGGCGCCGTTCTCGTCGACCGTGTAGGGAATGCGGGTGTCAATTCCATGCTCCTGAAGCAGGCGCGTGCTCGCGGTCCATAGCTCGAAATCTTCGCGCCCGTGGCCCGGAGCGGTATGGACGAAGCCCGTGCCCGCATCATCCGTGACATAGTCGCCGTCGAGCAAGGGGACGACAAAGCCGTAGCCGTGCGACTGAAGGGGGTGGGCGCAGACCATCGACGCCAGCGCGTCGCCCTCGACCCCGCCAAGGAACTCGAACGAGCCGACCCTTGCGGCGCTAAAAACGCTGTCGGCGAGCGACTGCGCCAGGATGTAGCTCGCTCCGGGCTTGGCCCAATTGTCGGCGGACGAATCCGTCACGCGGTAGCGTCCATAGGCGATGCGACGAGAGAAGGCGATCGCGCGGTTGCCCGGAATCGTCCAGGGCGTTGTGGTCCAGATAAGCACGGAAGCGTCATCGGATGCGATCGGGAACGCCACTGTGATCGTGTCGCTCGTATGGTCTTCATATTCGACCTCCGCTTCCGCGAGCGCGGTCTTCTCGACCACGCTCCACATCACCGGCTTGGAGCCGCGGTAAAGCAGCCCGTTAGCGACGAACTTGAAGATTTCCCGGGCGATCTGCGCTTCGGCCGGATAGCTCATCGTCGTATAGGGATGGTCCCAATCGCCGACGACGCCCAGGCGCTTGAATTCTTCACGCTGCACCGAGAGCCAGTGCTCGGCATAGGCGCGGCATTCTCCACGGAACGCGATGATGGCTTGCGAATCCGAAAAATCGGGCTTGGTCTTGCCCTTGCTTGTGTAGAACTCTTCTTCGACCTTCCATTCGATCGGCAGCCCGTGGCAGTCCCAGCCGGGAACATAGTTGGATTCCCGGCCGGTCATCTGGTGCGAGCGCACCACAATGTCCTTGAGGGTCTTGTTGAGCGCCGTGCCGATGTGGACATTGCCGTTGGCGTAAGGCGGCCCATCGTGGAGAACGAATTTGGGCCGTCCCTTTCCGCTCTCTCGGAGAGCCCGATACAGATTCTCGCGCGCCCACCGAGCCAGAATCTCAGGTTCTTTCTGCGGCAGACCCCCTCGCATGGGAAAATCGGTCTTCGGCAGATAAAGAGTGCGCGAATAGTCGAGGGCTGAGACGGGCGCGTCGGACATCAGGTCAGGAGCCAAATTCGGGTTTCATGGCAACGGCCGGGTGGGATTAGAGGATTTGCCGCAATTCGCCAAATTGCTGTTACCGCCGGGCGGCGAGAATGGCGCGGGCGCGCTCCTTGTCGCGCCCCATCTCGGCGGCCAGCGACGGGAGCGAATCGAACTTGCGCTCGTCGCGGATGCGCTCGACGAACTCGACTTGCATCTCGCGCCCGTAGAGATCGCCGTCGAAATCGAGGAGATGAACTTCGAGCAATGGCGGCCCGTCGTCGACGGTCGGACGGGTCCCGAAACTTGCGACGGCGGGGTGCGCGCGACCGTCAACCCGGGCGATGACGGCGTAGATTCCATGCGCGAGCCTGTTGGTCGGCTCGAGCGCGATATTCGCGGTCGGCACGCCAAGGGCGCGTCCCAGGCGCTGGCCGGAAATGACCTGGCCATTGACCAGATAATTGCGACCGAGACCCCGCGCCGCCGCGACCACGTCGCCCTGCTCGAGAGCCTTGCGAATAGCGCTTGAGGACACGACGCGGGCCGCCTCTCCGGCGCCGGATTCGACTTTCGCCACAATCTCGACGGCGAAGCCATGTCTCCGACCGGCCTCGGCGAGGGTGGCCGGCGAACCCGATCGCCCCTTGCCGAAATGAAAGTCCCAGCCGACGACGACAGCGGCGACGCCAAGACGGGCGACGAGAACCTTTTCGACGAATTCGTCGGCGCTCATCGCTGCGAGGGAGGCGTCAAAGCGGATAAAGACAATGCCGTCGAGCCCCAGCCGGGCGCAGATTTCCGCTTTCTCCCGGGCCGGCGTCAATCGAAACGCAACCGGCCGCGCGGCGAAAAAATCCGCCGGATGCGGCTCGAAAGTCAAGATTGCGCTCGGGGCCGTTCGCTCCCTGGCCACGGCGACGGCGCGCTCAATGACCGCCCGATGCCCGAGATGCAGGCCGTCAAAATTTCCGATAGCGTAAACCGCGCCTTCCAACCCATGCGGCGGCGCGATCGGGTCCGTGGCCAGCACGAAGCCGTTGGTCATTGCGCCCCGCCGATTCCGGATTTCGACCGACCTGTCCCAGCCTTTCGCAAGCCTCGGAAACTGCCTCGGCGTTCTGGTCCGGTCAAGGCGAGGGAAGCCGCGGCTTGGGTGTCGGCGGAACGCTCAGAACGCCCTCGCCGTCGAGCACGATCTCGTCTCCGACACGACACTCGCAATGCAATCGGACGCGGCGGTTCTTCTCGGTCAGCTCGACCACCTCCACGCTGACGTCAACGACGTCGCCGATTTTGACCGGACCGAGAAAGCGCAAGGTTTGAGAGATATAGACCGCGCCGGGTCCCGGCAGCCGCATGCCGATGACCCCGGAAATGAGGCTGGCGGTGTAAAGCCCATGAACGATCCGGCCGCCAAAACGGGTTTTCCGGGCGAAGTGCTCAGACAGATGGATCGGATTGTGGTCGCCCGAGAGCTCGGCGAACCCGATCACGTCTTCATTCTCGACCGTCTTGCGGATCGTCGCGCGCATGCCGATTGCGAGGTCTTCGAAATAAAGCGTCTGAAACAGCGAGTTCTGCATGCGACCAATGAACCCTTCAATCCGGTAGAACCAACGGAAGCGAGCCGAGCGTCGACGAGCCCGGGCCGTCTACGGCTGAAGCGCGGGGATCGCGGCGATCGGCCACAATGAATACTCCTCGTACAACCGTCGCAGTTCAACAGGGTCGGCCGGCGAAGCCGTCGCCTCTCCGTGCAAAGACCGATGTATGCCCCCGGTGACGAACAGCGCATCCAGGCCCGCTCGCGACGCGCCGGCGATGTCTGTTTCCATGCCGTCGCCGATCGCCAGCACCCGGCTCCTGTCGATCGCCGCGCCGTGGGCCCGTCCCGCGAGCGCCAAGGCTCGATCGTAGATCGGCGCATGAGGCTTTCCGGCGTAGACGACCTGGCCTCCAAGCTCTTCATAGCGTCGCGCCAGCGCTCCGGCGCAATAAATGAGCGTTTCGCCTCGATGGATAACAATGTCCGGGTTGGCGCATATCATCGTCATTCCGCGCGCCGCCATCGCCCCCAGCTCCAATTCATAGTCGTCGGGCGTTTCCCTCTCGTCGTTTCTGAGGCCGGTGCATAGCGCATACTGGGCGTCTTCGAGAGCGAGGAGCTTCCGCCGCCCGCCGGTCGCCTCTGCGGCGGCGTCGAAGAGGCTGAGATCGCGTCCCGGTCCGATGTGCAGCACCCGGTCGCCGGTCTGCTCCTCCATCAATGCTACGGTCACGTCGCCGGACGTCACGATGGCGTCGAACGCTTCGGGCGGAACTCCGAGCCGCAGCACCTGCCGGCGGATGGGCGGCGACGGCCGGGGAGCGTTGGTGATCAGAACCACCGCGCCGCCGCGCCGCCGAAATGACGCCAGCGCCGCCGATGCAGGCGCGAACGAGGCCACGCCATTGTGGAGGACGCCCCAGATATCGCAAAGAATCGCGTCATAGCGATCCGAGATCTCGCCAAGACCGCTGATTTGCCGGACGACCGACGCCTGTTCCTGCCTCATTGCCGGGCGCTCGGCTAGGCGACGGTAGCGCCCATGTCAAGACACGGGGTCGGCGGCGCCGGACGACGCTCGCCATTGCGCGCCGGCTTGACGCCGCGCCCGATGGTTCCTAGCTATGAGGAAACGGCAAGCACGCCGTCCTCGAGGGCGCCATGTCATCATTAACGGCCAAAGTCACCGACGCGAGTTTCGAGACCGACGTCATCAAATCCGACGATCCGGTCGTCGTCGATTTCTGGGCGGAATGGTGCGGACCCTGTCGCATGATCGCGCCTGCACTGGAAGAAATCGCGACCGAGATGAACGGCAAAGTAAAGATCGCCAAGCTCAATGTCGACGAAAACCCGGGCGTCGCCGGCAAATATGGCATCCGGTCGATCCCGACCCTGATGGTGTTCAAGGGCGGCAAGCACGTAGCCACCAAGACCGGCGCCGGCCCGAAGAGTGAATTGTCTCGCTGGATCAGCGCTTCCGTTGGAGCGCCGGCTCCGCAGCAATCGGCCTAGACGGGAATGCGCACCGCTGCTCTCAGACCGCCCATGGGACTGTCTGAGAGCGTGATGTCGCCGCCATGCGAGCGGGCGATGTCTCTTGCGATCGCGAGGCCCAGGCCTGCCCCGCCCTGGTCCTGGTTGCGCGCCTCGTCGAGCCGGTAGAAGGGCCTGAAGACGTCCTCCCGATGCGCCGGGGCGATTCCGGCGCCGTCATCGTCGACGACTATCGAAACGAATTGAGCCTCGCGGGTCGCGGAAACGCGCACGCGTTCGGCGTGGCGCTGGGCGTTGGCGACCAGATTGCCGACGCACCGCTTCATGGCCATCGGCCGGACGCGAATGTCGAGGTCGCCGCGGGTCTCAACGCCAAGCTCAGCGCCGTGCCGCTCGAAATCCGTCCGCAGATCCTCGAGGATCGAGCCGACATTGATTCGCGCGGTTGATTCGCCCGCGTCCCCCCGGGCGAAGGCGAGATAACCCTCGAGCATCTGACCCATTTCGTCGACGTCTTTCTGCAACAACTCGCTGTCGGCGGAATTGTCGAGCAAGACCAACGACAGTTTGAAGCGGGTCAACATCGTGCGCAGATCGTGACTGACGCCGTTCAGCATCGCGGTTCGCTGCTCGGTCGCCCGCTCGACCCGCCGCTTCATTTGGATGAAGGCGTGCCCCGCCTGGCGGACTTCGCGCGCGCCGTGGGGACTGAAGTCGAGATCGCGGCCCTTGCCGAAGTCCTCAGCCGCTCGCGCCAGACGCAAAATGGGCCGGATCTGATTGCGAAGGAAAATGATGGCGACGCTCAGGAGGACAATCATCGCGCCGAGCATCCAGAGGACGAAAATATGGGCGTTCGCCTCGTAGGCGAGAGCGCGGCGGGTCACCAGGCGAAGCACTCGGCCGCCGAGATCGACGCGAATCTCCATCAGCCCCGATCGACCGACGGTGTCGAGCCAGAAGGGCTGCCTTACCTGCTTCCTGATTTCGTTGGGCAGGATCCGCGTCAGCGGATCCAAGGCCCCGTAAAAGGAGCGCGGCATGACTGGCGGCAAAGGACCAGCCGGCAGCAAGGTCGCGTCCATTCGGAACCGCTCCGAGGCCAGATTGGTCAGAAAGGCATCGTCGTTGCCGGGCGGGAGCTTCTGATAAAGGTCGGCCAGCGCTCCGACGTCGCGCGCCACCGCCTCGGACAGCCTGCGGGTCACCAGGTCCCAGTGATGCTGCATGAACACGAACGTCACCGCGGTCTGGAGCAGAACCATCGGCACGATCACGATCAGGAGCGACCGCTTGTAAAGGCCTTTCGGCAGCATTTCGGCGACGCCGCGCGCCGTCCGGCGCCAGAGCATGCGAGTTTGCGCCAGCAAACGCAGATTGCGGAATGACGCTTGATCCCTCATCGGTCCGCTATGAGTCGATATCCCGCCCCTCGCGCCGTCTGAAGATAGGTCGGATTGGCGGGATCTTGTTCGATCTTCCGCCGTAGTCGATTGACCAGGACGTCGACCGTTCGCTCCTGTGCCGCCCCCCCCGACCCCGACAATGCCTCGCGAGAAACGATCGCGCCGGCGTTGGCGCTGAGCAGGCGTAGCATCTCGCGCTCGCGCTCTGTGATGCGGATCGTCTCATCGCCGGCGCGCAGTTCGCCGCGCTCGAGCGAGAACGCGAAACGTCCGAAGCGCACGACAGTCTTCTCGAGGCCGCCGACTGCCGCAGCCCGGGTGCGCCGGAGCACTGAGCCGATCCGCAGCAGCAACTCGCGGGGCTCAAACGGCTTGGTCAGATAGTCGTCGACGCCGATCTCCAGTCCGCGCACGCGATCTTGCGATTCGCTGCGGGCCGTCAGCATCAGGATTGGCACCTGCGACCGCCCGCGCAGGGCGGCGGCGAAATCGAAGCCGTTCTCGCCGGGCATCATGACGTCGAGCACGATGATGTCGAACGCCAATCCGTCGAGGAACCCGCGGGCCTCGGCCGCCGTCGCCGCGACGGTGACCCGATGGCCGTTCTTGACCAGGTAGCTCGATAGCAACGCCCGCAGCCGCCGATCATCGTCGACCACGAGGACATGGGCGGCGTCGTCCTCGAACGAAGTCGCTGTCGAGCTCACTGCGCCTGGCCCGCCCGCTTTGGCGGCTCCTGCCGACTGACGGCGTCGCCCGCGCGCTTCTGGGGATCGATCATCGCGGTCAGAAAGGCGAGCGCGGATTCGTCGCCCCAGTCGCCCAATTGCTCCAGCGCCAACGCGAACCGTCGCGTCTGGACCTGGGCCAGTCTCAGGGCCAGGCGCTCGCCGTCGGGAGTCGCAAAGAGCTGCCGGCGGCGGCGGTCCATGGCCCCGGCCCGGATCTCCACGAAGTTCTTGTCGACGAGTTCCCGCAAGACGCGGTTGAGGCTTTGCTTGGTGATCCGCAATATTTCCAGAAGCTCGGCGATCGTCAGACCCGGTCGCCGGCTTACAAAATAAAGGACGCGATGATGAGCCCGCCCAAACCCGTACGCCTCGAGCAACCGATCGGCGTCGCCGACAAAATCACGATAGGCGAAGAAGAACAGTTCGATCAGTTCGTACATCGGCTCGTCGCCGCGGCGGGAACGCGCGGCTGGGTCGGCCCTGGTCGCGTCGGACGACATTGATGAGCCCATTAGGTCAGTAGTGTTGACATAATTCGGCCCTTTTGCTAGCCTACTCGCGACAATCAACCCGATCCATGTAACTCCAATCGCCCAAAAACCAAACCGACCCGCTTCGAGGAGAGGAACGCGAGATGGCCACGCAGACATTTGACGATCGCGACGGATGGATCTGGTTCGACGGTCAAATGGTCGAGTGGCGGGAAGCCAAGGTCCACGTGCTGACCCATGCGCTGCACTACGCGAGCGCCGTGTTCGAGGGCGAGCGGGCCTATGGCGGGCATATTTTCAAGTCGGCGGACCATTCCCGGCGATTGAAGGAATCCGCCCGAGTCCTCGACTTCGAGGTGCCCTGGAGCGTGGCCGAGATCGACGCCGCCAAGTCCGAGGTCCTGAAGCGAAACCATCTCGTCGACGCCTATGTGCGGCCGATCGCCTGGCGCGGTTCGGAGATGATGGGGGTCGCGGCGCAGCACAACAAGATCCACCTCGCCATCGCCGTGTGGGACTGGCCGAGCTATTTCGATCCCGCCCAGCGGATGAAAGGCATCCGGCTCGATATCGCCGACTATCGGCGACCCGATCCTGCGACCGCGCCCGCCATGGCGAAGGCGGCGGGCCTCTACATGATCTGCACCATCTCCAAGCACCGCGCGGAGCGCCGCGGATATGCCGACGCTTTGATGTTCGACTGGCAGGGCCGGGTGGCCGAATGCACCGGCGCCAACATCTTTTTCGTCAAGAACGGCGTGATTCACACCCCGATCGCCGATTGTTTCCTCGCGGGAATCACCCGGGCGACGGTGATCGATCTCGCGCGCAAGCGCGGCTTCGAAGTCAACGAGCGTCGGATCCTGCCCGATGAGCTCGGCGGGTTCGACGAATGTTTCATTACCGGAACCGCCGCCGAAGTGACGCCGGTCGGCGAGATCGGCCCCCACGCCTTCAAGCCCGGGGCGGTCACCGCGGCGCTGGTCGACGCCTATACCGAAGAGGTCAATCCGAGAACCAAGGCCGCCTGACGCGGGCTTCGGCGGCGGAAGGATTTTCCAAGCCGATGGAAGCAAAATCCAAATCGGCTGGGAAGAAACTTCAAAGGAAACGGGAAGAAAAATCCAAGGATTTTCCTTCCGCGGATCGAGCCTTTTCAATGGCTTAAGGTACAAATCTCGGGAACCGCGCTCCTCTCGATCTCCAGTCGCCCGTTCAACAGTCACACAGCCCGAGCGCCGGCCCTCCTCGTTCGCCCGAGCGGCGACGCCGGCTCCGACGACAGCAGGGACAATAGCACGCGCTTCTGAATATCGAAAGAGAATGTCGAAATTTCTCGCCCGCGGCCGCCGGCTGCCTGAGGCAAGTTCAGACGAACATCCGACGGCAAAAAAGAGCGCCGCGTTGGATTGGCGCGGCCGTCCCACGACGAATCGGGAACCATGAAGGACGAGCTGGAGACAAGCGAAATCCGCGCCGGCCTGCCAATCTTGGCGTTCGCTGACGCTCGCGCCTTTGACGCTTGGCTCGAGTCTCAGAGCCCAATGGCTCTCGGGTTTTGGCTCAAGCTGGCAAAGAAGGGCGCGTCCGAGCGGACGCTCACCAAGTTGGAGGCGATCGACGCAGCGCTTTGCCATGGCTGGATCGACGGCCAGCTGGACACCTATGATGAGCATTATTGGCTGATTCGCTTCACGCCCCGCAAACCACGAAGCAAGTGGTCAGAGCTCAATCGTCAGCGCGCAACAGAACTCCTTGCCGAAGGTAGGATGCGCCCGGGTGGCCTTGCTCAGATGGAGATGGCCAAATCGGACGGTCGTTGGGAGCGAGCCTATGCTCCAGCCAGCGCCGCCGAACCGCCGCCTGACCTTGCCGCTGCGCTCGACGCAAATCCCAAGGCGGCCGCCTTCTTTGCGACTCTCAAGGGAGCCAACCGCTACGCCATCCTCTATCGCATCGGCGCGGTGAAGACGCTGGAGGCGCGCGCCCGCAAGATCGCAGCGATTCGTGGCCATGCTGGCGCGCGGCGAAACCATCCATGGCTGAGCGCAAGCCCTGCGCGCGTGTCCGTACAGCGTGCTGAGAAGCCGTCTCGACGAAAGGGCCGTCAGGGCGTCGCTCGTCAGTGGCGAGCGAATTTCGTTAGGCGGCGGCGACGAAACTGTCCATGACCAGCTTTCGGCCCGCCTTGTCGAAGTCGACGGTCAGCTTGGGCCCGTCGACGGCGACAACCTCGCCCGGGCCGAATTTATTGTGCAGCACCCGCGATCCGGGCTGGAACGCCGAAGAGGGCGAGCCGCGCCCGTGGACTGCGCCTTCAAGCACCGGACCTGAGAATCTGGCGGACGGCGAGCCAAACTCGCCAGCTTCGCGCGACCGCGCCTCGGCGCGCCGCCAGCCGGGCGTATCATAGCGGGAGGCGAACCCGCTTTCCCGAGCCGCGGACGGCCAATGGCCGTAGCCGCGGTCGGCCGAACCGGCAAAGTCCTCGACCTCGATATGCTCCGCCGGCAATTCGCCGATGAACCGGGAAGGGGCCGACGTCTGCCACAGGCCGCGCACGCGCCGGTTGAGGGCGTAGTAGATCCTTGCCTGCCGGCGGGCGCGGGTCAGGCCGACATAGGCAAGTCTGCGCTCCTCTTCGAGCCCGGCAAGACCGTTGTCGTCGAGCGAGCGCTGGTGAGGAAAAAGACCCTCCTCCCAGCCCGGCAGAAAGACGACATCGAACTCGAGCCCCTTCGCCGCATGAAGGGTCATGATCGAGACCCGCTCGCCCTCCTCGCCGCTCTCCGCGTCCATGACCAGCGACACATGCTCGAGAAACGATCCGAGATCGGGAAATTCGCCCATCGATCGGACGAGCTCTTTCAGATTGTCGAGCCGGCCGGCCGCGTCGGGCGTGCGTTCGGCTTTCCACATGTCGATATAGCCGCTCTCCTCGAGCACGACCTGCGCCAGCTCCTCGTGGGGAAGCTGACCCGCCTGCGTCCGCCACCGGTCGAAGTCCTCGAACAGGCGGCGCAGGATTTGCCGGGGACGCGCTTTCAGTTCTTCCGTTTCGACGAGCGCGCGTCCGGCCCGCATCAATGAAAGACCGGCGCGACGGCCATATTGATGCAAAGTCGCGAGCGTCGATTCGCCGAGGCCGCGCCTCGGCTGGTTGTAAATGCGCTCGAACGCGAGGTCGTCGTCCGGTTGGGCGACGCAGCGAAGATAGGCGAGCGCGTCGCGTATTTCCGCCCGCTCGTAAAATCGCGGACCGCCGACGACCTTGTAACGCAGTCCAAGCGCGATGAACCGCTCCTCGAATTCGCGCATCTGAAAGGAGGCGCGCACCAGGATCGCGATGTCGTTTAAGGAAACGCCCTTGTGCTGGGACGCCTCGATCTCGTCGCCGATGAGTCTCGCTTCCTCCTGGGCGTCCGATGCTTCGACCACTGTCGGCCGGTCTCCCGGCGGCTTGTCGGTGAACAGCGTCTTGCCCAACCGGCCGCGGTTGTGCGCGATCAATCCGGAGGCGACCGCGAGGATGTGGCCGCCCGAGCGATAGTTTCGCTCGAGCCTGATCACCTTTGCGCCGGGAAAGTCCCTCTCGAAGCGCAGGATGTTTTCGACGTCGGCGCCGCGCCAGGCGTAGATCGACTGATCGTCGTCGCCGACGCAGCACAGATTGCCGTTCGTTCCGGCGAGGAGGCGGAGCCAGAGATACTGGACGACGTTGGTGTCCTGGTATTCGTCAACCAGAATGTAGCGAAACCGGCGCCGGAACGCCGCGAGAATGTCGTCGTGCTCGCGCATGAGTCTCAGCGGCTCGAGCAGGAGATCGCCGAAATCAACGGCGTTCAGCGATTTCAGACGCGCCTGATAGCTCTCGTAGAGCGCCGCCCCTCGTCCGCCGGCGAATGCCGCCGCTTCGCTCGCCGGCGCGTGCGCCGGATCCAAGCCGCGATTTTTCCATCCGTCGATGAGATTCGCGAGCGCTCGCGCCGGCCAGCGTTTTTCGTCCAGGTTATCCGCCTGGAGGAGCTGCTTGAGCAGGCGCAGCTGGTCATCGGAGTCGAGGATGGTGAAATTCGGTCTCAGGCCCACAAGCTCGGCATGCATGCGCAGGATCTTGGCGCCGATCGAATGGAACGTGCCGAGCCACGGCATGCCCTGTTCGGACCCGGTGAAGGCGGCGACGCGCACCCGCATCTCCCGCGCCGCCTTGTTGGTGAAGGTCACCGCCAGGATCTCGTAGGCGCGAGCGCGGCCGGTGGCGATGAGATGCGCGATCCGGGCGGTCAGGACGCGCGTCTTGCCGACGCCCGCCCCGGCGAGAATGAGAACCGGCCCGTCGAGCGCTTCGACCGCGCGCCGCTGCTCCTCGTTCAAGCCGTCGAGGTACGGATAGTCCTGCGAGCGACGAATGAGCGGTCCCGCGTGGGCAGCGTCGCGTGACGGCGGCGGCGAGACGGCGGCCGGCCCGGATGGTTCTGAATCATGCGCCACGAATCGAATCATGCGCCGGCCGGCTACGCGGCGCAACCCAAGACGCGAACCAGAGCCGTCCGCAGTTGAGTGAAGACCCGCCACTGGATCTGCGCGTCTCCTCCCCCCTTGTGGGGGAGGACTAAGGAGGGGGGTCGAGTCGCTTGTTCCAAAAAGAGCGCCGCGCCGCGCTAATCTCGACCGTTCGCGCGACCCCCCACCCCTTCCCGCCCCCGCAAGGGGGGCGGGGGCGCAGGCGGACGCCGCTAGTTCCAGCCGTTGATCTGGACCACCGCGGGCGTAAGGATGGCTGCGAACAGGCCCGGAAGGAAGAAGAGGATCATCGGCACGGTGAGCGTCGGTGGGAGCGCCGCGGCCTTTTTCTCCGCGAGCGTCATCCGGTGGTCGCGGCTCTCCTGGCTCAGGACCCGAAGCGCCGCGCCGAGCGGCGTGCCGTAGCGCTCGGACTGCGAAAGGACGGTGGTCAGCGAGCGAATCGACTCGAGCCCGGTTCGCAGGCCGAGATTTTCGAACGCGATCCTCCGTTCCGCGAGATAAGACATCTCGGCCGCGAGCAGGCTCATTTCCTCGGCCATCGAAACGCTCTCGATGCCGATCTCCTGACTGACCTTGCGCACCGCATGTTCGATCGACATGCCCGATTCGGCGCAGATCAGCAGCAGATCGAGGGTATTGGGGAATGCGCGCTCGAGTTCCTTCTTCCGCTTGACGGTCTTGTTGCGCAGGAAGAGCTCGGGCGCCTTGATGCCGATATAGCTCGCCGCGATGGCGACGCCGATCTTGATCATCACCGGCTGATTCCACTTGATGATCAGGAATTCATAGACCGTGACGACGAGGAAAAATGCGATCGGGGCCGCAAGGCGAAACGCCAGAAAGGCGTATTCCGCCCCTGCGCCGCGAAAGCCGGCCATCGCCAATTGTATCTTGGCCTTTTCGGTGCTGAGCCAGCTGGTGAGATTGAGGGATTCCACCAGTTGCTTGACAAGACCGCTTGGCCTCACCCTGAGCGTGGTCTTGCTCTGAGCGGCCTGGAGACGCTCGCGCTCGCGCGCCCGGATCCGCTCGCGTTCCGAGCTGACCGCCTTGATGCGGCGCGACAACGTGTCCGGCTGGAGCCAGGGCATTCCGGCGGTGAGGACGGTCGCCGCCGAGCCGATCGCCGCGAACAGGACCGCCAGAAAATGAGCGTCCGAGAATTTTGCCAGCAGTTGGTCGAGCATGGGCCTGGGACTCGTCTAGAAGTCGAACGCGATCATCTTTTTCATCATCGCGACCCCTATTCCCATCCAGCAGATGGCGATCACGGAAATCATGCGTCCGTGGCTTGTGGTCCACAACAATGAGACGTAATTGGGAGACGAGAAATAAAGCGCGCCGACGACGAGAAACGGCACCGCGCCGATGATCGCCGCCGATGCTTTCGCTTCCATGGACATGGCGCTGATCTTTCCCTTCATCTTCCTGCGCTCACGCAGCACGCGGGAAAGATTGCCCATGGCTTCGGAAAGATTTCCGCCCGACTTGCCCTGGATGGCGATGACGATCGAAAAGAAATTCGTTTCCGCGATCGGAACCCGCTGGGCCATCCGCTCGACCGCCTCCGGCAAGGTCATCCCGAGCGAGAGCGATTCGACAACCCGGCGGAACTCCGACTTGACCGGCACCGGACTTTCGGCCGCGGCGATCCGGATGGTGTCGCCGAGCGGCAGGCCGGACTTGATGCCGCGCACGATGATGTCGATGGCGGTCGGAAAGTTGGCGATGAACTTGTTGATCCGTCGAATGCGCAGGCGGGCCAGGGTGAGCTGCGGCAGCCCGACCGTGCCGGTCACGCCGACAAGAACCGCCAGCAACGCGCTTTTCGACTCGATGTAGGCGAAGGCGCTGAGGAACAAGCCGAGAGCGAGGCTTCCGAGCCAATACTGCCGCGTGCTGATCGAGAGCCCCGCCTGATCGATCCGGGCCGCCAGGCTGACCCGCTGCTTTCCTTTCTTTTCGATATCGCGAAGACCGTCGGCGATCTGCTTCTTGCGCGCCGCCCGATCGACGTTCGCGGACGCATTCTGCGCCTTCGCGTCGCTTCTCGCGACGGCGGCGCGGCGCTTGTCGGCTCGCGAGTCCCCGCCGACGAAAGCGAACGCCAGACCGCCGAATCCAATCGCCAGGCATCCCGCGACAACTATCGGATTGACCATCCCGAGCTTCCCTTTCCCGCTCAACGTCTACGCAGTTTCGGCGACTTCCGAGATGTCCAGCGCCGCGGCGAGGCGAGCCTCTTCGCCGTATATGCGCGCACGGTCCCAGAATCGCGGCCTCCCGATCCCGGTCGACCGATGCCGTCCTTTCAGTTTGCCCTGAGCGTCTTCGCCGAGAATCTCGTAGAGGAAGAGATCCTGGGTGATGGCGACGTCGCCCTCCATTCCGATCACCTCCGTCACCTGGGTGATTCGGCGGGATCCATCGCGAAGACGCGCGGCTTGAATGATGACGTCGACCGAAGATGTGATCATTTCGCGGATCGTTTTCATCGGCAGCGCATAGCCGCCCATCGTGATCATCGATTCGAGGCGGCTCAGCGCTTCGCGCGGGGAGTTCGCATGCAACGTGCCCATCGAACCGTCATGGCCAGTGTTCATCGCCTGCAGGAGATCGAAGGCCTCAGGTCCCCGAACCTCGCCGACGATGATGCGTTCCGGCCGCATGCGCAGACAGTTCCTGACCAGGTCGCGCATCGTGATCTGTCCGACGCCTTCGAGATTCGGCGGCCGCGTCTCGAGCCGCACGACATGGGGTTGCTGGAGCTGGAGCTCGGCCGCGTCCTCGCAGGTGATGATCCGCTCGTCGACGTCGATATAGTTCGTCAGGCAGTTCAAAAGCGTCGTCTTGCCGGAGCCCGTGCCGCCCGAAATGAGGACGTTGCAGCGGACGCGGCCGATGACTTTGAGAATCTCGGCGCCGGGCGGGGAGATCGCGCCAAGCTTAACCAGTTGGTCGAGGGTCAGCTTGTCGCGCCTGAACTTGCGGATCGTCAGCGCCGCGCCGTCGATCGCCAGCGGCGGCGCGATGACGTTGACGCGCGAGCCGTCGAGCAGGCGGGCGTCGCAGATCGGCGAAGCTTCATCGACCCGGCGCCCCACCTGGCTCACGATCCGCTGGCAAATGTTCATCAGCTGCGCATTGTCGCGGAAACGGACATTGGTCAGCTGGATCTTGCCGCCGACTTCGATGAAGCATCGCCCCGGTCCATTGACCATGATGTCGGCGATGTCGTCGCGCGCGAGCAGCGGCTCGAGCGGACCGAAGCCGAGGACGTCGTTGCAGATATCGTCGAGCAGATCTTCCTGCTCGGCGATCGACAGCACCAAATTCTTGATCGTGACGATCTCGTGCACGATATCCCAAATCTCCTCCCGCGCGCTTTCGGGATCGAGTTTGGACAGTGCGGCGAGATCGATCGCCTCGATCAGCGCGCCAAAGATCAGGGATTTGGTCTGAAAATACGTCTCCGATCGCCGCTCGGTCTGAACGGGCGGGCTCGCGGCCTGCTGGGGCTTGGCCGGCTCGGCGACCGGGGCGGGCGCGGCGACGCGTGATCCGACGGGCTGGCCGCCGCCAAAGCCCGCACTCGCGCGCTTGCCGAACATCGCTCAGATTCCTTTCCGCATACGCGAGCGTTCGGCGGAGACGGCGTGCGTCATCGGGAGGCCCGTCATGACCGCTTGCGCCCAAGTCTGGCGATGATCGGCTCGAGAACGCTTCGCTTGGGCTTGCGTACGTCCGTACGGCCCGCAAGCGCCGAGGCGAGATCGGCGAAGACCTGTGCGGTTTTTCCGTTCGGTTCGATTTCCGCGATCATCTGGCCATTGTTGGCCGACGCGCCGAACAGCTTCGCGTCGTGCGGGATGATCGCGGTCGGACCGGTCTCGACCGCCTTGGCGAATTCGGCGGCGCCGATCTCCGGCCGCTTGAGCATGCCGACTCCATTCAGGATCAGGCGCGGCGCAGCGTCGTTGAGGCGGGCCCCCTTCACGTTGTCGATCAGGTTTTTCGCGTTGCGGAGATTGGCCAGATCCGGACTTGCGACGACGACGACCTCGTCCGCGGACACGAGGATTCGTCGAGCCCAGCCCGACCACAGATGCGGCACGTCAACCACGACCCACGGCGTCGACGCTCGCATGGCGTCGATGAGCGAATCGAACGACAACTCGGCAAAGTCATGGACGCGATCGAGCGTGGCGGGCGCCGCCAGCAGACTGAGATGGTCGCCGCACTTGGAGAGCAAGCGGTCCACCAGCACGGCGTCGACGCGTTCCGGCGCGAACACCGCCTCGGCGACGCCCTGCGGCGGGTCCTGATTGTAGTCCAGCCCCGCGGTTCCGAACGCGAGATCGAAATCGGCGATGACCGTGGCCATCTCGGTGACCGAGGCGAGGCTCCAGGCCAGATTGTGGGCGACCGTCGACGCTCCGACTCCGCCCTTGGCGCCGACGACCGCGATCACCCGCCCAAGCGGCTTCGCGCCCGGCACGCTGAACAGTTGCGACATCGCCTGGACAAAGTCGACGACGCCGAACGGCGTCACCAGATATTCGCTCACCCCCCGCGCGATGAGCTGTCGATAGAGAACGATGTCGTTGAGCTTGCCAAGAACGACCACCTTGGTCCCGGCGTCGCAATATTGCGCCAGTTCCTCCAGTTGCTCGAGTAGGGCCTCTCGCCCATGGGGCGCCTCGAGAACGACCACATTGGGCGTCGGCGCGCTCTTATAGGCTTCGACCGCGGCCGGCGCGCCGCCCATGTTCAGCTTGATATGCGCCTTGGCCATTCGTCGATCGGAAATGGCCGCGCTGACCGTGGCGGCGAGATCGGGCGATTCGCAGAACACCTGGATCGATACGCGCGGCACCGGGTCGATTTGCGCGACGGGGCGATCCATCGGCGGCCCGTCGTCGGTTCCGCTGCCGGCGTAAAGCGCCTTCATCGATCACTGTCCCCCGCCGCCGACTTGCGTCCCAATTGGGACCAGCACGGTGTCCTTCCATTGCGTGCCCGGATCCTGGCCGTTGCGGACGGCCTCGATGGCTCTGGTGCGCATCTCGACGTCGGAAGGCCCAAGCGCGCGCGGCTGGACGAAATCGCGCGGGTCGTCGACTTGGGCCGCGATCACCGATTGGCTGGCGCAGCCGAAGTTCGAGTACGGCTCGTTCTTCCACCCTTCTACCGATGATCCCGAAGCAAGGTCCTCGGGCCACTGGCCGCATGCCGTCGGCACCGTCGCCTTGACTCCGATGAACGTAAGCCGAATCGGCGCCGCCGCGCCCCTGTCCGGCGTGGCATAGGTTCCAAACATGACCCTGCCGTTGGCGCCGGCGCGGACGAGCGCCGCGCGGACCTCATGAACAGCTCTCGAATCGGCCCCGGTCCCAACAGGGGCGAGAATTGCGATGTCGCCCGAGCCATAGTGGCGATATCGCTGGGCAAAGGCGCGAATGTTGTCGAGCGAGCGCGTGTCGAGCGAGCCGCCAACCGCAAAGACGTCGATGCTCGTCGGGGCCGACGCGAGAACGATTGGGTGGCGCTCCTGAAAATCGCCCGGGAATGCCGGAGCCGTGGACGCATAATCGACCCCGCAGGCGCTGAGGGCGGCAGCCGCCGCCACGGCGAAACCCAAACTCAACGCCCGGCCCGCGAACACGTGTCGTCGATCAGGAAAAGCGGCCATCAGAGGTGTCTTTCTCGGTTCTGGGAATCCCGGGCCGAAGGCGGCAAGGTCTACTGGGTGATGAATCCGATCTTTCCTGCGTAGCCCGGCATCGGTTGAAGCGATTCTGATGTCGAGTAGATGCGGTTGACGCGGCCGAGGAACCAGGTTTGCGGATCGCTGGCGTCCTGGAAGTTCTGGTCCGGCCGAACGATCTGGTTGGGATCAATCGCGTGCACGATGTAGGGGGTCACGACGATCATCAATTCGGTCTCGTTGCGCTGATAGTCGCGCGACCGGAAAAGAGCGCCGAGGATCGGGACGTTCATCAGCGCCGGAAAGCCGTTGACCGCCTGCTGCGTCTGGGTGCTGATCAGGCCGGCCGAGGCGATCGATCCGCCCGAGGGCAATTCGACGGTGGTCGTATTGTTCCGGGTCCGGAACCCCGGGATCGAGATGCCGCTGTAGGTGATCTGCGTTGCGTAATCGACGTCCGTGACTTCGGTGGCGATCCGCAACTGGATGCGTCCTTGCGACAGGACGACCGGGGTGAAATTCAGCGTCACGCCATAAGGCTGCTGGATGAAACCATATTGGCAAGTCGGATTGCACTGGACGTTATTGAGAATGGGTATCGTGCCGCCGGCGAGGAATTTTGCGCTTTCGCCCGAAACCGCCGTGACCGTCGGCTCGGCGAGCGTGTGGGCGACCCCTTGCCGCTCGAACGCCTGGAGGGTCGCGCTAAAACTCGAGCCGCCCTTGACCCAATTCAGCATCCCCTCCGAGGCGGCGACAGCGCCGTTGATCGCGAACGGATTGTCGAGGGTGAAGCTTCCGTTTGGCCCGGTCCCGCTCATGGAGACGCCGAGCTGCTTGATGATTTCGCGCCGGATCTCGGCCACCGTGACCCGCAGGCTCACCTGGTCGGCCCCGCGGATGGTGAGAGAATTGATGACCCTTCCGTGCGAGCCGCTGGCGTTCGCGCCCGTTCCGCCGGACCCGCTTCCGCTGGGGCTGAGGGAAATGGAGACGCTGCCAGCGCCCGATTGCGACGGCGCGGCCGCATCGTCGACGAAGCCGGAAGCGATATCGAGCGCCTTCTGGGCCTCTTCGGCCGACGCGACGGATCCGGTGAGGATGATCTTGTCTGCGACCGTGCGGACGTGAATGTCGTTGTCGGGAATCGCGGCGTTGAGGAGGCTTGACAATTCGCCGACGTCGCGGCCGACGGAGACTTCAATGGTCGCTATTTTTCGTCCGTCTCGCGCCAATGCGAAAATGCTGGTCTGGCCGTTGGCGACGCCGGAAATATAGACCCGCCTGGCTGAGCGCACGATCGCGTTGGCGATCTTGGGGTCGCCAACATAGATTTCGCCAGCCTCCTCGGGCAGGTCGACAATCACGGACTTGCCGACTCCCAATTGCAGGTTCCTGGCCGCCCGGTCTGATGCGCCGCTCGATCGCGCCGAATCGCCGGGGTCCGCGGCGCAGACGATCGAAGCTGGCGCGAGCGCCAGGAGCGCCGCGACGACGCTGACGGCGAACCTCGGCCGGCGCTGAATGCGATCGGAGGTCATGAACCGGGCTCCGTCTGTGGACAGCAGGCGACGAACAGGGAGCGGCTCACCGGGCGGCCTGCTGCGCCGCGCCGAAGCGGACGACGGTCAGACCCGCCTTCCCTCCGCCATCGGAGTCGACAACGGTCCGGGCCGGTCCGCCGCTGTCGACGAGGCTGCGGAGCGCGAGATGAAGAAGCGAATTGCCGGCCTGCTGGGCGAGAATGATCAGGTTGACCTGATCCGGATCGAGTTCGAGCGTCGCGTTGGCTCCGGTGATGACTTTCTTGCCGTTCTGCTCCTCTACGTTCTGGCCGATCGCCAGGACGCGGACATTGGCGAGGATGGTCTGCGCCGTCATGACTTCGACCCCGCGCGCCTTCGTGGCGTCCTCGTCGCGGGCGAGACGGACGACGTCGACCCGATCGTTGGGGAGAATGAATCCGCCGGCCGAAGAATCGCCGCCGTTGTCGATCTTGATCGCCACGGCGCGCTTTCCTGTCGGCAAGATCGCCGACATGAACCCGCCGGCTCCCGCCTTGACGAGCTTGTCGTGCCGAATCGGTTCGCCGCGCATGAACGCGACCCGCGTCATCGCGCCGTTCACGTCTTCGAGCGCATCCGGCTTTGCCGACTTGGTGATCATGAATTCCGAGACCGCGGCTTTCGGCCAGGCCTGCCAGGCCGTTGCGCCGTCGTTGACCAGCGTTCCCATCGGCAGATCCTGACCGGCCACGAGAACCTGCTCGACGTCCAACTTCGGCGGAGCCGCGGCGGAGGGGCTCGGCGCCGAGCTTGGGGCGCTGCCGAGGAAAATGTAGGTCGCTCCGAACGCCAGAATCGCGATGGTCCCGACGATGATCAGCTTCCGGTTCATGAAACGACGGCCCTTCAAAACGCCGACCCGCACCCGAGCGGATTTAGACATCGCAATTGTCAAAGTACGGTTAATTGAAAGTATCGAATTGACTATTAACGTGTCGAAACGCCTTACAATCGGCGTACGATTTGACGGAAACAACTACGTTGCTGCTGTGGCGTTCCGTAGAGACGCAGCGATGCTTTCGTTGCGCCCGTCTTTGACTGGCAAAGTACTGAAAAGAAGTTGGTCTTGAAATTCAAGAGCGTCCGCAGGGCTCTCCAAAGGTATCCCGAGGCTTTCAGGGGCAGAGGGGTCGGCCGGCCCTGAAGGGACCGAAGGGAATTGGTCCGCGCTCCTCCAGCCTAGATTGCGGCCGCCCAGATGCCGGAGCCCGGATACTGCATCAATCCGGCCGCCGCCAACGCGATCCCGTAGGGCACGCCCGATTTGCTGTCGTGCAGCCGCGCGACCCAAGGGACGCGTCCAAGCCCAGCGGGCAGCGGCGCCATCCGTGCGCCCAGGATGATGAGCGTCAGCACGCCGCCAAAGATCGCGGCGGCGACCCCGTAGTCGAGGATCGAGCTCCAGCCGAGCCACACCGCGGTCGCCGCGGCCAGTTTGGCGTCTCCGCCGCCGACCCAGCCAAGATTGAACATGACGAAAGCCAGCGCGAGGATCGCCAGGGCGCATGACATGTTGAGAAGGATATCGGCGGCTGGCACGCCGAGCGGCGCCGCCAGGACGAGATAGCCGAGCGCGAGACTGACGCAGATTCGATTGGGGATGGTGAAGGTCAACAGGTCCATCGACGCCGACAGAGCCATGAGCGCGGGAAAAAAGGCGAGCGCGGAAAGGTGGAGAAGCGTCGAAGTCATTGTGCGCTGGTCGGTCTCGGTTCTGGGGGGCGAATGTTGGTTGACCGGCGAGTGACGCCTCGCGGCGCGTCCCCCTCGCGACAGGGTTGCCGCCCACGGGGGCAGCGGTTCGCGCCGGCGAGGCGTGCGCGCCGGCGCGAAGTTAGGCGAAAGTCGGCGGTCGCGCCTTACTTGAGCGTATTGCCGATTTCGGTGAACACCGTGCTGACCTTGGTGCCGACCGTTGACACCGCGGTGATGATGAAGACGGCGATGAGAGAGGCGATCAGCGCATACTCGATTGCGGTCGCGCCCGACTCGTTGGCGGCGAAGTTCTTGATGGATTTGAACATTATCTGCTCCTGCTGCGAAAAACTATCCAGCGGCAAACTCGGTTCTCCATGCCGCCCGACACGAGGCAGAAAGTATCCCTCGCCGCTTTCAACCTAGTTAATTCGAATCTCGCCAACTGAAGCAAGCGATCGAAGTTAAGCAATTGGTTAATCTGCGTATAAGGCTGTACAAAACATTGTCGGAGCCAATTTAAAGGCAAGTTTTCCTCTCGAAATCTGGGCTCTTATGAACCAATATGATGATGGAGCCCGCAGTATATTCGGAAGCAGGCGCGGCGAGCGCCCGGTTCTTCCGTCTCCTGGCGTGGCGCGCGGTCAGGGCGCGAGATCAAGCCAGACGCCGGGCGGGCCCTTCTCAACCTCGACGATCCAGACGTCGGGATCGAAGGCGATCTCCCGTTTGAGCCGTTCCTCCGCTTCGCCCGCGTCGATGCTGTCGGGTTTGTGCGCCCGGGCGAATATCCTCTCGACGCCCGGCTTCAACTCAACAGCCACGGACTGAGGCGCCGGCCCATAGAGCGTGGCGCAGCCATTCAGGTGATCGACTTTCACGAAAATGGCGCCGGCCTCCGCCGCGCCGCGGCGGCGAAGGACCGCGCTTGCTCCTTCCACTCCACATCGACGCAAATAGGCGGCGACCCAAATGTCGGAACGCAGCCGCAACCGGATCAGCGTCCCCCGGCGCGCGCGGCCACGGTCAGTTGTTTGACAAGTCGGGGAGAGATCTCGGTCGAAATCGGCAAACCATGGGCGCGTTCGAAATCCCGCACCGCCTGCTGGGTCGCGAGACCGTCATTGCCGTCCGGCTTGACCGGGTAGCCCAGTTTGGCCAGCGCGGTCTGGGCGGCCAGAATCAGATGCGCCCCGTCGACGTGAGATTCCCCGCGCAGGAGATCGGTGATTGGATCGGACGGAGATCCCTCAGCCGTCTCAGCCGGCCGCGCGGGCGGAACAGCGACCGGGGTCGGCGCGGCCGGAGCCTCACGCTCGGCGCTCGCGGGCTTTGGAACAGGAGGCGCGGCCGGCGGCTGGGCCGGAGAGGAGAAGGGCGCCACGAGCGATCCGAAGAGCGGCGCGGGACGGCGCTCGTGCTGAAAAAGAAGCGCGTTGACGCCAATCCCGACCAGACCGATCGCAAGACCTGCTCCGAGATAAAGGGGCAGACGCTCGGCCTTGAGCCGCCAGGCCAGCGTTTGCCGCAGCGTCTTGCCGGCCGAATGGTGGAGAGGTCCCCGGAGCGGAGCCGAACCGGGTCGGATGCGCGAAAGAACCAAAGCCAATTTTTTCTCCTTAGACCGCGGTTCTGTCAGTCGGCTGGAATTCGAAAGGCCGTGAGATCCGACACGAAACCCGACCTCCGAGAATTAGACCTCAAGCGGTTTCCTTAAGATTGCATGCAGCAACTTAAATCAATCCTAAGCCTCAAGCCCCACGGCGGGCCGTTAAGCGCCAGGACGGGCGGGGCGTTCCGCTATGGTTTACGTTTCGTTACTGCCATTCTCTCGATTCTTAACGAACCATGGACAGGAAATCTCTAACACGAAGGCGTCTTTCGACAGGGTGTTAGCGTTCTTGACCTAAGGTCCGTCGGGCGATTTGCCGGATTGCCGGAAATAGTCGCCGAGGCAAGCATGGGATTCGTGGCGAAGAGCGCGTTTTGGCTCGGGATGGTGTACAGCGCCATGCCGTTCGATTCCGGAAGCCCGGTCGCGCTCGCGCCCGCGGCGGCCGGGAAGCCGCGCGCAGACAGTTCGTCACTGGAAACTATCGCCAACTCCGTGATCCCGAGCCTCAGCCAGACGCAGGATGGCTGGAAGTCGGCAGCCGAGCTCGCCGCCCGGCTTTGCGCCCACAATTGCTTTCGCCCTTCGCCCGCAGGTTTGAGCTTGATCGACGCCCGAGGCAGGACGGACCAAGCCGAGCCTGCGCGGCGGCTCTCCCGCGACAAGTCCGACCGACAGGGCGCTGTTCGACCGCCCGTGGCTAACCATATAAGATCCCCGGACGGACAAACGTGACGGAGTTTTCTTGTCGGCGATCGACGCCATACGCGACGATTTTGCTTCCCTGGATGACTGGGAGGATCGATATCGCTACGTCATCGAGCTCGGCCATACGCTCGAGCCGCTGAGTGCGGCCGCCCACAACGACGCCAACAAGGTCAGGGGCTGCGTCAGTCAGGTGTGGCTGGAATGCGAACCGACGCCGAACGGCGCGGGCGGAACGACCCTGCGGTACCGCGGCGACAGCGATTCCCACCTCGTGCGGGGCCTGATCGCGATCGCGATCGCTCTTTTTTCCGACCGAACGCCGGAAGAGATCCTTGCGGTCGACGCGCGCGGCGCCTTTCGCGAGCTCGGCCTCGAGCAGCATCTGACGCCCCAGCGCTCCAACGGCGTTCGCGCGATGATCGATCGCATTCGCGCTGACGCTGCAGGGATCAGGCTTGGGGCGCTTTCGTGAGCTGAGGCCTATTCGGCCTCGGGCCAGGGCTAGCGACGACGTCGGCCCTTTCCAGGGCCACAAATTTCCGCCCGGCTGCCGCGAATTGGTCAACAGTTCATTAATCCCGTTGGGGGAGAATGGGAGCGAGCACTTCGTCGCGCGGATGCCGGTTGATGAGCGAAAGCAGGGATTTGAGCGTCGGTCGGGAATCCGGGAGCGCCTCGCGCGAACTCGTTCTCGTCGCTTCTCATCCGCAAACAGAATTCGCGCCCGGGCCGCAGGCGCCCCCGTCGCAGCATAGACTCTCATCGTCCCGATTCGCCTTGGCCGCCGCGGCCATTGCCGTCGTGGTTGCGGTGGCCGGGGCGCTGATCTGGGAGGATCGCCAGCAGGCCGGGATCCTTGCCGAGCGCGCAAGGGAGACAGAGTTGCTGGCTCAGACAGTCAAATTGCTGAAGGTGCGTCTCGACGCCATCGACGCCGCCCAATCGCGTGACGATCTGACCGATTTGCGCCGGTCGGTCGGCGATATGAAGTCCACGGTCGTTTCGGCGCGTGAGTTCAATTCCGCCTTGGCCCGGCTCTCCCAGCAGGTCGACAAGCTGGGCAGTGAGGAAAGCGCAAAAGTCGACAAGCTCGGCGAGCGCCTCGACCGCGAAGGAAGCACATTGACCGCGGAGCTCTCCACCCGCGTCGACAAGCTGGAGAAAAAAATTGTTGCGCCGATCTCAGCTCCGTCGCAGCCCGGGCAAGCTGGGCAACCGCCGGTCCCGCCCAAGTTCGCGCCCAACATTTCGATGGAGACGACGGCCTCGATCGAACGGCCGAGACCTCTGCTGCGCGGCTATATCGTCCTCGACGCCCGGAGCGACGTCGCGCTGATCGGCGGACGTTTCGGCGAGCAGGAAGTGCGCCGGGGCGATTTTCTCCCGGGCGCCGGGCGCGTCGAGCGTATCGAGCTCAAGGGCGGGCGATGGACGGTGCTGACCAGCGAAGGCCTCATCGCCTCGGCGGACTTCCCGCCGTACTAGCCTCGGCGCGCCGACTCCGGCCCATCCTGATTTGGACCCCGAAGAAGACTTCCCCGCGCCGGGCGCGGCTGACGACCACTCCATTCGAAGTCAAATCCCGGCGGCCGGGCGCGACGCTTTCGGGAAGCGGACGCCTGTGTTACCAAGCCGGCTTCAGGCTTCCGCGCGTGGCGCGATCCCAAGGATAGACCGCGCAAATGACGGGAAGGCCAACGAGTTTCGGTTACGAGGACCTCATAGCCTGCGGTCGCGGGGAATTGTTCGGAGCCGGGAACGCTCAGCTGCCCTTGCCGCCTATGCTGATGTTCGACCGGATCAGCGCGATTTCCGAAACCGGCGGGGCCAGCGGCAAGGGAGAAGTGCGCGCCGAACTCGACATCAAACCGGACCTCTGGTTCTTCAGTTGCCATTTCAAGGGCGATCCGGTGATGCCTGGATGTCTGGGTCTGGACGCGCTGTGGCAATTGACTGGATTCTTCCTTGGCTGGCTCGGACTCCCCGGCAGGGGCCGCGCGCTCGGGGTCGGGGAGGTCAAGTTCGCCGATCAGGTGCTCCCATCAATAAAAAGAGTCGTGTACGGCGTGGATATCAAGCGCGTCTTCAGAGGCAAGCTTATCCTGGGCGTCGCTGACGGCTGGCTGGAGGGCGACGGTCGAAGAATCTATGACGTGAAGGATATCCGCGTCGGCCTCTTCAGTCCCTCGAGCGCGGGCTTGGCCTAGCCAATCGGGGTCCGCGAGCAACGGTGGAGACGAAAGGATGAGGCGCGTTGTCGTCAGCGGCATGGGCATCGTTTCCTCGATCGGCAACAACACCCAGGAAGTGACCGCCAGCCTTCACGCAGGGAAGTCGGGGATCACGCGCGCCGAACGCCTTGCCGAGCTCGGCTTTCGCTCCCAGGTCCAGGGAGCGCCGACCCTCCGTCCCGAGGAGATTGTTGATCGTCGGGCGATGCGCTTTCACGGCGGCGGCACCGCCTGGAACCATGTCGCGATGGATCAGGCGATCGTCGACAGCGGTCTCGCGCCTGATGAGGTCTCCCACGAGCGGACCGGCCTCATCATGGGTTCGGGCGGCCCCTCGACCCGATCGATCGTCGAAGCCGCCGACATCGCCCGCGCCAAGGGCCCCAAACGCGTCGGACCCTTCGCGGTGCCAAAGTCGATGTCCTCGACAGCGTCGGCGACCCTGTCGACCTGGTTCAAGATCAAGGGCGTCAGCTATTCAATATCCTCCGCCTGCGCCACCTCCAATCACTGCATTGGCGCAGCCTATGAGCATATCCTCAACGACAAGCAGGACGTGATGTTCGCTGGGGGTTGCGAAGAACTCGACTGGACGTTGTCGGTGCTGTTTGACGCGATGGGCGCCCTGTCGTCGGCCTATAACGACACCCCGTCGCGCGCGTCGCGCGCCTACGACAGGAACCGGGACGGCTTTGTCATTTCAGCCGGGGCGGGCGTTCTGGTGCTCGAAGACTACGAACGGGCAAAAGCCCGTGGCGCCAGGATTTACGGCGAGATCATAGGCTACGGCGCCACTTCCGACGGGCACGACATGGTTGCGCCCTCCGGCGAGGGCGCGGCGCGATGCATGAGCCAGGCAATTGCGCGAATCAAGATCCCGATCGACTACATCAATCCGCATGCGACTTCGACCCCGGTCGGCGATCTCAAGGAAATCGAGGCGATACGCCAGGTCTTCGGTTCAGGGGAGAAATGCCCGCCGATATCGGCGACCAAATCGCTGACTGGCCATTCCCAGGGCGCCACCGGCGTGCACGAGGCGATCTATTCGCTGCTGATGATGCGGAACGGTTTCATCTGCGAAAGCGCGCATATTGACGAGCTTGACCCTGCCTTCTCGGACATGCCGATCGTGCGTGCGCGTCGCGACAACGTCAAACTGAGGTCGGCGCTCTCAAACTCCTTCGGCTTCGGCGGCACCAACGCCACGCTCGTGTTCAAGCAGGTGGACGCTTGAATCCGTGAGCGCGCCTCGCCGCGCGGCGAGGGCGGACCAGCCGCTCGCAGCCCCAGTCCAGTCGATATGCAGAGTCCAACCATGAGTACGCCATGAGGTCCGGTTTGATGAGCGGCAAACGCGGCCTCGTCATGGGCGTCGCCAACGATCATTCGATAGCCTGGGGCATAGCCAAGACGCTGGCGGCGGAAGGGGCCGAACTGGCCTTCACTTACCAGAGCGACGCGCTTGGAAAGCGAGTCGCTCCGCTTGCCGAGGCGATTGGCTCGACGCACGTCCTTCCCTGCGACGTCGAGGATCTGGCGTCGGTCGAGGCGGTCCTTTCGGCGCTTGAGACAGCATGGGGCAGCCTCGATTTTCTGGTCCATTGCATAGGGTTTTCCGATCGCAATGAGCTGAGAGGCCGCTATGCGGACACCAGCCGCGAGAATTTCATCCGCACGATGGTCATATCGGCGTTCTCTTTCACCGAGGTCGCCAAGCGCGCCGCCAACATGATGCCGTCCGGGGGCGCGATGCTCACGCTGACTTTCGGCGGCGCAACGCGCGTTGTCCCGAATTACAATGTGATGGGGGTCGCCAAGGCCGCGCTCGAGGCGAGCGTGCGCTATCTGGCTGCGGACTTCGGTCCCGAGAACATTCGCGTCAATGCGATTTCCGCCGGCCCGATACGCACCTTGGCCGGCGCGGGAATCGCCGACGCGCGCTTCATGTTCAATTTCCAGCGCGCCCATTCCCCGCTTCGGCGTACGGTGACGATCGAGAATGTCGGCGGCGCCGCGCTCTATCTGCTCTCTCCCCTTTCGGACGGCGTGACCGGCGAGGTGCATTTCGTCGACGCGGGTTACAATATCGTCTCCATGCCCCGCCCCGATGAGATCAAGAGTTGACGCTGGCGATTCCGACTCGACCGGTCGAGGCGGGCGCGCAGGCTTTGATCGCTTTCGCGCTCCTGCGCGTCTGCCTCGTTGTGCTTGGAGTTACGGGCCTCGCATTGCCTTCGGACGCCGCGCCTGGCAAGCGACCGGTCTCTTCCCATCGCGACCCCTTCCGGGAATACATCGCCTCGCTGTGGCCGCTCGCCGAGGAGCGCGGCGTTTCACGCCCGACCTTCGAAGCCGCCTTTGCCGGCGTCTCCTTCGATCCGAAGGTCGTCGCAATGACCGAGGCGCAGCCGGAAGTCGTGCGTCCGGTCTGGGACTACGTCGCCTCCGCCGTTTCCCCGGACCGTATCGCCCGCGGCCGCGGTAAAGCCGACGCGGTGAATGTCTGGCTCGCCAAAGCCAAGGAGACTTACGGCGTCGACGAGGCCGTGATTCTGGGCGTCTGGGGCCTGGAGACCGATTTTGGCGAGGATGTCGGATCGAACGGCGTCGTTCGCGCCCTCGCAACCCTCGCCTATGCCCGCTTTCGCGGCGATTATTTTCGCGACGAATTGCTGGCGGCCCTGGCCATACTCGAGGGCGGCGACATTCCTCCTGCGGCGATGCTCGGCTCATGGGCTGGCGCGATGGGACAGACGCAATTCATGCCGTCGAGCTACCTTGCCTATGCGGTCGATTTTGAAGGACATGGCCGGCGCGATATCTGGAAGAGTGAAGCCGACGCGATCGGGTCGACTGCGAATTTTCTGGCCAAGCACGGCTGGATCAAGGACTTGCCCTGGGGTTTCGAAGTCCGTCTGCCGCCGAATTTCGCCCTGACTGACGCTGATTCGATGTCCCCTGCGCCGTTTGCCTCCTTCGCCGCCCGCGGCGTCGAGAGAACAGGGGGCGTGCCGTTGCCGGAGAAGGGCGAAGGGCGACTATTGATCCTGGCTGGGCTCAACGGACCTGTGTTTCTCGTGACCAGCAATTTCGATGTCATCAAAGCCTACAACAATTCAACGGCTTACGCACTCTCGGTGGCCTTGCTTGGCGACGCGACGACAGGGAGCGGAGGGCTGGTCGCGGCATGGCCAGTCGCTGACCGGCCGCTGACCGCGGCCCAAACCGAAAGAGTTCAGGCGGAACTCAAGAAGATGGGCTACGACGTCGGCAAGATCGACGGAAGGACCGGCGATGCGCTGCGTTCGGCCGTGCGCGTCTATCAGGAGCGCAATGGTCTCGCGCCGGACGGCTACGCGAACCTGGCGCTGTTCAAGCGGCTCAGCGCCGCGCGATGATTGTCCTCGTCGGCGGCGCGCTTGTTTGCCTATGGGCGCCATGCTAGGCGACGCCAAAGCGCGTTTGGATTGCCCCAACGACCGCCAGGAGGCGTTCGGGCTCGCGGTACAGGGAGCAGTTGACGATGCCCGATCAAAACGGAAACGGCGCCGAAGCGCCGCAGACCGGCCCGAAATTTTCGATTCTCGCCCAGTACACCAAAGATCTGTCGTTCGAGAATCCCAATGCGCCGCGCACCTTGGGCGCCCAGCAGGCGGCCCCCAACATCTCAATCCAGATCAACGTGAACGCGCGTCAGCTCGCGCCCTCGGACTTCGAGGTGAGCCTCATGCTCGAGGGCGGGGCGGGTCAAGGCGCGGATACGATGTTCAAGTTCGAGCTCAACTACGCCGGCGTGTTCCGGGTCGAGAACTTCCCGCCGGAACAGGTCCAGCCCGTGGTCATGATCGAAGGGCCGCGACTTTTGTTCCCGTTCGCGCGCCAGATCATCGCCGACGCAGTGCGAGGCGGCTCCTATCCGCCGCTTTATATCGACCCGATCGATTTTCACGCTCTCTATCTGCAGCGTTTGGCCGCTGCCGGCGGGCAGCAGCAGCAGCGAACCGCCTGAGCTATTGCTGAGGGGGGCAGGTCACGCCGGCCTCGCCACATAGCGAAACCAGATCGCGTGCTCGCCGAGACTTTGGATATATTGAGCGTGAGCGCTTGCCTCCTCGCGCGCGACCGACAATTGTCTGCGCAGCCGCTCACCCAAGCGGGGAGAAAGCCCGAGGGCGAACGGACCGGCAAGCCCCTCAGCGTCCCCGAACACGAGCGAGCGCTGCCGGCCTCCGGTGAGCTCGCAATAGATTTCGGTGAGAATTTCCGCATCGAGCAACGCGCCGTGCCTGACGCGCCGCGAGCGATCGATGCGATAGCGGTCGCACAGAGCGTCGAGGCTGTTTGGCTGTCCAGGATGCTTTCTTCGCGCCAGCACAAGCGTGTCGACGACGCGGTCCATGCCGATCGGCTCGCGCCCGAGCCTCGCCAGTTCGGCGTTGACGAAGCGCATATCGAATTCGGCATTGTGGATGACGAGCGTCGAATCGCCGACGAAGGCGAGAAATTCGTCGACGACGCTGGCGAACGCCGGCTTGTCCTTGAGGACGGCCGCGGTGTGGCCGTGAACGCGCGCGGCGTCTTCGGGCACGTCGCGCTCCGGATTGATGAGCGTATGGAACACCCTTCCGGTCGGGGCCTGATGAACGATTTCGACCGCGCCGATTTCCAGCACACGATGTCCCTCGGCGGGATTGAGGCCTGTCGTTTCGGTGTCGAGCACGATTTCGCGCACGGCGTTGTCAACCTCCGGCAAGCGCAGCGGCTGCGCGCATGAATTGACCAACAACCGCGCGTGTCAAGTCATGGGAGCCGCGGGTGTCGATGATGAAATGGGCCCCCCGCCGCTTTTCGGCGTCAGAGGCCTGACGCGATAGCACGGCGTCAAGTTTGGCCTCGGTCATGCCTTGTCGCGCCAGCGCGCGCGCGCGCTGGACAGATTCCGGCGCGCTGACCACGACAACGACATCAACGTCTTTATGCCCGCCGGTCTCGAACAGCAGCGGCACGTCCACGATGGCCATCCGCCGGCCCCCTGCTGCGGCGCGCTCGAGGAACTGGAGGCGGGCCTTGGCCACCGCGGGATGCACCATACCCTCAAGCCGTTGCAGCGCATCCGCGTCGCCCAGCACGCGCGCTCCGAGGCGCTCGCGGTCGATTTTTCCCTCGACCGAGACGCCTGGAAACGCGGCCTCGATCGATTTTGCGTCGTCGCTGGCGTAGAACTCTCTCACGGCGTCATCGGCGTTGAAAGTCGGGACGCCGAACTCGGCGAACATGGCCGCGACCGTCGATTTCCCCATCGCGATCGAGCCCGTCAGTCCAACGACGATCACCGCGCCTCCATGTGTGTCGCCAAGACCTCGGCCTCGACCAGCGCTCGCAACGCCGGCGTCACCGTCGGTCGCCCGCCAAACCAACGGGCGAACCCGGGGACCGCCTGATGGAGCAGCATGCCCAACCCCTCCACGGCGCGCAAGCCGCGCGCCCTCGCAGCCTCGATGAGCGGCGTGCGCAACGGAACATAGACGATGTCGGCGACGACTGCGTGGTTTGGGAGCCCGCCGACGTCGAGCAAGAGCGGCGGTTGTCCGGCCATGCCGAGCACGCTCGTGTTGACGAGAAGATCCGCCTCCCGCAGTCTCGCCGCGAGATGGGACCAAGGCGTCGCGTGGGTCAGGACGCCAAAATGCGCGGCCAGCGCCTCGGCTCGACTCTGGGTCCGGTTGACGATCGCAATGCTCTCAAACCCGCGCGACTTGAGCGCGTAGATGATCGCCCGGGCTGCGCCGCCCGCGCCAATGACGACGGCCGATCCTGCCCGTCCCAACCAGTCCGGGGCGCTCTGGTCCATGTTGGCCAGAAAGCCGGCGACGTCGGTGTTGTCGCCCCACAGACGCCCGTCATGCCGCCATAGCGTGTTCACCGCCCCAAGCGCCTCCGCGACTGCCGTTCGCCGGTCGCAGAGGCTAAACGCTGCTTCCTTGTGAGGCGCCGTCACATTTGCGCCGACGAGTTCGTCCCGGCCGATCTGAATCGCGAACGGGCCAAATTCTCCCGGTCGGACTGCGAATCTCTCGTAGCTTCCCGCAAGGCCTAGCTCCTTCAACCAGTGCCGATGGATCGTCGGCGATCGGGAGTGGTCGACCGGCCAACCAGCCACGCCTGCGCGGGGCGAACGAGAATCGATCATAGCGAGATCAGGCTTTCCTTGCGCAGCCAGGCGAGGAGGCGGAGCATTGGCAATCCGAGAACAACGGAGTGCTCGCCTTCGATACGATCCATGAGGTGGGCGCCGAGACCCTCGACCTCATAGCCGCCGACCGATCTCAGCGCCGCCGGGCCGGCCCGATTGAGATAGCGCGAAATCGCTACTGGATCGAGCGGCCGCATCCGCAGTTCCGCGTGATCGCCCTCGACTACCAGCGGCCGCCCGGAGCGGGCGACGCAGAAGGCCGAGTGCAGCCGGTGCGTCTTGCCTGAAAGCGCCGCGAGCGATTGGGCCGCCTGATCGAGATCGCGCGCCTTGTGGAAGATCCTCCCCTCGAGCGTGAGCGTCTGATCGGCGCCCAGACAATAGGCGTCCGGTCGGATCGCGCTGACGGCGAGCGCTTTGGCCTGCGCCAGTTCGCTGGCGAGGCTCTCGATCGAGCCGCCGCGCGCGAGGTGCCGGTCTTCGACCGCCCGTTCGTCGATCTCGGCGGCGGCGATCTCCGCATCAAGTCCGACGGCCGACAGGAGCGCCAGGCGGGCGCGACTCTTCGACGCCAGAATCAGCGGCTGAGCCGCGCGCCAGAGCGAGGGCATCCGCGCCGACCTCGACGTCGAAATTCGAGCTTCCTCCATCGTCATCAGCCGTCGGCGATGAACTTCAGCCGATGCGCCCGATAAAGATCGAGCACCGCCGCCGCCGTCTCCTCGATCGACCGTCGCGTCACGTCGATCGTCGGCCAACCCCGTTCGGCGAAAAGCCGGCGCGACGCCGCGACCTCCTCGGCGACCGCGGTGCGGTCAACATATTCCGTCTCCGAATCGGCGTTGAGCGACAGGAGACGGTTCTGCCGGATTTGCACGATTCGATCGGCTGAAGCGATCAGGCCGACGATCAGAGGCCGGCGGAGATGATCGAGGGTCTTTGGCAACGGGACATGCGGCACGAACGGGACGTTGGCGGTCTTATAGCCGCGATTCGCAAGATAGATGCTGGTTGGGGTCTTCGACGTGCGGCTGACCCCGAGAAGAACGATATCGGCATGGTCGAGATTTTCCGCCGCCTGGCCGTCATCGCTCAACATGCTGAAATTGAGCGCGTCGATTCGTTTGAAATAATCGGCGTTGAGCATGTGTTGAGCGCCGGCCCGCGGCGTCGAATTCTGTCCGAGGTAGGATTTGAACAACGTCAGAATTGGAGCCAGGACGGACAGGCATGGCGAGCCCGACGCAGCGCAGCCTTCTTCGAGCCGCATCGACAGATCAGAATCGACCAGAGTGAAGAGCACGATGCCCGGCGCGTTTTCGATTTCGGCGATCACCCGACCGAGCTGCGCCGGGGTGCGCACCAGCGGATAGACATGTTCGATCGAAGCAACGCCCTGATATTGCGCCGAGGCGGCGCGAGAGGCGGCGATCAGCGTTTCACCGGTAGAATCCGAAACCAGATGAAGATGGAAATAGCTGCGGCCCAACGCGGCCCCCACGGGACGGAATTCGCGACTGGTTATAACCGGGCGGGCTTCTTGTGGACAGGCGTGGAAAGTCAGGGCCGGCTTCCTGACCAGCCGGCAGACCCGCGACTAGGCCCGCGCAACGATCCACAGGCGCGCCTACAGGAACAAAATTGCGGCAATAGACAAACCGGATATGAATTGCGGGGATACTATATATCACGTTCCTAGTGGTATTTTCGAAGTCTCTGGAATTCTTAACGAATCGTTAATTGCCGCGAGGCTCCGGTTTCGCCCTTCCGCGCCTTGAGGGCCCCGGGCGCGCTGTCGCCGAACTGGATAGCGCTGATTGTGCTCAAACCGGATGTCTAAGAAGAAGAATCAATTCCGGTCTTGGATTCTATTTGGTCGCCAAACGACCGCCGCGACTTGCGCCGGACATGGGCCGGGCCTAATGCCATCGACTGTTCGAGAGGCGGACGGGCCGCTCATCCTTGCGAAATTCCCGATGATTCCCTGGCTCAAGGCGCTGCACGTTATCGCCGTCATCGCCTGGATGGCTGGGATGCTGTACCTGCCTCGGCTGTTCGTTTACCACGCCGATGCGCCGAAAGGCTCGGCGCTTTCGGAAACCTTCAAGGTCATGGAGCGGCGGCTCCTGAAGGCCATCGTCAACCCATCGATGATTCTGGTATTCCTCACCGGCATCGCGCTTGCGTTTCTGACCGGATATTGGCAGGCGCCCTGGCTCCAGGCCAAATTCATCCTGGTCCTCGTTCTGGGCGGGCTGCACGGCTACTTTGCGCGCTGTGTGCGCACTTTCGCAGCCGACGCCAATGCTCGGCCGGCCGGGTTCTATCGCGTCCTGAACGAAGTTCCGACCGTCCTCATGGCCCTGATCGTGATTCTGGCCGTGGTGAAGCCTTTTTAGGCCTTTTGACGCCCTGACCGCGCCTGCGGCAAAAGACCGTTGAATATTTCCGCAAACCCGACTATGAAGCGGCGCCACCCGTCAACGCGGGTTCCGTGCGGCGCCGGATCGCCCGATCCAACTTTCGTCGCGGCAGCCTGACAAAACTCGACGCCGCGTCGAAACGTCACCGCCATCTTCCATCACGTCTGTGACTTTGCGGGGCCGTGAGCCCGAAAGTCCGAGAATAAGGTCCGCCCATGCGGGAAATGAAACTCAAAGAATTAAAGCAGAAATCACCGACCGAGCTCCTCGCGTTCGCAGAGGAGAACGATGTCGAGAACGCCTCAACCATGCGCAAACAGGAGTTGATGTTCGCGATCCTCAAGCAGCTCGCCAGCGTTGAAGTGCAGATCATCGGCGAGGGCGTGGTTGAGATTTTGCAGGACGGATTTGCTTTCCTGCGCTCGGCCGACGCCAACTATCTTCCTGGTCCCGACGACATCTATGTCTCGCCATCGCAGATCAGGCGCTTGGGGTTGCGAACCGGCGACACGGTCGAGGGCGTGATCCGGAGCCCCAAGGAAGGGGAACGTTATTTCGCGCTGCTGAAATGCAACGCGATCAATTTCGAGGACCCGGAAAAGACCCGGCACAAGGTCCACTTCGACAACTTGACGCCGCTCTATCCAGACGAACGTTTGCGGCTCGAGGTCGAAGACCCGACCCGCAAGGATATGTCGGCGCGGGTCATCGATATCGTCGCGCCCATCGGCAAGGGGCAGCGGGCGCTCATCGTCGCGCCCCCGCGCACCGGCAAGACGGTGTTGCTGCAGAACATCGCCCAGTCGGTCACCGCCAATCATCCGGAATGCTATTTGATCGTCCTCCTGATCGACGAGCGCCCGGAGGAAGTGACGGACATGCAACGGTCGGTGAAAGGCGAGGTGGTGTCCTCGACCTTCGATGAACCCGCGGTCCGCCACGTTCAGGTCGCCGAGATGGTGATCGAGAAGGCCAAGAGGCTGGTCGAGCACGGCCGGGATGTGGTCATCCTGCTCGATTCGATCACGCGGCTCGGACGCGCCTACAACACCGTCGTGCCATCGTCCGGAAAGGTCCTGACCGGCGGCGTCGACGCCAACGCGCTGCAACGGCCAAAGCGATTTTTCGGCGCCGCGAGGAACATCGAAGAGGGCGGATCGCTGACGATCATCGCCACCGCGCTCATCGATACCGGCTCGCGCATGGATGAAGTCATTTTCGAAGAGTTCAAGGGCACCGGCAATTCGGAAATCATTCTCGACCGCAAGGTCGCCGACAAACGCACCTTCCCGTCCATGGACATCACCCGATCAGGGACCCGGAAAGAGGAATTGCTGGTGCCGCCCGACATTCTCAAGAAAATGTATGTTCTCCGCCGGATCCTCAATCCGATGGGCACGGTCGATGCGATCGAGTTCCTGCTCGGCAAGCTGCGCGAGACCAAGACGAACGCGAATTTCTTCGAATTGATGAACACCTGAACTCGGCCTGCCCGGCCTCCGGCGTGACCTGAGATTTCCTCCCAAGACCCGCGCATAAGGAGAGGGTCGCCCCTTGACCAAGCCGCCGCCGCCGACCCTCGCCGACCTCAGAGTGGAAATCGACCGCATCGATGCGGAGATGCATGAGCTTCTGATCGAGCGCGGGCGGGTCATAGACCGATTGATCGAGATCAAGACCGGTCAGGGAGGGGGTTCGGCGTTCCGCCCGGCGCGTGAGGCCTCGATGATGCGCGCCATCGCGGAGCGGCATCGCGGGCGTCTGCCGCTGGATACCGTCGAGAGCATCTGGCGGGTCATCATTTCGACCTTCACCTATATCCAGGCGCCTTACAGCGTGCACATCGACGTGTCCGGCGACGACGCGAAAATGCGCGATTCGGCGCGGTTTCATTTCGGCTTTACGGTTCCCTGCCTGCCGCATCTCGGGGCGGCGGACGTGATCCGGGCTGTCGGCGGATCGAGGGGTGATCTCGGCGTGTTTGCGCTCGATGGCGGTCCGGGGGCCGGCGCGTGGTGGACGCGGCTTGCGCCGCCGGACGCGCCTAAGATCATCGCCCGGCTGCCGTTTGTGGAACGCGCCGATCACCCCGCAGGCCTGCCGGTGTTCGTCATCTCGAGACCATTGGCCGACGGGGCCGCCCGCGAGGTGGTGCTCGAATCGGTCACGCTCGACCGCTGGCGCGCCGACGTTCCAAATGTACTGCGCAAGATCGGCGCGGAGGTCATCGGTTCCGCCGCCAGCGAGATCGGGCTTGCCCTCCTGGTGGCGCGGCCCGGGGACATCGCCGCGCACGCGGTAAGCGAGGCGCTGCGATCGGCCGGCGGCGCCGACGTGCGCGCCTCCGAGGTCGGCGCCCACGCGGACCGCTTCGACGCCTCGGCGTTGCACAAACCGCCGAATTGAGGCTAATCGGACCCGCCATGACGTCCCACTCTGTCCTCAAGCCGCAGCCGCGCCCCGAAATCCTGGCGATCGACCCCTATGTGCCGGGGAAGAGCCGGATCCCGGGGGTGGCGAAGGTTCACAAGCTCTCGTCCAACGAATCGCCGCTCGGTCCGTCTCCGAAGGCGATCGAGGCCGTGCACGCGCTGGCTGGCAGTCTTGAACTCTATCCCGATGGAGCGTCGACAGCTCTTCGGGGGGCCATTGGCCGCCGGTACGGTCTCGATCCGGCGCGAATCATCTGCGGCAACGGCTCCGACGAATTGCTGGCCCTTCTGGCGCATGTCTTTCTGCACCCGGGGGACGAAGGGCTCTACAGCCAATACGGCTTTCTCACCTATCCGATCTGCATTCGGGCGGCCGGCGGCGTTCCCGTCGTGGCCAAAGAGACGGACAAGACGGCGAGCGTGGACGCTATTCTGGCGAAGACCACCGCTCGGACGAAGATTGTCTATCTCGCCAACCCGAACAACCCGACCGGGACCTATATCCCGTTCTCCGAGGTGAAGCGCCTGCACGCCGGCCTGCCGGCGCACACGCTGCTGGTGATCGACGCGGCCTATGCCGAATATGTAACTCGCAACGACTATGCCGCCGGCCTCGAGCTTGCCTCGAGTGCGGAAAACGTCGTGATGACCCGGACATTCTCCAAGATCCATGGCCTTGCGGGCTTGCGGGTCGGCTGGGCCTATGGCTCGGCGCATGTTCTCGATGCGCTGAACCGCGTTCGTGGGCCCTTCAACCTGAACGGGGCGGCGCAGGCCGCAGGCGTGGCCAGTTTGGAAGACGTCGCCCATATCGAAGGAGCGATCGCGCACAATTCGCGCTGGCTGGCCTGGCTCGCCGAGGCGATCGCAAAGCTCGGGATCGAGGTGACGCCAAGCGTCGGGAATTTCCTGCTGCTCACCTTTCCGAAGGAGAAGGGGCGAACCGCGGCGGATGCGGACGCGTTCCTCAGCGCGCGCGGCTTCATCCTCCGGGCGGTCGCGGCCTACGGGCTGCCGGAATCGTTGCGGCTTACCGTAGGCGGCGAGGAGGCCAACAGGGGCGTGGTCGCCGCGCTGGCCGAATTCATTCGGGGCAAAAGTGATTGAACGGCTCGGGGCGCCGCTCGACGAACCGATCTTCGATGAGCTTGCGGTCATCGGCGTCGGGCTCATCGGCTCGTCCATCGCCCGCGCTGCTCGCCGCCGCAACGCCGCCCGGCGAATAGTCCTCGCCGACCATTCGGTCGCGGTCCTGGAGCGGGCGAAGGCGTTGGCGCTCGGCGATGTTGTCACCGACGATCTCGCTCGGGCCGTGAGCGGCGCCGATTGCGTCATTCTCTGCGTGCCGGTCGGGGTCTACGGAGCCGTCGGACGCGCCATCGCGCCGGCGCTGAAGCCCGGGACGATCGTCTCGGACGTCGGTTCGGTCAAAAGCGCGGTCATCTCTATCCTTGAGGCGGCGCTGCCGGGTCACGCGCGCCTGACGCCGGCCCATCCGGTCGCGGGAACCGAGCACTCGGGGCCGGACGCCGGATTTGCGAGCCTGTTCGTGAACCGGTGGTGCATTGTCACTCCGCCCGACGGGGCAGACGAGCAAGCGGTGACGAAAGTCAAAGCATTCTGGGAAGCGCTGGGATCGCACGTCGAAATCATGGGCGCGGCCCATCACGACCTTGTGCTGGCGATCACCAGCCATGTGCCGCATCTTATCGCCTACAACATCGTAGGCACCGCGGCGGACCTCGAAGAGGTCACTCGCTCCGAGGTCATCAAGTTCTCAGCCGGGGGTTTCCGCGACTTCACGCGGATCGCGGCCTCGGACCCGACAATGTGGCGCGACGTCTTCTTGCACAATAAGGATGCGGTGCTGGAGATGTTGGGCCGGTTCAACGAGGACCTGACGGCGTTGCAGCGGATGATACGCCGCGGGGACGGCGACGGGCTGTTCGCCCTGTTCACCCGCACCCGGACGATCCGGCGCGGCATCGTCGCCGAAGGCCAGGAGACGGCGGCGCCGGATTTCGGGCGGCGGGCAGCCGAAACGGACGAGCCGGTTACGTGACGGCCCCGGCCGCCGCCGCTTCGGACGGGAGCCTTTGGGTGTTTGGATACGGGTCGCTGATGTGGCGGCCGGGGTTCGCCTATGTGCGCCGATCCAAGGCGACGCTGCGCGGCTGGCGGAGAAGTCTGTGCGTCTTCTCACATGTCTATCGCGGTTCGCCCGAGCGGCCCGGGCTGGTGCTTGGCCTTGATCGGGGCGGCGCCTGTCCGGGAGTGGCGTTCGAGGTCGACCCGGCGCTGCGCGAGAGCACGATCCGCTACCTGCGCGAACGGGAGCAGGTGACGGCGGTCTATCTCGAGCGCATCGCGCCGATCACGCTCGAATGCGGCGAGCGTGTGCTGGCGGTGTTCTATGTCGCCGACCGGCTCCACCAGCAGTACGCTGGGCGTCTCGACCGCGAGGCGATGCTGGCTTATGTGCGCGCGGGCAAGGGCCGGTCGGGCGACAATGCCGAATATGTCCTTGAGACGCATGCCCACCTGCACGCGATGGGCGTCCGCGACCGCGACCTTGAGTGGCTCAGCGCCGAATTGAGTGCGCGTTAGTGACGGCGGGGCCGCGTTTCATCGCGGCGCGATCGTCAGATCGGCAATTGTGGCCGCTCGGTCCTTTGGCGACGAGGGCAGCAAATGGAGATGAAACTCCAAGCCGGGACCGAAGGAGCGAAATTCGCGTTGGGCGCGGGCGACGATCGGCTCCGGAAAGGCGCCGGTGTCTCGCACCGAAATGATGCGCAGCCGGCGCTGGCCGTCGCGCACGGCCGCGACCAGAACGGCGTCGCAAAACGCCGGGCAGGTCGATGGCGGATAAACCGAAAAGACATACCGGCGCCCCGATCGCCCCGTCCAAGACCAGAAGCGGGACGAGAAAGGCAGGCCGGCCAGCGCGGTGAGCGCGGCGCCGCCCGCAGGCTCTCTGCCATCGCTTGAGGGCGCGATCCATGGCGGCGCCGGCGGCTCCGACAAACCGCGCGTCCGCTCAATCGTCGGAGCCACAGTCTCGCAAGATGCCCACATCGCCCGCACTCCGGATCATTGTGCGAACGAAGATAGAACAGACCATGATCATCGTCAAGTCGAGTTCTGCGCCTCTACGTCACTCTTCGGGCCGTCTGCGAGCACCGCCGCCAGCGAAGGGTCCTTGGCGAGGGCTTCCGCGTTGAGTCGGGCGCAGGCGGTTTCGATCGTCAATTCGAGGCGCTCGCTGAAGACGTCGCGCTCAAGCCCGGGCGCGATGATCGGCAGATATTCGATCACCGCGACGCCTGGTCGCCTGAGAAAGCCGTGACGCCGCCAGAACAGGCCAGTATTGAGCGCCACCGGCAGGCAGGGGACGCCCGTCTCGGCATAGAGAACGGTCGCGCCCTGTTTGTATTTCGGCGGCGCGCCGGGGACTCGCCGGGTTCCCTCTGGGTAGATGAAGACCTGACGCCCGGCGGCGAACACAGTCTTGGCGGCGGCGGCGATTTGCTGGAGCGCCTGCCTGCCTCTCCCGCGGTCGATCGCGATCTGCTGCGAGGCGATGAGATAAAGTCCGAAGAGAGGCACGTAAGTCAGCTGGCGCTTGAGGATGATGGCGAAGTCGGGGGCGTATTTGAGCAGCCCGAAGGTCTCAAGAAACGATTGATGCTTGGCGGCGATCAGGACCGCGCCGGGGGGAATGTTGTCGACCCCGCGATATTCGAGTTTGAGGCCGCAGATGACCTCCAGGAGCCAGACGGAAATCGCGCCCCATAGGCGGGCGAGCGCGAACACCGCCTTCCTCCCGAACACCATGGTTGGGAGGCCGACGATCATCAGAACGACTAGGTTCAGATAGAAGAGGGCGTTGAAAAGCAGCGAGCGCGTTGCCAGCATTTTGGCCGTCTAAGGTTCGCGGAGAGGAGCATCGCCGCGTGTTCTAGGGCAGAATTTGCAAATGGCGTAGGACGATCTCGCGCGAAAGAAGGCCGGTCAACAGAGTGACGGCGGCGCAGACCAACGCCAGCGCGAGATAGCCGTAGAGACCGAGCGCGAACGATCCGAACATTGCGGCGATCTCGCCGCCGCCGGGCGAATGCGCCCACAAAAAAGAGAAGAGCGACGCAGCGGCGAAGAACGCCATCGCCGCCAGTCCCCCGATCATGGAGCCGCGAAGGCCCAGACGGCGGAAATGGGTCTGAAACTCGCTGGCGATGAACTTGTCTGACGCGCCGACGAGATGCAGCACCTCGACGATCTCGCGGTTGCCCGCCATTGCGCCGCGGGTGGCGAACCCGATAGCCGTCCCCATCGCCAGGATCATGAGGGCGAAGAGGGCAGCGGCGAGGACCACGACGGCGTCGGCCATCGTGCCGATACGCTCCGCCCAGACGCGATGGTCGTCGAGACTGGCCTGCGGCGCCGCCGCCGCCAGCGCCGCCCGCAGCGCCGCGAGGTCCTCCGGCCGCTGGCCGCTGAGCCGGACGACGATGAGCCGGGGAATCGGCAACTGGCTGAGATCGAGGCCGCTCCCCAGCCACGGTTCGAGCAGCTGCTCCAATTCGGCTTTCGAATAGGCGTGAACAAACTCGACGCCTTTCGCCTGGGAGGCGATCGAGACGACCTTGGCGACCAGATTGTCGATATTTTCGCCAGGCCCGGCCTTGATCTGGACGGTGGCGTCGCGCAGCACCTCCGAGCGCCAGCCGCGCGAGGCGTCGGCGACCAGCAACGCCGCGCCCGCGGTAAGGCAGGCGAGAAAGGTCATGATCGCGATCACGACAACCAGCGCGCGGCCAGCGACCGAGTCGCGCGGTATGAGCGGCGCATCGCTCTCGAACGCCGCCTCCGGTGCGGCGGCAAGGAGAGGGTCGACGATCGGTTCATTCACGACGGCGACCCGTCGAAGATCGTGAGCTTGCCGTCGCCGACGACCAGTCTGCGGGCGAAGCCGAACTGGTCCATGAGCTGGAGATCATGGGTAGCGATGACGACCGCCGTGCCGAGCCGATGAAGCTCGACGAACAATCTGAGCAGACGGCGGGCGAGGCCGGGATCAACATTGCCGGTCGGCTCGTCGGCCAGCAGAAGCTCCGGCCGGACGATCAGCGCCCTTGCGATCGCCGCCCGCTGCTTTTCGCCGCCGGAGAGCACCGGCGGGGGCGCATTCATGCGGTCGCCGAGGCCGACCCAGCGCAAAAGCTCGACCACTTCCGCCCGATACCCCGATTCCTCGCGTCCCATCGCCCGCAACGGCAGGGCCACATTCTCGTAGGTGGTGAGATGGTCCAAAAGGCGAAAGTCTTGAAACACCACACCGATGCGGCGCCTCAGCGCAGTCAGGTCGTCCTTGCTCAGAGCCGCCGCGTCGCGGCCGAAGACCCGCACCGTTCCCCGCGTTGGGCGCAGCGCTAGCAGCATCAGCCGCATCAGGGTGGTCTTGCCAGCGCCGGAGGGACCGGTGAGGAACTGAAAGCTTTGCGGGGCGATGGAAAAATTGAGGTCGCCGACGACCTCCGGTCCTATGCCGTAGCGCAAACCGACGTTTTCGAACCGTAGCAACGCGATCCCCGGGGACGGCGAGGGTTGGCCGCTTAACGCGGCTTTAACCGTGTTTCCTAACAAATGCCAGCCACCGTCCACCCATCAAAACAGCGAGGTCAGGCGTCATGGTCGCCGTGCGCGGATCCGGCTCGAATTGCGCTCCAGGCGTCAACGGAAGGATGGGCCGCGCGATCCCGGCGCTCGTCTTTCTCGCGGTCATGATCGCTGCGACGGCGCGCGATCGCCGCCCGGGCGGCGATCGTCAGGGTCGCGCCGGCGACAGCGGCGGCCTATGCCTCCTTGGGCATGCCGGTCAATCTTCGCGGCCTGTCGATCGACAGCGTCCGCGCGACGATCTCCGCGCCGGGCGACGACCGCCGGGAGCTCCTGGTCACGGGCGAGATCGTCAACCTGCGACAGGTCGAAACGCCTGTGCCGAGCCTAAGACTCACCCTCTTTGGCGAGGGTCGTCGCGAACTCTACCTCTGGACGGCGCGGGAGCCGAAGTCGGCCCTCGGCCCTCACGAGCGGGTCGCGTTCCGAGCCCGATTGGCGGCGCCCCCTGCCGGGGTTCGCGACGTGCTGGTAAAATTCGCCGCGCCGGGAGATAAAGCGTCATTCACCGAGTAAGGTCATGAGCGGCGCGAGACAGGTCAAGATTCTGTTCGACGAAAGGTCCATCGCCGAGCGAACGGAGGCGCTTGCGCGGGAAATCGCGGCGGCGAAGCCGAAAGACCTCCTGGTCGTCGCCATCCTCAAGGGGTCGTTCATGTTCGCCGCCGACCTCTTGCGCGCCCTGCATCGGGTCGGGCTCGAGCCCCAGGTCGAGTTTTTTCACTTGTCCAGTTACTTGGACGGGACGGTGTCGAGCGGCGCGGTGAAGATCCTTCGAGACATCGAATCTTCGGTACGCGACCGCGACGTCCTGCTGGTTGACGATATCCTCGAATCAGGCCGGACGCTGGCGTTCGCCAAGGATCTTCTGGCGGCGCGCGGCGCGCGGCGGGTTATGGTCTGCACCATGCTGGAAAAGCCCGGCAAGCGCGCGGTCGAAATCGGCGCTGATTTCGTCGGCTTTGTCTGCCCGGATGTCTTTGTGGTCGGCTACGGCATGGACGTCGCCCATTGCTATCGCGAATTGCCCTTCATCGGCCTCGTCGTCACCGCGCAGGACGCCGCCTGACCCGGCCGTCTCGGAGGCTGCCGCCCTTGTTCGAAAGCCGCTTTCAAACGTTCGATGAACTGGGCGATCCTTCGCATGGATCTGCTCGGGTGGCCGCATTGCGCGCCGAATTGGCCAGGGAGGACCTCGCAGGCTTCATCGTTCCGCGCGCCGACGAGCATCAGAATGAATATGTGCCCCCGAACGCCGAGCGGCTCCGATGGCTGACCGGATTTGCCGGCTCGGCGGGAATCGCGGTCGTGCTCAAGGACGCGGCGGCGCTGTTTGTCGATGGCCGCTACACGGCGCAGGTGAAGGCCCAGGCGGATGGATCGGTCTTCGAGTTCCGCCACATCATGGACGAGCCGCCGGGCGACTGGATCGCACGCAAGCTTAAGAGAGGCGACAAGCTCGGCTATGATCCGCATCTCCACACGCCCGATGCGGTGGCGCGGTTCGCCGCCGCCTGCGAGAAGGCGGGCGCGGGGCTGGTTGCGCTGGACTCGAACCCTGTCGACGCCATCTGGCTCGATCGGCCTGCCGCGCCTCTCGGTCCGATTTCGCCCCACGCGATCCGGTTCGCCGGCGAAGGCGTGGGCGCAAAAATAAAGCGGGCGCGCAAAGCGCTGGCGCCGTCGGACGGCCTCGTAATCAGCGATCCGCATAATCTGGCCTGGCTGTTCAATATTCGCGGCTCGGACGTCTCCTACACGCCGCTGCCGCTCGCCTACGGCTATCTGCCGCTCGAGGGACGCCCAGTCGTTTTCGTCGACGACAGAAAGCTTACGGCGGCGAGCCGACGGGCTCTCGGCCGGGATGCGGAGATCCGCGCGCCGGACGACCTCGAAGGGTTCATCGACAACCTCGGCAGGCAGGGCCGCCGGGTCGCGTTTGACGCCGCGACCGCGCCGGCCCGCCTGACCCAGGTGACCGAGCGAGCGGGCGGCAAGGCCGAACTTAAGCCTGATCCGATCACGCTGATGAAGGCGGTGAAGAATCCCGTCGAGCTTGCGGGCGCCCGCGCCGCCCATGAGCGCGACGGCGCGGCGATGGCGCGCTTCCTCGCCTGGTTCGCAGGCGAGGCGCCGCGGGGCCGCCTGAGGGAAATCGACGCTGTCAAGGCGCTGGAGACGTTTCGGCGCGAAAGCCCCGCCCTTAGGGACATTTCCTTCCCGACCATCGCCGGCGCCGGACCGAATTCGGCCATCCCCCACTATCGGGTCAGCGAGGCCTCCAACCGCAAAATTGAGCGGGGCATTTTTCTCATCGACAGCGGCGCGCAATACGAAGACGGCACGACCGACATCACCCGTACGATCGCGGTCGGGCGGCCGACCAGCCTGATGCGCGACCGCTTCACCCGGGTCCTGAAGGGCCATATCGCCGTCGCTCGCGCCGTGTTTCCGCCGGGAACGTCCGGGTCCCAGGTCGACGCGCTCGCGCGCATGGCGCTCTGGCGCGCCGGGCTCGACTTCGACCACGGCACGGGACACGGCGTTGGGTCCTACCTCTCGGTCCATGAGGGGCCCCAGCGCCTGGCCAAGACCGGTATGACCGCGCTCGCGCCCGGCATGATCGTATCCAACGAGCCCGGCTACTATGCCCCCGGCTCATTCGGCATCCGGACCGAGAATCTGGTCGCGGTCGAGACGCGGACGATTGCGGGCGGCGAGCGGCCGATGCTCGGCTTCGAGACGCTGACGCTGGCGCCGATCGATCTTTCGCTCGTTGAACCGAAATTATTGGACGTGGACGAAATTGCGTGGCTCGACGCCTATCACGCGCGGGTGCTCAAGACCCTGGCGCCGCTCGTGGACGCTCCGACCCGCCGCTGGCTCGCGCAGGCGACGCGGCGGCTCGCGAGCGTCCGCCGTTGACGGCCGGCGCCCCGCCTTACCGCGAGCCAAACCGCCGCTTGGCTGCATCGGTGACCGGCGTGTACAGGCTGACGAGCGTGCCTTCCGGATCGCGGAACTGCGCCGCGCGATTTCCCCATGGCATCATCTTGGGCGCCTGCACGACCCTCGCCGCGTCTTTCAGCCGCGCGAACTCGGCATCGACGTCGTCGACCTGAAACTCGATGATAGCGGTGCGATTGGCGGCGGGCTCCGCGCTTCCTGCGCTGAATAGCGCCACCGTCTCGGCGCTCCCGATCGCGAGCGTGCCGGCGGGCGTCACGAACTCGGCGAATACGGGCGCGAGCCATTCAGCGGATTGACCAGTCACCTTCTCGTAGAAGCCGACCATGGACTTGATGTCGGAGGCAATGAGACGCGTGGATGCGAATTTCATGAGCTTGGTCCTTTCGGTCACGGCCTCTGGGGCGGCCGAAAAGTCTTGTCTCACAAGCCTGCTGACAGCATCCTGGCAGCAGGAGTCAGCATGCGTCGAGCCGACCGGTTGTTTCAGATCATCCAGATCCTCCGCCGGTCGAGCCGGCCGACGACGGCGGCCGCGCTCGCGGAGGAGCTCGAAGTCTCGAAGCGCACGGTATACCGCGACGTCGCCGACCTGATCGGCCAGCGGGTTCCGGTCGAGGGGGAAGCGGGCATGGGCTACTTGCTCGCCCCGGACTACGACATGCCGCCCCTCATGCTGACGGCGGACGAAATCGAGGCCGTCGTACTTGGAGCGCAATGGGTCGCGGGCCACTCCGACAAGGCCCTTGCGAACGCCGCCCGCGACGTGGTTGCGAAGGTCGCAGCCGTCGTGCCCGAACATTTGCGGCCCTTTGTCGCCGAGCCCAGCGTCGGCGCGAAGCCGACCAACGCGGAGCCGGACGAAAGTATCGATTCTGCATCCCTGAGATCGGCGATCCGGGAGGGCAGAAAATTGCGGCTGCGTTATCGGTCCGAGGCCGGCGAGGAAACTGACCGCACGGTTTGGCCCGTGATCCTCGGATATGCCGAGACCAGCCGCTTGCTCGTGGCGTGGTGCGAACTGCGTCAAGGCTTCCGCCATTTCCGGACCGACCGGATCCTCGAGGCGCGCCTTCTCGATGAGACCGTCGGCCTGCGCCAGGGCGAGCTGCGCCGCCGCTGGCAGCGTTGGCGCGAGGCGAACGCCAGGCCTGCCTAGCCGGCCGCGCGCAGTTCGCGCAGGCGGGCGACGAGGCCCGCGGTGGAGGAATCGAGCTGAGCCGCGCTCATGGCGTTGTCGGCGACGATCGGCGCCAAGCTTAGGGCAAGCTCCTTGCCCAGTTCGACGCCCCACTGGTCGAAGGAATCGATGTCCCACACGGCGCCTTCGGTGAACACTTTGTGCTCGTAGAGGGCGATGAGGCGCCCGAGCGTGCGCGGGTCAAGGCGCCGGTAGAGGAACGTGCTCGTGGGGCGGCTGCCCGAAAAGCTCTTGTGCGGCGCGAGCCGGCGAGCCTCGGCTTCGCTCGCTCCTTGCTTGTGGGTGATCGCCTCGGCCTCCTCGGGGGTGCGGCCATGCATCAAAGCCTGCCCTTGGGCGAAGCAGTTGGCGACCAGAAGATCGTGTTGATGAGCGTCGGCGTCGGTCGGCGTCGCTGCGATGAGCAGGTCGAGGGGAATGATCTCCGTTCCCTGGTGGATGAGCTGGAAGAAGGCGTGCTGGCCGTTGGTGCCCGGCTCGCCCCACACCACCGGGCCGGTCGCCGTATTGGCGGGCGAGCCGTCGAGCTGGACATGCTTGCCGTTGCTCTCCATCTGCAATTGCTGGAGATAGGCGGGGAAGCGCCCGAGCCGTTGATCGTAGGGGATCACGCCGTGAGTGGCGTGGCCGAGGACGTTGCGGTTCCACACGCTGAGCAGCCCCATCAGCATCGGGATGTTCTTGTCGATTGGCGCTTCGCGGAAGTGCTGGTCGATCTCATAGCCGCCGCGCAGGAATTCATTGAAGCGGTCGGGTCCGATAGCGATTGCGAGCGGCAGCCCGATGCTGGACCAGACCGAATATCGCCCTCCGACCCAATCCCAGAAGCCGAATACCCGCGTCGGCTGGATGCCGAATTGCGCCACCTTGTCGAGTTGGGTCGAGACGGCGGCGAAATGGTCGTGCACGGCCGCTTCGCCGACCCCCTGCGTGATCCAGGCGCGGGCGGTCGCGGCGTTGGTCATCGTTTCTACAGTGGTGAAGGTCTTGGACGAGACGATGAAGAGCGTCCGCGACGGATCGAGGCCGCGCAGGGTGTCGCCGATATCCGCCCCGTCGACGTTGGAGACGAAGTGGCTGCGCAGCTTCGGCGGCGCGAACGGCGCCAGGGCCCGGGCGGCCATCGCCGGCCCGAGATCGGACCCGCCGATGCCAATATTGATGACATCGGTCATCGGCTGGCCGAGGGCGCCGCGCACGCGTCCTTCGCGCACGTCGGAGGCGAACTGGAGCATCCGCATCCGTGTGTCTAGAACGTCCGGCATGACGTCGTGGCCGTCGACCAGGACGGGTTTGTCGGAGAAATTGCGCAGCGCAGTGTGCAGGACCGCGCGCTTCTCGGTAATGTTGATCTTCTCGCCGGCGAACATCGCCTCACGCTTGGCTTCGACTCCGCAGGCCTTCGCCAGCTCGACGAGCGCCGCCAGAACTGGCGCGTCGATCCGCTGTTTCGAATAGTCGAACAGGAGATCGTCGAGGGTGACGCTGAACGCCTTGAATCGGGACGGGTCGGCGGCGAAATCCGCTCTTGCGGCCCTCGCGAGCACGCCGTCGCGCAGTCCGGTCAATTTCGCCAACGCCGCTAGAGTCGCCTTGGTCGCCATGGGCCTTTTCCTTTCCCCCGCTTGCCGCTAAGCGTGACGCCGCCGCGTCGGAACGTACTCATATGCCGCCTCTCCTACAATTGCGAGACGTTGCGCTCACGCTCGGCGGCGCGCCGCTTCTGGACAAGGCGGAACTGTCGATTTCCGCCGGCGACCGGATCGCGGTCGTCGGGCGTAACGGGTCGGGCAAATCGACGCTCTTTCGGATCGCGGCGGGTGAGACGGCGGCGGACGGCGGAACCCGGTTCGTCCAGCCTTCGGCGCGCCTCGCCTATTTGCCGCAGGAGCCCGACGTTTCCGGCTTTCGGACCACGCTCGACTATGTGCTCGCCGGCCTGAGCGACTTGGACGGCTCCCATCGGGCGAGGGCAATGATGGCCGAGCTCGGGCTCGATCCCCTCGACGATCCTAGCCGCCTCTCCGGCGGCGAAGCGCGGCGGGCCGCCCTGGTCAGGGCGTTGAGCGCCGACCCCGACATCCTTTTGCTCGACGAGCCGACCAATCATCTCGATCTCGTCGCGATCGAATGGCTCGAGGCGAGTCTCGCCGGCAGCCGGTCGGCTTTGGCGCTGATCAGCCACGACAAACGACTGCTCGCCGACCTGACTCGGGCGACGGTCTGGCTCGACCGCGGCCGCACTCGCCTGCTTGACCAGGGCTTCGGCGCGTTCGAGGCGTGGCGCGACCTGAAGCTCGAGGAAGAGGAGCTCGAGCGCCACAAGCTCGACCGGAAGATCGTCAACGAGGAGCACTGGATGCGCTATGGCGTCACCGCGCGCCGGAAGCGCAATATGCGGCGGGTGGCGGAACTCGCCGACTTGCGGCGCGATCGGCGCGAAGCTTTGCGATCGATCGGGGCCGCCGCGATGGTCGCTCAGGACGCCAAGGCGTCGGGCGCGCTGGTGATCGACGCCGAGCGGATCAGCAAAGCCTATGACGGGCGTGCAATCGTGCGCGATTTCTCCATCCGCGCCATGCGCGGCGACCGTATAGGGGTCGTCGGCGCCAACGGCGCCGGCAAGACGACCCTGGTCAATATGCTGACCGGCGTTCTCGCGCCCGACTCGGGATCGGTGCGCCTCGGCGTGAACGTCATCATGGCCACTCTGGATCAGCAGCGCGCGTCACTCGAGCCGACGACGACCCTCATCGACGCGCTGACGGGCGGCGGCAGCGACACCGTGACGATCAACAATGAGCGCCGGCATGTCATGGGCTATATGCGCGACTTTCTGTTCGCGCCGGAGCAGGCGCGCACGCCAATCGGAAAATTGTCGGGCGGCGAACGCGGACGGTTGATGCTCGCGAGAGCCCTGGCGCGCCCGTCGAATCTCATGGTCCTCGACGAACCGACCAATGACCTCGACATCGAGACGCTCGATCTCTTGCAGGAGTTGCTCAGCGATTACGCGGGAACGATCCTTGTCGTCAGCCACGACCGCGATTTTCTCGACCGGGTGGCGACGTCGGTCATTGTCAGCGAAGGGGACGGGCGCTGGGTCGAGTATGCCGGCGGCTATTCCGACATGGTCGCGCAGCGCGGCCGCGGTCTTGCCGGACCGCTCGCCGCGCCGGTCGCGACAGCGGAAAGGCCGGACAAACGGCCGATCGATCGGAGCCCGCCAAGGCGCAAGCTCGGCTTCAACGAGATGAGGGCGCTGGAGACCTTGCCGCGCCGCATTGAGGAGCTTCGCGCCAACCTCGACGGGCTGGAGCGCAAACTTGCTGACGCCGACTTCGCCATCCGGGAGCCCGCTGCGTTTCTCGACGCGACCAAGGCCTACGCGGACTTGCGCGACGCTCTGGCCGGCGCAGAGGATCAGTGGCTCGGTCTGGAAATCCTACGCGAGGAGCTTGAGCGGCAATAGCCGAGGCTGAACGCCGATACGCCTCGCTCAAGCCGCCGATCGGCGCTACGGCGCGAGCGCCGTCTCGACCAATTCGACCCAATAGCTCATGCCGTAGGGGAGGGCCGCGTCGTTGAAATCATAGGCCGGGTGATGGAGCTTCGCGCTGTCGCCGTTGCCCAGGAAGATGAACGCGCCCGGGCGCGCCTCGAGCATGAACGAGAAGTCCTCCGCGCCCATGACTGGGGCGACGTTCGAATCGACATGGGAATCGCCGACGACCTTGCGCGCGACCTTGGCGGCGAACTCGGTTTGCGCCGGGTGATTGACGGTCGGCGGGTAGCCGCGACGATATTCGACGCGCGCCGTCGCGCCGGCCGCCGCGGCGATGCCCCCGGCGACCTCGTGGATTCGCTTTTCGACCGCGTCGCGCGTCTCGGCCCGGAGCGTGCGCGCCGTGCCATTGAGCCAGACCGATTGCGGTATGATATTGTTGGCCGAGCCAGCGTCGAAACGGGTGATCGAGACGACGCAGGCATCGAGCGGATCGACGTAGCGTGAAACGATCGTCTGCAGCGCGAGCACGATCTGCGCGCCTGCGACCACCGGATCGACGCATTGATGCGGCATCGCCGCGTGGCCGCCGTGACCTTCGATCGTGATCGTGATCTCGTCGGCGGCGGCCATGAGCGGCCCCTTGCGCAACATGAAGGATCCGACCGGCATCGCCGGCCAATTGTGCATGCCGTAGACCTCCTCGATGCCGAACTGCTCCATCAGCCCGTCGTCGATCATCGCCATCGCGCCCGCGCCGCCCTCTTCGGCGGGCTGGAAGATGACGACGGCGTTTCCCGCGAAGTTGCGGGTCTCGGCTAGGCGCCGCGCCGCGCCGAGGAGCATCGCCGTGTGCCCGTCGTGGCCGCAGGCGTGCATTTTGCCCGGGATCCGGGAGCGATAGGGGAGGTTGGTCGCCTCCTCGATCGGCAGGGCGTCCATATCCGCGCGGAGTCCGATCGCGCGGGCGCTCGAGCCTTTGGCGCCGCGGATGACGCCAACCACGCCGGTGCGGCCGATGGAAGTCTTGACCTCGTCGCAGCCGAAAGCGTGCAGCCGATCCGCGACGTATTGGGCGGTGACATGGACGTCGTAGAGGAGTTCAGGGTTTTGATGGATCTCGCGGCGCCAAGTCTGAGCGTCAGCGACGAGATCCCGGATGGCGGACGGGATCGGCATCGGAACCGGACTCCTTCCATACCCCGGATAGGTTGACGGCGAAGCGAGGGAGCTGTCAACAGGCGCGCCGCGCTCACCGTTCGCGATGCAGGAGGAAAATGGCCTGCTCGCCGAGCAGGTTCCACGCCCATTTCGGCCAAATAGGGTTGAGGGGCCGGCCGCCAGGATGAAGCGCGGTGCTCTTGACGATCGTTGCGCCAACCTCGCCCGCGAGGGCGATGAAATCGGCGATGGTGCAGAAATGGATGTTGGGCGTGTCGTACCAGGACTGGGAAAGGGTCTCGGTTACGGGCATTCGGCCGAGGAGGGCGAGTTGCGCCCGGACTCGCCAATGGCCGAAATTCGGCACCGAAACGATCGCCCGACCGCCGATTCGCAGCATGTGCTCGAGCACGACCCGCGGCTGGCGGGTCGCCTGCAAGGTCTGCGACAGGATCACATAGTCGAAGGCGTCGTTCGGATAGTCGACGAGGTCGGCGTCGGCGTCGCCCTGAATGACGGAGAGCCCTTTCGCCACGCAATCGTTAACGCCTTGCTGCGAAAGCTCTATTCCGCGCCCGTCGACATTTCGCTCTTCGACCAGGAGCCGCAGCAGCTCGCCATCGCCGCAGCCGACATCGAGAACCCGTGAGTTGGGCGCGACGAGTTCGGCCACGCGCAAAAGGTCGACGCGAGGCGAGGCAAGGGTCCGGGCCAGGGTCAAGCAATGCCCCTCGCGCGGGCGGCGGCATCGATGAAGCCCCTCGTGGTGTCGACGAGGTCCGGGACGTCGAGCAGGAACGCGTCATGCCCGCGATCGGTCTCGATCTCGACGAAGGAGACCGAGGCGCCGCCGGCGTTGAGCGCGCGGACGATCGCTCTGGAGTTGCGGGTGGGAAACAGCCAGTCGGAGGTGAAGGAGACGACGCAGAAACGGGTCCGGGAGTCTTTGAACGCGTTCGCGAGCGATCCGCCGTAATCTGCCGCGAGGTCGAAATAGTCCATCGCCCGCGTCATGAAGAGATAGGAGTTGGGATCGAAGCGTTCGACAAAGATCGTGCCCTGGTGACGCAGGTACGACTCGACCTGAAAATCGGCGTCGAAGGAGAAGGTGCGGGCCGAACGGTTTTGCAGGTTTCGGCCGAACCGGCGATGGAGCGCGGTCTCGGAGAGGTAGGTGATATGGGCGGCCATCCGCGCGACCGCGAGGCCCTTCACCGGGCGCGTCCCTTCGATGAGATAGCGCCCGCCGCGCCAGTCCGGGTCGGCCATGACCGCCTGTCGGCCAACCTCGTGGAAAGCGATGTTCTGCGAGGAGTGGCGAGCGGCCGTGGCGATCGGAAGAGCGGCGAAGAGGCGATCGGGATAGCTTGCGGCCCACTGAAGGACCTGCATGCCGCCCATGGAGCCGCCGACGACGCAAAACAGCGTGTCGATGCCGAAATGATCGATCAGCAGCGCCTGCGCCCGCACCATGTCGGCGATCGTGACGATGGGAAAGTCGAGCCCGTAAGGCTCGCCGGTCTCCGGATTGATGGAGGCGGGGCCGGTCGAGCCCATGCAGCCGCCGACGACATTGGGGCAAATGACGAAAAATCGGTCGGTGTCGAACGGGCGGCCGGGACCAACCATCGTCTCCCACCATCCCGGCCGGCCGGTGACCGGATGCCGATTGCCGACATGCTGGTCGCCCGTCAGGGCGTGACAGATGAGAAGCGCGTTGGATTTCGCCGCGTTGAGGGCGCCGTAGGTCTGATAGGCGATTGTGAGCGGCGCCAAGGCCGCGCCGGAATCCATCCGCAACGGCGAATCGTGACCCAGCCGCAAAGTAGGACTGTCCGGCGAGACGGATTGGGCGATCGCCCCGTTTGCAAGCGCCCCAGCGTCCCCCACGACGGGCCTTTCCATATCCGATGACAGCTAAGAAGTTCTCTTTGCCGAACGGATCGTTTGTTATAGAGGAAGGCGGGAAAATGCAAGCTTGGCCTCTAGCCGAGGGCGGCTCGACCTCTGGCGAACCGGCGTTGTCGAAGCCAGCCGTGCGAGGTCGGGGCAGACGCGTTATCTGGTCCCGGGTTTAGCCGGAGTTCCGGCCGAGTTCGGCGACGATCGCGTCGCCCATCTCGCCGGTCGACACCAGGCGGTCCCCGTCGCTGCGGATGTCGGCGGTTCGCAGGCCGTCCGCAAGGACGCGGGCGATCGCCCCTTCAAGCCTGTCAGCGGCCGCGTTGAGCCCGAACGAATAGCGCAGCGCCATCCCGAACGATCCGATCATGGCGATCGGATTGGCGAGCCCCTTGCCGGCGATGTCGGGCGCCGATCCGTGCACCGGCTCGTAGAGCGCCTTGCGCCGGCCGCTTCTCGGATCGACGTCGCCGAGCGAAGCGGACGGCAGCATGCCGAGCGAGCCGGTCAGCATCGCCGCGACGTCGGACAGCATGTCGCCGAACAGGTTGTCGGTGACGATGACGTCGAATTGCTTCGGCCAACGGACGAGCTGCATGCCCAGAGCGTCGGCGAGCTGATGCTCGAGCTTGACGTCCGGATATTCCCGTTTGTGCAGGGCGGTCATCACCTCGTGCCACAGCACGCCGGACTTCATCACGTTGCGCTTCTCGGACGAGGTGACCTTGTTTCCCCGCTTGCGCGCAAGCTCGAAGGCGGTCCGCCCGATCCGCTCGATTTCGAAGGTGTCGTAGACCTGGGTGTCAATGGCGCGCTTCTGTCCGTTGCCGAGATCGACGATCTGCTTCGGCTCGCCGAAATAGACGCCGCCGGTCAGCTCGCGCACGATCATGATGTCGAGCCCCTCGACAACCTCGGGTTTGAGCGACGAAGCGGAAGCGAGCGCCGGATAGCAGATCGCCGGCCGCAGATTGGCGTAAAGGGCAAGGTCCTTGCGCAAGCGCAGCAGTCCCGCCTCGGGACGAACGTCGTAGGGCACGCCGTCCCACTTCGGGCCGCCGACGGCGGCCAGCAATACCGCGTCGGCGGCGCCGGCAAGCGCCATGTCCGATTCGCTGATCGCTTTACCGTGCGCGTCATAGGCGCAACCGCCGACCAGCCCCTTTTCGGTCTCGAATTTGGCGACCCCTTCGCGCGCGAAACAATCGATGACCTTCTCGACTTCAGCCATGACCTCCGGACCGATGCCGTCGCCGGGGAGCAGGAGAAGCTTGAAGGTCGCCATGTGCGCTCAACGTCCGTCTGGAAAATGCGGGGTCGTGTGCTAGACGATTTTGCCATGGCGCGAAAGCCCGGAACGCCGATGAGCCTGCGATTGAGGTCGAGCGGATGAGCGTCGTCAGCAGCGCCGCCGCCGATGGCTTCATCGAGCGATTGCCGAAGGACATTCGCTTCTATCTCGTGCACGGGCCAGACGAGGGACTGGCGCACGAACGGGTGAAAGCCGTCATTCGCAATCTCATCCAGGGCGACCCCGACCCGCTGCGGCTCGTGCGCCTCGAGGGCGATGCGGTCGCGCGCGATCCCGGCGCGCTCGCCGACGAAGCTTATGCGATCTCGATGTTCGGGGGCGCCCGGGCGATCTGGATCGACGCGCAGAGCCGCGATCTCCTGCCGGCGCTCGAGCCTTTGTTCGCCCGGCCGCCGACCGATTGCGCGATCGTCGTCAAGGCGGGACAACTCCGGAAGGGAACGGGTTTAAGGGCGGCTTTCGAAACCTCCGCCGCCCGCATCTCGATCGAATGCTATTCCGACGACGCAAATGCTCTCGAAGCTCTGATCGACGCCGAGGCTCGCGCGGCCGGGCTTTCGATCGACGCTGAGGCGCGGGCGGCGCTTGTCGCCCTCACCGGCGCCGACCGCCAGACGACGCGCGGAGAGATCGCCAAGCTGATGCTCTATGCGCAGGGAACCTCTCGCATCACCGCCGAGGACGTCCAGGCGATCGTGGCGGACGCGGCGCCATCCAATCTCGACGAAGTCGTCGATCAGGCGCTGCTCGGCGATCTCAAGGCGGTCGAGACGTCGCTGATCCGCTTCTTCCATGAGGGGGGCGATGCGGACCATTTGATGATCCGGCTCGTTCAGCGGCTCTTGCTCTTGCACAGGCTTCGGCTCGAAATGGATCAGGGCCGGCCTTTCGACGCCGCGTGCCAGACGCTGTTCGTCAAATTGCCGCCGGTTGCCCGTCGCGCGCTGGCGAGGCAGGCTGACCGGTGGACCTCGGAGTCGATCGCCGCGCGGCTGCCCGCGGTCCGGCTGGCGAGCGCGCGCGTTCGAGCCGATTCGCGGCTGGCCGAGGTTTTGGCGTCGCGCGCTCTGTGGACGCTTGCGTCCCGCACGCGCGGAAGATCGTGATCGCCACCGCGCGCGAATCAGTGCAGAGAATGAAGCGATCCTAAACGCGACGGGTCCGCAGCGAACGCGTCTGGACATGGCTTTTTCAAAGTGGTTCAAATCCGAAGCTCGCGACCCTGGAGGAGCTTGAAGATGCAAAGATCGATGTTTCGCCTGATCCTCGCGTCTGTCCTTTCAATGGCTGTCTCGGTCGCTTTGAGCGCCGATCTATCCAGGCGGAGCCATGAGGACGTTTACGTCTCGCAGGACCAGGCCGGGTGCTCTTGCGACGCCCCGGGGGTCGTCGGTCTGGTTTGCGCGACCCCCTATCGGTGCAAGGAAATGGATGGCCTCTGCGTGGGGAGTTGCGCCCAGGCCATAAGCGACGAGAGCGGCTGCTCATGCGACGCGCCGGGATACGTCCCGGCGCTGGTCGGTCCGGTTTGCGCAACCCCTTATCGCTGCAGGGAAATTGGCGGCCTCTGCGTGGGCCATTGCTGATGGCCTGATCGAGATTTGGCGCTACCGCGTCGCTGGCTGACAAAGCCGGCGGCAGAAGTCGTCGAGCTGTTCGAAATCGCGGAAGGCGATGCGAATCTCGCCGCTTCCGTCTGAGTGCCTTATCGTTACTTTTGTCCCGAGCGCGAGCCCGAGCTTATCCTCAAGGGCAGCCGTGTCGGCGTCGCTGGCCGCGGGCGCCTTGCGCCGCCGGCCTGTCTTGCCCGGATTCTCGACCAGGCGCTCGATGTCCCGGACCGTCAACCCTTGGGCCACGATGCGGTCGGCGAGCGCGTCCGGGTGGGCGACCGAGAGCAGCGCGCGCGCATGCCCGGCCGAAATCTGCCCTCCCGCCAGCAGGGCGCGCGTATGTTCCGGCAGGTTGGCGAGCCGCGTGGTGTTGGCGACGTGGCTCCGGCTCTTGCCGACGACGCGGGCGATGTCGCCGTGCGAATAGCCGTAGTCCGCGCCGAGCTGGGCATAGCCCGCGGCTTCCTCGAGCGCATTGAGGTCGGCGCGCTGCACGTTCTCGACAATGGCGATCTCGAGCGCCTCCCGGTCGCCGGCCTCGACGACGATGACCGGGATATCGTGGCGCCCGGCTCTTTGCGCGGCCCGCCAGCGCCGCTCGCCGGCGATGATCTCGTAGGCGTCGGCCACGCGGGGAATCGGTCGCACGACGACCGGCTGGATGACCCCCCGCTCCTTGATCGAGGCGGCGAGCTCGTCGAGTTCGGCGTCGTCGAACCGTTTTCGCGGGTTGCGCGGATTTGGCCGCAGGAACTCCACCGGCATCCTCCGCGCGCCGCCCCCGAACTCCGCGGCTTCTTCGTTCGCGGCTCCGAGCAAGGCGGCGAGACCGCGGCCCAGTCGAGGCCGTTGTTCGGTTCGGCTCGTGTCTTCGGCCATTTCTGCTCCTCTTCGCAACCTGTCATTCCCGCGAACGCGGGAATCCAGCGTCGCCGCGGCTAGAAGTCCGGATACCCGCGTTCGCGGGTATGACAATGGGTCCGCAATGGCGATCCTCTAAGCCGCGCGCCAACGCCCCTCGCGCTGAATGACCTCGGACGCGAGCTTGAGATAGGCTTGGCTGCCGGCGCATTTGAGGTCGTAAAGCAAGGCCGGTTTCCCATGCGACGGCGCCTCGGAGAGGCGGACATTGCGGGGAATGACGGTCTCGTAGACCTTGTCGCCCATATAGGCGCGGACGTCGGCGACGACCTGCCCCGCGAGGCTGTTGCGAGGATCGTACATGGTCAGCACGACGCCATGAATCGCGAGAGCAGGGTTCAGCGTGCGACGAACCTGCTCGACAGTGGTCAGCAACTGGGACAGCCCTTCGAGGGCGAAGAATTCACACTGCAGCGGCACGACGACCGCGTCCGCGGCGGCGAGCGCGTTGACGGTGAGAAGATTGAGCGACGGCGGGCAATCGACCACCACATAGGTCACGGAATCGGGACGGCCGGCGGTCGTGTCGCCATACGCCCGGAGCGCATTGCGCAGCTTGTAGGAGCGATCCTCGTGGGCGGCGATTTCCAGCTCTACGCCAAGAAGATCCATGGTCGAGGGCGCGAGGAAGAGGCGCGGCACGGCGGTCGGCATGATGACGTCGCGCAAGGCCCGTTCGCCCACCAGCATGTCATAGCTCGAGGTGAGGCGGGATTTGCGGTCGATGCCGAGCCCGGTCGAGGCGTTGCCCTGGGGATCGAGATCAATGATGAGAACCCGCTCGCCGATAGCGGCGAGCGCGGTGCCGAGATTGATGGCGGTCGTCGTCTTGCCGACCCCGCCCTTCTGGTTCGCCAGCGCGAGAACGCGCGGGCGCGCCCCGGCGCTGGGCTCGCGGACGAGGGGAGGAGTCGCGTTCATGGGCTTTGGTTCTCAGCTATGGCGAATCCTGAGGATCGCCGACCTTGCGTCAACCAGGCTCGGAAGGACTTCGATTGCATAGAGAGGCGCCTCCGGCAGCGCCGCAACTTGGTCTCTAGCTGATTCGCCGCGCGGAAACACGCCGACTGCGCCACGCTCGATCCACGTTCTGGCCAGTTTGAGCGTCAGCGGCAAGGGGGCGAAGGCGCGCGCGGTGACGGCGTCCACAGCTCCGAGGCTCGCGGCGTCGATCGCTTCGACCCGCTGAGGGTGGATGGTCGCCGCGGCTCCGGTGGCGCGAACCGCCTCGCGCAGGAAGGCGCATTTGCGCTGGTCGCTTTCGATGCAATGGACAACGGCGCCGGGAACGCCGGCGAGCTGGATCCCGATCACAAGGCCCGGAAAGCCGGCCCCGGAACCCATGTCGATCCAGCGGTTGGCCGCTGGCGCGAGGGCGAGGAGCTGCGCGGAATCAGCGATGTGACGGGTCCAGATGGTCGGGAAGGTCGATTCGGCGATGAGATTGGTTCTCTTTCGCCAGCGGGCGAGCAGATCGACGTAGGCAGCGAGGCGGTCCCCTGTTTCACGTGAAACAGGGACGAGGCGCTGGGCTTGCCGCCGGTCCTCGTCCAATGGGTCGTCCAAAGCCCTTCTCCGCATCGGCCGCGAGTATGGGCGCGAGAATAGCGTCGCTAATGCGACTCTGGCGCAATAAAACCCAAGTCAGGCGCAATAAAATCCAAGCCCGGCGCAACATAATCCAAGCCCGGCGCAACAAAAACCAAATTGGCCGCAACAAAAACCAAATAACTTATTGCTATTTATCAAGGGGTTAGGTCGATTCGCGGCCGTTTCGCCCTGCCGCCCTCGCGCCCCACGCTGGCCAATCCTCTGAAGCTCTCCTCTCCGCTGGCGAGGCTATGACCCGACGACGCGCAAATGCAGAATAACAGAATCTTCTGTTTATCGCAAGCAATTGTCGGCCCTGACCGACGATAAGCGCGCCCGCGACCGGCGCCGCGCGCCGCTACGCGCCGGGAGCGGCCGGATTGCGCGCAGCCCGCCGCGCATGGGCGGCGAGCAGGGTCAGCGCCGCCGGGGTCACGCCCTCGATGCGCCCGGCCTGGCTCAGGCTCGCTGGGCGCGCCGCGGCGAATTTGTGCCGGATCTCGTTCGACAGCCCGGACAACCGCTCGTAGTCGAGGTCGGGCGGGAGGGTCATCGACTCATCGCGCCGGTAGCGGGCGACGTCCTCGGCTTGCCGATCGAGGTAAACCGCGTATTTGGCGTCGGCCTCGAGTCGCGGGACGAGGGCGGATGGAATTTCGGCCAGTTGCGGCCAGACCCGCGCCAGCACGGCGAGCGGAAACTGCGACTGCGCCGCCAGTTCGAACGCCGAGCGACGAACGCCGTCGCGGTTGACGGCGAGGCCCTGCTCGGCCAGCGCCTGCGGCGTTGCGGTTGCGGCGCCGAGCATCGCCCGAGCCCGGTTCAGGCGGTCCCGGGTCTCGCCGAAGGCGCGCGCCCGCTCGGACCCGACGCAGCCGAGCGCCATGCCCTTCGCCGTCAGCCGCTCGTCGGCGTTATCGGCGCGCAGCGACAGGCGGAACTCGGCGCGCGAGGTGAACATGCGATAGGGCTCGCTCACCCCGTGGGTCGTCAGGTCGTCGATCATCACCCCGAGATAGGATTCGGCGCGGTCGAAGGTCGCGAGCGTCTGGCCGCCGGCCTTGCGCGCGGCGTTGATCCCCGCCAGCACGCCTTGCGCCGCCGCCTCCTCGTAGCCGGTGGTGCCGTTGATCTGTCCGGCCAGGAAGAGGCCATTGAGCCGGCGCGCCTCGAGCGTCGGGCCGAGCCCGCGGGGGTCGATATAGTCATATTCGATCGCGTAGCCGGGACGGACGATGCGGGCCCGCTCGAGCCCCGGAATCGTCGCCACCATCGCGGCCTGCGTCTCCGCCGGCAGCGAGGTCGAAATCCCGTTCGGATAGACGGTCGGGTCGTCGACGCCCTCGGGTTCGAGAAAAATCTGATGGCTGTCGCGGTCGGCGAAGCGGAGGACCTTGTCCTCGATCGACGGACAATAGCGCGGACCGCGGCCCGAGATCGCGCCGGAATAGACCGCCGAGCGATGCGAATCCGCGCGCACGATGCGATGGGTCTCGGCCGTGGTGCGGGTGATATGGCAGGGGAGCTGCGGCGCGGTCGCCGCGGTCGTCAGCGAGGAGAAGAATTCGGGCTCAGCGTCGCCGTGCTGGATTTCGAGCCGGGCCCAGTCGATCGTCGCGCCGTCGAGGCGGGGCGGGGTGCCGGTCTTCAGCCGCGCGAGCGCGAACCCGGCTGCGTCAAGGCTCTGCGCCAGCGAGACCGAGGGCGCGTCGCCGAAGCGCCCGGCCGGAGTCCGCTGGTCGCCGAGATGGATGATTCCGCGCAGGAACGTGCCGGTGGTGAGGACGACGGCGCGGCAGGCGATCGCGCGGCCGTCGGCGAGTTCAACGCCTGTCACCGCGCCCGCCCCGGAAAGGATGCGGGCGGCTTCGCCTTCGACGACGGTGAGATTCGCCGTCTCGGCGATCAGGTCCTGGATCGCGCGCCGATAGAGCTTGCGGTCGGCCTGGGCGCGCGGTCCCTGGACGGCCGGACCCTTGCGGCGATTGAGGACGCGAAACTGGATGCCCGCCCGGTCGGCGGCGCGCGCCATGACGCCGTCGAGCGCGTCGATCTCGCGCACCAGATGGCCTTTGCCAAGGCCGCCGATAGCCGGGTTGCACGACATTTCGCCGATTGTCGCGACGCGGTGAGTCACCAGCGCGGTTGAGGCGCCCGAGCGCGCTGCGGCGGTCGCCGCCTCGCAGCCGGCATGGCCGCCGCCAATGACAATAACGTCAAATCGCATTCAGAACGCCACCCTGTTTCACGTGAAACACCCTGTCGGCTATTTCCCAACGCAGAGTCGTGCAAATATCTCGCCGAGCACGTCTTCCGCGCCGATGCGTCCGACCACGCGATCCATCGCCGCGGCGGCGCGCCGGAGGTCCTCGGCGATCAGCTCCCATTCCGCCGCATCGGGCCCCAGCGTCGCAGCCAGGGCGTCGCGGGCGTCCTGAAACGCGCGTCGGTGCCGTTCGAGCGTGATGAGGGCAGGCTCGCGCGACGACAAGCGCTCTTCGGCCAGATCCGCCAGGGCGTCAAGCAGTTGATCGACGCCGGCGCCCGTTTTGGCCGAAATGGCGAATTTCGCCGCCGCGGCGGCCGGGGCGCTCGCCTCGCCGAGGTCGATCTTGGTCCGGACGCTGAGGGTCTGAGAACCAAAACTCGGCGTCTCCGCGCCGGCGCCGTCGTCCAGCCAAAGCGTCAGGTCCGCGCCCGCCGCCCGCCGCCGCGCCCGCGCCACGCCTTCCTGCTCGATCGGATCGGCGCTGTCGCGAATGCCGGCGGTATCGACCAAAGTCACCGGGTAGCCGCGCAGATCGAGAAACACCTCGATCAGATCGCGGGTCGTCCCGGGGATCGGCGAGATGATGGCGACCTCCCGTCCGGCCAGCGCGTTCATGAGCGTCGACTTGCCGACATTGGGGGGCCCCGCGATGACCACGGTGAAACCCTCCCGCAGACGTTCGGCGGCGCCCGCGGTCGCGAGCGCCCGGTCGATCCGCCCGATTGCCGCCCGCGCCCGGCTTTTGACCAATTCCAGCGTCAAAGCATCGGCGTCCTCTACGTCGGAAAAATCGATCTGCGCCTCGACGGCGGCCATCGCCTCGACGAGGGAGGCGCGAATCGCCTCGCACTCGCGGCTCAGCGCGCCGCCGGCGATCCGCTGAGCCTGTCGCCGTTGCGCCTCGGTCTCCGCCTCCACCAGATCGGCAAGCCCTTCGACTTCCGTCAGATCGATCTTGCCGTTGACGAAGGCGCGCCAGGCGAACTCGCCCGGTTCGGCGGACCGCACTCCGGGAACGACGGCCAGCGCTCTTACAACGGCTGCGGTGACCGCCCGACCCCCGGTGACGCCGACCTCCGCCATCTCCTCGCCGGTGAAACTGCGCGGCGCCTGAAACCGGATGACCAACGCCCGGTCGAGCGGTTCGCCGGAATAGGGCCGCCGCAAAGTAACAAGGACGGCCCGGCGATCAGGAAATTCGGCTCCCGGCGCAATCGCCGCGAGCGCCGCCGAACAGCCGGGGCCGGAAATCCGCAGAACCGCGATCGCCGCGCGGCCGACCCCGGACGCCGGGGCGAAGATCGTATCGTGCTCGCGCGCGAACGCTGTCACGCCCGGCCCGCTCAAGACGAAGGGGCGAAGGAGCGTCCGTCAGTCGCGCGCGGACCCGCCGACGGCTTCCGGCGCCTGGCCGACCGCGCCGCCCGGCCGTGCTGGCGCGGGCTGGTTCCATTGTGGCGTGCAGACGACATACTGGTCGGCGACGGCCTCGTGGTCACCCTGCTTTTCGCGCTGGAAATAGAGATAGCAGATGCTGAGGGCGCCGGTGCGGTAATCGACCCGGAACACGCCGCCTTCCTGCTCGTGCCGGGTGGCGATGAGGCCATAATCGCTGGGCTCCTGCTTCGTCGCGCCCTCGCCGCCGCGGTAGCAGGACGTGATCCCGAACGCGCCCGGCCCGACCTCGGCGCGGCCCGGATTGTGAGCGAATTGGCACGCGACGACATCGCCGGTCAATTTATCCAATCGATAGACCAAGGATAGATTGATCTGCGGCGCGGCCAGAAACTCGTAGTTGGGCTGGGCCGCGCCGGCGGGCGCCCCCAAAACGCACGCCGCCAACGCCGCCATCGCGATTGCCGAAGTCTTCGCCGCCATTGCTCCGCTCCGCGACCCGCGAATCACCTGAGGTCAAGTGTAACCAAGCCTCCTGACAAATGGTTAAGATCGAACCAAACCGCGGTCACGCCGCCAGGATCTCCTTGGAGGCCACGGTCGAATCGGGGTTGAGGCGATAGACGAGCGGGACGCCGGTCGCGAGCTCCATGCTGGGAATGGTTTCCGGCGTCAGGCGGTCGAGCACCATGACCAGCGCGCGCAGCGAGTTGCCGTGAGCCGCCACAATGACCCGCTTGCCGCCGAGCACCGCCGGGAGAATATTCTGACAATAGTAGGGAAGCGCGCGGGCGACGGTGTCCTTGAGACTTTCCCCGCCGGGTGGCTGGACATCATAGCTGCGCCGCCATTTGTGGACCTGCTCCTCACCCCATTTCTTGCGCGCATCGTCCTTGTTGAGGCCGACGAGTTCGCCGTAGTCGCGCTCGTTGAGCGCCTGGTCCCGTTTTTCCGTCAGGCCGGATTGCCCCATCTCCGCCAGCGCAAGGGCGAGCGTGTGCTGGGCCCGGATGAGGGCCGAGGTGAAGGCGAGGTCGAATGTCACGCGGTGCGCCTTGAGGCGCCGGCCGGCCTCCTTGGCCTCCTCGACGCCAGCGGGCGACAGATCCACATCGCGCCAGCCCGTAAACAGATTCTTGAGGTTCCATTCGCTCTGGCCATGGCGCAACAGGACCAGGAGGCGATCGTTGGCGGGCATTTTGGCTTCACCGGTTCGAGGATCCGTAGGCCAACTCTAGAAGCACGCGGAATGGGCGGCGCCAACCGGAAAACCGATTGCGGTCATTCAAAATGGATTTGCCGGCGGGCGCTCGGCGCGAGAACGGGCTTGAGAGGGGGCAGCCGCGCGCGGGCGACCGCCCGGACGCCGACGGGACGATAGACCTGTTTGATCGCCTCGACGATGTGGACGCCGGCGAAAGGAAGTCCGAGCGCCGCGCCGACGCGCTCGATCGTCGGCGCGGCGCGGATCATGAACGGCCGCCCGACCGGCGGCGCATAAAGCGCCTCGCCCCAGAAGATCGGCGAGAACTCAGCCCGATGCAGGAGATCGCGGAGTTGCGGCTTCGAAAAGGGCTGGCCCTGGCCGTAGGGCGTGCTGTCCGCGCGCGCCCAGACGCCCCGGCGGGAGGGAACGATGACGAGGATTCGTCCCTCGGGCGCGGTGACGCGCCACAGCTCCTCGAGCAGCACGTCCGGCCGGTCGGCCGCCTCGAGAGCGTGGGCCAGGAGCAGGCGATCGACCGAGCCGTCGGGGAGCGGCAGCATTTGCGTGTCCACGAGCGCAGCCGAGCAGCGTCCGCCGCCCGGCCAGATCACGACGCCCTGTTCCGCCGGCATCAAGGCGAGGCATCGCTTCGCGCCGTCGCGGAATCGGTCGAGATACGGCGTTCCGTAACCCACGGCGGCAAGGGAAAGGCCGACGCCGTTGTCCCAACGCTCGCGCAAGACCCGCCCAATCAGTCGTCGAGCGACAGAGCCCAGGGGCGAACCGTAAAAGCTCTGCAGATTGTGGACGTCGAGAGGCATCGAGATCCGCCGGATCCAAGGGCGGCGACTTTGAACGACCGCTCGACCTTTCGCAATCGCCGGGCGAAGGCTGGCAGTCTCGCCGACGAAAGACATTGGGCGCGGGTCCGGCTATATTGGGCGCGCCCCCGAACCCGGATTGCCGAAGTTCACCCGTCATGACGATGAGCGTCCATCAGTATCTCTGTCTCACCGACAATTACGGCGCCCTCGTCCATGACCCGGCCACCGGAGCGACGGCCGCAATCGACGCGCCGGAAGCTGGGCCGACGCTCGCGGCGCTCAAGGAGCGCGGCTGGACTCTATCCGACGTCCTCCTCACCCATCATCACGCCGACCACATTCAGGGCGTTCCCGAGCTCAAGGCGAAGTTCCCAAATCTCAAGGTGTGGGGACCGGCCAAGGATGCGGCGCGCATTCCGTTTCTCGACCAGCGGGTGGCCGAGGGCGACGTCGCACGGGTCGGGGGCCTGTCGGCGCAGGTGATCGAGACGCCGGGGCACACGCTCGGGCATATCGCTTATCATTTCGCTGAGAGCGCCACCGCCTTCTGCGGCGATACGCTGTTCTCGCTCGGCTGCGGGCGGGTGTTCGAGACGCCCTACCCCGTCATGTGGAGTTCGCTCCTGAAACTTGCCGCCCTTCCCGGCGAGACAAAGGTCTATTGCGGCCATGAATATACTCAGGCGAACGGCCGATTCGCCGTCACCATCGAGCCCGGAAATCCGGCGCTGAAAGCTCGGGTGGAAGAGGTGGCGCGGCTGCGCGCGGCAGGGCGCCCAACCTTGCCGACGACGATTGCGGCCGAGCTTGCCGCCAATCCGTTCCTGCGCGCGGAGGATCCGGCGGTCCAGGCTGCGGTCGGCATGGCGGGAGCGGATCCAGGGGCGGTGTTCGCGGAAATCCGCGCGCGGAAGGACCGGTTCTGACTCGGTTCAGCTTTTCTTGGTCGCGTTGGTCGCGAGCAATTCGAGTTTCTTCTGCATGTCGGACAGCTGAGTGCGCAATTCGTCGAGGTCGTCCTCGGAATTCGGCTTTTTCGCCGGCAGTTCCGCCGCCGTCTTTGTGCCGGCGAAAGGCGAGAACATCGCCAGCGCCTGATTGAACGCGGCGAAATTCTTCTTGGTCAGTTCCTGCATGGCGGCGAACGAGCCGGCGGAAAACGCGTCCGGGCCGAACATGCGGCTTGCGGCTTCGCGCATCGCCGGCTGCTCGCCGGAAAAGCGGTCGATCGAGAATTCGAGGTAGCTCGGCAGGATCGCCTGCATGCTGTCGCCATAGAAACGGATCAGCTGGCGCAGGAACGTCGTCGGCAGCAGCGACTGGCCCTCTATGCCCTCCTGCTCAAAGATGATCTGGGTGAGAACCGAGCGGGTGATGTCTTCATTGGTCTTGGCGTCGTAGACGATGAAATCCTCTCCGCCTTTCACCATCTTCGCCAGGTCCGCCAGGGTCACGTAGGCGCTCGACGCGGTATTGTAGAGCCGGCGGTTGGCGTATTTCTTGATCGTCGTCGGAGTGGAATCGGCCATGACGTTTGCGGGTCCAGGGTGACGCAGGCCCTCGCGGGTTAATGTAGATTAAGCATTTTTTGCTGCGCGACAAAGGTTTTTTTGCGCCGCAGCGCCCGCTGTCGGCTTGACTTCGAGCCCGCTCCCTAAGACGCCCGGCAGCGCCTATATGATGGTGGCGCCGTTGACGGGAATTCGTGTACAAGCCATCCGATCAAGGCGTCCTCGCCAAGCTTGTTCGATAGGGAGATTGACATGCCGGCCTCTGAGATTGTCATCGCGAGCGCAAAGAGAACCGCCGTGGGCTCGTTCAACGGCGCGTTCGGATCGACGCCGGCCCACGACCTTGGCGCAGTCGCGATAAAAGGCGCGCTCGAAGCGGCGAAAGTCGATGCGGGCGAGGTCGACGAAGTGATCCTCGGCCAGGTCCTCTCGGCCGCGCAGGGGCAGAATCCGGCCCGACAGGCGGCGATGAAGGCCGGCGTCCCGCAGGAAAAGACGGCGTTCGGCGTCAATCAACTCTGCGGCAGCGGCCTGCGCGCGGTAGCCCTCGGACTGCAGCAGATCGCCAACGGCGACGCCCACATCATCGTCGCCGGCGGCCAGGAGTCGATGTCGCTCGCCCCCCACGCGGCCTATCTCCGGAGCGGGACCAAGATGGGGGAATTGAAGCTCGTCGACACGATGCTCCAGGACGGCCTCATCGACGCCTTTCACGGCTACCACATGGGCAACACCGCGGAGAACATCGCCCGCAAGTGGCAGATCAGCCGCGAGGATCAGGACCGCTTCGCCGTCGGCTCGCAGAACAAGGCGGAAGCGGCGCAGAAGGCCGGCCGGTTCAAGGATGAAATCGTGCCGTTCACGGTCTCGACGCGCAAGGGCGACATCGTCATCGACGCTGACGAATACCCGCGGCACGGCGCGACTTATGACGCGATGGCGAAACTCAAGCCGGCATTTTCCAAAGACGGATCGGTCACAGCCGCCAACGCCTCGGGCCTCAACGACGGGGCGGCCGCGCTGGTGGTGATGAGCGCCGCGGAGGCCAAGAAGCGCGGGCTGACGCCGATGGCGCGCATCGTGTCCTGGGCGACCGCCGGCGTCGATCCCTCGATCATGGGGAGCGGGCCGATTCCGGCCAGCCGCAAGGCGCTGGAAAAGGCCGGCTGGTCGGTCAAGGACCTCGAACTGGTCGAGGCGAACGAGGCCTTCGCCGCCCAGGCGCTGGCCGTCAACAAGGACCTCGGCTGGGATCCGGCGATCGTCAACGTAAACGGCGGCGCAATCGCTATCGGCCATCCGATCGGCGCCTCGGGCGCCCGGGTGCTGACGACGCTCCTGCATGAAATGGCGCGCCGAAACGCAAAGAAGGGCTTGGCCACGCTTTGCATCGGCGGCGGCATGGGCATCGCGATGACCGTCGAACGCTAGAATAAAGCCAGTTTAAAGAGACTGGACGCGGGCCCACTTAAGCGGCCCGCGTCACAAAAAAGCTTGGGGAGGAAACATGGCGAGAGTTGCGGTAGTCACCGGCGGCACGCGCGGCATCGGCGCGGCGGTTTCGAAGGCGCTCAAGGCGGCCGGATGTCAGGTCGCCGCGACCTATCATTCCAACGACGACGCGGCGGCGAAGTTCAAGGCCGAGACCGGCGTTCACGTCTACAAGTGGAACGTCGCCGATTACGACGAATGCGCGGCCGGGCTCGCCAAGGTCGCCGCGGACCTCGGGCCGGTCGACATCCTCGTCAACAACGCCGGCATCACCAAGGATGGGATGTTCCACAAGATGACGCCCGACCAGTGGTACGGCGTCATCAACACCAACCTCAATTCGCTCTTCAACATGACGCGACCGGTGTGGGAGGGCATGCGCGAGCGCAAGTTCGGCCGCGTGATCTGTATCTCGTCGATCAACGGCCAGAAGGGGCAGATGGGGCAGGTCAACTATTCCGCGTCCAAGGCCGGCGATATCGGCTTCGTCAAGGCGCTGGCGCAGGAGGGGGCGCGTGCGGGGATCACCGTGAACGCGATCTGCCCGGGCTACATCGCGACCGACATGGTCAAGGCCATGAATCCCGATGTCGTGGCGAAAAACATCCTTCCCCTGATCCCTGTCGGCCGTCTTGGCGAACCGGAAGATATCGCCCGCTGCGTCGTCTTCATTGCCGCCGACGACGCCGGCTTCATCACCGGCGCGACCCTCTCGGCCAATGGCGGGCAGTATCTGGCGTAGGGCCACGCTCAGTCTGCATGCAGTATGGCGCGGAAGATCGTCACCGCCGCTGAGCTCCGCGGGCGACGAAATCCGGCGGTCGGGTCCAGCCGGAGCCTTGCGAATTCACGCCGGTTCGCCGCCCGTCCGCGCCGCCGCATCGACCGGCGTACCTGCATTCTCGGCTGAATCTTGCGCCATCGCTTCCATCTCGCGTCGCACGCGGACGGCCTGAAGTGTCTCATGAAGCGCGACATCAGAGGCGGTCACGAAGTCGCCCGCGGCGACGTCGCGCACCAGCTTCACCTGGTTCGCAAGTCCGATTGGCAAGGCCCCAAGTTTCCGGCTGCGCGCGGCTGGAATGAGCTTGGCATAGACGGCATGACCACCCTCTCCGTCGAGAGTCTCGCCGGGCTTCAAGGCGCGCTTGGCGACGGCGACCGCATCGCCGCGCCATTCGCGGCACGTCCCCGTAGGCTCGCCGCGCAGCGCCACATTGAGCACTGAAATCGACAATTCAAGCCCGATGAGATGATAGGGCTTGTACATCGCCGCATAGCGTCCGGTGGAGTCGGTTGGCAGTCCGTATTGTTTGAAGCACGACGCGGCGTAGTCGTTCTCCGCCTTGAACACGACATAGACGCCCCAGCGCAGGTCACGCTCAACCGGCTGCCCATCGCGCCGAAGCGACGAGACAACCTCGACCATGCCCTCGCGGGCGAGCGCGCCGCCGAGACGCCGCGGGCGCAGGACGCTCGCCAGATCGTCGGCGCCGCACGGCGGAAAGCCCAGGCCGTCGTGCGGCACATCGAGGCCGCAAGCATTGGCGACCGCCGCCATCTCGATGGCTGACTTTGTGCCGTCGAGGAACGAGTTGAACATCTGGGGGTTCATGCCGGCCTGCTTCGCCTCCGCCGGCGTAAGACCGTAGTGTCCCCAGACGTCGTCCGGCGTGACGGCGTGATAGGCGGGCAGATATTTGGTGCCTTTACCCGCCGCGATCACCGAAAACCCGGCTGCGCGCGCCCAGTCGACCATTTCGGCGACGAGCGCGGGCTGATCGCCGTACGCCATGGAATAGATCACGCTGGCGGCGCGCGCCTTGCGGGCGAGCCACGCCCCCGCGAGAGCGTCGGCTTCGACATTGACCATAACAATATGCTTGCCCGCTTCGATCGCGTGTATGGCGTGGGCAATGCCGGCGGGCGCATCGCCGGTCGCCTCGACAACGACCTCGACGCGCTCGTCGACGCACGCGTCGCGCCCGTCTTCGGCAAAGCGCGTGCGCGCGATGCGCGAGGCGTCCCAACCGACGTTGCGGCATGCGGCCTTGGCGCGATCCGGATCAAGGTCGGAGATCGCCACCACGTCGAGGCCGGCGATCGACGGGATTTGCGCCAGGAACATCGAGCCGAATTTACCGGCGCCAATGAGCCCGACACGGACGGGCTTGCCAGCAGCGATGCGCGCGGCGAGCAATGACTGAAGATTCACGATCCCTCTTCCGCCTACGGAACTTTGTTGGCCGCGCGCGGTCGATCTTGTGACGAGAATTCGCGCTCTTGTCACTCCGCCGCGGCGCGGTGCGAACGCGCGTGCGCCAGCAGCGCGTCATCGGATACGGGCACGATCGGCGTGAAGTCGCGATGCGCAACCCAATCCGGCCGCGTGAACTTGGTGATATGGTTCGAGACGGCGCAGAGGGTGAGATAGACGATCTTGCGTGGGTATGGCGTGATGTTCGGCGGGGATGCGTGCACCAGATTGCCGTGGAACATCAGCACCGAGCCGGGCTTGCCGGTTGGCGCGACGATGCCGCCCTCGGCAGCAAGCCGCGTCACCGTCTCCTTGTCGAGCGTCCATAGTGGATAGGATGTCGTCTCCTCGTCGTGGCCAGCCTTGAGCACACCCTGCTTGTGGCTTTTCGGAATCAGCATCAGCGCGCCATTGATCGGCATGACCTCATCCAGAAATACCGCGATATTCATGGCGCGGGCTTGCGGCATGCCATCGTCGCGCGCCCAGGTGCCGTAGTCTTGGTGCCACTGCCAGACATCGCCTTCGAATGCGGCCTTGGCGTTGAGTTTGAACTGATGCACGTAAACATCCTCGCCAAATAGCTGGCGCAACGGCTCGACGAGCCGCGGATGTGAGGCAAGCAGGCGGAATGTCTCGTTGAAGGTGTGGGCGGCGAAGGCGGTGCGCGGCGCGCCGGTCTTCTCCCGCCACACCTCCTGGCGATCGAGCTTGAGGATCGCCTCGGCATCGTCGCGCAGGAGCGCGATTTCCTCCTCGCTGAAGCAGTTAGGAAAGAACAGGTAGCCCTGCTCGTCGAAATCGCGAAGTTGGCTGGCTGACAGCTGCATGGCGTTTCCCAGATGTGCCATCGGTCCGCAGCGGCAAGGCCGATTAAGTGGATATGGGGAACCTAGCCCAACATAACGGGGCGGTCTATCCTCGCCGCTGGACAATCAGCTCCGCGTCGTGCCGGGCCTCGACTTCCTTCACGATCTCGCCGAGGATCGCGTTGATCTCGAAATCCTTGGGCGTATAGACCGCCGCGACGCCGGCCGCCCTGAGCCGCTCCGCGTCGGCGGGCGGGATGATGCCGCCGACGATCACCGGCACCCGGCCGAGGCCGGCCGCGCGAAGCGCCGTCATGACCTCCTCCGTCAGCGCGACATGCGAGCCCGACAGGATCGACAGGCCCACGCAATGGACGCCGGCCTTGGCGCGCTCGACGATCTCGGCCGGCGTGAAACGGATGCCGTCGTAGACGACGTCCATTCCCGCATCGAGCGCCCGCGCGGCGATCTGCTCGGCGCCGTTGGAATGGCCGTCGAGGCCGGGCTTGCCGACAAGAAACCTGATCCGCTTCCCGAGCTTGAGCGACACGCGCTCGACTTCGCCGCGCAACGCGTCGAGCTCGGCGGATTCTTCCTGCCGCGCCTTTCGCGAGACGCCGGTCGGGGCGCGGAACTCGCCGAATTCGGCGCGCAGCGCATCGCCCCATTCGCCGGTGGTGACGCCGGCTTTGGCCGCCTCGATCGAGGCGGGCATCACGTTGACGCCGCTCGCCGCCGCCATCCGCAGCGCCCGCAGCGCCTCCTTGACCCGCGCCGGATCGCGGGCCGCGCGCCAGGCCTTGAGGCTTGCGATCTGCTCCGCCTCGGCTTCGGCTGAGGGGACCATGATCGCGTTCTCGCCCGCGGTCAGCGGGCTTGGCTCGGAATTGACGAAGGCGTTGACGCCGACCACGATCTGCTCGCCGCGTTCGATCGCCTCGAGCCGGCGGGTGTTGGATTCGACCAGGCGGGACTTGAGCGCGCCGGTTTCGATCGCCTTGACCGCGCCGCCCATGGCGTCGATCGCTCCGATCTCGGCCTTGGCCTCGGCTTTGAGCGTCTCGACCAGGGCGGCGATTTCCTTGCTGCCCTCGAACAGGTCGCCGAATTCGAGCAGATCGGTCTCATAGGCCATGATCTGCTGGAGGCGCAGCGACCATTGCTGGTCGAACGGCCGCGGGAGACCAAGCGCTTCATTCCAGGCCGGCAGTTGCACGGCGCGGGCGCGCGCGCCCTTCGACAGGACCACCGACAGCATCTCGATCAGGATACGGTAGGCGTTGTTCTCGGGCTGCTGCTCGGTCAGCCCGAGCGAGTTGACCTGAACGCCGTAGCGGAACCGGCGCTTGAGCGGATCGGCGACGCCGAAGCGGTCGCGCGCAATCTCGTCCCAGAGCTCGACGAACGCCCGCATCTTGGCGAGCTCGGTCACGAAACGCATGCCCGCGTTGACGAAGAACGACATGCCGCCGACGACATCGGCGAAGCCGCGATTCGTCGACCTCGCCCGACTGGCGCACCCGCTCGAGCACGGCGATCGCCGTCGCGAGGGCGTAGGAGAGCTCCTGCACCGGCGTCGCGCCCGCTTCCTGCAGATGATAGGAGCACACGTTCATCGGGTTCCATTTCGGCGTCTCGCGGGCGCAGAAAAGGATCAGGTCCTTGGTCAGCCTGAGCGAGGCGTCGGGCGGGAACACGTAGGCGCCGCGCGCCAGATATTCCTTGATGATGTCGTTCTGGGTCGTCCCCTGGAGCTCGCGGCGGGGCGCGCCCTGCTCGTCGGCGGTGGCGATATAGAGCGCCATCAGCCAGGGCGCGGTCGCGTTGATGGTCATCGACGTATTCATCGAGGCGAGCGGGATGGCGTCGAACAGCGCCCGCATGTCGCCGATATGGGAGATCGCGACCCCGACCTTGCCGACCTCGCCGCGGGCCAGCGGATGGTCGCTGTCGAAACCGGTCTGGGTCGGCAGGTCGAAGGCGATCGAGAGGCCCGTCTGTCCCTTGGCCAGGTTCTGCCGGTAGAGCCGGTTGGATTCGCCGGCGGTCGAATGGCCGGCATAGGTGCGGAAGATCCAGGGCTTGTCGCGCCTCCCGATTCGCGCCGCGGCCGTCAATTCGTTCGCCTGCGCCATGATCCGCCCGCCCGGCCAAAGGGTTTGTGCAGGGCACAATTTACAGAAAAAATCTTGCGGCGCCACATCCGTGGCCGTCGGGGTCCCGCCGCTCGCGAGCGGTCAAAAAACGGCGGCTCCAGGCGGTCCCGGCGCGCTTGCCCTCTTCAGCGCAGGGCGACCGCGGTCACGGCAAGAACCGTCGCCAGCAGGCCGCCGACGACCACGACGATGGTCAGATAGGGCTCGTATGCGCCATAGGGCCTGAGCCACCAATCATGGGCGCAGAGCCCGGCGTAGGCGCCGAGCGTCGCATAGAAGGAATTCCAGTATGGCCCCATTCCTTGCCGCCCGACCAGGTAATCGACGGCGAAGCCGATAGAAAAAAACACGACCACTGCGCTCAGGAGGAAAGCCGCAAAGTCGAAACCCTCGAGATTGAGGATCAAATTCAATAACGGCCAGTCCGACATCGCCGCAGGTCCTTGGCCCGCTGTCGCCGCCGGGATTTGACGGCCGCGAGCAATCTTGCCTACGCGCGATTTCCTGCTATGGCGTAAATTCCCGCGCCACAGGCGAAGACACCCCGAATCGGCGAAAGTCGGATTGATTTTCGCCGGATCAAGCGCAATGGTTGATTGTGCGGCGCAACAACAGAGTCAATTCGACTTGAGCCGCGCGGAGGGAGCCATGAGCACTCGCCCCGTCGGCGCCGAGCCCCTACGAGCGGCGCCCAACAAAGATCTCTATGAAATCGGCGAGATCCCGCCGTTGGGCCATGTGCCGGCGTCGATGTACGCCTGGGTCGTGCGCAAGGAGCGGCACGGACCGCCCGAGAAGGCCATGCAGATCGAGGTCGTGCCGACCTGGCCGCTCGACAGCCATGACGTGCTCGTCCTCGTGATGGCGGCGGGCGTCAACTACAACGGGGTTTGGGCCGCGCTCGGCGAGCCGGTCTCGACCCTCGACGTGCACAAGCTCCCCTATCACATCGCCGGCTCGGACGCCTCGGGCATCGTCTGGGCGGTCGGGTCCAAGGTGAAACGGTGGAAGGTTGGCGACGAGGTGGTCGTTCATTGCAACCAGGACGACGGCGACGACGAGGAGTGCAACGGCGGCGACCCGATGTTCTCGGCCTCGCAGCGCATCTGGGGCTATGAGACGCCGGACGGCTCCTTTGCCCAGTTCTGCCGGGTGCAGGACCGGCAGCTGATGGCGCGGCCGAAGCACCTGACCTGGGAGGAGGCCGCATCCTATACGCTGACGCTGGCGACCGCCTATCGCATGCTGTTCGGCCATGAGCCGCATCGGCTCAAGCCCGGCGACAACGTGCTGGTCTGGGGCGCCTCCGGGGGATTGGGCGTGTTCGGCGTCCAGCTGTGCGCGGCGGCCGGCGCCAACGCCATCGGCGTCATCTCCGACGAGACGAAGCGCGACTATGTGATGTCGCTCGGCGCCAAGGGGGTGCTGAACCGGAAGGACTACAATTGCTGGGGGCAGCTGCCGAAGGTCAATTCGCCTGAGTACAACGCCTTCATGGGCGAGGCCCGCAAGTTCGGCAAGGCGATCTGGAACATCACCGGCAAACAGGACGTCGACACGGTGTTCGAGCATCCCGGCGAGCAGACGTTCCCGGTCTCGTGCTTCGTCGTCAAGCGCGGCGGCATGGTGGTGTTCTGCGCCGGGACGACGGGGTTCAACATCACCTTCGACGCCCGCTTCGTCTGGATGCGCCAGAAGCGCATCCAGGGCTCCCATTTCGCCAACCTCAAGCAGGCTTCGGCGGCGAACAAATTCGTGATCGACCGCCGCATCGATCCGTGCATGTCCGAGGCGCTGCCCTGGACGGAGATCCCGGCGGCCCACACCAAGATGTGGAAGAACCAGCACAAGCCCGGCAACATGGCGGTGCTCGTCAACGCGCCGACGACCGGGCTGCGTACGTTGGAGGACGTGCTCGAGGCCGGGCGAAAATAGGTCCCGCGCGAGCGAGCGGCCGCGCGAGGCGTTTGCCTTCGTTCGCTTCACCCGGTAAAGCGACGCTCCAGCCTTTGGCCGAAGGGAGAACCGGCCATTCCGGACATGTTTGCGTGCGGTCTTGCGCCGTATCCGGGCGCCGGTCCGGAAGCGCGGGCAAACGAGAATCAAAGAGGGTCATGACCGCAGCGGCGGACAGCGATCGGCGAAAGCGGGAGGCGGCCCGGCGGGCGCTTGCCCTTGTCAAGCCAGGGATGAAGCTCGGCCTCGGCAGCGGCACGACCGCCCGCCACTTCGTCGATCTCGTCGGGGATGAGGTCAAGGGCGGTCTCAAGATCGTCTGCGTCGCAACCTCCGAAGCGACCGCGACGCAGGCAAAAGCGCTTGGCATCCCGCTTTCCACCCTCGATGACCTGCCGGAGCTCGATCTGACGGTCGACGGGGCGGACGAAGTCGATCCGCAGTTGCGGCTAATCAAGGGCGGCGGCGGCGCGCTGTTGCGCGAGAAGATCGTCGCCTCGGCGTCGAAGCGCATGGCGGTGATCGTCGACTCGAGCAAGATGGTTCCCGTGCTCGGCGCCTTTCCGCTGCCGGTCGAGGTCGTTCCCTTCGGCCTCGCGGCGACGCGCGGGCATATAGAACGCGCATTTGCCGGGCTCGCTCTCGCCGGCCCGATTAAGCTGCGGGGCGGGCCCACGCCGTTCGTCACCGACGGGGGACATTACATTCTGGACTGCGCTCTCGGCGCGATCGATCAGCCCGAACGCCTAAGCGAGAGTCTGTCGAGGATTCCTGGCGTCGTCGAGCACGGACTGTTCATCGGTCTCGCGCGCGCCGCGTTCATCGCCGGCGCCGAGGGCGTTCAGGTTCTTGGCGATCCGGATTGAAGTCCAAACCGCTGCCTTGAGGAGTTTTTCATGCCCGCCCCCGTCCGAAGCGCCTGCGGCGCCGTCGCCATTTTCATGTTCGCGGCGTCGATCGTAACGGCGAGCGCCCAGCAACCGGCCGCGCCTCCCGCGCCCGCAGCTGCGCCGTCTGCGCCAGCCAGTCCGGCCCCAGCCCCGGCCGCCGCGCCGGCGTCACCCGCCGAGCCGTCGCCGGGAGCTTTGGCCGCCGCTGACTCGATCCTGACCGACATGGGCGTCAAGCGAACGCTTTCGCTCGTCGTCCCGGGCATGCTGTCCGAGCTTGAGCGCAACGTGACCACGACGCGCCCCGAAATCAAAGCCCAGCTGCGTGAGGTGCTCCGCGCAATTCAGCCCGAGTTCGACAAGAACGCGAAGGATATGTACGACAAGGCGATGGCGCTCATGGTCACGATGCTGTCCGACAAGGAGATCGAGGAGGTCGCGACGTTCTTCAAGAGTCCGGCCGGCCAAAAATATCTGGCCGCCGAGCCCCAGTTCATGCAGCGCTTCAGCGACCTCGTCGGGCCCTGGCGCGAGCAGATGTCGGGCGACATCGTGACGCGCGCGCGGCAGGAGATGAAGAAGAAGGGCATCGACTTCTGACCGGCGGACGGACCGCTCCGGCCCGGGCTTGAGAGCGGCCGCGCGGCCGCCGGAATCGAGAGGCCAGGGGTCGATCGCCCGGGAGAGAATCTGGATGGCTTTCGACGTCGATCTTTTTGTCATCGGCGCAGGGTCGGGGGGCGTGCGGGCGGCGCGGATCGCCGCCGGACATGGCGCCAAAACGCTCGTCGCCGAGGAAAGCCGCATCGGCGGCACTTGCGTCATCCGCGGCTGCGTGCCGAAGAAGCTCTACGTCCACGCCAGCCGCTTCGCCGACGACTTCCGCGACGCGGCGGGGTTCGGCTGGAGCGTCGGCGAGCCGACCTTCGACTGGCCGACCCTGGTTGCGGCCAAGGACAAGGAGATCGGCAGGCTGTCAGACGCCTACCGCGACAATCTCAAGCGGTCGGGCGCGAAACTGGTCGAGGAGCGGGCGACCGTCGTTGATCCGCACCGGGTGCGCCTTGCCGGCGGAAGGGAAGTCTCCGCCCGTCATATCCTCATCGCCTGCGGCTCGCGGCCGGCGCCGCTCCCCGGCGTCGAGGGGCTGGAGCACGCGATCACCTCGAACGAGATCTTCGATCTGCCGGTCTTTCCGCGCCGGCTCATGGTGGTCGGCGGCGGCTATATCGCCGTTGAGTTTTCGTCGCTGTTCCAGCGACTCGGCGCTGAGGTCACGCATGTCATGCGCGCGGACAACATTCTGCGCGGCTTCGACGACGACATGCGCGACGGCATGCGCGACGCGATGGCGCGCGCCGGCGTGACCTTCCGCTTCCGCGCGTTGCCGACGCGCATCGAAAGAGCGCGCGGCGGCTCGCTCCGCGTGACGCTCGCGGCCGGCGCGGCGGTCGAGGCCGATCAGGTTCTGATCGCGACCGGGCGGTTGCCCAACACCGCGGGGCTCGGCCTCGAGGCCGCGGGGGTCGAACTCAGCGCCGCCCATGGCGCGGTCAAGGTCGACGAGAATCTGACCAGCAATGTGCCGTCGATCCACGCCATCGGCGACGCCACCCATCGGGTCGACCTCACGCCGGTCGCCATCCGGGAAGGACATACGCTCGCCGACCGGCTGTTCGGGAAGGGCGCGCCGCCGATCCGCTATGACATGATCGCAAGCACGGTGTTCGGCACGCCGGAGCTGGGCGCGGTCGGATTGACGGAGCGGGAAGCCTTGCAGCGCTTCCCGAGCGTCCATGTCTACAAGACCGATTTTCGCCCGCTGAAAGCGACGGTGTCGGGCTCGCCTGAGCGGGCGATCATGAAGCTGATCGTCGACGGCGCGACCGACCGCATCGTCGGCGCGCATATCCTGGCCCACGAGGCCGCTGAAATGATCCAGCTCGTCGCGGTGGCGATGACCATGGGCGCGACCAAGGCGGACTTCGACGCGACCGTCGCGGTGCACCCGACGGCGGCCGAGGAATTGGTGACGATGCGCTCGGCCCATGCGCGCTATGAGGACGGGATGGAGATCCCGTGAGCTCTGCCGCATGTGCGGGTCACGGGACCGATGCAACCATCAATGGGGTACGAACGGAATGAGGCCGGCCACCGCGCCGACCGCGCCCGCCACGGTGCCGAAGGCGCGCGCCACAGGATTGGCGTTTGGCTGCTTGGCGGCCGGCTCCGGTTGCGCCGGTGGGGCCGCCGGCGGTTCGACCGAGGCTTGCGCCGCCTTGTTCTCGGGGTTCGCCGACGCCCCAAGCCGAAGCGGCGACTGGGGAGCCGCGAGGCCGGTCGCTCCAAGCTTGGCGGCTGCGTGAGCGCCAGATGGGCCTGAAAGCTTGGTGGGCGACTCGAGTTTGGGCGTCGGGCGCTGCGCCGCCCCACTTGCCTGGACCGTGGCCTTCGGCGCCGGCCTGACCGGCGGCAACGGAGCATCGCTTGGGGGCGCCACGCCCATCTCGGCGCTGGCGGGGGTTGGCGTCGCGACCTGGGCCGGCTCGGACGGAAGCGAAACGGCGGGCGCAGCCTTTTCAGGCGATTGCGACGCCGCCGGTGGAGGGGCCGCGATCGGCGCCGCCACCGCGGGCGTATCGACCGGCGCCGCAGGCGGCTTTTCGGCAGGCAGGGCCTCCGGCCGCGCCACGCCGCCGGCTGTCGGCCCAAGGTCTTGAGACGGCGGCGGATTTTCGAGCGACGCGCGCGCGTTCGGGTCGATTGGCCATTGTTCGGGACTGACAGTCTTGCCCTCGGCCGGCTGCGTCAAGTCTCTCGGCGGGGTCGCGCTGGCCTCGCCCGAAGTCGCGACGCTCGGATTGGCGCGCGGCGGCGCCATGGTTGGACTCTGCGCGGCGGAGAGCAGGGGCGGCGCCTTGGGCGGCTCGGACTTTATCTGTTCCAGCCAGAAGATCGCGCCGACCGCCGCCGCGGCGGCGAGCGCGAGCGCCGAAACTCTGAACGTCCAGGGCCCGGAACGTCGTCCAGCCGCCAAACCGATCGCGTTCGGATCGCTCGAAGGGGAATCGTCGGATCGGGTCGCCCGGATCGGCTCGACGTCGACGAGCGCCGTTTCTTTCAGTTGGCGCGAAGGCGCCTCGATCGGCAGGGCCGGCGACGTCACTTCGAGCGGTTGCGCCGGCGCCCTGTCGGGCAAGCTTTGCTCCGGCACAATCTCGACCGGCGGGGGCTCGACAGGCGGGGGCCGGCGCTTTGGCGCGAGCCCCGACGATTTGACGAGCCGCACCAATTCGGCCAGCATTTCCTCGGCGTTCGCCTGTTGGCCGCCGGGGGCGCTCGGCGGGCGCCCGATTTCATCAAGATCGTTTTCTGCCACTCGTACCCTCGCGGGCGCGCCTCATGCGCGCGGTAGGAGGCAAAAGAAAGGCCAATTCGGAGATATCGAGGCGATCGCGGCGACGGACGATCGACCAGTCAGTCTGAAGGCCGGATCGGGTCGAAACCAGTCTGACTTGATGAGTTGCCGATTCACAAAAAGCTCTGCGGGTCGACGTCGATCGCGACCTTGACCCCGCCGCGCGGCGGCGGCGCGGCGGCCAGCATCGCGCGCAGGAACCCCTGCAGGTCGGCCGACCTTGGCGCCTTGGCGGCGAGGCGGAACCGGTGGCGTCTGCGCAGGACCGCGATCGGCGCCTCGGCCGGGCCGAGCAGCACGATCTCGTCGTCCCGCGGCTGTCCGCCGAGCGGCGCGACGCGAAAGCCGTTCCCTTCCGGCAGGCCATGGGCGGCGCCCGCGAGGGCTCGGGCGTGGGCTTCGGCCGCGCCGCGGTCCTCGGCCGAGACGATGATCGCCGCCAGGCGCCCGAACGGCGGCAGGCGGCCCCGCCGGCGCTCCTCGGTCTCTTGCGCGTAGAAGCGCTCGGCGTCGCCTGAGATGAGCGCCGCGATCACCGGATGGTCCGGCTGCCAGGTCTGAAGCAGCGCCCGGCCGAGCTTCTCGCCGCGTCCCGCCCGCCCGGTCGCCTGGCGCAGAAGCTGGAACGTGCGCTCGGCTGCGCGCGGATCGGCGTTGGCGAGCCCGACGTCGGCGTCGACCACGCACACGAAAGTCAGGAGCGGGAAGTTGTGGCCCTTGGCGACCAGCTGGGTGCCGATGATGAGGTCGTAGGCGCCGCGCGCCGCCGCGCTGAGCTGGGCGCGCAGGGTCTCGATCCCGCCGGGAAAGTCTGACGACAGGACCAGCGTACGGATGTCGGGAAAGAGCGCCTCCGCCTCCTCGGCCAGCCGCTCGACGCCTGGCCCGCAGGCGGTGAGGGTGTCGGCCTCGTGGCAATTCGGGCAGAGTTTCGGCCGGCTCTCGACATGGCCGCAATGATGGCAGACGAGCGCGGCGCGGAAGCGGTGCTCGACCAGCCACGCGGCGCAATTGGGACATTCGAAGCGATGGCCGCACGACCGGCACAGCGTCAGGGGCGCGTAGCCGCGCCGGTTGAGGAACAGAAGCGCCTGCTCGCCCCGGCTCCGTGCTTCTTCCACCCCGGCGATTGCGCGCGGCGACAGCCACCGCCCGCGCGGCGGCCCCTCGCGTCTCAAATCGACGGCGGCGATGCCGGGAAGCGTCGCCTCGCCAAACCGGGACGGCAGCCTCAGCCAGCGATAGCGCCCGCTCTCGGCGTTGACCCTCGTCTCTAGCGCCGGCGTGGCGGAGGCAAGCACGACCGCCGCCTGCTCGAGCCGCGCCCGCACGACCGCCATGTCGCGCGCATTGTAAATGACGCCCTCCTCCTGCTTGTAGGCGCCGTCGTGCTCCTCGTCGACGACGATGAGGCCGAGGTCGGCGAACGGCAGGAACAAAGCCGAACGCGCGCCGACGACGATGCGCGCTTCGCCCTTCGCCGCCGCGGCCCAGACGCGCTCGCGCTGGCGCTCGGTCAGTCCCGAGTGCCATTCGGCCGGCCGCGCGCCGAACCGGGCGGCGAAGCGGTCGAGGAATTGCGCGGTCAGCGCAATCTCCGGCACCAGCACGAGCCCCTGCCGCCCCTGCCGCAGCGCTTCTGCGACCGCCTCGAAATAAACCTCGGTCTTGCCGGATCCGGTCACTCCCTCGAGCAAAGTGGCCGAGAACGCGCGGTCGGCGACCCGTTGGCTAAGATCGTCGGCCGCGACGCGCTGGTCGGGGTTGAGGCGGGTCGGGCAAAAATCAGGATCGAGGGCGCCCATGACGGCCTCGGGCGGCAGCGCGACGGGCATGAGCGCGCCCTCGGCGACGAGACCGTCGATGACGCCAACGGAGCACCCTGCAAGCGCCGCCAGCGCCGCTTTCGGCGTCGGCGCATCGCGTTCCGCGACCGCCGCCATCACCCGCGCCCGCGCCTCGGTCATCCGCGCGGGGGCCTTGCCCGTCGCGGCGAAGCCGAATTTCGGCGTCCGGGGCGGGGCGAGTTCGCCGGCGCGGATCGCCATCCTGAGCACCATGCCGCGGGGGCTGAGCGTCCAGCGCGCGACCCAATCGATGAAATCGCGCAACGGCGCCCTGAGCGGCGGCCAGTCGAGGGTGGCGGCGATGGCTTTGAGATTGTCGCCGCCGCCCGGGCGGACCGCCCAGACGACGCCGGTCGCCATCCTCGTTCCGAGCGGCATCCGGACGCATTGGCCAGGCTCGAGCTTCCATTCCGAGGGCGCGCGATAGCTATAGGCGGTGTCGACGGCGACCGGCGCGAGCACGTCGAGCGCGACTTCTGGCGACGGTCGGGCGGTCATGACCTCGGGCGGCGAGAGAAAAACCCCGCGACGGCCTCGCCTTTTTCATCCGGAGCCGTCCAAACCGCCTCATCCTGAGGAGCAATGCGAAGCATTGCATCTCGAAGGACGATCCAGCCGGCGCACGCGTTGACACGCAAATGAGCGTCCTTCGAGACGCCGCGCTTGGCCCGGCTCCTCAGGACGAGGGGAAGCTCCCCTGGCTCTCCGCTCACAGGCTCCGGTGGGTTCCGTCGCACATGGGCGCGTTCTTGCTCTGCTTGCAGCCGCAGAACCAGGCCGTGCCGTCCTTCTCCGCCTTGTAGGCGACCGGCGCCATGCCGACGGCCTTGTGCGAGCCGTCGCAGAAGGGCTGATTGGCCGAACGTCCGCACGCGCACCAGTAGTAGGTCTTGCCCGCCGCGATCTCGTGCGAATAGGGCGCTTTCTGAGCGACAATCGACGTCGTCATCACCTTCCCCTCAAGCTAGTCGCCGGGTCTACTCCTTGACCGGCTCCTTGGCCGCATGAGTATTGTCCGTGCGCTCGGCGATGCGGGCCGACTTGCCGCGGCGATCGCGCAGGTAATAGAGCTTGGCGCGCCTGACCTTGCCGCGCCTGACGACCTTAACCGAGTCGATCATCGGCGAATAGACCGGAAAGACGCGCTCGACGCCCTCGCCGTAGGAGATCTTGCGCACGGTGAAATTCTCGTTGAGGCCGTGGCCGCTCCGCGCGATGCACACGCCCTCGTAAGCCTGGACGCGGGTCCGCTCGCCTTCCGCGACCTTGACGTTGACGATCACTGTGTCGCCGGGCTGGAACGCCGGCATCTTGGCGCCGGGCAATTTGGCCGCGTGCTCGGCCTCGATCGTCTGGATGATGTTCATGTCGTCTTGACTCCTGCCGTGACGCCGGGACGGAATCCCAAGGCGAGCGCTTCGGCGCGCTGTTGTGAGTTGAGCCGCGGCTCATATCGCAAAGGCGAGCGCGAGTCGAGCGCGTGCGCGTAAGGCTGGCCGGGCTTCTACCCGGGCTGTCCGGAAACTCATCCCGCGCTCGCTCCGAACCGGCACTGGCTAGGCGCGTCCTCAGATCTTCGCAATATAAAGCCAGTCTGATCGAACCGAACCGATTGAAGATCACAAGACGGAGGCCCCCATGGGGAAGGTGCGCGTAGCGGGTTTTGGAGTTTCCATCGACGGCTTCGGGGCCGGCCCCGGCCAGAGCCTGGAAAATCCGCTCGGCAAACGGGGCCCTGAACTCTTTCAATGGTATTTCCCGACCCGCAGTTTTCGCGAGATGCATGGCGAGTCGGGAGGCGAAACCGGCCCCGATGACGAATTCGGGCGACGAGCGATGGAAGGCTTCGGCGCCTTCATCCTCGGCCGCAATATGTTCGGTCCGGCCGGCGACGATTGGGGCGGGCCCGACTGGAAGGGCTGGTGGGGCGACAATCCGCCCTACCACGCGCCGACCTTCGTCCTCACTCACCACGCCCGGGCGCCAATCGTGATGGAGGGCGGGACGATTTTCCATTTCGTCACCGACGGGATCGAGGCGGCGCTCGCCCAGGCCAAGGCCGCCGCAGGCGACCTTGACGTGAAGATCGGCGGCGGAGTTTCTACGGTCCGCCAGTATCTGCTCGCGGGAGCGATCGACGAATTGCACCTGGCGCAGTCGCCCGTCGTTCTGGGCCAGGGCGAATCCCTGTTCGCAGGCATTGACCTGCCAGGCCTTGGCTTTCGGGTGACGGAGAAGGTGCCAACGGAGCAGGCGACCCACATCGTGCTGGCGCGCTGATCCTTTGGGGAGTGACCGGGCGCGTCGTCCAGCCCCCGCCGCCCCGTAGCCCGTCTCGAAAGACGGGCGTTCCTGCGGACGGGGTCCCTCTTTCACACAGCTTTTTCCGCCCCTGGGGTTGATTGCGCGATTCCGTTGTGGCGGCTAAACCCCCGACATGCACGCCGAGGCGGCGATTCGTAACGGAACAGGGTGACGTGAAGACGGCGCATGAGCAGGCGAGGTTGTGCGCGGCTCCCCCGGTCGAAAGGCCGCAACGATGAAGTTCGAGCGCCTGCGCCTGACCGGCTTCAAGAGCTTCTGCGACCAGGCGGAGTTCAGGATCGAGCCGGGCCTCACCGGCGTCGTCGGGCCGAACGGCTGCGGCAAGTCGAATCTCGTCGAGGCCCTGCGCTGGGTGATGGGCGAGAGTTCGTACAAGAACATGCGCGGCTCGGGCATGGAGGACGTGATCTTCGCCGGCTCCGGCCGCCGTCCGTCGCGCAACCTCGCCGAGGTCGGGCTTCTGCTCGACAATTCCGACCGCCGCGCGCCGGCCGCCTTCAACGATTCGGAGGCGATCGAGGTCACGAGGCGGATCGAGCGCGATCTCGGTTCGACCTATCGCGTGAATGGCAAGGAGGTGAGGGCGCGCGACGTCCAGCTTCTGTTCGCCGACGCCTCGACCGGCGCGCGCTCGCCCTCGCTCGTGCGCCAGGGGCAGATCGGCGAGATCATTTCGGCCCGGCCGCAGGCGCGCCGGCTGATCCTGGAAGAGGCCGCCGGCGTCTCCGGCCTCCATTCGCGCCGCCACGAAGCCGAGCTCAGGCTCAAGGGCGCGGACGACAATCTCGTCCGCGTCGAGGACGTGCTGAAGCAGATCGACGCCCAGGTCGACAGCCTCAAGCGTCAGGCGCGCCAGTCGAACCGTTACCGCGAACTCGCATCCGCAATCCGCCGCCACGAGGCGCTCGCCCGCCTCATCGCCTGGCGCGATCATGAGGCGGCGTTCGCGGAGGCGCGGCGGCGCCTCGACGCCGACCTGATCGAAGTCGCCGAGCGCACCCGCGCTCAAGCGGAGGCCGCGCGCCTGCAGGCGCTCGCCGCCGCCGCTCTGCCCGGCTTGCGCGAGGAGGAGGCGCGGCGCGGCGCCGCCCTGCATCGGATCGCGCTCGCCCGCGAGACGCTCGAAACGGAAGAGAAGCGGGCGCGAGAGCGCGAGGCGGAGCTTGAGCGCCGCATCGCCCAGTTCGCCGGCGATCTTGAGCGCGAGGAAGCGCTGATCGCCGATGCGGCCGGGGTCATGGACCGGCTTGCCGCCGAGGATTCCGCGCTTGCCGGCGAGGGGGCGGAAGCCGACGCCGATGCGGCGCGAGCGCGTGAAGCGGAGGGGAGCGCGGAACGCCGTTCGGCCAGCGCCGAAAGCGCGCTCGCCGAAGCCCAGGCGGCGGCGTCCGACTTCAACGCGCGGCGCCGGGCCTTCATCGGCGCGGTCGAGGACGAGGGGCGCCGCCTCGCGCGCCTCGAGGCGGAATGCGCAACGATCGAGCGCGAGCGCGCCGAGCTCAGAGGCCTCGGCTTCGAGGAGACGGAGCGCGCGGCCCGCGCCGGCGCCGTGACCGGGCTCGCCGGGGCGCTCGCCGCCTCCGAGGGCGAAATGCTTGCCGCCGAGGAGCGCCATTCCGCGGCCCGCGAAGCGGAAGCGCGCGCCCGTGGGCCCTTCGCCGACGCCGAGCGCGCCGCGCAACGGCTCGAAACCGAGGCGCGCACCCTTGCCGGTCTCCTCGGCTCGGACGCGAGCGGCCCCTGGCCTCGCGCCGTCGACGCCGTCAGCGTCGCGCGGGGCTATGAGGCGGCGCTCGGCGCGGCGCTCGGCGACGACCTCGACGCCTCGATCGACGTTGAGGCGCCGGCCCATTGGTCGCTGATCGCGCCACAGGACGACGACCCGCCGCTGCCGCCGGGCGCGGACCCGCTCTCCGCGCGCGTCGACGCGCCGCCGGCGCTCGCGCGCCGCCTGGCTCAGGTCGGAATCGTCGCCCGCGCCGAGGGAAAAAGGCTCAGCCGGCTGCTCAGGCCCGGTCAGCGGCTGGTCTCGCCTGAAGGCGACCTCTGGCGCTGGGACGGATTCGTCGCCGCGGCCGAAGCGCCGACTCCGGCCGCGCGGCGCCTGTTCGAAAAAAATCGCCTCGGCGACCTCGAGCGCGAGGCCGAAGCCGCGCGCCAGACGGTCGCGGCGCTCGCCGCCGAGGCAATGAGCGCGGCGGAGGCCGCGCGCGAGGCCGGCGGGGCCGAAACGGACTTGCGCCAGCGCGTGCGCGCCGCGCGGGCAAGTCTGGACGCCGCGCGCGAAGCCTTCGCTGAGTTCGAGCGTGAACGGTCGGAGGCGCTGTCGCGGCTGTCGGCGGTCGACGAGGCCTTCTCGCGCGCAGGCAGCGCGTTGAATGAAGCCGCCGAGCGCAAGGCGAACGCCGAGGCCGCGCTCGAGCGCCTCGGGCCGGGCGACGATGTCGCGCTCGGCCTCGAGAGCGCCCGCGCGGCGGCGGCGCGCGAGCGGGCGGCGCTCATGGACGCGCGCGCCGCGGCGCAGTCGCTCGCGCGCGAGACCCAGGCCCGCGCGGCGCGGCGCGCGACCATCGCCGCCGAGCGCGCGTCGTGGACCGAGCGCCGCGGCCGGGCGCTCGCCCGGATCGCCGAGTTCGCCGAGCGCCGGGCCGAAGCGGAGCGCGAGCGGGCGACGATCGCCGACGCGCCGGCGGAATTCGCCCGCCGCGCGCACGCGCTCGCCGACGAGTTCGACAAGGCGGAGGCGTTGCGCAGGGAAGCCGCCGACGCGCTGGCGCTCGCCGAGACCGCGCTCGCCGACGCCGACCGCGCGGCGCGCCAGGCGCTCGAGGCGATGGCGGCGGCGCGCGAGAGCCGCGCGGCGTCGGAGGAGCGGGTCGAGGGAGCGCGCCTGCGCAGCGAAGAGCTTACGCATGCGATCGCGAGCGAGCTCGACTGCGAACCCTCGGGCCTCGCCGCGCTTGCCGGGCATGAACGGCGATGGGCCGCTCCCGGGAGCGGTCGAGACCGAGCGCAAGCTCGACAATCTGCGCCAGGAGCGCGAGCGGCTCGGCGCGGTCAACCTGCGCGCCGACGAGGAGCTCAACGAGGTCCTCGATAGCCGCGACAAGCTGGTCGCCGAGCGCGACGACCTGACGGAGGCGATCAAGCGTCTCCGCGGCGCGATCCACACCCTGAACCAGGAAGGACGCGAGCGCCTCATCGCCGCCTTCGAGGTCGTCAACCGCCATTTCGAGGACCTGTTTTCGACCCTGTTCGAGGGCGGCAAGGCCGAATTGCAGCTGATCGAATCCGACGATCCGCTCGAGGCCGGCCTCGAGCTCATCGCCCAGCCGCCGGGCAAGAAGCCGCAGACGCTGACGCTGCTCTCAGGCGGCGAGCAGGCGCTGACCGCGCTCGCCCTCATCTTCGCCGTGTTCCTGACCAACCCGGCGCCGATCTGCGTCCTCGACGAAGTCGACGCGCCGCTCGACGACTATAACGTCGAGCGCTTCTGCGACCTCCTCGACGCCATGCGCAAGCGCGCCGACACCCGCTTCGTCGCCATCACCCACAACCCCATCACCATGGCCCGCATGGACCGCCTGTTCGGGGTGACGATGGCCGAACGCGGCGTGAGCCAGATCGTGTCGGTGGAGCTGGCGGAAGCGGAGCGCTTCGCCGAGGCGGGGTGAGGGCGAGCCTGTTCGATTGCATGGATTGAATACCCCGTTAAGCTTCGCGAGCTGGTGGCGATGCACCTGCAGATGGATCAGATCCACATCGCTCGTCGATCAGCGTCCCGACTGATTTTACGACATGGGCTTGGGATCGTGCTCGGCTCCGGCTGTAACCAGCAATTGCGTTTTATTTTCATTTGGCTTCGAGCTATCAGAGAAGCATCGCGACAGACGAAGATTTTCTGCCCAAGCAGTAGCTCAAGCCAGCCTTCAAACTAAGTATGCATCGGAACAGGCGGTGACTGCTGCTCAAGAAGCCAGCCGCACAGAGACAATGGAAAAAGTCGGAATACCTGAACCTGATTCGCGAACAGATGTTCTTCGCATAGACGATCGAGTTGTGATCAAGTAATGAAGTTGATTGATTACGCCTCTCGTCCGATATACAGTAATCATCTTGACGATGGAACAGTCAAAGACAATAATCGTTAGCTCAAGACAACAGATCGCACTATCAACTGTAGGCGGTCACCAAGCAACGTGAGGATGTTGCAATCTTCGAGGAGCTGGAGACTGCGGGTGAACGGACATTGATGTCAAGGTCGGGATTTGAGCAAGTGATCACTTCTGCGATGCGCTTGCGTTACCATCGGGAACGCGGACAGTTTCGATCCGTTAGCTGAGTCATTATATTCGCTCTCAAGTGTCGATACGCTTTTTCTTCAATTTGGATCAATTTCACTTTGTTAATCGAGAATAGATTCGTATAAATTCTAACGGAGCATTGATATTCGACATTCACTACGCTCTTAGCATCTGCTGACTGGAAGAAACGATGAACGTATCTCGCAGAATTGAGTCGCGAATGTCTACGCAACAGTACTCGCGAGCTCTATCGACATCGAAGGGGCGACGAAGCTGCGTCAACGAAGCCAAGCGGTTGCGGCCGCCAAGCTCGCCGATGCTGAGGTCGAGGCTAACTTCGAAGCTTGCGCGGGCCTGTCCCACCGCCGTGGGTGCCAGGCCGATGGGCGCCAACGCGGGCGGCGAAAGCCGATGCATTGGCTGCGGCGTCCTCACCCCGTTCGCCGGCGCCGCGCCGCTCGGCGGCGATGAGCCCTCCGCCGTGCATGTCCGGGCTTGTTCCGGCCAAGACGCCTTGGTTGGGCCAGTTCATCGCCCCGCCTTCCACTTGATCGAGCAGCCGATCGACGGGACCTGGTTCGCCGGCGCCTCCCCGCCGGCGGCGATGGCGCGCATGGCTTCGAGGAGTTCGCGGCGCGCGTTCGGCGGCGGCGGGGTCGTGCGGCCCTCGTCGAGCCGGCCGCGATATTTGAGCTTGAGATCGCGGTCGAAGCCGAAGAAATCGGGCGTGCAGACGGCGCCATAGGCGCGCGCGACGTCCTGCGTCTCGTCGTGCAGATAGGGAAACGGGAAATCATGCGCCCGCGCGAACTCCCGCATCTTCGGAAACGAATCCTCGGGATAGCTCGCGGCGTCGTTCGAGGAGATGGCGGCGAAGCCCACGCCTTCGGCCATGAGCGTACGCGCGTCGGCGACAAGGCGGCCGATCACCGCCTTCACATAGGGGCAGTGGTTGCAGATGAAGACGACGACCGCGCCCTTCTCGCCGGCCACGTCCTTCAGCGCGTAAGTCCGGCCGTCCGTCGCCGGAAGTTTGAAATCGGGCGCTCTTGCGCCAAGCGCCAACTCGATTTGACCAACCGCCATCGTCGCGCCTCCTGTTCGCTGGCCGGCGAACTTAGCACGAAAATACTTGCAGAAAATCCGAAATCATGATAGCTTTGGCCTCGATCCCGGATGAGGCGGTCCGGGCCGCAAAGGAAGGAGCGAAAAAAGTTTTTTAGCCTGGGGGGTCGGCGCAACCCATTGAAAAGGCTCAATCCCGCCAAGGGAATCCAAGGGAATCGAGGCCTTTTTCTTTGATTTCCTTTGCTCCATTCAGCCCGGGCTTGGCTGGATTTTGCTCGATTTGGCCTTGGCTTGGATAGCCGAGCGGCCGGACATCTCAGTGCGCGGTCTGCCGCCTCATACAGGCTCGGCGCCCACAGAGTATGCGCGCCTGCCCAATTCCTAATCAGCCAGCCGTGCGGCCCTATGCGATTTCGGCCGCGCGCCGTTGGGCGCAGGTAGGCGAGGGCTTCGTTCGAGCCGTCCGGACCTTGGCATAAATCTTGGGTAACACTTACATGACATATTGGCGGCTACGCGTACGGAGGAGGCGTTCAAAGGGTTCGGCGGGGAGAGGAAAACGCGAGCGAGGGCTCCGACGACAGGAGGTCCTCATGTTGAACAAGCGGTCCCTGGCATTGGCCGGCGCTCTGACGGTCCTGCCCCAGATGGTTTTTGCGGCCGAAAACGGCCAATGCGTCAGTGTTTCGGTGCCGAAGCAGGCGATCGAGGCCCGCAACGGGAAATGGATCGAACTGACGCCTGAGCAGTGGGAATTTCTGCGCGGCATCTACGCGATGAACCCGCTGACGCCACCCGGTCTGCCCTATGGCGACAAGGCGGCGCTGGCCAGGGTCGATGGCAATTCCGGCGGCCTCATCTTCTTCATCGACGGCGACAAGGCCTGCACTCCAATGCCGGTGCCCGAAACGCTTCTCTCGATGATGGACGACGTTGCGACGGCGAAGATCAACCACGAAGGCAGCGGCCTCTGACCGGGCCCGGAAAGTAGCCCGGCTATTGACCCTCGCTCCGCGCGCCCAGCCCCGCAAACGCGGCTAGGGCCGTCAGAACGCGCCGATGCGCATGAGATCGTGGAAGTTCACGATCCCGACCACCTGCCCGCGCTCGACGACCAGTAGCGCCTGTATCTTGTGGCTGATCAGCTCCAGGGCCTCGGCGACCAGCGCGTCGGGCTCGATGGTCCGCGGGCGTCGGGTCATGACGGCGCCGACCAGCGTATCGAGCGAGAAGCCGGGCTTCAGGTGCCGGCGCAGGTCGCCGTCGGTGAGAATGCCGGCGAGGCGGCCGCCGTCCTCGAACACGGCGACGCAGCCGAATCCTTTCGAAGTCATCTCGACAATCGCCTCGGCCATCCGGGCGCTCGCTGCGATGCGCGGCACGCGATCGCCGGTGTGCATGACTTCCCGCACATGGGCGAGCTTGGCTCCGAGCTTGCCGCCAGGATGAAGGGCGCGGAAGTCTAGCGCGGTGAATCCGCGGCCCTCGAGCAGGGCGATCGCCAGTGCGTCCCCAAGTACGACTTGCATCGTCGTCGAGGTGGTCGGAGCAAGGCCGTTCGGGCAGGCCTCGGGCGCGCTTGGCATCGTCAGACAGACGTCGGCCTCGCGACCGAGGGTGCTGTCGGCCTGCGCGGTCATCGCGATCAACGGAATTGCGAAGCGCTTGGCGAAGGCGACGATCGGCGCCAGTTCGGTGGTCTCGCCCGACCAGGAAATGGCGAGCAGAACGTCTCCGCTCGTCACCATGCCGAGGTCTCCGTGGCTCGCCTCCGCGGAATGAAGGAACGACGCGGGCTCGCCGGTGGACGCGAGGGTCGCGGCGATCTTGCGGCCAACGAGTCCGGATTTGCCGACCCCGGTCACGATCACCCTGCCCCTTGCGGCCGAGATCGTCTTGACAGCCTCCGAGAACGCCGCTCCAAGCCCACCCGGGCCAGTGGTCCTGAGCGCCTCTTCGAGCGCCTCGAGGCCCTGGCGCTCGTTCGCGACGGTGCGAAGCGCGGATAGGACGGCGCCGGTCTGTTCCTGAATCATGGCTGCTGTCTATCATCCGGCGGCGCGGTTGGAAAACCGTTCAGGGCCGGGTGGGAGGCGCAAGCCGGCCCGCGGACTTCGGCCCTATTCCGTCAGCGCCGGCCGACACCGCCGCCTGGGCGCCTGGGGAATAAGCCGCAACGCTGCGGGAACGAAAAATCAAGCCCCTTTGCCGGCGAAGCCCAGCCGCCGCAATTCCTCCTTGAGGCCCGGAGCAAGGTCGCCGCGATCAAGCGCGAAGGCGAGATTGGCGGTGAGGAATCCGAGCCTGGAGCCGCAATCGTAGGTTCTCCCGTCGAAGCGCACGCCGTGAAACGATTGAGTGCGCGAGAGCTGGATCATCCCATCGGTAAGCTGAATCTCGCCCCCGGCGCCTTTCTCGACCAGTTCGAGGATCTGGAAGATCTCGGGCTGAAGGATGTAGCGCCCTGAAATGATGAAGTTGGACGGCGCCGTCCCCGGTTTCGGCTTCTCGACCATGCGGGTGATTTCGAAAGTCGCGCCGTGATCGGCGCCGACGCCGACGATCCCGTACTGATGCGTCTCGTTGGCCGGAACTTCTTCGACCGCGATGACGTTGCCGCCGTGCTTTTCGTAGGCCGCGACGCATTGCGAGAGACACCGGCCGCCCCGCGCTCCGCCCTTGGTGACCATGTCCGGGAGCAGGACCGCGAACGGTTCCGCGCCAACGATTTCGCGCGCGCACCAGACGGCGTGGCCGAGACCGAGCGGCGCCTGCTGGCGGGTGAAGCTGGTCGCGCCGGCGGCGGGCAGGTCTCCCATCAAGGAAGCATATTCAGCCTGCTTCCCTCGCCGCTTGAGGGCGTCTTCAAGCTCGTAGTTGGTGTCGAAATGATCCTCGATGACCCCCTTGTTGCGGCCGGTCACGAAGATGAAATGCTCGATCCCCGCCTCGCGCGCCTCGTCCACGACATACTGGAGGATCGGCCGGTCGACGACAGTGAGCATCTCCTTGGGAACCGCCTTGGTAGCCGGCAAGAAACGGGTCCCAAGACCAGCGACAGGCAGCACGGCTTTGCGAACGGGTTTGTCCATGTATGTTCGGTTCCTCAGTCGATGAGCGAGTGGAAGAGGCGAACGGGGCGAATTCCTGATATCCGACTACCACGTTCCGGCCGGCCCGTTCCATGCGACATTTCGGCCAACGCCGTTTGAGACTGATCAAAGGGGCAACGCATGAGCGTACTTGTGACCGGCGGCGCCGGCTACATCGGCGGCCACATGGCGCTGGGGCTCATGGACGCTGGCGAAACGGTCATTATTCTCGACAATCTTTCCACCGGCTTCGCGTGGGGGGCGCCTGCGGGCGCGAAGCTCGTCGTCGGCGACACCGGCGACGCCGCTCTTGTCGCTCGCCTGATCAAGGAGCATGCGATCGACGCGATCGCCCATTTCGCCGCTAAGATCGTGGTCCCGGAATCGGTCCACGACCCCCTCGGCTACTATCTCAACAACGTTTCGAACGCGCGCACGCTGATCGAGGCGGCGATCGGGGGCGGCGTGAAGACCTTCATCTTTTCGTCGACCGCCGCGGTTTATGGGGAGACCGGGGCCGAGCCGGTATCGGAGGAAGCCGCGTTGGCGCCGGTTTCTCCCTACGGCCGCTCCAAGCTGATGGTCGAATGGATGCTCGAAGACGCTTCGCGCGCATACGATTTCCGCTACGTGGCGCTGCGCTATTTCAACGTCGCCGGCGCCGATCCCAAGGGTCGCCTCGGCCAGTCGACGCCGAACGCGACCCATCTCATCAAGCGGGCCGTTCAGACCGCGCTTGGGCTGCATCCGAAAATAGAGATTTTCGGCCAGGACTATCCGACACGCGACGGCACGTGCGTGCGCGATTATATTCAGGTCACCGACCTCATCGACGCGCATTTGAGCGCGCTCGCTTATCTGCGCGCGGGCGGCGCGAGCCTCGTCTGCAATTGCGGCTATGGACACGGGCAGACGGTCAAGGAGGTCGTCGCCGTCGTCAAACGGGTGTCGGGCGTCGACTTTCCCGTCGTCGTGTCCGGACGGCGCGCCGGCGATCCCGCCGCCATCGTCGCCAAGGCCGACCGGGCGAAGAGCGTGCTGGGCTGGAGCCCGATGCGCGACAATCTCGACGAGATCGTGCGCCAGGCGCTCGATTGGGAGCGCCGGTTGCACAATCGTCGCTTAGACGGGTAGTCAGCGGCAGATTCGACGGTACGCTGGGTTCCCTCCCCGCGCTGTCGCCACCGGGAGGGCCTTTGGACGTTGGCCGGACTGTCGCCTTTTTGGACTTTACAACCGGTGCGTCAGCGGCTTGATTGGCTTTCCATCTTCGTTGGGGGGAAGCCCATGCGCTCGGCCGGCCGGCGAGAATGAGCGTGGACGATATTCTCGTCACTGACGGCCTCAGCAAGAGCTTCGGCGACTTCCGTGCGGTGAGCGACGTTTCCCTGCGGGTCAAGCGCGGGACGATCCACGCCCTGATCGGTCCGAACGGCGCCGGCAAGACCACCTGCTTCAACATGCTGACGAAATTCATCGCGCCGACCGGCGGCCGGATCGCCTTCAACGGGCGCGACATCACAAGCTTGAGGCCGGCCGACGTGGCGCGACTCGGGTTGGTCCGCTCGTTCCAGATCTCGGCGGTTTTCCCTCATCTGACCGCGCTGGAGAATGTCCGCATCGCGCTCCAAAGAAAGCGCGGCGATTCATTCGACTTCTGGCGCTCCAAGGCGGCTCTCGAGCCGCTGAACCAGCGGGCGCTGGCGCTGCTCGACGACGTCGGGCTGACGTCCTTCGCCAATTCGAAAGCGGGCGAGATCTCCTATGGCCGCAAGCGCGCGCTGGAATTGGCGACGACGCTTGCGGTCGAACCCGACATGCTGCTGCTCGATGAACCGATGGCGGGTATGGGCCACGAGGACATCGATCGCACTTCGGAGCTTATTCGCCGCGTCTCGGCGAACCGCACCATCCTCATGGTCGAGCACAATCTGAAGGTGGTCGCGAACCTCTCGGATCGCATCACCGTCCTGACGCGCGGACGCGTTCTTGCGGAGGGCGACTATCGCGAGGTGTCGGAGAACGAGGAGGTGAAGCAGGCCTATATGGGAGTGGAGAATGGCTGAGGCGGCCCTCGCTCCAACGCCGGCGGCCAGCGCGCCGATGGTGCTCAGCGTCAGAGGTCTTGCAGGCCTGGTACGACGAATCGCATATTCTTCACGGAGTCGATCTCGACGTGCGCGAGGGCGAGGTCGTGACCCTGCTTGGCCGCAACGGGGCCGGCAAGACGACGACCCTCAAAGCGATCATGGGCATCGTCGGTAAGCGATCCGGATCGATCGTGTTCGGCGGCAAGGAGCTCGTCGATCTCTCGATCGACCGCATCGCCCGCCTCGGCGTCGCTTTCTGTCCGGAGGAACGCGCGATTTTCGCCAGTCTCACGGTCAAGGAGAATCTGTTCCTTCCGCCTCAGATCGGCGACCCCGGCGCGATGACTGTCGAGCGGATCTTCTCGCTCTTTCCCAATCTGCGCGAGCGTCTCGCCAGCGGCGGCGGCAAGCTGTCCGGCGGCGAGCAGCAGATGCTGGCGATCGCGCGGATCCTGCGCACCGGCTCGCGATTCCTGATGCTCGACGAACCGACCGAGGGTCTCGCGCCGGTCATCATTCAGCAAATCGGGCGCACCGTCGCCGAGCTCAAGCGGGAGGGCTTCACAATCCTGCTCGTCGAGCAAAATTTCCGCTTCGCCTCGACTTTGGCCGACCGTTTTTTTGTCATGGAGCACGGCCGGATCATCGACGCCTTCGCCAATTCGGAGCTCGCCGGGCGGATGGACCGGCTGCACGAGGCGCTGGGGGTATGATGACGTCCATTCATCGAGGGCGGCGCGACGGGGCGATGCGGCCATGAACATATTCGGCCACGCTATCAGCATGCCTCAGCTCTACGGCCAGTTGCTGATCGGGCTCATCAACGGCTCCTTCTATGCGCTTTTGAGTCTGGGCCTTGCGGTCATTTTCGGCATGCTGACCATAGTCAATTTCGCGCACGGCGCGTTCTACATGATGGGGGCCTTCGCGGCCTACTTTCTGCTTCAGTACGCCGGTTTCAACTATTGGTGGGCGCTGATTCTCTCCCCATTGGCGATCGGCGCGGTCGGGGCGCTTGTCGAGAGGCTGTTCCTGAAAAGGCTTGCCGGCTTCGACCCGCTTTATGGCTTGCTGCTCACCTTCGGCCTGGCGCTCATCATCCAGGGACTGTTCCAGAACTACTACGGCGCCTCGGGCCTGCCTTACGCGATCCCCAAGCAGCTTAGCGGCGCCTACAATCTCGGCTTCATGTTCCTGCCCGTCTATCGCGGCTGGGTGATCCTCGCCTCGGCCGCCGTGTGTCTTGCGACCTGGCTCGTCATCGAGAAGACCAAACTCGGCGCCTATTTGCGCGCCGGGACCGAGAACCCGACGATGGTGCGCGCTTTCGGCATCAACGTGCCGCGGATGGTCACGCTGACCTACGGCTTCGGCGTGGCGCTGGCGGCTTTCGCCGGCGTCCTGGCTGCTCCGATCACCCAGGTCAGACCGGGGATGGGCGCCGACATCATTGCTGTCGTCTTCGCAGTCGTGGTGATTGGCGGCATGGGATCGATTCTCGGCTCGATCGTGACCGGCTTCGTGCTCGGCGTCGTCGAGGGACTGACCAAGGTGTTCTATCCCGAAGCGTCGAACACGGTGGTGTTCGTCATCATGGCGATCGTGCTCCTGATCCGGCCGACAGGCCTGTTTGGAAGGGCGGCCTGATTATGAGCCTCGGAGCCTCCGTCGCCGCGGTGGACGACACGAGCCGGGATCGCCGAGCGAACGGGATCGCCTTTGCGGTGATGGTCGCCCTGATCGCAATCGCCCCGTTCGTCGCCTATCCGTTCTTCGTCATGCAGGCCTTGTGCTTCGCGCTCTTCGCCTGCGCGTTCAATCTTCTGCTCGGCTACGCCAACCTGCTTTCGCTCGGGCACGCGATGTTTCTCGGGCTCGCCGCTTATGTCTGCGCGCACGCCGCCAAGGTGTGGGGACTGGAGCCGGTGTCGGCGATTGCGCTCGGAGTCGGCGCGTCCGCCGTACTCGGCTTCATCACCGGCGCGCTCGCAATCCGCAGCGTCGGCATTTATTTCGCGATGATCACCGTCGCATTTTCCCAGATGGTGTTTTTCTTCTGCGTCGAGGCGCCGTTCACCCATGGCGAGGATGGCATCCAGGCCGTGCCGCAGGGCAAGGCGCTCGGGCTCATCGATCTCTCCAATCCGTGGATCCTCTACGTTTTCGTCGCCGCGGTCTTCCTGTTCGGCTTCCTCGCCGTGCAGCGCACGGTCAATTCGCCGTTCGGCGAGATCCTGAAAGCGATCCGCGAGAACGAGCCGCGCGCCATCTCGCTCGGCTATCGCACGCTCCAGTACAAGCTCGCGGCCTTCGTGCTCTCGGCCGCGATCGCCGGCCTCGCCGGCGCGGTCAAGGCGATCGTCGCCCAGAACGCGTCCCTGACCGACGTCTCGTTCTCGACCTCGGGCGAGGTCGTGCTGATGACGCTGGTCGGCGGCATGGGCACTTTCTACGGCCCGGTGGTCGGCGCCATCATTGTCGTTGCGATGCAGAACTATCTCGCCCAGTTCGGCGAGTGGGTGACGGTGATCCAGGGCGTGGTGTTCGTCGCCTGCGTGCTGGCGTTCCGGCGCGGCATCGTCGGCGAACTGGCGGCGCGGGCGAAGATTTCGCTATGACGCGGAGGGGGCCGCCGGAAACGTGGCCGATCAGACGGCCGCGATCGCCCGACGGCGGCGAGAAGCGTGCGCGACCCCGCCAAGGCCGACGAACCCAATCGCCATGAGCGCCCAGGTCGCCGGTTCCGGAACTGCGTTGAACGTGACCGTCGACAGACTGCCGCCCGAGTTGCCGAACCAGGCTGTATGGACGCCGTAATTGTTGAAAGTGTCGGTATAGTCATAGATGCGGAAATTATAGCCCGCGGCAGTCACCAGCCCGAGGCCGCCGCCCGAACAGCAGTCTCCGGCCGAGAAGTAGTTCGCCACTGGGGTGAACTTGTCATCGATGTACACAAAATTAGGGCCACCAGGACCCTGCCCCAGGGTTACGGGGCCGTTGAAGACGGGATTGGTGTCAAACCCGCTGGCCGTTCCGACAAAAGAGGTCACGAGGCCCGAGTTGTCGACCGTCATCAAGCCGGCGATCGTTCCGTCGCCGGAGGCGATGGTGATGTCATAGGTGGCGGCCGAAGCGGCTGTTATCGCCGCGCCCCCAATCATAAGCGCAAGCACGAACGGCGATAACTTCATGACTGTCCCCCATAGTCCCAGCAGAACCCGCCCGCCGCAGCGTAACGGATGTACCCCAGAGCACAGCACTTTTTCGGGCAATCGTCCCGCTGAGTCAACCGGCGGATCATGCCATTTCGGCCCCTCATCGCTTCGCCAGCCCCCGCAAGTCGAACGCCGGGTCGGCGGCTTCCTCCGGGGTCAGCGTCTTAGTCGTGCCGATGATCCGCTTGGCGGCGGCGTGGTCGCCGGCGCGGTTGACCGATTCGACCACCGCGAGCTTGCCGGCGCGGAAGCCGAAGGTGGAGAACGCCCGCGTCGCTGGGTCGCCGCGCACGACCCATTGGTCGACGCCGTGCGACAAGCCCGCGATCATCAGCTTCAGGTCTTGCTGGTCGCTCCAGAACCAGGCGAGATCGTCGTAGGGCTTGGGCTTGCCGGCGAGGCGCCGGGCGACAGCCCGCCCCTGATCGACCGCGTTCTGCACCGATTCGAGCCGGGTGCGGAACCCAAGCGCGGCGTTGGGAAAGTCGGCGCAGTCGCCGATCGCCGAGATCGCCGGGTCAGACGTTAGCAGATGTTCGTCGACTACGATCCCATTCGCGCATTCGAGGCCGCAAGCCCGCGCCAGCGCGTCCTCGGCGACGACGCCGATCCCGACGACCACCATGTCCGCGGGCAACGCCTCGCCATCGGTGAGCATGACCGTCTCCGCACGCTCGCGGCCCTTGACCGCGGCGACGCCGACCCCGAGCCGGAACTGCGCGCCGAAGGCTTCGTGGGCGTCTAGGAAAAAATCTGACAGGATCGGCGAGACGGCCCGCCCCATCGGCCGCGAAATCTCGACAATCGTTACCTCGGCCCCGACGCTGGTGGCGGTCGCGGCGATCTCGAGGCCGATGAATCCGGCCCCGACGATGACGATCTTGCGCCCCGGGCCAAGGCGCTCGCGTATCCGGGTCGCGTCGGCGATGTCTCGGAGCGCGAACACGCCCGGCAGATCGACGCCCGGGACGTCGAGCCGGCGCTGCCTCGCGCCGGTCGCGAGGATGAGATGGCCGTAAGCGATCGTCTCGCCGTTGCTGAGCGCGACCCGGCGCGCCGCGCGGTCGATCCGGGTTGCGCCGAAGCCGAGCCTAAGGTCGATGCGCTGGTCGCGAAAGTGGGCCTCAGCTCTGAGCGGCAGACCGTGGAGGTCCATCTCACCCTTCAGGAACGCCTTCGACAGCGGCGGTCGCTGATAGGGCAGTTCCTTCTCTGCGGAGAGAAGAACAACGTCGCCGTCGAACCCCTCTTCACGCAGGCTGACCGCCGCCTGAACCCCCGCATGGCCCGCGCCGACGATGACGACCGGGTCAGACGCCATGAGTCGCCGCTATCGAACGGGGAGAGGTCCTCGCCAAGGCGATCGGGATCCCGACCGGGCGTTGACCGGATCGCCGAGAAGCGGCGTCAGTCATTGGCGTACAGCCGGAAGCCGCGTCGTTTCGCTTCGGGCTCCTCCGGGCCCGGATCGTCTGGCGCCATCGACGCCGGATCGATGATGACACCCGTCCGGGTCGGCGGAACGACGGCGGGACCTTGAGCGGGCGCGGGATGACGTTCAGGCTCGATGGCCGGCGGCGTGGGGGGGCTCGGTGCCGCGATCGCCTCGACGACCGGCGCCGGCTCGGGCGCGGCAGGCTCGGCCGCTAGGGCGAAGCGTTCATCCGGCGTCCTCCAGACGAAGGCGTCGAGCGCGCCCGAGGGCGAGACGGGCGCCCAATGGTCGCTGATGACCCCGTCCGCCACCCAGGCTTTGTCGCGCGGGGCGCGCGCCGCCCGGCCGAGCCACTCGCGCACCGCGCCGTGATGACCGTCCGCCTCCTCGATGTCGGCCATCAGGAGGCAGACCCGCCGGGTCGGGCGCCCAAAAGACGAATCCGAGGCGATGAGCGGCGCGATCGCGGCGCGCGCCGCGCCATTGTCGTGGGCTTCGAGCGCCGCGCGTCCAACGGTCAGGAGCGATTCGGGATCGCCAGGCGCAACCCGGGCGAGGGTGCGGGCGCGAGCGAGCCGGTCCTCGGCCGAATCGCCGCGCCGAATGTGGATGTAGGCGGCGGCGAGGTCGGGGTGCGGCGTCTGCGCGTAAGCCGCCTCGAGGATGCGGCTCGCGCGACGGTAGTCGCCCGTTTGGGCCGCAAGACGGCCGCAGATCGCAGCCGCGGGCACGAGCGTCGGCGCCAGGCGGCACGCTTCTTGGGCAAGCCCGAGCGCGAGTTTGGGATCGCGCTCCATCGCTGCTTCCGCCATCGCGGTCTTGATCACCGCGCGCCAGCGGTTCGCCGTCGGTTTGTCAATGAGCCGGGCGGCGGCGTTGGTGTCGACGGTCGTGAGCGCTCCCGCCCAGTCCCCGCGCCGCGTATGGTCGTCGAGCACCGCCCGACCCGCCCAGGCCGCGGGGGCGCGGTCGTTGGCGCGCGTGGCGTATTGGAGCGCCGCTTCGTGATCGCCGGCGCGCCGCGCCTCGAGATGCAGGCCGCGCAGGCCCAGGCTATGGGTCTCGTGATGCTCCAGCATCTCGTTGTACGCCGCAACAGCGCTCTCGGTGTCCCCCGCGAGATGCGCAGACTGGGCCTTGAGGAGCTTGGTCATGGGCTCATGGGCGAGACGCCGGCTCGCTTCGGAGGCGTGCTTGGCCGCGGCTCGGGCGTCGCCCGCGCCGACCGCGATCATGCCGCGCGTGAGTGCGAGGTATCCCTTCTCGCGCTGGTGCGCCCGCGCCGACAGCGAAACCAGCGATGGGACGCGAAAAACGAAGCGCAGGAGACCCCACACGATCGACAGCGCGAGCGCGAGCGCCGCGACGGCCCCGAGCGCCAGCATCAGCGAGACTTGATATTCTACCCCTCGCCAGGTGAGCGTCACATCCCCGGGGTTGTCGGCGAGCCAGCTCAGACCCGCGGCGGCGAGCGCCAGCACGGCGAGGAAAATCAACAGCCGAAACATATCGTCTCCGCCTCAATATGCATGCGCGGGGCGCGGGACGCCGCGTGGACGGCCGGCCGCGGCGAAGTCATGGGCGAGCGCCGCCCGCGAGCCGGCCGACCGCCGCGTCGCGGATCGACTGCAGGGCCGCGTCCGCCGCCTGCCTCGCCCGCGCCTTGACCGGCCAATCGCCCGCCGCCTGACGCGCGGCGGCCGGCAGCCTGTCGAACGCCGCCAGCGCGCCGGCGATGTCGCCGCGGCGGCACTCGGCCTCGATGCGGGTGACGATGGCCTCGGGGTCGTCGCCTCCGGATTCGCTGAGAACATGGACCCGGACCAGGCCATGGATATGGGCGAGAAGGCGATCGAGCACCCCGCCGCTCTCCGCCGGCGATGCGGCGGCCGCCACCTGCGGCGCGACCGCCGCGAAGGATGCGGCCAGCGCGCCGCCCGTCGGGGCTCCGCCAGCCACCGCCTGCAGCGCCGCCAGCTGGGCCGCATCCACGCCCAGGCGCTGAAGGGCCGCGACTTCGGCGCCGAACGGGGCGCCCGCGGCGAGCTTGTCCTCGATTGCGCCGGCGATGATGGCGACGGCTGAAGCATTATCGGCGGGCGCGGGCTTCTCGGCGGCGACGCGCGTTTCACTCTTCGGCGCGGCGAGCGCCGCCTCGATCTTGTCAAGCCTGCCTGCGAGGGCGGCAAGATCGGCGTCGTTCGCCTTCGGCACTCCGGCCTCGAGTTTGGCGACCCGCGCCGCAAGCCCCGGAATCTCGCCGCGCGCGGCATCGATGTTGGCTTGCAAGTCCTTCATCTGCGCCGCCAGTTGCTGGTCGCCTTGCGCTGCTTGCTGGGCCGCCTGCGCGGCGGCGGCTGCGTTGGGCCCGTTCTCGGCGCTCGTCGCTTCCAGCGCGGCGAGGCGCTTGCCGAGCCCCGCGACGTCCGACGTCCCGGCGCCCGCCTCTAGCGCGCTCATCCGCTTGTCGAGAGTCGCCAAAGCCGCGATTTGACGCTTAACCTCGGCGTCCAGCCCAGCACTCTCCTGCTGGGTCTGGGCTTCGAATTCGGCCAGCCGGTTTGCGCTCTCGTCCACATCGGCGCCCGGCGCCAGGAGAGAATAAAAGGCGCCGAGGGCGAGCGCTGAGACGATGAGTCCGGCGAGCGCCCCGGCCAGGATGCCGCGAAAGCCGGATCGCGGCGTCTCGGCGGCGCGCGTCGGGCGAGGTCCACCGGCGCTCTCGGGCGCGGCGCGGCGGACGGCGGGGACTCGCTCTGACTTGTCGCCCGCGCCGCGAATTCGCCCTCGATGACGCCAGGATCCCGCCGCGGGTCGCGATTGGGCGGGGCGCCTGCAGGCGCGGCTGAAACGTCGTGGGTTTCCTCGTCGACCATCGCCTCGCGCCTTCAATCTCTCGTGGCCCTATATACGGGACGGTCCAAGCGAGGGAAACCCTCCGAGGCTGAGGCGTAAGGCGTCAAAAAGGCCCGCCTCGTCAGCCGTTTCGGCGATCGCGATCCGGGCCGCGCCCGCCGCCGCGAGCGGTTCGGCGACATCGTGCGACAGGCAGACGTGCGCGAGCGCGAGAAAGCGCGCTTCGGCGTCGGAGACTTTGGCCAGCGCCGCCGCGAGCCCAGCCGAGCGCCGTGAATAATGCAACGCTGCGACGCAGGAGGCGAGTTCGCGCGTCTCCGCTGGGCTCCAGGCCCCGCGCGCCTCGGCCGCGTAGGCCTCGACGACCTCTAGCGCGAAACCGTTGCGCGAGCGCCGCCTCGATTGTCTCCTTCCGGTCGCGCCCGGCGAGGTAGAGCACGCTCGCGCCCGGCTTGAGCGAGCGGTTCAGCGTCTCGGTGAGTTTGGCTGCGTCCGGCGCCGGCGGAGAGGCGAGCCGCCAGCCGCGCGCTTTTGCCGCGCGACCGGTGTGGGCGCCGACGACATAAAGGGGCGGCGACGTGTCGCTTGGCCCCTCGCCCAGGAACGCCTTTCCGCTCGTCGCAATGACGGCGTCATAGCGCGGTCGCTCTGGCAGGATGGCCTGCGCCTTGATCTCGATCGCCGGAAGGCAGACGACGGAAAAGCCGAGCCGGCGCAACCGCGCCGCGCTCCCTTTCGCATCCGCGCGAGCGCGAAACAGCGCGACCCTGGCGGTCATATCGCCCTTCGTCTGCAATGCGCCGCCCGATCAGCCTCGTCGCCGCCGACCCGCCAGCGCCTTGAGGGCTCAGACTTGGCCCGCGCCGGTCATCGACGCATGGTCGCCGCGAGCGGAGGCGCTCATCCCGCCGCGACGGAATGGGGAAGGGACTGCGCGTGGACGATCGGTTCGAGCCGCGTCAGCCGTACGGCGGCCTTCACGTCCGCGTTGGGTTTGGCGTCGATCGCATAGTCCTGGAGATGGAGCAGGCAAAGACGGTCGCCCTTGCCGTCGTCGGAGCACCAGTCGTCGAAGGTGAGGAACTCGAGATCGGGCACGCCGATTGCCTCCTTCACCCACAGGGCGGAGGCGATCTGCATCGCGTCGCCGAGCGACATCGTTCGCGGCTTGCCCCCAGGCTGATGGGCGTCGGCGGGCCGTTGCCACTTGGCGTCGCGCAGCCGCGCCACGCGCATCATGGTGTTCGGGTCTGGCGTGACCAGGGTGGCCAGCGCCCGGATATAGCGGGTCAATTCGAACAGCGTGGCGAAGCGTCCGGGAACGAACGTCGACGGCATGAGCTCGGCGAACAGGATGCTGCTGACCCAAACGCGACGTTTCGCCACCGCCGCCTCGGTCAGAATGGTCTCGATGTGCTGCTCGGCCTCTCCCGAGTCGCCGTTGGCGTGGCGAAGCACGACGCTCGTATGGAGGAAATGCTTATCGCTGCTCGACCTAATCAAGATCGTCGCCCCCCTCTGAAGCGTGTGTCAGACACAAGGAGCCCCGGATGTCGATCGCTGCATTCACATGCGCCCTTTCCTCAATGCTTATCACTTCTATTCGCTCAGGAAGTTGACTGTCTCCGGTGTATATTGCCCTTCCTGTAATGCAAACATTTTTATTGCCGAACGGGTTCAATGCATCTTCACCTTGTGACTTGTCGAAAACGCATTCGACGTGAGTTGTCCCGGCCGGGAGCATCAGGTCGCCGGTCCATACTGCACCCCTATAGTCGATCTCGTCGAGCCGGCCCTCAAAGGACATCATTGCGCTTCCCAGAAACCAGTTATCCGCTTGCGAGGCAGGATCGTCCTTGGCCCCGACCCTGTCGACCTGCCGGCCGAAGAAGTTGTCGATGGGCAATTCTGTGTCGACGAATTGGGCGAGAACGTGAAAATCCTCGTCGAGCGCCTTGACGATCCTGATGAACGCCCGAGTCAGCCGCGGGTGTTTCACAACGGTCTGGTAATCGCTGCGGTAAATGCCCTCGGCGCAGCGGCGGAAGAACTCAATCGCCGAAGGAACGTTTTGGCCATGCGGTCGTCGTTTCTCTAGGATGCCGAACTCGTAGGGATTGAGCGCCAGCTGGGAGATCAAGAACTCGCTTGATCTTGCTTTGGGCTGCAGTTCTCGGTCCGTCACCTGCAGGGCGGTCAGAAAGGCGTCAAAGGTCTTCTTGAACAATTCGGCCGGAATCGGTCCAAGGTCGTAGTCGCGCGCCTCGACGGGACGGATCACGACACGTATTTCATTTGGTCTGATAGGACTGCCCATCAATTACTCCGTCGGCAACCCTATCACGCCTTGAAAAGGGGCGACAAGACGACCCAGCCCTCGCGGTCGGACGGTCGGGTCGCCGGATGCGGGTTTTCTCAGGCCCCCCTTCACGCTATGGGCTTCCAACCCGGCTCGGGTTTGGCTAGGCGGAGCGCAAGTCGACGCATGCGGGTTCTAGGAATCGAGACCACCTGCGACGAGACGGCGGCGGCGGTGGTGCGGCTCAGGCCCGACGGCGCGGGCGAGATACTCGCCGACGAAGTGATGAGCCAGATCGCGGCGCACGCGCCCTTCGGCGGCGTCGTGCCGGAGATTGCCGCGCGCGCCCATGTCGAAATCCTCGACTTGTTGATCGCGCGCGCCCTTGGGCGGGCGGGCGTCGCCGCCAAGGACCTCGACGGCGTGGCGGCCGCCGCCGGGCCTGGCCTCATCGGTGGCGTGCTGGTCGGGCTGATGGCTGGCAAGGGCGTGGCGCTGGCCTGCGGCAAGCCATTCGTCGCCGTCAACCACCTCGAAGCCCATGCGCTGACCGCCCGCCTCACCGCCAACGTCGCTTTTCCCTATCTCATCCTCCTCGCTTCCGGCGGGCATACCCAGATCCTCGCGGTCAAAGGGGTTGGCGACTACGATCGGCTCGGCGCGACCATGGACGACGCGATCGGCGAAGCGTTCGACAAGACCGCCAAGCTGCTCGGCCTGCCGTTTCCGGGCGGCCCGGCGGTCGAAGCGGCGGCGGAAGACGGCGACTCCGCCCGATTCGCGCTGCCCCGGCCGCTGATCGGCAGGCCGAACGCCGATTTCTCGCTTTCCGGGCTGAAGACCGCAGTGCGGCTGGCGGCGGAATCGGCAGCGCCGTTGCGCCCGGGCGATGTCGCCGATCTCTGCGCCTCGTTCCAGGCGGCGGTCGTCGACGTGGTCGAGGACCGCGTTCGCACAGGCCTGAAGCTGTTTCGCCGCCGGATCGGCGCTGCGCCCCGGGCGGTGGTCGTCGCCGGCGGCGTGGCGGCGAACGCCGCGCTGCGCGCCGCACTGACACGCTTCTGCGCCGAGGCCGGCCTGCCGTTCGTCGCGCCGCCGCAGAAGTTGTGCACCGACAACGGCGCGATGATCGCCTGGGCGGGGATCGAACGGCTCAGGCTCGGACTGATCGACGGGCTCGACGCTCCGGGTCGGCCGCGCTGGCCGCTCGACCCGAAGTCGGAGCGTACGCTCAATAACAAGGCTTGAGCGCGCGGGCTTTCTCAGTTCGTGTTCTGCGCCGGCGGGGTTGAGGGCGCGCTTTGTGCGCCCTCCGGCGCCACCGGTTCCTTCGCCTTTTCGTTTGCGAGATGGTGGCCAACGGCGCAGCCGCCCAGCGCGCCAAGGACGGCGTGATGGCCAGCGTAGTGACCGGCGACCCCGCCGACCAACGCGCCCTTGAGGCAGCCCTTGGCGTCGGCGGGCGCGAGAGCCGAGCTTAGCGCAAAAGCGATGGTTGCGGCGGCGATGATTGCGAATTTCATGTCTGCGTTCCCATGTTGGGCGGACGAAGCGGGCGTATCCCGGCTAGTACCGAAGTCAGGCCGCGATCTGGGTTCGCTCCGGTCCGTTCGCAAGGGTCCCGCGGGCCATTTCGCCCGCCGGACCGTTCGCGGAGGTCGTCGATCGTTGCAATTTGGGCCGTCCGCGCCTATAGAACGCCTTTCCCGTCAAGTTTGATCCATTGAGGCTGCGGTTGCTCAACTGCGAAACCCGCGAGCGCGCGCTTCAAGACGATCATGAAGGAGTTTTCGTTCATGAGCGACGCGCCGTTGATGCCGAAGGCGACCGCCGTCTGGCTGGTCGAGAACACTTCGCTGACCTTCGACCAGATCGCCGAATTCTGCAAATTGCATCCCCTCGAGGTCAAGGGGATCGCTGACGGCGAAGTGGCGACTGGGATCAAGGGCTATGATCCGATCTCGACCGGCCAGCTGACGCGCGAGGAAATCGCGGCCGCCGAGCAGGATCCCAATCACCGCCTGCACCTTTCGACTTCGAAACTGCGCACGCCCGAGTTCAAGAAGCCGCGCGGCGCGCGCTACACCCCGCTGTCGCGCCGGCACGACCGTCCGAACGCGGTCCTATGGCTGTTGCGCAACCATCCGGAACTCAAGGACGCGCAGATCATGCGCCTGGTCGGAACGACCAAGCACACGCTTTCCGCCATTCGCGAGCGCACCCACTGGAACTCGGCCAATCTTCAGCCGATGGACCCGGTGACGCTCGGTTTGTCCTCGCAGATCGACCTCGACTTCGAGGTGAACCGGGCCGCCAAGGAGCGCCCCAAGGTCGAGGACGATCGCAGCCAGACGCTGGTTTCGGCGGAAATCACCACCGCCCGGCCCACCGCCGCCCCCGCGAGCCAGCTCGAAGTGTTCGGGGTGCCGACGGCCAAACCAAAGCCGACTGAAGAGCGGGTCGACGTCAATTCGGTGTTCGGCAAGCTCAAGGACAAGGCGCCGCGAGCCGAGTGAAGGCTCTTCGCCTCACTCCGCCGCTTTGGCGACGCCGGGGTTGTTCGGGTGAACCGTCCAGTTGGCCGGCGGGCGGCTGTAGTCGAGGCCGGTGCGCGGATCGACGCCCGCGACCTTATGCACGAGCGTGATGCAGTCCTCGACCGGACAGACCAGCGTGCATAGATTGCAGCCGACGCATTCGGCCTCGTTGACGATGAACTGCCGTTTGCCGTTGACCCGGGCGAAAATCGCTTGGTGCGAGGTGTCCTCGCAGACGATGTGGCAGCGGCCGCATTGAATGCAGAGTTTCTGATCGATCTCGGCCTTGGCGACGTAATTGAGGTTGAGATACTGCCAGTCGGTGATCGAGGGGATCGCGCGGCCGCGGAAGTCCTCGACCGTCGCGTAGCCCTTTGCGTCCATATAGTCGCCGAGGCCGGTGATCATCTCCTGGACGACCTTGAAGCCGATAGGTCATGGCGGCGGTGCAGACCTGCACGGTCCCGGCGCCGAGCGCGATGAACTCGGCTGCGTCGCGCCAGGTGGTGATCCCGCCGATGGCCGAGATCGGCAGGCCGGCGCAGGCGGGATCGCGAGCGATCTCCGACACCATCGACAGCGCGATCGGCTTGACCGCTGGCCCGCACATGCCGCCATGCGTCCCCTTGCCGTCGATGGCGACGTCGGGCGTCATGGCGTCGAGATCGATGTTCATGATCGAGTTGATGGTATTGATGAGCGACACCGCGTCGCCGCCGCCCTTTTTCGCCGCCCGCGCCGGCTGGCGCACGTCGGTGATATTGGGCGTCAGCTTGACGATCACTGGCATGCGGGTGTGCGCCTTGCACCAGCGGGCGACCATTTCGACATATTCGGGCACCTGCCCGACGGCGGAGCCCATGCCGCGCTCCGACATGCCGTGCGGACAGCCGAAATTGAGTTCGACGCCGTCGCACTCTGTCTCCTCGACCCGAGCGAGAATGGCCTGCCACGACTGCTCGTCGCAGGGGACCATCAGCGACACGATGAGCGCCCGGTCGGGCCAGGCGCGCTTGACCTCCTTGATCTCGCGCAGGTTGATTTCAAGGTCGCGGTCGGTGATGAGCTCGATGTTGTTCATCGCGATCAGTCGCCGGTCGGGCCCATGGATGGCGCCGTAGCGCGCGCCTGATACGTTGACGACCGGCGGCCCGGCTTCGCCCAGCGTCTTCCACACCACGCCGCCCCACCCGGCGCGGAACGCGCGCTCGACGTTGACCTTGCGATCGGTCGGCGGGCGCGGAGGCGAGCCAGAATGGATTCGGCGATTTGACGCCAAGGAAATTGATGCGCAGATCAGCCATGGGATCCTTGCTCGTGTCAGGCGCGCGCGGCGCCGAGCTCGGCGGCGATCGAGCGCGCCGCCTGCTTGCCGTCCTCGACGGCGCTTACGGTCAGATCCTGGCCGCCGAACACGCAGTCTCCCCCGGCCCAGACGCGCTCCAGGCTGGTGCGGCGCTCGGCGTCGACGACGATGCGGCCGTTCTCGGTTTTGATCGCCGCTCCGTCGAGCGCTTCGGGCGCGCCGCGCTGGCCGATCGCCGTGAACAGCACATCGGCCTCGATGCGGAAGACCGAGCCGGGCGAGGCCTGCGCGCTGGCGTTTTCGTGGGTATTTTCGAACACAACGCCACTCAGGGCGCCCGCATGGCCTTCGAGCGACACAGGTTTCGCCCAGTAGCGGATCACGACTCCGCTGGTCTGCGCGAGATCGCGTTCGTACTGGCTCGCCTTCATCTGTTCCGGGCCCCGCCGGTAGACCATCGTCACAGTCTCAGCCCCGAGCTTCTTCGACTGCGCCGCGATGTCGATGGCCGTCATTCCGCCGCCGATCACCAACACCCGCCGGCCCACCGGCAGCGCGGCGAGATCCTTCGCCTGCCTGAGCCGCGCGATGTAGTCGACCGCGTCGATCACGTTTTCGAGTTCGGTCTCTTTCGGCAATCCCAATTTGTTGGTCGAGCCGAGGCCCATGCCGAGGAATACGGCGTCGTAATCGCGCAACAGGTCATCGAGCTTGACGTTTCGGCCAAGCGTCTGTCCGTGCCGGACCTCGATGCCGCCGACCGAGAGAATGAACGCAGCCTCTTTCGCGGCAAAATCGTCAGTCATCTTGTAGGCGGCGATGCCATATTCGTTGAGACCGCCAGATTTGTCGCGCCGGTCGTAGATCGTCGCCTCGACGCCGGCGACCGCGAGCGCATGCGCGCAAGCCAGGCCCGCCGGGCCGGCGCCGACGATGGCGACCCGCTTGCCGGTCGCTGCTCGGCGTGAATAGGGCGATTTTCCGGTCGCGATCACGGGATCGACCGCGTAGCGCTGCAATCGGCCGATGCTGACCGGCTTCATCTCGGCCGCCTCCCGAACGCACGCCTCTTCGCACAAAGTTTCGGTCGGACAGACTCGCGAGCAGGTCCCGCCCATGATGTTGGCGTCGAGAATGGTCATCGCCGCCCCCGCGCGATTGCCCGCGGCGATCTGGCGGATGAACAGGGGGATGTCGATCGCAGTCGGGCACGCTTGCTGACAGGGAGCATCGAAGCAGAAATAGCAGCGCTCGGCTTCGACTTTCGCTTCGTGGAAGGTCAGCGAAGGATGCAGGTCGCCGAAATTGGCCTTGAGGGTCTCGCTTTCCAAGCGGCCGGGGCGGATGTCGGATGCGCCCGGCGGATTGGCGGCGATCGTCATGGTCGAAACCCCGGGGACTTTTGAGGAACTGGCCACGCCGGTTCCTGACCGATTGGTCAATCGTGCGCGCCGCGCGCGGCGTCTGTCAAGCCCAGCGCTTGGGGGCCGCAGGGCGCCCATCGCGGCGACGCCATCCCTTCATTGACCGCGGCCGGACTGTGCCAAACCCATCGGCCGCATGAATTGTGTGGGTAACAAAATATTGACCTACGGAGGGGTTTGCTGCGGTGCAACAATTCTGCTACTATGGAGACTCAAATGCAATTCGGAGGGGCGCATGGCGGCGACCTGGAAGACCAAATGGGGTGTTCGGCGCGTCCGCCGGGACACCCCGACGATCGAGGAAGCCCTGATCGCGGCCGAAAGCCTCGCGAATGATCCGGCTCAGCGGGCTGAAATCGCCGCTTCCCTGATGGGTATGCCGGTGGAAGAGGTTAAAGTGCTTGCGGCCAAGCAGGCGGCGAGGACCCGCGGCCGCGCGAGCCTGGTTGCTGGCCGCACGCGCGCGGTCGTGGTCGAGTACAAGCGTCCTCGCATGGGTCGCGGACCGGTGTCCTTCGCTCACAAGCGCTGACGGGCGAACGCGCGCAGGCTCAGAGATTGGCGAGGTTCCTCGCTGAAGGCCGGGTGGTGCGGTATTGGCTGCGCGCCGCCACGTCGGTCGAGAGGACCGCGACCGCGATCAGGGTCAGGGTCGTCATTTCGACGAAATCGACATTGAGGAAGGTGAGCGCGACCACAGCCGAAAAGGCCGCGGCCATGTAGGGCGCGAGACGCGCGGGCGCCCGCGCGAGACTGCGAAACGCGAGCCACGCCCCGGCCGCCGCCAGCATCGCTCCCACGACGCCCAGCTCATACCAGATAGTGAAGGCGAGCGCGCGGGGCGTCTGGGACGGCAGGATGCCGTCGCGGACGCCGCGGGTGACGGTCGCGAAGCCGTGGCCGGTGATGAGCCTGAGCTTGTCGTGGGTGAACACGTTCGCCGCCACGGCGAGCGACGGGTAGGGAGCCGGCAGCGATGTAAGCCGCGTATGAAAGATCCACGCCGAGACCGTGGGCGCAAGTCCCGGGATCAAGGGCGACAGCATGATGAGCGCAGCCGCGCCCCAGGCCAGTTCGCGCGCCGTCCGATTGAGGTCGGAGATCGCGAACGACAGCGCAAGATATCCGGCGAAAACGGCGATGGTGAGCGGCGTGTAGCTGTCGATATACGCGAAGCACAGGGCGACGATCAGAAGCAGACGCGCAAGACCGTTGCGTCCGCGCGCCGCGAGTCCGCCGATCGCCGGAAACAGGAGCACCGCGATCGCGACTGCGCCGGCTGCGAGCCGGCCGTCATCCGGCGCCCCGGTCAGGCTCTGGGCGAGGGCGACCGCGGCCACCGTCGCCATGCCGGCGACCACTCCGATCGGGAACAGATAAAGGTCGGTTGCGCTCGCGTTCTCCCGCGGGGCAGCGACCGCCAGCAGCGTCGCCGTGAGCAGCACGCTCATCTTCAACAGGAACTGCCCAGCCGCGACCGGATAAGGCGTCCACAATACCGATAGCGCGGCCCAGGCCAGCCCCGCCAGCAAGACGAGAAAGGCCGGAATCGCCAAGGGGCGCATGAAGCGATCGAAAAAGCCGGGTTCGGCGTCGAGTCCGGCCGCGATCAGGACCAGGCCAACGCCGATCGAGAACATCACGTAGAGACCGAGCGGGTGCAGCGCCACCCCGACCGGCGCGCCGACCGCAAGCAAAAGGTAGCCGATGCGAGAGAAAAAACGCGAGGCGTCGGCGGCGTCGTCGCGATTCGCGTCTCTCGAGCTTTTCCTGTCCGCCGCGATCGCCATGACTCCAAAGCCGGGCTGCGCCGCCTGCTTTCCGCATCGCGCTCGAGGACTTATACGACGTCGGCGGCGAGGCGGCTGTGTGCGCTGCGCCACACCTTCGCGCCTTTTTCCCGATTGGCGACAAGCCCCTGGCCCGGGTGGCGATCATTGACGGCAGGCGCGCTCGCATGTCACGGACTGGCGCGCGGGCGCGATGGCGGAGACAAGGGCGAAGGCGACGAGGTGAGCGGCAATTCGACCGTCGCCGCCGCCGTGCGGACCGGAGCCAGTCCGCGCCGCGCCGGTTGGCTCGGCTTTTACGCCGTCGCCGCTACGATTGCGCTCCTCGCCGCGCAGGCGCTCGTCGCCGGTCGGCTCGAGCTTACTTTCGACGAGGCGTATTATACGCTGTGGTCGCGGACTCTCTCTTTCGGATACCTCGACCATCCGCCCGCGGTCGCCCTCCTCATCCGCGCGTCGACGGGCGTGCTCGGCGGCTCCGAAATCGGCGTGCGGGCGCTTTCCCTCCTCGTCGTCGGCGCGATGCCCGCCCTCATCGCTCTTATCGCCTGGCGTCTGTTCGACTCGGCCGAAAAGGCAGCGCTTGCGGCGCTGATGTGGATCGCAATGCCGCTTGTCGTCGTCGGCGCGGTCTTCGTCACCCCCGACGCGCCGCTAGTCGCGTTCTGGACCCTCGGCCTTGCGGCTCTCGTCGAGCTTTGGCGCACCGGCAAGGCGCGCTGGCTGGTCGTGCTCGGGCTGGCGCTCGGCTTGGCGCTGGAATCGAAGTTCACCGCCGTCTTTTTCGCCGCTGGGGTCGGCCTGGCCCTGGCCGCCGCGCCGTCGCTGCGCCGCTGGCTCCGCTCGCCCGCCCTGTTCGCCGGCCTCGCTGTCGCCGCGGCGATTTTCGCCCCGTTCGTCGCCTGGAACGCCGCGCACGGCTGGGCCACTTTCGCCAAGCAGTTCGGACGCGCGCCGCCGCAGGGTTTTGCGCCCTTCTACATCGCCGAATTCCTTGTTTCCCAGGTCGGCCTCATCAACCCGCTGGTCTTCGCCGCCCTTATCCCCGCTGTGGCGAGCATCCCATGGCGAACCCCCGTTTTGCCGCGCTCGCGCGACGAAGGCCGCCGCGTTCTCGTCTGCACGATCGCGCCGGCGGCGGTCTATTTCCTCTTCCACTCGATCCACGACCGCGTCCAGGGCAACTGGCTTGCGCCGCTTTATCCGGCGGCGGCGATTCTGGCCGCCGACTGGATCGCCGAGGTCCGCCGCGCCGGCGCGTCAGGCCTCTCCGCGGCGATCGCGAAGATGGCGCTGTGGGCGGCGCCGGTCGGACTCGCGTTTGCAGCGCTGGCCTTCGTCGAGGCCCTGACTGGGGCCGTACCGCTCGGACCGGCCAATCCGCTGGCGCGGCTCGAGGGCTTTCGCGCACTGGCCCGCGATCTCGACGCGGCGGCGCGCGCCGACGGCGCCGCCTACGTCCTTACTCAAGGCTATGCGTTGACCTCGCTCATGTCCTATTACGGCGATCGGGGAATCGCGGTGGTGCAGCCCGAACAGCGGATGCGCTGGATCTTCGAGCCCTCGCCGCCAGAGACGCTGTTCGGCGCGCCGGGCCTCGCTCTTGGCGAGCCGGGCCGCCGTTTCGACCTCGTCCTCGGAATGCGCTTCCGCAAGGTCGAGGCGGCCGGGGTGCTTGAGCGGCGCGGCGGCGGCGGGACGGTCGAAGCCTACGAGCTCTACCGGGTCGCCGATCCCTACGCACCGGTGCTGGACCCCGTCTGCCCGCGCGGCGAGGTCGACCTCGAGCGGCGATGCCCGCCGTGACCGGCGTCTCGATCAGCCGATCCGCAGCAGGATGATCCCTGCGAGAATGACAAGCGCGGCGATCGCCCGCTGCGCGTTGAACGGCTCGCCGAGCGCCGCCACGCCGATGATCGCCGCGAACACGACCGAGGTTTCGCGAAGCGCGGCGACAGATGCGATCGGGGCTCGGGTCATCGCCCAGATGACAATCGCATAGCCGAGAAAGGCGGCGAGGCCCCCGATGAGACCGCGCCGCCAGTCGCGAGCAAGGGCGACGGCTACGGCGCGTCCGCGAAGACAGAGGACGATCGGCAGATAGGCGAAGGCGGTCAGCGCGTCCGCCCATGAATTGTAAGCGAACGCGAAGGCCGCGCCGGACCCGGAAAGCCGCGCGCCTTGCCCGTCGATCACCGAATAGACAGCGATGACCACCGAATTGGCCAGCGCGACAAGGACGGTCGGCCGATCGATTCGTCCATGCGCAAGCCCGCTCGCGCCCATCGCCAGCACGCCCGCGACAAGCGCGGCGACGCCGAGGCTGGCGATCGGCGACGGCGCTTCGCCCAGCGTGGCAAGCGCGATCAGGGCGGCGATCAGCGGCGCGAGGCCGCGCATCATCGGATAAGCGACGGAGAGGTCGGCGCTGTGATAGAGCCGTCCGACCAGGATGAAAATAAACGATATGGATGACCGCCGAGGCGACGATGAACGGTAAGGCTGCCGCCGCCGGCCGCGGCAGGACGAGAGCGGCCATGAGCGCGATGACGCCACACCAGATCGCGACCACGGCCGAAGAGAGGAACTTGTCGCTCGCGCTCTTGACCAGCGAGTTCCACAACGCATGAAGGGCCGCAGCGCCGAGCACGGCGGCCAGAACACCGGAACTGAGGTGAGCGGAATAGGTCATGAAAGCGTTACAGTGACGGATTCGCCAGTGCAGGTCGAGGCGCATGGCGCTCCGCTCCTGCGCCAGCGGGCTCAAGCCGAGGCGCGGGGCGCCTTCGCACGGGTCGGCGAGCGCACCGAGGCTCAGCGGCTGTTCGAGACCGGCGGCCTCCGTTGGCGATTTCCCCGTTCGTCGAACCCGTGCGAGGCGGCGATCGTCAACACCGGCGGCGGCGTCGCCGGCGGAGATTCCTATCGCGTGAGCCTGTCGCTCGGCGAGGGCGCCGAGGTCGAGGCCACCACGCCGTCGGCGGAAAGGATCTATCGCAGCGACGGCCCGGCGGCCGCTATCGCGACCCGGCTGTCGCTGGCGCGCGGCGCGCGGCTTTTCTGGCTGCCCCAGGAGACGCTCATGTTCGAGGGCGCTGCGCTCGAGCGGCGGCTCGAGGTCGAAACGGAGGGCGAGGCCCGTTTCGTCATCGCCGAAACGTACTGTCTTTGGCCGGCTGGCGATGGGCGAGACCCGGATCGACGCCAGCCTTCGGGACTCCTGGCGCGTGCGCCGTGACGGCCGGCTCGTGTTCGCCGACGAGACGCGGGTCAAGGGCGCCGGCGCGGCGCTCGAACGCAGGGCGGTCGGAGCGGGGGCGCGCGCCCTGACGACAATCGTCGCCGCGGCGCCCAATATCGAGGCCTGTCTGCCCGAATTGCGGGCGGCGCTCGAGGCTGACGCCGGCGGCGTCGAAGCCGGCGCGAGCGCCTTCGACGGCCTCGTTGTCGCCCGCCTCCTCTCGCCTACGCCTTCCCGATTGCGCGCTGCGCTCATCGCGTCCATTGTCGCGCTCGGCGGGCGCAAGCCTCGGCTCTGGGGATGAGCGAAGGCGCGGAATTTGCTGGACGGATGACGGATGTGAGGAGGTACGACGGCCCATGAATCTGACGCCCCGCGAAAAAGACAAGCTCATGATCGCGATGGCGGCGATGGTGGCGAGGCGTCGGCTCGAGCGCGGCGTAAAACTCAACCATCCTGAGGCGGTCGCGCTGATCACCGATTTTGTCGTCGAAGGCGCGCGCGATGGACGCTCGGTCGCGGAGCTCATGGAGGCTGGCGCGCACGTCGTATCAGCCGATCAGGTGATGGACGGCGTCGCCTCGATGATCCACGACATCCAGGTCGAGGCGACTTTTCCGGACGGCACGAAGCTCGTGACCGTCCACCACCCGATCCGCGGCGCGGCGGACAAGCACGTTCCCGGCGAGGTTCTCGCCGAGCCCGGCCAGATCGTTATGAACGAAGGGCGCGAAACGGTCCTGCTCGACGTCGCCAATTCCGGCGACCGGCCGATCCAGGTCGGCTCGCACTATCATTTCTTCGAGACCAACCCCGCGCTCAAGTTCGACCGCAAGAAGGCGAAGGGCTTCCGCCTCGACATTCCCGCCGGGACGGCCGTCCGCTTCGAGCCTGGTCAGAGTCGCAGCGTCCGCCTCGTCGCCATAGCGGGCAAACGCGAGGTCTACGGCTTCCGCCAGGAAGTGATGGGGAAGGTGTGAGAATTGGAGATCCCGAGGGACGTGATGATCGGGCTCGATACGAACGTCCTGTTGCGCCTCGGCGACGACGAGGAGCCCGGACAACGCGACCGGGCGCGGGCGCTCGTCCGCTCTCGCGGCGAGAATGGATCCTTCGTGAACGCCATTTTCCTCGCTGAATTCGCATGGACGATGACCCGCTCCTACAAATTGTCGCGCGGTGGTGCGGCGGCGCGAATCGCCGCGATTTTGGATTCGTCTGAATTCGTGGTCGCGAGCTTCGAAGAGGCGTCGCGCGCGGTTGAAAGTTTCCGCGAAGGGCCCGCCGACTTCGGTGACTGCTTTCTTGCGGAGATCAATGCCTCATCCGACTGTGCGATGACCGCGACCTTCGCGTCGCTCAAATCAGGCGAGCCCTTCGTACCTGTTCCAACCCACGCCTGACCGCGCTCGATTGAGGTCCGCCAATGCCCGCTTCCCGCAATTCTCTGCCGCCCACCTCTCTTCCCCGCGCCCATTACGCTGAGATGTTCGGGCCGACCAAGGGCGACCGGGTGCGCCTCGCCGACACCGAGCTCGTGATCGAGGTCGAGAAGGATTTCACCACCTACGGCGAGGAGGTGAAGTTCGGCGGCGGCAAGGTGATCCGCGACGGCATGGGGCAGGCGCAGACGACGCGCGCCCGCGGCGCCGTCGACACGGTCATCACCAACGCCGTCATCCTCGACCATTGGGGGATCGTGAAGGCCGACGTCGGCCTCAAGGACGGGCTCATCGCGGCAATCGGCAAGGCCGGCAATCCCGACATCCAGCCCGGCGTCACCATCATCGTCGGGCCCGGGACGGAGGTGATCGCCGGCGAGGGCAAGATCCTCACCGCCGGCGGCTTCGACACCCACATCCATTTCATCTGCCCGCAGCAGATCGAGGAGGCGCTGATGTCGGGCGTGACCTCGATGCTGGGCGGCGGCACCGGCCCCGCGACCGGCACCTTCGCCACCACCTGCACGCCGGGCCCCTGGCATATCGCGCGCATGATCGAGGCCGCCGACGACTTTGCGATGAACATCGGCTTCGCTGGCAAGGGCAATGCCTCGAAGCCCGCCGCGCTTGTCGAGCAGGTGAAAGCGGGCGCCTGCGCGCTCAAGCTGCATGAGGACTGGGGCACGACGCCGGCGGCGATCGATTGCTGCCTTTCCGTCGCCGACGACTACGACGTGCAGGTGATGATTCATACCGACACGCTGAACGAATCCGGCTTCGTCGAGGACACGATCAAGGCGTTCAAGGGCCGTACCATCCACGCCTTCCACACCGAAGGCGCGGGCGGCGGCCACGCGCCTGACATCATGAAGGTCGCGGGGCTCGCCAATGTCCTGCCCTCGTCCACCAACCCGACCCGGCCCTACACCAAGAACACGCTCGACGAGCATCTCGACATGCTCATGGTCTGCCATCACCTCGACCAGAGCATCCCCGAGGACCTCGCCTTCGCCGAGAGCCGCATCCGCAAGGAAACGATCGCGGCAGAGGACATTCTCCACGATCTCGGCGCGCTCTCGATGATGTCGAGCGACAGCCAGGCGATGGGTCGCGTCGGCGAGGTCGTCATCCGCACCTGGCAGACAGCCGACAAGATGAAGCGCCAGCGCGGCCCGCTTCCCGGCGACGGCCCCCGCAACGACAATGCGCGGGCCAAGCGGTACGTGGCCAAATACACCATCAATCCTGCGATCGCCCATGGCGTCTCGAAGCACATCGGCTCGGTCGAGAAGGGCAAGCTCGCCGACCTCGTCTTGTGGACGCCCGCGTTCTTCGGCGTGAAGCCCGACCTCATCATCAAGGGCGGCGCGATCGCGGCGGCGCAGATGGGCGACCCGAACGCCTCGATCCCGACCCCGCAGCCGATCCACTACCGTCCGATGTTCGGCTCATACGGGCGCGCGCGCACCGGAACGTCGCTGACCTTCGTGTCCGACGCGGCGGTCGAAGGCGGCCTCGCCCGCAAGCTCAAGGTGCAAAAGCGTCTCGTCGCGGTCGAGAACACGCGCGGCGGCTTGCGCAAGAAGAACATGATCCACAACGGCGCGACGCCGAAGATCGAGATCGACCCCGAGACCTACGATGTCAGGGCCGACGGCGAGCTTTTGGTCTGCGAGCCGGCCGACAAGCTGCCGATGGCGCAGCGGTACTTTTTGTTTTGAGTTGGGGTCGCCTTCCTCTTGTCATCCCCGCGCAAGCGGGGATCCAGCGAAGTTTGCGGCCGGGCGTTCACCCGTTGAGAGTGTCGTACAAATCGGCCCCGTTCACTGTCTTGCACGCGCCGCGCCCGTCGCTCTGGATTCCCGCTTCGGCGGGAATGACATAGGGCCGACCTTCACACTACGGTTCTCATTGCCATGCCTCCACGCCCGCAAGCCACGCCCCACGTCCACATCTCTGAGCCGCAAGTGCGCGTCACCGAGTGGCGGTTTAAGCCCGGCGCTGAGACGGGCTGGCATCGGCATGAGGCCGATTATGTCGTCGTGCCGCTCGCTCGACGGCGACCTTCTGCTCGAGGAGCCGGGCGGAACCTCGCGGACGGCGACCCTCAAGCGGCATGTCCCTTACGCCCGGCGCGAGGGCGTCGAGCACAATGTCGTCAACGCCAACCCGTTCGACTTCGCCTTCATCGAGATCGAGCACCTGACGTCGCGCGCCGCCCGGTCAGCCGACGCCCGACCGGAACAGGCTCTTGACGGCGGCGGGCCGATGCGCCTTTCAGTATCAGGTAGCCGTCAGAAGGGAGCACGGCATGGCCACAGCAATCGATGAGCCCTCACGCGCCATGACGATCGTGCTTTGGGTGCTGCGCGTGCTCATGGCCGCGCTGTTCCTGTTTGCGGCTTTCGCCAAGCTCACGAGCCAGCCGCAGATGGTGGAAGGATTCGGCCTGCTGCCGGTCGGGCAGTGGTTCCGCTATGTGGTCGGTCTCATGGAACTCGTCGGCGGTCTCGCGGTGCTCGTCCCCACGGTCTCCGGGCTCGGCGCGCTGCTGCTCCTGGTGGTCGACGTCGGGGCGTTCTTCGCCCAGATCCTGTTCATGCACGAGGACTGGATTCACACGATCGTCATCGGCGCCATTCTCGTCGCGCTCATTTACCTCCAGCGCGATTCCATTCGGGGGCGGCTCGGCCTGTAACGCCGCGCGCTCGACGGCCGTTGCGTGATGGGAGTGGCGGTTTAGGCCCGGCGCGGAGACGGGCTGGCATCGGCATGAGGCGGATTATGTCGTCGTGCCGCTCCTCGACGGCGATCTGTTGCTCGAGGAACCGGGCGGCGGCTCACGCATTGCGCGCCTTAAACGCCACATCCCTTCTGCGCGTCGGGCGCTATGTGGACAACGCCAATCGGTTCGGCAAATGCCGCCGGGAGAGCGGTCAAAGGAGGGTCGAATGAGCCATGCTGCTACAGATTCCAATACCAACTTCATCGGAGCTGCCGAGCGCACAAACCTGACCGTTTCGAGCGTCCAATTGAATTTTCCACACGGGAGTTCGCACCAGGCCCTCCTTATCGGTCAGTTCAGTGTTGACACGGAGAGCGCAAATGGAGGCGGAGTCGTCGCCAGTATTTTTGTGAATGGTAGCCTGGTAATGGACACGCAGGTGAACAACCTGCAGGGAAACACGGGAACGCTGCTATCGCTTTCCGGAGTTGTTACCGTGGCGCACGGCGGCCAACACACATTCGACTTGCAGGCTTACATATTCAACATGCCCTCGGCCGGGATCCATCACCGGTCGATAACTGTCGTCGAGCTCGGATGACGTCCCCGAGAAAGGCGAGAGCGCCGCGCGCCGATATGCGGCGCGCCGGCGACTTCGCGGCGAAATCGTGCAAAGTTTTGTTCGGTTTGATTTGAGGTCAAGTCACGCGCCGGAGCCGGAGCCCCCATGCCCTCACGCCTCAAAGCCACGAGCCTCGTCCACATCTCTGAGCCGCATGTGCGCGTCACCGAGTGGCGGTTTAAGCCCGGCGCGGAGACGGGCTGGCATCGGCATGAGGCAGATTATGTCGTCGTGCCGCTCCTCGACGGCGACCTTCTGCTCGAGGAGCCGGGCGGAACCTCGCGGACGGCGACCCTCAAGCGGCATGTCCCTTACGCGCGGCGCGAGGGCGTCGAACACAATGTCGTCAACGCCAACCCGTTCGACTTTGCTTTCATGGAGATCGAGCATCTGAACCGGTGAGCGATGGTGGGCGCACAAGGGCTCGAACCTTGGACCCGCTGATTAAGAGTTTGATTGTCAGATATTTACCGTAATTTCTTGGCGTTCCCTCCATTGCTAAAATAGCCATCAATATAAGAGCTACAGCCCTGTCGTCGTTTCCGAGGATTGACAGTGATGGTCTGATAATGCTTACCGTGCGCTTACCGTGCTTACCATGCGCTTACCGTGAGCCGGAGTCGAGGGGCGCAGGATGGCAATCGGACCGATTACAAAAAGCAGCGTTGACGCTCTGGCTTGCCCGGCAACCAAAGACCGCGAAATCCTATGGGACGGCGGCCATCGCGAGGCCGTTCGCGGCTTCGGCGTCGCCGCGTTCCGCAATGGCGGCAAGTGCTACGTCGCTCAATATCGGAAAGACGGGCGCTCGCGCCGAACCCGTATCGGCGAGCATGGGCGGCTGACGCCAGAGGAAGCGCGCAAAGAAGCTAGAAAAATCTTGGGCGCGGTCGAGGGCGGTGCGGACCCCGTTGCGCAGCGCAAGGCGGCCCGCGAGGTGCGGACTTTCAATGCGGTTGCGACCGATTTCCTCACATTGCACGTCGCCACAAAGCGCAAGGGAAGGACCAGCAACGAATATGCGCGAATCCTAAAAGGGTACGTCCTGCCCGCCATCGGCTCGAAGCGCATTGTGGACGTTCGGCGCGCGGACGTTGCGCGAATGCACGCCAAGCTTTCGGACGCCCCCTATCAGGGCAACCGTGCGCTCGCGCTTGTATCGTCAATCTGGAATTGGGCGGCGCGCCGTGAGGAAGTGGCCTTCGTTGATAACCCCGCCAAAGCCGTTGAGCGCTATGCGGAAGCGGGGCGCGAGCGCTATCTGACAACCGAAGAACTCGCGCGACTTGGCGACATACTCCGCGAGGGCGAAAAAATCGGCCTTCCCTATTCGATTGACGAAACCAAGCCGACAGCCAAACATGCGCCGAAGGCTGACCGCCGGCGCGTCAAACTGGACCCATTCGCGGTGGCAGCCATTCGGCTGCTCATCCTGACAGGCGCGCGCTTGCGCGAAATCCTAGACGCGCGATGGTCGCAACTGGATCTAGAGCGCGGCGTTCTGTTTCTCGCAGACAGCAAGACCGGCAAGAAGCCGCTTTATTTGAGCGCCGCCGCCCAGGCCGTAATTGCATCGCTTCCCCGCGTAAAGGGAAATCCGCACCTCATCACGGGTTCGCTCGAGGGCGCTCCGCGCGCCGATTTGAACAAGCCGTGGCGGGCGGTCCGGAAGGCGGCAAATCTGGACGGCGTTCGCCTTCATGACCTGCGCCATTCGTTCGCGTCCTTCGGCGCTGGCGCTTCGCTGGGCCTCCCTATCATCGGTAAGCTTCTGGGCCACTCGCAGGCCGCGACGACGCATCGCTACGCCCATCTAGACGCCGACCCCTTGCGGCGTGCAGTGGAGACAATCGGGAGCACCATTGCGGCGGCGATGGATGGAGATAAGATTAGCAACGTGGTTGCCCTCCCAAACGGAAACAGAAGCTAGCTCGCAAAGCCCAAAATATGCGAACTGGAGACTGCCTGCCGGACTTAATCCCGATTGATTGCATCGGGTTAGCCGATGCGTTTCATCGTTTCATGCTGCAAAAGTTATATCCCCACATCGAGAATATGAATTCCGAATCGCTCGAAGACGCGAAGGTGCAAAACGCAGCGCTGAAGATGCGGAGCTGCATTTCAGGCAGGAACTACGAGAAGGAAGAATCTGTGCTTTGTTCGAAGGACTCGACGGAGTACGGCGCGTCACATCCGTGAAGCGAACGTCGTAGATTGCGCGTCGCAGTCGGGCCCCCCCTTGCGGGTCTTCGTGAGATCTACTCGAACGCGATGATACGGCTTCCAGTCGTCCTTCATGCCGACGACAATCCTTCCCCCCCTTGCTGAAATGCGGTCTACTCGATAGGACAACAGTCCGCATCAAGGTCTCGCGAATCCGCGCCGGCGGCCTTACCCCGCGGCGTCGCGCGGCAGAAAGATCAAGTTGAAAGTCTTCTTGCGCGGCGCCTTTGAAGGCGCGCGTGGTTTGTCGCCTTGGGATAACCGAGAACCCATTCGCGAAGAACTCTTTGGCGTTGAGCGCCTCGAGGAACATGCCCGCAGTCTTGCGCTCGCGCAGATTGTGTCGTCGCGGGCGAGTAAGGGGCGACTTCTGGCGACGCGTCTCGCCGATAATCGAGCCGTTCTGCTCGGCGCCTATCGTTCCACCGTTAGCGCGATCAATGACGGTCGTCCCATTACGCCCGCAGCGGAATGGCTCGTCGATAACTATCATCTCGTGGAAAAGCAGATCCACGAGATTCACTCGGACCTACCGCCCGGCTATTACCGTCAACTTCCTAAACTCGCGGCTGGCCCGTTCACGGGCTATCCTAGAGTGTTCGGCATCGCCTGGGCCTTCGTCGCGCATACCGACAGCCGTTTCGACCCAGAGATGCTGGTTCGCTTCGTTAGGGCCTATCAAGAGGTGCAGCCGCTCACTATCGGTGAGCTCTGGGCAGCGTCGATCACGCTCCGGATCGTTCTGATTGAGAATCTCGGACGCCTCGCGCAGCAGATTACCACGAGCCGCGCCGAGAGGCATATGGCGGACGGACTCGCCGACCGTCTGCTTGGCGCGGGTGGCCGACGGGCCGAGTTTGCCGCCATTGTTCTCGCAGAGCATGATCGTCGGCCGCTATCGCGCGCATTCGCGGTCCAGCTCGTACATCGGTTACGCGATCAAGATCCGATGGTCACCCCCGCGCTGAAATGGCTCGACGAGCGTCTGACGACTTAGGACACGACGGCCGAGTTAGCGGTGCGCGATGTCCATCGCCAGCAAGGCGCAGCGAATGTCTCCGTTCGCAACATCATTACCAGTTTGCGCCTGATTTCCGACGTCGACTGGAAGCAATTGTTCGAGCGATTGAGCCTCGTCGACGCAGTCCTTGCTGCCGACAGCAGCTTCGAAAGCATGGATTTCCCAACGCGCACGCTCTACCGTAGCGCGATCGAAGATCTGTCGCGCGGCTCTAACCGCACCGAGCTCGACATCGCCAGTGCCGCCGTCCTAGCTGCAAAGCAGGCCGGGGCCGATGCGCCGGCAATGGAACAGGAGCGCCGTGGGGATCCGGGATACATCCTGCTCGGCGGCGGGCGCCGCGCCTTCGAAAGGTCGGTAACCTATCACCGGCCCTTGCGAAGCTGGGCGTCGCGCATCAACCGATCTGTCGGCGTCGGCGGCTATGTGACATTGATCTCTCTTGTCTCCGCAATCTTTCTAGCGGCGCCGCTGCTTGCCCTTGATGCAGTCGGGGTTGGCCCGGCAGTTCTTGGCCTGCTTGGTGTACTCGGCGCCATTCCTGCGGTGGACGCCGCTGTGGCGCTGGTCAATCGCGGGGTCAACATTGGCTTTGCGGCATCGCTGCTCCCGGCTCTGGAGTTACTCGAAGGGGTACCCGCTCATCTGCGCACGCTCGTCGCCGTGCCAACGTTGCTCACCACGTTGGAGGGCGTCGAAGACCTGATCGAACGCCTCGAGATTCACCACCTTGCGAGCCCCGAAGGCGATCTGCATTTCGCATTGCTGACCGACTGGGCCGACGCAGTGAGCGAGCACGCTGAGGGCGACGCTCTACTCATCACCGCTGCGGCGGACGGCGTCGCGCGTCTCAATTTGCGCTATGGCCCGGCGCCGGGCGGAACGCGTTTCCACCTTCTTCACCGACGGCGGGTCTGGAATGAGGGTGAATCGCGGTGGATCGGATGGGAGCGCAAGCGCGGCAAGCTCCACGAACTGAACCGGCTGCTGCGCGGCGCGGCTGACACCACTTTCTTGGACGTGGGCTTCGGAACGCCTTCAGCCCCGATGGGCATTCGCTACGTCGTGACGCTTGATTCGGACACTCGATTGCCGCGCGATGCGGTGCGTCGCTTGATCGGCAAGATGGCGCATCCGCTGAACCGGCCCCGCCTCGACCCCGATGGGCGGCGTGTTGTCGACGGCTACGCCGTCCTACAACCTCGCGTCACGCCGTCGCTGCCGATCGGCGGGGAAGGCTCGCTCTTCCAGAGAATCTTCTCGAGCGTTAGCGGCATCGATCCGTACGCCTCGGCAGTTTCCGACGTTTATCAGGATCTGTTCGGGGAAGGATCCTATGCCGGAAAAGGCATCTACGACGTCGACGCTTTCGAGGCTGCGCTCGCGAATCGCGCGCCAGAACTCGACCCTCCTTAGCCACGATCTGTTCGAGGGCGTGTTCGCGCGCGCGGGCCTCGCCTCGGATGTCGAGGTCGTCGAGGAATTCCCGGCTCGCTACGACGTCGGCGCGAATCGCCATCACCGCTGGGCGCGTGGCGACTGGCAATTGCTTCCCTGGATTTTTGGACGTGGGCCGTCACAGCTCGGAAACGCGCAGGTGTCCAGCGTACTTCCGGCTATCGGCCGTTGGAAAATGCTGGACAATCTGCGCCGCACGCTCTCTGCGCCCGCGGCGGTCCTTGCGTTGCTAGCGGGTTGGACCCTCCCGCTCGGCGCGGGGTTGATTTGGACTCTGTTCGTTGTCCTGACGATCGTGCTGCCGACATTCATTCCGGTCGTCGCCGCGATTCCCCCCCGCCGTCCGGGCGTAACGATATCAAGCCATTTGAACGCGTTCAGCCATGATTTAAGCCTTGCATGGAGTCTGTCGATACTGACCGTCGTGTTTCTAGCCGATCAGGCATGGCTCATGGCGGATGCGATCGGGCGCACGCTCTGGCGCCTCGGCGTGACCCGGCGCCATTTGCTCGAATGGGTTCCAGCCGCGCAGGCGACGATCGGACCACGTTTGGATCTAATGGGATTCGCACGCCGAATGACGGGTGCGATAGTCATTGGCTCCGCCGCCGCAGTCGTCGCGTTGGCGTCTCCCCTTGGTTGTTGGCCGGTGGCGCTTCCCTTCGCTGCGCTCTGGCTCGCTTCACCCGCCGTCGCACGCTTTGTAAGCCTGCCTCCCGCCGCCTCCTCTCGTCTAGCTATGACGGACGCCGACGAGCGGGCGTTACGGCGGACCGCTCGCCGCACTTGGAGATACTTTGAGACGTTCGTGACGTCGGCTGACAACATGCTGCCGCCCGATAATTTTCAGGACGATCCGGTGCCTGCAGTTGCGCATCGGACCTCGCCGACCAATATCGGGCTCTATCTTCTTTCGATCGTTTGCGCACGTGATTTCGGTTGGATCGGGACCGCTCAAGCGATCGATCGTTTTGAAGCGACGCTCGCGACCATGGGTCGCATGCAACGCATGCGCGGTCATTTCCTAAACTGGTACGACACGAGAGATCTTCGACCACTGGAGCCAAGATACGTATCCACCGTCGACAGCGGGAACTTGGCAGGACATCTCATCGCGCTCGCCAATGCGTGCAAAGAGTGGATTGACCGTCCGTTCGATGTGGCGCGGCGCTTCAGCGGCGTCGCCGACGCGCTCGACATAACCCGTGCCGAATGTGCGCGCCTGCGTGACGGCCGCAAGACCCAGACCGTGACCTTGCATCAGTTAGACGACGCGCTCGCCGCGGTCGCGGCGGCTTTGCAACAGATTTCACTTTCGCAGGTTGACTATCAAGCGCAGTTCGCCGGTCTTGGCGCCCATGCCGAAGTCATGGTCGACATCGCGAGTGCGCTCGCTGTCGAACGTGGCGACGGGATGAGCGCGGATATGCTGCTTTGGGCGCGCGCGGTCTTAAGTTCGATCCAAGCCCATCAGCACGATCTCGCGGAAGTAGCAGAGGCGGGCGGTATCCAGCGTGAAAGGCTCGCTATTCTCGCAAGCTCGGCGCGGTCGACAGCGCTTGCGATGGAGTTCGGGTTCCTAGTCGACCACGACCGGCATTTGCTGTCGATCGGATATCTCCTCAACGAAGGCGCACTCGATCAGAACTGTTACGACCTCCTGGCTTCCGAGGCGCGGCTCGCGAGCTTCTTCGCGATCGCCAAAGGCGACGTCGCGGCGAGGCATTGGTTTCGGCTAGGCCGCGCCGCGACGCCCGTTGGGCGCGGCGCGGCGTTGATCTCCTGGTCAGGATCCATGTTTGAATATCTGATGCCCTCGCTTGTCATGCGAGCTCCGACGGGAAGCCTGCTTGAGCAGACAAACCGTCTGATCGTGCACCGTCAGATAGCCTACGCCGCGAAACTCGGATTGCCGTGGGGCATATCCGAATCTGCCTATAACGCGCGAGATTTGGAACGGACCTATCAATACTCCAATTTCGGCGTTCCTGGCCTCGGGCTGAAACGCGGCCTCGGCGAGAACAAAGTCATCGCGCCCTACGCAACCGCTCTGGCCGCGATGGTCGAGCCGCGGGCGGCGGTCGCCAATCTCAACCGTTTGGCGGAGATCGGGGCGCAAGGTCGATATGGGTTCTACGAGGCTTTGGACTACACGCCAGCGCGGCTTCCGGAGGGCGAAAGCGTCGCGATAGTCCACGCCTTCATGGCGCATCATCAGGGCATGACGATTGTCGCCATCGCCGACGCCTTGTTGGACGGTTCGATGCGCGCGCGGTTCCATGGCGAGCCGATCGTCAAGGCGACCGAACTGCTTCTGCAAGAACGCATGCCGCGCGACGTTGCGGCGACCCGTCTTTGGGCCGCGGACGTGAAGTCGGCTGCCGGCGCTCGCAACGTCGAACCGTTGGGAGGTCGTCGGTTCGCCTCCGCGCAACAGGCCACGCCCGCCACCCATCTGCTTTCTAACGGCCGCTACGCGACGATGCTCACCGCCGCCGGCTCGGGATACAGCCGCTGGGGTGATCTGGCGCTGACGCGCTGGCGTGAGGATGCGACCTGCGACGACTCAGGTTTCTATATATACGTCAAAGACTTGCGCGCTGGCGTTGCTTGGTCGGCCGGCTTTCAACCGAGCGGGGTCGAGCCGGACAATTATGCCGTCATCTTCGACGAGGATCGCGCGGAGATCACGCGGCGCGACGGCTCGCTGACGACGACCTTGGACGTGATCGTATCCGCCGAGGACGACGCGGAAGTTCGCCGGGTTTCGATGACAAACTCCGGAAGCCGCCCCCGCGACCTCGAGATCACATCCTACGCCGAACTTGTCCTCGCGTTCCAGACCGCCGACCTTGCGCATCCCGCTTTCTCGAAGCTGTTCGTAGTAACGGAATATCTTCCCGATGTCGGCGCCATCCTTGCGACGCGGCGAAGGCGGGCGCCGAGCGACCCCGAAATCTGGGCCGCGCACCTAACGGTTGTTGAAGGCGAGACTGTCGGCGCGCAGGAATTCGAGACAGACAGGGCGCGATTCCTCGGTCGCAGCCACACTGTCCGCGCGCCGATCGCGATCATGGACAGCCGGCCGCTCTCGAACTCAATTGGCGCGGTCCTCGATCCTATCTTCTCCATCCGCCGACGCATCCGCGTTGCGCCTGGCGCGACTGTTCGAGTCGCCTTTTGGACGATTGCCGCCGACAGTCGCGAAGCGCTTCTCGACGGCGTCGACAAACACCGCGACGTCACCGCATTCACACGCGCGTCGACGCTCGCCTGGACGCAGCGCCAGGTGCAATTGCACCACCTTGACATCACCGCGGGCGAAGCGAGCCTGTTTCAGCGGCTCGCAGGGCATGTGATTTTCGCTGCGCCCGCCATGCGGCCCTCCTCGGATACGATTCGGCGGGGCTCTGGCGCGCAGTCGGGCCTATGGGCGCAAGGCATTTCCGGGGATCTGCCGATCGTTCTTTTGCGCATCTCGGACATCGAACACCTCGACATCGTCCGAGAGCTTCTGCAGGCGCACGAATATTGGCGGATGAAGCAGCTCGCCGTCGATCTCGTGATCCTGAACGATCGCCAGTCCTCCTATGTCCAGGAGCTTCAAGTCGCGATCGAGACCCTAGTGCGGACGAGCAGGTCGTCTCCGCTGCCGGGCGCGGAGCACCGACCCGGCCGCGTCTTCCTGTTGCGCGCCGACCTGATCGCAGCCGAAACGAAGGGACTTCTACCATCGGTCGCGCGGATCGTTCTTGTGGCGCAACGCGGCAGACTGTTCGAGCAGCTCGATCGCATCCTGGAGCCTATTGCGCCCGCGAAACCCGCGCGAAGGCGGGCCCTCCCTCGCTTGAGCGGGCCTGAAAGAGCTCGAACCCCGGATCTCGAATTTTTCAACGGTCTCGGCGGGTTCGCGCGAAATGGACAAGAGTACGTGACGGTCCTTGGGCCTGGCCAGTCGACACCCGCGCCTTGGATCAATGTCATCGCCAATTCGGCGTTCGGCTTCCAGACGGGAACCGAGGGCGGCGGCTACACATGGTCGGTCAACAGCCGTGAGAATCAGATCACCCCGTGGTCGAATGATCCGGTGAGCGATCGTTCGGGCGAAGCGTTCTATCTCCTCGACAATGACACGGGCGATCTCTGGACTCCCACAGCGCTGCCGATCCGCGACCCCGCGGCGACCTATGTCACCCGGCATGGTCGTGGATACAGCCGGTTCGAGCATGTGGGACATGAGATTGCTTCGGATCTGCTCCAGTACGTGCCGGTCGACGATCCGATCAAGATTTCGCGCCTTGTGTTGACCAATCGTTCGATCCGGGCTCGTCGTATCAGCGTTACAGCCTACGTCGAATGGGTTCTTGGCTCGGCGCGGTCCGCGTCACTGCCGTTTGTTTCGACTGAGATCGACGCCGCCACCGGCGCGATGTTCGCCCACAATTCCTGGAACTTAAGCTTTGGCTCGCGCGTCGCCTTCGCGGACCTGTGCGGGGTCCAGACCAGCTGGACGGGCGATCGGCGCGAATTCATCGGTCGAAACGGCACGCTCGCAAACCCCGCTGCGCTCTCCGTCTCCGCCGCGCTCTCCAAGACAGTTGGGGCGGGCCTCGATCCCTGCGCGGCTTTGAGCGCCGCAATCGAATTGTCGCCCGGCGAGTCAATCGAGGTCATTTTCTTGCTAGGCGAAGCCGAAAGCGAGGAAGCGGCGCGCGGCCTCATCATCCATTATCGCGCAGCCGATTTCGACGCGGTCGAGGCGGACGTCGAACGCCAATGGGACGAAATCCTTGGCTCGATCTTCGTGAAGACGCCGGATCGGTCCATGGACGTCATGCTCAACGGCTGGCTGCTCTACCAGACCCTAAGCTGTCGGTTCTGGGCGCGTTCCGGATTCTATCAGGCCAGCGGCGCCTATGGTTTCCGCGATCAGTTGCAGGATGGCATGGCGCTCGCCATGACACGGCCCATGCTGACCCGCGATCATCTGCTGCGGGCCACCGCGCGACAGTTCGTCGAAGGCGACGTCCAGCATTGGTGGCTGCCGCATTCGGGTCAGGGCGTGCGAAGCCGCATCTCGGACGATCGCCCCTGGCTCGCCTATGCGGTCGCCCACTACGTCGACGCAACCGGCGACTTCGCCATCCTCGATGAAAACGTCCCATTCTTGGAAGGCCAGACGCTCGAGCCAGCAGAGCATGACTGTTTTTTCAATCCGACCATCTCCGATCAAACAGCGACCGTCTTCGAGCATTGCGCTCTTGCGCTCGACGCCTCTCTTGAGCTCGGCGTCCATGGTCTTCCCTTGATGGGGACAGGCGACTGGAACGATGGCATGAACCGCGTAGGCGAAGAAGGTCGCGGCGAAAGCGTTTGGCTCGGCTGGTTCCTCCACGCGGCGTTGATGGCCTTCGTTCCGATCGCCGAGAAGCGCCGGGAAAGACGCAGAGCCGCGAGATGGAGCGCGCACGCCGCTGCTTTGCAAGCCTCGCTCGAACACGAAGCATGGGATGGAGAATGGTATCGGCGCGCCTTTTTCGACAACGGCGAGCCACTAGGCACGTCGGCGAGCGACGAATGCCGCATCGATTCGATCGCCCAATCCTGGGCGACGCTATCGGGCGGGGCCGGACGCGAGCGGGCGGCGCAGGTGATGAACGCGGTCGAGCGGGAGCTGATCCGGCGCGACGAGGGCCTTGCGTTGTTGTTCGCGCCGCCATTTGACAAGACCGCGCTGGATCCCGGCTACATCAAGGGCTACCCGCCAGGAATTCGCGAGAACGGCGGCCAGTATACCCATGCGGCCCTGTGGTCGGTGATGGCCTTCGCTGCGCTCGGCGAAGGTGACAAGGCGGCCGACCTATTCTCGTTACTCAACCCCATCAATCATGCGCGAACTCGCTCGGACGTGCATCGCTATAAAGTGGAGCCCTATGTCGTCGCGGCCGACATCTATTCGAGCGCGCCCCATATCGGACGCGGCGGTTGGACGTGGTACACGGGCTCGGCGGGCTGGATGCAGCGCGCCGGCGTCGAGAGCATTCTCGGGCTTCGCATCTACGGCGCTTACTTGCATCTTAACCCCTGCATTCCGAAAAGCTGGGCGAGGTTTGAGATGACGGTTCGCCGTCAATCCGCGCAATACGAGATCACGGTCCACAATCCGGCCGGGGTCAGTCGGGGCATTTGCTTTGCTGAGATGGATGGGGTTGAAATCTCGGAGCGACCCTTGCGACTGCCCATCGTCGACGACGGTGCCGTACATCGCGTTCTCGTAAAATTGGGCTGATTTCGCGCAACATAACCTACGGAGCGCATTGAAGCGGGGAACCGCCGGCGCCTCGCAATTCTCTAGCAGCCGATGTGTTGTGAGAACTCGTGCCGCTTTTCGCGATTGTCAGGCCGAAACGGTGCTATTTGGTCATCGCGCCTCTGGGCGCTCTTCAAGGTCTCGGCAATCTTCCTATCATCGGCGATTTTGACTCTTCTAAGGGCTTTGTTTTCCATAAGTTTCTTCCAAGTCAGAATGAATTGAGCCAAACGCCGGCCTTGACTCATCTTTCGTTAGAAGCGGAAACGCAGAAGAGGTCCGTCAGGTTCCCGCAGACCCGGCGCGGAAAACAAGCAGGGCGTTCCGCCCTTGTCCTCGGCGTCGACGGCGAAGCCGGATGCCGCTTGGCATCTTCAAGAAGCCAACCTAATATTGATGGATGGTTTACCTGTCGCGCCGCCCGATGATAGGACTGGCAAACTTGGGGCTGGCAAACTGAACCTCGAAGTCTCAATGCCGCCGCGATCGTTTGCGGCGGTCCATTCCGCGAATTGAGCGAGATGGGCGAATTGGCGGGGATTTCGGACGAGGCGCTGATCGCCCGACTGCAGCGCGCCGCCTTTTCCTATTTGATCGATTACGCCGATGACGATACCGGCCTCGTCGCGGATACTTCGCGCCAGGGGTCGCCATGCAGCATCGCCGTGGTCGGATTTGCGCTGTCCTGTTATCCGGTCGCGGTCCAGAACGGCTGGCTTTCGCGTGCAGACGCCGCTGCTCGGACTTCTAAAATTCTCCAGATTCTTCTTGCGAAGCCCACAGACCGATGCGCCCGATGCGACCGGTTACAAAGGATTTTATTATCACTTCCTCGACATGGGGACGGGCAAGCGCGTATGGCAGTGCGAACTCTCGCTGGTCGATACCGCGCTGCTGATCGCGGGCGTCCTGGTGGCCGAATGCTATTTCGACGCCGAGGGCGAGAGGAAGATTCGTGACGGCCGACGCGTTGTATCGCCGTGTCGACTGGCGC
>CAVZNQ010000014.1:0-105980 GCA_963776665.1 uncultured Alphaproteobacteria bacterium
TTCCATGTCCGACTATGACCGCTACGCCAATACGCGTTACGGCGCGGGGCTCGCACGGTCCGGCGTCGCCGTCGATCAGGGCCTCCGGGCCTATATGATCGGCGTTTACAACTACATGACCCTCGGGCTTGGCGTCACCGGGCTCGTCGCCTGGGGGGCGTTCCAGCTCGGCACCGTCCAGACGGAAGCCGGCCGGCTTGCGCTGACCGATTTCGGCCGGGCGATCTATACGTCGCCGCTGCGCTGGGTGATCGTGCTCGCGCCCCTCGGGGTGGTGTTCTATCTCTCGGCCCGCATCAACTCGATGTCGGTGGCGAGCGCCCGCAACTGGTTCCTCGCCTTCGCGGCGCTGATCGGGCTGTCGATGTCGGCGCTCTTGGTGGTCTACACCGGCGCTTCGTTCGGGCGGGCGTTCTTCGCCACCGCCGCGGCCTTCGCGAGCCTGAGCCTCTACGGCTATACGACGCAGCGCAGCCTGTCGGCGATGGGCTCGTTCATGATGATGGGCGTCGTCGGCCTGGTCATCGCGAGCCTGCTGAACGTCTTCCTGCTGCATAGCACCGGGCTGCAGTTCGGGCTCTCGATCCTCTGCGTCCTGATCTTCGCCGGCCTCACCGCCTGGGACACCCAGGCGATCAAGGAGATGTATTTCTCCGGCGACAGCCACGAGATGGCCCAGAAGAAGTCGATCAACGGCGCGCTGCGCCTCTACCTCGACTTCATCAATATGTTCCAGGCCATCCTGATGCTGACCGGCTCGCAGCGCAACAGCTGACACATCGCCGTCAATCTGGCGACTTAGGTTCCCCCCGGCTCCGCTCATCGCGGGCCGGGTTTTATTGAAGTAGCGATATTTCGTAGCGTGGGGGGCCGGGATCATGCGTTTGCTTCAGGCCGCGGCGGCGGCGATGGCTTTGGGGCTCGGCGGCGGCGCTGACGCAGCGGAACTCAAGATCGTCGATGTGAAGGCCTACGCCTTCCTGGAGCACGCGGGCAAACTGTCCGACGATCTCATCACCAACGACCAGAGCCTGGTCGACGCTCCGAAGGGCGGGGCGCTCGGCGGCGACACGGCGACCGGCGTGCTGCTCGACTTCACCTTCGAGGGCGACAAGAACGCTTCGCCCAAATATGCGACCGCGGTCGTCGACCTGACCCAGACCGGACATTCCGGCCAGCAGGTCGTCACCCACAAGGCGTTCACCAATTTCATCTTCGGGCCCGACGGCATCGAGCACAAGGCCGTGTTCCTGGAAGGGGCGATGTGCATGCCGCTCGCCATCCAGGTCCATGCCGGCAAGACGCAGAAGACGGCGAAGCTCGAATTTTCGTGCACGGAAGTACGCGCCGAGAAGTGAAAGCGGCTCAGGCCTCGCCGAGGCCGAGCACATCCGCCATCGAATAGAGGCCGGGCTTGCGATCCTTCGCCCATAGCGCCGCGTGCAGCGCGCCGCGGGCGAACACCGCCCGATCCTCGGCGTGGTGGCTGAGAATCACCCGCTCGCCCTCGCCGGCGAAGATGACGCTGTGATCGCCGACGATCGTGCCGCCGCGCAGCGACGCGAAGCCGATATCGCCCTTGCGGCGCGCGCCGGTCAGGCCGTCGCGGCCGCGCGCGGAATGGTCCTTGAGCGACAGGCCGCGTCCGTCGGCCGCCGCCTCGCCGAGCAGGAGCGCGGTGCCTGAGGGCGCGTCGACCTTCATCCGATGATGCATCTCGACGATCTCGATGTCGAAATCGGGCCCGAGCGCGGACGCCGAGCGCCGGGTCAGCGCCGCGAGCAGGTTGACGCCGAGGCTCATGTTGCCCGACCGCACGATCGGGGCGTGGCTCGCCGCCGCGTCGATCCTGTCGAGATCCTCGGCGCTGAGGCCGGTCGTGCCGATCACGTCGGCGATGCGCGCCTGCGCGGCAAGCCCGGCGAGTTCGACGCTCGCGGCCGGCGAGGAGAAATCGACGATCGCGTCGGCTTCGATGAGGAGCGGCAGCGGGTCGGCGACGATCGCAAGGCCGCTCGCCGGGCAGCCCGCCAGCACGGCCGGATCGGCGCCGAGCCACGGCGAGTCCTGGCGCTCGAGCGCGCCGGCCAGCTTCAGCCCGTCCGACTCGTGGATCGTCCTGACGACCATGCGTCCCATGCGCCCGGCGGCGCCGCTGACGATGAGCCTCATCTCGGCCATCCGTTCCCTTATTGCTCAGCCCGGCTGCGGGCCGTCGTAGCCTTCGGCGATCACCAGGTCCACGGCCGCCGCGGCGTCGCGCAGTTTCGCGGCCTCGTGGTATTCAGGCGAATCGTGGCAGGCGAGCGCGGTTTCATAGTCGCGGAACTCGATGACCACGTTGCGCGCCGGCGCGTTGCCTCGCGTCACCACGTGCTTGCCGCCGCGGACCAGGAAGCGCGCGCCGTACTTGGCGAACGCGGCCGCATTGGCCTTGACGTATTGCTGGTAAACCTCGGGATCGCGCACGTCGACACGGACGATCCAGTAGCCCTTGGGCATGGTCAGACCCCCTCGACCAGAACCATCTCCATCTCGGCCGCTCCCTCGCGCAGCGCGCGCGCCGCCTGATACTGCTCGGAATGAAAGTACCGGCGGGCCGCCTCGTAGCTCTCGAACTCGAGCACGACATTGCGCGCCCGCGCCTTGCCCTCGAGCGCCTCGGTGCGGCCGCCGCGCGCGAGCGGCTTGCCGCCGTGATCGGCAATCGCTTTGGTCGCGGCGGCGGCGTAGCGCGCGTAGGCCTCCGGATTGGTGATGTCGACGCGCGAAATGACGTATCCCTTGGGCATGATGCCTCCCTTGACGATGCGACGAGCGAACCTAGCGCGGCTCAGCCGCCGATCCAATCGATGCGCCGGCGATCTCCTTGACGACCGCCTCGGCGGCGGCGCGCGGGTCCGCCGCCTGGGCGACCGGGCGGCCGACGACGAGGTAGTCGGCGCCGCTGCGGATCGCCTCGGCAGGCGTTGCGACCCGCTTCTGGTCGCCCGCCGCCGCGCCCGCCGGCCGGATGCCGGGGGTGACGAGGAGCATGTCACGGCCAACGGTCTCCCGCACCATCGTCGCCTCGGCGGCGCTCGCCACCAGTCCGTCGACGCCTAGCGCGAGCGCCTGCTCGGCCCGCCGCCGGACCGTCTCGACCACCCCGAACCGGCCGCAGGCGTCGAAGAGATCGGCGTCGTCATAGGAGGTCAGAACGGTGACGGCGAGAATTCGCATTCCCGAGCCTTTGGCGCCGGCGACCGCGGCGCGCATCGTTTGCGGATAGGCGTGGACGGTGAGGAATGTCGCGCCGAGCTTCGCGGCCTGCGCCGTCGCCCGCTCGACGGTGTTGGGAATGTCGTGCAGCTTGAGATCGAGAAAGACCTGCTTGCCCGCCGTGGAGAACTCGGAGACGAGCGGCAGGCCGCCGCCATAGGCGAGCTCCATCCCGATCTTATAGAATGTCGCGCCGTCGCCGATCCGCTCGACCAGACGTCGCGCCCAGCCGGCGTCGGGCGCGTCGAGGGCGACGATCAGTCGGTCGCGCGGCTCAAGAGCGGTCACCTCATCGACCCTCGGCTGCATGGTCCGCAAGCCGGTAGGTCCACACGCGCGCGGGCGGCAGATTGAGCAGGATCGGCCGTGAGCGGTGGGCGGCGTAGCGATTGGCGCAGAACTCGCGCGGAATGGGCGAGAGGAGACCGTAGGTGAACTGGACGAAGAGGCCCGAAGGCCCCATCAGCGCAAAGGCGTCGCCGATCAGCTTTTCGCGCCGTGCGGCGGCTGGTTGAGCAGCGGCAGGCTGGAGACGACGGCCGCAATCGGCTGGCCCGCCAATTCCGCCAGCGTCCGCGGCAGGTCGTAAGCGTCGCCCTCAATGATCCTGGCCGGCGCGAAGCGCCGCCTCAAGAGCTGGCAGAATCCCGGATCGTATTCGACCAGCGCGAGCCGCTCGCGCGCAACGCCGGCCTCGATCAGGGAGCGCGTCACCGGACCGGTGCCCGGTCCGAGCTCGACGATGAGCCCGTGCGGCGGCGGACCGGCCGCCGCCGCCATCGCCCGCGCGAGCGCGCGGCCCGAGGGCGCGACCGCGCCGGTGAGCCGGGGCGCGACGATGAGCGATCTGAGAAAACGGGCGCTGTCGCCAAGCCCCCGCCGCTGCGGCTTATTCAGCGCTTGACCCTGCATTCCGGCTTCCCGCGGATGAGCGGCGGCCCATGGGCGCCGTCCGGCGCTTATAGGGGACCGGGCAGCCGCTGGCAAAGGCCGCTCTAGCTCCGCCCCTCGAAGAACTCCTTCATCTTGGCGAAGAAGCCTGCGCTTTCGGGGTGGGTCTTGTTCGAGGACTCGGTAGCGAACTCGGCCAACAGCTCGCGCTGGCGCCGCGTGAGGCTTTGCGGCGTCTCGACATTGAGTTGAACGAAGAGATCCCCGAATCGCGCGAGCGCAAGACCGGCATGCCCTTTCCGCGCAGCCTCAGTTGGCGTCCCGATTGCGCGCCCTCGGGAACGTTGACCCTCGACTCGGTCCCATCGAGCGTGCGGACGGTGAATTCGCCGCCGAGCGCCGCCTGCACCATCGAGATCGGAACGCGGCAATAGAGGTCCGCGCCGTCGCGCTGGAAGAATGCGTGCGGCTTCACGGTGAGGAAAATGTAGAGATCGCCGGGCGGGCCGCCGCGCATTCCCGCCTCGCCCTCGCCAGTGAGACGAATGCGGGTGCCGTCCTCGACGCCGGCGGGAACGTTGACCGAGAGCGTGCGCTCCCTGGTCACGCGGCCGGCGCCGGCGCATTTGTCGCACGGATTCTCGATCGTCTGACCCCGGCCGTGACAGGAGGGGCAGGTCCGCTCGATGGCGAAGAAGCCCTGTTGCGCGCGCACCCGCCCATGGCCGCCGCAGGTCTTGCAGGCAACGGGCTTGGAGCCGGCACGAGCGCCCGAGCCGCTGCACGCTTCGCAGGCGACCGAGGTCGGCATGCGGACGGAGGCGGTCTTGCCGCGAAACGCTTCTTCGAGCGCGATCTCGAGATTGTAGCGCAGGTCGGCGCCCCGCTCCCGGCCCGAGCTCTGCCGGCCGCGCCGCCCGCCCATCATGTCGCCGAACAGGTCGTCGAAGATGTCGGACATCGAGGCGGCGAAGCCGTCGTTCATGCCGCTCTGATCGAAGGCGGCGTGGCCGTAGCGATCGTAGGCCGCGCGCTTCTGGGCGTCCGACAGATGCTGATAGGCCTCGTTCAGCTCCTTGAACCGCGCCTCGGCCTGCTTGTCGCCGGGATGCCGGTCGGGATGGCACTGCATCGCCGCCTTGCGGAAGGCGGACTTCAAGTCGGCGTCGCTCGCCGTCTTGGAAACGCCCAGGGTTTCGTAGAAATCGCGCTTGGCCATCTCTCTAGCGCGCCCGCAGCCTATGCATGCCTCAGACCTGCTTCTCTGCGCCGCCTAGCCGCGCACGGGCCGGTTCTTTCCTCGGCCTCGGGCGCGCGACGGCGCGGTCCCAACGGCAGCCAAGTCCCCGCCCGCCATTCCGGCTCCGGCGTCCCCTAAAACCAAGGCCGGCCGCTTGGATGCGGCCGGCTTCATTCGTTCAGGACGACTTCTTCTTGTCGTCGTCGACTTCGCGGAACTCCGCATCGATGACGTCGTCCTTCGCCTGTCCCTCGTCGCCCGCGCCGGCGGCGCCGTCGCCCGGCGTCCCGCTCGCGGCTTGCGCCTTGTACATGGCTTCGCCAAGCTTCATTTGCGCCTGCATCAGGTCGTTGGTGCGCGCCTTGATCCCCTCGACGTCCTCGCCCTGCAGCGCGGTGCGCAGGGAAGCGACCGCCGACTCGATGGCGCTGCGATCGGACTGGGCGACCTTGTCGCCATAGTCCTTCAGCGCCTTCTCCGCGTCGTGCGCCATCGCCTCGCCGCTGTTCTTGGCGTCGACCAGCTCGCGCCGCTTCTTGTCCTCGGCGGCATGCGCTTCGGCGTCCTTCACCATCTTGTTGATGTCGGCTTCGCTCAGGCCTCCCGACGCCTGGATGCGGATCTGCTGCTCCTTGTTGGTCGCCTTGTCCTTGGCGGTGACGTTGACGATGCCGTTGGCGTCGATATCGAACGTCACCTCGATCTGCGGCACGCCGCGCGGGGCGGAGGGAATCCCGACCAGGTCGAACTGGCCGAGCGCCTTGTTGTCGGCGGCCATCTCACGCTCGCCCTGGAAGACGCGGATCGTGACTGCGGTCTGGTTGTCCTCGGCGGTCGAGAACACCTGGCTCTTCTTGGTCGGAATGGTCGTGTTGCGCTCGATGAGCCGGGTGAAGACGCCGCCCAGCGTCTCGATGCCGAGCGACAGCGGCGTCACGTCGAGCAGCAGCACGTCCTTGACGTCGCCCTGCAATACGCCCGCCTGGATGGCGGCGCCGACGGCGACGACTTCGTCCGGGTTGACGCCCTTGTGCGGCTCCTTGCCGAAGAACTGTTTGACGACTTCCTGCACCTTGGGCATGCGCGTCATGCCGCCGACCAGAACCACCTCGTCGATCTGCGCGGCTGCGAGGCCGGCGTCCTTCAGCGCCTTTCGGCAAGGCTCGACCGTCTTCTGAATGAGGTCGTCGACCAGCGCCTCGAATTTCGCCCGCGTCAGCTTGAGAGCCAGATGCTTCGGCCCGCTCGCGTCGGCGGTGATGTAGGGGAGGTTGATTTCGGTCTGGGTCGCGGACGACAGCTCGATCTTCGCCTTCTCGGCCGCCTCTTTCAGGCGCTGAAGCGCGAGCTTGTCCTTGGTCAGGTCGATGCCCTGCTCCTTCTTGAACTCGCCCGAAAGATATTCGACCAGCCGCATGTCGAAGTCTTCGCCGCCGAGGAAGGTGTCGCCGTTGGTCGACTTCACCTCGAACACGCCGTCGCCGATCTCGAGCACGGACACGTCGAAGGTGCCGCCGCCGAGGTCGTAGACCGCGATCGTGCCGGCTTTCTTCTTGTCGAGGCCATAGGCGAGCGCGGCCGCGGTCGGCTCGTTGATGATGCGCAGAACCTCGAGGCCCGCGATCTTCCCGGCGTCCTTGGTCGCCTGACGCTGGGCGTCATTGAAATAGGCCGGGACCGTAATGACGGCCTGCGTCACCGGACCGCCGAGATAGGCTTCCGCCGTCTCCTTCATCTTCTGCAGGATGAAGGCCGAGATCTGCGAAGGGGAATATTGCTTGCCGTCGACCGTCACCCACGCGTCGCCATTGGGACCGCGAACGATCTTGTAGGGGACAAGGGCCATGTCTTTTTTCGAGATGGGATCGTCGAACGACCGCCCGATCAGCCGCTTGATCGCGAAGATGGTGCGCTCGGGATTGGTCACGGCCTGCCGCTTGGCGGGCTGGCCGACGAGACGCTCGCCATCGTCGGTGAACGCGACGATGGACGGGGTCGTGCGCGCGCCCTCCGAATTCTCGATCACCTTGGGGGTCGAGCCCTCCATGACAGCGACGCACGAGTTGGTCGTGCCGAGGTCGATGCCAATTACCTTCGCCATATTCTTTTCCCCTGTTCACGTGCAGGACCGCCAGGCCCCAAAGCGGCCAGGCCCAGAGAAGCACTCCGCCGCGCGCTCACAAAAAGCCGTCGGCCTCGCTCTTCCGATCCCCGTTTCTTAACGCCATAGATTTCCGCTGGTCCGGCGCGTTTCGCGCCCGAACCGGCCAGTCGGGGCGTATATAGGTGGGGCGATTTGGTGGCGCAAGGCGCGGAAGCGGCGGATTTTTCAAGCTTTGGGCTCGTTGTCGCCGGCCGCCGAGCGCCTTCCCCTTTGTCCGGAACGCTTCTAGAATTGGCCAATGACTCGACGGTTTTGGCTCCTCTCCTGCTGCCTCATCGCCGCCACTCTCGCGGCGAGCGAGGCCGGGGCGCAATTGATGCTTCCTGGCGCGTCTCCCGCCGCGCCGCAAGGGGCGACCGCCTCGCCCGCCAAAGCGCGAAGCGGAGGCGCGGCCAAGGGCGCGGGAGCCGGCGCAAAGGCTGTGAAGCCCAGCGCCGCGGCCGGAGTCGCCAGCCTTGCCGGGCGTCCGCTCATGCTCAACGGCAAGTCCGGGCTGTTGCAGATCGCCGGCGACGACAAGACGGCCACGATCGAAAAGCTGCAGCTTGCCGGCGAGAGCGTTTCGGATTCCTCACAGCGTTGCGTCGTCGATATCGTCGGCGAGAATCCGATTCAGGCGACCGGGGTCGGACGTCCCGACGGACTGGAGCGATTCGAGGCCGCCGTCCCCGCCTGCCCGTTCTCCTTCGACGTCCTCGACGGCGCGGCGCTGGCGCCGTCCCAGATCACCGCCTGCGTATTCAAGGCCGCCGATTGCCAGACCGCTCCCGGCGGGCTTTGGGGCCCCGACGGCGCCTCGCTGGTCGGTGACGCCCCCAAGTTCCTGAAGGAACGCGCCGAGGCCGAGAAGGCGATGGCCAAGGCGGTGCGCGCGGTCCAGGACCGCTCCGCTGACAGCCCGGAGGCGGCGGCCCTGATCCGCGAACAGAATGGCTTTGCCGGCCAGCGCGACGACATCTGCCGCGACTACGCCAAGGAGAGCGTCCACGGCTATTGCGCCTTGCGCCTTACCGAGGCGCGGACTGCCCTCCTCGAGACCCGGCTCGGCGAGTTCACCGCAGCGACCGCCTCCAAGGCTGCGAGCGAAAAGCCCACCAAGACGAAGCCGAAGAAGGGCGCCAAGCAGCCCTAAGCTCTCCGCGCGTTTTTCGCTGACTTATTTATCTTGCGCGCAGGTTCGGCTAGCGTGCCCAAGGCCGAATCGTCGCGGCGCCGCCTCCCATGGGGATTGACGCTATGTGGCAGGAGTTCAAGGAATTCGCCCTCAAGGGCAACGCTCTCAGCCTCGCCATCGGCGTCATCATTGGCGCGGCTTTCGGCAAGATCGTCGACGCCCTGGTCAACGACATCATCATGCCGATCATCGGCATCGCGGGAAAGGCCGACTTCACCAATTATTATATCCCGCTTTCGAGCGCCGTGACCGCGACCAATCTCGCGGACGCCCGGAAACAAGGGGGCGTGTTCGCCTACGGCGACTTCATCACCGTCGTGATCAACTTCGCCATCGTCGCGATTGCGCTCTTTCTTGTCATCAAGGGCATCAACACCATGACCAGGCAGGCCGCCAAGGAGCCGCCGGTTCCAGCTCCGCCGACCCAGGAAGTCGTCCTGCTCACGCAGATCCGCGACCAGCTCGCCAAGCGCTGAACGAGGGCCGGAGCGCAAGAGGCCGCCAGCCCCTGCGGGCGGCTACTTGGCGTTTTTCTCCAGCCATTGCTTCATCTGCGCGATTTCTTTCTCCTGCGCGGCAATGATGTCGGTCGCCAATTGGCGCAATTCCGGGTCGGTTCCGTATTGGAGTTCGACTTTCGCCATGTCGATCGCGCCCTGATGATGCGGCGCCATCATCAGCACGAAATCCCGGTCCGGGTTGCCGGTCGGCTTCACGCTCATGTTTTTCATCATGGTTTGCATCGATGCAGCGAAGGCCTTGTCGGCGGGGGTCGCCGCCGGCTTCGTGGTCATCTGCATATGCTTCATCGGGTCCGGTTGGGCTGTCTGGGCCCATGACAAGCTCGGGATCATGATCGAGGCGGCTGTAACGAGGATCGAAGGCATTCTCACGGGCGTCTCCCATTGTTAGCCAAGCCGCACGGCGCGTAGCCTCAGCGCATTGGCGATGACGCTGACCGAGGACAGCGCCATCGCCGCAGCGGCGACCGTCGGCGACAGCAGGAGGCCGAAGGCTGGATAGAGGACGCCGGCGGCGATCGGCACGCCCGCCGCGTTGTAGACAAAGGCGAAGACCAGGTTCTGCCGGATGTTGCGCATCGTCGCTTGCGACAGCCGGCGCGCGATGACCAAACCCTGAAGATCGCCGCGCAAAAGCGTGACGCCCGCGCTTTCGATCGCCACATCCGCGCCGGGGCCCATCGCGACGCCGACGTCCGCGGCCGCCAGCGCCGGCGCGTCGTTCACCCCGTCGCCAGCCATGGCTACGATCCGCCCTTGCCGGCGCAAGCGTTCGACCGCTTTGCCCTTGTCTTCCGGCAGGACCTCCGCCGCGATCTCCGCAATCCCAAGCTTGCGCGCGACGGCCTCCGCGGTCGTGCGATTGTCCCCGGTCAGCATCACCACCCGGACGCCTGCTTCGGCGAGGGCGCGAACCGCGGCCGCCGTCGTCGGCTTGACGGGGTCGGCGACGGCGATCACGCCGCGCGCCTTGCCGTCGATCGCGGCGAAGATCGCCGTCGCGCCGTCGTTGCGCAGTTCGTCCGCCAGCCCTTCGAGGGGCGCGACGTCAATCGCCGCCGCCTGCATCATGACAAGGCTGCCGAGGAGCACTTTGCGCCCGTCGACGGTTCCGGACACGCCCTTTCCGGCAGACGAGTCGAAGTCTTCGACTTTGCCAAGGACGAGGCCGCGATCCGCCGCACCGCGCACGACCGCCGCGGCCAAAGGATGTTCGCTCGCCCTTTCGAGGCTCGCGGCAAGCCGCAGCAACTCATCTTCGCCGAGGCCGCCGACGGCGCGCACCGCGACGACTCGAGGCTTGCCTTCCGTCAGCGTGCCGGTCTTGTCGACGACCAGGGTATCGACCTTTTCGAACCGCTCGAGCGATTCGGCGTTCTTGATCAGGACGCCCTCCCGGGCGCCGCGCCCAACCCCGACCATGATCGACATCGGCGTCGCCAATCCAAGCGCGCATGGGCAGGCGATGATCAGCACCGAGACCGCCGCCACAATCCCGTAGGTCAAGCGGGGCTCGGGACCCCAGATCGCCCAGGCGGCGAACGCCGCGACCGCGACGGCGATCACCAGCGGCGCGAACCAGCCGGAAACCTGGTCCGCCAGGCGTTGGATCGGGGCGCGGCTGCGCTGCGCCTCGGCGACCATTTGCACGATCCGCGCCAGCATCGTGTCGCGGCCGATCCGGTCGGCGCGCATCATGAAGGAGCCGCTCTGGTTGATCGCGCCGCCGATCACCCTGTCGCCGGCGGTCTTCATGACCGGCGTCGATTCGCCGGTCAGCATCGATTCGTCGACCGCGCTGCGCCCTTCGACAATTTCTCCGTCGACCGGGATCTTCTCGCCTGGCCGCACGCGCAGCCGGTCTCCGAGACTGATCGCGTCGAGCGCGATATCCTCCTCAGCCCCGTCAGCGCGGATTCGCCGCCCGGTTTTCGGCGCGAGATCGATCAGCGCCCGGATCGCCCCGCCGGTCTGCTCGCGCGCCCGCAGTTCCAGCACCTGTCCCAATAGGGCAAGCGTCGTGATGACCGCCGCGGCTTCGAAATAGACCGCCGCCCCGCCGTCGGCGCCGCGGAAAGCCGGGCGGAAAGACGCCGGGCGCAACCGTCGCGACGACGCTATAGATCCAGGCCACGCCGACGCCCATGGCGATCAGGGTGAACATGTTGAGGTTGCGGGTCTTGAGCGACGCAAAGCCGCGCTCAAAGAACGGCCAGCCGGCCCACAGCACGACCGGCGTTGAAAGCGCCAACTGGAGCCAGTTGGAGACCCCTTCGGGCGCAGGCATGTGCAGATGGGTCAGATGTCCGCCCATTTCGAGCGCAAAGACCGGAACCGAGAGCGCGAGCGCGACCCAGAAGCGCCGGGTCATATCGGTGAGCTCCGCGCTCGGGCCCTCGGCGCCCGACGCAACTTCCGGCTCCAGCGCCATGCCGCAGATCGGGCAATGGCCCGGGCCGGGCTGACGGATCTCGGGATGCATCGGGCAGGTGTAAATCGCGCCCGCGGGCGCAGGCTTCGGCGCCGCCGCCGCCAGGAACCGGGCCGGCTCGGCGACAAACTTCGCGCGGCAGCCGGCGGAGCAGAAATAGTAGTTCGCTCCGAGGTGCTCGGCCTTGTGCTTTGCCGTCGCGGGATCGACCAACATGCCGCACACGGGGTCCTTGGCGGATGTGCTCGCGTGAGCGACCGCAGTCATTCGGCAAACCTCCTTGTCCCGAAGCCATCGCAGGTCTAAACCTTCCTACCATGGGAAGGTCAAGCGGGCTTGAGACATGAAGATCGGCGCGGCGGCGGCGGCGAGCGGCGTTAACGCCAAGATGATTCGCCATTACGAAACGATCGGCCTCCTGCGTCCGGCCGAGCGCCGGGACAACGCCTATCGCGACTACGGCGAGCGCGATATCCACGAGCTCAGGTTCATCCGGCGAGCGCGCCGGCTCGGCTTTTCGATTGCCGAAATCGGAGCGCTTCTCGCCCTGTGGCGCGACCGCGCCCGCCCGAGCCGGGAGGTCAGACGCATCGCCGCGGCGCATATCGGCGACCTTAAAGCGCGCGTCGCCGAGATGCAGGCGATGGCGAAGACGCTCGGCGAACTGGTGGCCGCGTGCCACGGCGACGATCGCCCGGACTGCCCGATCCTGGACGATCTCGCGCTCGGCGAAGCCTGAGGCGCCCGCGCCAAAGCGCGATAGCGGACGCGCCAGCGCACGAGCTCCGGCAGTAGAAATCCCTAGTTTTGCGCCTGCGCCGCTGGCCGGCGCCGCCAGTGGCCGCTTTCCGGAGCGATGCAACGATTGCTCTCTGACGCAGGGGAATGAAGCCGATTTCCCCAGAGGCGCAGCGACGGGCTCGAGCCACAACCCGGAATACAACCTACAAATCGCCAGTTCATATCTGATAAACTCTTGACAGGATGTCACACATCCATAAGGTACTTATTACGGGGGTATTAATGATATGGTGGGAGAGCAATCGTGAAGTTAAGGGAGCTGACTTTCAGCGTGATCGGTCTTACGGCCGCGCTCGCGACGCCGGCCTTCGCTGGCCCGAACCTGGTGACGAACGGCAGTTTTGAATTCAGCAGCGGAACAACCCAACAGGCTCCTTGCCAGGTTGGCTTCAACTGCTCCGGAACGGGAAACTCCATTGCCGGTTGGACGATGGATACGAGCAGCACCTATCCACAGGCGGGCACCCCTCCCCAGCCGGACACCGCTTCGTGGTTTCCCGGCTACACGTTCGTGATGGACAGCACGAACTCGGTCAATGGCAACGCTGGCGCCGTTTCGCTCTGGGTGTCGCCCGGGCCGCAAGATGGCCTCAATTTCCTAGCTCAGGACGCATACTACCACCCCGACGCGATCCAGCAGTCGGTCAACCTGGTTACCGGCCAGACCTACGATCTAAACTTCGAGTGGGCGACGGCCCAGCAGAATGGATTCAGCGGCGACACATACGATCAATGGCAGGTTTCGCTCGGCGGCGTCGTGCTGACAACGACGGGACTTACCAAGAATGTAAGCCATTCGGACACGGGGTGGGTGGATTACAACTACGAGTTCACCTGGGGTGGCCCCTCGGGCAGCACCGTGCTTTCGTTCCTGGATATCTGCAACGGACCGATGTCGAATCCTGGCGCCTGCAACGGCTCGGTGGGCGACAGCAACGGCCCTCCGTTCTCGCTACTGGACAACGTGTCGTTGAGCGCCGTGCCGGAACCGTCGACCTGGGCGATGCTTCTGTTCGGCTTCGCCGGCCTCGGCTATTTCGGCTACCGGGGCCGCCGCACGCCGATCTCGATCGTCTGAACGTCTCGGCTCAAAGTTGCAACCCCAAGCCGCCGCTCGCCGGCGGCTTGGTCATTTGTTAAACAGCGCAAGCGATCCTCCCGCCAAAGCCTCACACTCCGCTCGCAGGCCGAACACCGGAACCGAACCCAGTCATGGCCGCAGATCATCTCATCCGCCACCTGGAGATCATGCTGTGGTCCGTGGCCCGGCTGTCGATGTGGCTCGCGCTCTTCGCCGCTATTTTCGTGCCGATCGAGCGGCTGTTCGCGCTGCATGCGCAACCCGTGCTGCGCAAGGGGATCGCTACCGACGTCGGCTTCTATTTCATCAACGCGCTAATCCCCGGGCTGGTGCTGGGCCCCCCGATTTCACTCGCCGTGCTCGCGATCCATCGCGTCATGCCGGGCGTCGTCCTCACGACCATCGCCGACTGGCCGATCTGGCTGAAGGCCTGCGCGACCATGCTGGTCGGCGAGGTCGCGTACTACTGGGCCCACCGCGCAAGCCATCAGATTCCATTGCTCTGGCGGTTCCACGCGGTCCATCACAGCGCCGAAGAGCTCGACTTTCTCGTGAACAACCGCATGCATCCGATCGACATGGTGTGGTCCCGGATGATCATGCTGACGCCGATCTTCGCTCTCGGGCTCGCAAATCCTCTGAGCTACAGGGACGGGCTGTTTGCGACGGTCGTCCTGGCGACCGGGTCAATCTGGTCGTATTTCATCCATTCCAACATCCGCTGGCGGCTAGGGCCCTTCGAATGGCTTCTGACAACCCCGGGCTTCCACCACTGGCACCACACTTATGGCGGCAAGCGGCGCGACTGCAATTACGCTTCGATGTTTCCGTGGTTAGACCGCATTTTCGGCACCCATTACCTGCCGAAGGAGTGGCCGGAACGGTACGGCATCGAGGAGCCGATGCCGCATACGCTCGCCGGCCAATTCGTTCAGCCATTCGTTCCGTATCGCCCCTTGGCGGGGGCGCAGGGCGACGGCGCTCTGGAGACGCCGCCCAAGGAAGGCCGAATTGGAGTCCGCGTCGAGGTTTGACGGCGCCGACCCTCGTCGTCCCTTAGAACGGAGCTGCCTTGAACGCCGGCCCCCTTGCCCGGTCAGTGGGGCTCGTCCATGACGCTGCGATGACCGTCACGTCGACCCGGCCGAGTCCCGAATGGCTCGATCAAATCCGCCCCTCGATGCGGGACGTCGCCTCGAGCGGCATTGTCGAAGTGTTCAACTACGGCCGCGGTCGGCAGGGGCTCATCCCGCTTTGGGTCGGCGAGGGCGACCTGCCGACGCCCCCGTTCATCAGCGAGGCGGCCAAGGCCTCGCTCGACCGCGGCGAGACCTTCTACACCTACCAACGCGGCGTGCCCGAACTGCGCGCGGCCATCGCCGCATATATGACCCGCGTCTATGGCGCGAGGCCGGGCGGCGGGGCTTTCTCGCCCGAGAATTTTTTCGTCACCATCGGCGGGATGCATGCAATCGAAATCGCGACCCGGCTCATCGTCGGCCCTGGCGACGAGGCGCTGATCCCCTCGCCCGCCTGGCCCAATTTCGTCGGAGCGCTGGAAATCTCCGGCGCCCGCGCCGTGCCGGTCCGTCTCGACCGGACGAGCCGCTGGAGCCTCGATCCGGACAAGCTCGCGAGCGCAGTGACCCCGGCGACCAAGCTCATCTTTTTCAACACGCCCGCAAACCCGACCGGCTTCGTGGCCACGCGCGAGGAGATCGCCGCGACCCTCGCCATCGCGCGCCGGCATGGGCTCTGGATCATCGCGGACGAGATTTATGGCCGCATCACCTACGACGGCGCCCGCGCGCCCTCGTTTCACGACGTGATGGCGCCTGACGACAAGGTCCTGTTCGTCCAGACGCTCAGCAAGAACTGGGCAATGACCGGCTTCCGCGTCGGCTGGCTCGAGGCCCCGTCCGCGCTCGGAGAGGTGATCGAGAACCTGGTTCAGTACACCACCTCCGGCGTCCCCGTCTTCACGCAGCGCGCCGCGACCGCCGCCCTTGACGAGGGCGAAGCGTTCCTCGCCTCGCAGATCGACCGCAGCCGCCGCTCGCGCGACATCTTGTGCGATGGACTGGCGGCGACCGGCCATGTGCGGTTCTCGAAACCCGAGGCGGCGTTCTATCTCTTCTGCTCGATCGACGGCTTCGACGATTCGCGGGCGCTGGCGCTGAGGCTCATCGACGAAGCGGGCGTCGGCGCGGCGCCCGGCGGCGCCTTCGGCCCGGGGGGCGAGGGCTCACTGCGCCTGTGCTTCGCTCGCGATCCTGACCAGATCGCCGAGGCGGCGAGGCGAATGGCCCGCTGGCTCAAGAGGTGAGCGGTCGGCCGCTACCCGGGACAGCGAATTTTGACGCAGACAGGGATGTCCATTCGAGGGCGGAAAGCCGATTAACATGGAGATTTCTCGGTTAGCAGGGAGCGCGCAGGCGATGCTGCTACGTGCGAAGGAGACCTCTGGCGCCGCAGCAAAATTGCCTTTAAATTCTGCCGCAGGGTCAGGAGATCGCAGGTCAGGAGATCGTCATGTTCGCTCGCCCGCGCCGAAGCGTCCTCTATATGCCCGGCTCCAACGCCAAGGCGCTCGCCAAGGCCGCGACCCTACCCGCCGACGCGCTCATTCTCGACCTCGAGGATTCGGTCGCGCCCGACCAGAAGGTCGCGGCGCGCGGCGAGGTCGCGGCAGCGGTGCGGAAGGGCGGTTTCGGCGCGCGCGAGGTGGTCATCCGCGTCAACGGACCGCATACGCCCTGGGGCGACGAAGATCTGGCCGCCGCTTCGGCCGCCGGACCGGACGCGATCCTCTTGCCCAAGGTCGACGGCCCCGGCGCGATCATGGCCGTGGCGCGCGCGCTGCGCGAAGCCGACGCCCCCGACCGGACGCGGATCTGGGCGATGATGGAGACGCCGAATGCGGTTCTGAACGCGGGCTCGATCGCCGCCGTCGCCGCCGACTCGACCTCGCGCCTCACGGTCATGGTGATGGGTCTCAACGATCTCGCCAAGGAGACGCGCGCGCGGCTAACCCCCGGGCGCCCGACGATGACCGCATGGCTCGCTGGCTGCGCGGTCGCGGCGCGCGCCCACGGCGTCGACATCATCGACGGCGTTTTCAACGACATCAAGGATCTCGACGGCTTCCGTCTCGAGTGCCTGCAGGGGCGCGACATGGGCCTCGACGGCAAGACCCTCATCCACCCGAGTCAGATCGAGATCTGCAACGAAGTCTTCGCCCCCGCGGCTGCGGAAGTCGAAGGCGCCCGCGCCATCATCGAAGCCTTCGCGCTGCCCGAGAACGCGGGAAAAGGCGCAATCCAGCTCAACGGCCGGATGGTCGAACTTCTGCACGCCGACATGGCGCGCCGGACGCTCGCGATCGCCGACGCGATTGCGGCCCTGCACAAAGCCGCCGCCTGAAGCGACAGCCGCTGCTCTCCGTCGCAAGAAGCGGTTAATTGTGCAACCCGCCTCACGCGAACAAGACGCTCGCGTCGATCAGTTGTCGGACTTTTTCATCCCTTCGTCGATAGCGGGCTTGTCCGATTCCTTGATCTGCGAAGGTCCGAGATTGAACGTCAACTTGTCGATTGTGCCGGTGAAGCGAAACGGCACGTCGTAGCTGTCGTCCACCGGAGTGCGCGTGTCTGCGCCCACGTCAAACGTTTCGTCGATCGACATCAGCAGCGGAATCGTATGCTCGATGGTTTTCTTCGACAATTCGTGGCCGTCGACCGAAAGCACGCCTGTGCCGCCCTTGGCGAGGCCCGGCCCGTCATATTTGAAGTCGAAAACGATCCTGTGCTTGCCGGGCGCCAGAGGCCGAGTGAACAGGTCCTCGCCAGTCACGCCGCCTTCCCATCGCGTCTGCTTGAGATCGAGGAAATTGTAATCGAACACCGGCTTTCCCCTGAGCAGATAGAGTCCGTAGCCGCCGAAGCGGCCGCCCAGGGTGACGATCATGCCTTCGGCGCCGCCTTCCGGAACGGTGATGTCGGCGGTGATCGTATAGTCGCGGTCGAGGATGCTCGGGGCGTTGCCGACCGGTATGCCGATATTTTCGCCGACATAAGTGAACTCGGTCTTGCCCGCCGTCGCGCTCGGGCGCGGCGTCAGCAGGCGGGAGAAGCCGCTGTTGTCGAGCGGGAAGACGTTGTTCTTCTCCGCTTCGGTCTTGAACAGCGCCTGCATCTCCTTGAGCTTGTCCGGCGCCTTGGCGGCGAGATCGTCCGCCTCGGAATAGTCTTTGGCGATGTCGTAAAGCTCCCATTTGTAGCCCGTCTCGAGGTCGGGCAGCTTGCCGGTGGCGAGAAGCCACGGCGCGGCCGGGGGCGTGGTCGCCGCGATCCAGCCGTCGTGGTAGATGGCGCGATTGCCGACCATCTCGAAATACTGGGTGTCGCGCTTCGACGGGGCGTTGGCGTTCGCCTTGTCGAACGTATAGGCCATGCTCACCCCTTCGATCGGCCGTTGCGGAATGCCGTCGACTGTCGTCGGCGCCTTGATGCCCGCGGCCTCGAGGATCGTCGGCACGACATCGATGATGTGGTGAAACTGGCTGCGGATTCCGCCGACGTCGTCGATATGGCCGGGCCAGGAAATCGCCAGACCCTGCCGGGTGCCGCCGAAGTGCGACGCCACCTGCTTCGTCCACTTGAAGGGCGTGTCGAACGCCCAGGACCAGGCGACCGACATATGCGGATAGGTGTTGTGCGAGCCCCAGTCCTCGTAATGCAGCATCTGCACGACTTCGGGCAGCGTCAGGATGCCGTTATAGGCGGTCAACTGGTTGAACGTGCCTTCGAGCGTGCCCTCGGCGCTGGTGCCGTTGTCGCCGACAATGAAGATGATGAGCGTATTGTCGAGCTTGCCCTCGTCCTGGACCTCCTGAATCACCCGGCCGATTTCATGGTCGGTGTAGGCCGTATAGGCGGCGAACACCTCCGCCTCGCGCGCATAGAGCGTCTTCTGGATCAGCGAGAGCGAATCCCATCGCGGCAGCTTGGCGCCGCCATAGGCGTCCTGACCGTCGGGCCAGGGCGTGAGTTGCGTCTCGGGCGGGATCACGCCGAGCCGTTTCTGGTTGGCGAAAATCTGCTCGCGCAGCTTTTCCCAGCCCATGTCGAACTTGCCGTGGAACTTGTCGATCCATTCCTGCGTCGGCTGGTGGGGCGAATGGCTGCCGCCCGGCACGTAATAGAGGAAAAATGGCGTATCCGGCGCCGAGGCGTTGAGTTCCTGCATGTGATGGATGGCGTCGTCCGCGAGATCGGTGGTGAGGTTGTAGCCGGGCTTGCCAACCCAGGGATAAACCGGGCTGGTGTTGCGATAGAGATAGGGCGTCCACTGGTCGGTCTCGCCGCCAAGAAAGCCGTAAAAGTACTGGAAGCCCAATCCGACCGGCCATTGGGTGAAGGGCCCGGCCGCGCTGTACTGGTAGGGTGGAATATTGTGGTCCTTGCCTAACCACGACGTCGCATAGCCGTTGTCGCGAAGAATCCTGCCGATCGTGGCGCTGTCCGGCCCGATGATCGAATCGTAGCCCGGATACCCCGTCGACAATTCGCCGATCACGCCGTAGCCGACATCATGATGGTTGCGCCCGGTGATCAGCGCGGCCCGCGTCGGCGAGCAAAGGGCGGTCGAGTGGAACTCGGTGTAGCGCAGGCCGGCCGCCGCGATGCGGTCGAGGGCCGGGGTCGGAATGACGCCGCCGAATGTGCCGGAGACGCCATAGCCCTGGTCGTCGGTCATGATCAGCAGGACGTTCGGCGCGCCCTTCGGCGGCACGACGCGCGGCGGCCAGAACGGCGTCGATCCGGAGGCCGTGTCCTTGATCACGCCGCCAAACGGCACGGGCGGAGGCGGAAGCTGGGCGCCGTCAATGGTGGTCGTGGCGCTCGGCGAACCGAGAACTCCTGTCACCTGTTGAGCGAGACTGTAGGAGGAAGTGACCGCAAGAGCGGCGACGGACGCTCCCATCGCGAACGCGACTGGAATCGTTTTCAATTAACCCCTCCCGCCCTTGGCGCAGACGACGGCGTTCGCTTCAACGGGAATCGCCGCAAGGAGAAGCGTTCCCAGCGCCACCGTGAGAATTGCCTTCACGAGATTGAGCCCTCCTCGTTTTGTCGCAGTCGACTGCAGGCGGCGGACTTTTATGCTCCCATGAAGTGGCGGTCATTGACTTCACGGACCAAAAATCGGCAAATTGAGCCAAATGGCGCGGGATGCGAATTCGCCCTCCAGGGCATCTGACAGAACGGTCGTAGTCGGCGCCGTGCGAAGAGGCAGGCTTGGATCGCGTTACACGAGCAAAGCCGCGCTTCGCCACGATCAAGGTTAGAAACGCCGCAGCGATCCTCCCGACACTGGGCGAGCTCGGCGTCGATCCGCACGCCGTCCTGCGCAGCGCCGGAATCGAACCGGCGATGTTTTCCGATCCAGACAACGACCTGCCGTTCACAACGCTAGATCAGACTCGTCAAGGCTTGCGTGAACGCGACGGGCTGCGAATCGTTTGGGCTACGCGTCGGCGCGCGGATGCAGCCGACGGCGGTCGGGCTAACCGGACTGGTGTCGATGCACGCGCCGACAGTGCGCGACGCGCTGCAAGTCCTCTCCTCCACCCTCAAGATCAGCAACACGGGCGTTGCGACGGCGCTCGACGTGCGCGGCCAAATCGCGTCGTTCGAGTATGTCGTCACCGCGCCCAACACCGACAACGCCGACCAGATCGTCGACGCGGCGATCGCAATGATCGTCAATACGATCCGTCGGCTTTGCGGCCCGACTTGGCGACCGAAACGGGTGCGCTTGAGCCGTGATCCCCCGCGGGATAGGGCGCCGTTCGCCCGAGTTCTACAGGGTTCCGATCGAATTCGGGGCGCTAACCGCTGGAGTGATCTTTGACGCGGCAGCGCTTGACTGGCCGGTGCGCGACCGAGATCCGGACTACGCACAAGATCCTAACCCCATTGCTGGCGGAAGCGGTCGCCAATGCGGAAGGCGACTTCGTCTCGGCGGTCAAGTCCGTGTTGCGCGCCCGCATCGGCGCCGGATCGCTAACGCGCGACAGCGTCTGCCGCGCTCTCGGTCTTAACGCGCGCAGGCTCGCCCGTCGGCTCGATGCGTTCGGCGTCACTTTCTCGGGCCTGGCCGACGAGGTGCGGTTCGACGCCGCTCAGAGCCTATTGCTCAAGGACCGGCGTGTCGGCGAGGTCGCCGCCGCGCTCGGTTTCGCCGAGCCCAGCGCATTCATCCGCGCGTTCAAGTCCTGGTCGGGGACGACGCCGGCGCGATGGCGCGCCGCGCGCAACGGCGGCCCAAGGTGAGCGGGCCCCGGTCGTCGCCGCCCGCGTCTTTTCAGTTCTAACCGTCGATCTTCTTCAGCCGCACGATTACGTCGATCGCGGCGATCGAGGCTCCTTCGGGAGCCGGAATGGCGAACTCGGGCACCCATTCTTCCGGGATGTCCGAGAGCTCTTCCGTGTCCTCGTGATAGAAATGGTAGTGCGGCCCGGTCTTGGTGTCGTACCAGAGCTTGGCGTCGTAGATCGCGATCTCGCGCAAAAGGCCGCAGCGCGCAAACTCGTTGAGGGTGTTGTAGATGGTGCCGAGCGTCGGGGCGAACCGGATCGAGCGGGTCTCGTGATAAAGCATCTCCGCCGTGAAGTGGCGGTTCCCCGCGCCAAAGATCGCGCGCGCAAGATCGAGCCTTTGGCGGGTCGGCCGCACCCCTGCCGAGGCGAGCCTCCGCAGGAGGACGCCGGTGCAGGCCTCGTTATGTGCAGCGCTCTTGCTTTCCATGGCCTTCGCATGCCGCCGGCAGGCCGAAGCAGGCGCCGCCGGGCGATCGTGAATCTGATTGACCCTTCTCTAATCCGGCTCGGCGCCTTCCGCAACCTCGACCTTCGAGCCGGGGGCGGGGTCTAGGCTGGAGCGGGTCGGCCGATCCGCTAGCGGGCCCTCCCGATTTCCCATAATGTTCACTCGGCCAGTTCATGGAGGCTTACACTTGGCGATTGCGGGCGGGTGTCTGTGCCGGGCGGTGAGGTTCGAGATCGACGCCGACGCGCCGCTCGGGGCCCGATATTGCTGGTGCCGAGTCTGCCAATATCTCGGCGCCGGAACCGGGGCGGTCAGCGCGCTCTTCCGCAAGGAGAGCGTCACGGTGTCCGGACCGTTGACCGACCATGTGATTCGCGCTGACAGCGGCGCGATCATGCACAGGCGCTTCTGCTCGCAGTGCGGCACGCCGGTGTTCAGCGAGGCCGAGCAGCGGCCCCAGGTTATCTTCGTGCGCGCCGGCGCGCTCGACGATCCCGATCTCGCGGCGCCCACGGCGACCATCTGGACCAGGTCCGCGCCGAAATGGGCCTGCTTCGATCCGGGTCTGCCGCAAATCGAAGGACAGCCGCCCCCGCCGCCTGCGGCCTGACCGTCCGCGAGCACGGGGACGAGGACATGCTGTTCATGGTGATCGAGCGTTTCCGCGACGACGACATGGTCCCGGTCTACCGGCGGCTGCGCGACCGCGGCCGGTCGCTGCCGGAGGGGCTCGAGTACGTCGACAGCTGGGTCGAGCCCAACTTCTCCCGCTGTTTCCAGCTCATGCGCTGCGACGACCTCCGGCTCATCCAGACATGGATTCTTGAATGGCGCGGCTGCGGCGTGACGTTCGAGATCATACCCGTCGTCGCGAGCAGCGAGACGCGGGCGGTCGTCGAGCCGCATCTCTGAGGATCTGAGCCCGCGGAGCGCCAGGGCGGCGCGCCAGCCAAGTTGATATCGTCATGATTTCCGTGCATGCATGGTCTTCTTGCAGCGGCATGCAGCGCTTTTCGGGAGGAATTGAGGCCTATGTCCCTTTCGCTCTATCAGGTCAGCGTGCCGGTTTACGAGCGCGGCCTCAACGCGTTTCTGGGCGTCCTCGACAAGGCCGAAGAGCATGCCGCGGCGCGCAAATTCGACCCGGCGAACTACCTTGCGATCAAGCTCAGTCCCGACATGTTTCCGCTCGCCCGGCAAATCCAGAGCTTCTGCGACCACGCCAAGAACTCGTCGTTCAGGCTCGCCGGCCAGCAGCCGCCGGCCATGGAGGACAAGGAGACGACCATCGCCGAGTTGCGCGGGCGCATCCATGCGACGCTCGACTTGCTGAAGTCGATCGACGCCAAGGCGATGGAGGGCGGCGAGGCGCGCGAGATCGTCATCCCCGCCGGCGCCAGCAAGCTCAAGGCCGACGGCGCTACCTACCTGCTGCATTTCGCCATGCCAAACTTCTATTTTCATTTGACAACCGCCTACGACATCCTGCGCGCCGGCGGGGTGGAGATCGGCAAGCGCAATTTCATCGGCGCGGTTCCCGGCATGGTCCGGGTTTGAGATTCCCTTTCGAGGGCTGCAGCGATGACCATAACCAGACTGCAAGCCGGCCCGCGCATGTCGCAGGCCGTCATTCACGGCGCGACGATCTATCTCGCCGGCCAGGTCGCCGATCAGGCGAAAGGCAGGAGCGTGGGCGAGCAGACGAGGGAGATCCTGGCCAAGATCGACGCTCTTCTTGCCGAAGGCGGTTCGGACAAGGCCCGCATTCTTTCCGCTACGGTCTATCTCGCCGACATCGCGACTTTTGCCGAAATGAACGCGGCATGGGACGCTTGGGTCCCTCCCGGCCACGCGCCCGCCCGCGCGACCGTCGAGGCCAAGCTCGCCGCGCCCGCCTACACGGTCGAAATCGCCTGCATCGCGGCCCGGGCGTAACGCTGCGCGCGGCCGCGTGAGGGAGGTCCGCCAGATTTGATCGAGGAGATCGCTTCGGTGCATATCCCGTCGATCGACAGCGTCCGGGGCCCTTTCGAGCGGGTCACGACGCCCGACGAGGCAGTCGACCGTCTCGCCCGCCTCTATGACGATGCGACCCAGGCTTTGCGCGGCGCGGTCGAACGCTTCCTCAAGGAAGGGGAGCCTCCATCGTCGGCGACGCGCGCGCTCTTCCGCTATCCCGAGCTCCGCCTGACTTATGACCCCAACGGTCCGGCCCTTTCGAGCCCGCGGGCGTTCGCAAAATTCAGCGAGCCCGGCGTCTACGCAACGACGGTCACTCAGCCGCAGGAGTTTCGCGCCTATCTCCTCGAGCAACTCGAGCCCCTGGTCAGCGAATACGGCGCCATGATGGAGGTCGGCGTCGGCGCCCCGGAGATCCCCTACCCTTACGTGATCGAAAGCGGCGACGAACTGACCCGAGGCGGCGCCGACGCCGCGGAGCTGGCGCGTTTCTTTCCCGTCCCCTCGCTGGCGACGATCGGCGACGAAACCGCCGACGGCGAATTCGACTTCGGCCCGGAGAGGCCGCTCGCCCTGTTCGACGCGCCCCGCGTCGACTACTCGCTGCGCCGCCTCGTCCACTACACAGGCTCCGACTGGCGGGCGATGCAGCCGTGGGTGCTGCTCACCAACTATCACCGCTATGTCGACCAGTTCGTGCAGTGGGGCTTGAAGCAGCTGCATGGCGGATCGGGCGTGCAGAAAGTCGTTCTGCCGGGCAACATCGTCATCGATTCGTCGGTCCCGCCGGCTGAGGCGGAAGCGCGCGTCGCGGCCGTCGCATGGCATCGATTCCAGATGCCCGCCTATCATTGCGTGCGCGCCGACGGGCGCGGGATCAGTCTCGTCAACATCGGCGTCGGACCGTCGAACGCCAAGACCATCACCGACCACATCGCGGTGCTCAGGCCCCATTGCTGGCTGATGGTCGGCCATTGCGCTGGACTAAGGCAGTCACAGGTCATCGGCGACTACGTGCTCGCGCACGCCTATCTGCGCCAAGACCACATCCTGGACGACGCGGTGCCGCTGATGACGCCGATCCCGGCCCTGGCCGAAGTCCAGGTGGCGATGCAGGAGGCGGTGGCCAAGGTCACCGGCGACCGCGGCGAGGCGCTCAAGCGCCGGTTACGCACTGGCACAGTGGTTACCAACGACGACCGCAATTGGGAGCTGCGCTGGTCGCAGGAGCGGCGGCTCATCAACATCTCGCGCGCCATCGCCGTCGACATGGAATCGGCGACCATCGCGACCCAGGGCTTCCGCATGCGCGTGCCCTACGGCACGCTTTTGTGCGTCTCCGACAAGCCGCTGCACGGCGAGATCAAGCTGCCGGGCGCCGCCAACGCCTTCTACGAACGCGCGATCGCCGAGCATCTGCAGATCGGCATCGCCGCCATCGGCCTCCTGCAGGCTCAGGATGACACGCTGCACTCGCGCAAGCTCAGGAGCTTCGACGAACCGCCGTTCCGGTGACGGGACTCGACAAATCTGACCATTGACGCGTGTATTTTCCCGGTGGAGGATGGCTGTGGCGACGTTCGCTGAAAACGTCGGGTCTGTGACGCGTTGGGGGCCATAAATGGTCAACCGGGTCGGGGACGTCTACGCGGTCGTTGCGCTGTCTCTTTCGCTTTGCTCCGCAGCTGAGGCGGAGAGTGTGAGCAAGACGGTCGCAGCCGGCGGCGAGCTAAGGGTAGCGCACTACGCAAGCGTCAATCCCGATTGCTCTTCATCAGGCATGCCGGTCGTCAGGTTGTCCGCCGCGCCGACGCACGGCGTGGTCAGCACGATGAAAACGTCAGGCTTTAGCCACTTTTCCGGGACCTTCGATCAATGCAATAGCCGCCGGGTTGCGGGGGTTTCGGTAGATTATCGGCCGGAAAAAGGGTTTGTGGGGACGGATTCATTCAGCCTTGACATCATTTATGCGAGCGGGCGCGAGCGCGTTAAGTCCTTCGCCATAACGGTCAAGTGAGGGCCGGAGGAATGAATCGGCCCCCGCCTCCCGCACTTGTCTTGATTGTGCTTGGAGCAGCCGGTCTGGCGGGGTGCCAGACGACCGGCGGACGGACGGTATCGCTGGTCGCGGTTGGTGGCGTACCGCTGCGCCTCGGCCATTTCGCCAATCTCAATCCGGATTGTTCGCAGATCGGCGAACCGGACGTCCGAGTGACGAAACCGGCGGATCATGGCGTGGTCACGGTCCGCGCGGGCGAGGGCTACACCAATTTTGTCCCGTCAAACCCGCGCAATCACTGCAACTACCGTCCTACTCCCGGCGTCAACGCCACCTATACGGCGGAGCGCGGCTACACCGGTCCGGACACAGTGGCCCTGGACGCCATTTTCGAGACCGGCGAAGAACGGCAGTTGGTATTTGATTTGAACGTCAAATAGGCGATGCCACCGCAGACAGATTGCGGCGCCCGACCCTTAAAGGCGGCGTTGCAATCGTGCGAGCGCAAGCCGAGAACCGGTTCCGCTTGACCGTGGGGCCCTCTAGCCGATCACCATCACCGGCGTCCCGACATGCACGCGGCTATAGAGGTCGATCGCGTCCATGTCGCGCATGCGGATGCAACCCGAGGACACGTGCCCGCCGATTTCCGAGGGCTCGTTGGTGCCATGGATGCGGATCAGCGTGTCCTTGTTGTCGACGAAGAGGTACAGCGCGCGCGCGCCGAGCGGGTTGTCCCATCGGCCCTCGAGCGGTCCGTGCTGCTTATAGACCTGGAACTGCGGCCAGCGCTCCATGATCGACTCGGTCGGCATCCAGGTCGGCCATTCTTTCATCGCGCCGACCTCGGCGCGGCCGGTCCACCCCATGTATTCGGCGCCGCTCGCGATCCGGTATTGGACCGCCTGGCCGTGGGGCAGAATGTAATAGAGATAGTTCTGACCGGTATCGACGATGATCGTCCCCGGCTTCTCGGGCGTTTGATAGTTGACGATGTTGCGCTGGGTGGGAATCCGCCACTCGTCAGGCTCAGCCAGCGCCATCATCTGCTTGTCGCGCTCGGAGAGCTTCGGATCAGGAAGGCCGGATTGGATGACGGGCGTGCAGGCGCTGACCAGCGCACTCGCAGCCAACGCAATCCCGACAAAGAAAACGCTCGTTTTCATCCCCACCCCTCGCCTCTCAGCCAACCGTTTCCTTACCATGAAACTTAACGGTTTAACGAACGTTACCGCACGGAAACGCGCCTCTGACCTTCACGAAAGCGCGAACGCGGAACGCCCAAACCCGCCGCGGCTCGCCAAAAGCCCTTTTAGCCGAACACATTTGCTTCGTGCAACGCCTTATTTCGCCACATTTCGCCGCCCGGTCTATGCGAAACTCGTTTGCGGAAGGCTAAGGATCGCGGCAAAAACGCGACAATGTCAGGTTTGTTCCAGCAATTTGGCCGGACTTGAGCGGGAGTTGAAAAATGTCGCAATGGCCGGCGCGCCTCGTCCTGGTCGGAGCGGGCAAGATGGGCGGATCGATGGCGCGGGGCTGGCTCGACGCCGGCCTCGCCGCGTCGTCCCTGACGATTCTCGAGCCACAGCCGTCGCCGGAGATCGCTTCGCTCGCGGCGAACCGCGGCATAGCGCTCAATCCGCGAATCACGGTGCCGCCGCCCGACGTGCTGGCGCTCGCGGTCAAGCCGCAAAGTCTCGATCAGGTCGCGCCGGGAATCGCCGCCATGGCGGGCGCCAGTACGCTTGTGCTCTCGATCCTGGCCGGCAAGACGGTCGCCAACCTCGCGGCGCGGCTGCCGCAGGCGGGCGCCGTCGTACGGGCGATGCCCAACCTTCCGGCTGCGATCGGCAGGGGCGTCACCGCCGCCTTCGCCAACGCGAATGTCACAGACGAGCAGCGCGGCTGGTGCGAGCGCCTTCTCGGCGCCATCGGGGCGTTCTACTGGCTCGACGACGAGAGCGGGATCGACGCGGTGACGGCGATCTCGGGCTCCGGCCCGGCCTATGTGTTCGCGCTCACGGAGGCGCTCGCGGCGGCGGCCGAGCGACTGGGGCTCAAGCCGGAGCTGGCGATGGGCCTAGCGCGCGGCACGGTCGAGGGCGCAGCCGAGCTGATGCGTCGCGACAACTCCACGACCGCGGAGACCTTGCGGCGGAACGTCACCTCGCCTGGCGGAACCACCGCCGCAGCGGTCGCGGTGCTCCTCGGTCCGGAGGGGCTCAACGAACTCATGGCGCGGGCGACAGCCGCCGCCCGAGCCCGGGCGGCGGAAATGGCCGGGTAGCGCGGCGGCGTCATTCCTCCGTCGTTTCTCGTCGCCCGTGCGAGTATCGCCGCTCCCTGGGCATACCGTTCACTCTCAGGCTTCTGAGATCCGCGGCCAGGATTTCATCGATCGCGGCATCGTCGAGGTCGAGGTCGCCCCGAGCGGCCATAAGCATGCGCCCCGCGAGCTTGTCGAACCGGCCTGAGCCGATCTCGACGGTCAGTCGCGCCGCAAGCGTCGCTGGCACGTTGATCCCCGTTTGAAACAGGCGCGGGATATCGGGGAGGTAGCTCCTGCCGGCGTCGCTGGTCAGCTGATGCTCGGTCATCGCGGTCCGCACCAGCCCAGGGTCCATCGCAAAGACCACGACGCCGCTGCCGTCGAGCGTATCCGACACGCACTCGGTGAATCGGAGAAGACCGGCCTTGCTGGTCGCGTAGCCGGAACCGTTCGGGAACGAGACTGCGGTTCCGCCGCCCGTCATGTTAATGATGCGGCCCCGACGCCGCGCCATCATCGCCGGGATTGCCGCACGACAGCAGTTGAAAGTCCCGCGGACGTTGACTTCGATGTCGCGCCACCAAGCGTCCGGGTCGACCTCCCAGATCGGTCCGATCGCGGCGAAGGCGCCGGCATTGTTGGTGAGCAGGCTGACCGGGCCGAGATCGCGTTCGATCGCCGCGAACGCCTTCGTGACCGAGTCGAGATCGACAACATCGACCGCGAACGCGCGCGCGACTCCGCCTTCGGCGATGATGGCTTTTCCGACGGCGTCGATCTCCGCCGCGGTTCGGGCCAGCAAGGCGACCTTCGCCCCTTCGCTCGCCTGGGCCAACGCAATGGCTTGGCCGATCCCACGACCTGCTCCGGTGACAACGGCGACTTCGCCTGCGAGCTTCATATGCAATGGCGCTTTCGAGAGGGCCCGAGGCAATGTCTTGTATTGGAACCCTTCGTCAAGGCCATCGCGGGCGGCAAAGGCGCGGATCGCTGTCCAGACGCGCGGGCGGAGATGGCGGGCAGCCGGGGTTCCTTGGCGGCGGACGGGCAAGCGCGTACATTGCGCCTGGAGAGTAAAGGAGCGCGCCATGGCGACGAAACCAAAGAGCGAGGCCAAATCGCACCCGTCCGACGCGCGCGGCAAGATCGTCGACGCGTTGATGCAGCTCGCGGCGGAGCGGCGCTTCGAGGACATCTCGGTGCGCGACATTTGCAAGACGGCGGGCGTGTCGCTCGCCGATTTCCGGGACGCCTTCCCCTCGAAGGGGGCCGTGCTCGCCGGATTCTCGCGCCGCATCGACCGCGCGGTTCTGGCTGAGCAGGGCGAAGAACTCGCGGACGAAACTCCGCGCGAGCGGCTGTTCGATATCCTGATGCGCCGGTTCGAGGCGATGGCGCCCTATCGTGAGGGCGTCCGCGAGGCGGTCGCCTGGCTGCGGCGCGAGCCTGCCGCGGCGCTGGCGATGAATCAGGTGGCGATGTCGTCCATGCGCTTCATGCTCGAGGCGGCCGGCATCGATGTGCAGGGGGCGACCGGAGCCATCAAGCTCCAGGGCCTGGCGCTCGCATGGGCGCGCATGGTCCATGTTTGGCTCGACGACGACGAGCCCGCTCTCTCGAAGACCATGGCCGAACTGGACCGGGTCCTGACGCGGGGCGAGCGGGCGGTCGCAGGCGTCGACCGCCTAAGCGCGCTTGCGAGCCCGTTCGCCGCGCTAGCGCAGGCGGCCCTCGATGCAGGCCGCAGGGCGCGGCGCGGCGCCCGATCGTCGAGCAAGGACGACCGCGGCGACGAGGATACGAGTGCGCTCTGAGCGCGCGACAACGCTCTGGCGGAGCCTCAGCGCTGATCATCCATCTCGAGATCCTCTGGGCGCTCGTCGTCTTCGCGTTCGTCGCCTCGATCACGCCGGGGCCGAACAACTTGATGTTGATGACGTCCGGGGTGAAATACGGATTCGTCCGCACCCTACCCCACCTCGCCGGCGTAATCCTCGGCTTCGCGCTTATGATCGCCGTCGTCGGGCTTGGGCTAGATGTCCTCTTCAAGCGCTTTCCGCAAATCCTGCCAATCATGCGGATCGCCGGGTCGCTGTACATGGTCTGGCTGGCGCTCAAGATCGCGTTCGCGAAACCGATCGGCGAGGTTGAGGCCGGTGGGAGGCCGTTCGGCTTCGTCGCCGCCGCCGGCTTTCAGTGGGTGAATCCGAAGGCCTGGATGATGGTATTGAGCGCGCTCGCCGCTTACGGGGGCGTCGTCGACGACTATACGAGCAGCGTTCTTTTTATCGCTGCGCTCAGCGGGCTGATCACCGCGCCCTGCAGCGGCGCCTGGACGTTGTTCGGCGCCTCGCTGAGCCGCCTGCTCACGGATCCACGCGTCACCCGGCCTTTCAACTGGACGATGGCGGCGCTGCTGGTCGCTTCGATCGCGCCGACCCTGTTCGAGTAGGATCCGACCGGTTGGGTCTCAGGCCAGCCACCCGTCGCCGCCGAGCCTCACCATCACGACTTCCGGCGGCCGGAGGATTCGCACCGGCGCGTATGACGTCCCAAGCCCTCCCGACACGATCATCCGCCGATCGCCCAGCGCGTATTCGCCGTAAACGAATCTCGCCGACCGGCGCCTGAGCAGATGCACCGGGGGGCCGAGGATCGGAAGATTGACTTGCCCGCCGTGCATGTGACCGGCGAGCGTCAAGGCGATCCGATTGGGAACCCAGGGAAAGAAGAAAGGCTCGTGCACGAGGAGGATCGCCGGCGCATCGTCGTTGATTTCGCGCATCGCCCCCGTAAGATCGTCGGCTCCGTGGCCGGGGCGCGGATGCGGCAGACGCGCAAGCAGGTCCCCGAGACCGATCAGCCAGAAGGGCCGTCCATTCTGGACCAATCGCATCGACTGATTTTCGAGCAGCGGAACGCCAGCGGCCGCAAGCGCTCGCCGGACGCTCCGCGAGCCGTCCGGGGGCTCGGTCGGAATGGCCGCCGACCACCAGTCGTGATTGCCGAGAATAGCGTAAACGCCGAGAGGCGCCTGAAGACGCGCCAGCTGCTCTGCCCAGGCGCCCGGCGGCACATAGCCCGAAACGAACGGATGCGTGCAGACATAGTCGCCGAGCAGCACGGTGAGATCCGGCTTCTGGGCGTTGGCGAGATCGACGATGTCGCCGACTCGCTCTTCCGACATCCACGGATAGCACGCGTGTATGTCGGCGATGACCGCGATCCTGAGCTCGATGTCTTCCGGCCAATTGCGAAGGGGGGGCGCATATTCGACGAGCGATAGCGCCGCGCCGGTCTCATACGCTGTCGCGTAACCGGATAGCGATAGGGTCGTGGCGGCTGCGACACCGGCGCCGGCGAGAAACCGACGCCTGGTCAGGTGAACCATCAGCTATGCCCAGGTCGGGCGCTCGTTCGCCCGCCGACGTTTTACGCGTCCGTCCTGGCTTGCGCAAGCTCGCCTCGCGGCCGAAGCAGATAGAACGCGCCGCGCTCGAGCGACTCGATCATCTCCGGCTCGAAGACGCCCGACGGCAGTCTCAACGCCTGGGCTACCGCTGCAAGACCAATGTCGTGATAGATGCGGGCAAGAACGCTGCCGGCCCTTCGCTTGTCGTCCGCATCCGGAATGACATGAAAATCGTTGCGCATGATGGCTTCTTCACTCCGCCTTCGTTTGCAAGCGCGGACGCTTGATACGCGCGCCCGTCCGATGACGTTGAGTGAAACGGGTTAACAGCGATTTAATGGCGCTGTCGGGATTGATCGGCGGCGGTCCGCCGCGTCGCCGCCATTTTTTGGCCGCAGAGCGCCGGTCTGGAGCAGGTTCGTTTGCGCGCCTCTCCCGGAGATTCCGCGATCGTGAGGCGGGCCCGGGCGGCGGAATTGCCACCTCGCCCGATCCGGCGTAGGGGGAAGAACATTGCCGCCGTTGGAGGTTTCGCCGCCCATGGCGCTCGATCGTCCACCATTCGCCCCGCTCCGGTCCTTGCTTGCGGCGCCAGTTGTCCTCATTGAAATTCCCAGGCATTTTCGACTTGAACTCCGATTCGCGGCATGAGCCGCTGACTGTGCGTCCGGTGGTTCGCGGCGGCGTGGAGGGAGGCGTTCAGAGCATGCGCCGACCCGTGGCGTGGGCCTTCGCCATAGCGTCGATCCTCGCGCTGACCGCGTGCGGGTTTGCACGCTGGCCATTGTCAGCCGCGAAGGTCGGCGACAGTTTGAACGCCGCCGTCGGCGCTTCGCCCCGCCTGCATTGGAGCGCCCCGCAGACGGCGACCTTCTCCTTCCTCCCCTGGCCCAGCTTGCGCATCGTCGATGCACGTCTCGACGACGCCGGCGGCGTCAACCTGCTCTCGGCGCCAACCGCCCGGCTCGACCTGTCCCTCGTCGAGCTCATGCGTGGGCGTTTCATCCCCACGCGCGCAATCCTCGTCAGCCCGACCGTGACGCTCGACGTCGACCGGCCGCCCTTCGCCGCGGCGGCGGTGGGGACGGGGGCGCCCACGAGCGTCGCCGGAGCCCTTGCGCCGCTGAGGAGCTTGAGCCTGTCGAACGGTTTCCTCCGCGTCGTCGGCGCGAGGCGTGGGCTGGATACGCTAATCGCCAATGTCGAAGGCCGCCTCGACGGGCTCACGGTCGGCAATCAGCTTCGTTTCAACCTGTCGGCGGAGTGGCGAAACGCGCCGATCGCGATCGCCGGGGTGCTGAGCGATCCCGAGGCGGCGGCGAAGGGCGCGTCCAGCCGATTCGAATTCGCGCTCGATTCGCCGCTTGCGAAATTTGCCTTCGACGGCGCGGTCGCGCTCGGGGAGAAGCCGGGCGCCGAAGGCGATATGACCGCGTCCGTTACTTCGATCGCCGCCTTGGCGGCTCTTCTCAACGCCCGCCAACACTCAGTCCTCGCCGCCAACGACATAGCCATCGCCGGAAAGGTCAAGGTTGCAGCCGATGCGCTCACGCTCGGGGATGCAACGATAACCAGCGCCGAGCAGACATTTGAAGGGGCGATCGAGATCGCCGACGTTGGCGGACGGGCGGTCGTGTCGGGCACGCTCGCCGGCGAAGCCTTGGCGCTCGAGCCGCTGCTTGGACCCCCGCGACGCCTGTTCGAATCCTCTGGCGGGTGGAGCGCGAAGCCGCTCGCCCCGACGCCGCCGGAGACCTTCGACCTCGACTTGCGCCTCTCAGCCGGCCGCCTCGACGTCTATGGCCGAAAGCTCGCCGACGCGGCCGCGTCCGTCATGATCAGGGACGGCAAGCTCAGCGTGAATCTGATCGACGCTGCCGCGTATGGCGGCCGCGTCAACGGCGAGGTCGCGCTCTCCTGCGTCGGGCAGGACGTCAAGCTCAGCGCCCGGGGCGAACTGACCGATGCAGACCTCGGCGCGGCGTTCGCCGATTTCGGCCGGCCGACCGCGACCGGGCGAGGCGCGGCGCGATTTTCCATCGAGACCTCGGGCGTTTCGCCTGCCGCCGCCGTAGCCGCCTTGACCGGAACAGCGGCGCTGGAGGCGGCGGATGGCGGCATCGTCGGCGTCAACCTTGAAGAGGCGCTGCGCCGCAGCCAGCGCCGGCCAATCGACGTCTCTCGCGACATGCGGCTTGGCGGAACGGCGTTCGACAAGCTTGCCGTCTCCGTGAACTTCGCCGACGGCCGCGCCGAGGTCGAGCGCGGCACGATGACCAGCCACGGCGTGAGCGCCGGATTGAAAGGGCTCATCGATCTTGTCGCCCAAGAATGGGCGTTGCGCATCAACGCGGTCCAGACGGACGCCGCCGGCGCGGAATCGCAGAATGCCTCCCATTTGACGCTAGACATCGACGGGCCGTGGACAGCGCCGACGGTCCGCGCGATCAGCCAAAGCGACGGAGCCGAGACGGGCGGCGAGCCTCTGGCGCCGCCGTCGCACTGAGGCGCCGCCCGCGCGCGAGGGATGAGACACACGCCGCGCCGCCCATCTCGGCAATCACTGCGACAACGCGAACCCGGCGTAGGCCGCCAGCACGACGAAGGCGAAAAGATCGGTCGCCATCGCAAAGGTCTCCTTGGCGTTTCGCGCAGGCTGCGCCGCGTGCCGGAAACCGGCGAGGCCATAGAAGATCGCCGCCGCGATCGCCGAGGGCAACACGAAGTCAGGCCGCAGCAGCGACAAAATCCCGACAGCCCCGGCGGCAAAATTGGCGATGCCGAGTTCGCGAACCAGCGGCAGGGCGTCGTCGCCATGGATGTCGAAAATCTGCTTGGCGGTGAACCGGGGGTCGAAATATTGCCTCAAGCCGGCGAGCGCGATGCGAACGCCGGCCCCCCAGAACACGAACCACTTGCCGACGAGCGACATCAGCGGCGCGGCGGCGTGAAACAACGAATGTTCAATCACGATCGAGGCGACGGGAGCAACCAGCAGGAGGCAAAAGACAATGGCGAAATACATCTCGTGCTCCCCGCTTCTTGCCGCGCCAGCGGCGCCCCGCATGATCGCCAAGCGCGCTCGGAAACGAAAGCGATGAGTCGCGTCGACCGTAACGCACTGGCAAGGTTAAAGGCGAAAGACCGAATTACTTCCGACCTTTGCGCGGTTTCGCTCGGATATTCACTAAAATTACACGTCGAAGATAAGACCGCCGTAAGGCCTTTGCGCGCAAGGTTCGCCGTTAAAACGAGGTTGTGGTCCGGCGGCGATGCGGTCAAAAGGCAAATTCCTCGCTGGCTTCAGCCGCCTTGGGCGAGAGCTGGCCGACGACGAGACCGGCTCGCCCGCGGTCGAGTTCGCCCTCGTCTTTCCGATTTTCATCGCGATCGTGCTCGCGACGCTCCAGGCGGCGTCGCTCTTCCTCGTCAAAGCGTTTTTCGAATCTTCGGCGGAAGCGGCGGCGAGGGTCGTCCTGACCAACCAGACCCAGACCCTGACAGTGACGCAGTTCCAGACCGAGGTCTGCAATCAGCTGACCGCGCTGTTCAGCTGTTCGCAGGTGACGGTCGAGCTCGAGCCGCTGCCCGCCGGCACTACCAATCTCACCTCCATGCTGCCGCAGTTCAACTCCAGCGGGACGGTCGTGAGCACGCCGCCGGTCGACGTCGGCGCCCAATCGGGCGCTTCGGGGACCGACATGCTGCTCGTGATCATGTATCCGTGGCCGGTCTATGGCGGCCCGCTCGGCCTCAATTTCGCCAACCTGGGCAACGGCAAGATGCTGATGACGTCGACCCAGGTGTTCCGGATCGAACCGCTGTGATGATCGCCCGCTTGAGAGGGCTTCACCGGAGCGGGCGCGCGTTCCTCGCGGATGCGAGCGGCCTGGCCGCGATCGAGCTGGCGCTGATCCTGCCGTTCGCGGCGATGCTGATGAGCCTCGTCGTTTTCGGCGGCCAGGCCTATACAATGCAGCGCAAGGTGACGCTGGCTGCCACAACGGTCGCCAACATCTTCGCCCAGGCCAATAACACCAACACCTCCACCATTACCGCCGCGGAGCTCACCCAGATTCTCGCATATCCGAACCTGATCCTCTATCCCTACAACGCCAGCAGCGTCGCGGTCGAAGTGTCGCAGTTGCTGGTCACGGTCAACTCGAACGGAACCGCGAAAGGTACGGTCTCCGGCAGCTGGGCCAACGCCAACGGAACGGCGCGCCCGACCGGCCAGCAATTGTCGATCGACCCGTCGATCGCGGCCGCCTTTTCCGGTACGGGAAACAATTACGTCGTTCTCGGCGAGGTGCAGTATCCCTACCAGCCGACCGGACTTTATTTCTCGGTCGGCGCGATGACGCTGCACGATTCCATCATCATGATCCCGCGCGTCGCGAGCCCGATCACCGTGCAGTGAGCAGGCGCCGGGAATCGGTCGCGGACCGACGTCGCGAACTGGCGCGGGCGCCGTCTCGGTTTCGATGCCGATGTCTCAAGCGGCGGGGAGCGCGAAAGGGGGACGGGCGACCGCCGCATCCCTTCCCGCCCTCGGATCGCTTCGGCGGCGATGGCGATCAGATCTCATAGCGGCGCCCGGCTTTTCACCTTCCATCGAGAAACGCCAGCACTTCGCGCGCGAAGGCTCCGGGATTGTCGACATTGGACGCGTGGGACGCCCTGGGTATCACGGCGCGCCGCACGTCTGCGATCGCCGTCTGCAGTCCGTCCAGGATGCGATGGAATGAGGCTGGGGAACGTTCGCCGGCCATAAGCAGCGTCGGCGCGCGGATCGCCTCGGCGTCAGCGCGCGCGAACGGAGCGCGTTTCTCCTTGATCTGGCCCAGCATTGTGCGCGCGTTGTCGCGAAGCATCTGCTTTTGCGGTTCCGGCGTGCGGTCCCAGCTCCCCTGGCCGCCGATCACGTCAATCGTGGGCTTGAGGCCCTCGTCGATCTCGCCCCTCCGGATGCTCTCCGCCGCCTTCGCGTAGAGTGGACCAAGCGCGATCAGCGGTTGGGCCGGTGGCAGCCCCGCCTCAAGGTCGTCCGCCAGAATGCCTCCGGGCTCAACTAGAATGAGCGTGCGAACGGAAGCGGGGAAATTCTGGGCCACGCGAAATGCAATGTGCCCGCCCCGCGAATGTCCGAGCACGTGGATCGGCCCGGAATCGAGCGCGGAGATGAAGCCCGCCACGTCCGCGGTGTGCTGCTGCACCGTGAAATCGTCGCTCTTCCCATCCCAATGTTCTGGCCAGCAATGCCTGAGGCTCAAGGCGATCGTTCGGTAATGCGCCCCGAAGGGCGCCATCTGCCCGGCCCAGTGTCGGTAGTCGCATAGCGTGCCATGGACCAGAAGCAACGGCGCCCCGGTCCCGCGCTCGACGAACGCCAAGTCGTAGCCGTTGACCCGTAAAGTCGGCATCCTCGCCTCGCCTGAAGAGGGAAACGGGATCGCCCCGCCGCGGCCGAGGGTTCACGGCCGTCCTCGCCATTTGGCATTCGGGCGACGCATTGTCGACGGCCGCCTTGCGGCGACGGCGCGGCCGGGCGCGCTCCGACGCGATTTTTGTTTTCCTTTTTCGGAAACTATGCTAGGGTGGCCTCTTTTCCAAAAAAGCGAGGCGCAAGGGAAGGAGAAAGCGACCGCATCGTGGAGGGACGACGCAGCGCGCGGGAGCTGGTGAGCGAGAAATAAAAAAACGGCCGGGGGGTCACCGCAAGTCGCTGAAAAGGCTCGATCCGGACAAGGGAATCCAAGGAAATCCAAGCGTTTTTCTTGGACTTCCTTGGGCGAGGCTTTGAAGGATTTGGCCCGGCTTTGAAAAATTTGGGCCGGGCTTTGATCGGTTCGGTCCCTTGGCCGTTACTGGGTTAGGTGGCCCGAATGGGTGATCGCGGCGAAAAGCGCGGAGAGATCCTGACCGAGGTTCGAGGCGTCGAGCCCTGCGTCATAGAACAGTCCGGGCGAGGCGCAAGCCTGTAGCGCTGGTCCGATGCTGGACTGGAACGGTTGGACGTGGTTCACGTACCAGCTGTTGGCCGGCACCGCCAAATAGTCGGTGTAGAGGATCGCAATTTGAATGCCGCGATTCTTGATCGTCGTGCACCAGTTGGTTCCCGCCGCGCTGCCATAAGGGGATGCGCTCGGGTCGCCAGCGAGATCGTTCATCGCCTGTTCGAAGCGGCGTGAGCCGCTCTGCTCGTCCTCCACGCCGTCAGTGACGATGAACAACACGACCTGCGGCGTGTCGCCGGGCTGGTTGGTGCCGTTGCCCGGTTTGGGGATGTAGCTCGCCTGGCTGAGCTTGCCGAGCGAATCGTCGTAGTTGGTTCCGACGTCGCCGCCCGGCGTAGTCGTACTTGAAGTGCAAGCCGCGCTCGCGCAATTGTTATTATTCGAATACATCTCCATCACGCCAAAATTAGCGGAGGCGCTCGTCCAGCCAGACGTATAGGTTGAAGTCAATGACATGAGCTGGTTGAGGCCGATCTGCCACAGGCTATCCATGGAATAGATCGAAAAGCGGTACTTCGGCGGTGTCGCAAACACCGTCGACTGGGAGGTGGTCGACGCGGTCTGGAGCAGGGTCGAGACGCCGCTGTTGAGTTCGTCCAGGCGGAGGGTGATGTTGTTCTTGCGCGCAAGAGCGTAGTTGTCGATCTGCGCCCCGTGGCTCGTTGCACAATAGTAGGTACCGACCGTTGTCGACGGCGGGGCAGAACTCAGCTTGGGCGTGGTCCCGTCGGCGCAAGGGTTGCCGGCACTGTCGGTGTTGTTGGTGCTGGCCTCATGGCAGGCGAAGGCGCAGCCGCCGTTGCCTGCGCCTTGAGCCACGGTTTCGTTTGTTGTGAGGAGCTGCATCTGGGTGATGCCGGCCTGCGTCGCAGGCAGCGCCATCGACGGCGAGTTGTCGAGCAGGACGTAGAAGTCGATATTGGGCGGCGCCTGCGCGCTGGCCTCCGAAACGCCCTGGATGGGCAAAGCGCTCACTCCCAGCACCTGGGCGAAGATGGTGTTGACCGAGGTCGAGTAGTTGACTTCGACGTTGCGCACCAGCGCGGTCGAACCGACGGTGACGGTGACCGTGACCTGGGTCGCGCCAGGGGTCAGGCCCGGGATGCCGTTGGTCAGGCCGTCGAACATCGACACGGCTGCGGCCTGGGCGACGCTCGCGCTTTGCTGCAGCATCGCTGGCGTCAGCGCGGCAAGTGCGGCGGCGTCCGCCGCGGCGTTCAATTTTGTGTGAATTTGGGCCGCGCGGCCGTAGTCGATCGCCGCTCCAGCGCCAAACACCAGCACTGGAGCAACCAGCGCATACATCATCGAGACATTGCCGTCGCGATTGCGCAACAGCCGACCAAGACCGAATGTCGACACGGGAAAACCCACAGTTGTCGAGGCTCTACTCCTCGGGTGAAAACCTCCACCATCAAACAGCGGGCGGGTTTATGATCCACTAATGAATTTCGTACCATTTGTCGGAATGCTGACGATTTTGTTCGCGCCGATCCGGCTTCTTTCGCCTCTCGCTGCGTAAGAAGTTCGTGCCGAGCGACGGCGCCGGTCGCGAAATTCTCGGCGCGCGATCTGGCCCTTCAGCAAGAACGCTTCGGCGCAAAGACCATAGATTTCGTGGCTTTCCGGGAGGCGAAGACTTTGCAGCGAGAGCAACGGATCGTGCGCGCGCGTTTGCCAAAGTCGCCGAATTCGGGCAAACTTAGTAGGTGAGCGATCGCTGAACGTTAAGGCCCCTGCTAATCGGGCGGTAACGTTGATGAGCGGTGGCTCCCGGGGGTATTATGAAACTCGGCCTGCTGTCCAATTCGTCAACCAATCCAAGCGTCTACTGGACTACGCTACTGCCGCCCCTGTTTTCCGGGGTGGCCCAGCAACCTGGCGTTCAGACGATCTCTCCCCCCCCGATCGCATGGGAGCGGCGCGGGGAATGGCGACGGATCCGGTCCGAGCTCAAGGCCTGTGACACGCTCTTCTGGGCTCAGCTCGGGTCGCGCCCCACCGGCGCGATTCATCTTGCGTCGTACATGAACCTGCGCGCGCGGCGTTCCAACTTCGTCCTCGACGCTTGGAAGCCCTCCTTGACCAAGATCGGCATCGTCGCGACGCTCGAGCGGCTAGATCCGTGCTTCGTCGCCTACAGTGAAGCGACAACGGAACTGCAGCGTCGGTTTCCGATGGCGAAGTTTGTCTTTCTGCCGCTCGGGGCCCACACCGACATTTTCTACCCCCGAAAAGAGGGGAAGTCGATCTTCGCCTTTTGGATGGGCCGCCGTCACGAGCCTTTGCACCGCGCGCTGATGGCGTATTGTGAAGCCCGGGGTCTACGCTACGTCTATTCGAAAGACGGCGGGTTGAGCACCGAAGAACTCGGACGACTGACGTCCAGCGCGCAATACTTTGTCGCCACGCCGCCTGATTTGGACAACACTCGGCGAACGGGAGGGTTCAGTCCGATGGTGATGCGGTATTTCGAGGGACTCGCGGCGGGGACGCGCCTGCTCGGCGTCTTGCCGCGGAGCGGCGAATATGAGGCCATTCTGCCGACCGACGCGTTCTGTCAGGTATCGCCTGACGGATCGGATCTGGCCAAGCGACTCGACGAGGATCGAAGCAATCCAAACAACCAGTGCACGGTCGACGCGGTCAGCGAGTTCGTACGCGAGCATCATTCCTGGCGCCGGCGCGGGGAACAGGTTTTCAATCACCTCGCCACTGGCGCGGCAATTGATCTTCGCTCGATGCACAACGAGCCAAGGGTCGGCCGCCTCATCACCCGCGCCGCGTTGCCGCAAGATTTGCCGCAGGAATTGAGCATAACCGAGCGGTTTGGCTGACCCGAGCGCGGTCGAATCGGGCGTTCCCCTGCTTCCCGGAAAAGTGGGAACAGCGCTCCCGCTCCATAGACCTTCAGGCAACCGCCTATTTGACCTTCACTCCCGAGACCTTTCGCAGTCCTCCAATCTTGCAGGCTGGACCCTTCGATTTCGCCATGTTATCACAAACGGACAATAATCGTAATCGCACTGTGAAAACAGATTATTGCGATTTCGAGTTGCTCTCTGCGGCTTGCGAGATCGAACGACCCAGGTGCATGCGGCCATGGTCGGGTCGCCAGGGCCGAAACTTCGGGAGGGATGGCACAAGCTTTGGACTCTGATCTTTGCCTCTAATTGGCTAGGGAGCGGTTTCTGTGATCAACATTTCTCGCTCCCCACTCAGGATCAGTTTTTTTGGGGGCGGAACTGACTACCCGACATATTTCAATAGCTATCCGGGCGCCGTACTTGGCGGCTCCATCGACAAGTATATCTATACGATTGCGCTGCCTATGGCCGACTTCGCCGAAAATCGGTATCGCATAACTTACCGTATCGTCGAAGTCGCCGATCGAGTAGAGGACATAAAACACAATGTAATTCGCGCCACTCTTCTCGAGATGGCCTACGATAAGCCCTTAAACGTCGCGATTATATCCGACTTGCCAGGAAATTCGGGACTGGGAAGTTCGTCATCCTTTACCGTCGGCTTCATAGCGCTTATGGAATATCTGAGCGGCCGTTCAATCACGAAGTTTGATCTGTTTAAGCGCGCGGTCCATACGGAACGAGACCTCCTGAAGGAAAATGTTGGTATTCAGGATCAAATCCACGCTGCCTTCGGCGGCCTCAATCTCTATCAATTTCATAAAGATGACTTGACGATCCGGCCCGCGCAAATGGCGACGGAATGCCGAAATGCGCTCGATCGATCCCTCTGCCTCATCTACACGGGCATTCAGCGCCATGCCTCGGCCGCGGTGCAGGAGCAGCTGAGAAACACGGAAGAAAAGAAAAACAACAAGGACCTTTCCCGTCTGGTCAAGCTCTGTCGCGAAGGACTTGCTCTCCTCGAAGGGCGGGACCCCGAATCTATGCTTCGCGACCTGGGGAAGCTTGTCAGCGAAGGCTGGGAGACAAAGCGGAGACTCTCGGCCGCCGTCACCCTGCCGAAGATTGACGCGGCTTACGACGAAGCGATGCGCCTCGGCGCATATGGCGGCAAACTCTGTGGCGCGGGCGGCGGCGGTTTCTTGCTGTTCTTGGCGCCGGATCACGTTCAGGCAAAAATGATCGAGACATTCGGCCATAAGAGCTTTGTCAAGATTTCCTTGGAGGATCAGGGCGCAGGGATCATCAGCAGATAGTATTGAAAAATATTTTGGCAGTTTACCCCTGATCGCCTTCATCGGAACGAGAGAGAAAATGACAGAGCGCGCCTTGATCACGGGCATAACAGGAATGGTCGGCTCGCATTTGCTGGACTACCTTCTTCGGCACACGGATTGGGAAATTCACGGCATGCTTCGCTGGCGAAGCCCTCTCGACAACATTTCCGGTCATCTTGATGACATCAACGCCGGCGGCAGAATCAAGCTTCAATACGCCGATTTACGAGACACAATGGCGATCCAAAATTGCGTACAGGCCGCCAACCCCAACTATGTATTTCACCTGGCGGCTCAGAGTTACCCTCAAACCTCCTTCACCGCGCCGCTCGACACACTCGATACGAACATCCAGGGGACTGAGCGGCTCCTCGGCGCCCTAAGACGCTTCTCGCCCGGGGCGGTGATCCACATCTGCGCTTCGTCCGAGGTATTCGGCCGCGTTCCGCGCGAGAAACTTCCGATCGACGAGGAATGCACGTTTCACCCCGCATCGCCCTACGCAATCTCGAAGGTCGGCACGGATCTTATCGGCCGTTATTATGCCGAAGCTTACAACATGTGCGTCATGACCACGCGCATGTTCACTCACACTGGCCCGCGCCGGGGCGACGTCTTCGCCGAGTCAACCTTCGCCAAACAAATCGCGATGATCGAGGGCAACAAGTTGCCCCCGGTGGTGAAAGTCGGAAATCTTGATTCGTTGCGCACCTGGGCGGACGTCCGCGACGCCGTGCGCGCCTATCACATGCTCGTGACCGTCAACCCGACGCCAGGCGCGTACTACAATATCGGCGGACAGTATACCTGCACAGTGCGAGCAATGCTTGACACGCTGATTGGGCAATCGACGTGCCCCAACATCAGGGTCGAGGTTGATCCCGAGCGCCTGCGGCCGATCGACGCCGATCTGCAAGTTCCCGACACGACAAAGTTTCGCGCACACACCGGGTGGCGCCCGGAGATACCCTTTGAGACCACGATGCGCGATCTGCTTGAATATTGGCGCGAGCGCGTCCGCCGCAACGAGAGCTTTCTCTCGCGTTAACACTCACGAGGGCCTCCAGCGGCCGACAATCAAACGCCAGCGAGAGCAGAAGATTTGAAAAAGTCCGACAAGATTATCGTGACCGGCGCCGCTGGTTTGGTGGGGTCGGCGCTGGTCGACCATTTGCGCGCGGAAGGTTACGAAAGCGTCGTCCCGCTGCGAAGGGCGGACTGCGACCTCCTCGATACCCATGCGGCCTTTGCGCTCTTTGAACGGCTCCGCCCCGATCACGTCTTTCACGCCGCCGCGCGCGTTTACGGGATCATGGGCAGCATGAAACATCAGGGGCTGTCATTCTACGAGAATTGTATGATCAACACCAACGTCGTCGAGGCTTCGAGGCGTTCGGGCGCACGGAAAATCACGGTCATGGGCACCGGGGCGGTCTATCCATTCCCTTCGCCGGGCCTGCCGCTGAAAGAAGACATGATCTTTCTGGGCCGCCCCTATCCCGCTAACGCCGGCTATGCAAACGCCAAACTGGCGACGCTGGCGATGCTTGAGGCGTACCAAGAAAGCTACGGCCTGAAATGGGCGTATATTGTGTCTGGCAATCTTTTCGGTCCGCGTGACAAGTTCGATGTCGAGTTTGGGCATGTCGTTCCATCTCTGATCAAGAAATTCTACGACGCGAAAAAGAGCGGCGGAACAGTCCTGGTCTGGGGCGACGGCTCCGCCCAGCGCGACATTCTCTATGTCAAAGACGCGGCGCGGGCGGCGTTCGGGGTGATGAACGACGTCGATGGGGCGGTCAACATGGGGAGCGGTCAAGTCTACCGCATCCGGGATGTCGTCGACATCCTCACGGAACTCGCGGGAATGAGCGGACGAATTGAGTGGGACCATTCAAAGCCGAACGGACAGGCCTACCGGGCCTATGACCTCTCGAAGATCAAAGGTCTCGGGATCAACCCGGCCTACTCGCTCCGCGCCGGGCTCGAGGAGACGTGGAAATGGTACTGTGCGCGGAATGATTGAACTGCCATCGAAAGAAGCGTTAGTCGCCGCTGCCGCGCCCCGCGACGCCCGGTTCGCACACTTGTCAAAGACCCGGGTGAGGAAGACGATCGCGCGCCCTACGACGCGCTGAGCCATGGCCGGACAAGTCATAGACGATGACATCGATGCTCGGGACGCGGCCGCCAAACTAAGGCGCTGGGTAGTCGATCAGGCGTTGCCGCTCTGGGGCGAAGTTGGGTTCGATTCGAGGCGCGGAGCCTTCGTCGAGCGACTTAGCTTCGAGGGCGCGCCCCATCTCTCGACCCCCAGGCGCGCCATGGTGCAGGGCCGGCAGATCTATGTTTTCTCGCACGCGGCGATGCTCGGCTGGTGGCCCCAGGGCAAAACCATCGCGCTTGAGGCGGCGCACAGGCTCATCGACCGCTATCATGGGGTGGACGGTGCGCCAGGGTGGGTCTTCGCCGTCGATCCGGACGGAGCCGTCCGCGACTCCAAGCGCGATTTCTACGCTCACGCCTTCGCGCTGTACGGGCTCGCGTGGGCTTACAAGCTTGAGCCCGAGCCGCGGTTTCTCTCGACCGCGCTCGCGACATTGCGCGTTCTCGATCAACACTTCGCCTCGCCTACCGGAGGCTACCACAGCATTTTGCCTGCCGAGGAGGGCAGGCGCGAGCAGAACCCGCATATGCATCTCTTCGAGGCTATGCTTGCATGGTTCGAAGCCACCGGCCGCGCAATGTTTCTTGCCCGGGCTGGCGAGCTCTATGGCATGATGACGGCCAGGTTCTTCCAGCCGCAGTCCGGAATCCTCGCCGAATACTTCGACGGGTTCTGGAACCCACGCGCGGGCCTCTCCGGGCGCATTTGCGAGCCCGGACATCATTTTGAATGGTCGTGGCTGCTTCGTCGCTATGCCAGGCTCGCGGGACGGAGCGATCCCCCGATCGCCGCCGCCTTGAAAGCGTTCGGCGATCGGCACGGCTTCGACGCGGACGGATTCATCGTTGATGAATTGCTGGACGACGGGCATGTGCACAAAGCCTCTCGCCGCTGCTGGCCTCATACGGAGGCGATCAAGGCCGAGGTCGCCGCCGCCGAAATCGGAGAAGACGCGGCGCCGCGGCGCGCCGCACAAACGATCAAGCGGCTGATGGCGGTTTTCCTGGGCCGTCCTGTTCCCGGTGGGTGGATCGATCATGTCGACGCGAACGGCGCCCCGATCATCGATTTCATGCCGGCGAGCACGCTTTATCATGTGTTTCTCGCCGCGGCGGAGGCCGACCGGGTCTGGGGCCGGCACACGAAGGGCGAGAGGCTGAAGACCGACAGGCAATGAGCGGCGAGGCGATCCGGCAGGCGATCATTCTGGTTGGCGGCAAGGGAACGCGGCTTGGCGCGATCACCCGCGCCGTGCCCAAGCCGATGCTGCCGATCGCTGGCGGCCGGCCGTTCGTCGACTACCTTCTGGAGATGATCGAACGCCACGGCTACCGGGACATCATCTTGCTTGCCGGCCACCTCGGAGAGGCGCTCGAAGCGGCCTATGACCGCCGCCGGATCGGCGAGGCCACGGTGCGCGTCATGCGCGAACCGATCCCGCTCGGCACCGCCGGCGCGTTGACGGTGGCGCGCGAAGCTCTCGATCCGCGCTTTCTCCTCATGAACGGAGACGCTTTCTTCGACATCAATTTGCGTGCTCTCGAGCAGGTCTCGCAACGGTCCGGCGCCACGGCGACCTTGGCGCTCAGGACAGTCGCCGACGCCGCGCGCTACGGGCGGGTGATCGAAGAGGACGGCAAGGTCAAGGCGTTTCTAGAAAAGGATTTGAGCCGGCCTGGGCCCGGCGTCATTAACGGCGGGATTTATGTGCTCAAGGGAGAGATCCTGGATCTCGTTCGCGACTTGCCGTGTTCGCTTGAACAGCACGTGTTTCCTGCCCTGGTCGAACGCGGCGACATCGCTGGCCGCGAGTTCAAGGGTTACTTCCTCGATATCGGACTTCCCGAGACTTTAGAGCAGGGGCATCGGGAACTCCCTAACGTGCGCGTGCGTCCCGCGGCTTTCCTCGACCGAGATGCGCTCATCGATACGGTCGCCGGCGGTCCGATTGAGCCGGACGGATTTCGATGGATCGCGGGAGCTGTGGAAGCCGTGCGCGCGCTCAACGATCGCGGCTGCTACGTTTTCGTCGTCAGCGATTCATCAGGGCCCGTAGAGACGTCGGGCGCGCTTGACGAGGCGCGGCGGTTGAGCGCGAAAATCCAGGAGCGCCTCGCGCCCGAGGGGGCCCACGTCGATCGGTTCTATGCCGCGGGCCGAGACCCGTTTTCGAGCGTGCTCGCGGAAGCCACGAACGAGTGGCCGATCGTCCGTGAACGATCCGTTTTCGTGGGAACGACAGACGGCGAGGTCGAAGCCGCTAGACGCGCCGGGCTCGCGGCCCATTTTTTTGACGGAGACGATCTTGGCGGCCGCATCCATTCGCTCCTGGCGCAGGCCTCCGAGGATTGACTTAGACCGCGCCGTCGTTCGGCCGTCGAATTGCCGCGGAAGCGAAATCGCCCTAACCCTGACCGCACACACCGTCGACAAAAGGCGACGCCCCGATGAAAGCCCCGCGCAGATATTTCGATCCGCTTGCGATCGGAGCGCCGCGTCCACTCCTCGAATTGCCCTCGAGGCTCGAGCGAATGATCCATTTCGTGCCTCCGCACAACGAAAAGGTGCGCGCGAAAGCGCCTGAGCTCGTCGGCCAAGTCGACGTCGTGCTCGGCAATCTCGAGGACGCCATCCCAGTCGAATCGAAGCAGGCGGCCCGAGAGGGCCTCATTGCAATGGCGAAGACCGCCGATTTCGGCTCGACAGGACTTTGGGCGCGCGTCAACGCCCTGAATTCGCCCTGGTTCATCGACGACATGACCCGGCTCGTAGGCGAGATCGGCGACAGGCTCGATGTTGTGATGGCCCCGAAGATCGAGGGCGAATGGGATATTCATTTCGTCGACCAATATCTGGCCTTGCTCGAGGCGCGCTACGGCCTGAAGCGGCCCATTCTTGTCCACGCGATTCTCGAAACCGCGCAGGGCGTCAACAATGTCGAGTCGATCGCCGCCGCTTCGCCGCGCATGCACGGGCTTAGCCTCGGCCCGGCGGACCTCGCCGCGTCGCGGGCGATGAAGACGACGCGGGTTGGCGGCGGCCATCCCGACTATCGCGTGCTCGCCGACGCTGTCGAGCCCCATGTCGAGCGCGCCAGCTTCCAGCAGGATCCTTGGCATTACACGATCGCGCGCATGGTGGACGCCTGCGCGGCGAACGGCATTAAGCCGTTCTATGGGCCGTTCGGCGATTTCTCCGACCCAGCCGCTTGCGAGGCCCAATTCCGCAATGCCTTCCTGCTCGGCTGCGTCGGCGCCTGGACCCTGCACCCGAGCCAGATTGCTATCGCCAAGGCGGTGTTTTCGCCGGATCCGGCCGAAGTCGCCTTCGCGCGCAAGATTCTGGCGGCGATGCCGGACGGGTCGGGCGCGGTGATGATCGACGGCAAGATGCAGGACGACGCAACCTGGAAGCAGGCCCGCGTCATCGTCGATCTCGCCCGGCAGGTGGCGGCGAAGGACGCCGACTTCGCTGCGCTCTACCAGTTTTGACCGGCCGTGCAGCCAATTTCGGCCCGATTCTTGCTTTGCGAATGGGCGCGTTCGGGGCCGCAGGATCCTCCAAAAATTGAAGCAATTTCTGTCGGCGACGCGGTTCCTGTTTCGATTCGATGCGCTATAACCGGCGGATGACGGGCAAAGGAACCTCAGGACCATGCAAAGTCGCAACGCGAAATTTGGGATCGGACAGGTCGTCAAGCACCGGTTCTACCCATTTCGCGGCGTGATCTTCGACGTCGATCCGATTTTCTCAAACACCGAGGAATGGTGGCGTTCAATCCCGGCCGAGGTTCGTCCGGCCAAGGAGCAGCCCTTCTATCACCTCTATGCCGAAAACGCGGATAGCCAGTATGTCGCCTACGTCTCCGAACAGAATTTGATGTCTGACGAGTCCGGAGAGCCGGTGCGCCACCCGCAAGTCAAGGAAACGTTCGAGCGGTCTGAGGACGGACGATACTCCGTCCGCGGCCGATCGCGCCTAAGCTGAGACCCCTCGTCGAGACGCCTTCCGCGACGCGGAAGGCGCAAACGGACGCTCTATTTCGCCGGTGCGGGGGGCGCGGCGGGCGCCGTTGCCGCAGGCGCGGCGGGGGCCGGAGCCGCGTTCGCCGCTGGGGCCGTTGCGCCGTTCTGCTGCTGTTGTTCCAGCATTTTGCGCTGCTCTTCAGCCTTCTTTTGCAGCTGCTGCTGCAGCTCCTGGCGCTGCTGTTCCAAAACCTTGGGATCAGTCGGCTTGCCGTCGAAGGCGGCGCCAAGATCCTTCAGCGGAAGGGTGAACGTCAATTCATGCCCCGAAACGTCGCCGCCGGGAACGCGCATGACGACGCTCATCGTCGTCCCCTTCTTCAGCGCTTCGAGGGTCTTGGGGCTGATCTCGATTTCCGCGGAGCAGGCGTTCTGGAAGCACATGTCGTACTTGCCCTCGATCGGCTCCCCTTTGTCGATCACGACTCGAAAGCCTGGCTTCAGCATCATGCCGATCGGCAGCATCAGAAGCCGCAACTTGCGTTTCTCTTCACCGGCCAGCTCGAAGAGGTTGATGCTGATCATCGGCGGCTGATCGGCGGAGGTCGAGAAGTCGCGCATGGTGGCGCACGCGTCACGGCCGGAGTTCGGCTCTTTGGCGCAGAATTTGGCCCATTGCGGCTCAGGCGACACAAGGTCGACCTTCGTCGGCCCGGTAGGTTGCTGCGGCTGACCTGGCGCCCCCGGCGCTCCTTGCGCGCCCGGAGCGGGGGGAGCTGGCGGCTTCGCCGGCTGCGTTTGCGCGACCGCCGCGCCAGCCCCGAGCGCGAGACCCAATGCGAGCGCCGCGGCTCCAGAGCGCATGACTTGAAATCTCATCAATCGTCCTTTCGAACCGTAAGCGGAATCTTGCGGCGTTTCGCCTCGCGCCCGATCAGCCTCAACTTCCGTCCGGGATCGACATCTGCGACACTTCGGGCGACATTGTGACGCAAGGCGCGCGAGACGCGCCGTGGTGTTCGGCGCGCCCTCTTTCCACATTCGACGCGACATTCCAATAACAATTTCGTCGCTGCGACCGAGCGCCGGGCGCCGGGCTGGGCTGTTACCCGATCCGGCGGCGGCTCGACAACGTCCGAATTAGCGCGCCCCGGCGCTTTGCAAGACGTCGAGAATGAACCTCGGCTTGGGAATCAGGGGGCCGCCGATGATAGAAGTGAGGCCATGATCCGCCGTACGATTCGCATCGTCCTGTGCGCCGCGTTGGGAGTCGCCTTCGCCGCGGCGCCGCTCTCTGCGGGCGCCGTCGGCCCGCCGATGGGTGCGATCGCGATGCACGGCGAACCTGCCCTGCCGGCCGACTTCGACCATCTGCCGTACGTCAATCCGAAGGCCCCCCGGGGAGGCCGGCTCGATCTCGCCTATCTTGGCGCCTTCGACAGCCTAAACCCTTACAATGTCAAAGCCTTATCGACAGCGCAGGGCCTCATCGGCAATGTCTACCAATCGCTGATGGCGCGTTCGGCCGACGAGCCGTTCACCCTCTACGGCCTGATCGCCAAAAGCCTCGATACCGATGAGACCCGGGACCGCGTGACTTTCCATCTCAATCCGGCCGCCCGGTTCTCGGACGGAACGCCGATCACCTCGGCCGACGTCGTCTTCACCTTCAATCTCCTTAAGGCCAAGGGCCGGCCGCAGCAGCGTGCCGCCTTTGGGCTTGTCAAGGCCATCGACGCGCCCGACGATTGGACCGTGAGTTACGATCTTTCGGGCGCCAACGACCGCGAACTGCCGTTGACCTTGGCGATCATGCCGGTCCTGTCGCGCGCCCACACCGACGCCGAGCATTTCGAGGATCAAACCCTGCAGATTCCGGTCGGTTCGGGCCCCTATCGGGTTGCGGAGGTCAAGCCCGGCGAGCGCCTGGTGCTCGAGCGCGACCCCAACTACTGGGCAAAAGACCTGCCGATCTCGCGCGGCCTATACAATTTCGATGTCATCCGGATCGATTATTACCGCGACGCGACGGCGATGTTCGAAGCGTTCAAGGCCGGGCTCATCGACTATCGGAGTGAGGACGACACCAATCGGTGGCGAACCGGATATGATTTTCCCGCCGCAAGAGACGGCCGCGTCGTCAAAGTCGCCGTCCCGACCCTGCTGCCGAAGGGCGTCTCCGGTTTTGCCTTCAACCTGCGTCGGGCGCCGTTCGCCGACGTGCGGGTGCGCGAGGCGCTGGCCTCGATGTTCGACTTCGAGTGGATCAACGCCAATCTTTTCGCCGGCGCATATAGGCGTTCGGAAGGGTTCTTCGACGACAGCGAGCTGTCGTCAATCGGTCGGCCCGCGTCGGCGCGCGAGCGCGAGTTGCTCGCGCCCTTTCCGGGCGCGGTGCGCGACGATGTGATGGAGGGCCGATGGCGCGCCCCGGTCTCGGACGGCACCGGCGGCGACCGAACCATCGCCCGACGCGCGATCGATGAGCTCGAGCGCGCCGGTTACGCGTTGCGCGACGGCCGTCTCCTCGACGCCCATGGCGCGCCGCTCGCCTTTGAGATCCTGGTCAAGAACCGCGACGAGGAGCGCCTCGCGCTCGCTTACAGCCGCAATCTCGCCCGGATCGGCGTCGCCGCCAACGTGCGGCTGGTTGACGAAGTTCAGTTCCAACGCCGGCGCACAAGCTTCGACTTCGACGTGATGATCGGGACGTGGGTCGCCTCGCCGTCGCCCGGCAACGAGCAGCGCGGCCGCTGGAGCTCTGCCGCCGCCAACGCCCAGGGCGCCTACAACATCTCCGGCGTCGCCTCGCCAGCGATCGACGCGATGATCGCGGCGATCCTGGCCGCCGAGAGCAGCGAAGACTTCGTCGCAGCGGTGCGGGCGCTCGACCGCCTGCTCATCTCCGGCTTCTACATCGCGCCGCTCTATTACGCGCCGGAGCAATGGATCGCCTATTCGACCAAACTCGGCCGGCCGGAAAAAACGCCGCTCTTCGGCGTCGAGCTCTCGACCTGGTGGCGCCGCGAGCCGTAGTGCCAAGCCCGACGCCGGCGAAAAGGGCTTGTCTTCCGCCGCTTGCGCTGGAGCGTCGGCAAGGCCAGATAGTCTGAAGCGCGACCGGAGTGCGGACACATGGGCGAAGCGGATGAAATCCTCACCATCGACGTCGTCAGCGATGTCGTGTGTCCATGGTGCTATCTCGGCGAGAAGAGGCTCGAAGCGGCGCTCGCCAAGGCGCCGCAAAAGGTCGCTCTCCGCTGGCGCCCCTACCAGCTCGACCCGACGATCCCCGCGGGCGGGTACGACCGCGCCGAGTACATGGCAAAGAAGTTTGGAGCCGGCGGCAGACTTCAGGCGGTCCACGACAACCTCGTGCGTCTCGGCGCGGAAGTCGGCCTTCCGTTCGCTTTCGACAAGATCAAGCGCGCCCCCAACACGCTCGACGCCCACCGACTCATCCGCTGGGCCAACTCGGCGGGGGTGCAAGGAAAAGTCGTGGATCGCTTGTTCAAGGCCTATTTCGTCGAGGGACGCGACATCGGCGACCGCGGCGTCTTGATCGATGTCGCCGGCAAATGCGGTCTCGACGCCAAGCTTGTCGAGGAGCTCCTGGCGGGAGACGCGGACGTCGATCTCGTGCGCGAGGAGATCGCGCAGGCGCAGTTGATCGGAGTCAGCGGCGTGCCGTTCTTCATTTTCGGCGGCCGTCTTGGCGTCCCGGGAGCACAGGACCCGTCGGTGCTGCTGCAGGCGATGGCGCAAGCGCGCCAGGCGATGAGGGAGCCCGCCAGCGAAGCGCCGGTCGCGTAGCCCGGCTTCAGGCCGCGTCGTCGAGCGCGGCGATGAGCGCCGGCGGCAATTCTATGCGCGGCGCCCCGTCGTCGCTTGGATCGGTGAGCGCGACGCTCAGCTCTAGTTGCGCCGGGACGAGCCGTGGCAGGTCGAAATCCGCGCTCGAAATCGGCTCGGCGCCAATGTCGTCATTGGCCGGGGAGAAGTCGAGATTGCGCGGCAGCCGCCCGAGCGGAGCTGATACGGTCGCGTCGCGGGCGAAACCGGCGGCTTCCGCCCTCGCCGCTTCGGCGGCAAGGCGCCAGAGAAGCGCCAGGACTTTGTTCAACGCAGGATCGTCGCGCCGTTCGCATTCGTCGATGACCGCCTGCACCAGCGGCAACTTGACCCCGTCGCCGACCTTGCCGGCGCCAAGCTTGATCGCCGCGAGCGCAGCGCGGAAAGGGGCCAAGACTTTCCTCTCAAGTCCGGCTCTGTGCGCGAGCGCGGCAAATCCCTCGCCCCGCGGATCCCGGATGAAAGCGGCGACTCGGCTGAGCGGCGCGCCGGACAATTCCGCCAGCGCCCCCGCAAAGAGATCCAGCTCCCCGCCGAGCAGCGAGCGCAGCAGCAGGGCCGGAGTCAACGCTCCGCATGCGCGCAGAGTGCGCACAAGCTCCGCTCGGTCGCCCTCAGGGCATGACGAGGCGATCGAACAAATCGCCTGATCGCGCGCCTCGCGGGCGATGCGCTCGGCTCGTTCGCGGGGCAGCCATTGCGACGTCGCGACGCTAAGCTCATTAGCCGTCGACACCGCGATCTGCGCCCTCAAGCCCGCCGGCAGCGACGGGCGCTCGAGCAGCGCCTGGCGCACCTCTGCATCGGCGCCGAAACGGGCGAGGATTCGGCTCAGCACGCCTCCGGAAAGGCCGACCTCGCGATTGCCGATCAACACAAGAAGCGCATCGCGGTGGCCGATCTCGGCCAGCGCCGCGATCGCGCCTGGCAAGAGATCCGGCCTTCGCGCGAGCGCCGACTGGGCGACGACGTCCCCAATCGCCACGCAGTCGACTAGGTCGGCGTCGGTTAGCACCGGCGAGCGGCTCAGCACCGCAGCCGCGACGTCCGACTGATCGGAGGCCAACGCCAGGATCAGCGGGCGGGGCGCGTCGGCGGCGCCGCCCAGGGCGTCAGCGAGCGCCCTGCGCACCAAGGGCCAGGGGTCGTCGAGCAGCGCCATCATCGCCATCTCGGCCTCGGCGCACAGAGGCCCCGTGAGTTCGGAATGGAGATAGGCGCGGGCGAGCGCGCTTGCCGCCTCCGCGCGCTTTTCCGGGCCGGCGGATTGCGCAAAAGCCAGAAATCGGCGCACAATATCCGGCTCGGCGAGCGAGGGCGCCGGCAGAAGCACGGCCGTCGGTCGGTTGGCGTACACGTCGCGCTCCCTCGCCCGTCATGGCGGTGGATATCTTATCGCCCAGATTGCATGAATGTGGTTAACGACAACTTAAAGTTGTGATGTGAAGGCGCCCATGGACACCGGAACCCTTCGCCATCCGCGCGGCGGCCTTTATTTTGAGGACTTCTCGGTAGGGCAGCTCTTTCGCCATCGCCTGACTCGCACCGTCACCCAAATGGACAACATGCTGTTTTCGAACATGACGCTGAACCCGCAGCCGCTGCATATCGACGCTCATTTTTGCGCTACGGAGACCGAATGGGGCCGGCCGCTGATGAATTCGCTGTTCACGCTCGGGCTCATGATCGGAATATCCGTCAACGACACCACGGTCGGGACGACCATCGCCAATCTCGGCATGACCGACGTCGCCTTTCCGGCGCCGTTGTTCGAAGGGGACACGGTTCGCGCCGAGACGGAAGTCATGGCAGTGCGCGCCTCGAAGTCGCGCCCAGACGCTGGCCTCGTCGAGTTCAGACACCGGGCGTTCAAGCAGGACAGCACGCTGGTCGCCGAATGCCGCCGCACCGCCTTCATGCTCCGCCGCGGACCCGAGATCCTCTCCGCCTGAGGCGCCGATGCGCTCGCTCATCATCGCCCCGGCGGATGAGAAGCGGCTCGCCGAGGCGCGGGCAAGCGGCGCGGGCGCGGTCATCGTGGATCTCGCCTTGGCCCCGCCAGAGCAAAGGACGGCGGCGCGGGCCGCAGCAGCCCGGTTTCTCAAGGAAGGGCGCGCCCACCGCGGCGGACCGGCGCTCGTCGTCGGCGTCAACGCGCTCGATTCGGGGGAAACCGACGCCGACCTCGACGCCGTGATGGGCTCCCCTCCCGACGCCATTTTGCTGCCGGGGAGCCTCGGGGCGGCAAGCGTTCAGCAACTCTCCGCCAAGCTTGCGGTGCGGGAAGCGGATTTCGCCGTTCCCGACGGCGCGACGCGGATCATCGCGATGGCCGATACGGCGCGGGCTCTCCTGAGCATGGCGAGCTATCGCGGGTCGAGCGGGCGCCTCGCGGGCATCGCCTGGAGCGTGGCGTCCTTACGCGCCGACATCGGCGCGGAGACCGACCGCGATCCATCCGGCGCCTACGCCAGCGTCTTTCGCCTGGCGCGCGATTTTACGCTTCTCGCCGCGGCGTCCGCGGGCGTGGCGGCGATTGACGCAGCGTTCGCCGACGTGCGCGACCCCGACGGCCTGCGTGCAGAAGCGATCATCGCACGGCGCGACGGCTTTGCGGGCAAAATGGCCATCGACCCGGCCCAAGTGGGCGTGATCAACGACGTTTTCCCGCCGGGATGACGCTCGAAAGAATTCGATGCTGGCGCGGAGATCAGCGCCTTGGAGAAGACGCGGCGAGCCCTGCTTACTGAATCGCGGCCTCGCGAGACTTGATTTCGGCCACCCATTGGTCGGCGTTCTTCGCTCGCGTGCACACCACCTTCATGTATTCAGTCCCGTCGCCTTGCACAAGATCTGTGCGGGCAATCATAGTCTGCGCATTGAGTGCGCACATCATTGGATTGTCGACCGTTGGACCGCGGACCACATCCACGGCCGTTTTCGCTTGACAATCTGCGTGCGACAACGCGGTCGAACAAATTAGAACCAGGATTGAATACATTGGCGGCCCCGAGTTTGATTGTTTGCGGCCGGTTTTGCATTCTCGCGTGCGCTCGGCCTTTTATGCAACCAGTGAATCACGACGGGTTGCAACGTAGCGCAGTCGCAAATTCCGTGCCGTGACCCCGATCACAGTGCGGCGCAGCATTCGCGGCCAAGCCGCTTGCGTTGCCCCGCCCTTACGCCCGGAGTCCCCGGCGGATTCGAGCGCTCAACACCGTGAAGAGCTCCATCTACGGATCAAAACTATAAATTGTTAAGCCTTGGATCCTAACGTTCGCGCGAATGGCCCGCGCCTGACGGCTGGGTCCTAAGCAAGCAAGACATCGCGCCGATGACATTCGTCCAGACGCTTCTCACGCCGCTCCGGCCCGTTGTCGCGACCCTCCTCGCGCCGTCGTCGATCTGCTCGATCTACTCGATCGGGTTCGCTACCCTCATCGCCTTGGCGTGGCTTACCTGGCGCCGGAGAAGCCGCGGCCGACCAATTGTCCTGAAGACGCTGACACGCGCCATTTTCTCTCGCCGGGTTCTGCTCCATCGCTCGACCTTCGCCGACCTCGCCTATTGCGTCATTGGCCTTGCGACTTTCGGCGCGATCCTCGGCTGGGCGGTTGTTTCAACGTCATGGATCAGCGACGGCGTTGCTGCCCTGTTGACGCGCGGCCTCGGCCCCGCGCCGCAATGGCGCGCTCCCGATTGGACGCTCAACGGAGCGCGCACGCTCGCGCTCTTCCTCGCTTACGACCTCGGCTTTTTCGTCGACCACACGCTCAAGCACCGTATTCCGGCGCTGTGGGAGCTTCACAAGGCGCACCACTCGGCCGAAGTGCTGACGCCGCTCGTCAACTTCCGGGTTCACCCGCTCGATTCGCTGATCCTCGCCAACAACCTCGCGCTTATCATCGGCTTGGTTGGCGGCGCGGCGCAATATGCGCTCGGCCGCCGAACTGTGTCGTTCACGCTCTTCGACCAGAATGTGCTGATGCTGATCTACATCTATTTGACCGCCCAGCTTCAGCACAGCGAGATCTGGATCCCCTTCACAGGCGTCTGGGGCCGCTTGTTCATGAGCCCGGCCCACCATCAGCTTCACCACTCCGCCGATCCGGCGCATTTCAACTGCAACCTCGGCGCAAGCCTCGCGATGTGGGACTGGCTCGCGGGCAGCTTGCGCATGCCCACCGTCGAGCCGCCGCGCCTCGCCTTCGGCGTTTCGGGCCACGCGCACGACCCCCACGGCGTTATGGGTCTCGTCGTCGATCCTGTGGTGAACGCGTTCAGAGCGCTGATGGGCCCGCGCTCATCCGAGGACCGGGGCGCTCCGCCGGCCGGCGCTTCTCTCAATCGCCGACCGGCCGCCGGGCGACCGCCGGAACTGACACGAGCGCGCTGACCTTCTTCGGGCTACTCCGCCGCCACCGAGACATCGGGAGCGGGGCGCGGCCTCGCTGTCGACGGCGGTCCGGCGCGGGCGGCCGCGTGCTCCTCGTCTTTTTCGCCGACGAAGCGGCTGAACAGGCGCCAGGCAAAGCGGCCAATGTCGTCCATGACCGTGAACACAGCCGGCACGAACACGAGCGACAGCATCGTCGACATGATGAGGCCGCCGATGACCGCGATCGCCATCGGCGAGCGGAAGCCGCCGCCGTCGCCGAGGCCCAGCGCCGAGGGAAACATGCCCGCCGCCATCGCGATCGTCGTCATCACGATCGGCCGCGCGCGCTTGCGGCCGGCCTCGACCAGCGCCTCGAGGCGCGTCGAGCCGCGGCCGATCTCCTCGACCGCGAAGTCCACCAGCATGATCGCATTCTTGGTAACGATGCCCATCAGCATCAGGATGCCGATCACGACCGGCATAGACATCGCCTTGTGGGTGATGAGGAGAGCGATGATCGCGCCGCCAATGGAGAGCGGCAGCGAGATAAGAATCGTGATCGGCTGCAGGAAACTGCCGAACAGCAACACGAGCAGCCCATAGACCATCATCAGACCCGCGCCCATCGCCGCGGCGAACGAGGCGAACACCTCGCTCATAATCTCGACGTCGCCCGTCTCGCGAATCTCCACTCCCTGCGGCAGGCGGCTCGCGGTCGGCAGCGCCCGGATCGCCGCGACCGCGGCGCCGAGCGCGGCGTCCCCGCGCAGGTCGCCCTCGATCGTCACCCGCCGCGTGCGGTCGTACCTGTTGATGGCGGTCGGTCCGTGGCTCACCGAAAAATCCGCCACGACCGAAAGCGGCGTCGTCGCGCCCCCGGTCGTCGCCACCCTTAAATCCTCCAGGAGCCCGACGCGCGTCCGCGCCGCCTCGTCGAGCTCGACCCGGATCGGGACCAGCCGATCGCCGGCGTTGAACTTGGCGAGATTGGCGTCAATGTCGCCGAGCGTCGCGACGCGGATGGTGTCGGACAACGCCTCGGTCGAGACCCCGAGATCGGCGGCGACCTGAGGCTTCGGCGTGATGCGCAATTCCGGCCGGTCGAGCTCCGCCGTCGAGATCGGATTTTCGATCGTCGGGATCGACCGCATCTCGCTTGCAATCTGGTTTGCGGTCGTGTTGATGACATTGATGTCGGGGCCGGCGATGATCAGCTGGATGTCTCGCTGGCCATTGTCCTTGAGGAACCAGAAGCGGATGTCGGGCTGATCGGCGAGGATCGCGCCGATCCTCAGTTGCAGGTCTTTCGCGGTCGCCGCGCGCTCAGTCTTGGGCACAAAGTTGATGATGATCGTCGCCTTGCGCGTCTCGTCGTCGGCGCCCCCGAGCACCCTGCCGCCGAATATCAGCGCCGAGCGCACCTCGGGCATCGCGCGCAGTTTCTCCGAGACGGCTCGGGTGACGCGGTCGGTGTCCGCGAGCCGCGAACCCGGGGGCAATTCGACCGCGAGCAGCGTCCGTCCGGTATCGTCGGCGGGAATGAAGCCTGACGGCAGCAGCTGGGTCGACCAAAGCGAGAGCGCGAAAATGACCGCCCCTGCCGCAAGGGTAATCCAGCGATGGCGGAGCGAGGCGCGCACGAGCCACGTATAGGAGCGCATTACCGCGCCGTCCTTGTGGACGTGATCGTGCGGCGCGCGCATGAAATAGGCAGCGATCACCGGGGTTATGAAGCGCGCGACCATCAGAGAGAAGATGACCGCGATCGCGACCGTCAGGCCGAACTGGCGGAAATATTGACCAGCGATCCCGCCCATGAAACTGACTGGGGAGAAGATCGCCGCGATCGACAGCGAGATAGCGATCACCGCGAGCCCGATCTCGTCGGCCGCTTCGAGCGAAGCGCGATAGGCCGACTTGCCCATCCGCATATGCCGCACGATGTTCTCGATCTCAACGATCGCGTCGTCGACGAGAATTCCAGTGACGAGCGTGATCGCGAGCAGGCTCACGAGATTGAGCGAGAAGCCGATCGCGTCCATCGCCCAGAAGGTTGGAATGACCGAAAGCGGCAGCGCGACTGCGGTCACCAGCGTCGCGCGCAAGTCGCGCAGGAAGATGAAAACGACGATGACCGCGAGCAATGCTCCCTCTATCAGGGTCTCCATCGTCGAATGATAGTTACCGATCTCGTTGTCGACCTGGGTGTCGACCTTGGTGAATTTCACTTCCGGATGCGCCGCCTCGATGGTCGCAAGCCGTTTCGCTATCAGTTGATCGACGGTCACGTCGCTTGCGCCTTTGGCGCGGGTGACGCCGAAGGCGACGATCGGCTCATCAAACAGACGGGTGAAGGTGCGCGGCTCGGCCGCGCCGTCGGTGACGGTCGCGAGTTCGTCCAGCCTGACCTTGCGCCCGCCTGGGAGCGCGATCGGCAGCGCCGCGAGATCCGCGACGCTTCGTGCTCCCGCGAGGGTGCGGATGGCCTGTTCCTGGCCAGCGACCTCGCCCCGTCCGCCGCCAAGATCGACGTTGTCGGCCCGCACCTGCTCGTTCACGGTCGCCGCGGTGACGCCGAGCGCCAGGAGTTTTTCCGGATCGAGCGAGACGCGGATCTCGCGGTCCACACCGCCGAACCGCTTGACCTCGCCGACGCCGTGAATGCTCTGCAGATCGCGGGCGACCGAATCGTCGATGAACCAGGACAATTGCTCGACCGAAAGGCCTGGCGCCGAGGCGGCGTAAGTGACGATCGGCAGGCCTTCGATATCGATGCGGCTGATGATCGGCTCATCGATGGTGCGCGGCAGATCGCTGCGAATTTTGGCGATCTGATCCTTCACATCGTTGAGCGCGCGGTCGACGTCGACCGAGCCGACGGTGAACTGGATAATGGTCGAGGACGATCCGTCGGTGGCCGTTGAAATGACGTGCCAGACGCCGTTGATGCTGGACACGGCGTCCTCGACTTTTTTCGTCACCTGCGATTCGAGTTCCGACGGCGCCGCGCCCGATTGGGTGATGAGCACCTGAATGATCGGAATATCGATGTTCGGAAAGCGGGTGATCGACATCGTCCGGAAGCTGACGAGGCCGAGAATGATCAACACTGCAAACGCCACCGCCGCCGGTATGGGCCGGCGGATCGACCAGGCCGAGACGTTGAGCCGCATGGGGAGGAGCCTCCTAGCCGCCCGCCGGCGCTGCGGCTTCGGGAACCGGACGGACGCGGTCGCCGGGACGCAGAAAAGAGGCGGCGCGCGCGACGACACTCTCGCCTGTGTGGACGCCGCTCCTGACCTCGACCAAATCGCCGTCGACGATGCCCGGCTTCACCTGCCGTTCTTCCACCCTACCGTCGCGCACGACGTAGAGGCGCGCCGCATCGCCCTCACGCTCGAATGCGGTCGCCGGCGCGCCGACGCCGTCGCGGCGCGTCAGCTCGATTTGGCCCGAGGCAAAGGCGCCGATATGCGCGTGTGAGACGTCCTCGAGGGCAATTCTGACCTTTCCGGTGCGGCTCGCCTTGTCGACCTCCTGGTCGACGAGGCGGACTCGGCCCGCGACTACGCCTTCCACGCCCGGCAGCTTCAGTTCCGCCGGGATGCCGACGAGAAGTCCCGCCAGCGACTGCTCCGGCACGTCGGCCTCGAGATCGATTGCCCCATCCTGGATGATGCGGAACAGCGGCTCGCCGGTAATCGACGCGTCCGCGCCGACCTTGGCCGACCGCCGGCTGACGATCCCGGCGACAGGCGCCTTGACCTCCGTCCGGTCGATGCGCACCAGAAGCTCCTGCCGCTCGGCGTCGCGGCTCTTGCGATCGGCCTCAGCGACGCTCAGCGCGTGGGTGGCGGCCGCCAATTGGGCCTGCGCTGTCTTCATCGCCGTTTCGCGCTGCTCGATAGTCGAGACCGACATCACACCGCCGGTCAGCTTGCGCGCGCGGTCGAAATCGTTGCTGGCGAATTGCAGCTGCGCCTCAGACTGCGCGATCATGCTCTGCGCCTGGTCGACCGCCGCGTCGGCCCGCTTGGTCGCCGCGTCGTTCCCGGCCAGAAGCGCGTCGAGTTGGGTGCGATCGAGCCGGGCGAGCACCTGTCCTTGCCTGACGCTATCGCCATCCTCGGCGTCGACCTCGACGATCGTAAGCCCGTCGATGCGGGCCACCACTTGCGCTTCCTCGCGCGCGACCAGGGTTCCGGAGACGAACAGGCGATCGACGAATTCGCGCCTGACCGCAGGGACGACCGTGACCGCCGGCGGTTCGACCGCGCGCGGTTGATCGGCCTCGACGGCCGAAGGCGCCGGGCAGGATCCTATCTTGGCGGGAGCGATTTTCGCCATCAGCGCGGGCGGCATCGCGCAAGGCGCAACCGCGGTCGCCGCCCAGACCCCGCCGAGCGCAGCGACTGCGAAGATGATTGCGACAATCAGCGTGCGTCTCATCGTCAGGCCTTCCCGCCCGGCGTCGCCGGGTCAGGCGCAAACTTGCCCGCGAACAGCGCCTTGAGAACGCCGACCGCGCTATCTGTCTCGGCGTCGGGGTTGAAATCAGGCTCGACCGCGATCCGCTTGAAAAGACCGGCCACGTAGGTGACGAAAAAGCGGGCGGCGAAGCGCGGGTCGAGTTGGGGCGAGGCCGCGCCGGCCGCCTTGGCGACGTCAATCAGCCGCTCAAGTCCGCTCAGCACATCGGCGTCGAGCGTCTTAGTGATCTCGGCGACGCGCGGATTGCGCCCGGCCTCGGCCCATATCTCGACGATCATCCGCGCCTTTTCGGGTGGCTTGGAGAGGACGTGCTCGCGCATGCCCCAGCGGATCGCCTCGGCAAGATCGCCGTTGCGGGCCATGAAATCGGCGAAGGCGGAGAAGGACCCGGCCCGCCTCACCTTGTCGACCTCACACAGGCCCTCGACAATCGCCTCCTTGGACGGGAAATAGCGGTAGAGGTTGCCCGGGCTCATGCCGGCCTCGTCGGCGACATGCTGCATGGTCGCGGCGTGAAAGCCGTGGCGGACGAAGGCGCGTTCGGCGGCCTCGACAATTCGCTCGCGCCGCTCGGCGTCCGCCGCCCGGCGTACTGGCGAGATCGACGCTATCGACATCATGCGGGAACTCATGAGAATGAATGTTCATTCTCATGAGAAGCCGCGAATGTGGCGCCAGAGTGGCGCCGGCTCGCGCCGACGCCCCGAGCTCTCAGAATTGAAAGGCGCCCTAAGCCGTCTTCGCCGCGCTCGCCTTGCCCGGCGCGGTGGGCAGGAACCCGCCCAACAGGCCGACTGCGGGTAGGAAGGCGCAGACGTGATAGACAAAGGTCAGGCTGGTGCGGTCGGCGAGCGCGCCCAATAGCGCCGCGCCGATGCCGCCAAGGCCGAACGACAGGCCGAAGAAGAGGCCCGCGACCGCCCCGACATTGCCGGGCGTCAACTCCTGCGCATAGACCACGATCGCCGAAAACGCCGACGAGATGATGAGCCCGATCGCAATCGAGCAGATCGCGGTCGCAACCAGGCCGAGATGCGGCAACAGCAGCGTGAACGGAAGGACGCCGAGAATCGAGCCCCAGATGACGTATTTGGCGCCGATCCGGTCGGCGATCGGACCGCCGAGGAACGTGCCGGCCGCGACCGAAGCGAGAAAAACGAACAGCATGAGCTGCGAGGTCTGGAGCGAAACCCCGAAGGTGTCGATGAGGTAGAAGGTGTAGTAGCTGCCGATGCTGGCAAGGTAGAGCACCTTGGAGAACAGCATCACGATCAGCACCGCGAGGGTGCGAATGACCACAGTGCGCGGCAGGGTCTCGCGCTGGAGAGCGTCGACGACTCTCGGCTTCGCCCGATGTCCGGCGTACCAGCGGCTGACCCCGGTCAGGATCACGATCGCCGCAAGGGCGAAAGCGGTGAAGGCGAGCACAGAGTGCTGCCCGAACGGCACGACAACAAAGGCTGCGAGCAGCGGCCCGGTCGACTGGCCGAAATTTCCGCCAACCTGAAACAGGCTCTGGGCGAAACCGTGCCGGCCGCCTGAGGCGGCCCGTGCGACGCGCGAGGCTTCGGGGTGAAAGACGGCGCTGCCGACGCCGATCAGCGCCACCGCGATCAAGAGCAGAGGATAGGTGTCGGCGAAGGCGAGTCCGACGAGGCCGATCAGCGTGAACGCCATGCCGGCGGGCAGGAGCGCGTTCATCGGCCTGCGGTCGGTGACAAGACCGATGAACGGTTGGAGTAGCGACGCAGTGGCCTGGAACACGAAGGTGATGATGCCGGTCTGAAAGAAGCTCAGCGCCATTTTCTCGCGAAACACCGGATAGAGCGCGGGCGCGAGCGACTGCATGACGTCGTTGAGCATGTGCGAGGCGCTGATCGCCATCAGGACGCCGAGCGTCGCGGTCTGGGCCCCCCTGCTTTTTGTCGCGGCGCCCTCGGCGTAGGTCGGCGCTGTGGTCATCGTCCCCGGCCCTCCACGGCCGTAAAAAAACAGTCCCTCTCGCGAGGGACTGACATGTCAGTACAGGAAACGTCGCGCCCGCGCCACCGGCGGCGTAGGAAGCGGCTTCAACTCCGCGTGACCCTGACGCCTATCTCGGCGCCAGCACCATGGTCATCTGGCGGCCTTCCATCAACGGCTCGGCCTCCACCTTGGCGATCGGGGCGGTCTCGGTCCTCACCCGCTGGAGGAGCTTGAAACCGATATCCTGGTGGGCCATCTCGCGGCCACGAAAGCGCAGCGTCACTTTGACCTTGTCGCCTTCGTCGAAGAACCGGCGCACCGAGCGCATCTTCACTTCATAGTCGTGGTCGTCGATCCCCGGCCTGAGCTTGATTTCTTTGACCTCGACCACTTTCTGCCGCTTGCGCGCCTCGGCGGACTTCTTCTGTTCTAGGAAGCGGTATTTGCCGAAGTCGAGGATCTTGCAGACCGGCGGCGTCGCGTTGGGGACGATCTCGACCAGATCGAGCGAGGCTTCGTCGGCGAGCTGCTGAGCGTCGGTGAGATTGACGACGCCTCGATTGTGCCCCTCGGCGTCAATAAGTTGAACCTGGATGGCGCGAATGTCGCGATTGGTGCGCGGGCCGTCCTTCTCCGGCTGCGCGGTTGCTTTCATAGGTCGACGAATGGCCACACTCCTGTTGCTGGCGTTTTAGTCCGCGCTGCCGGTGAAGACGCACGCAAACCCCCCGTACAGAGCCATACGCCCTGCGGACCCCTAGAGATGGGTCAGAAAGGGAACGAAGTCAATCGCCGCAGGCTGTCGGCGGAGGCGACGAAGCATCCGATTTTTCGATCGCCGCGGCGTCCGGCGGCCTCGTTCGGGCGGCGCTAAACCAGTGCGGCTTGTGGCGCGCGATCCAGTCGAGCGCCCGTCCGCGCGCCCGGCGCAGGGGCGCGATGTCTTCGGCCAGCAGCACGAGACCGAGAGGCAGCATCCATAGGCCCAAGAACGGCAGGATACTGAGGCACCCGCCGATGATGAGAAGCGCGCCGGCTGGAATGCGCGCCCATCGCGAGGCGGGCCGGCGCAGCCAGCGGGTGATCGCCTGCATCTTGCCCGGCAGCCGGCGGATCAGCCGTTGCAGCCGCCGCTCATGCTCGACATGAGCGATATCTTCGGAAGGGGCCATGGCTCTCCATTGAAAAGCCGCTGATAGACGCCTTGCGCGGCGAAACGCAATCCATATGGTCCCCGACGCTTAGGCCATTGCGACACATCGAGGAGGCTTCCCATGTTGTCGAGACGCGCAATCCTCGCAGGCGGAGCCGCCGCGCTGGCGGCGCCGCCTCCGCTCGCAGCCCGGGCGCAGACCTCGCCGCCCCCGACCGTCCTCAAGCTTGAGCGGCGCAACATCGAGGTGAACGGCAGGTCGGCGTCGGTGTTCGGCATCCGTCAGCCGGCCGGGGACATTCGGACTCGTCACAGAAGTCGGCAAGCGCTTTCGGGTGCGGGTCGAGAATGGCGTCGACGAACCGAGCCTCATCCACTGGCATGGCCTGACGCCGCCGTGGCGGCAAGACGGAGTGCCGGGAATTTCAGGTCCGCCAATTCCGCCGGGCGGCAGCGCCGATTACGACTTCCCGCTGCGCTTCGGCGGCACGTTCTGGATGCACTCGCACCAAGGCCTGCAGGAGCAGCTCCTGATGACCGCGCCGCTCATCATCCGCGACCAGCGCGACCGTGCTGACCAGCAGGAGGTCGTGGTCATGCTGGCCGATTTCAGCTTCACGCCCCCCGAGCAGATTTTCGCCGCGCTGAAGAACGCCGGGTCCATGGCCGGAATGGCGGCGTCGGGCGGCGCGCCGGCCTCGATGTCGAAGCCGGGCGAAATGTCGGGCATGGCGACGCCGGACGGCGCAGCGGCTCCCGACCTCAACGACGTCAAATATGACGCCTTCCTCGCCAACTTCCGCACCCTTGCCGATCCCGAGGTGGTTAAAGTCGGGCCGGGCGGGCTCGTTCTGTTGCGCATCATCAACAGCGCCTCGATGAGCAACTTCCATGTCGATCTCGGCCAGCTCGAAGGCGAATTGATCGCCGTCGACGGTTTCGAGGTCTTGCCGATCCGCGCGCGCCGCTTTCCAGCGGCGGTCGCACAACGCCTGGACATCCGCGTTACGCTGCCGCCGGGGCCGGGCGCCTATCCGGTCCTCGCCCTATTGGAAGGCGAGCGCGACCAGACCGGGATCGTGCTCGTCGCAGGAAGCGCGAAGGTCCCTCGCTTGCCAGATCAAGGCGGAGGCGGCATCGCCGCCATTGACGCTCGATCTCGAGCGCCGCCTGCGCGCGTTGCGGCCGCTCGGCGTACGGAAAGCCGACCGCGTCCATACCCTCAACCTGACCGGCGAAATGGCCGGTTACGTCTGGTCGATCAACGACGTCGTCTGGAACAGGGACGTTCCGCCTCTGCCGGTGGCCAAGGGGGAGCGTGTCGAACTCGTGTTCGGCAACAAGACGCCGATGCCCCACCCGATGCACCTGCACGGGCACGAGTTTCAGGTGGTCGAGATCGACGGCGTGCGCTTTACCGGCGCGGTGCGCGACACGGTGCTGGTCCCGCCCGGGGGCCGGGTCGTGGTCGCCTTCGACGCCAACAATCCCGGCTGGTGGGCGCTCCATTGCCACCTGCTCTACCACCTCGACGCCGGGATGTTCACGACGATCCGTTACGCCTGAGCGAGGCTGGCGCACGGCCTGGGTTTGTGCAATTCTCGCCGCCGCGAGTAAATCAGCCAGGAGGGAACCCCATGCCCAATGTCTATATCGAGCCACGTCCCAAAGGGCGCAAGGAAGGCGAGCCGATCGAGGATTACGTGGTCGAGGATCACAAGGATCATGTCCTGAAGACCTTCAAAACCCAGAAGGAAGCCATCGATTGGGCGAAGAAGGAAGGCCACCATCCCCTTGTCGCCCGCGTCCGGCACGAGAACAACAAGACGAAGCTCGATCACTGGCGGTCGGCCGGCTAACGCTCGCCGCCGCGCAATCGGCGGCCTCCCGAGCTCCAGGTTAGTCGCAACCCAACGTGCGCTGCGTCCTAGGCTCCGCTCGATCGCCTTCGCCGCGGCGTCGAGCGCGTCGACGACCGCCTGGATCTGCTCCGGCGTCGCGGCGCGGCCGCGCAGGCGCAAGCGAAGCGTGGCGCGCAGGTTGAGCATCGCCCGCTTGACCGAAACGAAGCCCGCGAACCGGCCTTCGTCGCTTTCGCCGAACCGGGCGAAGATGGCGTCGATCTGGGCCTTGTTGTCGGCGAGGACCTTCTCGCCATCGGGCGTCAGCGTATAGAGCTTGCGCCCCTGCGGGTCCTGGCTCGCGCTGGCGTAGCCCATCTCCTCGAGCATGGTCAGCGTCGGATAGACGACACCGGGGCTTGGCGAATACTCGCCGCCGACCCGCTCGCCGAGCTCCTTGATAATGTCGTAGCCGTAGCGAGGCTTTTCCGCCACCAGCTTGAGGATCACGAGCCTGAGCTCGCCGCCGTCGAACATCCGGCCCTCGCGGCGCTCGAATCCGCCGCCATGGCGCCCGCGCCAGCCGCCGAACGGCCCGCGTCCGAAACCGCCATGTCCATGATGGCGGATATGATCGTCAAAATGACGATGGAACATTGTTGTACTCCTATCTGTTCCTAAGACATATCACGATATGTCGCACAACAAGATATATCTTTTCGCGGACTGCGCAAGAGGCGCCGTAGAAAAATTTCCGTCCGCGGCGGCGGTCCAGGATCCGCCGATCGGGTATGACAAAAGTCTAGGCGCGCCGCCGATCACGGGCGGAGCATCGGCGATCCGATCCTCAGCGCGACAAAAGGAGCCGAGCGTGACCGCAATCAATATAGCCAGCAAGCTCGGCCTGTTTTCCGAACACTGGTCGCCGAAGATCGTCGCCACGTTCAATGGCCACGATGTCATGGTGGTCAAGCTCAAGGGCGAATTCGTCTGGCATTCGCACCCCGATACCGACGACTTCTTCTATGTCGTAAAGGGAAGGCTCACGATCAGGATGAGGCGTGGCGACGTTCAGCTCGGACCAGGCGATCTCTACGTCGTCCCGAAAGGCGTCGAACACTGCCCGGTCGCGACTGAAGAGGTCCACCTTCTGCTGATCGAGCCGGCGGGAACGCCGAACACCGGGGACCCAGCGACCGCCGTGGTCAAAACGAGAATCTGACTTACCTCCGCGAACGTCTGCCGAATTCCAGTTTTCGCAACATTCTCTTTCTGCAAACCCAAACAAGGAGTATGATCCTCTTGCGATGAATTTTGTGATCGAGGACACAAGCTTACTCGGGCGGGCTCACGCCAGGACTCGGAATGCGCGCGGCAAACTACAAGACGAAACCGATCTTTGTGCGACGCCGAACCAAAGAAAAGATTTTCGCCCGGGGGGTCAGCACAAGCCCTTGAAAAGGCTCAATCCCGCCAAGGCGATCAAAGGAAATCCAGGCCTTTTTCTTGGCTGTCTCTTGCTCCGCCTTTGCTCGTCTTTGCCAGACTTGGCTAAATTTGGCCGAGGCCTTTGCGCCGGCGCGCCTTACGCCCGCACCTGCCCGTCGCCGCGGACTCGGTACTTGAAGGTGCAAAGCTGCTCGACGCCGACCGGCCCGCGCGCGTGCATGCGCCCGGTCGCGATGCCGATCTCCGCGCCGAAGCCGAACTCCCCGCCGTCGGCGAACTGGGTCGAGGCGTTGTGGACGACAATCGCCGAGTCGACCTCCTTCAGGAACCGCTCGGCGGCCGCCTTGTCCTCGGTGACGATGCAATCGGTATGATGCGAGCCGTAGGTCTCGATGTGGTCGATGGCCGCCTCGAGGCTGTCGACGACGCGCACGGCTATGATCGCGTCGAGATATTCTGTCCGCCAGTCCTCTTCGCTCGCCGGAGTCACTCGAGCGTCCGACTCTTGCGCCTCCTTGTCGCCGCGCACCGCGCAGCCGGCCTCGATCAGCGCCTCGATCAAGAGCCCGAGCATGCGGGGAGCGGCGGCGCGATGCACCAGCAGCGTCTCGGCCGCGCCACAGACGCCGGTGCGTCGCATCTTGGCGTTGACGGCGAGCTTGAGCGCCTTGTCGGGATCCGCCGCCCGGTCGACATAGACATGCACGACGCCTTCGAGATGTGCGAACACCGGGACCCGCGCCTCGCGCTGAACCCGATCGACCAGGCTTTTTCCCCCGCGCGGCACGATGACGTCGAGCGCGCCATCGAGACCGCTGAGCATCTCCCCGACCGCCTCGCGCGAGGCGAACGGCGCCCGCGCGATCACGGCCTCCGGCAAGCCCGCTTGCTTGAGGCCATCGACGAAGCAGGCATGGATCGCGGCCGAAGAATGAAAGCTGTCGGAACCGCCGCGCAGCACCACGGCGTTGCCGCTCTTGAGGCAGAGCGCGGCCGCGTCCGCGGTAACGTTCGGCCGGCTTTCGTAGATGACGCCGACGACGCCGAGCGGGGTCGCCACCCGTTCGATGATGAGCCCGTTAGGACGGGTGAAGGTCGCGAGCACCCGCCCGACCGGATCGGGCAAGTCCGCGACCTCCTCGAGGCCGCGCGCGATGGCCTCAATGCGGAGGGGATCGAGAGCGAGCCGGTCGATCAAGGCCGCGCTCAGCCCCTTCCCGCGCGCTTCGGCGAGGTCAATCGCGTTGGCGGCCAGAATCTCGGCGGCGCGCTCGCGCAAGAGGCGCGCCGCCGAGATAAGCGCCCGATTCTTCGCCTCCGCCGGCGCATTGGCGAGTTCGCGCGCGGCGGCGCGAGCCTGGCGACCGAGTTCGCGCATGGCGGCGCGAACGTCAGCTTCAGGCTCTTTGATCTGGACTGCGACGGACATGACGGTGGAACTGCCCTTTTTCACACCGAACTTAGCCGATGAGGCCCGGTTTCGCCACGACATTCCGTCGACTCACCCCTTCGGGCGGAACGCCTTGCAGTACCGCGGATTCGTCTCCAGCCGGTCGCCGCCGATGAGATCGATGCAATAGGGGACGGCGGCGAAGACCGCGTCGAGGCAGGTTCGGATTGCAGCGGGCTTGCCCGGGAGGTTGATGATGAGGCTCGAACCGCGGGTGCCCGCGATCTGGCGTGACAGAATCGCGGTCGGCGCCTCGGCCAAGCTCTTTGAGCGCATCAGCTCGCCGAAGCCTGGCATTACCCGCTCGCAGACCGCCTCGGTCGCTTCCGGCGTCACGTCGCGCGCCGCCGGGCCCGTGCCGCCAGTGGTCAGGATCAGCGAACAGCGCGCGCCATCCGCAAGCGCGATCAGCGCCGCCTCGATCGCCGCCCGCTCGTCTGGCACGAGCCTCCGCTCCGGCCGCCACGGGCTCATGAGCAGTTCGGCGAGCGCAGCCTCGATACCGGGCCCGCCCTTGTCCTCGTAGACGCCTTGCGAGGCGCGGTCGGATATGGTGACGACGCCGATGGGAATGTCCGCCAATGAACGTCCTCGCGACCGGGAATTCGGGCCCGTCGGCGCGCGGCGCCGCGAACGGCCGACACCATAACGCCATTCGATCTGCGGCAAAATCGCGCTTCGTCTCGGCGCCCGCTCGACGGCTGCGCGCAGTACGGCTATCCCTCCGGATCAAGCGAACGGAACAGCCAATGTATGCTCGCAGGTTTGCCTTGGCGGTCGCTGTGCTCGCCGGACTCATTGGCTCGCAAGCGCCGGAATTCGCCCAGCAATATCGCCAGCGCCTGGGTGGCGCGCTCGAAGAACTCAATCGGATGATCGCAGAGTTCGATGCGGAGGTTCGGGCCGAGAACCTCACTCCGGCCGAGGGACTGAGCCGGCTCGAGGCCAACGCCGACCCGCTGGCGCGCGAGCGCGGCGAGGATATGGCGAAGGCGATCGACCGCGCGAAGCGGCTCGGCGAGCAGCTTCAGGCGTTAACCTCCGGCGGTCCTCTCACCCGCCTCTATGTCGTGGCGAGGGACTTCGATCCCGAGATTGCCAAGAGCGCGCTCGACGCTTACGAACCCGCCGCGCCGCTGTCGCTCGGCGCGCTCGCCGCCGCCGGTCTCGCGGCGTTCTGGGGCTGGGCGGCGACACACCTGATCGCGTGGCCGTTCCGCCGCCGTTCCCGGCCCGAGACGATGGGCGCGCAATCCCGCCCGGCCAATCCCGGCTGAGGCTTTGGCTGGCCCGGCTCGCGCCGTTCCTCCGCGGCCTCAGACGAACTTGATCACGCTTGGATTGGCGGCGATTGTGGGCGCCGACAGTCCCGCAAGGGTAAGGCTGTCTCCATGCGAGTCGCCAATCCGCAGGCCGGTCGCGTTTTGGGTGGACTTGGCGAGGACCGCCGCGAGTTCCTGAGCCTGCGTCATACCGGGCTTGAGATAGGAGAAGGACGACGCCGAAAGCTGGATCGTGTCAGGAGTCGTTCCCGACGCAGCAAATCCCCGGATCGTCTCGCTGCCGAAGCCGGTCGAGAAGACGAAATTCTCTGAGCCGCTGCTCGTGGCGTCAAGAATTTGGGTGGGATCGTAGGTAAGCGGATCTGTGGGGCCCGTCCCCACTCCGAGAAATTCGGCGCCGCCGCCCCTAGTGACCGTCATGCCTGGATCGTAGAGGCGGAGTTCGTCTTTGGTCGAACTGAGATTCAGGTCTTCGGCCCCGAGCAGGAGAAAGCCGCCGGTGACAACGTCGAAGGATTCGTAGGAAGAATAGCTCTTGCCTATGACGTTCGTGTAGGCCCATTCCGTCGGCGCCCCGGCCGGCGTTTGAACCTTGGTTTCGGTCAGCGCGGCCCCATTTGCGAGATCGGCGGACGACTGCGTGGCCGTCTGGGCGAAGTTGGCGGCGGTGAGGGGCGCCAATCCCGAGAGCACCACTTCGAAATCGGGTGTGGCATTGCCGGAATCGCCCGCCAAGTCGGCCTCGACATAGGTTCGGTTGTTCGCAGGGTCCAACTGATAGCGCACCTGAGCGCCGGAGCCGCTGAACGGAGCAGTGCCGATGAACGTGAAATGCTGAAGGCCGGCCTTGGTGATGTCGGCGTCCATTCGGCTCAGGTCAATGACGTCCTTGGCCGGGTCAAAATTCGAGACATATTCGTGGACGCTGGCGGTTGAATCCGAGACGGCGAGGAACGTAAGGATGTTCGCTCCCTGCCCGGCGAACGTGTTACTCGGGGCATAGCCGCTGACGAAATTGGTTTCGTTGGTCGATCCGACAAAGGTTGTTCCGCTGTTGCCCACCAGCGTCGTCGGCGTTGACCCGGTACTAGAGAGGGTTTGGCCGGCGGCTGTTGCGGTGAGCACATGAGCGGGCAGAATGGCGGTCTTCTCGTATGCGGCTAGCGCTTTGGCCGAGGAGGCCGGATCCGAAAAGGAAACGAGCGTATTACCCTGGACGGTCGCGGAGGTCTCCGTGTTCCCGTAGTATGGGCCGTACGCCGCAAAGGCGATGGTATTGTTGGTGACCGAAACATTGCTCATCGGGTACAGCCCGGGACTGATTTCGACATTAAATGATCCACCGAACAAGTAATTGCCCGACACGGTCACGTCGCTGATGGCTCCCCCTTGGGACCAAATGCGAATGTCGCTATTCGCGTTGCCTACGCCGGCGGTGGATGTCGAATCGATGAAATTGTCGGTGATGGTCGTCGGCACGGTGGCGTTGAGCATTTGGATTGCGTCGGCGTGCGCTCCTGCCGCAAATCCCGCGCCGCTGAAGTAATTACCTGTGACGACGCCCCCTGCGAAATCGATCGCGTCTGTGGGCGAGTTAAGAAACGTGTTGTCCTCGATGGTTATCATTTGTGTGGCGTTGATCCACATATTCCCTTCGGTCGGCGCACCGGAACCCTGAAACGTGCTGTCTTCGATCGTCGCCCCGCTATAGCCGGGAGCCTGGCTGATCGTCCAAAAACTCGACGTCGCGGTGAACGTAGAATCCTTGATGGTCACATTGTTGGCCTCGATCGTCACGGTCGCCGAACCAAAGTTTATGCCGCTCAGAACGGCGCCGTTCTGCGTGACGTAGACCTGGTTGTTAGATGGGCTGTAAAAGTACGGCGCTCCCGAAGGATTTTGGGTGATCGTCGTATAATTCACCAACGACGACGCTGGAAGCGGATTGCCGGTGTGCGTATCGATCCCGGGCAACACCGCGCCGGGGTTCGCGTTACGGACCAATTGAATTTCAGCACTGGTGATCATGCCATCGTCCTTCGGATTGGGCCCCGGGGAAGCTCGCCGGACCACCAATAGTCGCCCACCATTGTCAGCGGTTGAATTCGATCGTTAAACTTCAAGACGCCGAAGTTTATTCCTGTCGCTGCAACTCGTCTCGAAAGGTGACGATCGCCTGCGCCCCGGCCGGCGCGGCGTCCGGTCCAACCGGCGAAACCGATCGAGCCCCGGCCCGGAGACACAGTTGCAGATTAGGAACCGGTCAATGCCTGACAATGATATAAATGTAACCAATCCCGGCAGCGATCAGGATCACAGCCAAAGCGTTCATCGGCACATTGCTTCCGGCATGGTTGCCGACTTGGTTGGCGATTGCGAACGCCGCCGCAGGCAGCATGAAATGGGCCAGGATTCTGGCGCCGCCTTGGGTGAACATGAAATAAGTTAGAACCGCAAATATGAAGCAAATGACGGTGACAAAATCGTACGCGGTATTCATCTTGGCGGTCCAACTCTCACGCGGGCCTTGATCGTTCCCTCAGCCGTTTCCCAGGGCACGAATGTAAACCCAAGTCCTAACTAAAATATAACTCCGGAGATTTGAAGGGCGAAATTGGTTCGCCTCCCGGCTGCCGTCGGCGCGACATTCGCTCCGCGGGCCATCTTCCGACCCAAAAATCGGCAAAACGATCAACGGCCCGTCGACGGCCTCATATACCTTCTGTCCGCCGCGGCCCCTCAGGCAGCGCCTGAGCGCGGCCAGAACGTCCGAAAGCAAGCGCGCGGTGAATCAGAAGGCCAACGACGACGAGGGCGCGATCGAGAAGGAAGAACAGGATTAAGGCGAACACCCACAGCGCCAAACCCGTGGCGTCATGAAACAGGCCCTCGATCCTGTCGACACCGAAGTAATACGCCCCCAGCACCAGCGCCAAGACACGGAAGCAATTGGCAAGTATCGCGATCGGAACGGTCGATAGAATCAGAATTATCTTTCGAACCGCATCGTTCGGCACGAACTCGTGACTATAAAAAACCCCAAGAGCCGGCAGGACGAAAATCGAATTCATCCCGGAACAGGCGTCTTTGACCATAAGTTCGTAAGATCCGATCATGATCATGACGCCGTTCTGCGCCACCGGATAACCAAGATCGTAAAGAAAATTCGTCACGACATCGGAAACCCACGCCTTCAGGGGTACGGTGAATGAGTCAAGCAGCCAACCAGGCGGGGGAACTGAAAACACCAGGAAGGCCAGAGAAAACGCGAAAATCTGCGCCATCTTCCACCCGCCGATGAGCAATATGCAACCCAAGAGCACCGGGATTTGGGTCGCGACCTCGACCATCAGCAGGTCCTGCGATCGTGTGACCGCCATCAACAAGAGGGACAGGAGCAAAACGATCCAGCCGGCGACCGGCGCCGGCCGCAATGCCACGGACCGCAGTTTGTCGCGCTGCTGCCAGGCCGCCCACGCCGCCATAGCCATGATGATCGGACCGTGTCCCTCTTGCTCGCTGGTCCACGCTCCCCCGGCGAGCCTAAGGTAGGTCGGGAGGTACGCGACAACGAACGACGCCGCAAGCGCACCGAGGAACGCCCAATTGACGCCACGACTTTCGGCGGCAGCAGACAGCGTGGAACGCTGAACGGGCTCAGTTTTAAGCGACTCGATCGACATGCCGGCCCTTCGCTTCCCCCATCGCAACCTTCGGTCGCCGCTCACGAGCCGGCAGGTCGGGAAATTCCAGCCGCCTCACAGCGCAGCGTAGTCAATGGGCGTCTTTGCCCGACAAAACGACAAATACGGTCCTCATCATTATGGAGAAGTCGAGCCAGACGCTCCAGTTGTTGATGTACCAAAGGTCAAGCTCGACCCGCCGTCGCATCTTGTCGAGGGTGTCTGTTTCGCCGCGAGCACCGGAAACCTGCGCCCAGCCCGTAATACCGGACTTAACATGGTGCCGGAAAGCATATTTCTCGATCGTGGAAGTGAAATATCGATCGTGCGCGGAAGCGTGCGGGCGCGGGCCGACCATCGACATATCGCCGATGAAAACGTTCACCAACTGCGGCAGTTCGTCGATGCTGTAACGGCGCAGCCATCGGCCCACCCTTGTCACCCGCTTGTCGCTTTTTTGCGCCTGCGGAACCACTTCGCCGTTTTCCATGACGATCATGGTGCGAAACTTGTAGATCCGGAACGGCCGCCCATTGAAACCGTGCCGCGTCTGGCGGAAAAGCGCCGGCCCGGGCGAATCCAGCCGGATCGCAATCGCGGCGGCGAGCAGGACCGGCGACAACCCGATCAGGGCGACAAACGAAAACACCACGTCAACCGCGCGTTTGACCGCCTGCTCGCTCGGCGACAGCGCCGCCCGCTGAAGCTCGATCCCCACCGTATCGCCGATGTCGGCGTGCGAGCGCTGGAACAATTGAGCGAGAGTTCCGAACGGCACCAGCGTCACCGGCAACGGAAGGACCCGCAACCGGCGCGCCAACCACCGGACGTTGGACATGCGCTCGGGATCGACGAACAGCACGACCTCTTCGATGTTGGAGGTGCGGCAGATTGAAATGACGCTGTCGATCACCTCGTCGGCCGCCGATTCCTCGGGAGGCACCAGAAAGTGGGCCACCGCATGGTAGCCGTGGCGGGTCAAATTATCGATGAACTGGGGCGGCACGGCCTCCTCGCAGGTCAGGCTGACAATCGTGCGGCCCCGCAAGGCGCCGCTCTCCAGCGCCCGCGGCAACGCGATCCACCACGCCGCCCGGTGCCCGAGCAGAGCGACGATGCCGATCGCGCCGAACAAGATGATGTCGCCGCGCGAGAGGTCGCGACTCACCCCCCAGCTGAAAACGCCCGAAGCCAGGATCAGGAAAGCCCCGCACCACGCTCCTAGCACGCTGCGCGCTTGATCGTCCCAGACCATCAGCCGGTTCGGACTGTAGAGTTTTTGCACCCGCATCGTGGCCACGAAAAGAATCGCAACGAAGATCGCCGCCGCGATCGTGTGGGAATATTCGCCCCCAAGCTCGTCCGGCATCCGATGGTAGACCGCCTGGGCGCAGGTCGCACTGGCCAGAATCAACGCGAGGTCGATGCCAAGAGCCGTCGCCGCGATCGCGCGATAGGCGATTGGCAGACGCCATCGGCTTCCGCGGGCGATGAAGCGGCCGGCTCCTTGGCCCGGCGAGCCCGGTCGCCGATTCAGGCGCTATTCGAGTCTCGGTCGTCATCTAACGGCGCTCACAATCCATCGGGAATCGATGCCCAATGGCGCGTCAGTCTTCGCACGTCCAAAGTCCTCAATTGATGAATTCGGTAACCACAGTAAATTGTGCGTTAGCCGCAACTCACGTTCCCCGAGCGCGGCTCTACTGGCCACGCCCGGCCTTCGACCGCGCGGGCGATTGACGCAGCGCACTGTAAGCGAATCTCAATCCAAGACAAGCCGTCGCGGGATTGATCGCCGCGCGGTCTCGAGTCCGGCCTCGATTCTCCCGCCGGAAGCACTTAAACAGTACTCGAACGCCACACCGCCTCCAGTCACCCGGATGCGGCGCAAAGCGAAACGAAGTGTAAATCTCTGTTACGGGACATAGTGTCTGGACATCGAAATTTTGCCGAGCTATACGATCGTCCAATCGCGGCCGGCGAAATGATCAGAGACAATATCAACACGGACTGGGGCCCTCATGATTGGCGCACTGGTGTTTTTGTTCCGAATTATTGTCGGTCTTGTCATACTGGCTGGAACGTGGTTTGTTTTTGATAACATACATGACCGAAACACCGAAATAATTATTGCAACCATTGGCCTCTTGTATTCATTTATATTTATTATTTCTCGTCGATTACAGTATTTTGGGTTGACGATATTCTCGTTCTTCGGCAGGACCTCATCCTATGTTCAGAGAATTCCCTACGACCATGTGATGCGCGACGAGGTCGGACTGCGGGCGCCGGGAGGATACACATTCCTCAATGTTCTTATCGCGGCGTTGATTGAAATCCTCTGTCTCTATCGTCTCTTTTCTTCGCTTCTGGGCCGCGGCTGGGAAGCGCTGTCCCTGCCGATCCATACTCTCCTCCATTCCGCCAATTTTTAAGCTCCCGCTCGACGATCGAACGTCGAGCTTGCGTCTTTTAGCTTCTCTCGGCTATCGCCGAGTGAAGGAAGCCATGAGTGTCGCGGTGAAAGTCCTGAGCCTTGGCGGCGCCGTGCTGGCGGCTGCGCTCGCGTCGACCGTGGCGTCGGCGCAATCCACCGACGCCGACCTCAAGTCGTTTGCCGTCCATGTCAATCGGACGCCCCAGCAGTCCTGGCCAGGGTACGGAATCTATCTCGGCAACGGCCTCATCCTCACCGCCTCGCATGTGCCCGGAACCTTCGCAATTACCAAACCCCACGTTGTCATCGGCGGGCAGGACCTGACGGCCGGGTTGGTAAAGGAAGGCAGTCTCGACGGCGTGGATCTCACTCTGCTGTCAGTCGACGCGACCAATCTTCCGGTACGTCTGCGAATGCGCCGTATGCCGCTATGCGAGCGCGCGTCCTATGCGGGCGAAGCCGTGGTCGTCGCCACACCCGAGGGAACCGCCCGCTCCAGGGTTCTGCCTCCCCAGGCGATTCCGCCGGATCTGCGGGGTCGGTTCGGAACCGCGATCGCCGATGTCGCCACCACCGGGAATTCCGGCTCCGGGGTGTTTGACGCCGCCAACCTATGCCTGCTCGGGATTATCAGCCGTAAGATTTCCGTCGGTCTGCACTCACCGAGATTTGTAGCGCCGGTCGCCATGACGAGAGATATCGCCAAGTACTTCGTTCCGGCGTCCGACATCAAAGCTTTCATCCCGCCAAGCGTCGCATACTAGGCTGGGCCGCGCCGGGGCCGTCAAAACTTTGCGGCGGCGGGGACGCCCGTCGTCCGACGGCGCCGGTCAAATTTGGTTGATGGCGGCCCGTGCGGGCCAAAATGGTGGTATTGGCGAAGCGTTCCCCGCGAGAACCGGCGCACTGGAAGCGCCTGCGTGCTGGGGGTACGGCGCAGTCCGCGCCGCCGCGCCCGGATCGAGCGCGCGTGCCCAAAAGCGTTCAGGGTCGCGCGCCTCACCGAGTTGGAGAAGGGTTTCGGTCATGGGGTTCGCCCGGTTCGCGTGGATGGCCTTCCTGGCGTGCGGCGTGGCCGCCGCCTATGGGGTCTATGCGCCCGAAGCGGCGGATCGCTGGGCTCCGTCCGCTGGCGGGATTGCTCATGACCTGCACAACCGGATCTGGGCTCAGCCCAGCCAGACCGCGTCGGCGCCGGGCCAACAGGCGCAGCCGAACGGCCCGGCGCCGATCGTGGTCACGGTGACGGCGGTCAAGCGGGCCGACTTTCCGGTCGTCCTCCAGAGCATCGGACAAGTCCAGGCGTACAACACCGTTCTGGTCCGGGCGCGAGTCGACGGCCAGATCCTGAAGATCGCGTTCCAGGAAGGGCAGACGGTCAACAAGGGCGATCTTCTCGCCCAGATTGACGCCAAGCCGTTTCAGGCCATTCTCGATCAGGCCGTCGCCAAGAAATCGCAAGACGAAGCCAATCTCGCCAACGCCAAGCTCGATCTCACCCGCTATTCGACCCTCGCCAAGCAGGACTTCGCCACCAAGCAGCAACTCGACACCCAGAGCGCGCTCGTGCTGCAACTCACCGCCTCGATCGCCGCCGACACCGCGACGATCGACGCTGCCAGGACGCAACTGGACTATACGACCATCCGCGCCCCGATCTCCGGCCGCGCCGGCTTCCGTCTCATCGACGAAGGCAATCTCGTCAACGCCGGACAGCAGACCGGCATCGTTTCGATCGCCCAACTGCAACCGATCTCGGTCATCTTCGCCGAACCGCAGGAATATGTGACCCGGATCAACCAGGAGTTGGCGGCCGGTTCGCCCGCGGTCACGGTCATGGACGCGGAGGGCCACAAGCTCGCTGTCGGGCGCCTCACGATCAGCGACAACCAGGTCGAACTCGCGACTGGGACCATCCGGCTCAAGGCCGAGTTCGAAAACAAGGATAACGCCCTGTGGCCTGGGCTCGCCGTAACGACGGGATTGCAGCTCGGGGTTGAGAAGGACGCCTTGATTGTCCCCACTGAAGTGGTGCAACATGGCCAGAACGGGCTCTACGTCTTCACCGTCGACGATCAGAACCGGGCGCAGGTGCGCGAGGTGAAGATCGCGTATCAGAACACGACGACAACCGTCATTTCGGACGGCCTGAAGGAGGGCGACCGGGTGGTGACGTCGGGACAGTTCCTGCTTCAGCCCGGATCGATCGTTTCGATCGACACCGGAAGCGGAAGCTAGCCGATGTACAAGGGCATCTCCGCCCCTTTCATTCACCGTCCGATCGCGACCACGCTCCTCATGGTCGCGGTGCTTCTGGTCGGCCTGGTCGCCTTCCCGTCGCTTCCGGTCGCGCCCCTGCCGCAGGTCGACTTTCCGACCATCACCGTCGCGGCTTCGCTGCCCGGCGCCTCACCCGAGACGATGGCGACCTCGGTCGCCCAGCCGCTCGAACGGCAGATTGCGCAAATTCCGGGCGTGTCGCAGATGACGTCGACAAGCGCGCTCGGCTCGACCGCGATCACGGTCCAGTTCGATCTCAACCGCAACATCGACGCCGCCGCCAACGACATCCAGGCTGCGATCAACGCCGCTTCCGGGCAATTGCCGAAGGATCTGCCGAGCCCGCCGACCTACCGCAAGGTCAATCCCTCCGACACGCCGATCCTCATCCTGTCCGTTCAGTCGGACGTCGCGCCCATCATCGAGGTCGATGACGCAGCCGAGAATGTTCTGGCGCAGCACCTCAGCCAGATCTCAGGCGTTTCTCTCGTGCGCGTCGGCGGCCAGCAGACCCCCGCCATCCGCATCCAGGTCGATCCGGCGAAGCTCGTCGAAAAGGGCCTGCAGCTCGAGGACGTGCGGGCGCAGATCGGCATCGCCACCGAGGACAGCCCGAAAGGCGCGCTGATCGGGCCGAAACAGACCTTCACGATCCAGGACAACGACCAGCTGACCGATCCGAAGGCCTGGAACGACGTCATCATCGCCTACCGCAACGGGGCGCCGGTCCGGGTGCGCGACATCGGCCAAGCTGTCGCGGGACCGCAGGACGCGACCCAGGCCGCCTGGAGCAACGGCAAGCGCAGCGTCTTTCTCGTCGTGTTCAAGATCCCCGGCGCGAACGTGATCACGACGGTCGAGGCGATCAAGCGCACGCTTACAACGCTTCAGGCGTCGATCCCGCCGACCATCCACGTCAGCATTCTCTCCGATCGCACCACCACCATTCGCGCTTCCCTGCGCGACGTCGAGTTCACTCTCGCGCTCACCGTCGCCCTGGTGGTGATGGTGATCTTCGTTTTCTTGCGCAGCCTTTGGGCCACCATCATTCCGAGCGTGACCGTTCCGCTCGCCCTCCTCGGCGCCTGCGCGCTGATGTGGGCGGCCGGCTACAGTCTCGACAATCTTTCGCTCATGGCGTTCACCATCTCGGTCGGATTCGTCGTCGACGACGCGATCGTGATGCTCGAGAACATCACCCGCCATATCGAGGAGGGTGAAAAGCCGTTTCAGGCGGCGCTCAAAGGCTCGGCCGAGATCGGCTTCACCATCATCTCGATTTCGGTGTCGCTGGTCGCGGTGCTCATCCCGCTCCTGATGATGAGCGGCATCATCGGCCGCCTGTTCCGCGAATTCGCGGTCACGATCGCAATGACGATCTTCGTCTCGGCGGTCGTTTCGCTGACGCTGACCCCGATGATGGCCTCGCGCTTCCTCAAGAGCCACGACGAGGAGCGTCACGGCCGGCTCTATAACCTCAGCGAGAGAGGGTTTGCCGCGCTTGCCAACGGCTATCAGCGGGGCATCGATTTCGTGCTCCGCCACCGCTTCGCGACGCTCATGACGTTCTTCGCCACGGTGATCGCCACCGGCTATCTGTTCGTCGTCATTCCCAAAGGGTTCTTTCCGCAGCAGGACACCGGCATTCTGTTTGGAACGACCGAGGCCGGACAGGACGTCTCGTTCCACGACATGTACCGCCTGCAACAGGAGGCCGGGAAGATCGTGATGGACGACCCCGCCGTCGACACGATGGCGATGGGCCTGGGCGTGGGCGTCGGCAACGCGGCGCAGAACAACGGCCGCATGTTCATCTCGCTCAAGCCGCGCGAAGACCGCGACGTCGATGCGTTTCAGGTGATCGCCCGATTGCGACCGAAGCTGGCGACAATTCCGGGAATGCGCGTCTACCTGCAAGCGGCGCAGGACGTGACCGTCGGCGCTCGCGCCGCCAAGACGCAATTCCAATACACGCTGCAGGACGCCAATTTCGATGAGCTCAACGCCTGGTCGGTCAAGATCCTCGAGAAGCTTCAGTCGCTGCCCGAATTGCGCGACGTCGCGACCGACCAGCAGAATTCAGGCACGACGCTCACCCTCAAGATCGACCGCGACATGGCCTCGCGCTATGGAATCCAGCCCCAGCTCATCGACGACACGCTCTATGACGCTTTCGGCCAGCGCCAGGTCACCCAGTACTTTACCCAGGTGAACACCTACTACGTTATCGAGGAAGTGTTGCCCTCGCTGCTCGGCGATCCCGCCACCCTCGACAAGATCTACATCCGTTCGCCGACGACCAGTCAGATGGTGCCGGTCAGCGCCTTCGCCAAATGGACGACCGCTCCGGTCGCGCCGCTCTCGATCAGCCATCAGGGGCAGTTCCCGGCGATCACGATCAGCTTCAACCTCGCGCAGGGGGTCGCGCTCGGCGCCGCGACCGATGCGGTCCAGCGCGCCATGCAGCAACTGCAATTGCCGCAGGGCCTGACGACGACTTTCCAAGGCAACGCGCAGGCGTTCCAGGATTCGCTGACTAGCGTGCCGCTCCTGATTCTCGCGGCGCTTATCTGCGTCTATCTGATCCTCGGCGTGCTCTATGAGAGTTTCGTTCACCCGCTCACGATCCTGTCGACGCTGCCGTCGGCGGGCCTGGGCGCGCTCGCGACGCTCATGCTGTTCGGCTACGAATTCAGCCTCGTCGCCCTCATCGGCACCATTCTCCTGATCGGCATCGTCAAGAAGAACGGCATCATGATGGTCGACTTCGCCATCTCCGCCGAGCGCGACGAGGGCCTCTCGCCCCTCGAGGCGATCCGCAAGGCGGCGCTGCTCAGGTTCCGTCCGATCATGATGACGACGATGGCGGCGCTGCTCGGCGGCGTGCCCCTGATGCTGAGCCACGGCACCGGGTCGGAGCTGCGCCAGCCGCTCGGCTATACGATGGTCGGCGGCCTGATCGTCAGCCAGGCGCTGACCCTGTTCACGACCCCGGTGATCTATCTCTATCTCGGGCAGCTGTCGCGGCGCCTGAGCGGCAAGGCGAAGGTCAAGCCGGCTGCGCCTGAGGTCCAGCCCGAGCCGGCCTGGGTCCCCGAAAAGGCCCGGGCGGCGGAGTGAGGCGAACGCCGGGCGCGTCGCCGGCGCAATCGGATACGCTCTGTCCCCCAACCGGCGCCTCGAACCAGGCAAGGAGACGGCGAATGACGGACCCCGCACGCGCGACCTCGCCTATCCCGCCCGACGACCCCGCCCGTCAATTGACGGTCGCCGACCCTGACGGCGCCGAACTGCGGCATGTCTCGGTCGCCGGGGGCACGTACACGATCCTGGTGTCGGGCGCGGACACCGCCGGGCGCTATTGCCTGATCGACATGCTGGTGCCGAACGGCGGCGGGCCGCCCGCTCATCGTCACGATTTCGAGGAGATGTTCACCCTGCTCGAAGGCGAGCTCGAGTTCACCTTCCGCGACAAGGCCCAAACCGTTCGCGCCGGGTCGACCCTCAATATTCCAGCCAACGCGCCGCACATGTTCAGGAACACCTCCGGCAAGATGGCCCGGATGCTGTGCCTGTGCGCGCCGGCGGGACAGGACGAGTTCTTCGCGGCGGTCGGTTTCCCGGTCGAGGGCCGCACCTCGCCGCCGCCGAAGGCAAGCGAGGCCGAGGTCGCCGAGAAGCGCAAACTCATGGCGGCGCTGCTGCCCAAATACCGGACGGAAATAATCGGGCCGTGACGCGCCCCGCGCATGAGCTCAAGTCCGCGGCCCCGTCGTGATCGGCGCGTTGCTTATGCGGGTCTTGGCGCGCGATCAATCGGATATGAGCCCCGAGTCGCCAACCTTGACAGCCGATACGCCCTCGATTTCGCACAGTTTGTCCACCAACCTGGCGATGGATCGGCCGCCTCGCAGCTCGAGAACAACGGTGACCGTGCCCTTTGACGCGACGGGCGCATCGTCGCTTGGCTCAAGGACGGCCACGGTCGCGTAGGCGGCCTCCCTTGCATGGCTTTTGCCCGATTGCTTGCCTCGGCGGTCTCGGCCAAGGCCGCCGTCGCGCTCGACTTGGACCCCGGTGACGGCAAAGTCCTGCTGGGTGCAGACCGCGAGAATGTCGCGCAATATGCCTCGGCCGTCGGGATAGGAGACTTGAAGCGAGGTCGGCGCCCACCGCGATTTCGGGAGCTGCCGCTCGAGCAGCGGAAACCCGAAGACGACGACGAAATTGGCGAAAGTCACTGCTATCGCCAACAGCGGGAGTCCGGCTCCGCAGGCCATGCCGACCGCCGCAGTCACCCATATCGTAGTGGCGGTGGTAAGGCCGCGTACGAGATCCTTGCGAACGAAGATGACGCCGCCGCCAATGAAGCCGATGCCGGAGACGATCTGAGCGGCCATGCGCGAAGGATCCAGAACAACCCGGCCATCGGCCAGGATGTTGGTAAAGCCGTATTTCGAAATCAGGACGATGAGTGCTGAGGCCAGGCCGACCAGTGTGTAGGTCCTGAGTCCGGCGCTCTTCTGTCTGACTTCGCGCTCAAGGCCGATCAGGGCCGACAAGACCAGCGCGAGGCTTAGTTCCGCGAACTGCAACCACCCTTGGCCGGCCGGCTCAGCAAGAAGCATGCGCGACATGATCCCGTCTGGACTCCGTTCGATCGTGACGACGACTTAAATGGAATCATGCCAAAAATCACCGAGCTTTACGAATCAAGACCGCGCCGAGGCGCCGCCCGGACTGCGTGGAAGCAAGCCTTTGCGAACCGAGGAGGACGAGGCGTTGCTCGACGCTTTGCGAGGATCGCCGCCCAGCCGGGGCAGATTCACGGGACCGCACGCTGCCGCGATCCCCTTTCACGGTTCCGCTGGAGCGGCGTCAGCCGCCGAGGTCTCTGGCGATCCAGAACGCCAGCGCCTGCGTGAGCGCAGAGACGCGATAGTGATTGGATTGCTCGATCATTGTCTGATCGACGGGAGACGACGCATAGCTGCTCGTCGCTCTGACCGGCCATTGCACGCCGTTGATCATCGCCACGCCCTGGATGTTGTCCGGCGACGAGCCGCCGTGGATGGTGGCGCCGGTGTTCGGTCCGAGCGTGAGATAGTCGATCCTGATGGTCAGCGTGCCGCCTTTCGGCGTCAGGCGGCCGGCCAGCGCCTGCGCGAGCCGGCGCGGAAGGTCCTGCTCGACCCAGCTCGCAGTCGGGTCGCCAGCGTTGGCGCGCAGAGGCGCGACGTCGACCCGGATGTTGCGCACCGCCTGGCCCGACTGGGCGAGCGCAGCATGACCCGCGACAGCCAGCGCGCCGCAAGCCGCAATCACGGCGCGCCGAGTCAATGTTTGGCCGAACATGATGCAATTCTCCAATGGCGCGCCCCGCGCCTGACGCGGACGAGGGCGGCGCCCGGCCCTGATGATACGTCGCAGCCCCGGCCGAAGTTTCGTTCGGCGCGTCACAAGAAAGAACCGCCCGGTTTTCGGGCGGCTCTCCTCAAGCTGCAATCAACGCTTCAGCGAATGGATTTATTCGCCCGACAGACGAAAATTGCGGATGCCGGTCGGGAAATGGACGCCACAATGGGCCGTAAGGAGCGGTAAGGGGTCGTCCAGGGGGCGGGGGGTGGCGATAAGCAGAAAGTTCAGCAAATATTTGCGATAATTAGAATTACGTGCTACTGTGCCCGATCGGATCTCGGGTCGCCCTCCGTGCGGATGACGGACGCTCGCGCCTCTCGCTATTTGAAAAATCGATGGCTTGTTGCTTGTCGCTCGGAGATCGGGTGGATCGCCAGGTGTCGGATCGCGCTATAAGCCTTTGCAACTACGAAAGATTCTGCGCCCGCTTCGATTTGGTTTTCCTTCCCGGAGCCTTTGTTTTCCTTCCGCCCGGGCTTTGTTTTCCTTCCGCCGGACCTTTGTTTTCCTTCCATGGATTTTGCAATCCTTCCGGCCTAACCGACGGTCGCAATCGCGATCAGGTCTTGGCCGCCGCCCGCCGCTGGCGCGCCTTCGCCACCGATGCCGCGAGCAGCGTCGTCGCGGCGTCGACCACGCTCGCATACTCGCCTTGGAGATGCGCCAGCGAGAGCGCGTGGACGTCGTCGGCGAGCCACCGCCGGCCGCGAAGATCGATCTTGTCGACCGCCCAGCAGGCGTCGCCGACGACGAAGACCTGATAGCCGAGATTGCCGGCATGACGCGCGGTCGCCTCGACCGAGTTCGGCGTCAGCACGCCGCAGATGACCAGCGTCGTCGCGCCGAGTTCATCGAGCAGACCTTCGAGACCAGTGCCGATGAAGGCGCTGTTCGCGTTCTTGCCGACCACCGGTTCGCCCTCAAGCGGCGCGGCGCAAGGCTTGAAACGATGACCCGGTCTCTCCGGCGCATAGGGTGAGTCGGGCTCGACCGAATCGTGGCGGATATGGACGAGCGGCAGCCTCTCAGCGCGCCAGGCGGCGATGAGCGCAGCGATGTTCGCTTCGGCGCCAGGATTGTTGCGTGCGCCAAACCGCGGGTCGTCGATCGCTTCCTGCATGTCGACGATCATAAGAACGGCATCCGCCGGCAAGCGCATCGAGCGTCACGCTCGTCGCGGCGCAAGCGCCCAATAGTCGAGCTCGAGCACCACATGCGGCTCATAGCCGTCGCCCTCGCGCAAAGGGAAGTCGGCGCAGGGGCGGTTCTTGGCCGCGACGGTGCGCAGTCTCAGCGCCCCGACGTCGTCGCGGCCAGGGAGCGCCGCCGTCTCGACCACCTCGCTCCAGGCGAACAAAGTGTCGCCCGCGAACAGCGGCGCGACATGCCGGCCGCCGTTGATTGCCGCGATATGAAAGGCGTTGGCGAGGCCGTTGAAGCTCAGCGCGCGCGCGAGCGAAATGACGTGGCCCCCATAGATCAGGCGCCGCCCGAAGCGTCCCTGCCCCTCGGTGAACTGGTTGAAATGCACTTTGGCGGTGTTCTGATAGAGGCGGGTCGCCATCTGGTGCTCGGCCTCCTCGACGGTAACTCCGTCGACATGATCGATCCTCTCGCCCGGAGAATAGTCCTCGAATCGATGGGTCGAACCGCTGAGCGCGTCGTCGAATGCCGCGCGGTCTATCCGGGGACAGGCCCCACCGAACTCGGCGGGGCCGACCGCCTCGGGGAGTTCGGGAACGTGGGTCTGAGGCGCAGCCGCAGCGGAGTCGCGCTTTCGCACCATCACCCAACGGACGTATTCGATCACCGTCTCACCGCGCTGGTTGGACCCTTTCGACCGCACGTGGACGACGCCGCTCTGCTTGTTCGAGTTTTCCTTGAGCCCGATGACCTGCGACGCCGCCGACAACGTGTCGCCAGCAAACACCGGCTTCGAGAACCGGCAATCGGCGTAGCCGAGATTTGCAACCGCGTTGAGCGACACGTCAGGCACCGTCTTGCCGAACACGACATGGAAGGCGAGCAGATCGTCGATCGGGCTCGCCGGATAGCCGATGGCGCGCGCGAAAGTCTCGGCGCTTTGGGGCGCAAAGCGCATGCCGTAAAGCGCCGAATAGAGCGAGGCGTCGCCACTGGTTAGCGTATGGGGTGTGGGGTGATTGATCGTCTCGCCGAGGCGAAAGTCCTCGAAGAACCGACCCCCCGCTGTCTTGGCGCCGGACGCAGCCATTCGGCCTCAGAACACAAAGGGATAGACGTAGTAGATGATGATCCGTTCGACCAGCATCACCGCCAACAAGAGGATGATCGGCGAAATGTCGATGCCGCCGGTGTTCGGCAGGAAGTTCCGGATTGGGCGTAAGAACGGCTCTGTCAGCGCGAGGAAGAGGTTCCACACCGAACGGACGAAATCATTGCGAATGTTGACAACGCCGAACGCAATCAACCACGATAGAACCGCGCCGGCGACGATCACAAGCTTGTAAAGGTCAAGGGCGTAGATGATAATGTCGAGGATCGCGCGCATGAATTCTTCCTAAACTTTGAAGCCCCTGCGATGCCGCGGAGCAGCCTCGATCCCCCGCGGCGACGCCGTTGACACGGGTTGGACGCGCACGTAAACAGCCGCGCGACGGGGCTGTAGCTCAGATGGGAGAGCGCTGCAATCGCACTGCAGAGGTCAGGGGTTCGAATCCCCTCAGCTCCACCAGGAAGTCGGCGCAAACCGACGTGATTTCCCAGGGTCGGAAATAGTCCGACATTTCCGTGACCTGTGCGGATAGAGCCGGTCTCTGCTGCCGGATTGCGCGGGTTGAGAGGACCTTTCTCGGCGCGTCGCGCCCAAAGTCTCTGGCCGCAAATTTCCGTTTCCAAGGCTGCTGTTTGCGCGAGGCCGTTCACTCGACCGTAGCCCTCGCGGCAGCGCGTCGAACTGCCGGTCGTACACAGCGCCAAACGGCCGGTCGTACTTATGCGTGCGCCGGCGCCTCGAGCCCGAGCGCCCGCCATTGGTCTGGCCAGGCCATCGGAAGGTCGACGAGACGCTTGAGACCGAAGCCCCGCGGCAGGCGACCTTCGATCGCGGCCTTGACGATGTTCGGGGCAAGGAAGGCGAGCGACAGGGTCATCCGGATCGAACGGTCGGTCTTGCCCTCTCGCAAGGCGAGCGACTCCAAAGTCTGGTTGGATCGGACAGAAGTTCGTCGAGCCAGCGATGGGCGTCGCCAAGGGCATCGACGAGGATAACAATCGATTCAAGACGTTATCAGAAATTGAGAGCTTTCGCGGCTTTATTCTAGCTACCGGATAGCTACCTCCGCGGCTCGTTACCGCGGTGCCGGCCGCACAGACCGGCGGGAGGCTCGATGGACGCGTAATGGTCGCGGGAAAAAACGCGCCGAGGCCTTCAAAGGGGGCGGGGGGGGGGGCTTTGGCAGCCTTTCGTGGCCTGGAAGCCGTCTGTCAAACATGTGCCCCGACCGAACAGTAATAACATTAACGGTGTGTATGTTGATGGAAGCTCGATGCCCTACGCAGGCCTTTATAGCTTCACAATTGCAAAACAAAGTTCAGTTCGCTGGGGAGATGGTGGCTACGAAAGTATGAGGAGAATCCGATGCAGGATTTGTTTCAAAACTACGTAGACGACGTGAGCAAACTCCGTGACGCTTTTCATGAGGAGCTAGCGGCCCAAGGGCAAGAACTGTCAAAGGCAATGGACATCTACGCTCAGCGCAGTGAGGCGGCATTAGCATCGATCATGGAGAAGGTTTCGGCTCGCGGCGTTGAGGTTGAAGCGGCGGCGGCGGCAAGAACTCAATCAGTTTCGCGGTCTTCCCGCAAACGGGGGTCTGCCGGATGTCAATGACGGGCCGCTCGCACCCACAAATGCGGATCAAGTGAAAATCGAAACCGCCGCAGAGCGGGCGGTCGCGGCCAGTCTGGATCTCGAGAATGACGCGGATCGCAAGCTGCGACCCGGCCGCCCGATGACGCTTATTAAATCAGACCCGGCCAGCGAATCCATAGAGACGCGCTTGCCGCCGGAGCAGGGTGAAGCAGGTCGGCGATCTCCTCCGGCGTCAGGCGGACGCCGTCCATCCGGCGCAATGCTGCCGCAACCCGAACCCACCACCGCCTCGTCGCGCACGCCGTATGAGCCAATCGGAGGCGCTCCTACCTGACCGGCGAGATCAAGCGGTTGCGCCGCTGCCTCGGCCTGCGCCAGTCGCCCGACGAGGTCAGGGCGCGCTACGGCCGAAATTTCCGGCTTCGGGGTCGTTTGGCTACTCAACCCCCGGCTCGAGACCGTTGAGCAAGTTTCAGCTTTTCAGTCCACGCCTTCGACGATACGCATGTCGCGTTCACACGTATTGCCTAGCGCGGCGAGTGCCTCTTGATAGGCCGGGCGTGCGGGCGGCAATGGCCAGTTCATCAACACTGTCGAACTCGATTGCAATGGTGCGCTGTGCGATGCCTTGCTCATACGTCTTGACGGTGCCGCCCCGCGCAAGGAAGCGGCCGCCATTGCTGACTACGGCCGGTCCGGCAAGTTTGGCGTACGCCGCCAGCGCGGCGGGGTCAGAAAATTGAGCGATAGAAGGTGATCCAATATCCCTTGGCCAAAGCTTCCTCCTGAGTGTTCGCGGATGCTGAACTGGGGATAACAGCCTCGGGCGGCCCTAGCCGCAATCCTTCTAGCATCTGGCCTCAAGTCGTTGCCCGTGTCACCGAGCCGACGCCGGACCCCAATGATCACGATCCCGACCACCGCAGAGGCCTACGAGGCGATCGCGACGTTACCGGAGGGCTCCGTCGGCTAGGAAAACGCGGTCAACGAGCGCGGCGAGCGATGCGTGTAGTTACCGACGAGAATGTGGTCGAGCGGCTCAAGGCGCAGCGCGGACCCGGCGAGGGCTACAGCGACGTAATTCTGCGCATCGCGGCTGAGCGATAGGAGGCGATCCATGACGGCCTACAAATGTTGCAGCTTGGATGAAACGGTGCAGCATGTGGCCGTGAACGGCGGAGACGGCTACAGCTACGGCTACGGCTTCCACATCCGCAGCGGGAACCGACCCGTCGTCCATTTTGCGTTTGCAACGCAGAAGACGCCGGACGGGCGCGAGCCGAGGTCGCGGCGCACTCGAAAAAGCGATCGCGCTCACGCCGCGAGTTAGTCGACTGCGCGCCATGCGCGGTCCCGGCGAGAGCTACAGCGACGTGATCCTGCGGCTGGTGGAGATCGAGGGGCTCATGCGCGCGGTAGCTTGGCTGGTTAGCGTCGCAATTCTCGCTCCCAGCGCGCCTGCTCTGAGCAGCGACACGCTCACCTGTTCGACGAGCTTTCAGGGCTACAAAATATGCTCCGGTCCCAGCGGCTACCGCTCGACCGAATGGAGCCGAGACGGGATGCGGTTCGGGGACGACAATGCTGGCAACCGCTGGACGACATCACACTGGCAAGGGATCGACACCACCACGATCACCCCGCCGCCCGACCCGCACTAGGCGGCCTCCAGAGCCCCGTGGGCGGCGGCTTCCGGTGGACCGCCGCCCTTCAAGGCCGGTTTCTGACCAAACGCAGGGCTCCAGATCGGGCCTCTGAGGCTACGCGGAGCGCGGGCCGACGCCAGTTACTCGACCGTCGGCGTCGGTCACCAGCTGTCCTTTCGATTGATCCAAGATGACCAATTCGTTGCCAAAGGGGTCGCGTATTCGCGCACAACGGCCAATCGCTATGTCGAATGGGGCCAGAATCAACTCGCCCCCGGCCTTCAAAAAGGCTGCGAAAGCCTCGTCGACGTCGGCGACCAATATGTCCGTCTCAGGTCCGATATGAAGGTGTACTACCAGCTCGGCGTCCGTCTCAGGAAAACCGAAACCCGCAGCCTCATCGCTGCGCCACAGCAGTCGATGACCTAGCCTATCCCGATAAAACGAGATCGCCGCGTCGAGATCGGCAACGCGAAGCAAATGGTTATCGAGCTTTCGAAATAGGGGTTTCTCGGGTGACATGCGCGAAGGCCCTCGACCAACTTAGCTGAGCGCGGCCTGATCTATCAGCGTTGCGGCGCAGGCGGATGTGCCTGAAGGCGAACTTCGCACCCGCACGGGCAGGCTGGGAAGGGAAAGTGATTCGACTTCCCGATTTTCGGCTCACCCCGCCATCGTGCTGACAGCGATAAACACGTCCGAGCCCGTCTTGTTGCGCATCTCGAACGCGGTGCGCTGGGTCATCTGCCAGTTCACCAGACCCAGTGGCGAGCGTGACGCTCAGGCCGCTCCTTGCGTCCGATCTTGGCGCAGTCTCGGCCCATCTTCTATTCCCTTCCTCGGCGACGGTGTTATGCTCGGCATGGCGCGGCTAGACCGACGAGTCGAACGCTGGGCCTGCATTCCCGGCCGCCACGTCTCCTCAGTGCAGCATGGAAGTGCAGCCATGCCCGTGCCATCTGCGACCGGTGATCTGCCTTCGGCATTAGCGCCGTGAGCGAGACTCGAAAGCTCGCGGCGATCTTGGTGTCCGACGTGGTCGGCTATTCGCGGCTTGCCGGAGCCGACGAGGACCGAATTCTGGCGCGGCTGCGGACGCTGCGCAGCGACCTGATCGATCCGACCATCGCCGTGCATCACGGCCGCATCGTCAAGCGCACCGGCGACGGCGCATCGTCGAGTTCCGGAGTGTCGTCGACGCAGTGAACTGCGCCATTGAAGTCCAAAGGGCGATGGTCGAGCGCAACGCTGGGGTCGCGCCTGACAAGCGCATCGAATTTCGGATCGGCATCCATCTCGGCGACGTGGTCGAGGAGAGCGACGGCGACCTGATGGGCGACGGCGTCAATATCGCCGCGCGGCTGGAGGGCATCGCCAAGCCCGGAGCGATCTGCCTCTCCGAGGACGCCTACCGGCAGGTCAAGGGGCGGCTCGATCTCGCGGTCACCGATCTCGGCCCGACGCAACTCAAGAACATCGCCGAGCCGATGCGGGTCTATTCGCTGGAGGTCGGCGCGCCCGCGCAGGCGAAGCCAGTCGAGGCGAAGCCGATCGAGGCGCAACGCCCGCGCCGCAAAAGGCGCTACGCCTCGCGCTCGCTCGCCGCGATCGCCGCGCTGCTCCTTCTGGTCGCGGCCGGCGGCTGGTACTCGTCAGCGCCAATCGGCCCGCGCCCGTCGCCTCGAACGCGCCTCCGCCGCTCGCGGCCGCAGCGTCTTTCCATCGTGGTGCTGCCCTTCGCCAATCTCTCCGGCGATCCGGCGCAGGATTACCTCGCCGACGCGCTCACCGACGAATTGACCACCGCTCTCGCGCGCATCCGCGACAGCTTTCGTCATCGCGCGCAACACGGCCTTCACCTACAAGGGCAAGCCGGTCGACGCCAAGGCGATCGGCAAGGATCTGGGCGTGCGCTATGTGCTGGAAGGCTCGGTGCAGCCGAGCGGCAATCAGGTGAGGGTCAACGCCCAGCTCATCGACGCCGACAGCGGCGCACATCTCTGGGCCGAACAATTCGACACCCCCCGCGCCGATCTGTTGCAGATGCAGGACGAGATCGTCACCCATCTGGCGCGCGCGATGAACTTCAACTCACCGAGGCCGAGGCCGCCCGCCTCAAACGGACGCCCGCGGCGAATCCCGAACGCCGAGGATTTGGCTCTCCAGTGCGTCGCGGCCGTGCGAAAAGCCGGAGTTACTCGGCAAGGAAGCGGAAGCGGGTTACCGTCTCTGCGAACAGGCGCTCGCCGCTCGATCCCAACAATGTCCACGCCCTGACCTTTTTGTCCATCAAGTTCTGCGTCGGTCGCGGTCGGCCTTAGCGCCGACCCGAAGGCCGACCTCAAGCGGGCCGACGAATTGGTGTCGAAAGCGCTCGCCCTCGATCCAAACTACGCCGCGGCTCACGTACGCAAAGCCTGGATACTCCGAGTCCAGGGGCGCCTCGACGAAGCGATCGCGGAGGACGAACGCGCGCTCGCCTTGGATCCGGCCGCCGTGGACGCCTATGCGAACATGGGCTACGATACCGGAGCCTCGGGCAATTTGAAAAGAGCCTCGAAAATTTTGACAAGGCGATTCGGCTCAGTCCGCACGATCCATCTCTGGATTATCTGGTATGCGGGCAAGGCGGCGGCCAATTTCGGGCTGAAGCAATACGATCAGGCGATCGAATGGGCCCGGCGGGCGATCGCGATCGATCCGAATAGTCCGTATTCGGGGTGAGACGCCCTAAGCGAAGCATACCTCTATGACAGGGCAATTTGAAAAGAGCCTTGAATCTTGTGACAAGGCCGATTCGGCTCAGCGCCGCGCGATCCAGATTGCTATCGCACGAAAGCTGCACGACTATTTCGGGCTGAAGCAGTATGATCAGGCGATCGAATGGGCCCGCCGCGCGATCGCGATTGATCCAAGCTATCCGGGGGCGCATGGAGACCTTATCGCGGCGCTCGCTTTGACCGGCCATGAGGCCGAGGCCCGTGAAGCGCTCCAGCGTTTCCTTGCGCTCCCTCCCAGCGGCATGGGCGCGTTCAGGACGATTGCGGCGTGGAAGGCGTACCGAGGCGCGCATGTCGGTCCGCATATCCGATCCGGCCGTAGTCGATTTTCAAAACCGGAGAATCGAGGGACTGCGCAAGGCGGGGCTGCCGGAGGAATGAAGCAAGTTTGAAGGCAGCCTGCGGGAGCGGGTGCGATGCTCGTCGCTTGTCGACTGGCCGGTCTATCCGCGCTTGAGGCGTCACTATGCAGCGGGTCAGAGAACTCCCGCAACAAAGTCGATGCGGCAAGGGCGGGCATCGTGTCGCGAGCGTCTTACTGGGATCCGGTGCTGGCGGACAGGTGCACGGCGCAGTCGCCGAATTATTATCAGGGCGCCCCTCAGTTACAGATGCGCGAAAGGCTTGATCGCGGACGCTGCGATTGCTACATGTGTGAACGCATCCAGAGAGGGCTTCGGCCCCGCCAACCAGCCTTGACCGGCAACGGTGGTGAATGACGATGTGGCCCATGCGGGCAACAATTGGTCCTTGCTCTCCGATGCGTGTGCAAACGAAGGAGAGCGTTTATGGTTCTTCAACACATCGCGCGGGGTGGCGCAGCGCAGCGCGTAGTTCTGCCCCGACGGTCCTTTCTCAAGGGCCTTGATCGGCCTGATCGCCGCCCCGGCGGTGGTCAGGGCTGAAGCCCTGATGCCGATTGTTGTCTGGAGGCCGACGTTCGGGTTCATCTCCCATGGCGGCGGCATGGGTCCATGGGTCACTTGCGATAAGACCGATCTTATTGGAGTTGATCTCGGCTCGCTCGGCCTGCGGCTTGGCCACGATTGGGGCGGCCACGCTGAGAAGTGGTATTGGCGCCCGGACTCATTTCCGCTGGCAACCCTGCCGTTGGATAAAGTACGACTCCCGCCGTCGTTGCTGCGGGCACGAGAGCTTTCAGCCCGTATTGCCGCGCCTGATCCAGACGCTCTGGCTAGCGCGCCCGCATGCCGATAATCGCCCGCAGAACTGGCTACAAGGAGGACGACCGATGCACTGGAACGAGCAATGGCAGGCGTGGATCTGCACCGGCCTTGAATACCAAGAGGTCTTACGGAAGAAATACGGCTTGCCAGACGACTGGAAGCCTAGCTCAGCGGAGGGAAGCGATGAAGTACAAGGGTTGGCCACTCTGGCGGGAGCACGGGAAACTGGGGGGACGCTGGGAACTGGAGATCTTCAACGAGGAGGGCTCGACGGTAGTCGAGCGAATCCCGCTCAACGAGGTTCTCGGCCACCCGGCCCAGAGCGGGCAGGCATCCTGAGAGCTTTGCGGCGCAGGGATTGGATCAGGTGAGCTTCAATTTCACGGCCGCAACCACGGTGGCCCGGCGAATTGGTCGGGAATGACCGGCTGTCGGATGCGGTTGCGAATCGCCTGTTCCTCCTCAGGCGGGATAGTGCAGATTTCAACGATGCGGGCGGGCAGCATCGGGGCTTCTCGGATTGTCGCCAGATGACAGACCGGCGAGCTTGGCTGGTCCGGGGCGAGCCGTGGCGCGGCATCGTATTGCGGCGCTGGCGGTGGCGTCACCCGATCTGGGTGCGCAAGGTCGCCATGGTAGCACTGCTGTTCGAAGTCGCAGATTTGGTCTTGTGCTTCCGCTGTGGTCGTTAATAGCAGAAGCGCCAGCATGGTTCGCATAGATTGCCTCCTGTCAGTTGATAGCCATTGTGAGGGTTCCTTCCTCGCGGCGGTCAGAGATGGCGCGGCGTAATCAGCGCTGTGTCATCCGGCTCGAAACCTGAATGCATTACAGTCGGCCAGCAAGCCCGATCGCGGGGCCTGTGATCTGGCGGACAGGGGGTGGAACGGCGCGGCGCTCCGTCGCGGCGTTTTCAGGATCGCGCTCGATCACAGATTTGTCGATCGCCTTGGCCAGATGCGCGGACCGGGGAGAGCCACAGCGACATCATCCTGAGAATGGCGAAGACGAACTCATGGTTCGCGCGGGCGGTCGCCTTCGACCTCGGAATGAACATCGCGCCCGTCTTCATCGAGCGCGCGCATGGTGACAGGGTGAGGGGCCAGCGTTGTGGACGCTTGCGAGCCGCGTGGCCGATGGTCACCCAGAAGTGGGATTATCTTCGAGCAAGGTGGGGGGACGATAGGCCTTGGCCGACTCGGCGCGCACCCATCGCTGATGTCGTACGTTAACCAGCAAACGGACCATTGCGACACGCCTCTCGGCCAGCCGCCATTTCGCGCCCGACGCTAGGCGGAACCTCACTTCAGCCGCATTGAAGGACGGGTCGGGCCGACGGTGAAAAATCTCTTGGCCGTACATGATGCGCCTCCTAGGCAACATCCTTGCTGTCAATTCGCTCCCTTACTCTCCGATTTGTCCCTCGCGGCGCGTGGACCCCAGCGTTCCAAGCGGCGCCATCCCGGTCGTTAACCATATCGGCCTCGTTTGCGGCTTTTTTGTCATCGCGCGCAGCGGGGGCCAGAACACAGCAGGACGGGTCCCACGGCTCCGGGGTGGCGCCTCGTTTGAAATTTTTGGCCTTGACAATCTCCTGCACCATTCGCGTGGCATGATCGATAGAGAGGAAGTCAGCCGGTGTTCTCAATTTCCTGCGAAACAAGAGCAGGCGTGATCTTGCATCATCTGGACAATGCGATCGATGCGCTTGCCGTCGTGGAAAACATGCGGAAAGAGACACAATTGCCGATCGTAGTGACCAACCGTGCGACGGGACAGGTACTAACCTTCGAGGAGCTTAGACGCCTCGCAAACTTAGAGCGCTCCGGTGGCCGCCGGTCCTAAAGGCGAGAAGCGCGCAGCCGTCGTTGCCGAGGGCCATGTCCGGCGAGAGATTGAGCGGCGCCGCGCCCACGCCTTTAGTCTTCCTCAACCAGCCGCGAGGGGACCTAGATAGCGGCCCGCTACTTAGGGTCAGGCTGCTTGGGGCACCGCGATCATATGGGAGGAAACAATGACCACCTACATAGCTCGACCCAATCCATCAAATGCCGGGACTGAGCACCTAGGGATGGGCACCGAGCCGGTCGCCCTCGCCAAGCGTGAAGCCCAGCAATGATCCATGCCGGGATCGCCCGCTCGCGACCTGACGAGGGTCGAAGCTCGCCCGGTGCGGCGGCGGTTGGAGGACGGGCGTTGAACACAAGCCTTGTGCCAAAGTCGGTGCGAGCGACCATAGTTAGAACGTCACTCCTAGTTTCCATGTGTCTTGTGGCGTATCCCAGCGTTGCTCAGCCCGCCAATCCGCCAGCCTTTGAGATCTTTCCCGTGGCTTCCTACTTGTCTTCTGCCGGGGATAGTTTCTCAGCGCTAGTAGTAGATACTTCGAACGGCAGCATATTTAGTTGCACCGGCATCGCTAACCTCAGTTCTCTCGCTCTCAGATTAGAATGTAACAAAGTCAAACCCACTCAGGGTCGCAGCTTGCCTCCCAGACAGCACTTTGTGATGAGCCCAACCCAGCCTCCTACTTTTTCTGGTGGTGCAAATGGAATTTGGACCGTCGATCAAACCAATAGGATAATTTGGTTTTGCGTCACGAGCGGAACTTCGGAAGAATTTGCGTCGAGGTACGCATGCACATCAAAAGAGTTGCCATCCTAAACTTACAAGGGGAAGCTGACACGCGGGAGGTGTGATACGAAAGTCCCGCGTACGCCACACGCTCGAGCGGCGGGGCACCCAGTTCCACAAACTTGCGCCTGCGCCCCATCAAAATCGCCGCCCGCGTTGTTGAGATGAAGAATCCCACACCTCGTCACTTGAGCGCTCGGGCGTGAGCAGTCCCGAGCCTTCAAACCCTCGCCGGAGGCTCCGGCCTTGCGAGGGATTTTGCGCTTGCCTTCGCAGGAAGAGCGCCTCAATCTTCAAGTGATCGTGAAGGACCTCGATCCGAAGCGGCGACCATGGCGACGTTGACGACAATTGGCGGGGTACAGATCACTTTTGTAGCAAGAGCTATTTCGGGAATCGCCGATCATGACGCCACAACCGGTCAAGCCGTCACATGCATTTATGGCTTGTCCGACAAGCATGTGTCGGTTCGCGAAAGCGTGCCGGCGATCATGGCGCGGCTGAAAATTGGAAACAACTTCGCTCAACTGACCCGCGCGAATGGCTCTCCGGTTTGGTTGAACGGTTCGGCCGTTACCTTGATTCGGCCGCCGCTTCCCGATGAATATGTCGCCGGGGTCAATACGGTCATTTTCGCCGCAGCCTTGACGCAGGGCGTAAAGGAGCCTCCTGACGTTGTAACGACCGCCATAAACGCTCGCGGCGGCGATTTATAGGCCGTCCCTTCGGTCGCGGTCCGCAACAGAAAACCACGCCCCATGCCAATCATCGTGAAGCATAGATTCACATCGCCACGTATGCTCGGTCAGCCGGGCAGGCATAGGCGTGGTTCGATCCGTTGTTGAACGAACTAATATAGAGGAAGGCACCGGAGAAATGAAAACACCGGCCGAAAAGAAGAAGACGACGGAGACGGCTGAGGTCCTCGCAGCCAGCGGCCTGAAAACGTACCTTCGGAGCACCGATGGCGCGGTGATGGCCGAGATAGAGGCCCGATTGCTACTTGAACGCAGAGCTTCTCGCGCTTGCGTCTGGACGCGGTCGGATGACGTGAGCCCTCCGCTTCTACCGCAGCGTCCCGCTCATCCCCGGATTGCTGCTCAGTCCAATCCCAAGCCGCCGCGCCCCGAGGCAATCCGCCGTCTGCTTGAGAAGGCGCTGGGGAAATAGTGCTCGGCGAGATACTCTCGTCTGGGTAATCCCGCACCGGAGGCGACAAAATGGCCGATGAGCTGACGGATTCTCAAATCGAACTGCTTTGTGAGATCGAAGAGCACGACCCGACCACCCTTACGGGCGATAAAGGACGCGACTTGGAGCGGCTTCTCTCCGGTGGTTATGTCAAGCCGATGAAGAGTAGCCCCGGGCCGGCCTTCAGGCTCACCAGCAAGGGTAATGCGTTTCTCGCCGAGCGAGGCGCCGGATTGAATGAGGGATAGCAAACTCGACCGCTCTCGAGGCCGCCAGCGTCGAGTTCACGAGCGGCGATCAGCCGTGGGTAAGGTTGAAAAGGGTTAGCCATGACACGGGAGATCCGGACCGGTGACTATGTTATATTTCTGGAAGAACCGTCCTGTGCCGACATTCAAAGCGTAGGCCTGATCGGGCAAGATAGCCGTCTGGAAAGCTTCTTCGGCGGGCGCGGGGTTGGCGGGCTCGCACTCGAGCAGGATTTCGCCGCGGGTCCGGTTAAGCTCCGCTTCGAACGCGCGGTAGCCGAGGCGATCGGCCGTCATCAGCGCTTGATCGAGGGTCGCAATGGCGCGAACGCGATCGCCCGCCCGCGCCTCGGTCTCGGCCAGCGCGATCTTCAAGAGCCCGTCGAAATTCAGGAGGCCTTGCTGGCGCCAGCTCTCGGCGACGCGGCGCATGTCGCTGAGCCCCTCGCCAAGCGCGCCGCACTCAGCCGTCGCCAAGCCCTCGAGAAAAGCTCCGAACGCTCGCCACAACGGCCGATCATGCTCACGCGCGAGACGGGCAGTCTCAGAACCGTTCTCAGCCGCGCGCGCTCTGTCGCCTCGCATCAATTCGAACATCGCCGCATGGTATTTCGCATACGGGTGCGTGCCGATATGCGCCACCCTCGCGGGTCGCTCGTGCGCGCCGTCAACAAGAGATACCGCGCGCCTGACGTTTCCCAGCGGCCATGACGCAATCGCCAGGTAGCACATTGCCGCGACGCCGGCGTCCTGCCCGAAGCGAAAGGCCAGATCATCGTCCCGGCCGGGTTGGAACAGAGTAAGCGCGCGCTCCAGATGCTCGCGCGCTTCGGCGTATTCTCCGGCGAAACAGTGAGTGGTCCCGAGGACCCGATGCGCGACACCGGCCTCGGGCGAATCGGGGCTCGCCGCAACGCCAGCGAGGAAGGCTGCCGCGTATCTATTTCAACGCCAGGCGCAGGGCAAAGATCGTCATCGCGCTCGGGCGCGGCAAAAAGCTGCACGACAAGCGCGAGAGCGAGAAAGCGCGCGACTGGAACCGCGACAAGTCGAGGTTGATCCGCGAGCGGGGTTAGAGCGGGCAAAGCCCCGACGTGTCAAGTGAGTTGCGGTCACCGCACAGTTGACAGTGTGATCTCGATCACAGCGCGGCGCTCGAATACGTGCTCTGATCATGAATTGAGATGGTTCGCGTCTTGGTCGGGTCGTCTATCCCGGCCTGAGGTTTGGGCGATGATCTTGACGAAAAAACAAAGTGCGGCGTCTAACCGGTTTAACGGGAACGGGAAAGCGCCGCGTTTTCAGGGAGAGGGGACGGCTTCGATGAGCGACGAGGTCTGGATCTTTGTTTCCTACGCTCACAACGACGACCTTCAGCTCGGCGACTCCAAGGACGAGAAAGGTTTCGTCACGTTCTTACACGAGATGCTCGAAAAGAAGCTGAGCGACCTCGGCGCAACTCGCGCCAGGATATGGCGCGACCGCAAACGCATCAGCGATGGCGACCAATTCGACGGCAAGATCGACGACGGCCTCAAAAGGGCGCAGATCCTGGTGGTCGTCATGTCGAACAACTGGCTCGCGCGTCCCTATTGCCGGCAGGAACTCGACTCCTTCATTGAATTGCAGCGTGCGAACGGGATATCCAACGTCGCGGAGCGGACGATCGTGGTCGGAAAGGGGCATGTCGACCGGCGAAAGCGCCCATCGCTCCTGCAAACCCAGGAAGGTTTCCTGCTCTACGCGCGGGACGACCAGAATGACGTCTCGGACGTCTCGCCGTTCTTCAATCGCGGACAGGTCGTGGACCCAAGGTTTTTCGACCGATGCGACGATCTTGCCGGCTTTCTGCAGCAGCGCGTCGACTGTATCGCCGAGGGGGCTGGCAACTGTTCGGCAGGACCGGCGCCGATCGTAATACCGAACGGCAGGACCATCTATCTCGCCAAGCCCGCGGCCGATATGGAGGGCGCTTACAGCCGCCTGGCGTTCGAGCTTCAGGGAAAAGGCTACACAGTTGTTCCCGAAGTCGATTCCGACATGCCGAGAGACTCGACGGTGCTCGCATACGTCAACGACGCTCTCGCGAAGGCGGAAGCGTCCATTCATCTCGTCGGCGAGAAGCGAGGATTTGTTCCCGACGACGAAGCGCTCGAACCGGTCGTCAAACTGCAGTTTGTGCGGGCGCGGGAACGAGCGGCGCAGAAAGCTGATCAAGGAGGGCACGTTTTTCGCCGGATCGTCTGGGCGCCCAAATTTCCCGACGTGGCTGCTCCGGCCGCAGGCCTCGTCCCAGAACGCGATCCGCTTCAGGTGCTGGAGCGATTCGACGTCCAGACCGCGACGGACAAGATCGACGGCGACATCCTCGGCAAGTTCGTCGAATTCCTATTTCAATATCTAACCGAGACGGCGCCCCGACCCGTCGCAGGGTCGCCTTGCGGCGACAAGCCCGAAGTTTTCCTCTCCTATCACGCTGCCGACGAAGAATATGCCGGCGCGATCGCAGCGGCGCTCTCGGAAAGCTCGATCAACATCAACATTCCGGTACCTGAATCGGAGGCCGACGCGCGCCGTTTCAACGACGATCTTATGGTCAAATGCGACGCAGTCGCGTTGTGCTGGGCCAACGCGTCGGAAGTGTGGGTGCGGTCGGAAGCCGAGAAGCTGAACGACTGGCAGGCGCTTGGGCGCAAGCAGCAGTTCGTTCGGCGGAGTCTGATCGCCGGTCCGCCACCCGCGCCCCACAAGCGAGCCCAGTTCATGAAAATTCTGTTCCATGACGGGCAATTCGATAAGGTCGTTGATCTTGTCGAGAAGGGAACGCCGACACCCGAGCTGGTGGGCGACATCGCGTCGGCCTCCGTTGGTTCGGGGCCATGAACATACCGGCCGCCGGGCTGACCGCAGAAGCGGTTTCGAACTCCCCGCACGTCGGAGTCGACGATTCCGCGCTGTCGGCCGAACGACCTTTCCCCGGCCTGCGCCCGTTCTTCTTCGACGATCGGGAATTCTTTTTCGGCCGCGAGCGCCAAACCTTCGCGCTCTATCGGCTGGTCGAGCACGGACGGTTCATTGCGGTCGTTGGAAGTTCGGGCAGCGGTAAATCCTCGCTGGTCCTCGCCGGCCTGCGGCAATTGCTCGAGGAGGAGAGCGCCGATCCCGGCGGCCCCAACTGGGTCTGCCTTGACATGCGACCCGGGGCCTCGCCGATATCGAAGCTCGCGAAGGCGCTGGCGCGACTTATGGCCAATGAGCGCCCCGACGAAGCAGCGCGCCGGCAGGACCGGATCGAATGGCGCCTTCGTCAGTCGAGCTTTAGCTTCGAGAACGCCCTTGAAGAGGCCGGCGGCCTTGCCGGAAGGACGCTGCTTCTGGTCATCGACCAGTTCGAGGAGTTGTTTCGCTTTGGCCTCGCCGGCCTCGGCTCACGCCGCGCCGCAGCGGAACAGGCGTCGGCGCGCGATGAGGCGACCCAGTTCGTGCAGATTCTCCTCGACGCCGACCGGCGACGCCTCAAGGACGTGCGCGTGCTCATCACCATGCGCTCGGATTTCATTGGCGATTGCGCCTATTTCCACGGGCTGTCGGAAGCGGTGAGCGCGACGCAGTATCTCGTTCCTAATCTGACCCGTGGGCAGCTCGAAGAAGTGATCACCAAGCCGATCGAAAAGGCCGGCGGAACCATCGAGCCGGAGCTCGTGGAGAGGCTTCTCAACGACTGCGGGGACGAACTCGATCAGCTTCCCGTGTTGCAGCATTGCCTGATGCGCCTGTGGGATCGCGCTGGCGTCGCGTGCGCGGCTGGGCCGCGCCGTCTCACGCGCCGGACTTATGACGACATCGGGCGCATGACGGATGCGCTGTCGCGACACGCGGACGAGATCCTCGCCCAATGCGCCGGAAAGGAATTGGCGGTCGAACAGGCGTTCCGCGCGCTTTCCGAACTCGACCGCGAGGGCCGGGCCATTCGTCGTGCGCTGCGTTTCGACAAGCTGCTCGCCGAAACGGGCGTCCCCGAGGCGGACCTGCGCGCAGTGCTCGACCGGTTCCGCGCTTCGAACTGCTCGTTCCTGCTGCCCTCACTGTCCTCGTCGCCGCGACTTGCAGCGGAGGACCGCGTCGACATCGGGCACGAGGCCTTGCTGCGTCGATGGAAAGCGATCGCTGGAACGTCCCAGACGGTCGAGGCGAAAACGGACCGCGCCGCGCCGGGCTGGATTGGCGAGGAGCAAATCGACGGCCAGCGCTATCGCACGCTCGTGTCGCTCCTCGACGGCGACGCCGGCGAGCAGGTGACGCTCAACGACCCGGAGCGAACGAAAGCCTGGTGGGATAGCATGCGGCGGACGGCCGCTTGGGCGGATCGCTATGGCGGCAAATTCGAGGCCGTCAAGAAGCTGATCGACGACAGTATCGCGGCCAAGCGAAGGGAGAAAGAGGCGCAGGAGCGCGCGAAGCGCACCCAGCGTCTGGTTTACGTCGTCGCTCCCGCGACTATGATTGCCATCGGGGCCTTGTACTGGATTTCAAACTCCTATCAGCAGGCAATACAGGAAAGGCTGCGACAGGAGGAGATCGACAAGAGCGCAATGAGCTCGGCAAAGACGCTGCTCGAGCGGATCCTGGACGCGAGAAACGAACAGAGCCTCGATCTGGTGGGCGCAAAGAGCCTCGTCACGGTGTCACAACAGTTTCTCGACGACGTTCACAACTCGAACAAGACCTCAGCGGCCGATCCGCTGTGGGCGCAGTCGCTCAGCGTGCAGTCCGACCTTTACGCGGCTTCGGAGAACTATGAGGCGGCGCGCAAGTCGGCGGAAACAGCGATAGGCGTCGCACAGACGCTAGCCGCGTCGAATCCGAGCGGCAGCGAACCGCTGAGGATTCTATATGACGCAACGATCCGCGTCGGAAACGCGCTAACGGGTCTCGGAGCCAAGCGGCTGCCGGACGCTCTCGACGCGTACAACGGCGCTGTTGGGATTGCGACAAAGATCACTTCCGTGGCGGATAGCGAAACCGCCGAGGATGACCTCATCGACGCGCATGTGAAGATTGGCGACGTCCACAAAGGTCGTGGTCAGCACAGTGAAGCTCTGGCCAACTATCGGATCAGCCTTTCGATTTCCGAGGCCGCGCTCCAAAAGTTCCCAGGACGTGTGACCCTTCTTCGCGACCGAGGCGAAGCTTTTGATCGAATCGCCCAGTCGTTGGCGGCGCAAGGGTCGTATGACGAGGCCAGGGAGGCCTATCAGAAGGCGCTCGATATCCGGAGCGCGCTCGTTCGAAACAACCCCAACCCCTCCTCGCCGGAAGACCCCTCTCTGAGGTCGGAGCTCGCCGCGACATTCACGCACCGGGCAGAGTTGGAGCAAAAGGCGGGACGCCTGGATCTTGCGCTGGACATGTTCATGAAAGGCGTGGGTCTCGACCAGCAGCTGGTAAAGACCGAGCCAGGGAACCTGCAATGGGAGGGTTATTTGGCTCGCGGCTACTCTGCGGTGGCGGAAATCTCAGACAGTTTGGGTCGACCCGTGGATGCTCTCGCTTACTATCAAAAACTCTTGGACACGAGAAGGATTCTTGCATACCGGCTGGGACCTCCTAAAGCCCGGAAGGAGTTGGCCGAGGCCGCAAAAATGCTCGGCGATCGATCCCAAGGGTTTGCTCAAAACGAGGCCTATCGCCTAGCGACACGTGTCTGGCAGCGAATCGTCGAAGATCCCGATGGCAAAATGTTGGCCATCGATCAATTTGACGTCGTTCTCGACTTTGCCCGACGGTTCAAAGACCAAAGCGACTGGCCTAACGCAAAAATCGCCTACGACACGGCCAAGGAGATCGCAACTCTAAACCTTGCCAACGACCCGTCGAACACATCTTGGCGGAAGAGTTTCGATGAGGCCGGAGTCGAGGCGGTGAAGGCGGAGGCTGCCCTTCAAAGCGTACGACCCTGACTTCGGCCTGGGCGGCGAACCTCGAGCAGCTTGCCGGAAAACCGGCGCGCGAAGCCGCGGTGGAGGCCGGCGTCACCCGAATTCGGCCCGTGCTGATGACGGCGACAGCGATGATCGTCGGCATGCTTCCGATGGCGATCGGCGAGCCGGGCGGAGAGCAGAACGCCGCTTTGGCGCGGGCGGTCGTGGGCGGACTTCTCTTCGCCACGCCGACCACGCTGCTACTCGTGCCATATTTATTTGCGACGCTGCGCAGAGGCGCAGACGGCAAAGTCGCACATGGCGTATTCGCCGAAGGATTGGAATGATGGCGACGCGGAACGACATTCGACCGATTGAGCTTCTCCAGCCTAGCGAACCGCAGCCTGTTCGGGAACCCGGGCATGAAGTTGAGCCCGGCCCGCCGCCCCGCGGCGCGAGTCGGGTCGGACGCTGGTTGCTGGGGCTAGGCGCCCTGCTTGTTTTGTCCGGTGCGCTTGGGTACGGCGCCTGGCGCCACAATCAACTCCATACCGAAGTCCTCGCGACGGCGGAACAAGTGCGCGACTTGGCGCCGTCGGTTCTGACGGCCCCCGTGCGCGCGAGCTCGCCGACGGTGTCGGTCTTTTGGCCCGGCTCGACGCTCGCCTTCAATTCGGCCGACATCTTCGCTCGCGCCAGCGGATACATTTTCAAACGAGACGTCGACATCGGCGATCGGGTCAAACAAGGCGCCTTGCTGGCGGAGCTCGCGGTGCCGGAGCTCGATGACCAGATTTCCCAAAACGACGCGACGCTCAATCAGCTCCGAGCTGCGCTGGACCAGGCGCAGGCCAACTTGAAGCTCGCGCAGGTGACCTGGGACCGGGACCGGCCCCTGGTCGGTGAAGGCTGGGCAACCCAGCAGCAGGGCACAATCGACGTCCAGACCCTGAAGGCGGATGATGCGGCAGTCAACGTCGCGCGGGCCAACGTGGCGGCACAGGAGAACCTGCTCAAGACGCTGCGTCAGGACCGCGATTATGCATTGGTGACGGCGCCGTTTGATGGCGTCATCACGCAGCGCAACGTCGACATCGGCAGCCTGGTGCAGGGCAACGCCAATACCGGCACCGACATGTTCACGATCATGAACGACGATGTGCTTCGCATTCAGCTCTATGTGCCGCAGGACCAGGCATTCGGGGTCGCTCCAGGCGTCGACGCGGTGGTGCGTGTGCCGGAGATGCCGGGTCGTGAATTTCCCGGCACAGTGACGCGTATCGCAGATGCGCTCCAGCCCGGCACGCGCACGCTCTTGACCGAGATCGACGTACCCAATCCCGACCACGCTCTGCCTGCGGGCGTCTACTGCACCGTCGAGTTGAAAATCCGACGCAAGACGCCGTCGCTAATCGTTCCTGCGGGAGCGATCGTGTTCAATAGCAATGGTCTCAACGTCTGGGTGGTCGAGGACGACGTCGCCCACATACGCCAGGTGGCCGTCGCGCGCGACTTCGGCACGAACGTCGAGGTGAGCGCGGGCGTAAGAGACGGCGACCAGGTCATCCTCAATCCCCCGGTTGATTTGACGGAAGGTCACAAGGTGAAGATCCGGCCGGCGCCGCCCGGGCAGATGTCATGAGCCGCGCCGGCTAGCTGGGGAATGCAAGCCTGCACGCGCGCGCCGCGTCGGAACCCTCGGCCTTCTCGCCTTCAACCCGCACGCGCGCCGTGAAAACGTCGAACGGGTCGGAGGCCGGCGGATGCACCTCGCCGACCAGAATCGTGCCCATGAGCCCGTGGTCAGCCGCGCGGAAAGATGCGCGATTGGAGTCGAGCGCGATATCCGCGGGCAACGTGTATCCCTCAAGCGCGCGGGCGAGCACGACTGCATCGAGCGACTTCTCATTATTGGCGATCTGCGCGATCGTGCGGATTCCGGCATAGCCGAACCAACTGCGCGCGCTCGCGGCCTTGCCGGTGCGGCTACGGATGGCGGCGTCGAACGTCCTGATCCCAGAGACGTCAGGTTGATTCCACCACCATTCCATGGTCCACCAGCCGACCCGGGCTTCGTCGGGCACGGACAGAATGCTCTCCAGCTCGAACAGAGCGCCACCGACCGCCATGTGATCGGCGAGCCCGAAGCTGGCGATCTGCTTCAGGCTGTTGACTTGATCTTCGCCGCCCATGAGATCGATCAGCACATTCGGGCGAAATGCCGCCGCGTTGGTTAGAGCGTCGGAATAATCGACAGTGCCGACTGGCAGAAAGTCGGCCGCCCAGCCCCCGCCATGCTGGCGAAGCTTGAGTTCGAATGCCTCCTGCAGCGCGTGGCCATAGACATAGTCTGGCGTCAGAAAATACCATCGTGCGCCGAATTTTTCGATCAGCACTTCGGCAATCGCGTTCGCCTCCATCGTCGTCGATTTGCAGACGCGAAAGACATTCCAGCTGCACTGGCTGCCAGTGATTTCGTCGGTATGCCCGCCGGTCACGATCTGCAGCTTGCGTTTCTCGGCAGTCACCCGCGTCATCGCGAGCGCCACCGCCGAGTTGACGTTGCCAGTGATGAAATCGACCTGGTCTTTGTCGATCAGCTGCCGGGTCTGTTCGACTCCGGTCGAGATCACGTTCCCGGAATCGGCGACCAGGAGCTGCGCCTCGCGGCCTAGGATCCCGCCGCTTTGATTGATCTCTTCGATGGCGAGCTGAGCACCCGCGACCTCCGCTTCAGCAAGCTGTTGAAAAACCCCGCTCAGCGGCTCGACCATACCGATTTTTACCGGCGCGTCTTCGCGAGCCCGGATCGCAATCGGCGCCGCGATGGCGCCCGCGGTCCATGCCAGGCCGGCTTTGAGCACGGCGCGCCGGCCAATTCGGAGTGAGTGCTGGGGCGCTGCTTGCCGCGTTTTTGTGAACAACTTGTCGGCTCCGAGCCAGCCAGATCAACCTTTAGTGGCCCTCGCATGCGTCGGCAAGGCACACGACGGTGTCATGTGGGTCGCAGACGATATGTCCGGTTTAGGTAGCGCACGATCTGTCCGGTAGGTCTGGCCCCTTTGGGAGGGGTTTGAATGCGCCGGTCGGTAGCCCTTCAGGGGGTGCGCGGTTTTTTGAATCTTCTCCACCGCTGGGAATCGGCGGAGCTGAACAAGGCGGCGGCGGAAGTGCTCGCTAGAGCGTTCGCCGGGCGCGACTGGCTCAATCCGGAGAGTACTGCGATTCCCGGCTGAGACCCGATAAATTGATTGATATTCGCCCGGCTGCCATTGAGCTCTTCATTGCGCCGGCATTCTCGAAGGGGCCACCCGAAGCGGAAGTTTCCCCCGCACGACGACTGGGCGGCGAACGACGCGATCGTCGAGTGAAGCCACCGATGGCTAAGCGAACCGGTCAAGACTGAACGGCCGCTATTTGCGCGAACCGGACGGCTGGAATCAAC
>CAVZNQ010000015.1:0-30406 GCA_963776665.1 uncultured Alphaproteobacteria bacterium
GATCTTCCGATTCCGGGCGTCCCAATTGCGCTCGAGGTTGGCGATGAGCGCCGGGCTGAAGTGACAATAGGCCTGCTCGCGCGCGTAAACGGAGGCATAGCGGCGAAAGAGATCGAGCGGCTCCTGGCCAACTCGAAAGGCGCGGCGGTTGCCGATGGCGCTGACGGCGCCGGCGCTTGTGAGCCCCGCAACAACGCGGTCGAGCGCCGCATCCATTTCGGCGGCGGGCGCGATCTCGTCGCAGATCAGACGGCCTTCGGCGCTGTCACAGGCCAATCGGCGCTCGTAAAGAATGGCTTGGCGCGCAATGCGATCGCCGGTGAACCGCGGCAAGCGCAGATTGGCGAAGCCGGGAATGATTCCCTCCTTCCGCGCGGGCAAGGTGATGAAGGCGTCGGACGAGGCGAGAACGTAGTCCATGCACAGAAGCGCCTGGCAATGGCCGCCAATGGCGAAGGCATCGACGGCGGCGATCCACAATTTTTCAATCCCGCGGCCGTTTACGTCGTCGGGCATGCTGTCCGCCGTGGCGACGCCGCGCAACAGCTTGTGCACATAGCCGAGATCGCGGGTCAGGAACCAGAGAAAAGGAATCTTGCCGAGGTAGAGGCGGGTGAGGTTGATGCCGGCGCCGAAGATCCGTTTGCCCCGATATTTCTCGTTGTCGACGGCAGTGCCGCGCATGACCGCTATGTCGGTCGTTCGATCGAGGGTCGCGACATCGACGGCGAGCTCGGTCTCAGCGAGAGTCGTGTCGTCCTCGGCGTTGAGGAAGCGCGGGTTGATCATCTCGAGATGGGCCGCGTTGCCGCGTCTCGTGAGGCGGGCCGCGCCGAGGTCAAGCGAGCCGCGGGCGGCGAATTCGGCGCTCAGGGCATGGCATTCCGGCCGCGGCAGGAGCATCGCGTGACAAAGATGTCCGCCGATCTGCGGGCGTGCGAGCACGTGGGCGAGGAACAGTCCCTGGTCGATCTCGGCGCCGTCCTTGCCGCGCTGTGGATGCGCGGCTTCGGCGTCGACCTCCGCCTTGGTCGGGACCAATCCCGGAACAAGTTCAGCTGCGGCGTATACGAGGTCTTCGAGGCGACGGAAGATCGAGCTCTGCTGGGTCAGGCGCCCGTAGATCTCATCGACGTGGGCGGCGAGAAAGGCCTCCCGCGAGGCGCGAGCGACGGAGAGCAGAGCTTCTGCAGCCGCGTGCTCTGTCTCGTTACGCCGGAGCTTATGCGGCAGCGTCCGAAGGAGAGTCGCCGACCGGCTCCAGAACGCGCCGAAGCGCGCGCGTCGGACTCGTAGTCTCCCGTCCCGACCGGCAGGGCTTGCGACCATTCCTGCACCGCTGTTCGGGCAAGCCGGCCGCGCGCATCGACATCGACGCTGGCGCCGCTCGCGGACGTCATGCCTTGGGCCTCTTGTCGATGACGCGCCTTGCCTTGCCGGCCGAACGCTCGATCTCCGCCGGCGCGAGGACGGTCACCCGGGCGCTGACGCCGACGCTCGACTTGATCGCGTGCGCGAGCGTCGGTCGCCCCGTGCGCGCGCGCATTTTCCAGTTCGGACGACGATCGCGCCTCGACTTGAACCTCGAGTTGGTCGAGCCGGCCTTCACGGCTCAGAACGAGCTGATAGTGACCGGAAAGCGCGGGAACGCGCAGCAGGAGCTCCTCGATCTGGGTCGGAAACACATTGACGCCGCGCACGATCATCATGTCGTCCGAGCGGCCCGATATTCTCTCCATCCGCCGCATCGAGCGCGCGGTTCCGGGCAGCAAGCGGGTCAGATCTCCGGTGCGGTAGCGGATGACCGGCATCGCCTCCTTGGTCAGCGAGGTCAAGACAAGCTCGCCGAACTCGCCGTCGGGCTTCGCCGCCCCGGTCGAGGGATCGATGATCTCGGGATAGAAATGATCCTCGCAGATGTGCAGGCCGTCCTTGGTCTCCACGCATTCGGCGGCGACGCCGGGGCCGATGACCTCGGAGAGGCCATAGCTGTCGAGGGCGTCGATATCGAAAGCGTCCTCGAGCTCGTCGCGCATCGCATTGGTCCACGGCTCCGCCCCGAACGAGCCGAGCTTCAAGGACGAGCGGCGCGGGTCGAGTCCCTGGGCGCGAAACTCGTCGACGAGGCACAAGGCGTAGGACGGGGTCGCGAGCAGGATGTCGGGCTCGAAATCGTGGATCAGCTGGACCTGCCTTTCGGTCATGCCGCCGGATGCCGGGACGACCGCGCAGCCGAGCCGCTCGGCGCCGGAGTGTTTGCCCAGCCCGCCGGTGAAGAGGCCGTAGCCATAGGCGACATGCGCCATCATGCCCGGGCGCGCGCCGGCGGCGCGGAGCGATCGCGCGACGACGTCGCTCCACATGTCGAGATCGTTGCGCGTATAGCCGACAACGGTCGGCTTGCCGGTGGTGCCGGACGAGGCGTGAACGCGCGCGAGCTGAGTTCTCGGCACAGCCAAGAGACCGAACGGGTAGTTGGCCCTGAGGTCCGCCTTGACGGTGAAGGGAAAGCGGGCGAGATCCGCCAGCGTCCGGAAATCGGCGGGATGGACGCCCTGCGCATCGAACTTGGTCTGGATGGGCCGGACATTGTCGTAGGTCCGCCGCAACGTGGCCGCGAGCCGGCGTGTCTGGAGCGCCGCGATCTCGTCGCGGGACGCCGTCTCGATGGGATCGAGCAGGCTTTTGTCGGGCGGTTGGCCCAACCTCATGACGAACGCCCGGTATCCTTGGGCGTCCGAGGCTCCGTCAATCCGGACATCTCTCCTCCCCGCCTCGGCGTATTTCGAAGCATTTTCCTTCATCTCGCAGGCGCCGCCGCTGGTCGTCAAGCGCGCGCCGCCTTCGTCTTTTCATCGAAGAGGGCGCTATTCGCGGATGAAATTCAGAAGCGTCTCGTTGAAACTTTGCGTCGCCTCAAGATGTCCCAAATGGCCGACGCCCTCGAGCACCACGACCCTGGCGTTTGCCATCCGCGCAGCGAGCGATTGCGCGAGCGCCGCGTTCTCACCCATCTTGTCGCGCAGTTCCGGTGGCGCAAAGGGGCGCCCCGGCGCGTTATGGTCGTTGGCCCCCATGATGAAGAGCGTCGGCCGGTCGATGAGCGGAATCTCGTGCGCGACCGGCTGAGCGTAGATCATCTGGTACGACTCGACGAACGACTTCAGCCAGCGAGGATATTCCCCGCTCTCTCTTATCTGCTCGCGCAATTGGACAAACGGCTCGATCGCGGCTGGCGGCAGGCTAAGCGCATAGTTGGTCATCAATTGATTGCGGTAGCCATCCGCGGTCAGCGCGCGTTCGCGCCGGGATAGCTCCTCGTCGGTCACCGGCGGAACGGTGAAGCGATAGTCCTCGAGGCCGATCGGCGAATAGAGGACGAGATGGTCGATACGCGAGCCATAGGCGCGGGCCAGGCGGACCGCTAGCATCCCGCCCATCGAGTGGCCAACCAGATCGAAGCGATCGACATGAAGACTGTCAAGCAAGGCGATAGTGGCGCGCGCCATGGCGTCGAAACTATAGGCGAAACCGGGCTTGGATGACTTGCCGAAGCCGATTTCATCCGGGGCGACGACCCGATAGCCGGCCTCGGTCAGCGCTTTGATTGTCGGTTCCCAATAGCTGGAGGGGAAATTTCGTCCGTGCAGAAGCACGACCGTCCGTCCCGTCGGTGGGCCGACGGGGGCCACGTCCATGTAAGCGAGGCGCAAATCCTCGCCTTCGAGGGCGAGCGGCAGAAAATTGACCGGATAAGGGTACGGGAATCCCTCAAGCGCGATCCCGATCGCCTCGCCCGGCGCGGCGGGCGACGCAATGGCGGCGAACCACAGGGCCGTTGCGACGGTTAGACAGAGGGCGAGGGAGCCGCGAAGCCTCATGGGCGATGTCTCCAGACGTTGGCGCGAGCCCATCCCGCCGTGTCGGCTCCGGAGCGATGACCCCGCCAGGCTGCGGCGACGCGCGCAAACGAGCGCGCCCTTTGGCGCCAGGAACTCACATTGGGGACGGGTTTCGATATGGACACGCTCGTCAGACAATAATGTGAGTTGGGGGGCCGTAGCCAGTCCAACGGCGCGTCTCGGGGAGCTCTTTGGACTGTGGTTAGAGGCCATCTTTGACCTGACGCAATTCCCATCGCGGCGCGCCGTTCCCTGTGTCCGCTGTTCAAGTTCTCCAAAGCCCGCTACCACTGCGGCTTGGATTGAGGAACGTCCCATGAAACGACTTGCATTCGCCGCGGCCGCCGCTCTCGCGGTCGTCGGGCAACCGGCCCGGGCCGATGAGGCGGCTACGAACTTCGTAAAACTGTTCAACGATGTCTGCATAGGCAAGTTCGGTCATCTCACGTCGGTCTGGGACTGGGCGGACAGCCAGAATCTGGCGCCGATCACCAATCCTCAAGCGCTTGCGGTCTTTGCGGGCAAGCCGAACAAAGATGGCAAGCTGACCTCGTTCGCCGGAGGCGGCGTGCCCGGTTCCGGCCAGGCCTGGGCGGTGCCCGATCCCGCTGGGCGATTTGTGCTGGCGACGCGGCTAGATCCGGAATCCTGTGTCGCGTGGGCGCAAAAAGCAGACCCGGGCGAGGTCGATGCAGCCTATGCAAAGCTGGTGGCGCAGGCCGCTGGCCCTGGCATCGAAGTGAAGCTATCCGATGACAAGACCGTTGATATCCCTGGCGGCACAGTGCATATTCGCGTCTACCACGTGTGGTCGGGATCGCCGCTGAACAGCTACGCATTGGTGGCGGCGACAGTCAGCCGGGCGGGCGGTCCGTTCCAGGCCATGCTGGAGACACAGCGGCTCGTCGAGCGCGATGATGTGATCAATCCATTCGTGCCGCTGCAGCCGCCGGGTTAGGCCGCCGATTCATTTTTTTTGCGCTTCGGGCCGGTATCGGGTTGTCAGACAAGTTGAGGCAGCGTAACGTTTCATCGATCTGCCACGGCCCGGGCGCTTTTAGCGGATGCGCCAAGTTGAAGTAGGGTGGGGCGGTGATTCGTAAGTGTCGCTACAAAAACGAATATCTAGGGAGGAGACTATGCGATTTGGAAGGCTTGGATTGCTGCCGACGCTTGTGGGCGTGGCGGGAATTGCGGCGGTGGGAATGGCCTCAGCCGTCCCAGCGCGCGCCGACGATGCGCCGTTGATCAAGTATAACGGCAACAGCGCAGATTACTGGAACCATCCGCCCGCGGACTGGTTCATGGGCGACGAGACGGCGCAACAGCATGGCACGCATCCCTATCCGGGCCAGCCCCTGCCGACGCCGCATGACGAGCTCGTTGGCCTCGTCAAAGACAACATCAAGCTGCAGCCGGGCTTCCATATCGAAATCCTGGCCGATCAGCTCGATTGCGCCCGCCAGATGGTGTTTGGCAGCGACGGCACGCTCTACGCCGGCTGCTGGACCGATCACGTGTTCGCTCTGAAGAAGCAGGGCGACAAGTGGGTGTCGAAGACCATCATCAAGGGGTTGCGCCAGCCGACCGGCATCGGGATCTACAACGGCAACCTTTACGTCGCCGACATCGACAAGATCTATCGCTACAAGGATATCGCCAACAATCAGGACAATCCAAAGGGCGAGGTCGTCTACAGCGACTTCCCGCCGTACACTTCGCATGGCTGGAAGTACATGGTTGCGGATCCCCAGGCTCCGGGCTGGTTCTACATTCCGGTCGGGCCCCCCGTGCAACGTCTGCATGATCCCGTCGGGCACGGCGCAATATCGCCATGTCAACCCGGACGAAGGTCTGTCGGAGGTGGTTGCGCTCGGCCAACGCAATAGCGTCGGCGGCGACGTTGATCCGCGCACCGGCCAACTCTGGTGGTCCGAAAATGCGCGCGACTGGATGGGCGACAACATCCCGTCCGACAAGCTCAACCACCTTACGAAGTATGGTGAGCACTTCGGCTATCCCTACTGTCACCAGGGTGACATTCCGGATCCGAAATACGCCATGGGCCACAAGTGCAGCGAGTTCACGCCGCCGGTCTTGAACGTCGGGCCGCACCTGGGGGTGCTCGGCATGAAGTTCTACACCGGGAACAGCTTCCCGGCTGAGTACCGGAACAACATCTTCCTCGCCGAGCACGGTGGCTGGAACCAGTTCGTGCACACTGGGGCCCAGATTGTCCGCATCCAGGCTGACCCGGATGGCAAGAACGCTACGCAGCAGCCGTTCGCGTGGGGTTGGATCAAGGACAATAAGTACTGGGGCCGCCCCGCCGATGTGGCAATCAGCCCGATGGATGGCTCGATGCTGATCTCAGACGATCAGGCCGGCGCGATCTATCGCATCTGGTATGATGGCAAGTCGTAAGTAATCGTCCCGTCGGGATCGATCCTCGCCCTGGCGAATTAAGACGCCAGGGCGAGTTTGTTTTTGTGCACCAGAGACTGTGAGAACCGTACCGCGATGCGAATACCGGCCTGGCTTACCGTGGCGTTCAGCCTAACCGTTCCGGTTGCTACAATGGCGGCGGAGGGGCAACCGGAGGTCGGCAAAGCCAAGGCCGAGGCCGCAGGGTGCTTCGCGTGCCATGGCGTCGATGGCCTCGCGACCGCCGACGGGCTCGCGGCCGACAAGAATGTCCCTAACCTGGCCGGGGAGCCGAATCTTTACCTGCAGTTCCAGCTCGTGTTCTTCCGCAAGGGCGTACGGAAGAACGAGGTGATGAACGCGATGGCGCAACAGCTTAGCGACGACGACCTCCGCGATATCTCGGCGTATTATGCCTCGCTGCCGGGGCCCGATGGGTCGAAGGCGCCGGACAATGCGCCGCAGGAGACCGCGCTTGGCGCCAAGATCGCGGCGGGGATCCACTGCACGAACTGCCACGGCGACCATTTCGAGGGGGTGGACAACATGGGGCGGCTAGCGGGCCAGCGCGAGGACTATGTCTACGAGGCCCTGCGCGATTTCAAATCCGGCGCTCGAACGGCAACCGGCGCGTCGGGCATGGCGGAGGTGGTGTATCCGCTCGGGGACGAGGAGATGAAAGCCCTGGCTCATTACGTGTCGGGGCTGCACTGACGCGCGGGGGCGAGGGAGGCCGCCGCCCGCCGGAGGATTCCGAGATCAGACGGACGCTCGAATCGAGCAAAACATCCAACGGGGCCGAGCGCGAGGCGGCCGGGGCCGCGCGGGCCATCACCCGTCGAGGTCTGATCGAGGCCGGCGCGGGCGCGGCCGCCGCAGCGCTTGCGTCACGCCCGGCGCTCGCGCAGGAGGGCGACAATCTGCCGCCTTCAGTTCCGGAATGGCAACTCCATCCCGGAGAGGAAGTCATGAGCTCGCCCTACGGGCGGCCGTCTCGCTTTGAAACCAGCGTCGTGCGCCGTTATCGACAGGGCTTGCCGGAGCCCCCGACGCGCTTGTCGTCGTTCAGCCTGACCCCGCTTCAGGATCTTTCCGGAATCATCACTCCGAACGGGCTTCACTACGAGCGTCATCATGCCGGGACGCCGACCATCGATCCGCTCGAGCATCGGCTGATCGTCCATGGCCTGGTGGAGAAGCCGATGATCTTCGCCATCGAGGATTTGAGACGATTTCCGTCGGTGTCGCGGGTCTGTTTTCTCGAATGCTCTGGCAATACTCAGAACTGGGGCGCGCCGAATCCGGAACTGACGGTCCAGGACACTCATGGCCTGGTCAGTTGCTGCGAATGGACCGGCGTCCCGCTCGCCACGATCCTCGCCGAAGCCGGGGTGAGACCGGAGGCGAAGTGGATGCTGGCCGAGGGCGCCGACGCGGCGGCGATGACGCGCAGCATCCCGATCGAAAAAGCGCTCGACGACGCCCTGCTCGCCTACGCGCAGAACGGCGAGCGCCTGCGACCGGAGCAGGGCTATCCGCTGCGCCTGCTGCTGCCGGGCTATGAGGGCAACGCCAACGTCAAGTGGCTCAGGCGGCTCAAGCTCGGGGCTGAACCGTTCCAAACGCGCGAGGAGACCTCGAAGTACACCATGCTGATGCCGGACGGAGTGGCGCGGCAATTCAACTTTGTCATGCATGCCAAGTCGGTGATCACCTTTCCTTCCGGAGGACAGCGGCTCGGCTCACCAGGATTCTACGAGATCACAGGCCTCGCGTGGTCCGGTCTTGGCAAGGTCGCGCGGGTTGAAGTGACGACCGACGGCAGCGCTTCCTGGCGCGACGCGGCGCTGCAGGAGCCGGTGATGTCGAAGTGCCTGACGCGGTTCCGCGCGCCCTGGCAATGGGACGGCGAGCCAGCGCTGCTCGCGAGCCGCGTCACCGATGAGGCGGGCTACGTCCAGCCGACCCGGGAGGCGCTGCTCAAGCTGCGCGACGCCCGATCCTACTATCATTACAACGCAATTCAGAATTGGAGCGTAGCGGCAGGAGGCGCGGTCTCCAATGCGGGATAGAATGGCGCGCCTGACGCTTGCGATCGTCGCCGCTCTGGCTGCCGGTTCCGCCCGCGCAGGCGAGCCCTACGGTATTGGCCGCGAGGCGACGCCGCAAGAGATCGCCGGCTGGGACATCGACGTGTTGCCGAACGGCGCCGGGCTGCCGCCGGGGCGCGGCGACGCGCGGCAGGGCGAGGCGATCTTTGCCAAAAAATGCGCCTCCTGCCACGGCGCCCGCGGCGAGGGCAAGCCGATGGACCGGCTGGTCGGCGGCGTGGGTACGCTTCGCGACAAGAAGCCGGAAAAGACGGTCGGCAGTTTCTGGCCCTACGCGACGACGCTGTTCGATTATGTGCGCCGCGCTATGCCATTGAATGCTCCGCAGTCGCTCACGCCCGACCAAGTCTACGCGGTTTCGGCCTACGTGCTGTTCCTCAATGGAATTGTGCCGCAGGACACGGCGCTTGATCAGAATAGTCTGGCCAAAATCAGCATGCCGAACCGCAACGGCTTCGTCAGCGCCTATCCGGCGCTGACGGCTGGGGCCGATCCTTAGCCGCCGCCAACGACGTGCCGACGAGAGGGTGTCATGCCGCGGACAAGTGAGCTTCGCGGGCTCACCAAGGAAGAGCCAGGCGGACCGCAAGCGGCGGCGCAAAGCGCTCGAAGCGGTCCCGACCGGGTTTCTTACCGCAAGAAGATCGCGGACGCAGGCAACGTCCAGCGTCAGGAGTGCAAGATCATTGGGTGGACGAAGTTCTCGCCGATGTAACCGCTCCGCCGGCTCTCATCCCTTGCGCGCTTCCTCCACCATATCTCGGAACTTCTTGACGTTATCCGCGCCGGCATAATCGGCGATCCGCCGATAGGCGGGCTCCATCAGGGCCCGGAATGGGGCGAGATCGGGCTGCGTCGTCTCGAGGCCCGCGTCTTCGAGTTTTTTGATTTGACCGGCTTCGCCTTCTTCCGTCAACTTGCGCATCAAGTCGCCGGCGGCGACACTCTCCTCGCGGAAGATGGCCTGCTGCTCGGGGGTCAGCTTCATCCATGAGTTCACCCCGACCGCGTGAATCATGTTGTTGTAAATGTGCCGGGTGATCGCGAGGTGCTTTTGCACCTCGTAGAACTTGTTGTAGTAGATCACGGCGATCGGATTTTCCTGCCCGTCCACGACTTTCTGGGCCAGAGCCAGATAGAGCTCCGGAAATGCGATCGCCTGCACGACTGCGCCCAAAGCCTCCATCGAGGCCTGGATCTGCAATTCCGGCGGCGTGCGAAGTTTCAGGCCCTTGACGTCCTCCGGCGCGTTGATCGGCCGCACGCTGTTGGTGAGATTGCGGAACCCGTAGTCCCAATTGCGCAACAGGATGAAGCCCTGCTTTTCGGCAAGAGGCCCGAGCCAGGCCATCGCTGGGCCGTCGAGGACGCGGAACACGAGCTTCCGACTGTCGAAGATGAAGGGCAGCATCACCGCCCCGAAAGCCTTGTCGTATTTGTCGAGCTGTCCCTGGGTGGGTAAGCCCATGTCGATGGCGCCGAGCTTGATTTGCTGGGCCTGCTCCGGCGGCCCGCCGAGCTGGTTGTTGGGAAAAATCATCACTCGGATCGCGTTGCCTGTGCGCTCGGCGACGCGGCTCGCGAATTGTTTCGCGGCGATGTTGGCTGGATGATCGTCCTGAGCGAAATGCGCGAAGCGCAGCGTCAGAGGCGCCGCTGCGCGCGCGACATAGGGCGCGGCCAGCGTCGCGGCGGCGGCGCCGGCTGCGGTTCCGAGCAGCTCTCTTCGGTTCATGATTTCCTCCCTCGGTCTCCAGAGCGCTGCCCTGGCGGCCTAGCCATGGAAGCCAAAATGGTTCGGCAACGCGAGCGCAAACCAGGGTACGAAAGCAACGATCAGCAGACCGGCAAGAACCACGACGAGATAAGGCAGCATCGCGCGCGAAGCCGGTTCTATCTCGCACCGCATGACGGCGCAGCAAACATAAAAACCGACGCCTGCGAGCGGCATGAAGCCGCCGACGCCCATTGCGATGATGAGGACAAGGGCGAAGTGCAGGCCGCTGAAGCCCAGCTTGACGGCGATCGGCAGCAGCAGAGGCGCAAGCACATTGAGTGACGGCAAGCCTTCGAGCAGTACGCCGACGAAAATCAGCAAAGCGATCGAGCCCACCATAAAGATCGTTGCGTTTGCATGGCCGGCAGCCAGCAGATCGACCAGGCGCTGCGGTAGATAGGCGATCGTCAAAACCCATGAAAAGGCCGAGGCGGCGGTAAAGATGAACAAGAGCACACCGGTCAGTGTGGCCGTGCTCTGAACCGCGCTCAGGAAATCGGCGACAGTCATCTCACGGTAGACGAACATGGCGAGGATGACGCCGTAGACGACGGCGAGCGCAGCGACCTCGGTCGGCGTGGCGAGGCCGAGGAGAATTCCGGCGAACAGCATGCCGGGCATCAAGAGGGGCAGGATTGCATTGAATCCGGCGTACGCGATCATTCGCGCCGGGGCGCGTGGAGCAGACAGCGCGCCGTCGCGACGAGCCCGGATCGCGATCAGCGCCATCAAGCACAAGGCGATGATAGCTGCGGGCATGAGGCCGCCGATGAACATGCCGGCCACCGACACGTTCGTGATCGAACCGACGATCAGCATGGCGATGCTCGGCGGCACTGTCTCGCCCATGATCGCCGAGACCGCCAGCACCGCCGCGCCTTCCGGGGCGCCGTGACGGGCGCTGATTTCGTCGCGCATGATCGTGCCGACGGCGGCGACGTCGGCGGGCTTCGAGCCGGAAAGACCCGAGATCACATACATGCTGACCACGGCGACCTGCAGCAGGCCGCCTCGCAAATGGCCGACCAGCGCGTGAACGAAGCGGATCAGCCGCACGCTGATCCCGCCGCGTTCCATCACCAGCCCCGCGAGGATGAAAAAGGGAATAGCGAGGAGAATGTAGTTCCCGGCGCCGGCCACCATGGTTTGCGGCAGCACCAGCAGCGGCGCTGCGCCGCTTGTCCAGAGATAGGAAGCGGCCGCCAGCAGCAAGACAAAACCAACCGGCACGCCGGCGAATATCGTGGCGAAAAAGAGAACAAGCGCGGCAATGATCGAGGAATCGTCGCCCAGAACCGGCAGCCACGAACCGTAGGTCGTCGCCGCCAGCGCGGTCGCGGCGAGAAAAAACGCGGCGACGAGCAACGCTAGTCTCCCATTTTCGCGCCAGACGCGCGTTGCGGCATAGATCGACATCAGTGCCGTGCCGACCGGAAGCGGAAGAGCGATCAGTGCGGCGGGCGCCTGCAGAATCGGCGTCCGCTCGGCCCAGCTCGCGGCGATGAACTCGATCGAGGCTATGCCGATCAGTCCGCCGACGAAGAAGACAAGGACGTCGGCGAGGGCCAGGCAGACTCGCTCGGCTGGTCTCGGGAGGAGGTTGAGGATGAGGCGGACTTGAGCATGATCGCGCCGCCGATACGCCACGGCGCCGCCAATGAAAGCCAGGATCGATAGCGCCAGCCGCGCGACTTCGTCCGACCATAGAAACGACTGGCGGAAGAAGATGCGCGCGATGACATTGGCCAGCACGAGTAGGAGCTCGACGAGCAGCGCGCCCAGAACAGTCGCTTCCGCCAAACGATCGAGCGCGCGCAGAGCGAACGGCTCCCGTGCGACGCTCCGGACCGCCGCCCCGGCGTTCGTTGTCGCCCTCGGCGGGGCGCAGTAACCGCTCGTCGACATTCGACCCTACCGCGCCCCGCAGCCCGCCGCGCGACATGGCCTCGGTTCAGGAGCGGCGCTCCTCGATCTCCCCATGGCTTTCCTCCCTGGCGGCCCTCTTAAGGCGACGCCGTGGTATGCGGCCGTTGACCGGCGGTTCGCGCGCCGGCGCGTCGTCGGCAAAATAGTCGGGATTGAGGCGACGAATGTCCGGAATGTCGGCCAGAAGTCCATCGAGATGAAAGCCCATCGCCGATGCGGCGCGTGCGCCATCGCCGGATTCGATCGCCGCCGCGATGGCTGCGTGCTCGCGGACGGCGCGCGCCATGCGGCCCTCCTGCGGCAACGTCAGACGCCGGTAGCGATCGACGTGAACTTTGACTTGTTCGACCAGCGCCCATATTCCGCGATAGCCCGCGGCCTCGGCGATGGCGCGGTGAAAGGCCTCGTCCGCCTGATGAAAAGCGTTGCGATCGCCGGCTCTGCTCGCTTCGCGCTGCCGCTCCAACTGGGCGAGGAGGGCGAGAATCTGGCTGCGTGCGCCGCCTTCGGCGGCGAGGCGCGCTGATGTCTCTTCCAGAGCCTTGCGAATCACGATCATCTCAGGAAGCGCGGCAAGGGGTATGCGCGCCGCAAACGTCCCCGACTGCGGGAATATCTCTATGAGCCCCTCGTCAGCGAGCTTGCGCACCGCCTCGCGCACCGGCATGCGGCTAAAGCCGTAAGATCTCGCCAGCTCCCCCTCCGAAATCGGTTCGCCCGGCAGACGCTCGAGCGAGATGAGTTCGGCGCGCAAATCGGCGTAGATCTTGGCCCCGATCCCGCGGGCGCGGACGACGCCCGCCCACGGTCTGCGTATCGAAGATGCTTGTGTCGACGGGAAAATAGTCACCGGACCTTGCCTCGATCCCATCGGCGCTTCCCACCGCCAACCAAAACTAATATACTAGTATCCCACGTCACGCGGCAGTTTGTCGAGCGGTAGTTCCGCGGGCAAGAATGCGAATTTCGGGGGGCGCGCTGTGTCTCAATGGGGAAAATGAGAGCGGCATGACCGACTATCGTCGTCTGTTCGATCTGACCGGTAAGCACGCGGTCGTGCTTGGCGCCGCGTCAGGCATCGGCAAGTCTTCCGCCGAGGCTCTGGCCGATCTGGGCGCCACTGTGATTTGCGCGGATCGCGACGGCGGCGGCGCCGACGCGACGGCGGCAGGGATTCGTGAACGAGGCGGCGCGGCCGAGGCGTTCGCAGCCGACGCCGCCAGCGCGGCGGCGATTAAAGGCTTGGCCGACCTCGTCAAGGGCGCGCGCCGGCGCGTCGACATCGCCGTCACCACGCCGGGATTGAACATTCGCAAGACGATTCTCGACTACACCGAGGAAGACCTCGATCGCGTCGTCACTCTCAACCTAAAAGGGACCGTTTATTTCTTCCAGGCGTTCGGACGCATCATGATGGACCAAGGAGGGGGCAGCATTATCGCATGTTCTTCCGTGCGCGCGAGGACGGTCGAGCCGGGCCTTGCGGTCTACGGCAGCACCAAGGCGGCGATCGGTCTGCTGGTTAAGGGCTTTGCGTCAGAGGTCGGCCCCTTCGGCGTCCGCGTCAATGCGATCGCGCCGAGCATCGCGGAGACAGCCCTGACCGAACCGTTCAAGCAGCGGCCGGACATCCATAAGCTCTACGCAGCGCACACCGTGTTCAATCGCTGGAGCAATGCCGACGAAGTCGCGTGCGCCGTGGCCTTCCTGGCCTCCGACGCGGCGAGCTACGTGACCGGGAGCACATTGTTCGTCGACGGCGGCTGGACCGCGATCGATGGCCCGCCGACCGGCCTCACCCAGCTCGCGCGATGAGGGGAACGCGGATCAGGAGGGAGCGACGCTATTCGCCGATCCGGTCTTCGAGCCGCTCCTGGTGAAAGGCGCGCTGCGCCTTTCGCGCCCGGTGAACTTCGTTCTTCAACCCAACGCCTTCTGCCGCTCCTGATCGATCAGGGAGATCGACTCGCAGTCTCTGCGCGACCTCGGCAAATGCGCGGGGCGCCCCTTTTACTCGGCCTCCGCCGGCCGCGCGGCTTCGGCGCGACGGGAGACGCGGGAGCTTATCTCCTGGTATCGGCTCAGGGAGTTGGACAGGTGCCGGCGCGCCGCCTTGCGGGCGGCCGCGATGTCTCGGTCGCGAATCGCTTCATAAATCGCAACATGCTCAGTCTGGATCCGATGCAAGTATCGGACCCGTTCCGGGTCGCTGCCTCTCGCGACATTGAGGATCTGGCGGGGAATGATGAAATTCCCCAGAAATTCGAGAAACTGCGGGAAGTAGCGATTGTGAACGCTGCGAAAAATCGCCAGGTGGAACCGGAAGTCGGCATCGACCGCGTTGCCGCCGATTTCGATTTCGGCCTCGATCGACCGAAGGGCTGTCTCGATCTGGACGAGGTCATGGCTCGTTCGGCGCTCGGCGGCGAGCCCCGACGCCTCGATCTCCAAGCCCATGCGCAATTCAAGGATCTGCAGCACGTCCTTGGCGGACTTCACCTGATCGGGATCAATGCGGAACGGCCGGCGCTGCACGTCCGACGGCACGAACGCGCCAAGCCCCTGACGGGTAATGACCAGGCCGTCCGCTCGCAGCGCCGCTACCGCCTCCCGCACCACGGTGCGGCTCACACCCGTGGCCAGTGAGAGCTCCTGCTCGGTCGGTAGGCGAGCGCCCGGCTGCAGTCGGCCGCTGAGGATCTCGGCCGCCAGCCGCTGAGTGAGTTCCTGAGTCCGATTTAGCGCCGGGCCAAGCGCGAGCGAAATCGTTTTGCCTTTCCTCACCGGATCCGCCGATCAATTTCCCGATTGACGATTATTGCACGAACTGCCGCGCCACAAGGCCAAAAGCTGGCGCTTGAGCCTACGACCGCGACAGCCAGCCTCGCTGACGCTCCGATCCGCATTCGACCGCCCGAAACGCCGAGCTCCAGGCGCCCCGAGTCGACTTGGTAGCGACGTAGAATGAACAAATAGGATATAAGGTCATCATACGAATCTCCTTGTAGGCCCCCCGCTCCCGTTATAGGGTGTTGGCGGGCGGCGGATGTCCGCCCTGACAACGGTTCAAGGAGCAAAACATGTCCTGGACAACGCCCATCATCATAGAAGTATGCGTCGGTATGGAAGTTACCAGCTACGTCTCCGCCGAAATCTGACCTGTTCGGGGCGCGGAGAGGCGAGACGGCACCTGCGCAGGCGCCGGGCCTCCAATGGCCGGCGGCGGACTCCCTCAATCAAGAGATGTCCGACTCCGTCATGGGTAGGCGCCGCCTCGCGGAAATCGCCGATCGGGCTCGACAATAGGCGCTTGCCGGCAACGTCCAACTCCCTCCCGCAAGGAGCCCGCGCCTCTTTCCGCGTTTGGCCAATTCATTGACGGGGGAACGACCGACGAGCGCGACTCTCGCCGATTCGTTCACCGGCCGCTCGGTTTCAGCTTCTGCCCGTCCTTCGCGAAGGAGGATGGTTGAAGCCGGATCAAGGCGATGTGAGGCCCGCCAGCCTCGAGGTTCCTCGATCTGAAGAGACCGCTTCATGGCGCGTTCCCCTGAGCGTTTGAAATCAGCGATCGGGTCGGGACTGCTGTCCTTTCCGGTCACCCACTTCACCGACGATGGGGTATTTGCGCCAGGCCCGTATCGGGACCATATTAACTATCTCGCAGGTTACCGTCCGGCGGTCTTGTTCGCGGCCGGCGGAACCGGAGAGTTCTTTTCGCTGCAACTCGCCGAGTACGAGAACGTCATCGCTGCTGCGGTGGAGGCTGCCGGGGGCGGGCTGCCGGTTGTCGCCGGCGTCGGATATGGCACGGCGCTGGCGATCGAATTCGCGAAGCTGGCCGAGAAAGCCGGCGCGGACGGAATTCTCCTGCTCCCGCACTATCTGATCCAGGCCGAGCAGGAGGGGCTCTATCGCCATATCGCCGCGATCTGTGGCGCCGTCGGAATCGGCGTCATCGTCTACCACCGTGACAATTGCCTATTCGAACTCGACACCATGCGAAGGCTGGCGGACACGTGTCCGAATTTGATAGGCTTCAAGGACGGCCACGGAAATGTCGAGCAACTGACCTGCCTCCGCGAAACCCTAGGCGACCGGTTGGTCTATGTCGGCGGGATGCCGACAGCCGAAGTTTTCGCCGCGGCCAATCGGGCGATCGGCGTCTCGACGTATTCTTCCGCGATATTCAATTTCGTCCCTGAATACGCCCAGCGCTTCTTCGCCGCCATCCATTCGGGCGACCGCGGGTTTGTCAGCGAAGCGGTGCGGAACTTCTTCATTCCCTATCTCGCCCTGCGGAACCAGCGTCGCGGCTACGCGGTCAGCATCGTCAAGGCGGGCCTGCGCGTCGTGGGCCGGCCTGCGGGTCCGGTTCGCGCCCCTCTCTTGGATCTCACTCCGGATCAAGAGGCGGCGCTGGCTGGACTGGTGGCGCGGACGATGAAAGCGATGGAGTTCCCGGGGCGGCCGGCGATGCGGGCCGAACAGGAGGCGCGAAGCAACTAACGCTCGCGGCCACAGAGGCTGCCGCTGGCTTTCGCGCAACGACGACGCCTTGTCGCCTGGATGGAACCGGGCGTAAAATCGATCGAAAGAGCGCCGTTCGCGTCGTTGCGCGCCGCGCCACCAAGGGAGGAACACATGACCGGCATCACCAGGCGGCGGGTCTTGCAATCGGGCGGCGCAGCGGGGCTCATGCTTCTCCCCGGCGGCAGTCCGCGCGCCGCCCCGACATGGAGCGGTCCCGCCCCGGAACCCGGCGCCTCTATCCGGGTTCTGCGCTGGAAGCAGTTCATCCAGGCTGAGTTCGACAGTTTCGTCGTCAACACCAAGAAATTCGCCGATCAGACCGGCGTCAAAGTGCGCGTTGATGCGGAGAGCTGGGACGACATCCGCCCGAAATCGGCCGTGGCCGCGAATGTCGGCGCCGGTCCCGACATCATCATGGGCACGCTCGATGATCCGTTCAAGTTCCGTGAGAAGCTCCTCGACCTGACCGACCTTGCCGAATATCTCGGGGACAAATACGGCGGCTGGTATCCGGTCGCCCGCAAATACGGGACGCACGACAAGCGCTGGATCTCGCTCCCGCAGGGGGCCTCGGGCGGTTGCCTCAACTACCGCATCAGCACGATGCGCGCCGCCGGCTTCGACGAATTTCCAAAAGACACCGCCGGGTATCTCAAGCTCTGCGAGGGCCTGAAGAAGGCGGGAAAGCCGCCGGGCTTCGCGCTCGGCCACGCCACCGGCGACGCCAACGGCTGGTCCCAATGGTGCCTCTGGGCTTTTGGCGGCAAGACCGTTGACGACAACAACAACGTCGTCATCGATTCGCCGGAGACAGTCGCGGCGCTCGAGTACGCCAAGCAACTCTACGCGACCTACATCGACGGCGTGCTGTCATGGCTCGATCCAAGCAACAACAAGGCCTTCCTGGCCGATCAGATCAGCCTGACGTTCAACGGCATTTCGATCTACACCGTCGCGAAGAAATCGCCCGATCCGGCGCTTCAGGCGATCGCGGCCGATATGGACCACGCCAACATGCCGATCGGTCCAATCGGGCGGCCGAGCGAGCAGCAAAATATCCTGAGCACCTACGCCTATACGTACACAAAATATCCCAACGCGGTGCGCGAGTATCTGCGCTTCATGTGGGAAAAGCCGCAAGTCGACTACTGGGAGACTCAGTCGAACGGCTATGTCGCGCCGCCTTTGCCGGCCTGGAACGACAATCCGGTATGGACCGCCGATCCGAAGGTGACGCCGTTCCGCGATGTTCTGAAATATGCGCTGGACGACGGCTATTCTGGCGACCTCGGCTACGCGTCGGCCGCGGTCATGGGCGATTTCGTGGTCGTCGATATGTTCGCCGAGGCATGCACGGGGAACAAGTCGCCGAAGGACGCCGCCCACGATGCGGCCGAGCGGGTAAAGCGCTACTACAACGTCTAGCCCAAAAATGATGGCCGAGGAGGCGCGTGATGGCCGCGAACGCACCCGCCTACCGCGCCGCGAGGCCAATCCCGGCGCGCCGGCGGCTCCTCTTTCGACTGGCCGACGACCGCAATGTGCTCGGCGTCGCCATGATGGTCCCGGCGGCGGCCTTCCTGCTTGTTTTCCTCGCCTATCCTCTTGGCCTGGGATTCTGGCTCGGTATGACCGACGCTTCGATCGGCCAACCGGGCCGGTTCGTCGGTTTTGCCAACTTCTTTTCTCTGGCGCACGATAACGTCTTCTGGCTGTCGGTATTCAACACCCTGTTGTACACGGCCGTCGCGAGCGCGCTCAAATTTGCGCTCGGCCTCTATCTGGCGCTGCTGCTCAACCGCCGCCTGCCGCTGAAGGGGCTCATCCGCGCGATCGTGCTGCTGCCGTTCGTGACCCCGACCGTGCTGTCGGCGATCGCGTTCTGGTGGATCTACGATCCGCAGTTTTCGATCATCTCCTGGTCGCTGATCAAGCTCGGGCTCATCCATCAGTATATCGATTTCCTCGGCAGCCCATGGAACGCCCGCTGGTCGGTCATCGCCGCAAACGTCTGGCGCGGCATCCCGTTCGTCGCGATAACGCTGCTTGCGGGCTTGCAGACCATTTCGCCCTCGCTCTACGAGGCGGCGACGCTTGACGGCGCCGGCCCTTGGCAGCGGTTCCGGTTCGTCACCTTGCCCATGCTGTCGCCGATCATCGCGGTTGTGATGACCTTCTCGGTGCTGCTTACATTCACCGACTTCCAGCTCATCTACGCCATCACCCGCGGCGGCCCGATCAACGCCACCCAACTGATGGCGACTCTTTCTTACGAGCGCGCCATCACCGGAGGGCGGCTTGGCGAGGGCGCCGCGATCGCCGACGCCATGGTGCCATTTTTGCTCGCGGCCATCCTGTTCAGCTACTTCGGACTGCAGCGACGGCGCTGGCAGCAGGGCTCGAGGGACTGACGATGGCCCAGAGCAGCGACGCGACCGAAGGCATGGAGTATCTCGAGAGGTTGCCGCGACGGGTCGTCACCCTCTATCTCCCGCTCGCGGTCTTCCTGTTCGTCCTCCTGTTTCCGTTCTACTGGATGACGACGACGACCCTGAAGCCGGACGACGAGCTCTACGACTACGCCCGGTTCAGTCCGTTCTGGGTCCACCACCCGACGCTCGCGCATATCGAGAAGCTGTTCTTCGAGACAAGCTATCCGAGCTGGCTCATCAACACGATGCTCGTCGCGTTCGCATCGACAGCGATCTCGCTCATCTGCAGCGTCTGCGCGGCTTACGCGATCGAACGCCTGCGCTTCAGCGGCGCGCGCTATGTGGGGCTCGCGATCTTTCTTGCCTATCTCGTGCCGCCGAGCATTCTCTTCATCCCGCTCGCCGCGATCATCTTCAAACTCGGCCTTTTCGACAGCGACTGGGCGCTGATCCTGACCTATCCGACCTTCCTCATTCCGTTCTGCACCTGGCTGCTCATGGGCTATTTCCGCACTATCCCCTACGAGCTCGAGGAATGCGCGTTGATCGACGGCGCCACGCGGTTGCAGATCTTGTGGAAGATCACGCTGCCGCTCGCGGTTCCCGGACTGATTTCGGCCGGCATTTTCGCCTTCACCCTGTCGTGGAACGAATTCATCTACGCCCTGACTTTCATCTCGTCGTCCGAGAACAAGACGGTTCCGGTCGGCGCCATTACCGAACTCGTCGAGGGCGACGTCTATCACTGGGGCTCGCTGATGGCGGCGGCGCTGTTCGGTTCGCTGCCGGTCGTGATCATGTATTCGTTCTTCGTCGAGTACTATGTTTCGAGCCTTACCGGAGCGGTGAAGGAATAGCCGCCGAGGGAGGCGAAAGCGGCCGGCCGGCGCGGAGTCGGCCGGAACGCGCCGGGTCGGTTTTGCAAGCCAAATCCAAATATCGCCAAATCGGGCAAAATCCGCCAAAGCCAAGCAAAGAAAATCAAAGAAAAACACTTTGCTTTCCTTGGATTCCCTTGTCCGAATCGAGCGTTTACAATGGGTTGCGCTGACCCCCGAGCCTCTTTTTTCTTTTGCGGCCGCGGGCGGATCAGGATTGACGGATGATCCCAGCGAGGGCCTTCGCTTGCAGTTGTCGGTCGGAGCGGTCATGGCGAAACCTTAGCATGAATTCCGTTTTCCAGAAAGATTTTGTTGCGGAAAATTGCGGCGGCTTTTCTTGACCGCTGCAGGGCGGCCTAGCTCCCGTCGTCAGACGCCTTGACGCGCGACGCGCCCTTGTCGTCCATCGTGGAGTTAAGGCGAGCGAGAAGTCATGCAGTTCTATCTTGATGGGTTCAGACCCGGCGATCCGCAAATCGCCCAGCCGATCGAGACGTCGCCGCGAGCGGATGCGCGCGCCGATGAAGTGGATGTGCTGATCGTCGGCTGCGGGCCGGCGGGATTGACGCTGGCGGCGCAACTCGCGGCCTTTCCCGACATCAGGACTCGGATCGTCGAGCAGAAGTCGGGCCCGTTGCTTCTCGGCCAGGCTGACGGCGTCGCCTGCCGGACAATGGAGATGTTCGAAGCGTTCGGCTTCAGCGAGCGGGTCATGAAGGAGGCCTACTGGGTCAATGAAACGTCGTTCTGGAAGCCCGACGACAATGAACGGGCGAATATCGTCCGCAGCGGCCGGATCCAGGACGTCGAAGACGGCTTGAGCGAATTCCCCCACGTGATCCTGAATCAGGCTCGGGTGCATGAGTTCTATCTCGACGTGATGCGCAATGCGCCGGCGCGGCTTGAGCCCGACTATTCGCGCCTGCTGATCGATCTCACGGTTCGCCGGCCGGCGGGCGGCGGGGAAGCGGACGGCGGAAGCCGCGCTTCGGCCTATCCGGTGACTGTCAGGCTCAAACGGCTGGAGCCCGCCCACGAGGGGCAGGAGGAAACCGTGAAGGCGCGATTCGTGGTCGGTTGCGACGGCGCGCGCAGCGTCGTGCGCAAGGCCATGGGCCTCACGCTTGACGGCGATTCGGCGAACCAGGCCTGGGGCGTCATGGATGTCCTGGCGATCAGCGATTTTCCCGACTTTCGCCTCAAGTCGGCGATCCAGTCGGCTAACGAGGGCAGCCTCCTCATCATACCGCGGGAAGGCGGCTATCTGGTCCGCCTCTATATCGAGCTCGAAAAGCTCAACGAGAATGAGAGGGTCTCAAGCCTCCACGTCACGCCCGATCGTCTCATCGCCGCGGCGCAGCGGATCTTGCGTCCCTATACGCTCGAAGTGAAGGAGATCGCGTGGTGGTCGGTTTACGAGATCGGCCAGCGCCTGTGTGACACGTACGACGATCTGCCCGCCGGGCCGGCGCAAGACGGCGTCCCGAGGGTGTTCATCGCCGGCGACGCCTGCCATACCCACAGTCCCAAAGCCGGGCAGGGCATGAACGTCTCAATGCAGGACGCCTTCAATCTCGGCTGGAAACTGGCGTCGGTCCTGCGGGGGCGATGCTCGCCCGCGATCCTGCGCACCTATTCGGTCGAACGTCGGAGCGTCGCCAAGGAGCTGATCGACTTCGATCGCAAGTGGGCGAGGATGTTCAGCGCGCCGCCGAAGGACCCCCGCAACGCCGACCGCGACGGGGTCGATCCGGCGGAGTTCCAGCGATATTTCATCAAGCAGGCCCGCTTCACGGCGGGGACGGAGACCCGCTACGCCCCCTCGATCATCTCCGGCGAGCCGAGCTTTCAGCATCTCGCCGAAGGCTTCACGATCGGTATGCGCTTTCACTCGGCGCCGGTGATCCGCCTCGCCGACGCCAAGGCGATCCAACTGGGTCACACTGGCAGGGCGGACGGCCGCTGGCGGCTCTACGCCTTCGCCAGCGCGGAAGACCCCGCCGCTCCGGCCTCGCGGCTCGGCGCTCTCTGCGAGTTTCTCGCCGGGGCGCCAGAGTCTCCGGTCAGAAGGTCCACGCCGCCGGGCGCGGATATCGATTCGGTAATCGACGTCCGGGCGATTTTCCAGCAGGGCCATCGCGAGTTGGCGATCGAAGCGATGCCCGCTTTCCTGCTGCCGAGCAAGGGCCGTTTCGGGCTCCGCGACTATGAGAAGATGTTCTGCCCCGACTTGAAGAACCGCGCCGACATTTTCGACCTGAGGGGCGTCGATCGGACGAGAGGGTGCATGGTCATCGTGCGGCCGGACCAGTACGTCGCCCATGTTCTGCCGCTCGACGCCTTTGCCGAGCTCGCCTCGTTCTTCGATGGGTTCATCTCGGCGCGATGAAGCCAGGAGCCTGACTCGCCGAGGCGTCGGGCGATTCCCCTTTTCCAATCTTCTCACGGTCCGCATATTACCCTACAACGATCATGCGATCGCGATCCGAGCGCGGGAGCCAACAGCGGGAGGGAAATTCGTTTGCGCCGAACTGCTGCGAATCCATGGCGCTCGCATGTGGGGACATGGTGAGCGACGCGGCGTTTCCGTCCCGCGGCGCGCTCACGATCGGCTTTGCCCATGTCGCCTATCGCGCGGCCGAGGAATTCGCGGCCCGGAGGACGGGCGTCGCCCATTTCGAGGTGCGGACGCTCGAAGAGCTCGAGCGGCGAGCGGGCGAGGCCGACGTGCTGGCGGTTTCGGGCCTGTGGCGCAACACATTCCTGGCGAGCGCGCCCAGGCTCAGGTTCGTGCAATCGTTCAGCGCCGGCACGGATCAATATGACAAGGCGCTGTTCGCGAAGGCCGGCGTTCGACTGGCCAATGCGCAGGGCGTGAACGAACGCGCGGTCGCCGAGCACGCGATGGCGCTCATACTCGCGCTGACGCGGCAATTGCACAAAGCGCGCGACAACCAGCGGGAGCGGCGCTGGCGCGGCATGATCGGCGACCGCGCCCTGCGCGAGCAGGAGCTCGGCGGCAAGACGCTGGTCATCGTCGGCCTCGGCCGCATCGGGGCGCGCCTTGCCCGGCTGGCGCGGGCCTTCGACATGCGCGTGGTCGGGGTGCGCCGGACGACGGCGCCCTCGCCCGATGCCGATGAGGTCGTCGCCCCCGCCGACATCGCGCGGGCGCTCGCACAGGCTGATGTCCTCGCCTTGACCTGCCCGCTGACATCCGAGACCGAGGGCCTCATCGGCGCCGAGGCGCTTGGCGCGCTGAAGCCGGGGGCGCTCCTCATCAATGTCGCCCGGGGGAAGGTGGTCGATGAGGCGGCGCTTCTGGCGGCGCTGACCGACGGACGCGTCGGCGCCGCTGCGCTCGACTGCTTCCATGACGAGCCGCTGGCGCAGGAATCTCCGTTGTGGGCGCTGCCGAACGTGCTGATCACGCCTCATAGCGCAGGCGAAACCGCGCGCTACGAGACGAACCTGGTGGACATTCTCATCGACAACATCGAGCGTCTCCTTCGCGGCGAAACCGCGCTGCGAAACCAAGTGGTGTGATTGCCGTGCGCGGCGCGCGATCCGTAACAGGATGAATGGACATGGCCTCGGTCGAAGTTTCCAATGTGCGCAAGAGCTTCGGCAGTTTCGAGGTGATTCACGGCGTCTCGATTCGGGTCGAGGACGGCGAGTTCGTCATTCTTGTCGGGCCCTCGGGATGCGGCAAGTCGACGCTTCTGCGCATGGTGGCGGGCCTCGAGTCGATCACCAGCGGCGAGCTTCGCATCGACGGGCGGGTCGTCAACGACTTGCCGCCCAAGGAGCGCGACATCGCGATGGTGTTCCAGAACTATGCGCTCTACCCGCAGATGACGGTGGCGAAAAACATGAGCTTCTCGCTCGAACTGGCCAAGAGGCCGAAAGACGAGATCGCCGAAAAGGTCAACAAGGCGGCCGACATCCTGGGCTTGCGGCCGCTGCTCGAGCGCTACCCGCGCCAGTTGTCGGGCGGCCAGCGGCAGCGGGTCGCGATGGGCCGGGCGATCGTACGCGATCCGGCGGTGTTCCTGTTCGACGAGCCATTGTCGAATCTCGACGCCAAGCTCAGGGTGCAGATGCGGGCCGAGATCAAGGCGTTGCAGCAGCGGCTGGCGTCGACGACGATCTACGTCACCCACGACCAGATCGAGGCCATGACGATGGCCGACAAGATCGTCGTCCTGCACGACGGCAGCGTGGAGCAGATCGGAACGCCGCTCGATCTTTACGACTCGCCGGCCAACCTGTTCGTCGCCGGGTTCATCGGCTCGCCGGCGATGAACTTCATCAGCGGGCGGCTCGAAGGGGGCGAGCGGCCGGTCGCTCGTGACCGCCGCCGGGCTCAAGATTCCGCTCGCCGCGCCGCCGCCCGCTGCGGCGGGCGCGGAAATCGTCATGGGCGTCCGCCCCGAGCACGTGACGCTCGGGGGGCCGCTCGCAATCCCCGCCCATGTCATGGTCGTCGAGCCGACGGGCTACGAAACGCAGGTGATCGCGAAGCTCGCCGGGCAGGACATCGCTTGCGTGTTTCGCGAGCGGTTGCACGACCGGCCCGGCGACAGCATCGCGCTGACGTTTGAAGGGCCGTTGCACTTCTTCGACGCGCAGACAGGTCGGGCCATCAACGGCGCCGGGCGCGATACGCCGGTCTCTTGAGACTGCCGTGAATCGCGGTTGCGAGCCTTGCAGGTTGTCAGGTAACCGGATTAATGTGACCAGGGGCCGAGTGAACGACGCCAATGCAGGCGCGACAGGGAGGCTTTCGCCATGAAGGGCCAGCGGGTGAATCGCCGATCCTTGCTCCTGGGCTTGGCGCTCGCGCCGGCGGTCGTGCGCGCCGCCCGCGCAGCGCCGATGACATTGCGCCTCTCGTCCTCGCTGCCGAACAATCCGCAGTTCGCCAACGGCCGCGTCTACTACGACAATCTCGTCAAGCGCCTGGCGGCGGCCGGCCTCGCCGATCAGATCGACGTCCAGTTCTTTCCCGACAACCAGCTCGGCCAGGAGATCGACGTCGTCAACTCGGTTAGTCTCGGCGTCATCGATCTCATGGTCACTGGCACCTCGATCTGGGCGAATGTCGTGCCCCTGATCGGGCTCCTCGACCTGGGCTATTTGTTCGAAAGCTTCCCGCAGCAGACCAAGGCGCTCGACGCTGGCGCGGCCAAACCATTGGAGCAGGCGCTCAAAAGCGGCGCCAATGTGGAAATCATCGGCTGGGCCTATAATTTCGGCTCGCGCAGCGTGCTCTGCAAGTCGCCGGTCAACGCTCCCTCGGACCTGGCGGGCAAGCGCATCCGGACCTTGCCCAACAAAATCATCACCGAGTGCGTGCGGCTGATGGGCGCGGCGGCGACGCCGCTGGCGTTCGGTGAGATCTACACCGCCCTCCAGGCCGGCGTTCTGGATGGGTTGGAGCATGACCCGCCGACCATTTTCGCCAGCAAGTTCTACGAGACCGCCAAATTCTATTCGCTGACCCAGCACAATTTTTCCGCGCTCGGCGTGTTCTGCAGCAGCTTGACGCTCAGCCGGATGGAGGCGCCGCTGCGCGACCGGTTCCTGACCGCGGCGACGGAAGCGGCGGCCGACACCAGAGCGCGCGGGCTTGAGGCGGAAAAGGAGGCGCTGGAATCGCTGAAGCAGAAGGGCGTCCAGATCATCGCCTGCGACCGCGAGCCGTTCCGCAAGCTCGTGGCGCCGCAGACCGACACGTTCATCAAGGCGCATCCGGAGGCGAAGCCAATCATCGACATCGTCCGCGCCGCCAGGGCGTGACTGGGTGAGCCGCGCAGCGCCGACGACCGGACCGACGGCCAACCTCGCGCCTCGACTCAGATCTGCGGCAAGCGGAGGGCTCGCCCATCTGCTCACTCTCGTCGATGCGGTCGCCGCGCTCCTGCTGGCGGCCGACCTCATCGTGGTGTCGCTCTCCGTCTTCTATCGCTACGTCCTCGCGACGCCGATTGAGTGGGCCGACGATGTGGCGCGCGGCCTCATGGTGGCGCTGAGCTTCTTCGGCGCGGCCGGAGCGCTCGCCCGCGGCGAGAACGCTGGCGTCGCCTTCTTCGTCCAGCGACTGCGGCCGCCGGCTCGCCGGCGGGTCGATGCGCTTGCGGCGCTGATCGTGCTGGCGACAGCCGCGTCAGTAGCGTGGAACGCGATGGCGCTCGGACGCTTCACCACCGGGCAGACCACCGGCTCGGGCCTGCCGCTCGAACTGACCTTCTATCCGATGGGAGCCGGCGCGCTCTGCATGACCATTTTCGCCGCGGCGCAGTTCTGTCGCCGCCGGCCGTCCGATCTTGCGTTTGCGATCGTTGTCGCGCTGGCAGTCGCCGGCGCCGCCTACGGCTGGCGCTTCATCGGGACGGGCGCGGCGCGCTCGGCCTTGCCGATGCTCTCGGGTTTTGTCGGCTGCCTGGCCGGCGGCGTGCCCATTGGCTTTGCGCTCGCGTTCACCGCGCTCATCTACATCTGGATCGATGGCGCGCTGCCCGGCCTCATCTTCGCCCAGCAGATGGCGCGCGGGATCGACAATTTCGTCCTGCTCGCGATCCCGTTCTTCATTCTCGTCGGCTACCTGATGGAGGCGAACGGCATGTCCGTTCGTCTGATCGCGCTCATCGAGCGTCTGGTCGGGCGGGTTCGCGGCGGTCTCAATGTGGTGATGGTGCTATCGATGGTCATCTTCTCCGGCATCTCAGGCTCGAAGATGGCCGACGTCGCGGCGGTCGGCTCGGTGCTGATTCCGGCGGCTCGACGGTCGCGCCAGAGCCCGGGCGGGGCGGTCGCCTTGCTGGCGGCTTCCGCGGTCATGGCCGAGACCATTCCTCCATGCATCAATCTGATCATCCTCGGTTTCGTCGCCAACCTTTCGATTGGCGGGCTGTTCATGGCCGGCCTGCTGCCGGCCGGCTTGATGGCGGCTGCGCTGATCGGGGCCGTGGTCCTGCTTGGCGGCGGCGCGAGGATGACGGAGGAAGCAGGGTTGTCGACGGCGCCGCTGGCGCAGCTATGGCGCGGCGCAATCGTCACGCTCGGTCTCGTTGTCATCATCTTTGCCGGGTTCAGGTTCGGGGTTGCGACTGCAACCGAGATTTCCGCTTTCGCTGCGCTCTACGCGCTCATCGTAGGCGGCGCGGCGTTCCGCGAGCTTGGCCTGCGCGCCGCGGCGCGTAGTTTCGTCAACGCCGCGACGCGCTCGGGGCTCGTGCTGTTCATCGTCGCGGCGGCGCAGTCTCTCGCCTTCGTGCTGACGTTGCAGCAGTTCCCCCATGCCTTGGCGCAGGCGATGATCGCGCTGTCGCAGAATGCCGGCGCTTCGCCCTTCCTGCTGCTGTCGATCCTCATACTGATCGTCATGGGTTCGATTCTGGAGGGCGCGGCGGCTCTTATCATCTTCGGTCCGCTGCTCGTGCCGGTCGCGGGCCAAATCGGCATCAACGGCCTGCACTTCGGGGTGGTGCTGGTGATCGCGATGGGCATTGGGCTCTTCGCGCCGCCGCTCGGGCTTGGCCTCTATGGCGCCTGCCTGATCGGCGGCGTGCCGATCGAATCGACGGTGAGGCCGATGCTGGGCTACCTCGGCTTGTTGTTCCTGTGCCTCCTGGTTATTGCGTTCGTTCCCGGACTGACGCTCTGGCTGCCGCATCTCATCGGCTATCAGTGAGCGCCGCCTGGCGCGCGGCCGGTTTCGCCTTCGTCGCGCGTTTGCGGGTTGACCGGCTGGCGTCCCACGCTAGGTTCATCGCAAGGGGGAGACATCCATGAGGCCGTGGGGCCCGCTTGACCGCGGAGCCCCAAACGCTCGTTTCCCTTGCTCCAATCGAGACATTTGACCCATGCCGCACCTATTCAGCAAACTTCGCATGCGCGACGTCGATTTCGCCAACCGGATCGCCGTTTCGCCGATGTGCCAGTATTCGTCGGTCGACGGCTACGCCAACGACTGGCACTTCGCCCATCTCGCGGCTCGGGCGGTTGGCGGCGCGGGGCTGGTGTTCACGGAGGCCGCCGCCGTCACCCCCGAGGGCCGCATTTCACCCCAAGACCTCGGCGTCTGGAGTGAGAAGCATTTCGAACCGCTCGAACGGATCGTGCGCTTTCTTGACGCTCAGGGCGCTCGCGCCGGCGTTCAGCTCGCGCATGCCGGCCGGAAGGCCAGCACGTATCGGCCGGGGGCGGGGAATGGCGCCGTCCCCGAGGCGTCGGGCGGATGGCGCCCGCTCGCGCCGAGCGCCGTCGCTTTCAATGACGCTTACCCGATGCCGGATGAAATGACGGTCGACCAGATTCACGCGGCGCACCGCGCGTTCGCCGCCGCGGCTGAGCGCGCGTTCGCCGCCGGCTTCCGGGTGATCGAGATTCACGGCGCGCACGGATATTTGATCCACGAGTTTCTGTCGCCGTTGAGCAACCGCCGCGCCGACGCCTACGGCGGCTCGTTCGACAACCGCACGCGATTCATCCGCGAATGCGTCGCTGCGGTGCGGCGCGTCCTGCCGGAGCGCTGCCCGCTGTTCGTCCGCATCTCGGCGACCGACTGGGTCGAGGGCGGATGGGACATCGATCAATCGGTCGAGCTTGCGCGCCAGTTGCTCGCCCTCGGCGTCGATGTGATCGATTGCTCGTCGGGCGGCAATGTCGAGAAGGCGGAGATCCCGGTGGGGCCGGGGTACCAGGCGCCGTTCGCCGAGCGAATTCGCCGCGAGGCGAATATCGCCACCGCTGCGGTCGGCATGATCACCGGGGCGGCCCAGGCCGACCAGATCATCCGCAACGAGCAGGCCGACCTCGTGGTGCTGGCGCGCGAGATGTTGCGCGATCCCTACTGGCCCCTTCATGCCGCGCAAGAACTCGGACAAGTCGCGACCTGGCCGAGACAATATCTTCGCGCGGCGCCGAGCGGGACGTCCGAACGGGTCCCCGCGACGGCTCACGGCGATCGCGTCACCCAGCCTGTCGGCAGGTGAGGGCGGAACCGCTGCATTCACCATGATTTCCGGACCTCGATCCCGAAATGGGGACGCGACTGGCGGAACGTCCCCGCTCGCGATAGGCTGACGGCCCAGCCCGTTCCGGGCTTTGAATTCGGTGGGGATGTCAATGCGCCATTCACTTTTTCCCTTGCTGGTGGCGGCGGCCGCCTTCGGCTTTGCTTGCGCAGGCTCCACGGCCAAGGCCGAAAGCGTGATGGCTGCGTGCGCGAGCCAATGGAAGCAGGCCCAGGCGTCGGGAGCGACCGGAGGCGAAACCTGGCCGCAGTTCCTGGCCCAATGCCGCACGCGCGAAAGCAGCGCGGCTGCGCCGCCTTCCGGGTCGTTCGCGCCGGCGCCTGCCCCGGCGCCCGCGCCGGCCAGCCAGTCGGGCTCGCTCTTTCCATGGTGGCAGCAATCGGCTCCCGCTTCCGCGCCGGCGCCGAACGCCGGCGCGCCGGCGGCCCTCCGAGCAGGCGAATTCACGACCGAGTTGGCGGCTCGCGCCCGCTGCCCGTCGGACACCGTTGTGTGGGTCAACACCCCGTCGCGGGTCTACCATTACTCGGGCACCCACTATTATGGGCATACCAAGCGCGGCGCATATATGTGCGAGGCCGATGCGCGAGCTGCCGGAAATCGCGCGGCGCGCAAGGAGCTCCAGAACCATTCGGGATGAGAGTCGTCGTGCCCGAATGAAAGAGAAGCCCCGCCAGAGGGGGGTTGCTCTGAGCGGGGCTTAGGCGATGCCAGCGTGATTTTTGCAACAGCATTATCGCGTAGCCCCCCAACGCTTACTTCCGGGCAGGCGCGGCTGGCCGCGGCGTCGATAGATGGTTGAGGCGCGGGCGTCCTGCTTGGCGCGGCCAAGTTTTTGCCTTTTTTCGCCACGGCCGCCCTCCGCGACGGTTCGGCGCTATCCGGGCGCGAGAAGCCGCCTCTCGCTGCGGGCGAGGGAGGGCGAATGGCCGGTCCAGCGCCTGAAGGCGTGATGGAACGAAGTCGCGCCTTGATAGCCTAGAAGCCATCCGATCTGCGCCAGGGTGAAGCTCGAACTCGTGGAGGTATTGGGCGGCGAGGCTACGCCGCAGGCCGTCGACAACCTCGGCGAAATTCGTGCCTTCCTCGGCGAGCCTCCGCGCAAGCGTCCTCGGGCTGACCGCCAGCGCCTTGGCGACGAGATCGGCCCGAGCGCGGCCGTGCGGCAGCAATCGCTGAACCTCGTTCTCAACCGCGGCCCGCATGGTCCCTTGGGCCGTGTTGCGCGCCCGCGCAGCCTCCTCGCAGAAAGGCCGCAACGTCTCCAGGAGATGAGGATCTTCGGTGACGAGCGGGAGCGCGAGGGTTTCGTTCGAGAACCCGATCCGGTCCGAGGACGCCGCGAACTCCACCGGACAGCCGCAGAAGCGTTCGAATTC
>CAVZNQ010000016.1:0-41744 GCA_963776665.1 uncultured Alphaproteobacteria bacterium
TCACCGTCGCAGTCAGTGCTGCGGCGGGCTCGATCAATGGGAAGAGAAACGTGCAGAGCGCTTTGAAATTCCTCATTGCGGGAACGGCGCTTGTGGTGATCGTGGGGCTCGGGGCGATTTTCTACTCGCTGTTCGACGGCGGCCAGGAAGAGAAACAAGCCGCAACCGTTCAACCGCAGGCTGGTCAGCAAAAGTCGGCTGGTGACGCCGCTTCCTCCCAATGTCCGGCGCCCGCGCCCGCGAGCGGGTATGTCAGCGGCAAATATGTCTTCCGTCTTTCAAACGAAGTCTTTCCGCCAAGTCCCTCGCTCGCGAAAGAGATTCACGATCGCTACGGAAGCAATGCCCAGCTTGCCGACTGGGGCGAGCTGAAGTCGATCCTCGCCAGCGAAGACGACGTTCGAAAATTCATCCAGGACGCCGGCATCCGGCTTCAAAGCACAAATTACGACTGCGATAACGTTCTGGTCAGCCGGTCAGGCAGCGAGACTGTCCAGGGCATGCACTATCACTTCGCCCGGCACGACGGCAAAGTTCCCCGGGACTGGTCGGTTCTCGACACCATCGGCTCGAACGACATCAATCTCGGAAGGTGGAACCACTCGGGACAAGCGCTGATGAGACTGCCGCAGGCTCAATGAAGGCTGCGGCCCCGAGCGAAATTCAGAGGTCTCTGGCGAGCCAGTAAGTAAGCGCCTGAACGAGCTGGGTCACACGCTCACGGTTCGATCGCTCAACCAAGGTCTGATCGACCGCCGACGCCTGATATTTCGTCGTCGCCCGCACCGGCCATTGCACGCCTCCGATCGTCGCGACCCCGCTGATGTTGTCCCGCGCCGAGCTGTCCTTGATTGGTCCCAGAGTGACGTAATCAATCCGCACGATGAGCGTGCCGCCCTGCGCCTTCATGCGGCCGGCCAAAGCCTGGGCAAGCTGATCCGGCAGTCCCTGCTGCACCCAGGAGGCGGTCGGGTCGCCGACGTTTGCCCGCAAAGGCGCGACATCGACCCGAAAGTCGCGGATCGGAACGCCCGACTGCGCGAATGCGTTCTGACACGCGGTCGCCACGAGAAGCGCGAACGCACTCCGCGCCGCAATTGCGGTCCAGCGTATCGATTGAGCGGTGGGCATGACGCAGCCTCCAATTCATACGACTGGCCGTTCCTGTCTCGGCCGCCAGCGGTATCGGTCGTCGATCGCGCCCCACCGCGGTCAATCTACGCGAGCCGCTGAAGGCCGCGCAAGCCGCGGGCCGACCGACGAGCGCCGCAGGGGTCAGCGGCCGGCGTAGAAGCCGCTCGTCTGCGCCTGATGGATCGGGTCCTGGACCGAAGAGGTCGCGAAACGGGCCGACTGCGTGGAGCCGTCGGGGGGCGCGCTGGCGTTGCAGCCGGCGAGCGCCAACGCCGCCACGGCGAACATGATCGGAAGGCGCATGGGCGCACGCTCCTGTTGCGCATGAAAAGACCGCCTGCGGCCGCCCGTCGTCGCCGTTCCGGGGCTCGAAAGCAAAAGAACGGCCCAGCCGCTTTCGCCTGCGGGGGAGAAGCTTGCCTCGCCTGATACGCGACGCAGGCCGGTTTGGATCACGCCATCGGCCCTCTTGGTCTTGCGGGGCCGCTACGGCCGAGACGCGCCGGCGGCCTGGGCGATCAGCTCGAAGGAGCGCAGCCGCGCCCGATGCTCGTAGACGTCGGAGACGACGATCAGTTCGTCCGCGCCCGTTTCCGCGACCAGCGCCTCAATGCCCGCGCCTACCGTCTCGGGAGAGCCGATGATCGAGCGGGCGAGCATCCTTTGCGCCTGCGCCTTCTCCATCGGCGACCAATAGCTTTCGATGTCGTCGATCGGCGGCTGGCTCAGGCCCCGCGCGCCGCGAAAGATGTTGGCGAACGACATCTGCTGGGTCGTGGCGAGACGGCGCGCTTCGGCGTCGCTGTCGGCGGCGATAATGTTGACGCCGACCATGGCGTAGGGCCGGTCGAGCTGCTCGGACGGCTTGAAGCGGTTGCGATAGATCTCGAGCGCGGGAATGAGCAGGTCGGGGGCGAAATGCGATGCGAACGAATACGGAAGTCCAAGCTCGGCGGCGAGCATCGCGCCGAAATGGCTCGATCCGAGGATCCAGAGCGGCACTTCCGTTCCCGCCGCCGGAACCGCCTGGATGCGTTGCCCGGGAGCGGGCGGGGCCAGGAAGGCTTGCAGTTCCAGTACGTCCTGCGGGAACGTCTCGGCGGCCTCGGGCGGCCGGCGCAAGGCGTGCAGCGTGACCTGGTCGGTGCCCGGAGCGCGACCGAGCCCGAGGTCGATGCGCCCGGGAAAGAGCCGCGCCAGGGTTCCGAACTGCTCGGCGATCACATAGGGCGCATGGTTCGGCAGCATGATGCCGCCCGCGCCTACCCGGATCTTCGTCGTCCCGGCGGCGAGATGGGCGAGCACGACCGACGTCGCGGCGCTGGCGACGCCCGGCATGTTGTGATGCTCCGCCACCCAGATGCGGCGATAGCCCCATCTCTCGGCGTGGGCGGCGAGATCGCGGGCGTTGATGAGCGCCGCGCTGGCGTCGGCGCCCTGGGTGACGCGGACAAGCTCGAGAATGGATAGCGGGATGATGGACAAGGCGACGGAGCGTCTCTTTGTTGTCTGGCCTCAAAGCCCTCGCCGACCCCTAAACCCGTGGGTCCGGCAACGCGAGCCTCGACAACGCAGCTTACGGGCGATAAGCGCTGTGCGCCCCATTCCCTATTGCCCGGAGTCTGCAATGACGGTCAACAGGATCGCCTCGATTAGCCTCGCGGTCGCCCTGAACAGGCAGCGGGCCCGGTCGACCGCCGAGCACGCGCGCCGGGCCGGCGCGACGCCCCGTCAGTGATCGATCGGCCGGCCGAAGCCGGCCGTCTCCTCACCGCGCCATGAAGCCGATCGCGAACGCGTTGGCGATGTCGATGAAAAATGCCGAGACCAGCGGCAGGATGATGAAGGCCTGGGCGCAGGCGCCGTGCAGCTTGGTCACCGCGGTCATGTTGGCGATGGCCGTCGGCGTCGCGCCGAGGCTGATGCCGGTAAACCCGGCCGAGATCACGGCGGCCTGATAGTCGCGGCCCATCGCCGGGAATACGGCGAAGACGATATAGGCCACCGCCGCGATCGTCTGGACCGCGAGAACGACGACCAGCGCCGGCCCCAGCCCGCCAAGCGTCCAGAGCTGCATGCTCATCAGCGACATCGCCAGGAAGATATTGAGCGACAGATCCGAGATCAGCGCCAGCGCGCGCGTCCGCGTCGGCCATTCGAGCGCGGGAAAGAGACGCGGAACAATGTTGGTGACGACGATCGCGACCAGGAGACAGACGACGAACAGCGGCAGTTTGACCCCCGTTTCTTCGACGGTTTCCTCGAGCCCATAGCCGATCAGGATCACCACGTTGAGCACGAGAAGCGTGCGGAGAAGCCCGACATGGCTGATGTCGTCGGCCGGCCTTTCGTCAGGATCGTCCGGCAGGCCGACGACCGGATCGGGCGCCAATGGCCCGCTGAGCTTGTGACGGGCGATGAGGAAGCCGGCGATCGGACCGCCGACGAGGCTCGCGACCACGAGCCCGAGCGTCGCGACGGCGACGCCGACTTCGAGCGCGTTGGCGAGCCCGAAGCGCTCGGCGATGATCGGCGCCCAGGCGATCGTGGTGCCATGCCCGCCGATGAGCGAGGCCGAGCCGAGAAAGGGCGTGATCCCCCTCGGCAGGCCAAGCGCCGCGACGCTTCCCGCGGCGATCAGATTCTGAATGACGAGATAGGCCAGGGTGAGGCCGAGCAGGACGAGAAACGGGCGGCCGCCCGCAATCAGGTCGTCGAGCTTCGCGTTGAGACCGATGCCGGTGAAGAAATAGAGCAGGAGCAGGTCGCGCGCGCCGAGCGAGAACGTGATCTCGATTCCGAGCCCGACATAAGCGAAGAGCGTCAGGATGGCCGCGAGCAGGCCGCCGGTCACCGCTTCCGGGATGTTCCAGCGCCTGAGCGGCGGAATGAGGCGATTGAGTCCCGCGCCGGCGAAGAACACCAGAATGGCGATCGTGAACGTCAAGAGCCCCGGCGCCTCGATCGCGGTCATCGTCTAGGGTCCTGATTGCGAAGCAGCATATTTCATCCCAGCCCCTCGTCCTGAGGAGCGCCGAAGGCGCGTCTCGAAGGACACTCCGGCGCGCAACATCGGCGCCGTCAATTCTGGACCATCCTTCGAGACGCCGCGCTGCGCGCGGCCCTCAGGATGAGGGCGGCAGGTTACAGTCTCGGTCGATGGAGCGAACTTCGAATCGAGGGCGCCAAGGGTGCGGATTTCACGTTTCCGCCGTCGACGCAAACAGGCTGAGGCCGAGGCAGCGCGAAAGGTAGCGGGCGGCAAGCTGCCCCTTGACGCTGTTGCCGGCCTCGTCGAGCCGTGGCGCGAAGGCGCCGAATCCGCCCTTGCCGGGGGAAACCGTGACGATGCCGCCGCCGATCCCGCTCTTGCCCGGCAGCCCGACGTCGTAGAGCCAGTCGCCCGAGGTTTCGTACAGGCCCGCCGTCGCCATCACCGCCAGGGCGCATTTGCAGCTCTCGGCGTCGATGACGCGCGTTCGGGTCAGCGGATTGACGCCGCCGTCGGCCAGCGTCGCGCCCATGACAGCAAGGTCCCTCGCGGTCACGTTGAGCGAGCACTGCCGCGTGTAGAGGTCGACGGCGTCGGCAGGATCGATGGCGATAAGTCCGTAGCTCTCGAGCAATCGGCCGATTGCCTGGTTGCGCGGATTGCCATTCGACGCGGAAGCGAACACCGCGTCGTTGATCTCGAGCGCGCGGCCGGCGAATTGCGACAGGCCGTCGAGGATGAACCGCCATTGCTCCTCGACCGTCGAGCCGGGGGCGAGGCTGGTCGTGGCGATCGCGCCCGAATTGACCATCGGATTGGTCCGCCCGTCGCCGCTGCGCTCGATTGCTTCGATCGCGTTGAACGGCAGGCCGGTCGCGTTGACGCCGAGGCGTCGGCGCGCGTCCTCCGCCCCCAGAACCTCGCAGACAAGCGCGAACACGAACGGTTTCGACACGCTCATGATCGAGAACGGATGGTCGAAGTCGCCGCTCCCGTAAGCCAAGCCGTTGACGCTGACCACGCATAGGCCGAAGAGATCGGGCTGAACCTCGGCCAGAGCAGGATAGACGTCGGAGTTGTTTCCGTCGCGGTTCGACTTGAAGCGCTCATGCGCCTGGCTGACCACCGCCCGCACGACGTCCGGCGACGGCAGGCGTCCGGTCGAGACATAGGGAAGATCGAGGGTTACGTCGCTCTGCCGGTCGGAATTCACCCCTCGCTCCCAAGTCCCGAGACGCCCGGCGCGTCAAATCGGCGCGGCGCGAACCGCGACGTCGACCTTGAGCCCGATCGAGTTGTCGGGCCTGCCGACATATCCGCCGGAGACCGGGAGCGCCTGCGCCGCCGACCTTGCGACGCCGACTCGGACGAGGTTCGAGCCGGCGATAAGGCCGTTGGTCGGATCGTATTCCATCCATCCGGCCCCGGGCAAATAGACGTTGCACCAGGCGTGAGTCGCGCCGCCGCCCCGCGTCGTCCCTGAGGTGTCGTCGTAGAGGTAGCCGGTGACGAAGCGCGTCGCGACGCCGAAGCTGCGCAGCGCCTCCATCATCAGCACCGCGAAATCGCGGCATGTGCCGGACCCGAGCGCGATCGTCTCCGCTGCGGTCTGCGTGCCTTCCTCGTGTCGGGCGTCGTAGCGGAATTCGGCTTTTATGGCGTGCGTCATCGCTTCCATCACGGCGAGTGTCTTCCCCTTTTTGCCGGCGAGCCGGCGCGCCCATGCGGCGACCCTTCCGTCAGGGTCTGGCGACTGCGGCTGCGCAAGAACGGCGAGGTCGGGCGACTCGTCCTCAGCGTAGGCGAACGGAAAGGCCTCCGCGGCCGGATCGAGGCTATAGACTGGCTTGGGCGGACCATCGGGGTGGTGGGTGAGATCGAGGGTCGAGACGATGCTGAGACGATCGGTCGTCAGGCTCTCCGGCCATTCGAGAAAACAGATCGAATTGTCGAACGCATCATGGGTCCAATGAATGAGCGATGGCTTCGGATCGATGGCGACGGCGATGTGGTGAAGCCTGAGATCATGGCTGTCGTCAGGCCGCAGCATCAGGCGATGGCGGGTGAGGCCGACCGGGTTGCGGTAGGCGTACTCGGTCGAGTGGACGATGCTGATCCTGGCCATGCCGGGTTGTAGTGCATGCCGGGTTCGGACGAAATCCCGCATCGCCGCCGTGCCGGCGAGGCGAGCGGTCAGGACTCTCGCAGGCCCCGACCGGAACGATCCCCTGCGTCAGGAGTTTTCTGTCCGCGCCGGCCCCCGCCGAACCGCGAACAGGAATCGGAGCGGCCCATGAACGACCCGCACGAACAACCCGTTGTCACCGAAGCGAACAAGGAGGCGGTGCGCGCCGGCCATACCGGAGATCATCTGCGCTACATCCTGCTCGGCAGTTGCGCGCTGGTTGTCATTGGATTTGTCCTGGTCGCGCTGTTCGTCAGGTAAGTCCTGGCCCGTGTTGCAGACCACGCGCTCCTGTTCATCAGATTTCCGCCGGTTCGAGCCCGGAGTGGATTATTATTGCGATAATCAGAAGCAAGTGCTATGATGGCGTCAGTCGCCGCGCAGGTCTGCGACCTGTGGCCAGCGAGGAGGACCGGCAGGCCGTGAATTGGAGTAAGCCATTGAAAAGTAACGATAAGCGATTTGGTTTTTGTTGCGTCTGATTTGGAATTTGTTGCGCCCGGCTTGGATTTCGTTGCGCTAGATTTGGATTTCGTTGCGCCCGATTTGGATTTGCGGAGCCGCAGATGAAGGCTTGCGATGTCCTGATAGTCGGCGCCGGTCCGACCGGCCTCGTCCTCGCCCTCTGGCTGACCAAGCTCGGCGCCGGAGTGCGGATCGTAGACAAGACCGCCGAGCCGGGCACAACCTCGCGCGCGCTTGCCATCCAGGCCCGAACGCTCGAGCTTTACCGCCAGCTTGATCTCGCCGAAACCGTGGTCGAGAGGGCTCATAAGGTCGCGGGGGTGAACCTTTGGGCGCGGGGCGAGAAAAAGGTTCGCCTGCCCTTCGAGGACGCGGGCGTGGGTCTGACGCCTTTCCCATCTCTGCGCATTTTTCCGCAAGACGAGCACGAGCGCCTGCTCATCGACCGGCTGGCGGCGGCGGGGGTTTCCGTCGAGCGGCGAACGGAACTCGTGGGCTTCAACGATGAGGGCGACCGCGTCGTTGCCTCGCTTCGCAGCTCGGACGGCGGCGACGAGACGGTCGAGGCGGCCTATATCGCGGGTTGCGACGGCGCGCGCTCGCGGGTGCGCGAAAAAATCGGCGTCGGGTTTCCTGGGGGAACCTATCGTCAGCTCTTCTATGTCGCCGACGTGGCAGCGTCGGGACCTCCGATCGACGGCGAGTTGCACGCCGACCTCGACGAGGCCGATTTTCTGGCGATCTTCCCGCTGGCCGGCCGGGGGCGGGCGCGCCTGATCGGAACCGTGCACGACCAACGGGCCGAGCGCGGGGATGAGTTGCGGTTCGAGGACGTCAGCGATCGGGCAATCAGGAACCTGAGAGTGGCGATCGACCGGGTGAACTGGTTCTCCACCTATCACGTTCATCACCGGGTGGCGCCGCGCTTCCGCGAGGGCCGCGCCTTTCTGCTCGGCGACGCCGCGCACATTCACAGTCCGGCCGGCGGGCAGGGCATGAACACCGGGATCGGCGACGCCATCAATCTCGCCTGGAAACTGAAGGCGGCGCTCGGCGGCGCTCCCGAAGCGCTTCTCGACAGCTACGAAATCGAGCGCATTGCTTTCGCCCGCCGGCTGGTCAAGACGACCGACCAGGCATTCACGCTGGTGAGCGCAGACGGCGCTTTGGCGAATTTGGTCCGGGTCCGGGTCGCGCCCGAAATTCTGCGGACCGTCCTGTCGTTCGCGGCAGCGCGGGAATTCGCCTTCCGCACCGTGTCGCAAATCAATGTCAATTACCGCGCGAGTCCTTTGAGCCGGGGTAGGGCGGGCGCTATCCGGGGCGGCGACCGCATGCCGTGGGCGGTCGTCGACGGGGTCGACAATCACCGCGAACTGTCGAAGACGGCGTGGCAGGCGCAAGTCTATGGGGTCCCGCGCCCCGAACTCGTCGCTTGGTGCGCCGACAAGAAATTGCCGCTCACCGTCTTCCCCTGGTCGTCGGCATACGCGCGGGCCGGGTTGGCCGAGAATGCGCTCTATCTGCTTCGCCCCGATACTTACGTCGGGCTGGCCGATGCGGAGGGCTCGGTCGAGGCGCTCAGGAGCTACTGGCCGGTCGGGGCGTCATAGGCGGACGAACCGCCCGCGGCGCCGGCCGAGGCTCGCGGCCAGGGCCGAAAGGCTTGCGCGACGGGCTCCGTGCGGGCAGAGTACGGTGGAGAGTCGGGCCGCTCCGGGATGGCCCGCCGATTCGCGAGGGTGGGGCGAGAATGCGAATTGTCTTCCTGATCGGGATGCTCGCCGCCCTGAGCGGCTGCGGAAGCTACCGGGATGTCACGTTTATCTACAGTCCCACCTCACCGCCCAGCAACACGTTCCCCCAGCGATACCAGTTCGACGCGCTGGCGAGCCGGGAATGTGCAAAGTACGGCATGAGGGCTGTCCATGTTTGGGACAACACTTGGGATTTCAGCCGCGTCAGGGTCAATTACAATTGCGTCCCGTAACAATGGTAGGCCGGCCTCCGCCTGACCTGAAGGACGGCGCTTAGCGCCTGCCGAAGTTGTAGGTCAGATAGAGCGGCGACCAGTTCGGCGGCGCAGGGTAGGGCCCGGCCGCCGCGATCGCCGCCATCACCGCCATGTCAAGGTTCGGCGACCCGCTCGAACTGACGAGCTTGCGGCCGACCAGATTACCGCCCTCATCGACGTAGAAATCGACCACCCCCCGCTTGCTGGCGCTGTCGAGGTGGAGCTCCGGGGTCTCGCGCAAATGCGCCTTGATCATGCCGTAAACGATTGTGAGATAGCGGGATTCGGCGCTGCCGCCTGCGACCGGCGAATGCTCGGTCTCGCGCGCGAACTTGTATTGCGGCAGGTCCTCGATCGTAGGGAGCGCCGCCCCGACCGGCGCCTTGGCCGGAGGCGTCGGCGCGGCCGAAGCGGCCGCCTGGGCGGCCTCGTTCTTCGGCCGCGGGTTGACGTCAGCCGGCAATTCGCCCTCTGGCGTCGGCGCAAGATCGTGCGCCGGGGGCGCTTTCTCCGCCTTTTGCTCTTCCGCCGGAGCGGGCGACGGCGCCTGAGTCTCGGCTTTTGACGGAGCGCCGGGAATTGGCGGCGGGGGCGCCTGGGCGGCCGGCGCTTCGGTCTTCTTGTCCGGCGACTCGCGGTTGACCTTCTCCTTGGTCTCAGGGGCCGGCGCATCGAAGGCGGGTTTCTCTTCGAACGGTTTGGGCGGCGGCTTCGGCTTGTCCTCAGCTGGTTTCGGCTTCGGCGGCGGCGGCTGTTCAACGACCACTTCGACGGGGATTTCCTGCACAGTGGTCGGAGCCGAGAGCGGCCAGAGCGCGTAGTAGAGGAATAGCCCCAGCGGGATCAGCAGATGGAGCATGGCTGCGGCGATGAGCGCAACCGTCAGGCCCCGGCGCTCCGCCGGATTCGGCGTCTCGGGCGCGGACAGACGCTCGATCGGCTCGGCTGTGAAATCGGCCTCGGACATAGACGTAACGGCCAGCGCCACACTCCTCTCGCGAACGCGCGATGTCTTTTCCTTGGCCGAATCGTTCCTCCCGGGTCAATGCCCGCCGTCTCTTTGCCGCGGGCGCGCTTTGGCGTATGGCGTCCGCAAATGAACAGGGCGGATGATGAGCGCGGCGACGCGCGCTTAAGCTTAGTCTCCGAATTGGGCCGGGACGCGGCGGGTGCCCCGCGGGCGCTCGTCTTCGATTCGGGACTTGGCGGGCTTTCGGTGCTGGCCGAAATCCGGCGCCTCAGGCCCGACGTCGAGATCGTCTACGCCGCCGACGACGCCGCCTTTCCCTACGGCCGGCTTGGCGAGGCCGAGCTCGTCGCCCGTGTTAAGACGGTGATGGCTCGCCTTGTCGATGAAGCCGAGCCCGACGTCGTCGTGATCGCCTGCAGCACCGCCTCGACCCTCGCCCTCCCGCCGCTCAGGGCTGCCTATCCGCGCCTGCCGTTCGTGGGCACCGTGCCGGCGATCAAACCGGCGGCTGCGGCGTCGCGATCGGGTCTGATCAGCGTGCTGGCGACCCGCGGCACCGTGGCGCGCGACTACACCCACGCCCTGGTGCGTGATCATGCCGCCGATTGCGAAGTGACGCTGGTCGGCTCGTCGCTCCTCGCCCTGATCGCGGAACGCGCAATGCGCGGCGAGGCGGTGGAGGACTCCGAGATCGCACGCGAGATCGCGCCGTGTTTCGTCGAACGCGAGGGCCGGCGCACCGACCATGTCGTGCTCGCCTGCACCCACTTTCCGCTAATCGTAGATCGGCTCGAGCGGCTTTCGCTCTGGCCGGTCGGCTTCGTCGATCCGGCGCCGGCAATCGCGCGCCGCCTCGACGCTCTGATCGGCGCGCCGAGGCCGGGGGCGCCGCCGACGCACGGAGGAGCGGCGATCTTCACCAGCGGCGAAGCGCCCCTGCCTGCCGTGCAAAAGACCTTGCGCCGCTTCGGGTTGACGTTTACGCCGGCCGCGATCGTCGGCTCGCCTCCCGCCTGATCGCCAAGAAAATCCAGGACTCGGAAAGGCCGCCCCATGCGCACATCGGTCGGACAGCCCGTTCGCCTCACAGATTATCGTCCGCCCGACTATCTCATCGACCTCGTCGAGCTCGATGTGTCGCTCGACGTCCATGCGACCCGCGTCGTCTCGACCCTGTCGCTGCGGCCCAATCCCGCCGGCCGCGAGGGTGAGAGGCTTGCGCTCGACGGCGACGAGCTTCTGCTTATTTCCGCCACGCTGGACGACACGCCGCTGGGCGACGCCGATTTCGAGGCGAGCCCATCGCAGTTTCTGCTTCTCCGCCCGCCGCCGCGCCCGTTCACGCTCCGGATCGAGACCCGCCTCGATCCGGCGGCCAACACCAAGCTGATGGGCCTCTATCGCACGGGCTCGGCCTATTGCACGCAATGTGAGGCCGAAGGCTTCCGACGCATAGCCTATTTCCTCGACCGGCCGGACGTTCTATCGACCTATCGGGTTCGGCTCGAGGCGGACCGCGCCGAGGCGCCGGTCTTGCTCTCCAACGGCAATCTCGAAACCACGGGCGACGCGGACGCTCCCGGACGCCACTACGCCATCTGGCGCGATCCGCACAAAAAGCCTTGCTACCTGTTTGCGCTGGTGGCCGGCGATCTCGGCCACATCGCCGATTCGTTCACCACCGCGTCCGGCCGCAGGGTCGCGCTCGCGATCTACGTCGAACACGGCCGCGAGGACCGCGCTCATTATGCGATGGACGCGCTCAAGCGGTCCATGGCCTGGGACGAGCAGGCCTACGGGCGCGAGTATGATCTCGACGTGTTCAACATCGTCGCCGTTTCCGATTTCAATATGGGCGCGATGGAGAACAAGGGCCTAAACGTCTTCAACGACAAATACGTCCTCGCGTCGCCGGAGACGGCGACCGACGAAGATTACGCAAACATCGAAGGGGTCATCGCCCACGAGTACTTTCACAATTGGACCGGCAACCGCGTGACCTGCCGGGACTGGTTCCAGCTGTGCCTCAAAGAGGGGCTGACCGTCTTCCGCGATCAGGAATTTTCGGGCGACATGCGCTCTGCGCCGGTCGAGCGCATCGGCGACGTCCGCACGCTGCGCGCGGCGCAGTTCCCCGAGGACGCCGGCCCGTTGGCGCATAACGTCCGGCCAGAGATCTATCACGAGATCAACAACTTCTACACTGCGACCGTCTATCAGAAGGGCGCCGAGGTCGTTCGGATGCTGAAGCGCCTGATTGGCGCCGAGGCGTTCCGTATGGGCATGGACCTTTACTTTGCCCGCTTCGACGGCAGTGCGGCGACGGTCGAGGACTTCATCGGCTGTTTCGAGACGGCGTCCGGCCGCGATCTCACCCTATTCATCCGATGGTACAGTCAGGCCGGCACGCCTAAGGTCACGGTTCGGAGCGCTTACGACCCCGTCGCCAAGACCTACCGGCTCGACATTGCCCAGTCGCTCGCGCCGACGCCGGGACAAGCCGTCAAACTGCCGGCGACGATGCCGCTCGCGCTGGGCCTGGTCGGTCCAAATGGCGGCGACCTGCCGCTGGCATCCTCGGAAGCGAGCGTCGTCGAGCTCGCGAGCGGCGTATTCGAACTCAAGGACGCTCGGAGGTCGATCGTTTTTCGCGACGTGCCCCAACGGCCTACGTTGTCGTTCCTGCGCGGCTTCTCCGCGCCGGTACGGGTGGACGACGACCTTACCGAGGAGGATTTGGTCGTCCTCTCTCGGCATGACGGCGACAACTTCAATCGCTGGCAATCGCTCCAGAGCCTGGCGACGCGCATCCTCATCCGCGGCGTGAGCGCCATTCGTGCCGGCCGCGCGCCGGAGCGTGACGGGGCGCTGGCGGCTGCCTTCGGCGCGCTGATCGAGGATGCGCGCTCCGGCCGTATCGATCACGCCTTCGCTGCCCTGGCAATGAGCCTGCCGACGGAAGCCGACATCGCGCGCGAGATCGGTCAGGACGTCGACCCTGACGCGATCTGCGTCGCGCGCGAGACGATACGCGGCTCCCTCGGGCGTGCGCACGCGGGCGCGCTTGCCGCCCTGCACGCCGAGCTTGCCGACTCCTCGCCGTTCAGCCCCGCCGCTGCCGCCGCCGGCCGTCGCGCGCTCCGCAACGTCGCGCTTAGTCTGTTCGTCGACGGAGATGCAATTGAGGGATTGGAACGCGCTCACCGCCAGCTCGCCCACGCCGACAACATGACCGAACGCCTCGGCGCGCTTACCGCCATCGCATTCAAACCGGACGATGCGCGCGAACGCGCGCTCGAGGCCTTCGGCCGGCGGTACGCGATCGAGCCGCTCATACTCGACAAATGGTTCGGGCTCCAGGCGCTCATTCCCGAGCGCGGGACGCTGGGCCGGGTGCGCGCGCTGATGAATCACCGCGGATACTCGCTCGCCAATCCCAACCGCGTTCGGGCGCTGATCGGCGGGTTCACCGCCAATCAGACGCAGTTCAACCGTCCCGACGGGGCAGGTTTTGCGTTGCTTGAAGAAGTGGTGGTCTTTCTCGACCCGACCAATCCGCAGATCGCCGCGCGGCTTTTGACCGCTATGCGGTCGTGGCGCTCGCTCGAGGATGTCCGCCGCGGCAACGCTGAAGCGATGCTGAGGCGGATCGCCGCCCGACCCGCGCTGTCGCCCGACGTGCGCGACATCGTGACCCGAAGCCTCGGCTGAGGACGGCAGTCTAGCGGAATGAAGAACCCTGCTCGCGCCTAGCGCCGACACTGATTCTCTCGCAGCCCCTGTTCGGCCACATTTTTTCCGCCAGCCCCTGTCAAGGCTCTGGACAAAGATTCACACAAGGATTCTTATCGTAGTGATTCGGGCGTAAAGGCGGCTGCCCGAGCGTAATTTGTGGCGAAGTCTGGGAAGGGCGATGACGCGTGTAAGCGCGGCAAGTGGGGACGCTTGTCCGGAAGGGCCAGCCCGAGTCTTCAGCGGTAAGACGGCGCTTCGCCTTGTTCTGGCATGGGCGCGCCGCCCGATCGATATGCTCGAACGCGCGCATCGGCGCCCCGCCGCCGCGCGGGTTGACCGGCCGGTGATCCCGGCCGCGGTTTCGACCGGAATCGCCGTCGCCATTATCGGCATCGTCGCCCTGACGCTCAATCAGCTGAGTAATGAACGCGATCTGGCGTTACGCGCCGCCGCGAACGAGATCGACATTCGCGCGACCCTCCTCGCCCAACGGCTCAACGCGGCGCTTCTCGCCGACCCGCAGGGGAATGAAGCCGAGATCTTCCGAAGCGTCCTCGAGGCGCATCCCGACGAGCGGCTCGATCAATCGCTCCTCATCGACCACAACGGGCGTCTCGTCCAATTTGAGCGGACGCAGGACGCGCCCAGTTCGCCGCTGTCGGTCATCGTCGGCGGTCGAAAAAGAGCTGCTGTAGCGGGCGGCGACTGGGGTGGCGTGATCAAATTTCAGACCGAGCGTGGCGACGAGCAATTTGCGGCGGTGCGGACGCTGTCGCGGACTTCGACGAGAGTAGCCTTCGCCTCGCCGGTCGATCTTCATCTGGCTGCCTGGCGCCGCACGGCGCTGGTGACGGTCTTTCTGCTCGCCTCGACCGTTGCGCTTATTGTCGCGGCGGCGGGGTTGTACGCGATCGACGCCAGAGGCAAGCGCAGGCGCGTGCGCGAGGAGCGCGCGCGAAGGGCGCGATTCGAGCTCGCGCTCAATCGCGGACGTTGCGGCCTGTGGACGTGGGATTTGGCGAGCGGCCGCATCCATTGGTCCGCCTCGATGTTCGATCTCCTCGAACTCGAGGAGCGACCCGGCCACTGGACGATCGCCGATCTGCAACGCCTTGTGCACCCGGACGACGAGACGCTGGAGACGATCGCGCGAACGGCGGCCGACCGGCGCAGCGAGTGCATCGATATCGAGTTCCGCATGCGGGCGGCTGACGGGCGTTGGGTGTGGCTTCGCAAGCGCGCCGACATCATTGAGGATGAGGAGACCGGCGCGGCGAGCCTGATCGGCATCGCCTTCGACGTGACCGAGCGCAAGCTCGAAGCCGAGCAGTCGGCGACTGCCGACCAGCGACTGCGCGAGGCGATCGAGGCGATCTCGGAAGCTTTTGTCCTCTGGGATTCGGGCAACCGGCTGGTGCTATGCAACTCAAGATATCAAAGCCTGCGCGATCAGGCCGGCGGAGCGGGGCGGTCCGGCGCGCGACGCGACCCGTTCGCCGTGCCTGGCGAAGCAACCGTCATCGCCGACGAAGCGTTGGGCGCGGGGGGCCACGGCGACTTTGCCGGCCGATCGCGCACTTACGAAGCGCGCCTCGCCGACGGGCGCTGGCTCCAGGTCAACGAGCGCCGCACCCGCGACGGCGGCTATGTCTCGGTCGGCGCCGACATCACCGCGCTTAAGGAACATGAGCAGCAACTCGTCAATTCCGAGCGGCTGCTGCTGGCCACCGTCGCTCAACTCAAACAGTCGCGGCGATCGCTCGAGGAGCAGGCCCAACAGCTTGCCGATCTCGCCGAAGGCTATCACGAGCAGAAGTCGCGGGCTGAGGCCGCCAACCGCGCCAAGGCGGAGTTCCTCGCCAATATGAGCCACGAGCTGCGCACGCCGCTGAACGCCATAATCGGCTTCTCGCAGCTCATGGGAAGCCAGACCTTCGGGCCCCTGGGATCGCAAAAATACCGCGACTATTGCGCCCATATTCTCGCCAGCGGAGAATATCTCCTGCATGTGGTCAGCGACGTTCTCGACATGGCGCGCCTCGAGGCCGGCCGTGAACGCCTGTCTTACGCACGCTTCCGCGCCGAGCAGGCGGTGAGTCGGGCGGTGCTCGACGTCGCGCCGACCGCGCGCGAAAAGCGCATCGCGGTAAGGGTCGAAGTTGGCCCGGATGTCAGTGTCGAAGCGGACCCTCTGGCAGTCGAGCGGATCCTCATCACGCTCGTGCGCAATGCGGTGAAATTCACACCCGAGGGAGGCGAGATCTCGATCGGCGCCGTCGCAGTGGGCGAACTGGTGCATTTCATCGTCGAGGACAATGGGCCGGGGATCACCGCCGAGGACGTCGCGCGCCTGGGCCGGCCCTTCGAGCAGGGCGACGTCGTCATGGCCAACGGCATGAAGGGATCGGGGCTTGGCTTGGCGATCGCCAATTCGCTGGTCGAACTGCATGGCGGGACACTGCGTCTCCAGTCGCGAACGGGCGAGGGCGCGGCGGCGGTGGTCACCCTGCCGAGGGTCCAGCGCGGCTTGCGCGCCATAGCGATCGCTCGCGTCGCCTGAGCAAGAGTTTGCGACTGCGGGAGCGTAAGCGCCCATCAGCATTGCGCTGGCGCCATCGGCGGACTGTCCGCGAATGGCTTTTCCCCACGGCGCCACCGTTTTTTTGCCGCTCCCGCGGTTACTTTACCCGGCCGCGACTGCCCGCGCTGTGACGCCGCTCACTGCGGACCGGACAGCGCTGTCCTAAACTCTCGTTGGCCGGACGGCGGTGGGCTTGTCCAGGCTTTCAGAAAGAACGCGTCCAAAACGTGAACTTGAGGCATCTGGATCGAGCGGCGGCGTCGGTGATCGCGGCCTCGGCACGGATCACGATGGTTCTCGATCGGGAGAAGCGGTCTGACTGACGATGTCACGGAGGATTGGAAGCGATGGGTAATGTTCACCAGATGCGGGCCCCTACGAAGCGCGCGTTCGAAGGCGACGAGTTCTTCGGGGAGACGGGCGCGTCGCCAGAGTTGCGTGGTGTGGCGCGGGTCCATGAGGATGAAGTCGGCGCTTTTGGCGGTTCCGCGACGAGCGGCGATCCGTTGGCGAACGGGCTTACGGTCGAGGCCACGGTGAAATGGTTCAATGCCGAGAAGGGGTACGGCTTCGTCGAACTTGCGGGCGGCGGAGGCGACGCGTTCGTACATCTCAAGACCTTGCGCCAGATTGGACGCGAAACGCTGCCGTCGGGTGCAAAGGTCCGCGCGATCGTCCGGTCCGGCTCCCGAGGCGCACAGGTGGTGCGGGTGATCGAGGTCGACACCACGAGCGCCGTCGAACGACCGGAACGGCCGCTGCGACGGCCGACGCCCGACGCATCGACCGCCGTTAATTTGACCGGGAAGGTCAAGTGGTTTGACGGCGCCCGCGGCTTCGGCTTTGTCGCCAGCGACGACTTTGGCAAGGACGTGTTCGTCCACAACTCAATTCTCGGCGCCGCCGGCGTCTCCAGCCTTGCCGACGGTCAAGCGGTCTCAATGCGCGTGGTCGAGACGCCGAAGGGTCGGGAGGCGATCGCGATCACCCTTTAGGAAGAGGTGGCCGCCGGCTCGGCGTGCAGGCCGGTCTTCTGGGCCCATTTTGGGGCCCCTCTTGATTCGGGCGCCAGCGCTGTCGCAAGCATCCCGTCGCGGCGGCGGCCCTCTTTGCCGGGACATCAGGCAGCAAGGCCGACGTGCCTTACATCGTCACCGGGACGTTCGACGACTCAACCACAGAGCGGCGAATTCACCGTTGTACCCGATCTGATCGTCGGAGGCGCGGGGGATCCATCCTGGGAGAACTTGTCCTACCCGCTCGGCGGCCCGCCGATCCGCTACCTTGTGACCGGCGTCGCCACGCCCGTCGTTCCGAGCCTGCGACCTGGGGGATGTGTTGGCGAGCTTCGCCGGCCTTGGCGTGATCAAGCGCGCGCCGGCGCTGCGATCTAAGGATCGGCGGCCGCTTGGCGCTCGACGGCCCATGGACAATAGCGGCTCAAATCTCGAATTCGACGCCGATCTCCATGATCTGAGAGCCGGGGATCTTGAAGAACGCTCCAGGGCGCTGGGCATTGTGATGCAGGAAGGCGAATAGCGCCTCGCGCCAGCGCGGCAGCCCCGGACGCCGCCCGGACGGAATGATCGTCTCGTGTCCAGTGTAGTAGACTGCGCGAGCGAGATCGAATGTCTCGATCCTGCCGCTCGAGATCGCCTCAGCAATTCGCTCGGGAATGTTTGGCTCCTCCATGAAGCCGAAGCGCAACTCGAGGCGGGTTATGCCCTCGGCGATCGGCGCGACCACGAATCGATCGTCTTCCGGCGCTCGGGGCGCCTCCGTCATGTTGGCTGCGACAAGCAACACCCGCTCGTGGAGGACATGGTTGCAATTGACATTGTGCGACAGCGCCAGAGGCACCCCCTTGGCCATGCGCCCGAGAACAATCGCGGTTCCAGGCAGGCGCAGCGGCGGATCACGGCGCAGGCGCTCGATGAAATCTGAAGTCCGCTCGCGAATCTCGAGCCGCACCGTGTCCATGACTTCCTCGCCCTTGCGCCACGTCAGCATGAGAAATGAGATGACGAAGGCGATGAGCAAGGGGAACCAGCCGCCGTCGAAGAGCTTGGTCGAGGTCGAGGCGAAGAACAGGAGGTCGAGGGCGAGCAGACTGCCGTTGACCGTGTAGACGACGAAGGGATTGTGCTTCCAGTGGAGGGCCACGAAAGTGGCTAACAGCGTCGTGATCACCATCAAGAGCGAGACGGCGATGCCGAACGCCCCGGCAAGAGCATTCGAGGAGCCGAAGCCGATGACGGCGGTCAAGGTGCCGAGGGCGAGCGCCCAGTTGACGAAGGGGACATAGATTTGCCCGATCTCGCGGCCTTCTGTGTGGACGACCTTCATACGCGGCAGAAATCCGAGGGAGATCGCCTGCTGGGTCATCGAATAGGCGCCGGAGATAATCGATTGCGAGGCGATGACGGTCGCCACGGTCGCCAGGAGGATGAGTGGAAAATGAGCCCACGGCGGGGCGAGGGCGTAGAAGGGACTGTCGAGGACATCAGGGGAATTTGGCTCGGCTAGCAGCAGGCCGCCCTGACCGAAATAATTGAGGGTCAGCGCAGGCAGCGCCACGCCAAACCACGCGACGCGGATCGGCAAGGGACCGAAATGGCCCATGTCGGCGTAGAACGCCTCACCCCCGGTCACGGCCAGAAAAGCGCCGCCGATCACGACCAGGGCCAGCGGCCCGGCGTGCCAAAGATAGGTAATGGCCGCCAGCGGACTGAGAGCCGCGAGCACGGCGGGCGATCGCACGATTCCAACCACGCCAAGCGCGCCGGCGATGATGAACCAGACCAGCATCACCGGACCGAATATGCCGCCGATGAACGACGTGCCGTTGCGCTGGATGAGAAACAGGATGGCGAGGATGACGACGGTCAGCGGGACAACGGCGCGATCGAGCTGCGGCGCATAGATCTTAAGGCCCTCGATCGCGCTCAACACCGAGATCGCCGGAGTGATCGTTCCGTCGCCATAAAGCAGGGTCGCGCCGACCAAGCCGATGACGACCATCGCCGCGCGCCAGCGATTTTGCCTAGCGCGGCGCGGGCTGACCAACGCAAGAAGCGCGAGGATGCCGCCCTCGCCGTGATTGTCGGCGCGCATGATGAGGATCGCATATTTGAACGAGATGACGATGATGAGCGACCAGAAGATCAGCGACACGATGCCGAGAACTGCTTCCGGCGTGATCTGTCCGGTAGGACTGGCGGACTTCGCCGCGACATTGAGCGTATAGAGCGGGCTCGTGCCGATATCGCCGAACACCACACCCATGCAGGCGAGCGCCGCCGGCGCCAACGGTCGCGCCGCCTTGTTCGGGGACGTCGCCAGCGACGCGGCGCCGATCTTCGCGGTTGCGCTCATCGAGCGGCCTCTCGCTATCGTCTTGGACGCGAAACCGTAGCGCAGGCGCAAACAGGGGTAAACCGGCGCGTTCGCATTCACGCTTGCGCTGAGCCCGTTCCAGCGCCTCGACTGAGACGTTGCGGCGCGCCAGGCAGGGACGCGCGTTGCGTCTCACTACTGCAGCACGTAGCGGATGCCGACGAGCAATTGCTGCGAAATGTTGTTTTGTCGCAGCGTCAAGCCGGTTTGGGGGTTGATGAGCTTCGTGATCTGGCCGGCGTTGAGGTAGCGATAACCGACGTCGAGCGTGGTGCTCGGATTGAGCTGGAAGCCGAGGCCGGCGGAAAGCGCCCAGGCGAAAGAATAAGTGGTGGAGCTGATCGACCGGCTCCAGTTCTGCGGCGCAAAGGCGACGCCGGGCTGCGGAGCGACGGCATTGCCATGCGGATCGACCCAAGTCTGCGGGTACGCGCCGATCGGGGTGAGATTGGCGACGTAGGGCAATCCGTTGGCGGTTTCATACGTGTTCACGCTTCCCGACATGACGTTCATGTTCATGCCGAGGCCGCCGCCGATGTAGGGCGTGAAACCGGCGTAGGTGCCGAGGTCGACGTAGCCGTTGGCGAGGAAGAGGTTGTTGTATTGGCTGATTTTCGTCGTTCCGTTGCATGTGTTCGTGGTGTCGTAGAGATAGCCGAGCGGCGTATAGGGCGGCGTCGCGCTGTTTACCCCGGTCAGGCCATAGGGACACACGACGAGCGTCTGGCGCGTTGCGCCCGGGCCGATGCGATAGTCCCAGGTCGCGTCGAAGCGCAAATAGTCATTGAAGCGATAACCCGCTCCGAGGCCGCCGGTAAAGTTGGTGGTCGACCATCCCGTTCCGGCTGCAGTCGTGAACGGCGTAGCGACGACGACGCCGGGCGGCGGCGTCGAAATGTTCGAAAGCGAGATCGTCGGGGCCTCATCGAAGCTGACCCCGAGTTCGCCGCGGATGTACCAGTTCGAGCCGACCTCGAACAGGTTCGTCCCCGTACCCGCGGGGATCGCCGGCGGCGGGGCGGTCCCGAGCAGATCGGCGGCCTCGACGGGCCACGCGGCGGCCGTCAGCCCGGCGCAAGCGAGAAACCTGAGAACCTTCATCGGCCACCCCAGAATCGCCTCAGCCGACGCAAGAAAACGGCGGCGCTTCAGGAGAATTTGGCGGCCAATACTTAATTATTGTTTAACCGTAACAAACTTTTATCCATATAATACTGATAGGTCTTACTATAGGTAAGTATGTCTTGGCCCGCTACAAGAAAGCGGGGCGCGTGGGGCCAAGTCTTGCGAGCGCCCGTCCGGCTCATGAACGCGCGACCAGGAGCCCAAGGCCGGCCAGCAGGATCCCGACATATTGATGAGCAGCCAGCGGCTTCGCGTCCGTTCCGAGAAGGCCGAGGCTGTCGATGAGCGCCGAAGTGACGAGGATCACGACAAAATAAGCGAGAAAGGTTTGGGTCGGGCCGAGCCTCGGAGCGACCAAGGTCAAGCCGGCAAGGTTGAAGGCCCCCAATAGGCCGCCCAGGACGACTTTCGGTCCCTGCGTCGAGAGGACGCCGGCGTGCGGAAACGGCAGGCGAAAGAAAAGAAGCGCCGTCAGCGAAAGCGCGGCGACGGAAACGGTCGCGGAGATCGCGCCCACCCATATCGCGCCGAGACCCGCCTTCGCCGCAGAGCCGTTGGTCATCGCCTGCAGGACTTGAGCTGCGCCGCACGCCATCGCAATAAGCCAGAACTGCACCTTCACGTTTCCTTTCTTGTCGAGGCCCGGCCGGGTCGCGGCGATGCGCGCTTACCCGGTAGAGCGTTTCCGTCGATGTACTGCGTCCGGTCGATGAACGACGACAGGCGCTTGGCGAAGTCCCGACGCACGCGGGTGAGTGGCGGCCGGCTCCGCCGCCAGGCCGGCGACGACGGCGCCTGAGCAAGCTCCGGCCACGGCGAACTCAAGAACCAGTCGCGGTAGTCGCGGGCGAACCGCGCCTCGCCGCGCCAGAGCTTGAGTTCCCAGGGCTTCGGCGCGTTGACGAAATGGAGCACGATCGGCTCGATTCGCCGCTCGAGGTCGATGAGGAAAAAGTCGCCCATGAAATTGAAGCGCGGCGACAGCGGCGCGAAATCGCCTTTGAGCGCCGCGTTGAGCGCGTCCTGCTCGTTGAAGGGAAACCGCTCGGGCGTGTCTCGAAGCGCTCGCGCCACTTGCTCCGTGAGCGCTCGCCGGCGCCATTCGGCGCGGTCAATCGCCATCAGGCCGGCGTTGAAATAGGGAGTGTCGAGCGTAAGCCCTAGCGAGCGACGCGTCTGCTGGAACCGCCGCGCCAGTGCGTCGTCCTTGAAGTCCATGTAGAAGATCATGTCATACGCGGCGGCGAGCGGCCTTCCGCCAAGATCGAAGCTTTCGAGCCGCTTGAGCCCCGGGCGGACGATGAGCATGTCGGAATCGACCGAAACGATGCGCTCGAAGCGGGCCGGCAGCAACTCGTCGAGAAAGAGGCGGCGAAAGACGGCGCGCGAGAAGCGCCCGCTCGGCTTGAGGTTCTTGTCGAACCGCTTGAAGTCGACCGTGAGGAGCTCGATGCGATCGCGCAATCCTCCCGCGAGCTTGTCGAAGCCCTGCGGCACGTCGCTGGGCTCGCAAACGAGGACGATCTCGTGGCCCCCCTCCGGCTCGGCCTCGACGAGGGAGGCGATCGCGCGCACCGCCGGGACGAAAAACGCGCGGTCGGGCGTGAAGCAATAGGCGGTTTGCATGAAGTCCGTGCTCTACTTTCCATACGCTGGGCGCCGAAATATCTGCCTGCGTGACCTTCCGCCCGACAGGCTTGGAAGGCCAGCCGAACTCCTCGCAATGAAAACCAAGTCAACCGCAACAAAATCCAAGCCGGGCGCAACGAAAGCCAAGCCTGACGCAACAAAATCCAAGCCGAACGCAACAGAATCCAAATCAGGTAACGCTTGAATTAATTCAAAATAATTTATATATTTCCTATACTTACAGAAATAAACTCATGTTCCACTTTAGCCAAATGGGCCGCAGCGCTTCGGGGACCGAGAGCAATCCGCCGAGCAGGTCAATATATATCTCTAATTCTGATTTTCGTAAAGGATTTGCGCGAATAATTTGGGCGCGGGGCTTTACGGGCGCGCCAGCGGCGACGATTCCCTCCATGCCCATCGCGGATTGGGGATAGCATGGAGCCGTGAGCTCGTAATTTCCAAGGCCGACGCCGCAGGGGGGAGACGCCGTGACCGCTTCATTGCCTGCCTATACCCGAATTCCTTTGCCCGGCGAGGGGCCGGAAGACGTCGCGGCCGGACCCGACGGCACGATCTATACCGGGCTGTCGGACGGACGCATTCTCGCCGTCGCGCCGGCGGACGGGTCGGTGCGGGAGGTCGCCAACACCGGCGGGCGGCCTTTGGGTCTCGAAGCAACCGCTGATGGGCGGCTCCTGATCTGCGACAGCCCAAAAGGCCTTCTGGAGCTCGATCTGGCGACTGGCGCGCTGAAGACGCTCGTCACCCATGACCGGGGGGAGCGGCTCATCTTTTGCAGCAACGTCGTCGCGGCGCCCGAGGGCGGTCTCTTCTTCACCGTCTCGACGATGCGATACGGCTTCCATGACTGGAAGAAGGACATCGTCGAGAACATACCGACCGGACGCGTTTATCGCCGCGCCGCGGACGGCGCGTTGACGCGGCTGATGGACGGCTTGCGCTTCGCCAACGGTCTCGTGCGGGCCCGCGACGGAAAAAGCCTGATTGTCGCCGAGACCGCCGGACGCCGCCTGCTTCGCTTGTGGTTCGCCGGCGACCGCGCCGGGGCAAGCGAGACAATCGCCGAGCTTCCCGGCTTTCCCGACAATCTTTCCGCGGACGACGACGGCAACATCTGGGTCGCCGTGGCGTCGGAGCCGAACCCGGCGCTCGAAAGCCTGCACAAGCTGCCGCTCCTTGTGCGCCGGCTCGCGGCGCGCCTGCCGGAAAGCGTGCTGCCCAAGCCGTCGCGCGTCGCCTGGATCGCGGCTTACGACGAGCGCGGCGCGTGCACACACAACTTCAAATGGACGGATGGCGGCTATGCGATGGTGACCGGCCTCTGTCGCGTCGGCGGCCGCATCTGGTGCGCCGGCCTCCAGGAACCCGCGCTGATGCGCTTCGACCTCCCGGGCTGAAAAGGCGCGCGGCGACTGTCTTGCTTCGCGCCTCTGATGAACCGAGCGCCCAGCTTCTCAATGCCGCCGCAGCATCGCGGTGAACAAGAGGCACACAAGGGCGCCGACGGCGGCCGCGAGAAATCCGTCGATGTAGGAGAGAACCGCGGCCTGCTTCGCCACTGCGGACCCGAGCAGGCTCGTCGCGCGCTCCGCCGCGACGCCGACGTCGCTCGAGTGGGCGATCATGGCGTTGCGATACGCGGCGAGCCGATCGGCCGTCTGGACGCCCAGACTGTCTACGTGCAGGCCGATGAGGTTGGAGTGGACCTGCTCGCGGACGCGGACAAAGGTCTGCATGAAGGCGGTTCCGATCTCGCCGCCGAACAGGCGAACAGTCTGGAACAGCGTGCCGATCGTGAGCACGTCGGCGGGATTCATCGATTTCACCGCGAGCACGACGACCGCGGTCAGCGCGAAGGACTGGCCGATCGCCTGCAGGATCTGCGAGGGCAGAAAATCATCGGTCGCCCAGTCCTGGGTAAGAAAGGTTCCCATGAGGCAGGCGACGCCAATGAAGGTCGCGCCGACCGCAAGGATCCAACGCGCGTCCACGCGCGTCAGAAGCCAGCCGAGCGGGATGACGATCAGAAACTGCGGCAGCGCGATCCACAACAGCACTGCGCCGACCTGCAGCTCGCGGTAGTCCTGAACGACCTGGAGATAGGTCGGAATGATGTAGGCGGTCGAAAGGATGATGAAGCGGAAACCGGCGAGGACCAGCAGGATCGGCACGACTCCTTCCTTCGCCAGCAGCCGAAGATTGAGGAACGGCCTTTCGATGACGAGTTCCCGCACGACGAAGGCGAGCGTAAGCAGGCTTCCTGAAAGCAGGAGCCCATTGACGAGACCGTTGTTCACCCAGTCGAGGCGGTTGCCCTGGTCAAGGCCGGCGTAGAGCAGAGCAAAGCCGATTCCGGAATAGGCAAGTCCAGGCCAGTCGAGGTCGCGCAGAAGCGCGAGGTTGATTTTTTCGCGCGGCGCTCCGTACCAGATGCACGCGAACATGACCGGCACCGCGATGCAAAATTGCCATTGGATCCAGCGCCACGACAGATTGTCCGTAAACCAGCCCTCGAGCGAGGCCGAGACGTTCTGCGACAGTTCCGAGTTCATCGCATAGACGGCGAGACCGTAGACGACGAGGCGCTGCGGCAGATTGCGGACGATGAAGCCGATGGTGAGCGGGATGAAGGTCCCCGTCCCCACGCCGGCGAGGAACTGCGCGGTGAGGAAGGCGGTGAGGTTCGGCGACAGGGGTCCGAGCAGGGCGGCGATGAACAGGAGCGCCATTCCGTGCAAAAGGATGCGCCTGACGCTGAAAATGGCGCCGAGATAGGGACAGGCGACGCCGACGAGCATCTGACCGACGCCGAAGCTCGTCGTCATCCATGCGCCCTCGTCGAATCCCAAGTGGAGCCCGCCGCGCATGTCGGCGAGGCCGAAGGTCGTGATGCGGCTGCCGGTGAACGACAGGATCGCGCCGATGAGAACGCCGAGGATGCCGACATAGGGCCTGAGCGTATCGGGGCTGAGCCGAACGTATCGGGTTCCGCTGGCGTGAGCGGCGATGCCGGCGCAAGTGATCGGAGCCGGAGCCGGGGGCTCGGCGCTTTCCCGGGCGAGCGCGGCAGGGACTGCGGTCATGGACGCGGGGCGGCGCCTGCGGCCGCCCCGTTCTGACTGGCCGGCGCGCCGGTGTCGATCGTGGCTTCGACCGACATGCCCGGGCCTGACCAGCGATCCAAGCAACTCGTTCTGGTCGAGAACGATCTTCACCGGCACCCGCTGCACCACTTTGGTGAAGTTGCCGGTGGCGTTGTCGGGCGGCAGGAGCGCAAAAGTGCTTCCCGTCCCCGGCGACCAGCTGTCGACATGGCCGGTGAGCTTGAGATCGGGGAAGGCGTCGACCGAGATCCGGGCCGGCTGGCCGATCCGGACATTGGTCATCTGAGTTTCCTTGTAGTTCGCGATCGCCCAAATGTTGGGCAACGGCACGACCGCGATCACCTGCGTGCCGACATTGACGAACTGGCCGAGGCGCACCTGCCGCTGGCCGACCAGACCGTCCGCCGGCGACAGAATGCGCGTGTAGCGCAGATTATCCGATGCAAGCGCAAGCTGCGCTTCTGCCGCATGGATTTGCGCCTTGAGCTGCTTTTCCTGGATGTCGATCGCCGCCAGCGCCGCCTTCTGCTGGTCGAGCTGAGCTTCGTTCAGCCGCCGTTGCGCGAGCGCCCGTTTGGCGTTGTCGTCGGCCTGCTCGACCAACTGTTGGGTTCCGGCGACGCCGGTGCGCAAGAGGTCGCGCTGGCGCTTGTCCTCGAGCTGGTAGCGCAAGACGTCGGCCTCGCTGGCGTCGATCGTCGCCTCGGCCTGCTGGACAAGCGATTGCTGCACGATCCGCTGGTTGGCGAGATTGGCGAGCGTCGCCTGGGCGGCGGCGAGATTGGCTTGAGCCAGTTCGACCTGGGCCTGATAGTCGGACGGATCGATCACCGCGAGAAGGTCGCCTTTGCCCACGATCTGGAAGTCATTGACCGGCATTTCGGTGATGTTCCCGGACACGCGGGCCGAAAGCGGCGTCACATCGCCGGCGACGAAGGCGTCGTCGGTCGATTCGAACCGCGCAGCGCCGGTCCAGCGGTCCCAATGCCCGGCCGTGTACCAGATGAGCCAAGCGGCCAAGACGAGCAAGGCGATCCGCAAAAGCGGGAAGAGCCAGCGTCTCGTCCAACTCTCGCGGGCGTCCGCCGTCTCGGGAGAAACGTTGTCGTTCGTTTGAGTCATCGGATGACCAGCCTATCACAGCTGACCGCTCGCCGCCGTTAGACGGGGGGCGAGAAAATCAGCTCGCAGGCTCGGCGTGGCCGACGACGCGGCGGGCCTCGGGAAACGCCCGGCGCACCGAGCGCTCGAGCGCATCGACGGCGTCGTGCACCGTCTCGACCGGGGTCGCCGGGTCGACCCGGCAGTGGAAGAGGACAATCACTCCGCCGGGGGTTTCGCGGACGCGGACGTTGTGAATTTCGCGCAGGCGCCCCTGCGCCGCCGCCGCCTCGGCGAGCGAAGCCTCGATGCGGCGGGCGAGATCGGGCCCGGCCAGTCGTCCGCTCGCCTCCGGTTCGGCGGGCTCGATGTGGGTCTCCACCTCGACCCCCTCGCCGATCTCCTCGGCGATCGCGTCCTCGAGCTCGGAGGCGACCGCATGCGCATCGCCGAGGGACATCGCGCGGTCGACTTCGAGATCGAGGGCGACGGACTTGCGCCCCTCGATCTCCTGGATGGTGACATGATGCACCGGGAGGCCTCGCCGCGCCGCGATCACCAGCACGCGCTCGAGGATCGTTTCGTCGTCGAGCTTGAGCGGATTGGCGGTGATGGTGACCTCGGCCTCGGGCCACCGCCTGGCGATGCGCGCTTGCAGCCCGGCCTTGATCGACGCGACCCGTTCGAGCGGCAGCGTGCGGGAGACCGAAACGATGACTTCGCCGACGATCCTCGGGCCGGTGGGACGCAGCCGCACCGCCTCGATTCCGGCGACCCCGTCGGCGGAGACGACGACGGAGCGGACCGCCTCGGTCAGCCCGGCGGGCGCGCGGTCGACAAGGGCGTCGATCGTCGCCCGGCCCAGCCGAAAGCCCGCCGCGGCGATGAAACCGGCGACCCCTATCGCGGCCAGGGCGTCGGCATGCGGATAGCCGGCCCGCGTCGCGGCGAGGCCGGCGAGCACCAGAACCGAGGAGACGAGATCGCTCGAGTAATGCAACGCATCGGCGGCGAGCGCATGGCTCGACGTAATGCGCGCCACGCGGGTCAGCGCGCGCCAGCGCAACATGTCGACGGCGATCGAAAACAGAATTGCGCCGATGGCGAAGGCGTTCACGTCGACCGCCGTATCGCCGCCGCGGATGCGCCCGATCGCCTGGATCGCAACGACAATCGCGAGCGCTGCGAGAATGCCGGTCTCGACTAGCGCGGCCACCGCCTCGAACTTCGCATGGCCAAACGGATGATCGGCGTCGGCCGGCTTGTCGGCTTCGCGGACGGCAAACAAGGTCAGCGCGCTCGCGCCGATGTCGAGCGTGTTATGCGCGCCTTCCGAAATGAGCGCGAGCGAGCCGGAAGCGAAACCGGCCGCGAGCTTGACGGCGGCCAGGACCGTGCTGGCGCCGATCGAGGCCGCCGCAGCGCGCCGCTTGAGCGTCGAGAGCGCCTCGGCCGGTTGGCTCGGCCCGGGCTCCGAAGCGCGAGGTCCCATGTCTTTGGGGCTTCCCCTTGAAATTGGAGGCGTTATGCTCCGAAGCCGGCGACGAAGCAAACCCCGAAGACGAAGCAATCCGGAAGAGGAAGACTTATGGAATACCTCCATACGATGATCCGCGTGACCGACCTCAAGGCGACGATCGCCTTTTTCGAACTCATGGGATTTGTCGAAACCCGGCGCATCGACAATGACAAGGGCCGCTACACCCTGGTCTTTCTCGCTGCCCCCGACGACGCCGAATCGGCGAAGGCGAACCGGAAGCCGACGATCGAGCTCACCCACAACTGGGATCCGGAGGTCTATGCCGGCGGGCGCAATTTCGGCCATCTCGCCTATGGCGTCGACGACATCTACGCCACCTGCGCCAAACTCAAGGCGGCGGGCGTGACCATCAACCGGCCGCCGCGCGACGGCCATATGGCGTTCATCCGCACGCCCGACAACATTTCGATCGAGCTCATCCAGAAGGGCGGCGCGCTGCCCGCGGCCGAGCCCTGGGCGTCGATGGCGAACACGGGAGTTCTGGTGAGGCGGATCATGCCTCAAGCGAGCAGGAATTCGCGCACGAGGCCGATCTGATCTTCGCTGAGCAGCGCCGGCGCGTGGCCAATTCCCGCCAACTCGATGAGCTTCGCCTTTGGACCGCGCCTCGTCATCTCGTCGGCGACTTCGTGGGTCAGGAGGTCGGAATCCGCACCGCGAATAACCAGCGTCGGAGACCGGATCGCTTCCCACATCGGCCACATGTCAACGTCTGTGATCGGCCCGGCCTTGAACGCGTCGGCGATGGCGGGATCGTAGGCGAAGCCCCATCCTCCATCCGACTTTTGTCGGCTGGTGTCTTTCGCCATCTTGCGCCATTGCTCGTCGGTCAACGGGCCAAACGGCGCGGCGAGCGTCCGGATCGCGCCCTCGAACGCCTCCAATGACGGAAAGGTCGGATCGAGTCCGACATAGCTCGCGATCCTCTCGAGGCCGGCCTTGGCCAGGAAGGGACCGATGTCGTTGAGAACGAGCTTGCGGATCGGATTTCCGGGCTTCGATGCGACGATCATGCCGATAATGCCGCCCATCGATGTTCCCAGCCAATCGACGCTGCCGACGTCGAGCCTCGCGATCAGCGCGGCGCAGTCCTGGACATAGAGCGAGTAGTGGTATTCGGCCGGATTCTTGAGCCATTCGCTGCGTCCGCGTCCGGGTATGTCCGGACAGATAACGCGATAGCGCGCCGACAGTGTCTCGGCGATGGCGTCGAAATCCTTGCCATTGCGGGTCAGGCCATGAACGCACAGGAGCGTCGGCGCGCCGGCCGGCCCCGGGTATTCGCTATAGACGACCCGGTGAAAGCCGGACGGCCCGAGGCAGGAAAGATGGCGTTCGATCATCGGCTAGCTGCTCCTGGACGAAAGGGGCGTATATTTCGCCTTCGCCCTCATTGTGGACGGATTTCGATGTCGATGCGACCGGCGCGGGCGTGAGCGCCAAGCGGAGACTTAGAGAATCGCCGCGTTGTAGAGATTCGCGAACGTCTGGTTGAGATGGACTCGATAGTCGGGCGCCTGCACCATGAGGATCGCGAACAGCGAGTCCTGCGGCGAGATCCGAAAGGTCGTTCCCGCCCAGCCGCCCCAGAAATAGTCGCCCACGTTTCCAGGGGTCGGCGCGAGCCCTGGTTGCAGACGCACGCCGAAGCCGAGACCAAAGCCGTGACCCGGCGGGAGCACTGCGCTACTCCGGTCCACGTCCGGTCCCAGATGATCGCTCGCCATGAACCTGATCGTCCGGGCCCGAGAATGCGTCGGCCGTCGAGCTCGCCTCCGCCGCTCAGCATGGCGAGGAAGCGCGCGTAAGTCGCCGATCGTCGACAAAAGCCCGCCGCTGCCCGATTCGAATCGTGGCGGCTCGGTCATGGGATTCGGATCGAGGCCAAAGCTTATGTAGACCTGTGGCGACATTGGCTTTGCCTCCCGCGGAAGCTTTGAGGGAGGGATGAAAAAGGCGGTGTCGACCATACCGAGCGGGCCGAACAGGCGATGCTGAAAAACCTCGCCCAGCGAAGCGCCTTCGATGACCTCGATCACGCGGCCGAGCACGTCAGTGGACACGCCGTACTCCCAGGCCTCGCCGGGCTGATGCATGAGCGGAAGCGCGGCCATCGCCTCGACATTTTCCGCCAAAGATCGGTTCGCATTCACGACGTCCGCCGCCTCCATCAGCTTCTGGACTGGCGAGTCCCCGGTGAAGCCATAGGTCAGCCCCGATGTGTGCCGCATGAGGTCCTGGACCGTGATTGGCCGCTTGAGCGGCGCAAGGTCGAGCTTGTCGCTGTTGACGATTCCGACTTTCGTGTTCTCGAAAGCGGGGATGAATTTCGAGACGGGATCGGTGATGAGGAGGCGCCCCTCTTCGACCAGCATCATCGCGGCGACCGAAACGATCGGCTTGGTCATCGAATAGATGCGGAAGATCGCGTCGTCGGTCATTGCCGGTCCACCCGGGCGCAATACGCCGACCGATTCCCGGTAAGCGATCCTGCCGTGGCGGGCGATCACAATGGAGACGCCGGGTGCTTTTTTCTCCTCGACCTCGTGGGCCATGATTGCGGTGAGCCGCTCCAGCCTTTCCGGGATAAAGCCCAGCGTTTCGGACGGGGCATAGGGAAGGACGAAGGAACTCATGAGACGGCTCCAGGGTCTGAAGAGATGACGGACAATGGGGCGCCCGCGAGTATCGTTCAAGCCGCCGCGCTCCTGTAGACGCGACCGTTGATCGCGTCCGCCGCGTTCACCGAGCGCGGCCACAGCGCCGCTGGACAGAGGCCCGCGCGCGGGGGAAAAAGTCCCATGAGCCTTCTCGACGGGATGATCCCGAAGGCCGAGCCGCCGCCGGCGCCGCTCGCCGAGCGGCTGCGGCCGACGACGCTTGCCGAGGTTTCGGGCCAGGAGCACCTGACCGGCCCGGACGGCGCGCTGACCCGGCTGCTCGCGGCGCCGTCGCTCGGCTCGATGATCTTCTGGGGACCGCCGGGCAGCGGAAAGACGACGGTCGCGCGGCTGATCGGGGCCTCGCGCAGCGACACGTTCGTGCAAGTCTCGGCGATCCATTCGGGCGTGGCCGAACTGAAGAAGATCTTCGACGCCGCACGCGGGCGGCGCGCGCAGGGACAGGGCACGCTCCTGTTCGTCGACGAGATCCATCGCTTCAATCGCGCCCAGCAGGATTCCTTCCTGCCCGTGATGGAGGACGGCTCGATCACGCTGATCGGCGCGACGACCGAGAATCCGTCGTTCGAGCTCAACGCGTCGCTGCTGTCGCGCGCGCGCGTCCTCGTCTTCCGGCCGCTCGGGCCCTGAAGCGCTCGAAGCGCTGCTCGAACGCGCCGAGCGGCTGGCGGCGAAGCCGCTGCCGCTCGACCCGCAGGCGCGCGAGGCGTTGATCGGCATGGCCGACGGCGACGGCCGCGCGGTGCTGACGCTTGCCGAGGAAGTGTGGCGCGCCGTCGCGGCCGGGCGAGACCCTGGACGCGGCGCGCCTGGTCGAGGTCGTCCAACGGCGCGCGCCGATCTACGACAAGGCGCAGGACGGCCATTACAACCTGATCTCGGCCCTGCATAAGTGCGTGCGCGGCTCCGATCCCGACGCTGCGCTCTACTACCTCGCGCGGATGTTCGAGGCCGGCGAAGACCCCCTCTTCATCGCGAGACGCGTGGTGCGCATGGCCTCCGAGGACATCGGTCTCGCCGATCCGCAGGCGCTCATGGTCGCCAACGCCGCCAAGGAGACCTACGATTTTCTCGGCTCTCCGGAGGGAGAGCTGGCGATCGCAGAAGCGGTGGTCTATGTCGCGACCGCGCCGAAATCGAATGCGGTCTACAAGGCGTTCGGGGCGGCCCAGGCGCTCGCGAAGGCGCACGGCTCGCCGGCGCCGCCGAAGACCGTCCTCAACGCCCCGACCCGGCTCATGAAGCGCGAGGGCTACGGCGCCGACTATCAATATGACCACGACGCGCCCGACGCCTTCAGCGGCCAGAACTACTGGCCCGAGAAAGTCGGCCGTCACACGCTTTACGAGCCGGTCGAACGCGGGTTCGAGCGCGAGATTCGGAAGCGGCTCGAGTACTGGGCTCGGCTCAGGAATGAGCGGGGCGGGGAGCAGTCCTAATCCGTCCGGGCGAATTTCGCCTTCAGCGCCTTCACCACGTTCGGCGGCGCGAAAGGAGAGGCGTCGCCGCCCATCGAGGCGATCTGGCGCACGAGCGTCGCGGTGATTGGCCTGACCGGCGAGGAGGCGGGCAGGAAGACGGTGCGGATTTCCGGCGCCATTGCGCCGTTCATGCCGGCCATCTGCATCTCGTAGTCGAAGTCCGTCGAGTCGCGTAAGCCGCGCACGATCAGCGTCGCCCCCGCCTTTCGCGCCGCCTCGACCGCAAGCCCAGTGAATTCCAGCACATCAAGCTTGCAGTGCGCCTTCTTCATGATCGGCGCCGCCGCCTCGCGGATGAGCTTCAACCGCTCCTCGACCGTGAACAGCCCGGCCTTGTTCGGATTGGAGCCGACGCCGACGACCAGCCGGTCGCACAAAGCCGCCGCATGCTCGATCACATCGAGATGGCCGTTGGTCATCGGATCGAAAGAGCCGGAAAAGAAGCCGACGCGGGTCATCGCCCCAAGCGTTAGCCCGACCCGGAGGCCGCGACAAGCGGACCTGAGCTTTGAGTTGGAACCCGGGTCGGGTAAACTGGCAAAGCCGTCCAGCGTTCGCCGCTGCACGCTCAATCGCCCGGCGTGACCGAGCAAGTCGAGCGCCAAGCCGCTCTCCGCGAGCCGAAAGACCTCGAGCCATGCCGATCGCCAAGGCCAGCGTTCCCACCGCCAGCGCCGCCAAATATGTCCAGCAGCTGTGCAAACATTGGAGCCACAGGCTTGAGGTCGATCTCTCGGACCGGAAAGGCGTGGTGAAGTTTCCGGACGCCGTCGCGACGCTCGAGGCGGGCGAGGATGCGCTTCTGGTCACGATCGAAGGTCAGGAAAGCGGCGAGGTCGAGCGCATGAAAGGCGTGGTCGCGAGTCACCTCGACCGCTTCGCGTTCCGCGAAGCGCCGCTCAAGTTTGACTGGTCGGAGCCAAGGGCGGCTGAAGAGGAGACTAAGACACGTGAACGCTGACGAAATTCGGGCGATCCAGGCGCCGCTCAAGGACCGCTATCGCGCCGAGCCGAAGGCGGGACTGGTGACGCTGAGGGCGAAGGGCGCGCTCGATTCCGCCGCCATCGCTTGCAAGGTCGAGACCGGACGGGCGCTCGCCGTCGCCGGGCTTCACCCTGCAACCGGGGGAAGCGGCGCGGAGCTTTGTTCTGGCGACATGCTGCTCGAGGCGCTGGTCGCCTGCGCCGGCGTCACGCTGAAGGCGGTCGCGACGTCGATGGGCGTGAGCCTGCGCTCGGGCGAGGTGACGGCGGAGGGCGATCTCGACTTTCGCGGCACGCTTGGCGTCGCCAAGGACGCGCCGGTCGGATTCAAGGACATCCGGCTCAAGTTCACGCTCGATACCGACGCGCCGCAAGACCAGCTCGACACTTTGCTCAGGCTCACGGAGCGCTATTGCGTCGTTCTGCAGACGCTCAAGCATTCGCCGAACGCCGAAGCGAAGCTCGTCCGTTCGTAGGCCCTCACCGGATGGGGATCTCGATCATCGACGGGCCGGGGCGCCCCAACGCCTTGTGAACCGCGGCGCCGATGGCGTGACGGTCGTCGGCGCGCGCCGCCGGCACGCCCATCGAGGCCGCCAGGGCCTGAAAGTCGATCGCCGGATCGGCGACCTCCATGCCGACGAACCGGCCGGCGACGGCGTTGGCGTAACCGAGCTGCCTCGCCACGTTCTGCAGCACACCGTAACGGCGATTGTTGAACACGAGGAAGATGACCCTCGCGCGGTAGCGTGCGGCGCTCCATAGCGCCTGCGGCGAATACATCGCCCCACCGTCGCCGACGAACGAGGCGACCCAGCCGCGGGTCGCGAGCGCCGCCCCGACCGCCGCCGGCATGCTGCATCCGAGCACGCCGCCGCGGGCGAAGAAGTAGCGGCCGGGCTGGGTCATCAGCAAGTCCTGGACGCGGCCGAAAGTCGCGGCAGAATCGTTGGCGATCAGCGCGTCCTGCGGCAGGGCGTCGAGCGCCGCCAGCACGGCCGCGTCGGGGGTCAGCGGCGGGTTGGCGCTTTCGGCGAGGATATCGAGGCGGGTCGCTTGCCTCGCGTCGCGCGTGCGGGCTGCGCGCGCCGCGAGGCGCGCTGCGACCTTCTCCTGGTCGAAGAGCTCTTTGAGCCGTCCCGCCGCCGCATCGAGGGTCAGTCCGATGTCGCCAAGGAGCGCCATGTCGGCCGCGTGCTCCCGTCCGAAAGCCTCAGGGTTGTCGGCGACATGCAGGACAGCGACGCCCTCCGGCACCGGCTCGGCGTCGCGATAAGGGTAGGCGACGAAAGCGCGTCCGCCGACGAGCACGATCGCCTGCAGGGTCTTGAAGTGGGCGCGCATGTCAGCGAAATCTGGCTTCAACACGCCCGCCCAGCACGGGTGGGCGGAGGGAAACGCGGTGCGGGAAGTGAGTTGGGTTCCCCAGACGGTGTAGCCGCCGGCTTCCGCGAAGGCGACCAGCCCGCCGCTCACCGCCGGGGCCAAATCGTCGCCGAGCAGCACGACGACCCGTTCCGGATCGAGGCCGGCGAGCGTCTCCGCAAGCCGCAGCGCGTCGGGCGAGGGACCGAGCCGCGGCGGCGAAGACCCTCGGGGCGTTGGATGGCTCACCTCCTGATCGAGGATGTCCATCGGCAGCGACAGAAAGACGGGCCCGCTCGGCGGCGTGCGGCAAACCTCGAATGCGCGGCGCAGAGCCTGACCGACATCCTCGCCTCGCCTGAGTTCCTTCGCCCACTTGGTCACCGGCCCCGCGAGGGCGACGAGATCGCCCGACAGCCATGGCTCGGTCATGAGATGCCGGGTGTCCTGCTGGCCGGCGGTGACGACGAGCGGCGTTTCGCTCGCCTTCGAGGCGACCAGCACGCCCATGGCGTTACCCAAACCGCCCATCGCATGAAGGTTGACGAAGGCTGCGCGGCCGGAGGCGAGCGCCCAACCGTCAGCCATGCCGACGGCGGTCGCCTCTTGAAGGCCGAGGATGTAGCGGATGTCCGGCGCGTCGACGAGCGCGTCCATGAGCGGCATCTCGGTCGAGCCGGGATTGCCGAAGACGTGAGTCACCCCCTCGTCGCGCAGGATGTCGAGCAGAACGTCACGCGCGCGTCGAACCATTTCCAGCTCACTTCCTCGCCGCCCGCCTCGCGCGGGCGGTCGATCCTAGAGACGTTTGGCGTCGGGGGGAATTGATGAGCGCGAGGAGCTGCGGGCCGCCGCGCCGGGCGCCGCCCGCTGGCCAAGCCATTGACATATAGTTCATGCGTATGAACTATATCCACGCATGAAGCAGATCACGAGAGGAACGGCACATGGCGGAAGCATTTGCGCACCGCGAGGACTCGATCGAGGATTGTCTGGACCGCATCAAGGCGGCCTGGAACGCGGGCGACGCTCACGCATTCGGCCGCTCATTCACTGAAAACGCGACCTACGTCATCTTTCTCGGCGAGGTCCTCGTGGGGCGCGGCGAGATCGAATCCAATCACGTTCAGGTGTTCACGAAATGGCAGAGGGGGACGCGGATGACGATCAGGACGCTCCGCAAGACGCCGCTCGGCGAGGACTCCGCGGTCGTGCTGACGGCCGGCGGGGTGGGAATCGGCGCGTCCGTTCCGTGCGACAAGCTGCAGACCTTTACGATGGTCAGGCGGGAAGGCCGCTGGCTTTGCGCAGCGTTCCAGAACACAAAAATGAGCGCAGAGGCGGAGCGGCTCTACAATCAGGGCTGAACTCGTATTCCGCGTCGGCGCCTTGCGTGTCATGGCCGCGAATGCGGACATCCAGTCTCCAGGCTTCGACGCGACTCTGGATTCCCGCTTTCCGCGGGAATGACAAGGGATCTGCGGGTCAGATGCGATGAAAGGCGACCAGCGGCTCGGCGGCCTCATCGAGGCTTTCGTCAACAAGGTGTCCCATCCGCGCGGAAGGGTGCTGAACCTGATGGCGCGGGCGTCCGTCACCGTGCCCCAGGCCATCCTCCTGAACGTCGCGCTGACGATCCCTGACAGCACGCCGTCCAGCCTCGCCGCCAGGATGCGCATGTCCCGCCCGTCGGTGAGCCAGATGGTGGACCGGCTTGTCCGGCTAAAGTTGGCCGCGCGCGCGGAGGACCCGGGCGATCGCCGTCGCAAGACCGTAAGCGTCACGGCGAAAGGCAGGAGCCTGCTTGCGCGTCTCTCCGCCGTCCGCTCGGCCGAATTTCTTGCAGGCGCTGCGGGCCTCTCAGCCCCGACGCGAGCCCGGCTGATCGACGCGCTCGAGGCGGCCGTGCGGGAACTCGCGCCGCCTGACGCGCCGCGAACGCGGGACGGGTCGAGGACTGGCTGAGCGGCGCGCGCCGTCCGCCTAGTCGTCCTCCTCTTCGCCTTCCGTTTCCCCGATCCGATCGACCGAGACCACGCGCTCCTGTTCGGCGGTGTCGAACACGATCACGCCCTGGGTCGCCCGTCCCGCGATGCGGATGCCCTGGACCGGTACCCGGATGAGCTGGCCGGCGTCGGTCACCAGCATGATCTCGTCGCTGTCGGCGACCGGAAACGAGGCGACGAGCGAGCCATTGCGGTCGTTCACCGCCATGGCGACGACGCCCTTGCCGCCGCGCCCGGTGACCCGATACTCGAACGAAGAGGTCCGTTTGCCGTAGCCATTTTCGGAGACGGTCAGGATCACCTGTTCGGCGTCCTGCATTTCCTTGAAACGCTCCGGCGTCAGCTGGGCCGAGCCGTTTGTCTCGACGCCGTTCTCGCTCTCCGTTTCCGCTTCATTTGCCTCCTCCACCGCTTCACCGGCGAGCGCGCGACGCTGCTTGAGATAGGTTGAGCGCTCGGCTGGAGCCGCCTCGAAGGATTTCAGGATCGCGAGCGAAATCACGTGGTCGCCCTCGGCGAGCGCGATCCCCCGCACGCCCATCGAATCGCGGCCCTTGAACACGCGGACGTCATCGACGGAAAAGCGGATACATTGCCCGCGCGCGGTCGTCAGCAGCACGTCGTCCTTCTCGGAGCAGATTTGCACATCGACAATTCCCTCGCCCTCGTCGAGCCGCATCGCGATCTTGCCGGCGCGGTTCACCTGGGCGAAGTCGCTGAGCTTGTTGCGCCTCACCGTGCCGCGCGTCGTAGCGAACATCACGTCATGCGCCTCCCAGCTCGCTTCGTCCTCAGGCAGGGGCATGATCGTGGTGATGCGCTCGCCCGGCTCGAGCGGCAGCAGGTTGATCAGCGCCTTGCCGCGCGACTGGGGCGCGGCGAGCGGCAGGCGCCAGACCTTTTCCTTGTAGACCTGTCCCGTCGAGGAAAAGAACAGCACCGGCTGATGGGTCGAGGCGACGAACAGACGCGCGACGAAATCCTCTTCGCGCGTCGCCATGGCCCCGCGTCCCTTGCCGCCGCGCCGCTGCGCGCGATAGGTCGAAAGCGGGGCTCGCTTGATGTAGCCCCCGTGGCTCACCAGCACGACCATGTCCTCGCGCTGGATGAGGTCTTCGTCCTCCATGTCGGCGTCGCTATCGAGGATGATTGTGCGGCGCGGGGTGGCGAAGTCGGTCTTCGCCTTGGTAAGCTCATCGCGGATGATGCCCATCAGCCGCGCGCGCGAGCCCAGGATGTCGAGATAGTCGGCGATTTCGGCCGCCAGCCGGTTGAGCGCGTCGGCGATTTCGTCGCGGCCAAGCGCGGTCAGGCGCGCGAGGCGCAATTCGAGAATCGCGCGCGCCTGGGCTTCCGAGAGACGAACGGCGCCGTCCGCGTCGAGGACGTGTCGCGGATCGGCGATGAGGGCGATCAGCGGCGCCATGTCGCGCGCCGGCCACACCCGCTCCATCAGCGTCGTGCGCGCGGCGCCGGAGTCCGGCGAGGTGCGGATGAGGCGGATCACCTCGTCGATGTTGGCGACCGCGATTGCGAGGCCGACCTGGATATGGGCGTTGTCGCGCGCCTTCGTAAGCAGGTATCTGGTCCGTCGCGTGACCACGTCCTCGCGAAAATCGAGGAACGCGCGGAGCATGTCGGTCAGAGTAAGCATCTCCGGCCGGCCGCCGTTCAGCGCGATCATGTTGGCGCCGAAGCTCGATTGGAGCGCGGTGAAGCGCCAGAGTTGATTGAGCACGACGTCGGCGACCGCGTCGCGCCTCAATTCGATCACGATGCGCATGCCGTCGCGATCGGACTCGTCGCGCAAATCGGAGATTCCTTCGATGCGCTTCTCGCGCACAAGTTCTGCGATCCGCTCGATAAGCGTCGATTTGTTGACCTGGTAGGGGATCTCGCTGACGATCAACGCCTCGCGATCCTTGCGCAGCTCCTCGACCGCGACCGTGGCTCGCATGACGATCGAGCCGCGCCCGGTCGCATAGGCCGCGCGAATTTCAGCCCGCCCGAGGATGGCTGCGCCGGTCGGGAAGTCCGGCCCCGGAATGAGCTCCATCAGTTCGTCGAGGGTGATGTCGGGCCGGTCCATCATCGCGAGCAGGCCGTCGATCGTCTCGCCGAGGTTGTGGGGCGGGATGTTGGTCGCCATGCCGACGGCGATGCCCCCCGCGCCGTTGACGAGAAGGTTGGGAAAGCGCGCCGGCAGGACGACGGGCTCCAGTTCCTTTTCGTCGTAGTTCGGCTTGAAGTCGACAGTGTCCTTGTCGAGGTCGTCGAGCAGGGCGAGAGCGACGCGGTCGAGCCTGGCTTCGGTGTAGCGGGACGCCGCGGGCGGATCGCCGTCGACCGAGCCGAAGTTGCCCTGGCCGTCGATGAGCGGGGCGCGCATCGAGAAGTCCTGCGCCATCCGCACCAGCGCGTCATAAATCGCCAGATCTCCGTGCGGATGGTACTTGCCCATCGTGTCGCCGACCGTGCGCGAGGACTTGTTGTACGGGCGGTCGGGGGTGAAGTTGAGCTCGCGCATTGCGTAGAGGATGCGCCGGTGGACCGGTTTGAGGCCGTCGCGAACGTCGGGCAGGGCGCGGCTCACGATCACGCTCATCGCGTAATCGAGATAGCTGCGTTTCATTTCGTCGAGGATCGAGACGGGTTTGATGTCGGCCGGCCCGCTGGGAACGGGCCGCTCGTCGAGAGTGTCGGGCAAAGGGAAGGGGTCCTTAACGCAATTCGCGTCGCCGGGGTTTAGCCGATTTCGACGGCCTGCGCCATAGCCGCGAGCGCGCGGTTCGCCAATATATTCTGTGGATATTTCAATAGGTTATCGAATTCGTCAGCGCCAAGGGGACCGAGGGTGCGACGAGGCCGTTGACCCAGCCCGGCGGAACGTCGGAACCAACGAGCAGAGGAGGTCAGCGTTCGACCCCCGAGCGTTGACAGGCTTCCGGACATGACGCCAGTCTTTGGGCCTTCATCAGCGCGCCGAGCGCGGAGTGGGGACGGCTTCGATGACAATCGCCTTTTGGTGCATTTTGATTGCAGGGACGCTGCCCTACGTCGCCTTCGGTTTCGTCAAGGGGCTTGACGGGCGTCAACCGCGCGCCGGCGTCCTCGGACTGGAGGGACGGTCCGCGCGCGCATACGGCGCTCAGCTCAACGGCTTCGAGACCTTTCCCTTGTTCGCGGCGGCGGTGATCGTCTCGCATGTCGTCGGCGGCCCGAGCGCGACCACGAACGCCCTTGCGGTCTTGTACGTCCTCCTCAGGATCGGCCACATGGCCGCCTATATCGGCGATCGGCAGCCCTTGCGCTCGGCGGCGTTCACCGTGGCGCAACTGGTCGTCGCTGGCGATTTTCATTCTTTCAGCCTTTCGCTGAGGCGGGCGGATCGGATCGGCTCGTCACCGCCCGCCCGCGACGTCGAGGAGCGCGCCAGTGACGTAGGAGGCGGCGTCGCTGATCAGCCATACCGCCGCCTCGGCGATCTCCGCGGCCGCTCCGGGACGCCCGAGCGGGGCGGTCGCGCCGAGGACAAAGGCGCGGTCCGGCTCGCCGCCGCTGGCGTGGATTTCAGTATCGATTAGGCCCGGACGGATGGCGTTGACCCTGACCCCCTCCGGACCCAGCTCCTTGGAGAGGCCCAGGGCCAGGGTGTCGATGGCGCCCTTGGACGCGGCGTAGTCGATATAGAGGTTTGGCGAGCCGAGGCGGGCGGCGGCCGAGGACATCAACACGATCGATCCGCCGGCGCCCCCGAGCGATTTCGACAGCCGCCGCGCTGCTTCGCGGGCAGTGAGAAAGGCGCCCAGCACATTGATCTCGAAAACATGCCTCATCCGCTCGGCGCTCATGTCCGCGAGCTTCGCCGTCGGCGCGATGACGCCGGCGTTGGCGATGACGGCGGTCAGCGGTCCAAGGGCTTTAATCGCCGCGTCGAATATTGCGACTGTGTCGGCCTCGACCGCGATGTCGCCCTTCAAGGCGACAGCGCGGCCGCCGCTTTTGGCGATCGTCTCAACCACGGCGTCCGCCGATTTCGCGTCCTCGCGATAATTGACGCCGACCGACCAGCCGTTCTTTGCCGCGAGCAGCGCGCAGGCGCGGCCGATGCCGCGCGAAGCGCCGGTGACGATAAGGTTCTTGGCGGGCATGCGAGGACCTCTGTTGCACAGAATGAACGCGTACTGGAGGGGGCACTGCTAACGCGGCGACGATCGTCATACGCTGAGAAAACGGTAGGTATAAATACCTACGCCGTGTGAGCCAGCGCACAGCGATGGGCTCACATTTCGGCAAGTATTTGCTGTCGAGGCGGCCTCCCGCCGCCCCACGCAGATACGAGGACAGGAAAATGACCAGTCCGCTTTACATTCAACAGGGCCCTAGCCCCACTTGGTGGAACAGCCCCGCGATCTGGGTGACGGCCCAGGGCGACCCGAGCACTGGCCCCAAAGTCATAAGTCCGATTGTGGGCAAGCCGTATACGGTGTGGGTCGAGATTCAGAACTTCTATCCGGAGGCAGACACCAGCGGCTGGAATCTGTTCGTGTGTTGGGGGACCCCTTTCACCGGTACGCTGCCATCGGTCAATATTGGTCAAATCCTCAACGGCGGCGTGACCTCGGCCGGCCCGCAAGGGGCGCCGATCACCGTCACCATCCCGGGCGGGACTTTGACTTCGCCCGGGATCGTTACTCTTCCAGCGGCGACAACCTGGACGCCGACCCTGGCAAACGGCGGTCACGAGTGCCTGGTCGCGGCGGTATATAACGAGCAGGCCATTGGCGGGTTGCCCACTTCCATCCTGCTGGACGGGGACGCAACCTGGAACCAATCTTATTCGGTCGCGCAGCACAATCTCAGTGTGGTTGTGATCGGGATGATGATGGGGCACATCGTCCAATATCCGTTCCAGGTTTGGAACGCCGCCGACGACGATCGCGAGTTCACTATCGAAGCATGGCAGGCGCCGCTCAGCCAGATCGCGCATTTCCTCGCGGGCGCGCAAGGCGGGCGGAATGTCTTGGAGAACCCGGGCAAGGTCAATCGCCTCGGCCTTCTGGCGTCCGACAAAGCCGAAATCGACCGAGCTCGAGAAGGCGCCGGCTCGCGTCTCGGGAGTGAAAGTCCCTCGACGCGGCGCCCGGCCCTTCACGCTTGGCGTCAAGCTCGACAAAGGCAACGCCCTCATCCACGTCACTCAGAGTCTGAAAGGGCGGGTTGTGGGCGGCT
>CAVZNQ010000017.1:0-296578 GCA_963776665.1 uncultured Alphaproteobacteria bacterium
CAGCCGGTCGCCCGGGGCAGCTCGCCGGTGCCGATCTGGCGGCGCAGGTCCTTGGCGATCGTCCGGTACAGGGGCATGGGCTCACTCATACCAACCGCCTAGTCTGATCTAATAGTTCTACCGGGTTAACCTATCAGCATGTTAAGCCTATCTCGACTATTACCCGGTTGTCCCGGTGATCTTGGTGATTCTCTAGCCTGAGTTTACCGGGTTGTGACATGGGTATGAGAAGATCAGATCAGACGTACCAATAGGAGGTACCGGTCGGATCAACCCAGGGAGGGGGCGAGAGTCATGATCGGAACACCGCGATCGCCCGGTGGAGACACCAGTGACGACTCATCTCGGTCCGGAGCCGTCTTACTGCGCGGCAGGACCCTGCTGAGCAAGCCGCTGACCCCGCCCAATGGGCAACCTGCTGGAACTACGGGATGCACCAGCCGGCGCCTGGCTGGCTGACGCGAGCCGGCTACGACTTCGGGCACAACGCGCTCCCGCTGCTCGCCGTCCTGGCAGCCATCGTCGTCGCCGGCATCCTCCTCGCGAGGAGGTGAACAGCCATGCATGACCCGCAGGTGCTCATACTCCTGGCGGCGGTCCTGACCGCGCTCTGCTGGCGCGCAGCCCTCAAGCTCCTGATCCCGGTTATCGCGGTCGGCCTGACTGCCATACTGGCCTTCGCCGCGCTCGGGCTCGAGCACTACCTGCCCCATGTGCTCAGGTAGACGACCCCGGCCGTCGCGGGCCAGATCCCTTGCATGGGCCAGCCAGCTCACGACCCCAGCTCACATAAACCCAGGTCGCCCAGGGTTGTACCAACGCCCAGATCGCCGCCGAGCTGTTCATCAGCGTCCGCACGGTCGGCTCGCACCTGGACCGGATCCGGGACAAGACCGGCTGCCGCCGCCGCGCCGACCTGGACCGCCTGGCCCCGACCACGGGCCTGGTCTAGCCAGGCCCGCCAGCCGTCCCGGCACGCCTGGTCGAAGAGCAACGCGCAACGCAGAACGTCCCGATCTGCACCCCCTGCCGATGAACGCAACAGTCTCACGACCGGGCTTAGGCGGATATCGCGTGCCGCAGACGCCCCGAGCTGTCACGGTCGCTCACGAGTCATTCACTGGCCTCCGTTCAGGCTCGTTACCGCGACGGCCCGATGCGGCCGCGGCCCATCTCTGCAGGGTAAGGGTGAGCCGATGGGCAGGTCGGTGAACTGGGGCTGCATGTCGCATGTGGTGCCCGGGTCGTCGTGGTTGCTGGCCCAGGACACGAGCATTGTGCCGGCCGGGGCCGGGCTGGCCGGGTGGATCTGGGCCGAGTAGGTCCATCCGCATCCGGGCGCGGGGGTGGCCGGCCACCGCTGGGCGGCGACGTGCCAGGGCCCGGTGACGTGCCAGGCGTTGAGCCGCTCCAGGACACTGCCGGTGATGTCGTCGCGCTTGGTGTAGGCGACCCAGCCGCGGCCGGTGACGTGGCTCATGCTCACCACCGTTCCCAGGTCGTAACCCTCGCCAGCGGGCAGCACGCCGGGCTGAACATGCCAGGCCGAGGGATGCGCCATGGCGGCGAACGGGACATAAGCGGTGTCCATGGTCTTGCAGTCCGCCGCGCAGCCGGTACCGCTGGTGTTGCGGGTGCCGGTCAGCCACCACCCGCGGCCGTCCGGGTCGGCCGTGGCTGACCCCCATTGGGAATCGTCTGCGGCGCCGGTGAGTGCGGTGATGCCCTGGTAGGTGAGGGCGTCGTCGGCGCCGACCGTGAATCTGGCCGTGTACTCGCCTTCGACCGTGTTGGCCGTCCGGCTGATGCGCTCGCCGATGACGTACAGGCTGGTGCCTTCGACGGCGGGCGCGGCCATCCAGAAGTAGCTGCCGTCCGGCCAGTCTGGTACCCATTGCCATCCGTAGGGGCATGCGGTGGCGGCGCAGGACTGCATCTGGAACGTGGCCGTGCCGGGTCGCTGGATCGCTATGGAGTCGTGCGGATAGCCGTACGGGCAGTGGGACGGGCTGCAGATTACCTGGCCGTTGACCGCGACCGTGTCCCCGAAGAGGTAGACCTGGCCGCCGTCGGGGAGCCGGACGCTCGCGGCGAGATCAGACCTGACCGCAGCCGCGATGCCCTGGTCATACGCGGCCAGGTCCGGCTGGTGGCTGCTCCGGGCGGGAGCCTGGCCGAGCCCGGCGTGGCCGGGCAGTATGGCCGCGGCCGTGGCGAGGGCTGCGATCAGCATCCGGCAGCTCATTGGCGATCCCCTCCGATCAGGGCACTGGCAGTGCGGCCGGCCGCCTGGTCCTCAGCGGCCGTGCGGCATCGCGAGCGCACCGCAACTTGTGAATGGCGATCTGGGCGCGGCTGGCGCCCTACTGACGGGCGCTGAGGCGCGCAGGCGCGACGGGCCGCTTCTGAGCGCGGCCATCACCCGGTCCGGCCGCGAAGGGCTACCGGTTCACCCCCGATGGCCGGCATCGCTCGCGACGCGCAGGCCGGCCGTACCGTCGGCTACTCCTGCTTCCCTGGCCGGGAAGCCGGGTTCGGCAGCCCGGCAGGGGCGGACGATCGCGCTGCTGCACTGGTTCCGCCGCCTGCGCATCCGCTGGGAGATCCGCGACGACAGGCTCGCCCGCTCGGGTCCTGGCTGGCAGGTGGCTGCCGACGAGCCGGTTACCGCCCAGCGACGGAACCCAGCGCAGCGGGCCGGCTGCGCTTAGCGGCGCCGCCCCGCTGGTGAGCAGGACGCATTCCCACATGCGCACCTGCTCGTCGTGGGTCATCCTGACCGCACGGATCACCGTCCGGACAGCCAGCCATAGGCACCGGCCGGCCCAGGCGATCACGTCCCGGCCGCCTTTCCGGAACGCGCGGTCCGCGTGAGCGCCCTTGGCCCGGACGATGCCCGGGTCTCGCGGGTCCGGCGAGAGCGCTCCGGGCCACGGGCGTTCGCTCCGGGCCCTCGGTCGTCCGATGCGGATACGATTCATCACTGACCTCTCCCCTGCCTGATGCCGGCAGCTGATGAGCTCAGCGGGCTGGTATCGCGGCTGGTTCCACCATCGCCAGCGGCCGGGGTGTCCGCCATACGCGATGGCCCACACGATGACCCACATGAATCGACCGGCCGGCCCTGGAAGCCGCGGTGACGACCGCTGCCAAGCGGGGCTGGGGTGGCGCGGGACTCGGCGGGCCAAGGCGGCTCCCCGGGGCCGGGTGTCACCGAAGCGCAGCTTTCCCGGCTGGGCTGGCTGGCCAGTGGTGGTGGCTGGGATGATCGGGGGTGCGTAGGCTTGAGCGTGGGTCCTGTCGTGCCGGCCGGTGGGCGCAGGCGAGGTGCGAGGGGTTGGCGGTGGCGGAACAGCCTGGACTGGGGTTCGCGGAGCTGCTGCGGCAGCTGCGGGCCCAGGCGCGGCTGACCCAGGAGGAGCTGGCGGAGGCGGCGGGCCTCAGCCCGCGGTCGGTCAGTGACCTGGAGCGGGGCGTCCACCCAACGGCCCGCAAGGACACCGCCGCGCTGCTGGCGGGCGCGCTGGGCCTGGCTGAGCCGGTGCGCACACTGTTCGTGGCGGCGGCCCGCGGGCGGGCCCCGGTTGCGGAGGTGCTGACGGCCATGCGAACGGAGGCCGCCCCGGCGGCCCCGGGCGGCGCGATGCCGCCTGAGGCGGACGGAGCGCCGCCGGGGGCGCCGGGGGTGGTGCCGCGGCAGCTGCCGGCCGGGGCGGCGTTCTTCGCCGGGCGGGAGGCGGAGCTGAAGCAGCTGGACGCCCTGCTGGGCCAGGCTGCCGGCGGCGGGCCGGATGAGCCGGGCGGGGCGGTGGTGATCTCGGCGGTGGCCGGGATGGCCGGAGTGGGCAAGACCGCGCTGGCGGTGCACTGGGCGCGGAACGTGGCGGGCCGGTTCCTCGACGGGCAGCTGTACGTGAACCTGCGCGGCTACGACGCCGAAGGCGCGGCGGTCACCCCGGAGGAGGTGACGGGCTGGTTCCTGACCGCCCTCGGGGTACCCGCCTCCCAGATCCCGGCCGATGCGCCGGCGCGGTGCGGGTTGTACCGCAGCGTGCTAGCCGGGCGGCGGGTGCTGATCGTGCTGGATAACGCGCGAGACGCCGCCCAGGTGCGGCCGTTGCTGCCGGGCAGTGCGGGGTGTCTGGTGGTGGTGACCAGCCGGTCGGCGCTGGCCGGGCTGGCCGCCACGGAGGGGGCGCGGCCGCTGCGACTGGGCCCGCTGGCCGAGGAGGAGGGGGTGCGGCTGCTGGCGGCGCGGCTGGGCCCGGAGCGGGTGGCCGCCGAACCCGGGGCGGTCGCCGAGCTTACCGCCTGGTGCGGGCATCTGCCGCTGGCGCTGGCGGTGATGGCGGCCCGGGCCGCCGCCGATCCCGGGCTGCCGCTGGGGGTGCTGGCCGGGGCCGCCGGGGCCGAGGCGACGGCCGCGGGGGCGGGTCCGGAGCGGCTGGAGGTGCTGGAGACCGGGGATCCGGCCACCAGCCTGCGCCAGCTGTTGTCGTGGTCGCACGGTCAGCTGAGCCCGCCGGCGGCGCGCATGTTCGCGCTGCTGGGGGTGCACTGCGGGCCGGACATCACGGTCTCGGCTGCGGCCAGCCTGGCCGCGGTTCCGCGCGCCGCGGCGGGGCGGGGGCTGGCCGAGCTGGCCGGCGCCAGCCTGGTCGCTGAGCACCGGCCGGGCCGGTACGTGATGCATGACCTGGTCCGCGGCTACGCCGCCGGACAGGCCCGGCAGGTCCTGGGTGAGGTCGGGATCCGGGCGGCGATCGAGCGCAGCCTGGACCACTACCTGCACACCGTGGTCATCTCAGCCGACGGCCCGCCGCCGTTCGCGGCCGCGCCGCCCGCGCCGGGCGTGCTGCCCGAGGAGCTGGCCGGTGAGGCGGCGCTGCTGGCCTGGACCCGGGCCGAGCACCAGGTCGTGCTCCAGGCCATCGCCCAGGCCGCCGCGGCGGGCTTCCTCACCCACGCCTGGCAGATCTTCATGGGCCTGGGGTGGTTCCTGGGCGGCCAGGGGTACTGGGCCGATATCCGGGCCGCCGGCCAGGGCGTGCTGGCCGCCGCCGAGGCCGCCGGGGACCAGGTTGCGCTGGGCTGGACCCATGCGATCATCGGCAGGTACGGCACGATCAGCGGCGCTGATGACGTGGGCCTCGCCCACGCGGCCCGGGCCCTGGACCACCTCCAGCGGGCCGGGGACCTGTCCGGCCAGGCCTGGGCGCACCTGTCCGCCGCCCTGGCGTGTTTCATGAAGGGCGACTGGGCCGAGGCGGTCACATGGGCGGGGCGCGCCCTGGAGCTGTTCCGGCAGGCCGGTGACCAGGCCGGGCAGGGGTGGGCACTGGCCGGCCTTGGAGAAGGCCACGCTCGCCTGGGGAACTACGACCTGGCGCGCGGCCACGCCCGGCAGGCCCTAAAGGTGAGCCCCGCGGCCGCCGACCCCACGGCGCTGGCCTTTGCGTGGCACGCGCTAGGTTTCGTGCACTCCCGGCTCGGCGAGCCACGCCAGGCGATCGGCTGTTACCGGCAGGCCCTAGCCCTCATGCGCGAGCCGAAGCACGCGCTGGTCCGCTGGCTGCTGTCCAGCCTGCTGGTCGGTTTCGGTGACGTCTGCCGCGCCGCCGGTGACCTGTCGGCCGCCGTCGAGGCCTGGGAGCAGGCCCAGCAGGTCCTCCGCGACCAGGGATGGCCGGAGAGCCGCCGGATCCGCATCAGGCTCGAGCAGGTCGGCCCGCCCAGCCCGCCGGGCTGATCATCAGGCTGCCAGCCCGACGGCTCGCCGGTGCTGCCCGCCTCGGCCCGGACCGGGCGATCCGCGGATCGGGTGCCGGATGGCGGCGCAGGCCGCCGTACGCCGGTGCCCGGCCCGCTGTGCGGGATCGCCTTCCCAGGCCGCTGCTGTGCCCGTTCCCCGGCAGGGGACGCTCCAGGCGGCTGTGCTCCTTATCGCCCGCCGTCAGGAGACGCAGGCGGGAGGCGCTGACCTCGGCCAGTTGCGTCCGCACTTCGGCCTGCAGCCGCGCGCATGCCCGAAGGCGCCGTGCGTCAGGCCCAGCGAATCATTCGGCGGATGGTACGGCGCGTATGGCTCGGCGGTGTCAAGAGCCCTGCGGGCGCTGTGCGGTCTTGAGCATGCCAAATACGTGCCGAAACCAAGTGCCGGGGTTGTCCACCGCCTATATCTGCGCAGGTCAGCGGACCATCGAGTGCGGCCAGCCCGGTCGCTTACAAGACGGCAGCTCTGCCTTGCGTTCTCCTGCCGGAAGCCGGGGAGACGAACCATTGACAGAGTGTTGCAGCGTGGTCACGATCAAGGGGTTCCTACCTCGATGGCGCCCTGGCGGCCGTAATCGGTGTGCTCACTGCCTGTTCCTTAATCGCACTCAACGTGCGCTGGGTTGTGGCCGCCGGGTTTTTCCAGGACTGAGATAAGTCAAACACTCAATAGGCTGTTGACTGCCGTAGAGGTCACGGGAGGGTAACGATTCGAACGCCGGGTCTCGGAACCTGGCCCCACACCGCCTGCCCCCAGGCTCGGACCGCTCGGGCACACGCTACGCTCATGCGCTCTAGCTGGCAATACTCCAGCGTCCAGAACTTCGATACAGATATGATAGATGATTCAACGCATAACGGACAAATCGCCCTCGACCTACAGACCTGCACTATTGCAGGGCAAAAAATCCGAGATTGATACCTGATTTAGTCTCTCTGTTTGAATAACATTCAGATGTTATCCGGTGTTCGATTCGACTGGTCTCGTGGTTACGTTTCGCTGTCGCCGCCGTGCCGGGTGCGGGACGGCTGTACTCTCGCCGGGTGGATGAGTCCCGCCGTGGGTGACCGGCTTGGCTGTAGCCACCAGCTAGCCCTCGGAGTAACATCCCAACCCTGGGATAGCCGCTCGGTCTAGACCCCGCCTTGCGCACGAGCAGGAGGGGCAGGCCTATGTTCAGCAACGAGCCAGCCATCCGCGACGACGGCGCCCATGTCCTCGTCACGCTGCGCGGGGAACTAGACATCGCTAACGCCGCGGACCTCAGGGCGGTGCTCTCGGAGGCCGTGGCCCGTAACCCGCATGTCATCGCGGACCTGTCGGACCTGACGTTCATTGACTGCGCCAGCGTGGGCGCCCTGGTCCGGGCACGGACACGGGCACGGGAGGCTGGCGGGGACCTGGTGCTCGCGGGAGCGCGGGGGAAGGTGTTGCGTGTCATCACCCTGCCGTGCATCGCTGTCGTGTTCCCCGTCTATGCCAGCGTGGACGAGGCGGCGCGGGAAAGATCTGACCTGTACGTTTCGTAGTTTCGGTACAGGCTGGCTGTCGCGCAGTTGTCGCGCGGAGCCTGGTCTGCTCGATCTTGGGCGGTCAGGCGGCGCCGCGGCGGGCCGCGGCTGGGACTGGCTTCCGCTGGTATTCCTGGCCGGTGAGGCCGACCGGGACCGGTATCACCGTGGCCCCAGTTTCCGGCGGGCGGCAGTCAACGCATGCCGGGTTTCCGCGGGGACCGTAGAGGCACGTGCGGGCGCCGCAGCGGACGCATGGTCCCTCTTCGCTTGCCCGCCAGGCATCGACGATGTCAGCGACGGGGACCGTGTTGGTTCTCGGTTCGGTGCCGATGATCTCGGCGCGGAGAATGCCTGCCAGCAGGATCATGGCCGTGTCCGTTCTGCCGTGTCCGTTCCGATGGTCGTCCAGCATTATTGTATCGTGCCTGTCAACGGGCTGTTTTCGCTGTTGGTAGCGATACACCGGGCATCGTTGCCGAAGTGTCAGCTGTCTGTTTGGATGGCGGGGGCGCAGGTGTTGATCGTGTGGGTGATCAGGCTGCGCCGCGGCGGGTGGCACCAGTCGCTTCAGATGTTTGCCGCCGCGTACCCCAGCGCGGCGATGAAGACCAGGGCTGGCCCTCCGAACAAGAGGAGGGCCTCGGCAGGCATCCTCTTTTCCGTTGGTCGCCGGCATTCGGCCATGCGGATCGCGTTGATGCCCAGCTTGTCGGCGATCCGCTCTTGCAGCTTCTCAAGCGCGGGTTGAGCCAGTTCGGCGGCCTTCACGTTGCGTCGCGCGAACACAGCTGCTACTGGTGTGAGTCCTAGCGCGGCGAGTGCGAGGGCAACGGCGACGCCGTAGTGATTCCCGTTGATCGCGCTGGTGTATGCCGCGACGAGGATCACGTTCGCCACCAGGTAGTAGTTGACCACTTGGATGAAGCGGTTGCCGAACCCGTCGTACCAGGTCCAGGCGTGGTCGAGAGCGGCGGTGAGGAGCGCCGTTTCATCCTGGGGTGATTGTATTCTGGGCGATTGGCTGAAAGTCATGCCCGGATGTTCGCGTGAGCGGGACAGCGAGTCAATGGGGCGGGTCAGGCTGCGCCGTGGCGGGTGAGGCGGGCCGTCACTGTCCGAGTTCCTGGTTCACGGCTTCGATGAACTGGTCAATGGCAGCTGCTAGCTGATCGCAGTGGCCCTTGGCCTCCTCCCTATCGAAGGGAGTCTCCTTCCTGATCTCTTCAGGTGATAGGGAGCTAAGGTTTTTATCGACAGCCAGGTCGGGCCAAATCGCGGAAAGTAGTTCCTGGCTTCGGAAGAGGTCAGCGCAATCCCTGGTCTTGTCGTGGATGCTTCTCGCGCGTCGGCGTCCGTCAGCGGAGGCGATTATCTCGGTAAGTGCAGCTGCCTGATACACATTGGCGGTCAGGCTGTCGGTCTGGCTCAAGGCGTCCTTGACGGCTGAGACATCGGGTGTGCCGACGGCATATGCGAAAGTGAGCTGGCGGAAGTTCCGGAGCGCCAGTCGCGCTGCCATCACGAGTTCGCCGTACGCTTGCCTTCGCCGGTCTGCCTGGGTGTTGAGCGGCGCTGAGGTTGCTGATATCTGGTGCGATTCCAGGCATGCTGTGTGCCGACGGATCTTGGTGTGTGCCGTGGTCGGTGGTCGTGTTCGTTGGCGGCGGCACCGTGCCGATGAGGGCATGCGAAGGCCCTCCCGGTATCTCTCTGGCCGAGGCGTCCCGGGAGGGCCGTGTCGCGCGCGGAGGCGCTGTGCTCACGGTAAGGGCAGATGCTGCCTGGGTCGAGGACCGGCTTGCCAGGGATGAGCTGGAGTGTCCGGATTGCGGCGGGCCGCTGGGGCCGTGGGGGTGGGCCCGGGCGCGGGTGCTGCGGGGTGATCTGGCGCCGGTGGCGGTCCGGCCGCGGCGCTCTCGCTGCCGCTGGTGTGGTGTGTCGCATGTTCTGCTGCCGGTGTTCGCGCTGTTGCGGCGTGCGGATCTGGTGACGGTGATCGGGGCGGCGCTGGCGGCGAAGGCCGCGGGGGCGGGTGCCCGGACGGTGGCTGCGGCGCTGGGGCGGCCGGCGGAGACGGTGCGCGGCTGGGTGCGCCGCTTCGCGGGGCGGGCGGAAGCGGTCCGGGTGGCGTTCACGGCACTGCTGGTGGGGGTGGGGGTTGATCCGGTGCCGCCGGCGGCGGCGGTCTCGGCGTTCGCGGATGCGGTCGCCGCGGTGGCTGGCGCGAGCGCGGCGGTGGCCTCGAGGTGGCCAGATGTCGGCGAGGTGCCGCCGTGGCTGCTCGCGGCCGCGGTGTCCGGCGGCCGTCTGCTGGCCCCGGGCTGGCCTTGATCATCTGGCAACACGAGTTGCCTCTCCCGGTGCCGGTCGTGGCCTGGCAGCCTCGGCGGGTCTATCCATTCAGGACCCGAGGGAGGTGCCGACGGCTGATGTCGAAGGCCACAGATGAACAGCAGGCCCGGCTGGAACGGGCGCGCAAGATCGGGCTGTTCCGCTACATGCTCATCCGCGAGGCCGCGGATGCGACGCTGACCGCGCGGCAGCGGGGCGCGCTGGTCCGCAAGCTCGCGGCCGGGCCGCATACCGATCCGGATGGCCGCACCGTCCGGATCACCCGCTGGACGCTGGACCGCTGGATCCTCAAATACCGGGAGGGCGGGTTCGACGCGCTGGTCCCGTCGCCGCGGCAGTCGCAGCCGCGGACCCCGCCGGAGATCTTCGAGCTGGCCGGCGCGCTGAAGAAGGAGAACCCGTCCCGCTCGGCGGCGCAGATCCGGCGGATCCTGCACGCCCAGCTCGGCTGGGCACCGGACGAGACGACCCTGCAGCGGATGTTCGTCCGGACCGGGCTGACCGCGCTGCGCGCCCCGGCCGGGCCGGCGGTGTTCGGCCGGTTCGAGGCCGGCCGGCCGAACGAGATCTGGACCGGTGACGCGCTGCACGGCCCGCGGATCAGCGGCCGCAAGACCTACCTGTTCGCATTCCTGGACGACCATTCCCGCGCGATCACCGGGCACCGCTGGGGATTCGCCGAGGACACCGTCCGCCTCGCCGCCGCGCTGCGCCCGGCGCTCGCGGCACGCGGGGTTCCTGAATACGTCTACGTCGACAACGGATCGGCGTTCGTCGACTCCTGGCTGCTGCGGGCCTGCGCGAAACTCGGCATCAAGCTGGTTCACTCCGCACCTGGCCGGCCGCAGGGCCGCGGGAAAATCGAGAGGTTCTTCCGCACCGTGAACAGCGAGTTTGTCATCGAGATCGCCGCCGGTGACGGCGAACCCGGACGGCAGGTCGGCGACCTGGCAGAGATGAACCGGCTGTTCACCGCCTGGGTCGAGACCGTCTATCACCGACGGGTACATTCCGAGACCGGCCTGGCGCCGCTGGCACGCTGGCTAGAAGGCGGCCCCTACCCGGTTCCCGCGCCGGCCGACCTGGCCGAGGCGTTCCGCTGGTCCGAGCACCGCACCGTCTCCAAGACCGCCCTCGTCTCGCTGCACGGCAACCGTTACCAGGTCGACCCCGGCCTGGTCGGGCGGAAGGTCGAGCTCGTCTTCGACCCGTTCGACCTGACCTTCCTGCGGGTCCGCCTCGACGGAACCGACGCGGGCACGGCGCTGCCGTTCCAGATCACCCGCCACTCCCATCCCAAGGCCCGGCCGGAGGTCCCGGCGGAGCCGCCCGGGCCGGCCACCGGCATCGACTACCTCGGCCTCATCGAGGGCACCCACACCGCCGAGCTCGCCGCGAAGGTCAACTACGCCGCGCTCGCCCCGGACCCGCCCGGGCCGCCACCGCCCGGACCCGGTCCGGCAGCACCGCCGACCCGGCACGACCCCGACGGCGACGACCTTCCTGGAGCACACCGGTGATCGAGAAACTGCAAGCGCACTACGGCTTCACCCGCATGCCCTTCGGCCGCGACCTCGCACCCGGCATGCTGCACCGTCACACCTCCCACAACGAGGCCGTCGCCCGGATCAGCTGGTGCATCAGCGAACGCTCCATCGGCGTGGTCACCGGCGAGGTCGGCGCCGGGAAAACGGTGTCCGTCCGCACCGTCCTGGCCAGCCTGGACCCCTCCAGGCACACGGTGATCTACCTGCCCAACCCGCTGATCGGGGTCCGCGGCATCCACGAAGAAATCGTGGCCGCCTTCGGCCAGCCCGCCGCCCACCTCGGCTCCCGGCTGACCGTCCAGGCCGGCAAAGCCCTGGCCGCCGAACGCGAAGAACGCGGACGCACCCCCGTCCTGGTCCTCGACGAAGCCCACCTGCTCACCTACGAGCAGCTGGAAACCATCCGGATGCTGACCAACCAGAGCATGGACCAGGACTCGCCGCTGGCCTGCCTGCTCATCGGCCAGCCCACCCTGCGCCGCACCATGAAACTCGCCGTCCTGGCCGCCCTCGAACAGCGGACCGCGCTGCGCTACACCATGCCCGGCATGACCCCGGCCGAGACCAGCAGCTACGTCGCCCACCACCTCAAACTCGCCGGCCGCGCCGACCAGCTATTCACCGAGGACGCACTGAACCTGATCCACACCACCGCCCGCGGCTACCCCCGCGCGGTCAACAACCTCGCCCTGCAATCCCTGGTCGCCGCGTTCGCCGCCGGCAAGAACCTCGTCGACGAACCAGCCGCCCGCTCCGCCGTCACCGAGGTCATCGACTGACACCACCGGCACCATGCCGACCACGACCGGCACCCCGCCGACGAAAACCCCGCCGGAGAAACACCCGGCGGGGTTTTCTCACCCCGCACCATCGGCATTCACAACGCCTCACTCATCGGCATCTTCAGCGCCGGGCAACAGCCTGGGCGGCCGAATGGCTTTCCTGAGCCTGCCGGACCTGGGTGCGGTCATCGTAATGGCCTTTGATCCAGACGGCGCCCAGGGCGGCGGTCACAGTCGCTACTGCGGTGATCAGCGTGGTCCACACGATGGTGCTCATGGGCCTGATTCTCGTGTACGAGCATGGCTGCCGGGGTTGTTCTGCTCAGGCTGCGCCGCGGCGCATGAGGCGTGCGGCGCTCGGCGGTCCTCCCCGCTTGTACGCGCGGCCTTGGAGGGCTGCGGCGCAGGCGGGGCAGAGGCGGAGCGCGGAGGCCGTATTTGCGGGTGTTGCGCTGCCAGCAGCCTGGGCCCATGCATACGACGCCGGGGCTGGGTTCGCCGGGGCCGATGGCGCCGGTGGGATAGGCGGCCGCGGTGGAGTTGTCGTTATCAGCGACTTCTCCAGAGGACTGGTCGGCGAGTTCGCAGTCGATGAGCCGCTGCAGCCATGCGGAGCGGGTGTCGTCACCGCGGACCTGGTCGATCCGGTGGGGGTGTCCTCGGACACTCTCGCCTGTAGTACGGGTGCGGCCACACGCCTCCTGGTCGTACTGGGCTGTCGTACAGCGGGCGCCGGTCTCCTTGCGCTACGAACTCCCGTGGTTCCGTGGACGTTTCAATCGACTTGGACGCCGTCTCAAGCAAATCCGCCAGCCCGGCGTGTCCGTGGCGCGTTCCGGCCAGCGGCCAGTACTCCCCGGAATGATCCACTCGATGTCTTCGGCGACCAGCGCCAGCAGAGCCTCCCTGTCGCCGCGGCCGATCGCGGCGAAGAAGTCTTTCACGGTCTGGATGTTCTTCTCAATGCTCATGGGAATATCTCCCTTTCGCACGAATCGGATCGCGCTCGATCCGATCCGTGCATCGTGGCCCTGCCGGTGGGCGCGTCGTGTTCATCAGTCGAACTTGACCAGGTCCTTGAAGATCAGATGACCCCAGCTATTTCCCCGCGCCTGGACTAGCAGCCCACCTTCCGAAAGCCCGCCAAGTTTGATCGGCGAGAAACCGAGATTTTCCGCGAGCGTACCAATCTCTGCCGCGGCAGCGTCATCGTCGCTCGCCAGGAACACGACTCTCTTGCCGCCATGTACGGCCGGATCTTGGTCAAGGACGGCAGCGACCAAATGGTTGAAGCCCTTGACCAGTTTTGCGCCCGTGAAAGGCCTGCGCGACGAACTTGGAAGACGGCTGTCCTCCCAGTTCCTCAGGGGGCACGCCGTAGGCATTGGTCACATCGACGATCGTCTTCCCCTGCCAGGTGGGCAGCGCCTTCGCGACATCCGGGTGCGCCTCGAAACGGACAGCCAAAAAGATGATGTCCGCCTTGACGGCTTCCGCCAGTGTTTTGGGAGTGATCGTGGGTCCGATCGCGGCCGCATCGGATGCAAAGCTTTTCGGGTCGCGCGTGGTTGCCACGGACACTTCGATGCCCTTGCGGGCAAACGCCTTGGCAAGAGCGTGGCCGATCTTGCCGAAGCCAATAATTGCATAGCTCATAGCTTCTCCGATCCTGTGTTAACGCCGGGTCAGACCTGCGCCATGCCTCCATCGACCGCCAGATCCACGCCGGTGATGTAAGAACTTTCATCGGAGGCGAGGAAGGTGACGGCAGCCGCAATTTCCTCTGGCTTTCCCCTGCGACCCATTGGGATCTGTGACGCAAACCGGGCGGCCGCTTGCTCGGCTTGCTCAGGGGTAAGGCCTGTCGTTGTCTCTAAGGCGGGGGTCTCGATCGGCCCGGGGCTCATCGCATTCACGCGGATCTTGCGGTCTTTCAGCTCCAGTGTCCAAGCGCGCGCAAAGTTGCGCACGGCAGCCTTACTCGCGGCGTAGGTGCTAAACCCTGGAAGCCCCAACACGTTCGACACTGAAGAGTTCAGGATAATCGAACCGCCGTCTTTGAAGAGAGGAAGGGCCTTCTGCACCGTAAAGAACAGACCCTTCACGTTCACATCGAAGGTCTGGTCAAAATGGGCCTCAGTAGCGACCGCGAGCGGTGCGATTGTCCCTGCGCCCGCGTTCGCGAAGAGAATGTCGATGTGACCATGTTTCTCTTTCACGACGGCATAGAGGTGGTCCAGATCTTCCAAGCGCGACACGTCGCCGACGACCGTCGTAACGTTTCTCGTGATGAAGGCTGCAGCCTCCTTCAGCTCTTTCTCTCTTCGCCCGGTGATCACGACGTGCGCACCTTCTTCCACGAAGCGCTTGGCTGTGGCTAACCCGATCCCGCTGCTTCCGCCCGTGATGACTGCGATTTTACCTTCGAGTGCTTTCATAATCTTTTGTCTTTCGCTGTGTGTGAGCTAGGCACGGAACCGCGCCGGGGTCAGAGTTGCGCCAGGCCGCCGTCGACGGCGACCTCGCTGGCGGTCATGAAGCTGCTGTCCGACGACGCAAGAAAAGCGGCCGCCGCAGCGATCTCCGCGGGATCGCCCATGCGCTGGAGCGCCGTCGTCGAGCCGTAGGCCTTCAGGCACTCCTCGCCGAGTGCCGCCTTCGCGAGTTCGGTCGCAGTCGCCCCGGGCGACAGTACGTTGACCCGGATGCCGGAGCCCTTCAGGTCTTCCGCCCAGGTCCGCGCGAGGTTGCGCACCGCCGCCTTGCTCGCGCTGTAGGCGGTGAACGCTGGGGCGCCCGTCGTGCCGGCGCTCGATCCGGTCAGGATGATCGAAACGCCCTGGCCCATCAGCGGCAGCGCCTTCTGGACCGTGAAGATCGTACCCTTCACATTGACGTCGAAGGTTTCGTCAATGTGCTTGGCGGTGATCTCGCCGAGCTTAAGCTGGCTTCCCACCCCGGCATTGGCGAAGACGATGTCGAGGGTTCCGCGCTCGGCCTTCACCGCCGCATAGAGTCGGTCGAGGTCGGCCTCGTCCGAGACCGAGCCCTTCACCGCGCGGGCATTGGCCCCGAGCTTGGCCACAGCCGCGTCGAGCGCGTCTTGTCGGCGGCCGAAGATGAAGACGAAGGCGCCCTCGTCGATGAAGCGCTTTGCGGCGGCGAGGCCGATACCGGTAGCGCCACCGGTGATGACTGCAACCTTACCGTCAAGCTTTCCATGGCTTCCCCTTTCAAGCTCCATCTTTGGTCGTCCGGGGAGGATCCCGAGAAGCTCGAAATGGGTCCGCCGGCGTCAGGCGTTGAGTGCGGAAGCGCGCATATCGGTGGTGCGAAATCGATCCGGCTGGACGACTGATGCCGGCCGCGACGATCGGTGTCCGCCGCTCGGAATTGGGCCGTGCCTGTAAGCATAGGCTATGATCCCGCGGGTGCTACCCACATTGAGAGGCTGTTCGATGATATTGGACTCGGGCTTTGGAAGGCAGACCCTGCGGTGCAGGATTGCGCCATGATCGACTGGGATGACGTTCGCTACTTTCTTGCCGTCGCGCGCGGAGGCTCGGTGCGGGCCGCCGCCGAGCGTCTCGGAGTGAATCACTCGACCGTGCTGCGACGCATCGCCCAGCTTGAGGAACGCCTCGGTGTGCAAATGTTCGAAAAGCTGCCTTCGGGCTACCGCCTGACGGCTGCGGGGGAGGAGGTCCTCGAGTTCGCGGACCAGATGGAGGCGTCGTCGCACCAGCTGGAGACGCGCGTATTCGGGCGCGACGAGAGTGTGCGCGGGCTACTGCGGGTGACGCTGGCGCCGCCCTTAGCGACACACCTGCTCATGCCGGACTTCGCCGATTTCGCGCGTCTGCATCCGGACATCGAAATGGAAATCTTGTCGTCCGGCGAGCTGGCGAATTTGACCAACCGAGAGGCCGACGTTGCGATCCGCGTCGTCTACGATCGCAAAACGCTGCCGCTGAATCTTCACGGCCTGAAGGGACCGGAGCTGTTCGGCGGCGTCTACATGTCCAGCGATCGACTAGCCGCGTGGCGTGCGGGCGCGCCTGATCCGATCCGGTGGATCGTCATAAGCATTCATGGAATTCCGGATTGGGCCAGCGAGGGCGAGGTTGGCGCCACGGGGGTTCCATTTAGGACCACGGACGCCGAGGCGCAGATCGCCGCGGTACGGCAAGGGCTCGGGATGACGACCCTGCCGTGCTTCATTGGCGATGCCGACCCCCTACTCGTCAGGGTGCCGGGCGCCGACCTGCACATGTACGGAACGGTTTGGCTTCTCACACAGGGGGAGACACGCAAAACGAAGCGCGTGCGGCTCTTCACCGAGTTCGTATCCCGCAGACTCGCCGCGTACGCTCCGCTTCTCGCGGGGCTGTCTGTATCGCGCGACTGATGCGCAGCAGGTCGCCGATGGCGCTTGCAGTGAACAAGTGCCTGCAAGCGGACATCCCCAACGTACGACTTGGGTCGATAGCTCGCCTTGGCTCTGCGAGCCGAACCGGCCGGACAGCCGGCGTGCAAAAATCTTGATTTCTGCACTACTGACCGCTTCGGCGGCGACTTGACCCATTCGCGAAGCCGTTAAGGAATGCCCGCTTCTTGCGCACTCGAGACATTCGAAACGACGTTGCGTATCGAAGTGATGCGGCCACCTCGACGAGGCTTGACGGTAGCGCCCATTGTTCCCTATATGTTCTCATGCAGGTCGAATCCCTTGGCGAGGCCACTACAGCGGGCTGGCGCGTTCGTGCGCGATGCCTTGGAGGCGTCGTCGACAACACCCGCTCATGAGCCAAGTGCCACTATCCGGCCGAACTAAGCCTTGAGACGCTTGTCTGGACGCGAGGGCGCAGCATGCAGCTCGCCGGATTTGCGCGATCGGATGATGTGTCCGAGATGCGGTAACCGCCGCGTCAATCATTTTCGAGCCGCCGCCAGTCGCCGTGCGCGCTCCGGTAGCGTAGGACTTCATCGGCTATGTGCAACCTCTACAGCCTAACCAAAGGCCAAGCCGCAATACGCGATTGGTTTCGCACGCTGCACGATCGCACGGGCAACCTGCCGCTGTTCCCGGCCATCTTCCCAGACCAAGTTGCGCCGATCGTTCGCGTCGGAGCGACGGCGAGCGCGAGCTTGTCATGGCGCGCTGGGGGATGCCCGGTCCTCCGCAGTTCGGCGGCGCGCCGATCACAAACATTCGCAGCGTGGGAAGCCCTCATTGGCGGCGATGGCTCGGGCCAGCGAGCCGGTGCATCGTCCCGGCGACATCGTTTTGCGAGTACGCCGACACCAAGCCACGGAAGACGCCAAAATGGTTCGCGCTTGATTCGGAGCGGCCGCTGTTCGCCTTTGCCGGCTTGTGGACGCCTTGGCGCGGAGTCCGCGGCCCCAAGAGCGCGCCGATCGAGGGCGAGCATGAGCTTTTCGGCTTCTTGACGACGGAGGCGAACGCCTCGTCGCGCCGATTCATCCGAAGGCTATGCCGGTCATTTTGACGACGCCGGCAGAAGTCGACCTGTGGCTTGCGGCCGATGCGCCCAAGGCCCTCGAGCTACAGCGGCCCCTTCCCAATGACACACTAAGAATTGTCGCGAGCGGCGAGAAAGAGGACGGGCCGCGAGTGGATGCGCTCTAGGAGCATGCTCCACCCAGGCTGGCGTGATCTTCATCGCCGAGAATGGCGAGAGGCCTGGCGGGACCGATAACCCGTTTGAGCAGTCGCCGTTTTATGTTCTCGGTTGCCCTAACCGAGCTAGTTCAGCCAACACCTTCCGCGCGACCTCCTCAACCGTGAGGAAATCCTGGAGCAACTGGAAATGAAACACGACGGGCTGCTTCTTGTCATTGAGCGTGTGCTTCATCACGGGATGGAAGGAAACGAGTTCGAGCTGCTCCTCCTTCAGACGGTCGTACTCGTCCCCGTACGCGGCATCATTTTCGACAGGCACGATGTAAGGGGGGATATAGAGCGCTATTCGATGCGCTAGGGCATCCCTGAAGTCGACGATGTGGATGAACCAATCGTCGAGCTCCGACAGATAGGCCTGAGTTTCGGGCGTGAAAGATGCCCGGACCGATTTGCATTTGGGACCTAAGCCCGTCTCCATCTTGCCGACGTTGAGCGGTTTCTCCGTCACCCAAATCCAAGCCAGATTATCGAGCGCCCCGAAAGCGTTCATGACGAATGCCTGGATGTAGATCGTCGCATCCATCAAGGCTTCCTGGTCCGGTAGCGCGTCAAGTTCCGGGGGGATGAACCTGAAGACCCTTTCAACGCAATGCTGCATCGTGCTGAACCGGCGGAGAAAGCCGTGTGTGGCGTACTCCTTCCCGTTCTTCGTTTTGTAAGGCAAGAGGGCGTAGGCTTGGGCGAGCGCGTCGAACCGCTTTTGGAGGCTGGCGTAGGTATTAGCGAGCGCAGTGAAGTCGTCGGGGGCGAACGTTGGCATTTGGGATCCTGAGCAGCCCCCGTGAACGCGTAAACGGTCTGCAGGAGTATCATTTCGACCGCTGTTACGGTAGAGATTAGCGTATTCAGACCGTACGACGAGAGCTGGAACTTTTGCAGCCCAGAGACCTCGTGGACGGCTCGGGCGGGTCGCGCCGGTTCGGGATGGTGAGCCGGCGCGGCTGATCACTCAATCTCGCCTAGCGCCTTACTAGGCCGATGAAGGCGAGCGCCGAGAAGCTGATCGCGACTGCCCAAGTTCATCTCGGAACGCTCCCGCTGTTAGCCGCTGTAGCGCTTCAGGACCGCGGCCGCGTCGAACGCGCTTTTCGCTCCGGGCTCGTCTGCGTGGAACATGACAACCGTAACCGCCACGTCGGCCGTGCGTTTGTAGATCGGCGTTGAAATGCCGCTAGCGGAGCCGGTCGCAAAGGTCGCGCCGCCGTAGCCAGTCGCAAGAGCGTTGCCGCTCTCTGTGGAGTACACTGCGGCCAACTGAGAGCCCTGCGACATCTGCGCGTTTTCGAGCCGGAAATGCGTATACCCATTTTGAAGCGTAAGCTCAGCCGCTCGCTTCATGGTCTTCGTTGTCGCCTGGCCGGTGAAGAGCGCGCCCGACGCATGCGTATCGAGCTGCACAACGTTAGGCGCGAGCGGCAATTCCTGAGTGCTTACGCAAGCCGTTGTGGCCGCGCCCAACAGCGCGACGGCGGTCATCTTCAAATTGCGCATGGGCGGGCGAGCCCCAAAAAACCTATTTCAGGAATTCTATCACACATGGAAGCGCGTCTATTCGAACTCAAAATGGTCTCGCCAGGCGGGGCGGTCGAGTGGTTGCCCGCCTTGGCCGAGGGCGTTCGCTGCCAATGCCAAGCTCATCGAATCGACGCTCGTCATGGGCGTCGCGGTCCTGCGCTTCGTTGATGAGCCGGGTCAGTTCTTCGATCGGATCAATATCATCGCCGCCAGGCCACGCTTTCACGTGAGGCCGCGTTCGGCCGCTGTGCAGCCCGAAGAAACGAGCAATTTTGTCGCGCCAAGGCATTTTTTACCGCGCTGCGACCACAACCGGCCGCAGAACAACCAGCGAGGGTCACTGAGCATGGAATGCCAGTAAATCGTTGGAGTCAACGGCCGCAACCCTACGGTAGTGCGCTTGGGCAGCGACAACTTGAGGGGTCGTGCCTTAAAGCGCGAAGCGCGCTTGACACGCTCGGCGACCGGGGCGGACAGGGCAGGGGACCGGCCCGCGCGTTCCGTCAGTTCGTCAATCAAGGTGGCTATCCCCGTAGTGAATAGCTATGCGGGGACGCTGGCGTGGACGCCTTACGGGCTGAACTGGAGAACGTCGAGGCGGGGTATCAAATTACGTGTGATTTAGTTGAACGTTTGCGACGAGAGTCGATCGGCAACCCTCAATGGATGCCAATAACCCGTACATACTCATCATGAGGGATATCCGTCGATAGGTGCCTGTCAAGGTGCTCGGGGAGTTACGCCGTTGCCTGGGGCGGTTGGCGCCTACGACCTCGCCGCTCAGTATGCCGCCGCCGGGCAAGACCCGAATCGGATCGCCGCTCGTTCTTTCCCGAGTGCAAATATTTCGCCGCTGGGGGCCGCCCCGGTTGAACTCCGAGTTACCCCGAAATATCACCCCTCCCCAACATGCAGAGCCATGATGACCCTGCGAACGAATTGTGACCGTTCGCCTTGCGACGCAGTCCCAGAGTTCGGCCCGTCTAGAGAACCGGCTGAAAATCAAGTGCGTGGTCGAGTTCGAGCTCTTAACGCTTGCCGAAGTTATAGTTCAAATAGAGGGCCCGCCGGTCCGGAGGCGCAGGATAGGGCGCGGCCTCAGCGATCGCCGTCATGACCGCCGTGTCGAGGTTCGGCGACCCGCTCGAACTGATCAGCTTGCGGCCGACCAGATGGCCGCCCTTGTCGAGGTAGAAATCGACCACGCCCCGCTTGTTGGCGCTGTCGACGTGGAGCTCCGGGGTTTCGCGCAATTGCGACTTGATCATTCCGAAGACGGTCGTCAGGTAGCGCGACTTGGCGTTCCCGCCCGTGACCGGCAAGTGCTCGACCTCGCGTGCGAATTTGTATTGCGGAAGGTCCTCGACTGTCGGTAGCGCCGCGCCGACCGGCACCCGGGCTGGAACCGCAGGCGCGGCCCCGGCCGCGCCCTCGGCGGTATCGTTCTCCGGGTGCCGAGGCACCTCCGCCGGGTGCGTGTTCTCCGGCTCTTGCTCCTCGGCTAGGTTGGGGGTCGTCGCGGGAGCGGCCGCTGCTTTTGCGGCCGTGGAAGGGGTCGCTGGCTGTGACCTGCACAGGTAATCTTGCTGCGGTACCGTCGCTGTATCTGCGCCCGCGGAGGCGGTCGCTGGCTGTGGCTGGCACAAGTAATCTGGCGATGTCGCACCTGTTCCGCCCGAGCGAGCGCTCGCCGGCTGTGGCTTGCATAGGTAATTTGTCGGTGGTGCCGTTTCTGCGCCCGCGGGAGCGCTCGCCCGCTGAGGTTTGCATAGGTAATCCGGCGGTGGCGCCATTTCTGCGCCCACGGGAGCGCTCGCCAACACCACCGAAAGTAAAGCGACCATTAACGGAAAACGACCGGTCATGCGCCCCCTCGGTGGAATAGGGCATTTCGCCGGGAAAAAGTACAACTGATTGCGCTTCGCTTACAAGTGAATTTCGAAAATGCGCGCGATTTTCGAGCGGGGTCTAGAAAATTATGGGCGGGGGGAGGCCGCCGCTCGTTCCCCGAGTTACAGACGGGAGCGCTCCGCTGGACGCGGCCTCGTAGCGACCTTGGGAAGCACACGCCGACGATCGGCGCGATGGCGCTCGGATGATAAGGCCCGCACCCCACCGCGCGCTCGATATCGCAGGTTCGGAACTGAACGTTAATCGGTCGCTGGGGTGCTGACCACGGACGGCAAGATAAAAGCGTGGCCGTCCCACCTGGTGCAAACGGTTCGTTGGCTTGAAGATTTTTGGGATCCGGCGCAAACCGCCGGCTGGCGGTTGAGCCGCTTTCCGCAAGACTTTCAAGGGCCCAACCGCCATCCCGGGGCTTTCCCAGGGCGAATTCACGCGGGCCGCGAAGAACGCGGGATCTTGCGACCGAGACCCCCAGCCCCGCTCTTCGGAGGCCACATTTGCCGCCGGCCTTTATCTCGGCGACAAGAGAGAGAACCAGCCGAGGTCGCGCCGCGACAATGCCAATCCCGGCCGCGTGGCGACATGGTGGCGACAAAGAAGTAGATGGCCCACAAAACGCCTCGATAAGATACAATAAGCTACTGAAATAATTGGTGCCGCAAGAGGGATTCGAACCCCCGACCCCCTCATTACGAATGAGGTGCTCTACCAGCTGAGCTATTGCGGCCCGGTCGAAGGAAGGCCGCGCCCGGGGCGCGCTTCGAGCAGCTTTGTTCTCCTATGCCGGTTTGCCCCATCTTGGCAATATCGGCGCGGCGCCGGCGGGCTAGGAAGGCGACGCGATGTCGCCTAGAAGCTCGACGGCGCCGCTGAAACGGCGGCCGGACAACGCGCGAAGGAGCGGCTCGGATGGCGGGACGATTGGCGGGGAAGACAGCGGTCATGACGGCGGCGGCGGCGGGCATAGGCCGCGCGACGGCCGAGGCGTTTGCGCGTGAGGGCGCGCGAGTTGTTGCGACCGACATCGACCTCGGCGGACTCGCCGGCCTCGCCGCCGAGACGCGCAAGCTCGACGTACGCTCGAGCGAAGCGGTCGAGGCGCTCGCGCGCGACATTGGGCCGATCGACGTGCTCTTCAATTGCGCGGGCTTCGTCCATCACGGAACGGCGCTCGACTGTTCGGACGCCGACTGGGACTTCTCGTTCGATCTCAACGTCAAGTCGATGCACCGCACTATCCGCGCCTTTCTGCCGGGCATGCTGGAGAAGGGCCGAGGCTCGATCGTCAACATCGCCTCCGGCGCCTCCTCGGTGCGCGGCATCCCCAACCGCTACGTCTACGGCGCCTCGAAGGCGGCGGTGATCGGCCTCACCAAGGCGGTGGCTGCCGACTTCATCCGCAAGGGCGTGCGCTGCAACGCCATCTGCCCGGGCACGATCGAGAGCTCCGTCGCTCGACGGCCGCATCGAAGCGCAGAGTCGCGCGCGCAGCGAGTCGGTCGGTAAGGTCCGCCAGGAGTTCGTCGACCGCCAGCCGATGGGGCGGCTCGGCAAGCCGGAGGAGGTGGCTGCGCTCGCGGTCTATCTCGCCTCCGACGAGAGCGCGTTCACGACCGGGCATATCCACATGGTCGATGGTGGTTTTGCGCTTTAGCGGAAGGAAATCCAAACCGTCGGAAGAAAAGCAAAATCCGGCGGGAAGAAAAACAAAATCCTCGGAACAAAATCAAAGAAAAAACGGAAGGAAATCCAAATCTCTATTTTCCGGATAATCAATATTTTTCAAACGCTTAAGCCATGGCTTCCCGCCTGGACGACCTCCGCAGCGCTCGTCGGCTGCGGGACGGCCTTCCCTGATCTGGCGACACGGGACAGAATAGCGCGCCATTCTGATTATCGCAAGAAATTGTCGCCTTTCTTTACGCGCTGGCCTTCAGGCGGCGAGCCCGGCCCCGATCAGATCGTCTTACGCGCCAACTCCGCCCCTGCCGCCAGCGCGGCGAGCTTGGCGTAGGCGACCTCCGCCGCCATCGGGGCCATGCCGCAGTTGGTGCACGGATAGAGCCGCTCGGCGGGCACATGAGGAAGCGCAGCCTTGATGACGGCCGCGACGTCCTCCGGCGTCTCGACGACGTTCGAGGCGACGTCGATACAGCCCACCAGCACGTCCTTGCCCTTGAGGAGCCCGATCAGCTCGATCGGCACGCGCGAGTTGCGGCATTCGAGCGAAACCTGCCCGATCCGGCTCTTGGCCAGCGCCGGGAAGGTCTCCTCATATTGGCGCCAGCGCTCGCCGAGCGTCGCCTTCCAGTCCGTATTGGCCTTGATCCCGTAGCCGTAGCAGATGTGAACGGCGGTCGTGCATTTGAGGCCCTCGCGCCGCGCGCTCGAGGGCGGCCACGCCCCACTCCCGCACGTCGCGCATGTAGACGTTGAAGGCGGGCTCGTCGAATTGCACCACGTCGACTCCGAGCGCCGCGAGCTCGTGCGCCTCCTCGTTCAGCGCCGCGGCGAAGGCGTGGGCGAGCGTTGGGCGGTCGCGGTAATGCTCGTCGGCGATCGTGTCGACGATGGTCATTGGGCCCGGCAGGGTGAATTTGAGCTTGCGCCTGGTGTGGGCGCGCGCCGCGTCTCGCTTCGAGCCGATGCACCGGGCCCTTGCGGCGGATCGGGCCGGTCACGGTCGGGACCTCGGCCTTGTAGCGGTCGGCGCGGATGCCGATCGTCTGCCGGCGGCCAAAGTCGATGCCGTCGAGATTGGCGAGGAAGCCGTGGACGAAGTGGATGCGCGCCTGCTCGCCGTCGCTCACGATGTCGATGCCGGCGTCTTCCTGTTTCTTCACTGCGAGGATCGTCGCGTCGATCTTGCCGGCGGCGAGCGCGGCGCCTTCGAGCTTCCAGGCGGGCCAGAGCTTTTCCGATTCAGCGAGCCACAAGGGCTTCGGCAGGCTGCCGGCGATGGTGGTTTCGAGCATGCGTCACCCTAGCATGGGACTCGCGAAGCCGTCCTCGCGGCGCTTTCCGGATTCTGCTTGTCCGACCCGCGATAATCGAGCAGGCTATCCTCGGGGCTGGCGCTTATCCGGGAATGTCCGACGATGCTCAGGGCGATCTTGTGCCTCTGCGTGGTGTTTTTGCTCTCGGCCGAACGCGCCGAGGCAGGCGTCGTTAACTGCCCGACCACGCTGACGCTAAGCCCGAACCTTGCGCCAAGCGCGGCCATAGGCTCGTCTTATGCGACCGGGACCGTAGGCAACGACCTGGTTTGCCAGTTCGCGCCGATCAGCTTTGATTCCTATCTCTCGTTCCATCCGTTCGGTTGCCCGCCCAGATCGGCCAACGCGGCGGTAAGCGGGGGTAGCGGGACGTGGAAATTCGGCTCGCCCGGCAGTTCGAAGGTCGTGAATTTCGACGGACACACCACGCTGATCTGGCGGCGGTCCCTGCATGGGTTCTTCTATCCCGACCGGGCTTGCGCCTATGACGAGGCCACGCCGCCGGTCGTCGCGGTCTGGCAGGCCGATCCCAAGAATACGACCTGCACGGTGAACGCCTCGAACCGGACCCAATTCAATTGCGTCCTGCCCCCCTGTCTGGCGACGTTGAGCGGAAGCAGCTTCCCCGACGGCCGCGTTTAGCCCGCCGGGTCCCGGATACACTCATGATTCGGCGATCATCAACGTCGCAAACGGACAGCCCGTCGTAGCCCCGGCCTCGGTCAATCAGGTGAAGAGCAAGATGGGAGCGGGCGCCTTCAACTCGGCGACTTTCACCCTGGTCGGCGGCCCCGGCAGCGACAGCACGCTGGGCGCCGGCGTGATCACCTGCTCTTACGACGGGCCGCGTTTCCAAAGCGGCGGCAAGACGCTCGAGGCGACGATCACGGTCGCATGCACCGGATCGTGCGGCTCGCTCTGACCGGCTAAGGCGCGCGACGCGCGCCCGGGCGCGCTCAGCCCAGCTTGTACTCGCGCGTCGCCTCGGGGTCGTCGGTGGCGAAGGGCAGCGCCATCAGCTCTTCCCACGCGGCTTTGGGGATCGGGAAGGCCGCCCAGTCGAGCGTCTGCTGGACACGCTCCGGCTTGGTGACGCCGCAGATCGTCGCGGCGATGCGCGGGTCGCGCAGCGAGAACTGGAGCGCCGCCGCTCCGGGCGGGACGCCGTGGCGCGCGCAGACGGCTTCGATCTTGCGGATCGGATCGAGCATCGTCTCGGACGCTTCCTGATAGGCATAGCGGGGATAGGCGCTCGATCCCTTGGCGAGAACGCCGCTCGCGTAGGGCGCGGCGTTGATGACGGCGATCCCCTTCGCCCGCGCGAGGTTGAGCATCGCGTCAGCGTTGCGGTTGGCGAGAGTGAATCGGTTGTGGGTGATGAGCGCGTCGAAATCCCAGTCGTTCAGGAGCGGCATCATCTGGGTCACGACGCCGGCGGCGAGGCCGACCGCCTTCGCCAGCCCCTCCTCCTTCATGCGGAAGAGCTGGCCCAGCGCGCCGTCGCGCCCGGTGGCCTCCTTGAACGAGCGGGCGTGCTCCGGGTCGTGCAGATGGAGAAGATCGACGCTGTCGAGCCCGAGCGCTTTCAGGCTCTCCTCCAGCGATCGGCGGGCGCGCGCCGCGTCGAAGACGTTGGTCCCGAAATCGCGGTCGAGCTTGGTCGAAACGACAAAGCCTTTGGGAAGACCGCCGCGCTCGCGAATCGCGGCGCCGACCCGCTCCTCGCTGCGGCCGAGCCCATAGTTGCGCGCGCTGTCGATGAAGTTGACCGGCCCGTCGAAAATGGCGTTCAGCGTCGCCCGCGCGCGCTTTTCGTCGACGCCGTATCCGTAAGTGTCGGGCATGTCGCCGATCCCGGACGTGCCCCAGCATATCGGCGTGACCATGAGGTCGGTGCGGCCGAGCCTGACCTTCTTCATGACGCCTTCGCTCATCGTCGCCCTCCCCGTTTGGATGCCGGCGCATGCCTAGGGCGCCGGCGGAGAGCAGGCAAGGGCGCGCGCGCCGTCCATCGCCCCCTCTCCCGCTTCGCGCGGAAGGATAGCGACTTTCACCCGCCCGCGGCGGGGCAGCGGTCGAGGCTCGTGAGATCGGCGTCGGCGGGGTAGAGCGCCATCAGCTTCAGCATGACGCCGTTGGTCCAGCCGAAGCCGTCCTGGGTCGGATATTCGCCGCCCCCGCCCGGCCTGTCGGTCGCGATCACGTCGTATTTCTCGACCAGCTTGCCGGTCTGGCGATAGACGCGCTCCACATTGACCATGAATCGGCAGGCGATCGCCTCGGCGAGCCGATCGTGGCCATACGCCCTCAAGCCCGCGACCGCGATCCACTGCAGCGGCGCCCATCCGTTGGGCGCGTCCCACTGCTGCCCGGTGTCGACCGGCGTGGCGACGATCCCGCCGGGCTCAAGCAGGTCCTTCTCAACCGCCGCGGCGACAGAGGCCGCCTGCTCCTCGCTCGCGGCGTGCGTGAACAGCGGATAGAGCGTCGCGGCGCTCAAGCGGTCAATGCGCTCCTTCGCCGTCCAGCGATAGTCGAGATAGACGCCGCGCGACGGGTCCCAGAGCGTGCGGTCGATCGCGGCGCGGCGGGCGGCGGCGCGGCGGGCGAAATCGGCGGCGCACTCGTGATCGCGCGAGCGCCCGCAACCGGCGGCGATCGCATTCTCGAGGCCGAACATCAGCGCGTTGAGATCGACCGGAATGATCTCGGTCGTGTCGATCGAGCCGAGCGTTCGCCCGTCGGCGAACCAGCGCGAGCTGAAATCCCAGCCGCTCTCGGCGGCGGCGCGAAGCTCGCGCCACGTCGTTTGCGGCGGCCGGGGAGTCGAGCGGGCCTGGGCGACGTCCTCGGCATAGGATTCGTCGCGCGGCGCGTCGCTGTCGTCCCAATAGCGATTGAGGATCGAGCCGTCGTCGAGTTTGACCACCCGGCGATGAGCGGCGCCTGCCGTCAACGTCCTCCGCGCCCTCCATCCAGAACGCATATTCGCTCTTCAGCTGCGGCAGAAAATTTGCGTAGGCTGCGGCAGGGTCGCCCGGTTCGAGCAGCCCGACCATGGCGAAGAAGAACGGCGGCTGCGAGCGGGTGAGGTAATAGGACCGCGTCCCGTTCGGAATGTGGCCGTAGGCGTCGATGAGAGCGGCGAAATTCACCACCATGTCCACGAGCAGGTCCGACTGGCCGCTTTCGGCAAGGCCCAGCATGGTGAAATACGAGTCCCAGTAATAGAGCTCGCGGAACCGGCCGCCCGGAACGACATAGGGCCGCGGCGCCGGCAAAAGCGACGAATAGGGCGGGACCGTCGGCGTGTCCCGCGTCAGGACCGGCCACAGCGCGTCGATGTGCTGGCGGATCGCCGCGGGCTCCGAGGCGACGCTTGGGACGGCGATCTTCGCGGGCAGATCGAAATGCTCGAGAACGAAACGTTTGAGCGCCTCCGGGGTCTGAGGCTTCTCGACGCGGTAGAGCGTCAGGATGTCGTCGGGCGGCGATTTCGCCGTCGCGTCGGCGAATTCCTTGCTGTCGGGAAAGATGCGCTGAAGCTCGACCTGGGCGTAGAGATCGCCGAACAGCGCCTGCGGCGGGAGCGGCCGTTCGAGCGCAAGCGCGGCATGGACGAACAGGATCGCAGCGAGAGCGAGGCCGACGCGCGTTTTCATGCACCGGCGGGAATGAGATAGCTCGCCAAATGGGCGTCGAGCGCGGCCATCGTCGCTGCGTCGGCGGGGGCGGCGCGAAAGCCGATGAAACCGTCCGGCCGAACGAGGACGGCGCCGCCGCCGGGCGCGCCGGCGTCCGCTGCGCTGAACCCGGCAGCCGAGCCGTCGATGACCGCGACGAGCCCGTCCCAGCGCGCGCGCATCCGGTCCAGACCCGGCGCCTCGCCGAACACGACGAGGCTGTGGCGGTCGCCGCTCACGCGCAGGCAGTCGGGAAAGCGAACGCCCGGTTCGGGCGAGGCGGCGGCCGCGCCCGCCTGCCCGACCAGCGGACTTCCGGCGTAGGAAACGTCGAGCATCGACCGTCTGCGCGCCGCCGAAACGATTTGATCCGCGGTCGACGCGGGGAGTTTCGGCGCAGCGCCGTCGCGAAAGGCGGCGACCAGCGCCGTGATGTGACCGTGAATGTCGTTCGACACTTCGAGCGCGTGCCGGTCCGCCATGCCGCGTTCGATCGCGTAGCTCGCGAGCAGCGACGGCTTCGCCGCGCCGCGCACGACGAGGGCGAGCTTCCAGGCGATGTCGGCCGCGTCCATGAACGCCGCGTTGATCCCCTCCCCGCCAAGGGGACTCGACATGTGGCCTGAGTCGCCGAGCAGAAAGCGGCGGCCGTCGCTAAGGCTCTCTGCCTCGCGCCGATGCATCTTGAAATAGGAGACCCAGCGGAGGTCGTTCAGGCCGACGCTCGCGCCGACCCTTGCGTCGACAGTCGCCGCGAGCTCGGCTTCGGTCGGCGATCCGTCGCGTTGATCGTCCGGATCGCGGGTGACGAAAATGAGCCAGCGATTCTCCGGCAGCGGCGCGAACAGCACGAAGCCGGTTGGGCCGACGACGACGCGCGCGGTCTCGGGAGGAATCGCGAGTCCGATCTTGACGTCGGCGACCATGTAGCGTCCGCCGTAGGTGTCGCCGACAAGGTGCTCCTGCATGGAATGGCGGGTGATGTCGTGAGCGCCGCCGGCGCCGAGGAGGTAGCGCGGCTGAAGCGTTTCGGTGCGGTCGTTTGCCCGGATGGTGACCCGGAGAGGCTCCCCGTCCGCGTCGATCCCGACAACCTCGACCCCGTATTCGACCTTGACGCCGAGCTTCGCCAGATGGTCGCGCAGAATCTGTTTCGGTCCGCCATTGCGGCTGGCTGCATTGGAACTCGTACCGGCAGCCGACGCCGCCGAAATCCGCGCTCGTGATCTGCCGCATGCCCGGCCCCATGAGCTGGCTGTGCTTGATGTGCACGCCGGCGCTGAGGAACGCCTCGATCAGGCCAGCGCGTTCGACGATGTCGAGCACCGCCGGCTGGAGCGCGGTCCCGCGCGTCTCATGATGCGGCGCGAGCCTTTGCTCGACGATGCGAGGCTTGACGCCGTGGCGCGTCAGTTCGCAGGCGGCGAAAAGTCCCGCCGGGCCGCTTCCCACGATCAGGACGGAGGGCGTGTCGGGGACCTCAGACATTCTGCGACCTATCGAGCTTCACGCGCTTCACCCCCAGGAGCGGCCGCCCGGCCGCGTCTCGTCGAGTGTAGCCCTTGCGGGCCGACCGCCGCAACGCGCGGGCGGCCGAGCGAGCGTCCGATCCGTTTTGGCTTGCCGGACGACTCGCCGCGGCGCACACTTGCGCGTTGGGACATCGAGGCGATGCAGACGGGGTAGGAGACGTGGCGACAGTCGATGAAATGAAGAGCCGATGGGTCTATAGCGAGCTCGGCTCGCCGCGATGGGGCGAAGCCTACGCCCAGCTCAGAGGCCACACCCCGCTGCTCGAGAAGGCGACGCTGCACGTCCCCTTCTCCTCGCTCGGCGACGAAGAGCGCGAGCAATTGCTGGAATATGCTCCGAGGAGCTCGCGGCGCGGATTGATGGGGCGCCTCGGCAATCATGCTTCCTACCGCCTCGAGCGCTGGACCAAGACGCAAATCCGCGCGCTGCATACGACCCCCCACCATGGATCGATTCCGTTCGACGATTTTCTCGCCGGCGGACCTAAGCCCGGCGAGGAGCCGACCGACGCTCGCGAAGCGGCGAAGGCGCTCGGATACCACCCCGACAAATGGGAAGCCGCGATCGTGGTCGGAAAGCGCGGCGACTACATGCTCCTCGACGGCTATACCCGCGCCGTCGCCTACATGCGGGCGGCTCCCTCGAGCGCCAAGCTCGCCGTTTGGGTCCCGGACGAATAAAGCGAGTCCTCGGCGTCAGGCCATTTCGCCAATTTCCTGAGCCTATTGGCTTGAATGGCCATCGCTTCCGGGGCCGGAGGCGAGGCCGCGCTTCTGCGTTCGGTCGAACGGACAGGGAGTCACTTGCATAATGCAAGTGACTAGTCTATACGGCCCCGATGCACCGGACTCGCTTCAGCGCCATGGACTGCCCGATCGCCCGCAGCCTCGACCGCGTCGGGGAATGGTGGAGCATCCTCATCCTGCGCGATGCGCTCGGCGGGATGACCCGGTTCGAGGAATTCCAGAAAAGCCTCGCCATTGCGCCCAACATCCTGACCCGAAGGCTGAGCGCGCTGGTCGAGGCGGGTTTCCTCGAGCGGCGGCGCTATAGCGAGCGTCCGCCCCGGTACGAATATGTCGTCACCGAGCGGGGACGGGACTTCCGGCCGGTCCTGATCGCGCTCATCGCCTTCGGCAATCGCCACTTCGCGCCCGAAGGGGCGAGCGTGGCCATTGTCGACGCCGTCTCCGGCGCGACCGCCGAGCCGATTTTCGTCGATCGCCCGACCGGCCGGCCAATCCTCTCCTCCGAGTTCGAGCTCGTCGCCGGCCCGGCGGCGAGCGAGGCGACGAAAGCCAGAATGGTCAAGCGAGCCGCAAGGCTGCTCAAGAGCGCGTCTCAATCGATGTCCCCGGCGGAGGCCGAGCCATGAACGCGACAGTCATGAACGCCGCGCGCCTCGGCGCCGAAACGCCCGCGCCCGCCGCCGCGCCGATGAACGCGCGGACGCTGATGCTGCTGACCGGGCCGATCGCGCCGACGCTGCTCAGGCTCGCCTGGCCGAACGTGCTGGTCATGCTGGCGCAGGCGTCGACGGGGTTGATCGAGACGTGGTGGGTTTCGCATTTGGGAACCGACGCCCTGACCGGAATGGCGCTGGTCTTTCCCGGCTTCATGATGATGGGCATGCTGTCGGCGGGCGCGATCGGCGGCGGCATTTCATCGGCGGTCGCCCGCGCGCTCGGGGCGGGGCGGCGGGCGGACGCCGACGCGCTGGTCGCCCACGCGCTTATCATCAACTTGGCGCTCGGCCTTCTGACCTCGGCGCTTTTTCTGATCTTCGGCCGGCAGCTTTACGCGGCCATGGGAGGCCGCGGCGGCTCGCTCGACGCCGCAATGCAATATTCGAACGTCGTCTTCGCCGGCAATATCCTGGTGTGGCTGATGAACGGGCTCGCCAGCGTCATCCGTGGGACCGGCAACATGCTGTTTCCCTCGCTTGTGATCTGCATCGGCGTGACGCTCCTGGTCCCGCTGTCGCCGCTGTTCATTTTCGGCCTCGGGCCAATGCCGGCCCTGGGAATCGCCGGCGGCGGCGTCGCCGTGGTGGCGACGACGGCGCTGATGGCGGCGATTCTGGCCTGGTACATCCTGCGCGGCGATTCGATCGTCCGTTTCCGGGTTGCGCGTCTCAGGTGGGCCTTCTTCGCCGACATCCTCCGCGTCGGCGCGGTTGGCTCGCTCAGCACCCTGCAGACGACCTTGACCGTGGCGCTAACGACTGGGCTCGTCGGCGCCGCCGCCGGCCCAGAGGCTGTCGCCGGCTACGGGACCGGATCGCGGCTCGAATATCTGCTTATTCCGCTGGTGTTCGGCGTCGGCGCGCCTCTGGTGGCGATGGTCGGCGCCAACATCGGCGCTGGCCAGAACCGGCGCGCTTTGCGCATCGCCATGGTCGGGGGCGCGCTCGCGTTCGCAGCCACCGAGGCGATCGGGCTTGCGGCCGCGATCTGGCCGACGGCCTGGCTCAACCTCTTCGGCGACGATCCCACGATGGTGGCGACGGGCACGGATTATCTGCGCTTCGTCGGCCCGATGTATGGGTTCTTCGGCCTTGGGCTTGCGCTCTACTTCGCCTCGCAAGGCGCGGGAAAGCTGCTTTGGCCGCTGTTCGCCGGGTTCGCGCGGCTCGTCATCGCCGTCGGCGGCGGCTGGCTCGTGCTGAGGGCGACGGGGTCGGTGACTTTCGTCTTCGCCATGCTCGGCGTCGCGCTTGCTACCTATGGCGCGATCGTCGCGATCGCCATCTGGTCCGGCGTCTGGTTCACGACAAGGGAGCGCGAGATGGGTTTGGGCCAACGCGCCGCCTCGTCCTGAAGCGGCGCTACGCAGCAGGCCTGGAAGCATGCTCCCGCCTACGCCTGAAAAATAAACAATATATAGGCCGCGAACAACAGCAGGTGGACGACGCCTTGCAGCATGTTGGTTCGGCCGCTCATGAAGGTGGTCATGCTGAGCGCGAGCGTGAGGATGAGGAGAACAAAGTCGGTGTGCTCCAGGCCGAGGATGGTTGGGCGCTCGATGAGATGGTTGATGACGAGCACGGCGGGGATCGTCAGGCCGATCGTCGCCAGCACAGAGCCCAGAGAGATATTGACCGCGCGCTGCATCTGGTTGTCGAGCGCCGCCTTCACCGCCCCGATCGACTCGGGCGTCGCGACGAGGAGCGCAATGAGGATGCCCCCGAGCGGCGCCGGCGCTTGCAAAGTCTCGAGCAGGTAGTCGACCGGCGGTCCGAATTGCTCGACGAGGTAGACGACGGCCGCCATGTAGGCCGCCAGCATCACGGTTGAGAACCAGACAGGGGTGTCAACCCCCTGCGCCTCCGCAGCCGTGTGGCCTGTGTCCTCGAAGTAGCCGTGATAGCGCCCGGTCTGCAGAACGAGAAAGATGAGGTAGAGGGCGAGCGACACGATCGCCAGGACGACTTGCTGCTCGACGGAATAGATTGGGCCGGGGGTCGTCTGCGTGAAGTCGGGCATGATGAGAGCGAAGGTCGCGAGAGGCAGGAGGACGCTGAGATAGGCGTTGGCGCCCTGCAGATTGAAAGTCTGCTCTCGATGCTTGAAGCCGCCAATCAACAGCGTCACCCCCACCATGCCGTTCATGATGATCATGATGAGGGCGAGCAGCGTATCGCGCATCAGGGTCGGATTGGACCCGCCATGTCGCACGACTGCCGAGATTGCGACGACCTCGATCGAGGTGATGGTGAGCGTCAGCAGCAGCGTCCCGTAGGGCTCGCCGAGACGCCTTGCGAGGCTTTCCGCGTGGCGAACGACGGACAGGGACGACCAGAGCACCACCCCGAACAGCCAGAGAAGAATCGCCGTCAGGATCAGGGGGCTGTCGAGGCGGGAGAAAAGCCGGTCCTCGAATAAAGCGAATGCGGCTACGGATATCGCGCTGACGAGAAAGAACCATTCTGCGCGCACGAGCGACGCCAAGCCCCGGGGCGCCGGTGCTTCCGAAACGGATGCCAGGATGTCCTTCGACGTCACGCGGGCTTCGCTCCCTGGAAGAAGAGAGCCCAAGCCTAATGCGGACGAACGCGCACGGCTACGGGCGCTTCAATGGCGGAGGCGCGTCGACTTCCCCGCGACGAGGTCAGGGGCGGCGCGGCGACGGCAAGACAAGCGGCGCCTAAATCCCCACGGTCGCGATGCGCAGGTTGTTGGTCGCGCCCGGGGTCCCGAATGGCACGCCCGCGACGACGATGATCCGCTCGCCCTCGCCGGCGAAGCCCTCGATATAGGCGTGGCGGCAGGCGCGCTCCGCCATGTCGCGCTCGTCGCGCGCGTCGTCGGTTACGACCGGATGCAGACCCCAGACGACCGACAGGCGCCGCGCCACCGCCTCAATCGGGGTTAGCGCCAGGATCGCCGAGCGCGGCCGCTGGCGGGCGATCCTGAGCCCGGTCGAACCGGAACTGGTCCAGGCGCAGATCACCCTCAGGTCGAGCGTTTCGGAGACGTCGCGGGTCGCCTCGGCGATGGCGTCGGCGCCGGTGGCCTCGGGCGCCGCCCGCTGCGCCTCGATGATCGAGGGATAGATCCCCTCCGATTCGACCGCCTCCGCGATCCGGTTCATCGTCGCCACCGCCTCGCGCGGGTATTGCCCCGAGGCGCTCTCGGCCGAGAGCATGACCGCGTCCGCGCCCTCGAACACCGCGGTTGCGACGTCCGACACCTCGGCGCGGGTCGGCACCGGAGCGGTGATCATCGATTCCAGCATCTGCGTCGCCACCACCACCGGCTTGCCGGCGCGCCGAGCGAGCCGGGTCAGAGTCTTCTGGATGCCCGGCACACGCTCGAGCGGCATTTCGACCCCGAGGTCGCCGCGCGCCACCATTACGGCGTCGGCGACCGCCATGATCTCGTCGATGCGCTGGACGGCCTGCGGCTTCTCGATCTTGGCCATCACCAGCGCCCGGCCCTTGGCGATTCCCTTGACCTCGACGATGTCCTCCGGGCGCTGCACGAACGAGAGCGCGATCCAGTCGATGTTCTCCTCAAGCGCCGCGGCAAGATCGGCGCGGTCCTTTTCGGTCATGGCCGAGGTCGGGATCGTGGTGTCGGGCAGGCTCACGCCCTTCTTGTCGGACACCCGCCCCGCCACTTCGACCACGGTCGACGCGCGCCCGGGCGAAGCGTCGACGACGCGCAGCAAGACCTTGCCGTCGTCGATCAGGACCCGGTGGCCTGGCGCAAGCGAACTCAGGATTTCCGGATGGGGCAGATAGACCCGCGACGGCCCCCCCGGAGTCGGATCGCCGTCGAGACTAAAGTGGTCACCCTTTTTCAGATCGACGCGCCCGCCGGCGAAGGCGCCGAGCCTCAGCTTCGGACCCTGCAAGTCGACGAGGATGCCGATCGGGCGGTTCACCTCTTCCTCGAGCGAGCGGATCGTCGCCACCCGCTCGCGCATCGCGTCATGCGAGGCGTGGCTCATGTTGATGCGGAACACGTCGGCGCCGGCGGCGAACAGGGCGGCGATGGTCTCGCGATCGTTCGAGGCGGGACCAAGGGTGGCGATGATCTTGACGCGGCGGCGGCGACGGGCCTGCAATGGCTTTCCTCCCCATGGGATTGGCGGTGTCCGCCGCACGCGCTTTGCGCTCATGCTTCGAGGCGGAGAGCCGAGCATGATCGCGCCGCGGAAGCAAGTCACGGGGCGAGGGCGAGGGCTCGCCCGAAACGACTTAAGGGTTCGCCTGGTCGGTCAATTGCACCGTCCAGCTCTTCGCGTCCTTGCCGGTGTCGACTTCGAAGAAGCCGGTGCGGTCGAAGCCGCGGACGAAACAATCCTGCCGGCCGGTAATCTTGAACTCGCGATCCGACGTGCACATGAAGGCCTTGCCCTTCCACTCGCCGCCGCGCTCGTCCATCGCGTAGAGGTAATAGAATTGAGCCGCCAGCGCGCCGCGCAGCAGCGTCGCGCAATCGAGCGACTTGAGGTTCCACCAGCCCTCGCTGACCCAGCCCTGGCCGTCGGTATAGGCGAGCGCGACGCTGACCCGGCCGCCGGTGTTGTTGCACATGCGCAGATCCGCGCTCGCGGGCTCAGCCGCGACGAGCGCCAGGACGAATGCGGAAAGCGGCAAAATAGGGTGTGCGAATCGGGTCATTTTCCATACGGTCGAGTTCCCCGGCGCGCGTCATATTCGTTGCGAAGGCGGCGCTGTCAACTCGGGGCGCTTCGGGCGCCGTCTCGACGGCAAAACGCGAATCGCGGATGATCGGAGCATGAAACGCTTTGTCCTCTTCTGCCTTGCCGCCTCCACCGCCTTCGTCGCGGCGGCGCCGGCGCGAGCGGGTTTCGCGGAATGCGTCGCGTCTTTGAGGGCCGACGCCTCGCGCGCGGGAATTTCCGCCAAGACGCTCGACGCGGCCTTCAACGGGCTCGAGCCGGACACGAAAGTCCTCGATCTCCAGAAGCAGCAGCCGGAGTTCAAGACGCCGGTCTGGGACTATGTCGACAGCCTGGTCGACGACGAGCGGGTCGCGGACGGCAAGGCGGCGATGGCGAGGGAAGCCCGCGCCCTCGCCCGCGCCGAGGAGACCTACGGCGTCAGCCGCCACATGCTGGCGGCGATCTGGGGCGTGGAGTCCAACTTCGGCACGGAGATGGGCAAGCGCCCGCTGGTCCAGTCGCTCGCCACGCTCGCCTGCTTCGGCGAGCGCGCCAGCTATTTCCGCGGCGAACTGATGGCGACCCTGAAGATCATCGACCGCGGCGACGTGCCGGCCGAGAAGCTCAACGGATCGTGGGCGGGGGCGTTCGGGCAGACCCAGTTCATGCCCTCGACGTTCCTCAGGCTCGCGGTCGACTTCGAGGGCGACGGGCGCCGCGACATCGTCGATTCGGCGCCCGACGCGCTCGCTTCGACCGCCCATTACCTCAGCAAGTCCGGCTGGCGCTCGGGGCTCCCCTGGGGCTTCGAAGTCAAGTTGCCGCCGGGCTATTCAGGTCCATCGGGACGCAAGGCGAAGCAGTCGATGTCCTTCTGGGCGGCCAAGGGGCTGACCCGCATCGACGGGCGCCCGCTCGGGTCGGGCGACGCCGGGCTCCTCTTGCCCGCGGGGCGCGACGGGCCGGCCTTTCTGGTGACCCGCAACTTCGACGCCGTCTATTCCTACAACGCCGCCGAATCCTACACCCTCGCCGCCTGCGTGCTCTCGGACAAGCTCGCCGGCGGGGCCGGCATCGTCACCCCCTGGCCGACCGACGACCGGCTCCTGTCCCGCTCCGGGCGCCTCGAATTGCAGACGCTGCTCGCGAAACGCGGCTACGACATCGGCGGCGCGCCGGACGGCGACATCGGAACCAAGAGCAAGGCGGCGATCGCCGATTTCGAGCAAAAGTCCGGTCTCGAGGTCAACGGCCGCGCCTCGGTCAAGGTGCTGGAGGCGTTGAAGAGGTAGGAGCTCGGTCAGCTAGCCCAACACGAAAAGAAGGAGAGCGGTATGGGGACGCCTGGATATCGTCTCGCGCTCATGCTTGCGGCGGCGGTGGTCGGCGGAATGGCGTCGCTGACCACAAGCGCGGCCAACGCTCAGCCAGAAGCTGTCACGGCGACTGTCACCGGCCAGGCGATCCAGAAGGTTGGCTTCCGGGCCATGATCCAGAAAGAGGCGATCATGTTCAATCTCGCCGGCTCCGCCCGCAACAACCCGGACGGAACGGTGGCGGTGACCCTGCAAGGCGACAAGGACCGGATCGATCAGGTTCTCGCCGCCATTCGGGCCGGCAGCAAGAAATCTTCGACGGACAACATTGTCGCCTCGGTCCCCGCCGTAGTCGATCCCAATTTGAAGACGTTCACGGTCTTCGCCTGGACGTCGACCAGCCGGAATATCGCCAACCCCTATGACCTGGTTTTCCCGCTGCGACCCGCGAACGACCAAATATCCCGTCACGACGCCAAGGCGATTTGGAACAAGATCGCCGAGGGCGCTCTCAAGGGCGACGATCTCGCCAAGTTCGTCAAACACCTAGATGATGAAGACGACTGAGGTCGCAGACGACGCTTGCGACCGCCTCCACATGCGTCGTTCCCGCGTGAGCGGCCGCGCCTCGGTAAACGTGCCGGAGACGGTGGGAAATAGAGGCCGACGCGGCGCAGCGCTTGGCGGCCCGAGCGCCAAATGGCGGGGTGGCGTATGGACGCGGCTTACATATCGGCGGTTTCGGCTCTCGCTGGTTCGGTGATCGGCGGCCTCACCGCCACCTTGACCACCTGGCTCGGCCAGCGCTCCCAGGCCCGGGCGGGCCAGATCGCGCACGACCTCGCGCGCCGCGAGGACCTGATCAGGGATTTCATCATCGCCGCGTCCAAGACCTATGGCGATGCGATCGTCAACAACGAGGCGAAGATGCCGGAGCTCATCGACCTCTACGCCATGATCAGCCGGTTGCGGGTGCTGGCGATGCCGCAGTCAGTCGCCTGCGCCGACGCCGTCATGCGCTCCATCCTCGAAACCTATTCGGCGCCGAACCGGACGGTCGCCGATCTGCGCGAGCTCGTAAAGGGCGGCGGGGGCGTTGATCCCCTGCGGGATTTCGCCGAGGCGGCGCGCGAGGAGCTGCGTCCGTTTATCGCGCGCTGACAGCCGTCTGCGAGAGGCTTCGTCGCGCCGCGGCCTTTCGCGGATGTGCTGTGTCTGCGAGCCTCTACGTGATCACGGTCGGCGCCTTGCGTCCCGTCCGCTTCTCGATCTCGGCCAGCGACCGCGAGAGCGCGATGAGGTCGGCGAGCGCGGCCTGGGTCTCCTGATCGAGCTTGCCGGACGGCGCCTCGTAGTGCTCGACGTAGACGCGCAGCGTCGCCCCGACCGTGCCGGTGCCCGACAGGCGGTAGACGATGCGCGAGCCGCCCTCGAACATGATCCGGACCCCCTGATGGTCGGCCTCCGAATGGTCGACGGGGTCGCGATAGGCGAAATCGTCCGCCGCCTCGACCTTGCGCGAGCCGAACGTCTTGCCGGGCAGCGTCTTCGCCGCGCTCCTCAGCGCCTCCATGAGGCCGTTCGCAGCCTTGAGGTCGATCTCCTCATAGTCGTGGCGGGTGTAATAGTTGCGCCCGTAAGTCCGCCAGTGCTCGCCGACCAGCTCCTTGACCGAAATCCGGCGCTTGGCGAGGATGTTGAGCCAGAACAGCACCGCCCACACGCCGTCCTTCTCCCGGATGTGGTTCGAGCCGGTGCCGAAGCTCTCCTCGCCGCAAAGCGTAGCGAGATTGGCGTCGAGCAGATTGCCGAAGAACTTCCACCCGGTCGGCGTCTCATACGAGCGAACGCCGAGCTTGGCCGCGACCCGGTCGCTCGCCGCGCTTGTGGGCATCGAGCGCGCGACGCCGGCGAGGCCCCTGGCGTAGCCCGGCGCGAGCGTGGCGTTGGCGGCGAGGATCGCGAGCGAGTCGGAAGGCGTCACGTACATGTCTCGGCCGACGATCATGTTGCGGTCGCCGTCGCCGTCGGAGGCCGCTCCGAGGTCGGGCGCGCCCTTCGCCATCATGTGGTCGTAGAGGTCCTTGGCGTAGACCGGGTTGGGGTCCGGATGATGGCCGCCGAAATCTGGCAGCGGCGTGCCGTTGACCACCGTGCCGGCGCCCGACTTGAGTTCGCCCTCGAAGATCGCGTGAGCGTACGGGCCGGTGACCGCGTGCAGGCCGTCGAAGCGCATGCGGAACCCGGACGCGAACAGGGCGTGGATCGCGTCGAAGTCGAACAGGGTCTTCATGAGCGAAAGATATTGCGTGACCGGGTCGACCACCTCGATCGCCATGCCCTCGACCTTGACCGTCCCAAGGCGGTCGATGTCGATGTCCGGGGCGTCGGAAATCTTGTAGGCCGAGATCGTCTTGCTCTTGGCGAAGATGGCCTCCGTGATGGTCTCAGGCGCCGGACCGCCGGCGCCGATATTGTATTTGACCCCGAAATCTCCTTTCGGGCCGCCGGGATTGTGGCTCGCCGACAGGATGATGCCGCCGAAAGCATGGATCGCACGGATCAGCGCCGAGACCGCCGGGGTCGAGAGAATTCCGCCCTGGCCGACGACGACGCGCCCGAAGCCGTTGGCGGCGGCGATCTTGACCACGATCTGGATCGCCTCCCGATTGTAGAACCGGCCGTCGCCCCCGAGCACCAGTGTCTGGCCGTGGAAGCCCTCCAGCGAGTCGAAAATGGACTGGATGAAGTTTTCGAGGTACCCCGGCTTTTGAAACACCGGAACTTGCTTGCGCAATCCCGAGGTGCCCGGCCTTTGGTCGGGGAACGGCTTGGTGGCGACGGTGCGGATCATGGGCGGCGTCCTCCTGAGCGCGCATCTGTGCGACGTTGCGCCACTCTAGGCGCCCGTCCGGCCCCGGGCAACGCCGGCCCGGATCGTTAACGGGTAGCAACGATTTGTGAAGCTTTATCCAGCAGATTTGCGGTATGAAGCCGATCTCTCTGGGTTGCCATTCGTCTCGTCGCAGGGAATCCTCACGCATGGCGCGCAAGTATTTCGGCACCGACGGCATCCGGGGCCGGGCCAACGGCAAGATCACGGCCGACGTGGCTTTGAAGGTCGGGCAGGCCGCCGGCGTCGCTTTTCGCCGCGGCGAGCATCGCCATCGGGTGGTGATCGGCAAGGACACCCGCCTCTCGAGCTACATGATCGAATACGCTCTGGTCGCCGGCTTCACGTCGGTCGGCGTCGACGTGCTGCTGCTCGGTCCCGTTCCGACGCCCGCGGTCGCGATGCTCACCCGCTCGATGCGCTGCGATCTCGGGGTCATGATCTCCGCGTCGCACAACCCTTATGAGGACAACGGGATCAAGCTGTTCGGGCCCGACGGCTACAAGCTCTCGGACGAAGTCGAGGCGCGGATCGAGGCGCTGATGGACGGCGACGTCGCGCCGATGCTTGCCCGCTCCCCAGACCTCGGCCGGGCCAAGCGCATCGACGACGTCCAGGCGCGCTACATCGAATACGCCAAACGGACGCTCTCCCGCGAGGTCTCGCTCGAGGGGATGCGGGTCGTCGTCGACTGCGCCAATGGCGCAGCCTACAAGGTCGCGCCCGAAGCGTTGTGGGAGCTTGGCGCCGAGGTGATCAAGATCGGCGTCGATCCGAACGGGCTCAACATCAATTTCGAGGTCGGATCGACCGCGCCCGAGACGCTGGTGCGCAAGGTGCGCGAAATGCGGGCCGACGTCGGCATCGCCCTCGACGGCGACGCTGACCGGATGATCATCGTCGACGAGAAAGGCCACCTGATCGACGGCGACCAGGTGATGGCCGTGATCGCCGAGAGCTGGCGCGACGAGCGCCGTCTCGCCAAGCCCGGCATCGTGGCGACGGTGATGTCGAACCTCGGCCTCGAGCGTCATCTGGCGGGCCTCGGGCTCACGCTCGAGCGCACTGCGGTCGGGGACCGCTATGTCATCGAGCGTATGCGCGAGAAGGGCTTCAACCTCGGCGGCGAGCAGTCGGGCCACATCATCCTGTCGGACTATGCCACCACCGGCGACGGCCTGGTGGCGGCCCTGCAGGTGCTTGCGGTAGTGCACAAGGCCGGCAAGCCGACGAGCGAAGTCTGCCGGCGGTTCGAGCCGGTGCCGCAAATCTTGCGCAATGTCCGATTCAGCGGCGGCAAGCCGCTCGAGCACCCGGCGGTCACCAAGGCGATCGCGGAGGCGACCGCGCGGCTCGGCAATCGCGGAAGGCTCGTCATCCGCCCTTCCGGCACCGAGTCGGTCATCCGGGTCATGGGCGAAGCCGACGACAAGGCGCTGGTCGACACGCTTGTCAGCGACGTCTGCGACGCGGTGGCGGGCGCCGCCTAGCCTCCTTTGATCCGCAGCGCGCTCTAGGGCGCCGGGCGAATCAAACCCTTCGCCGGAACCAGCATCAATTCGGTCGCGGGGGCGCCGTTGCGGAGAAGCATGAACGGCTCCGCGTCGCCCAGGGAGGCGAAGAGCGGCGCCAGCGCGGTCCGCGCGGCGGCAAGATCCTTGGGCAGGACGATCAGCACGCCGTCCCGCCCCGCCAGTTCCGCGGCTCGGTTCCTGAACGTCCAGCCCCTCGGATCGTCAGATACGACGAGGATCGGGACTCCCGGTCCAAGCGCGAGCGCGATCTTGCCAGCCTCGCGCCAGCGGGTGGAGATGACGAAGGGCGGCGAGGGCTGAAGAAGCGGAGCTTTGACGAGACCGCTCCAGTCAAGGGCTTCCAGCGTCGGGTCGGTCGTCCCGGCAGGCAAAAGACGCCATAGCCAGCCGGTTTGCGCCTCGACGACCGTGCCTGCGGTCAGCGCCGCGAGCAGGGCGGCGGATAGAATGGCGTAGCGGCGGACGATCCTGACCGGAACCGGGAGATCCTGCGCCCACGCGCCCATCAGCGGGAAAGCAAAGAACCAGCCCGCCATCGCCCAATGCGGTTGGCCTCTTTCGATCCAGAGCGGCGCCACCGTGAAAAGGGCGATCGGCGGAAGCGAGAGGCACAGAAGAAAAAGCCGCCTGCCGTCGCGCCAGCAGCGCAGGCTCGAAACGAGGCCCGCGACCAGGGGAACGAACAGCCAGGGCGACAGAAAGGCGATCTGCCCAAGCGCGACCCGCAGGACCTCCAGCGGCTTCAGGCCGCCGGACGCTACGCTGCGCGAACCCTGAAAAACGAAGGAGACCCAGCCGTGCTGGGCATTCCACACGAAGACCGGAAGGACGATCAGGCCGGCAAGCACCGCCGCGACATAGGGCGCCGGGTGGCGAAACCAGCGGCGCTCCGACGGCGAGATCGCCAGAAAGGCGAGAAGTCCAAGCGGCGCGAGCGCGCCGATATATTTCGACAGACCGGCCAGGCCGAAGCCAAGCCCGACCACGAGCCAGAGCCCCCAGACCCGGCGCTCGTCCCCGCCGGACCCGAAGAAGAGCCGCGCGAGCGCAAACGCCGCGAGCGCAAGGCCGAACAGGAGCGGCCCGTCCGGCACGATCCAGGTCCCGGCGGAAGCGAAAAAGAAGGGCGTGACGTTGAGAGCGAACAAGGCGATGAGCCCCGCCCGAGGGCCGAACAGCTCCGACGTCAGCCGATAGAGGAGCCAGCCCGTCGCGGCGAACAGCGCTACGAAAGGCAGTCGAGCCCCGAGGGTTTCGCCGGAAACCAGCGCGGCAAAATGCGCGATCCACTGATGGAGAGGCGGGTGGTCGAAATAGGACAGCCGGAGGTCGCGCGAGATGGGAAGCGTATAGGCTTCGTCGATGCCGAAGCCGAGCGCGAAGGCGAAGGCGATCCGCGCGGCGAGAAAAGCAAGGACGATTGCCGCCGCGCGCCGGTTTGCGACCTGCAGCGCCGCCGCTTCGTCGTGCGCCGAAAGGGAGCGCAAGCTTGTATGACCGCCCGTCGCCGGGCTTAACGCAGGTCTGTCAAGGGTTTCCGACCCCCTGCTGGCCGCTTCCCCGAGCGGCGTCATAGCCAATCGCAAAAACCTGACCCCACCAAGCGATGCCCCTAACCCAGTCGATCTTCGCTGGTAAATCCGACAAAGATATAGGTAGAAGTACCCAGATTGGGTCTTATCATCCCCGTGCGGCTCGCCGGACACAGTCGCCAGGCGCGGGTGGACGGTTGTGAAGGAACCTCGCCTACGCCGGTCGCGCAAGGCGCCGTGCGCTGACAAGTCTTTAGCTTCATTAGAAAAATCGCGCTTCCCGATTCCCTGAAGCACTGGACCGAGGCGGGCCCGCTCAGCGTGCCGCATCCTGCGCGATCCAGTAGGCGAGCGCCTGCGTCAGCTGCTGGACCCGGATGCGGTTCGACTGCTCGATCATCGTCTGGTCCACCGGCGAGGGGTAATAGCTGTTCGTGGCGCGGACCGGCTCCTCGACGCCATTGATGGTCGCTGAGCCCTGGATCGAGTTGATCGACGAGCCGGCCGGGCCGACCCCGCCGGTGCTGGACCCCAGCGTCAGATATTCGATACGAACCGAGACGTTGGCGGTGGCCGCCCGCTTCGCCATCTCCTGCTGGAGCTGTCCAGGCAGGAACTGCGCGACCCAGCTCGCAGTGGGATCGCCGGCGTTGGCTCGGAGCGGCGCGACGTCAACGCGAACGCTTGGCCCCGCCGCGACCCGTGCGCGCCGGGCGGAGGCCTCCAGCGGAGCGGCGGCGCAAAGAAGAGCGGCTCCCAGCGACAAGGCCGCTGTCCGGCGGGTCAGTTCTGACGCAGGCATGGGCGGCTCCTTCGGGCGGAAACGAATCCGAGACCACGATACGCAACATGTGGCGGGCTAGATCAGGCGGGAAGCCCGGGCGGGCGGCGAAATCCTAACAAATTCCTAACTTCGCGAAAAAAATGCCGCTTTCAAATTCTGCGAATCGCCTTAACATGAAAACGTCGTCAACCAGCCGAAAGGAGGTGATCCAGTGTCTCATTGTCTTCCGCCCCGCGTGATCGACGAGGCCTGGGTTATTGTCCGTGCGAAGGAATTTCGCGCATAGCACTCGCTAGGCAAGAACTCTAGGGCGCCAAGCGAGCTAGCGTGGGCGCGACAATGGAAGGGCCGTTCCGGACAGGAGCGGCCCTTCTCATTTGGGTCGTTTTCGGATTCTGTCAGCCTCGAGAGGAGGAGTTGCGTGGCGGATACGGAGGAACGCTTCTCGAAGGCCCGTCTCGAAGCCTTCTCGGACGGCGTGGTCGCCGTAATCATCACGATCATGGTTCTAGACCTCAAAGCCCCGGAGTCAGCCGAACCTGCGGCTCTGCTCAGGCTGTGGCCCGGCTTTGCGATCTACCTCGTCAGTTTCATGTTCGTGGCGATCTATTGGATCAACCATCACAACCTCTTGACCGCGGTGCGCTACGTCAAACGCGCGCCTGATCTGGGCCAATAATGCGCTTCTGTTCTGCCTGTCGCTGATTCCCTTCGCGACCGCCTATGTCGCAGAGACCGACATCGCGCCCTTTCCGACGATGGTCTACGGCGCGCTCCAGTTCGTCTGCGCCATTCCCTACAATCTGCTCGTCGCGGCCATCGGGGCCGGGCGGCGCGACGACGACGCCTTCATGGCCGTCTATCGGGCGCGCCGGCGGCAGGACTTCGCCGTGCTGGCCGTCTACCTCGTCGCCGTCGCGCTGGCGCTCGTGAGTCCGGTCGCGGCGCTCGTCCTCTACGCGCTGATCACGCTCTCCTATGTCGTGCCCGGCCTGGTGGCCGGCGCCGCCACGCGGCGGCGAGCGCGCTGAGTGGACGCGCCGGAACGCGGAAGCGCGGCAACCCCGAGGCCCGCGCGAGCCGTCAGCGTCTGTAGCCAGCTGGAGCGACAGGAATGGAAAACCCTCGCTGCCGCCGCTTAGACAGTCTGATCGTTTTGCTGGAGGCAAACGTCCCTGCGACCCCGGTCAGTCCCGGGGTCGCGATAATGACGATTGCCGATCATACGCCTCAGTGAGCCGCGGCGACGTCCGCCCCGATGCCCGTCTGCGAGCGGACATATTGCGCTTCGAACGCCGCCTGCTCCGTTGTCGCAGTCCTCGAGCTGTCGGTCACCGAGAACAGCCAGCAGCAGAAAAACGACAGCGGGATGGTGAAGAGGGCCGGCGAGACATACGGAAACAACGCCGAACCCTTCGGGTAGCCGAAGACCGCCTCCCAGACGCCGGGACTGACGATCGTCAGCACCAACGCGCTGATGAGGCCGACGAAGCCGCCGATCACCGCGCCCCGCGTCGTCAAGCCCTTCCACATGATCGAGAGCAGCAGCACCGGGAAATTCGCGCTCGCCGCGACCGCGAACGCCAGACCGACCATGAACGCGACATTGATCTTCTCGAATATGATGCCGAGAATGATCGCGACGATGCCGAGCACGACCGTTGTGATGCGCGAAACCCGCACCTCCGTCGCCTCGTCGACATTCCCATGCCGGAACACGCTGGCGTAGAGGTCATGGCTGACCGCGCTCGCGCCCGACAGCGTGAGACCCGAGACCACCGCCAGGATCGTGGCGAACGCGACCGCGGCGATGAACCCCTTCATCAGGTCGCCGCCAACCGCCTGCGCGAGATGGATCGCCGGCATGTTACCGCCGCCAAGAAGCGCGCCCTTGATGTCGTCGCCGACGTGATAAATCGGGTTTGGTCCGACCAGCACAATCGCGCCGAAGCCGATGATGAAGGTCAGGATGTAGAAGTAGCCGATGAAAGTGGTGGCCCAGAACACAGACTTGCGCGCTTCCTTGGCGTTGCCGACGGTGAAGAAACGCATGAGAATGTGTGGCAGACCGGCGGTGCCGAACATCAGCGCCATGCCGAGCGAGATCGCGTTGATCGGGTTGGCGACCTGCGGCCCGGGGGACAAGATCTTGTCGTGGCTCGGATGGACTTCGACCGCCTTAGCGACCAGCGCGTTGAAGTCGAAGCCGAATTGCGCCAGCACGAGGAGCGCCATCAGAGTCGAGCCGCCGAGCAGCAGCCCTGCTTTGATGACCTGCACCCAGGTCGTCGCGATCATCCCTCCAAAGGTGACGTAGATGACCATCAGGACGCCGACCACGACGACGGCCCACAGGTAAGGCAGACCGAACAGGAGTTCGATCAACTGTCCCGCTCCCACCATCTGCGCGATCAGATAGAGGGCGACGACGACCAGCGTTCCGGTCGCCGCCATGGCCCGGATCGGGGTCGCCTGGAGGCGATAGGACACGACGTCAGCGAAGGTGAACCGGCCGAGATTACGCAGCGGCTCGGCCATCAGGAACATGATGAAGGGCCAGCCGACGAGGAATCCGATCGAATAGATGAGGCCGTAGTAGCCGAAGCTATAGACCAGCGCGACGATGCCGAGGAACGAAGCCGCCGACATATAGTCGCCGGCGATCGCCAGACCATTCTGGAAGCCCGTGATCCCGCCGCCGGCGGCGTAGAAGTCCTTGGTGGTGCGGGTGCGCTGCGCCGCCCAGTAGGTGATGCCGAGCGTCACAATGACGAAGGCGAGGAAAATCAGGATGGCGTTCCAGTTTGTCGCCTGGATTGTCGCCCCGTCCGCGGCATGGGCCCACCCCGGAAGGAGGCCGAAAGCGGTGGCTACGAGCGCGCCTGAGCGAGTAAGGGTCTTCATCACTTTCCTCCCCGCTTGTTTGCGCCAACGATCGCGCTTGTCAGGTCGTCGTATTCAGCGTTGGCCCGCAAAACGTAAATGCCAGTCAGCAGGATCGACGCAAGAATGATGGCCACGCCGAGGACGATGCCGACCGTTATCGATCCCGCGAGCGGAATCGCGATTACGGAAGGCGCGAACGCGACGATCGCGATGTATCCGTAGTACATCACTAGCGTTATGACGGTCAGCGTCCAGCCGAGAGACTTTCGCTCGGACACAAGTTTTAGGTAGTTCGGATCGTTTTCGATCCGGGCGAGGCTTGTCTGATCCATTTTTCCCTCCCTAAGCTTGGCTGCGACTGTTCGCGTCGCTAAATTGCTCTATCTCGGGCGTCTCGAGACCTTGACAGAGGCTGCCGGAACACCGCCCGGCGCTTTTTTATGGGCCCGCACCGGTCCGGCAAAATCGCGCCTCTCTTTTACGACCGAATCTTGCCGCTATTTTGCTTCCTTTTCAGCGCCGCGTCGAGCCTCCGCCTCTACAACCTTTGTCTAGCGGCCGGCGTCGGGTTTGTGCGAGAGCCGCCAATCAGCTAGATTGGCGAAAGGGGGCTGGCCCCCGGTCCGGACGAGTCCAATGCTTGGGTTTCGCGGTCCGAATCCCCATATTCCGGGCCTGCCGTCGCGGCTTCACCGGGATAGCCACCAGAAAAGGCCACGAGAATGGATTTCCTCAAGCCACGGTCGCACCGCATGAACCGCCGCCGACGCGTCTACGAAGGCAAAGCCAAGGTTCTTTACGAGGGCCCGGAGCCTGGCACTCTCATCCAGTATTTCAAGGATGACGCGACCGCGTTCAACGCCAAGAAGCATGAGGTGATCGAGGGCAAGGGCGTTCTCAACAATCGCATCTCGGAATACGTCTTCCAGCGTCTCAACGACATTGGGGTGCCCACCCATTTCATCCGCCGAATCAACATGCGCGAGCAACTGATCCGCGAGGTCGAGATCATTCCGCTCGAGGTCGTGGTGCGCAATGTTGCGGCCGGCTCGTTGTCGACCCGGCTTGGCCTCGAAGAAGGCACCCCCTTGCCGCGGTCGATCATCGAGTTTTACTACAAGAACGATCAGCTCAACGACCCGATGGTGTCGGAAGAGCACATCACCGCCTTCGGCTGGGCCGCGCCGCAGGAGATCGACGACATCATGGCCCTGGCGATTCGCGTCAACGACTTCCTGTCGGGCCTGTTCCTCGGCGTCGGCATCCGGCTCGTCGACTTCAAGATCGAAACCGGGCGCCTGTGGGAGGGCGAGAACATGCGAATCGTGCTCGCCGACGAGATCAGCCCCGACTCGTGCCGGCTGTGGGACGTCAAGACCAACGACAAGATGGACAAGGACCGCTTCCGCAAGGATCTGGGCGGAATGATCGAGGCTTACACCGAGGTCGCCCGCAGGCTCGGCGTCGTACAGGACAACGAGTACGCGCGCGCCGACGGTCCCCGGCTGGTAAAATAGGCGGCCAAGCCGCTTCGCGCCAATCGATCCCACCCGGCGGGAAATCGTCGTCATGCCGCCCGCGCTTGACCCGTGAGTTCGTCGAACGGCCGCTCGCCGCGCAAGGCGCTGCTGTTCAGCGGCCACATGATCGACGCGCCGGGCCGCGAAACGCCCCGCTTTCCCCCCGACAAGCAGCCGGTCGCCGCCCGCGCCATCGCCTCGGCGCTCGCGGACCTCGATCTCGGGCCGCGCGACCTGTCCATCTGCGGCGGCGCGTGCGGCGGCGACCTTCTGTTCGCGGAGGCCGCCCTCGCGCGTTCCGCTCGGCTCGAACTCTACATTCCCTTCGACGAGCCGACGTTCCTAGAAAAATCGGTCGACTTCGCCAACGCCGACTGGCGCGCCCGCTTTTTCAGCGCGAAAGCGCGCGCCGTGCTGCACGTGCCGCCGTCCGAACGCCGACCGGCGCCGCCGGATGGGGGCCCCTATGAACGCAACAATCTGCGGATGCTGGAAGCCGCTTCGCGCTTCGGTCCGGACAAGGTCGACTTCGTCTGCCTCTGGAATGGCGAGCGCGGCGACGGGCCGGGCGGCGTCCAGCATATGATGGAAGAAGTCCAGAAAGCCGGCGGCAGGTCGCATTGGCTCGACACCAGGAAGCTATGGGACTGACGGAGGGGCGCCTCGCGGGTCTTGCGCTTCGAGCGCGAGGGAGATGGAAATGCCGAAGCCGATTTGCTTCATGATCATGCCTTATGGGCGGAAGGCCACGCAGGCGGAAGCTGGGCGCGGCGTGCCGGAAATCGATTTCAACGCGCTATGGGACCGCGCCTTCGCTCCGACCATCATCGCGCTCGGCTACGAGCCGGTGCGCGCCGATCAGGACACCGGCGCGCTCATCATCACCCAGATGCTCGAGCGGCTGTACTTTGCCGATCTGGTGCTCGCCGACATGACCATCCCGAACGGCAACGTCTATTACGAAATCGGGATTCGCCACGCCGCGAGGGAGAGAGGCTGCGTCCTGCTCGCCGCCGACTGGTCGAAGGCTTTGTTCGATGTGGCGCAAATGCGCACCGTTCGCTATCCGATGCCGGAGGGAGATATTACCGCGGCGACGGCGCAGGCGATCGCAGCCGCGATCAAGGATCCGATCGGGCAGCTGGCGAGGGGCGTGTCGCCGATGCGCGAGTCGATCAGAGGATATCCGGACAATGTCGACGAGGCGGCGGCGTCGAGCATGAAAGACACGATGTTGGAGCTCGCTGCGTTCCAAGGCGAAGTTCGCGCCGTGCGCGCCGTTCCCCGCCCCGGCCGCATGGAACGCGCGAAGCAACTGCTCGCGAAATACTGGATGCCCCCGGTCACCGCGCCGACGGCGATCGCGCTTCTCTTGCTCATGAAGGATTCCGCCGAGACCGGCGACGACTGGACCTGGGTGACGGATTTCATCGGCAGACTTCCGGGGGACCTCGCGGATCTGGAAGAGGCTCGGGAGCTCGACGCGCTCGCCGTGTCCAACGCGGGCAAGCCCGTTGACGCCATCGCCAAGCTCGAAGCCTTGATCCTCACGTCCGGGCCGACGCCGGAACGCCTCGGGCTGCTTGGCGGCCGTTACAAGCGGCTCTATGCGAAAGCAGCGACAGCGCCCGAGAAGTTGCTCTATCTGCACAAGAGCATCGACGCCTACGAACGGGGCATGGAGCTCGATCTCAACGAGTACTATTGCTCGAGCAATCTTCCCCGCCTCTATCGGGCGCGCATGCGCAAGGGCGACGCCGAGAAGGCGCAAGCGGTCTCGCAGATCGTCATCGCCGCCTGCAAACGGGCCAAGAGCCGCGGCCTCGCGGACGAATGGCTGCGGCCAACCCTGCTCGGCGCCGCCTTCGACGCGGGAGACTGCGACGAAGCCGAGGAGCTTGCGGCGGAAGTCGCCGCGGAGGGCGCGGCGCGCTGGAAACTCGACAGCATCTTGTCGGCCTTGCGAACGAGTCTCGCGCAAGTCCAGGACGAAGCCTGCAAGGAACGGCTCACGGGCGTCTTGGACGGGCTCGAGCAGGCAGGCGTATAGAGCGGACGCCCCGCCAGTCCCGCGGCTACGCCGCGAGGTGCCGCAGCACGTAGGGCAGAATGCCGTCGTTGCGGAAATATTCGAGTTCGTCGAGCGTATCGATGCGGCAGGTCAGCGGGACCTTCGTCGTCCTTCCATCGGCGTGCTTGATCTCGGCGTGCAGAAGCTGGCGCGGCTTCAAAGCGTCGCCGAGGCCATGGATGGTTACTGTCTCGTCGCCCTTCAAGCCCAGCGTCTGCCAGCTCGCGCCTTCTTCGAACACCAGCGGCAATACCCCCATGCCGACCAGGTTCGAGCGGTGGATGCGCTCGAAGCTCTGCGCAATCACCGCCCTCACGCCGAGGAGCTTGGTCCCCTTGGCCGCCCAGTCGCGCGATGAGCCGGTGCCATATTCGCGACCCGCGAACACGACCAGCGGAACTTTTTCCGCCTGATAGCGCATGGCCGCGTCATAGATCGCGAGACGCTCCCCCGACGGCTGCATGATCGTGTAGCCGCCCTCGACCACATTGCCTGTCTCGTCTTTGACCATCTGGTTCTTGATCCGGATGTTGGCGAATGTGCCGCGCATCATCACTTCATGATTGCCGCGGCGGGTGCCGTACTGATTGAAGTCGATCGGACGGACCTGATGCTCGACGAGATATTGGCCAGCCGGGCTTGCAGCCTTGATCGAGCCGGCGGGCGAAATGTGGTCGGTGGTGATCGAATCGAGAAAGAGGGCGAGAATGCGGGCGTTGTCGACGTCCGCAACCGGCTTCGGCGTCTTCGTCAGGCCGTCGAAATAGGGCGGGTTGCGGACATAGGTCGAGCCGATGTCCCAGGCGTAGGTGAGGCCGGCGGGAACCTTGACCTTGCGCCAATTGGCGTCGCCGTCGAACACGCTCGCATATTTGGTCTTGAACATCTTGGCGCTGACGGTCGCTTCGACGAACTCCTGGATCTCGGCGGTCTTGGGCCAGATGTCGGCGAGATAGACCGCCTTGCCCTGCTTGTCGGCGCCGATCGGCTCACGGGTGAGATCGATCTGCATCGAGCCGGCGAGCGCATAGGCGACAACCAGCGGCGGAGAGGCGAGGTAGTTGGCGCGCACGTCGGGATTGACGCGGCCCTCGAAGTTGCGGTTACCCGACAGGACCGCGGCGGCGACCAGGTTGTGCTTGGCGACCGTGGCCGAAATCTCGGGCGCGAGCGGGCCGGAATTGCCGATGCAGGTGGTGCAGCCGAAGCCGACGATGTTGAAGCCGAGCTTGTCGAGCGACTTCTGCAGGTCGGCCTCCTTCAAATAGTCCTGGACCACCTGGCTGCCGGGCGCGAGCGAGGTCTTGACCCACGGCTTGACGGTCAGGCCCCTGGCGACCGCGTTGCGCGCCAGCAGGCCGGCCGCCATCATTACGTTGGGGTTGGAGGTGTTGGTGCATGAGGTGATGGCGGCGATAACGACGTCGCCGTGGCCGAGATCGTAATTGGTCCCCTCGACTTTGTGGCGTTCGGCGATGCTGTCGCCCTGCCTGAATTCGCTGGACATCGCGGCGATGAAGCCGGCCTTGGCGTCGTTGAGGACCACGCGGTCCTGCGGCCGCTTCGGGCCGGCGAGCGAAGCCGTCACCTCGCCGAGGTTGAGCTCAAGCGTATCGGTAAAGACCGGATCGGAAGTGAGGCGGGTGCGGTAGACGCCCTGCGCCTTGGCGTAGGCCTCGACCAAAGCCAGCCGCGACGGCTTGCGGCCGGTGGTCTTGAGATAGGTCAGCGTCTGGCTGTCGATCGGGAAGAGGCCGCAGGTCGCGCCATACTCCGGGGCCATATTGGCGAGGGTGGCGCGATCGGCGACCGTCATCGCATTGAGGCCCGCGCCGTAAAACTCGACGAATTTGCCGACCACGCCCTTCTTGCGCAGCATCTGGGTGACCGTCAGCACCAGATCGGTCGCGGTCACGCCCTCGCGCAATTCCCCGTCCAGCTTGAAGCCGATCACTTCCGGCAGAAGCATTGAGAGCGGCTGGCCGAGCATGGCGGCCTCCGCCTCTATGCCTCCGACCCCCCAGCCAAGGACGGCGAGGCCATTGACCATCGTGGTGTGGCTGTCGGTGCCGACCAGGGTGTCGGGAAAGGCGACTTCAACCGTCTTGCCGTTGCGCTTCTCCTTCGCCGTCCACACGGTCTGGGCGAGATATTCGAGATTGACCTGATGGCAGATGCCGGTGCCGGGCGGCACGACGCGGAAGTTGGAAAAGGCCTGCTGGCCCCACTTCAGGAACCGGTAGCGCTCCTGGTTCTGCTCGTATTCGCGGGCCACGTTCTGCGATAGCGACTTGCCGGTGCCGAAGTAATCAACCACCACCGAATGGTCGATGACCAGGTCGACCGGGACTAGCGGGTTGATCTTGTCCGGGTCGCCCTCGAGGGCGACCATCGCGTCGCGCATGGCGGCGAGATCGACGACCGCCGGCACGCCGGTGAAGTCCTGCATCAGCACCCGCGCCGGACGGAACGCGATTTCGTGCTCTTTTTTGCCGCGATTGCCGCTCCATGCGGCGACCGCCTCGATGTCTTCCTTCTTGACGCTGCGTCCGTCCTCGTTACGCAGCAGGTTTTCGAGCACGATCTTGAGCGAGAACGGAAGCTGCGAGACGCCGGCCAGACCGTTTTTCTCCGCCGCTTTGAGCGAGTAAATCTCATAGGACTTGGCCCCCACGGTCAGCTTCTTGCGGCATTTGAAACTGTCGAGGCTGGCCATGCGGGCGCTCCCATGAACAGGCGTTTGAGGGGGGTCGGCGTTTTATAGATAAAATTACCGAGGCACGATACACAAACTAACGTCTAGCAAGAGCCGGACCGCGGCAGGGCGCGGCGCTCGGGGGATCAATGCGCCTCAGCGCGTGGGATTTGACGATCGAACGCGGCGGGCGGCGCATCTTTGCCGGACTTTCGTTCGCGGCGGATCAGGGCGCGGCGTTGATCGTGACCGGGCCGAACGGGTCCGGGAAATCGACCCTGTTGCGCGCTCTTTGCGGCTTCCTGCCGCTCGAGGCCGGCGGCTTTGCCCTCGAAGGCGGCGATAGGGAGCGCACGGTTGGCGAACAGGCCCATTATCTTGGCCACGCCGACGGCGTCAAAGGCGCGCTGACCGCAGGCGAGAACCTCGCCTTTGCAGCCGCCATGCTCGGCGGCCAGTCCTCGCGTGACGCGCAAGGAGCAGCGTTGGCCCGGGTCGGCCTGGCGCATGTGATCGATTTCCCCGCCCGCCTGCTCTCCGCTGGGCAGAGGCGGCGCGTGGCGCTCGCCCGTCTCCTTATCGCCGCCCGTCCGCTTTGGCTGCTCGACGAACCGGCGACCGCGCTCGACGCAGCGGCGCAAGAAACTTGCGTCGCGATCCTGCAAGCGCATTTGCGCGGCGGCGGAGTTCTTGTCGCCGCTACTCATGCCCCGCTCGCGCTCGAGGGAGCGCAGGAACTGAGGCTCGGCCCCGCCGAGGGGGCGGCGACGTGATCGGAGCGCACCGCCCTCACCCCGGCCGTCTCCCCAACGGAGAGGGGGCGGGCGCGATGACCCCCGCTATCGCCCTCTTCGTCCGCGAGTGGCGCATCGCTCGTCGCATCGGCGGCGGCGCGTCGGTGGGCGCGGTGTTCTTTCTCATCCTGGTCGCAGTCATGCCGTTCGCGCTTGGGCCAGACCTCAATCTGCTGGCGCGGCTTGGTCCGGCGATTCTCTGGATCGCGGCGCTGCTCGCGACCTTGCTCGGACTCGATCGGCTGTTCCAGGCCGATCACGAAGACGGCTCGCTCGATATTCTCGTTGCCGGATCGCTGCCGCTGGAAGTCGCTGTCCTCGTAAAATGCGCCGCCCACTGGACAGCGAGCGCGCTCCCGCTCATCGTCGTGAGCCCCTTCTTCGGGCTGATGCTGGCGATGACGCCGGCGCCGCTCGGGCTGGTCGCGGCGACGCTCGCCGCCGGAACGCCGGCGCTCACCATGATCGGCGCGATCGGCGCCGCGCTGACCGTTTCGCTGAGGCGCGGCGGCCTCCTGATGGCCGTTCTGGTGCTGCCGCTCACGATTCCCGTGCTGATCTTCGGCGTCGCGGCCGCCTCCGCCGCGAGCGGCGGAGCTGCGCCCTTCCTCGCTCCGTTCCTGATGCTCTGCGCGCTGTCGCTGTTCGCGATCGCCGCCGCGCCCTTCGCCGCCGCCGCGGCGCTCAGATATGTCAGGGAGTGAACGTCGCGCTATACCACAACCTGCGCCGTCGAGGTTGCCGCCGCGAATCGCCGATGTTAAAAATATTATCGCTGCTAAAGACCGACCCGGCGGGGCGTGCGCGAAGGAGGGTTTTGCTTGCTTAGGGAAATGGTCATCCGAAATACCCGAACGCTGAACAAGCTTACCTCGCCAAAATTGGTCAATAGCATTTCCAAGTACATGTATATTCGAAAGCTGATCGACGAATTCCAGATCAGCCTCATTCTGGACGTGGGCGCCAATGTGGGCCAATTCGCCATGTCGATGCGCGAGTTGGGCTATACTGGGACGCTGGTGAGTTTCGAGCCTGTCGCCGCCCAGTTTGCGACGCTGAAAGCGGCGGCTGAAGGCGATCCGAACTGGATCACGCTGAATTGCGCTGCGGGCGTGGCCGACGAGACAAAATCGATCAATGTCATGAGCTCGAGCGTGTTTTCTTCGTTCAATACGCCATCGATGCAGAAGACGTCCAAATTCGCTCAGACAAACGCAGTTGTGGCGACGGAGTTGGTCACGGTGCGGCGGCTTGACGGTTTGATCGATGAGTTAGGGCTGCGTGGGAAGCTTAGGAACAGCTTTTTGAAATCGGACACCCAGGGCTTCGACAAGAGCGTGCTGGAGGGAATGGGATCCTATTTGAGCGAGGTTCGCGTCCTGCAGTTGGAGATAAGCGTCACCCCGATTTACGAAAACACGGTGGGAATGACGGACATGCTCGTCTATCTCCAGGACCGGTCTTTTGCGCCGGTCGCGATGTTCCCGAACAACTGGCTCACGGATTGGAGCGCGATCGAGCTTGACTATCTCGGGGTCAATCGGAGCTACGACACCGCGCGCGCACAATAGGCTGGAGGTGGACGAGCGCCGCAACCGGCGCGACGGCGCCGCCCGTGGAGGCCGACAGAGCGAGGACCTCACGTTCTTCTTATGCCGGACTGGCCCCCGGCCTGCGGTGCTGTCCTAAGTTGCCTCTCAGTGTCCTAATTTGAGAGGGCGAGTGTCCTATCTAGTTTGCGCAATCGTCACGCTTTCAATTCGTCCGCGCGCATTGTAAGATTTTGCGATCCGCAATGCTGCGCGGGAAACATCGAGGAGGTAAGGCCGTGGCTATGAAAAACTCGATTTTTGCTGCCGCCCTATTTGTAACGGGATGTCTTCTTGCGTCTGGTGCGGCACCGCAAGACTTGCCCGGGGGGAGTTACTCAGAGAGCTGCACTGGGTGCGCAGTGGGTGGAAATCAAACAGTGGTTACCTGCGCGTGCTGCAAGAAGGTGGATGGCACTTGCAACAATACATCAGCCAATTTTGGCGAGTGCCCGGGAAAGTCGTTGACGAACGATGACGGCGCACTGAAATGCGGTGATTGACCAAGAGGCGGAGCGACGAAGAGGCGACAGGAACGAGAGATCCTCGCGGTGCACCTTAGTTGGTGGCCTCTTTCCATTCTGGCTGCATCATCTCCAAGATGCTCTGATATTTTTCCAGCATCACCTGAAGCTTCTTAAGCCCAGCCAAATCGACGGAGGCTTGAATTTCAAGGCGATCGCCATTCAACACGACCCGCAATGGCGCAGCGGGGTGACTAGGCGCAACGCTCTCCGGTAAGCGTCGAGGAAGGGCTCGATCCCCTACCTGTTGTTGCGGCCTCTGATCCATTGCATCCTCCGATACCGCCTCCGCGTCATAAGCAATATACCAGTTCGGACACCACCCGGCCTGCCACGGCGTTGACACGCAGCCCACGATTCGCATCTTTATCGCCCCCCGAAAGCGCGTGACATTTGCGCCAGGGCTTCAAAGGCGTTGAAACATGAACGACAGCGGCGCCGCGCCCGCTAGCGCCGGGTCGATTTCGGCCCGCATTGATCGGCTGCCGGCGACGCGCACGATCTGGACGATCGTCGTGCTGCTCGGCTTCGGCATGTTCTTCGAGCTCTACGACCTTCTCTTCTCCGCCTATGTCGCGCCGAGCCTGGTCAAGTCGGGCCTGCTGACCGCGACGACCGCCGGCCTCTTCGGCACGACCGGGGTCGCGAGCTTCATCGCCGCCCTGTTCACCGGCCTCTTCATCGGCACGATCCTGTGCGGCTTTCTGGCCGACCGTTTCGGCCGCCGGGCGATCTTCACCTGGTCGCTCATCTGGTATTCGGCGGCGAACATCATGGTGGCGCTGCAGAGCGACGCCGCCGGCCTCAATTTCTGGCGTCTCGTCTCCGGCGTCGGCCTTGGCGTCGAGATGGTGACCATCGGCGCCTATTTGAGCGAGCTCGCGCCGAAGTCTATTCGCGGGCGCGCCTTCGCGGTCAACCAGGCGATCGGCTTCGTCTGTGTGCCGGTAGTCTCGTTCCTGGCCTGGCTGCTCGTGCCGACGGCGCCGCTCGGACTTGAGGGCTGGCGCTGGGTGGTGCTGATCGGGGCCCTCGCCGCGCCGGTCGTCGTCTATCTGCGCCTGAGCTTGCCGGAAAGCCCGCGCTGGCTCGCCAAGCAGGGCCGGCTCGACGAGGCCGATCGCGTCTTGAGAGGCATCGAAGCCAGGGTCGGGGCCGAATATGGTCGGCCCCTGCCGCCGCCCGGCCCAGAGGAGGCGGTATCCCCGGCCACCCGCTTCACCGATCTCTGGGCCCCGGGCGTCCGCGGCCGCATCATTCTGATGAGCGTCTTCAACATCTTCCAGACCATCGGCTTTTATGGCTTCAACAACTGGGTTCCCTCGCTGCTCGTCAAGCAGGGGATCACTGTCTCGACCAGCCTGGGCTACACGACCTTGATCGCCCTTGCCGCGCCGATCGGGCCGCTCATCGGCTTCTTTCTCGGCGACCGGCTCGAGCGCAAGTGGATCATCGTCGCGGCGGCGGCCGCCATTCTCGTATGCGGCCTCATCTTCGGTCAGGCCAGGGAATCGGCGCTCATCGTCGCCATGGGCGTCATGCTGACGCTGGCCGCCAACATCATGTCGTTCAGCTTCCACGCCTACCAGCAGGAGCTGTTCCCGACCGGCATCCGCGCTCGCGCCGCGGGATTCGTCTATTCCTGGAGCCGGCTCTCGGTGATCTTCAGTTCGTTCGTCATCGCTTTCATCCTGAACGCCTCTGGCGCGTTCGGCGTGTTCGTTTTCATCGCCGCGGCGATGGGCGTCGTGATGGCGACGATCGGAATCTTCGGCCCGCGCACGACCAATCTCGCGCTGGAAGAAATCTCGCAATAAGGCGGGGAGTCCGGGCGGCGTTCGCCTAAACAGGCCGTTTGCCCAGATAAGTGAAGAAGCGCAAGAGATATCCGTCGGGGTCGGCGACGCCGAACTGCCGGTTGCCGCTCTCGACCTGATCCTGCCTGTACCAGCGGTCCTCGAGCGGCAGGTAAGGGACGAACCCCGCATCCTCGACGCGCGCGCAAAGCGCGGAAGCGTCAACGACCTTCATCATGAAATTCGCGCCGCGGCCGTAAGGATATTCGAGCGGCGCCGTGCGGAACCGCCGGCCGGGTCCCGCCGCTTCTTCGAGCATGAGATGAACGTCCTCGAGGATGAGATAGGCGAAGCGCTCCTCCGGCCGATCGAACCGGACGCGGAAACCGAGCACTCTGCAGTAGAAATCCAGCGAGCGGGCGAGATCAAGGACGTCAAGTTCGGGGACGAGGCTCGGCATCGTCATGGGCGCCTGCAATCGCTCGAAGAAATCGCGCGAGACCTGGTCTCGCGCGACATTCTTTGGTCCCGTCGGATGAACAGGCGCGGAACGCCTACTCGGCCGCCATTCGCGCGGGCTCGTCGCGGGAAACGAGATCGTAGCGATCGAGATTCATCACCTTCGCCCAGGCCTTGACGAAGTCCTTGACGAACTTCCCCTTCGCGTCGGCGGTCGCGTAGACCTCCGCAACCGCCCTCAGCACGGAGTGCGAGCCGAAGATGAGATCGACTCGGGTTCCGGTCCATTTGACCTCCTTCGACTTCCGGTCGAGCCCTTCATAGACCCCCTCGGAGCCCGCCTTCGGCCGCCATTCCGTGCTCATGTCGAGCAGATTGACGAAGAAGTCGTTGGTGAGCGTTCCGGGCTTCCTGGTGAAGAGGCCGTGCGTGGAAGCGCCGGCGTTTGCCCCGAGCACCCGCAGGCCGCCGACAAGGACCGTCATCTCCGGCGCGGTCAGCGTCAACAACTGCGCCTTGTCCACCAGCGCTTCTTCCGGCGCCATGATGTCGCTGCTGCGGTAATAGTTGCGGAACCCGTCAGCCGCCGGCTCGAGCGGAGCGAAGGACTGCGCGTCGGTCTGCTCCTGCGACGCGTCCATCCGCCCGGGCGTGAAGGGGACCTTCACGTCGTGCCCGGCCGCCTTCGCGGCTTTCTCGATCGCCGCGCCGCCGCCGAGAACGATGAGGTCGGCGAGCGAGACCTTCTTGCCCCCGGCGGCCGGGGCGTTGAACTCCTTCTGGATCGCTTCGAGCTTGGCCAGCACCGTCGCAAGCTGCTTCGGCCGATTGATCTCCCAGTCCTTCTGGGGGCTGAGGCGAATGCGCGCGCCGTTCGCTCCGCCGCGCTTGTCCGAACCGCGGAACGTCGAGGCGGACGCCCAGGCGGCTGAAACCAGATCGGGGACCGAGAGCCCAGAGGCGTTGATCTTCGCCGTCAGCGCCTGGATGTCCCGATCGTTGATCAGCGGGTGATTCACCGCCGGAATCCGGTCTTGCCAGATCAGGGCTTCCTTTGGAACGAGCGGGCCGAGGTAACGCTGGATCGGCCCCATGTCGCGGTGGGTGAGCTTGAACCACGCGCGGGCGAACGCGTCCGCGAACTGGTCCGGATGCTCGTAGAAGCGGCGCGAAATCTTCTCGTACGCCGGGTCCATTTTGAGCGCGAGATCGGTCGTCAGCATGGTTGGCGCATGCTTTCTTCGACTTGTCGTGCGCGTCCGGCACCGTGGCGGGCGCGCCCTTCGCCCTCCACTGATAGGCGCCGGCCGGGCTCTTCTCGAGCTCCCATTCGAACTTGAACAGGTTGTCGAAGAAGTGATTGCTCCACTTGGTCGGCGTCTGCGACCAGGTCACTTCCGGGCCGCCGGTGATGGCGTGGGGCCCGACGCCCGTTCCATGCTTGCTCTTCCAGCCCAGGCCCTGATCCTCGATCGCGCCGCCTTCCGGCGCGGGGCCGACGAACGACGGATCGCCGGCGCCGTGGGTCTTGCCGAAGGTGTGGCCGCCCGCGATCAGCGCGACCGTCTCCTCGTCGTTCATCGCCATACGGAAGAACGTTTCACGGATGTCCCTGGCGGACGCGACCGGGTCCGGCTTGCCGTTCGGCCCTTCGGGGTTGACGTAGATGAGACCCATCTGCACCGCCGCGAGCGGATTCTGCAGCTCGCGTTCGCCGCTATAGCGTTCGTCGCCGAGCCACGTCCCTTCGGGACCCCAGTAGAGCTCTTCCGGCTCCCAGACGTCAGCGCGGCCGCCGGCGAAACCGAAGGTCTTGAAGCCCATCGATTCAAGGGCGACGTTGCCAGCGAGGATGATCAGGTCCGCCCATGAGATCTTTCGGCCGTACTTCTGCTTGATCGGCCACAAGAGCCGGCGCGCCTTGTCGAGATTGGCGTTGTCCGGCCAGCTGTTGAGGGGCGCGAAGCGCTGCTGTCCGCCGCCGGCGCCGCCGCGGCCATCGGCGATGCGGTAGGTGCCGGCGCTGTGCCACGCCATGCGGATCATCAGTCCGCCGTAGTGGCCGAAGTCCGCCGGCCACCAATCCTGAGAGTCCGTCATCAGGGCCTCGAGATCCTTGACCACTGCGTTCAGGTCGAGGCTCTTGAATTCCTTGGCGTAGTCAAAATCCTCGCCCATCGGATCGGACAAGGAGGATTTGCCGTGAAGAACGTGAACGTTGAGATGGTCGGGCCACCAGTCGCGATTTGCGGGGCTGCGGCTCCCGCCGCCAACGGGGCACTTGCTCTCATTTCCCATGTTTCTTCCTCCAGTTCGGCCGTCGATTTTTGGCTGGGCGAGGAACTAGCGCGCGATTGACCATTGTTCAAATCGATTGTTTCTTATGACGCTATCGTCATGACCTATGATCGCGCCCATGAACCTCAGAGACCTCGAATATGTCGTCGCCGTCGCCGACCACGAGCATTTCGGCCGCGCGGCGGCGGCCTGCCATGTGAGCCAGCCGACCCTCAGCGGCCAGATCCTCAAGCTCGAGGCCGAGCTCGGCCTCCGCCTGTTCGAGCGCGAGGGCCGGGGAGCGCGGGTCAGCGACCGCGCGGCCGCGGTGGTCGCGCAAGCGCGCGCGACGCTCGCCGCCGCCGCCGCGGTGAGCGACGCCGCCCGGGCCGCGCGCGATCCCTTCGCCGGGCCATTGAGGCTCGGCGTCATTGCGACGGTTGCGCCCTATCTGCTGCCGATCGCGCTCGACGGGGCGATCGATGCGCTGCCGCTGACCCCGCTCCATATCGTTGAGGATCTGACCGATCGCCTGCTCGCGGGCGTGCACGGCGGCGCGCTCGACGGCGCGGTGATCGCGACCGATCCGCACGACGACAAGCTGACCGAGATCGCGCTCTACGACGAGCCGTTCTATCTCGTCTCCGCCCGCCGCCTCGACGGGCGACGGCGCGCTTCGATCCGGGTCGAGGAGATCGATTCGGCCACCCTGCTGCTGCTCGCCGAAGGCCATTGCCTGCGCGATCAGACCCTCGCCCTCTGCGCCGCGGCGCAGAAGACGGCGCTGCGCGCCGACGTGCGCGCGACCAGCCTCGAGACGCTGCGTCACCTCGTCTCCGCCGGACAGGGCGCGACGCTCGCGCCGCTGCTCGCCTATGCCGACTGGCGCCGGCTCGGCGCCGGGCTCGACGGATCGAAGATCATCGGCGGGGGCGCCTCGCGTCAGGTGCGGCTCGTCTTCCGCCGCGGCTCGCCGCGCCGCGCCGCGCTCGATGCGCTCGCCCAGTCGCTGCGCGGCTCGGCGGCGCCGGCGGTGGCGGCCTCGCTGCGCGACTAGCGGGGAGGACGGCTGAATGGGCGCCGGTGGTAGCTCGGTGAACGCCCGGGATCGTGCAATCGCGTGGAATCGGAAACAGATTGGCGACATTCTCGCTTTATCTTGCTCGACCGCGTTCCGCATTGCCCCTCCCCTCGCCCGGCGTTAAAAGGCGCTGCACATGGCCAATATCGCCAACCCGACGGTGTTCATCGACCTCTCGCGCCGCGTGCTGCCCTGGCTCGCCGCGGCGACCGCGGCTTTGTTCGCCGCCGGCCTATGGCTCTCATTCGCCGCGCCGCCCGACTATCAGCAGGGCGAGACGGTCAAGATCATGTATCTGCACGTTCCGGCGGCCTGGATGGCGACCTTCGTCTACGGCGTGATGGCCGCGGCCAGCCTCGGCACTCTCGTCTGGCGCCATCCGCTCGCCGATGCGGCGCAGAAGGCGGCGGCGCCGCTTGGCGCCGGATTCACCTTCATCTGCCTCGCCACCGGCTCGCTCTGGGGCAAGCCGATGTGGGGGACCTATTGGGTGTGGGACGCGCGCCTGACCTCGGTCCTGGTGCTGTTCATCCTCTATCTCGGCCTGATCGCGCTCCGGCGCGCGATCGACGATCCCGCCCGCGCCGCCCGCGCGACAGCGATCCTGACCCTGGTCGGCTGCGTCAATCTGCCGATCATCAAGTTCTCGGTCGACTGGTGGAACACCCTGCATCAGCCGGCCTCGGTGTTCCGGCTTGGCGGGCCGACGATCGCGCCGGCGCTGCTGTGGCCCTTGCTGGTAATGTCGCTCGCCTTCACCTGCCTTTTTCTCACGCTGCATGTGATGGCGATCCGCAACGAAATCCTGCGCCGGCGCATCGCCCGGGTGACGATGCTGGCGGCGGCGGAAGGCGATCGGCTCGAACCCCAATTCGCCGCAGGGGGCGTCTGATGGCCGATCCGCATATCGGCTTCGTCGTCGCGGCCTACGCCGTCGCGGCGGCGACGATCGCCGCCATGATCGGCGCCGTGGTCCTGGATGGGCGCCGCCTCAACCTCCAGATCGACGAAGCGGCGCGCGCGCTCGAGGCCGCGCGTCGCGGCGCGAACGCGGCAGGGCGCCGTTGAGCGCGGACGCCGAAACCGCCCCGCGCGCCCGCCGCTGGCTCGTCTATCTGCCGCTCGCGGTTTTCGCCGCCCTCGCCTGGCTCCTGTTCATGCGGCTCTATGCCGGCGATCCGGCGAGCATTCCCTCGACCTTGATCGGCCAGTCGGCGCCGCAGCTCGATCTGCCCGGCCTCGATGGCGCTTCAGGCTTGACCGACGCCGATTTGCGCTCGGGCCATGTGAGCGTGGTCAACATATTCGCGTCATGGTGCGAGCCCTGCCATTTCGAGCACGAAACGCTCATGGCGCTCGCCGCCGATCCGTCGCTGCGCGCCAAGGGCGTGGCGATCTATGGCGTCGCCCAGAAGGACTCAGCCGAGAATATTCGCCGCTTTCTCGGCGCGAAGGGCGACCCTTACGCAAAGGTCGGACTCGACGCGAACGGGCGCGCCGGCATCGACTGGGGCGTCTATGGCGTGCCCGAGACGTTCATCGTCAGGGGCGACGGATCGCTGGCGTTCAAGCTGGTCGGGCCGATGACCGCGAAAACCCTGGAGAGTGAAGTCAAGCCCCAGATCCTTAAGGCGATGAATGAGCCCCGCCCATCTCCGGGCGGGGCCTCGTGATACGAGCCTGAGTCAGAAGCTCTGGCGAGCCTGCCACTCCTCGACTGCGGCCTTCGCCTTGTCTTTCGCCAGACCGTAGCGTTCCTGAATTTTGCCTTCGAGCTGATCGCGCTGCCCGTCGATGGCCGTGAGGTCGTCGTCGGTCAGCTTGCCCCACTGCTCCTTCACTTTCCCTTTCATCTGCTTCCAGTTCCCTTCGACACGATCCCAGTCCATGATCAATCTCCTCTCGGTTGTGGAGCTCTTTCAAGCTTGGTCTCGAACGCGCGGGCGGCTGGCAAGGTTCCGTCCCCGGTGTGCCGACGGCCGTGACCGAGTTGTGACCGCGAGGTCCGGGCACACTGTGGGCCGAATATTTTCCAATGGGGCGGAACCAAATCGCCGGCTCGGTTGTTGCGACCAATAGCGGGCCCAGCGGCGCCGAGTGTCAGGTTGCGGGCGATCCATGAGTAAAGCCAAACCCACGGACGAGAGTGCGCCGGCTGACGCCGGGCTCGACGCCAAAGCGATGGAGGCGATCGGACGGGCGCTCAAGGCCCATTACGACGACCTCGTCAAAGCGCCCTTGCCGGACCGGTTTCAGGAGCTCATCACGAGCCTCGACGCGGCCGGAGAAACCGGGCCGAAAGGAGGCACGGATGCCCCCGGCTAGCTTCAAGCAGGGGCTCGTCGCCGAGATGGCGAATTTGCGCGCCTTCGCGATCTCGCTCAGCGGATCGGCTTCGGTCGCCGACGATCTCGTTCAGGAGGCCATGCTGCGGGCATGGGCGAACTTCGACAAGTTCGAGCCGGGGACGAGCATGCGCGCTTGGCTCTTCACCATCCTGCGCAACTTCTACTTCTCCAGTCGCCGCAAGGGCGCGCGCGAGGTCCAGGACAGCGACGGATTCTACGCGCAACGGGTGGCCGTTCCCGGCAACCAGGAAAGCCACCTCGACCTGCAAGATTTTCGCAAGGCGCTGGCGCTCCTTCCTCCCGAGCAGCGCGAAGCGCTGATTCTGGTCGGCGCAAGCGGCCTGTCCTACGACGAGGCCGCCGGCGTTTGCGAGGTTGAGATCGGTACGATCAAGAGCCGCGTCAGCCGCGCCCGATCGAAGCTCGCCGACCTCTTGGGGCTGGACGCGCCCGGCGAGTCCCGCCCTCACCCGAGCCTGCAGCGCGTCGGGTGAAGCACGCGGGCTTCGCTTAAGGGTGCGGCCCCCAAAGACGCAGTTCGTGCTCGGCGCGAAAAACGTTGCTGTACAGGCCGTTGATCCACTGCCGGCCGCTCGCGGTCACGTTCAGGTAGCGGATGGCGTCCTGAATGTACGGAGACACCCTCTCCCAGTAGAATTGCGGATATTGGTCGACCATGTCGGCCGGCGAATCGTAGCCGAGCTGCCTGGTCAGGCCGACTTCCTCGAATTCGTGGTAGAGCGCATTGGCCTTCCTCAAATAGTGCGGATCGCCGAGCTGGCCGACGAGGTCGGCGGCCCGCAGCAGCGTCGCCCATTCGCCGACGCCACGGCTATCGGGCGCCGACGAGTAGGGGAAGCTCGTGTGCTCGATCGCGCCGGCGATCTGCGGGCCGTCAAGCTCCTCGATGTCCGCGAGCCGGTCGAGCACGAACAGCTTCGACCGCTCGACGTGATAGGGCGCGAGCGCGGCGTCGGAGGAGCCGCGCGGCAAACTGACCTTTCGGCCGCTGGCGTCGACGACCAGACCGTCTTTCCCGTCCCCTTTGACGACCCCGCGGACGTATCCGATGTCGTGCGCGAGGCACGCGACGATGAAGTTCGAATACTCGATCGGAGTCGAGTGCGTGAGCAGCGCGCGCCCCTTGAAGATGTCGTGGCCGGCCAAGGTTATGAGCATCGTGTGCTCGACGTTGTGGTAGAGCGCGTCGCTGTTGCCGATGCACTCGAGCGTGAGCTGCGCCGCGAACGGAATGAGTTCGGTCAGGCGCGCATACGATCGCCCGAACCGATCCTTCATGTCGGCGGCAAGGAAAGACCCCAGCGCGTCCGCGGCGAGCTTGGGCAACGTGATCATGGGATCGCCCCGACGAAAGAGCCTATGTTGGCGCGTCCAGCTTAGACCATCGCGCGTCCGGGCGGAATCGCCATCCGAGGCGGCGCGGGCAGGCGAAAGACGCCCGTCCGCCGACCGGCGGCGCGGAGGCGACAATCCGTAGGCCCGGACCGGTCGAGAGCATCAAGTCGTCGTCGCTTTGCGGAAGCCCTGGAGAGGCCGGCTGTTCACGATCGGCGGCTCTGCGCCGGCGCAATCGATCTGACGGCGAGGCCGATCCTGCGGCGATCTTCACCGAGGCCGAGTTCATGCGGCGAAGCCGGGTCGCGAATCCTGATGCTGATTTCGACCAGCGCGTCATCCGCGCCACGCGGCGGCAGGGGGACCGTCACGACGCCGCCGGGAGCGGCGCCGGGCGCGATGTCGGCCGCTTCGGGAAACTGAAAGCAAGCGGGCGCCTCGGATCCAACCTGGACCTCAAAGACGACCGGCCGGCCGGCGCTGAAAACGTGGAGAATGTCGATCGCGGCTGCGTCTACCGCCTGGCCTGTCTCGCCCGGCCGGCGAAAGCGGAGACGGGACTCCTCGCCCACCGTCCATCGTCCGAAGCGTTCCGGCTCGCCCCAACCGGCCCAGGCGATGACGTCGCTCTGCGGGCCGACGAGGGGCAGCGGACGGTCGAGGATCGGGAGGCGCGCCGCGACCTCGGATGTGAGGATCGGTTCGATCTGGTCGGCCCGCACGGCGCGCCGGCTGAAATCGTTGATAGCGAGGCGTTCATCCGGGGTGAACAGGCCGTCCAGACCAAGCCATAGGACAGCGAGAGCGCCTTCCCCGCCGTCGGTCCTTGGGAGCAGCCGGCCGCTCACGACGAAGACTTGCGCCTCCGGAGAGTCTCGGAAGGCTAGCGTTTCGACGCCGCCGCCGGCCCACGCCCGCGCCGTCAGCCGCCCCCGAAGCTCTGGAAGGACCGCGAGCCGCATCTGCATCTGAAACGGCTCGCCAGCTTTTCCCAGCGCAAAGGGAACGCAGAACACGCTGACGTCCGCGTCGGTCCACCGGCATCCGTCCTCCGGCAACCACCAACCTTCGAGAAAGACGATCGAGTCGGGAAACGCGTATCTCCGAGGGTTCGCCATTCTGGCCGGGGTCAAAGGCTGGCCCTTAAGGGCGAGCGCGACGGCGCGCTCAGGCTCGAGGGAAGGACCGATCGCATCGCCGGCAAAACCGCGCGCCCTGCGGCCGTTCGAGCGCGCCTTGCGGTCGAAGGACGAGGACGCCGGGAGTCCGCGCAGGCCGATCTCGCGATTCTGCAGCGCGCCTCGCCACGTCGGCGCGGCCCCAAGAAGCCTGAAGGCGCCCGGCGGCGGCGGCCGCCCTGTGACCATCTCGGCGGTCGCGAGCGCCTTTCGCATCCAGCGATCAAGCTCATGCTCGCCTGCAAGCCGGTGAAAGAGCGGCCAATCCCACTCCTCCGGCGGAACGAGGCGAAAAAGGAGATCGACGTCGGCGATCCAATCGTTGCGCCGCTCGATATCGTCTTCAAACGCGTGACACAGCAGGATGAACAGGTGGTCGGTCGCAGAAGCGACCGAAACCGGCCTGCCTTCGAAGCTGACCGCCTATCGAACGCTCCCGTACGCCCTCCGCGTGCTGCGGCGTTGCGATCGATGCGGCCGGCCGCCAATGGAGATCGACGCTGGTGCCGCTCGAATCCCACAACCCTATGGCATGATAACGATTGAAGTCGGCGTCCGAGAACTCGGCCTCAACCGCTCCGGTCCAGCCCGACGCATTGAGGATCGTGACGGCCGCGCGAGCCGATGAGCGGCGAATGAGCAGGTCGAAATCGCCCATCGGCCGGGTTCCCACCGCCTTCGGAAAGCGGGCGCTCATCGCCGCTCCCTTGATCAGCACCAAATCGATTCCCGCGCCTTCGAGCGTATCGAGGACCGGCAGAAGCTTCCGCCGGCGCAATACGCCGCTAAGCCAGATATGCTTCGCCTGTCCCCCGATCCACGCCAGCCTCTGGTCGGACAGGCCAAGCCGCCGCATGTTGTCGTGCAGCAGAGGCGTGAGGCGCAATTCCCGCCCCTCCATGCGGTCGGGATTGGCGAACCGCCGCCACTCGCCGTAAGCCTCGAAGGCGCGGGCGTCGTCTCGGAGGCACGCCTCGAGCAGCCAGCGGTCGCGATCCGGGAGCGCGAGACCGTTCATAGAGCGCTCGCGCGCGGCCTTCGCCGCGCATCCAGAAACGCTTTCATCGTCAAAAGATAGTCGCGGCGCTGCTGGATGCGATCCGATCGCCCCATGTTTTGGGCGTGAATGCGGCGCCTGCAAACGACGTCCGGGTGCAGGCGCCATCGGAATCCCTCGCCGACGGCGCGAGCGTACCAGGCGAGAAAATCGGCGTTGCGCCGTTCGGGATCAAATCCGCCCAGGCGGCTGAAAGCGGCGCCACGGAGGAGCATGCCGTTCTTGGTGAAAGCCGGCTCGGCCTTTTCCGGGAGGCGCAGGCGCGACCGCTCCTGCTCGGGCAAGTCCGGGGTGGCGAAGGTTTCCATGAAGCCAAAGACGGCGTCGAGTTCCGGGTCCGCAGCGAGGGCCGCCGTCTGACGGGCGAGCTTCCCGGGGACCCACAAATCGTCGGCGTCGATGAAGGCGAGGGCGTCGCCCGTCGCCTCCGCGGCGGCGCGGTTGAGAGCGGCTCCCACTCCCGAATTGGCCTGGCGGATCAGGATCAGCCGGGTTCCGAATCTCTCCAGGACCGCGGCCGACCGATCTGTCGATCCGTCGTCGACGGCGATGATCTCGTGGGGCGCCGGACGCTGGTCCAGGACCGACTGCACCGCCTCCCCGACATAGGAGGCTGCGTTCCAGCAGGCGAGAAGGACGGACACGCGCATCAGGGTTCCCGCATCATGCGCGACGACGCAGAACGGCCGCGCGCAGGGTCGAGAGCAAAGCGCTCGAGTTGCGGGCGGCCTCGCGGGACTTATTTGTCCCATGCATGCGGTAGATCAGGGTGTCGGCGTCTATGCGCAGGATGTTCGCGCCGGCCTCGCTCAGACGAAGATAGAGGTCGAGATCTTCCGCGTGCTCGCGCTCGCTTCTCATGCCGCCTAGGGCGAACCAGGACGACCGGCGGATCATAAGCGCGCCGACCAGGAACGGCGCATGGGCGCCGTCGGCGCGCCTCAGCCGTTCGTCGTCGCTCGCACCGGGTTCAACGAGCAGGCGGAACGCGCCGCAGACGACGTCGGCCTCGGGATGCGCCCTCCACGCTTCCAGCAAGGCGGCGTTGCGCTCCGGCGGCCAGAGATCGTCGTGGTCGAGGAACGCTAGCGCTTCGCCCCGCGCGCGGCGTGCGCCCGCATTGCGCGCCGCGGCTGCGCCCGCGCGCGGCTGGCGGATCAGGACGACATCGGGATGCCTGCGTCGGACGATGTCCGCGCTCCCGTCCGACGAGCCGTCGTCGACGACGATGATCTCATCGACCGGCAGCGTCTGACTCTTGATGCTGCGGAGCGCCGCGGCAAGGAAACGCGCCCCGTTGTGGACCGGGACGATCGCGCTGACGCTCTCCGGGGCGACGCTCATCTCAGGCCCGCCATCAGCACGGCGAGAGCGTCCTCGATCCGGGGCCCGGGGTCGAACCGCGCGACCGGCGCCGCCGTCAACAGTCGCGTGAGCTTGCGCCATCGCGGCTCCTTGGCGCCGGGAGTGGCGATGAGGGTGTTGGCCGCCATCGAGGCCAGAACCTTCGAGCGCCGTACCGGGGCGAAGTCGGGCGCGGGATGTCCGCTGCGCTCGAGAAAGAGGATCTGCTTGAGCTTGGCTGCGCCGCCGCGCAACTCGGGCATGCCCCGCAGGCTCAGCTCGTGGCGCCGTTCATCGAAGTCGTGCGAAATGGCGGTCCGCGCTCCGGCGAGGTTCGGAAAGCGCGCGACCATGTCGTCGCGCAGCCGCGCGGTCGCGAACAGCGGCGCGACGGCGGGCGCCGGCTCGCGCGAGTCGACAAGCACGTAGTCGTCGCCGATAAACCGCCAGCCGCCGCTGAGGCCTGCAAGGCTGAGGGTGGTCTTGCCGGCGCGCCCGGCTCCCGCAAGCAGGATCGCCCGATCGTCGAGGGCGAGGGCAGCGGCGTGAACGGCGAGCCAGGGCGAATTGTCAAACATCGCCTGCAGCGCCGGAAGGAAGGGGCGCGAGCGCTCCCAGGCCTTGACCGCGCTCTTCTCGGCGATCCAGCAGACCGCGCGGCGGCTTGGCCGATCGACGACATAAAGCGACGGCGAATGCCGGCCCATCCACAGACAGTACCGGTCGGCGCTCTCGACGAGACGCATCTCCGGCTCTTTCGCGCTGAAACCAGGCAAGGGGAGCGGCTCTCCCTCGGCGGCGGCGAGGACGAAAAGCGACCAGGACGCGCGGCTCGCCGCCGGGGCCGGATAGAAGGCGTCGGCGAACAGCGCTTCGAGATGGCGGTCCGCGAAGCGCATCGCGATCGTCAGCGGGCCGACTTCGACCATACGGCTTGCAGCGAAGGGTTTGTCCGCGGCCGAGCGGGTCAAATCCGACGCGGCCGCTTCCGCGAGGGCGCCGCTCCGCTTCGCCTCGATCATGTCAGCCGTGCGACTCGTCCGAAGCTTGGACGAAGGGCCAACCGGCGGGCGAGGCTTCGTGGATCGGGTCGACCAGCAGCAGGCCCTGAAGATCGTCGAATTTCTGCATCGACGGCGGAGCGAACGCAGCGACGGAGATGGGATCCGGGTTGGCGGGACGCGCCGTCGGCGCGAGCAGGCCCTCGCTCTGCAGTTCCGCGATGAACCGCGCGACCTCCGCCGCTGCGCCGTCGGTGTCGGCCTTCGACGCCACGACGAACTGCCGGCCGGTATGCCCGGCGACAAGGGCGTTCCAGATGTCCGCCCCCGATCCGTCGAGGCTGTAGAAGAAGCCCGACTCCAGGTTGGCGATGACCATTTCGTCGCCGAAGTTCTCGAAGATGACTTCCGGACCGGAAGCCGAGAAGGCCAGATCGAGCGTGTCATCCATGCGCTCAGGAAATCCTCTGAATCAGCGCGCGCCTTGGCGGCAGAAGGGGCAAGATCGGCGCTCATGTCAAGCGCGACTCCTCGCTTCGGCCGGCCCATGCCGTCGGGGCTCTCTCGGCGGGGACGCCGGGCTCCGGCTCAGTACGGCGTTCCGTCCTTGTGGACAAACCGCCATCCACCCTCGACGCGCTCCGCGGCGAGATCGTCGTCGGGGTAAGTCACTGAATCCCCCGGCGCGCGGTCGCCGATTTCGAGGTAAACGACCTCCGAATCCGTTTCGTTGATAAGATGATGGGCGTCGCCGTTTCCCGCCCTGAAGCCGGCGCACATGCCGGCTCTGAGCGGCGAGCGGCCGGCGTCGGTGATCAGCGTGGGCTCGCCCTCGAGGATGTAGACGAATTCGTCCTGCTTGGTATGCGCGTGGCGGATCGAGGACGAGCCGCCGGGCTTGAGCCGCGTCAGGTTGACGCCGAAGTTCGCAAGCCCGAACAGGTCGCCGAGCGGCCGCTTGTCGCGCCCCGCCATCCGGGAGAAGAACGGCTCCGGATAGTTCGAGAGCTTCGCGCGCGGCGGGACGTCGGCGGCGACAAGGGCGACCGGGCGGCTGGCGTCATGGGACATGGGCTTACCTCGGGATGGGTCCATAGCCAGTCCGCTCCCCCATGTCATCGCCCGCTCTGGCGGAGGGCGGGTTTTGTTCTTAAATGAGCCGGCTGAACAGGAGCGTTGGCCATGGAAGGGTTCCTCATTCGCGCGGTCGTGGTCGGGATCGGCCTCTGGCTCGCCTCGAAGATCGTGAGCGGCATCGCCTTCAGTTCGACCGAGACGCTGATCGCCGCGGCGCTCCTTCTTGGCATCGTCAACGCCTTTGTCCGCCCGGTCATCGTCATCCTCACGCTGCCGATCACGCTGCTCACGCTTGGCCTCTTCCTGCTCGTCATCAACGCGCTGATGATTATGCTGGTGGCGTGGTTTCTCCCCGGCTTTCTGGTCGCCGGCTTCTGGTCGGCGGTGTTCGCCGCGATCGTGGTCAGCCTGACGAGTTGGGTCATGTCCGGCTGGATCGGCCCGCGCGGCCGGATCGAAGTCATGACGGCGCGCCAGCCGCCTGCGAGGTGGTGAGGCGAGGCGTTCCTACCCGAGTTCGAAGCTCGTCACCCCGAAACAGCGGTCGAGCCGCATCCTGGGGCTGCCGTTCTTGTACATGCGAGCGGTCTCGAACACGGGCGCCATCCGAAAGCGCCTGGCGAGCGCGAGGGCGGCCGGATTGGCTTCCGGCGTATCGAGAAACACCGGAGCGCCGGGCGCGCGGGCGATGAGGCCGGCGAGAAGGCGCTCCGCCGTCTCGTTGTCGCCGGCGAACAGCGGCCCGATCTTGAACCCCTCGCGGCACCCCCGGAGAACCCCGTAGCCCTTCAACGCTTTCCCATCCATGACGCCGAGCGCGTGGGCTTGCGGTTGCCCGATCCATGAGGCGAGAAAAGCGCCGCGCCGCGCCGGAAAAGCGGTCCGGTCGCAGCGCGCGATCACGTCGATCGGGACGGTCGCGAGATCGACGAGGCCCGGCGGCGCCGCGCCGCCGCCTTCGCCGCGCTGGCGAATGTTGCGGAACGCGAGCGCGAAGCCCGACTTCCGGTAGTTCTCCTGCTGCGCGACGACGCCGTCGAGGCCCACGATCCGATCGCCGAGACGGTTCAGGGCGGCGCGCCAGAGTTTCAGGCCGAAGCCTCGCCCGCGGAATTCGGGCCGCACGATATAGAGGCCCAGAAAGCCGAAGCGCGAGCCGTAGCGGACCGCCGACACCGAGCCGACCGGAGCGCCGTCGAATTCGCCGAGAAGAAAGCCCTCCGGGTCCGCAGCGAAGAAAGAGCGCGCATCGTGAAGGCCGGGATTCCAGCCTTCCGCCGCCGCCCATTCGAGCGCGAGCGCAAGATCGCCTTCGCTCATCCGGCGAACGGCGAGAGCCTTGTCGCGCACGAGGGTTTTTCCTCGTCGAAGGCTCAGGCCAGGCTCGCGGCGGCGACCTCGCCATCGGTGATGTAGTGGTTGACGCGTCCGGCCTCGAGGCTCTGGCCGGCCTGGTAGGAAGCGACGCTCGCAAGCGCGCCGACCCGCTTGAGCTCGCTCACAATGAGGTCGCGTTCGGCGTTGGTGTCGGAAGCGGTCCTATGCGTCACCTTGAAGGTGAAGCGGGTGAAGGACATGCCGGTGTCCTTGGTCGCCGCGCCGACCCAGAGCGCCGGCTGCTCGTCCGCCGGGCGGTCGGTGTTGAGCCAGAACTCGGCCGTGCCGAGGGTCTCCTCGGTCTGCTCGAGGCTCAGCGACCAGAAGCGGACGTGATGGCGTTTGCGCGGGCTGCCGTTGATCGCCTTCTGGAAGCCGACGTCTTGCCCGCGTCCGAACAGAAAGAGGGTCGAGAACGGCGCGGCCGGATAGGGCCGGTTGAGCACGAAGGCGACGACCATCCGCCAGGAGCTCTTGAGATTGAGCGCATCGGCCTCTGTCCAGCCCGCGGAGACAAACCCAGCGCGCACCTTGTCCAGCTTGCCGATGAGCACGAGGTTGACCGGGTCCCCCGGCAACCCGTCGCCGGTAAGCGTGAAACTGGGCACCTTCTTGCGCTGGAGTATCTTGACGCTCATCCGCACGATCCGCGGCAGGATGAGATAGGCCGCGAGCATGTAGGCGACCCAGAGCGACAGAATCGTCGGCAGCCTGCTGTCGGTAATCCGGAAGACGAACACGATCAGCCAGACCGCGACGATCCCGAGGCCCAGAACGGCCGTACGCTGAAGGAAGCGCTCCAGAATTCCCACTCTCCCCACCCCTCCGGCGCCTTACGATTCGCGGCGTTGCCTGAAGTCTGCGCTTGTCCGCGCGCGCGGACAAGCGCACGTTATACAGGTTTGTCAAGGCGACCGGGGAAGATCGCGTTTGGGCCCCGTCGCACCGGGAGGACTGCCTCTCGGCGGCCTTCTGGCTCCTCCAACGCCCGACTGACTCAGGCGAGAAAAAGAAAAAACCAGAAGTCCTGGCGATTATCGGAAATCCCCGCCATCGCTGCGCCGGATTTGGATTCGTGTTTCTAACGCGACAACTCGTCGGCAAGGCGCTCGAGGAACGCGAGACAAGCGACGAGCTGCGCCTCGTCGACGAATTCGTCGGGCTTGTGCGCGTGGTCGATCGAACCCGGCCCGCACACGATCGTCGGCAGGCCGGCCGCCTGGAAATGCCCGGCTTCGGTGGCGAACGAGACGGCGATTGTCTGGTTCGAGCGGGTGAGGCGCAGCGCGAGCGCTTCGGCTGCCGAGCCCGGCGCGGCGGCGAGCGGCGGCACGTCCACTTCCATCGTGGTGGCGATCGCGGGACCCGAAACGAAGCGGGTCAGGCGGGGCGTTGCGACCGCGTCGATGAACGCCTGCACCTTGGCCGCCGCGGAAGCGGTCGTCACGCCGGGGAGGCCGCGAAATTCCCAATGGAACACGCTTTCCCGGGCCAGGATGTTGCGCGCCGTCCCGCCCCGGATCATACCCACGTGAAGGGTCGAATAGGGCGGCGTGAAGCGCGGGTCGAGCGGGCCTTCCTCGTAAACCCGCGCCAGCCGGCCGATCTCGCTCACGATGTCGGCGGCGACGGCGACCGCATTGGCGCCGAGCGCCGGCAGGGCGGAATGGGCTTCATGGCCCGTGACCAGCGTCCGGAAGGTGGCGACGCTCTTGTGGGCGTCCGCGACCGCCATCATCGTCGGTTCGCCGACAATGACCGCGGCGGGAAGCGGCTCGTCCTTGCCGAACCAGGCGATGACGTCCCGAGAGCCGAGGCAAGTGGTCTCCTCGTCGTAGCTCAGGACGATATGGACCGGCCGTTTCAGGCCGGCTTCAATGAACGCCGGGGCCATCGCCAGCACGCAGGCGTCGAAGCCCTTCATGTCGCAGGCCCCGCGGCCAAAGAGCCGCCCGGCCCCCTGGCGCATTTCGAACGGGGGGCTCGTCCACGCCTGCCCCGCGACCGGGACGACGTCGGTATGGCCCGAGAGCACGACCCCGCCATCGACCCGCGGGCCGATGGTGGCCAGGATCGCCGCCTTGTCGCCGGCCGCATTGGGGGCGCGACGGGCCTCGAGCCCGAGCGAGCGCAGATACTGCTCGACGAAGTCGACGACCGGCAGGTTGGAGACGTCGCTGACGCTCTCGATGGCGATCAGCCGCTCGAGCAGCGCCTTGGCCTCGGCGAGGCGGTCTCTTCCCGTCATCCGGCCGCGCGCGGCGGCGCGCCGCGCCCTGGGCCGAGGGAAAAAGTGGACGGCGCAGCCGGCGCCGCTAGAATGCCGGTATCATGTACGAGGCCGTCACGCATCGGGTCAGAGTCACCGTCGAGCCAGCTTTCGATCCGGAGCGCTCCGACCCGGATGAGCCACGCTATTTCTGGCTCTATTCTATCGAAATCGCCAATCTCGGCGACAAGCCTGTGACGCTGATCGAGCGCCACTGGCGGATCACTGACGCGGACGGCCGGCAGCAGGAGGTGCGCGGACCGGGCGTCGTCGGCGAGCAGCCGACCATCGAGCCGGGAAAGTCTTTCAGTTACACCTCCGGCTGTCCGCTGACCACCCCGAGCGGCATGATGGTCGGCGAATACGCGATGGTTGACCCGGAAGGACGGAGCTTCAAGGTTTCGATCCCCGCTTTCTCGCTCGATTCCCCTGCAGGAAAGCGGGTCCTGCACTAGACTTAGGGCTTCGCGATCAAGACCGACGAGGGATCGCCGCTGACCCCGCTGACCGTCATGTTCGCGGGCGTTCCATCGGACCAGACCAGCGGAGTCGCCGCGCGCCGGCGGTCAGGCCGGCCGGATGTTGGCGTTGCGATGGAAGGCGTTGTCCGGATCCCATTCCCGTTTGATCCGGGCGAGGCGAGCGTATTTCTCCGCTCCGTAGGACGCTTTCACGCGGTCCTCCTCGGCGTCGGCAATGAAATTCACGTAGCTGCCCGAGCCGCTCGCGTATGGGCGCATCGCGTCCCAGAAACTGCGCACCCAGGCGCGGTCCTCTTCGTAGAGTTCGCGAGAACCGCCGGGGGGAATGTGAGCGGCGATATTGAGAACGTAGAGCGGGGAACGGCTCCCGCCAAAGGCCGTGTCCGCCTCGGTCGCCGCGAGATACTTGCCGCTCAGCCGGAACGTCGGAACAAAGGACAGCGGCGACTTCTTCCTCGGGACATGGTCCCCGATCACGGACAGAGCGCCGTCGGAGAGCGAGCCGACATAGAGCGCCTTCTCGTAGCCAAAAGTGCCCCAATGGGCGCTTTCGTCGAACATCCGCTGGAGCGCCACATAGGGCATCGGCGTGACAAGCTCCCACAGCGGCTTCACCGCGTCGCGCAAGGGCGCGACGACCTTGGCATGGTCCTCGGGCGATCCGAATCCGACGACCAGAACGCCGTGGCCGACCTTGCCGCGATGTTGCTCGGGGACAAAGGGTTCGGGCGGCGCGCTCAGACCGATCGCCAGAAATCCGTTCACGTCGTCGGGAAGGGCGTCGATCTGCTCCTGCGCAATGCGAAGCGCGGCGGCGCCGCTTTCGAGTCCGACGAACAGCAAGGCGAGCTGGACCATCGGGCCGACCGGGTGAAGCGCGAATTCGAACGAAGTGACGATTCCGAAGTTGCCGCCGCCGCCTTTCAGCGCCCATAGCAGCTCGGGATTTGCGTCACGCGACGCCTGCACGATCCGCCCTTCCGCCGTCACGACTTCGGCCGCGATCAGATTGTCGCAGGTGAGCCCCGCCTTTTTCGTCAGCCAGCCGATGCCGCCCCCAAGCGTCAATCCCGCAACCCCGGTGTGGCTGATGATGCCGCCCGGAGTCGCCAGTCCGTGGCCCTGCGCCGCCGCGTCGAGATCGCCCCAGGTGGCCCCGCCGCCGCATTTGACCCGGCGCGCCGCCGGATCGACGCTGACGTCGTTCATCCCGCCCAGGTGGATCATGAGGCCGCCGTCGCCGACCGCCGTCCCGGCATAGTTGTGGCCCCCTCCCCTGACCGAGATCTCGAGATCGCTGTCGCGGGCGAACCGGACCGCCGAAGCGACGTGCCCAGCATCGGCGCAGCGGGCGATCACCGCGGGCTTGCGGTCGATCGCGCCGTTCCAGATTGCGCGTGAATTGTCGTAGTCGGGATCGCCGGCGGTGAGCGCCTTGCCCTTGAAACCCGAAACGAAGGCCTTGATTTTGTCGCTCGCGGGGTGATCCATCTCGATCCTCGCAAGAATTCAAGTTCGGCCTGAACCTATCTTGCCTCCCCCGCCGCCGCAACCGACGCGGCAAGTGGGAGCCGTCACTTGGAGCCGAGGCTGGCGATATAGGCGCCGAGGTCCTGGGTCTCGACACGGCTGAGTTGCATGTCCGGCATCTTGGGATGCGGGTCCATGAGAAATTGGGCGACGCTCCCGGCGCTGAACCCCTTCATTTTGGCGATCGTGGCGAAGGGAGGAACGTTGTCCGCGCCGCGCGCCTGGTCGGCTGCGACGATGTGGCAGGCCGCGCACCATCGCTTGGCCAGGGCTTCGCCGCGAGCCGGATCGCCGGCGGCCGTCGCCGGGGCGCTTGACAGCGCCGCGCAAAGGCCGAGCGCGAAAATAGCGGCGTCGGCGATCGGTCGGCCTCGATGCGGCGGAGTGGTCATGGGCTTCTCTTTCCTTGCCGCGCCGCTCCGGAGCGCTGGGAGGCGCGGGCGCTTGCTCCATAATAGCCCGCCGCCAACTCCGAAGACAGGGACGAAACGAGGCGCGTGCCCCCAATGCGCGCTCTCCACGGAAAAAGGGCGGCCCGCTGGGCCGCCCTTCGCCGTTTCGCCTGAGATCGATGCGTCAGTAGGAATAGTACATTTCGAATTCGACCGGATGCGGCGTCATCTCGAAGCGATGGACGTCGGCCATCTTGAGCTCGATATAGCTGTCGATGAAATCGTCCGAGAACACGTCGCCGTTCTTCAGGAACGCGCGGTCCTTGTCGAGGCTGGACAGCGCCTCGCGGAGCGAGCCGCACACCGTCGGGATCTTCTTCAATTCCTTCGGCGGCAGGTCGTAGAGATCCTTGTCCATCGCCGGGCCGGGGTCGATCTTGTTGGTGATGCCGTCGAGTCCGGCCATCAGCATCGCCGCGAAGGCGAGGTAGGGGTTGGCGCCTGGATCGGGGAAGCGCACTTCGACGCGCTTGGCCTTGGGGTTGGACGTCCACGGGATGCGGCACGAGGCTGAGCGGTTGCGCGCGGAATAGGCGAGCAGAACCGGGGCCTCGAAGCCGGGGACCAGGCGCTTGTAGCTGTTGGTCGTGGGATTGGTGAAGCCGTTCAGCGCCTTGGCGTGCTTGATGATGCCGCCGATGTAGTAGAGACATTCCTGGCTCAGGTCGGCGTATTTGTTTCCGGCCATGACCGGCTTGCCGCCCTTCCAGATCGACTGGTGGACGTGCATGCCCGACCCGTTGTCGCCGTAGATCGGCTTCGGCATGAAGGTTGCGGTCTTGCCATAGCTCTGCGCGACCATGTGGATGCAGTACTTGTACACCTGCAGGTGGTCGGCCATCGTCGTCATCGGGCCGAACTTCAGGCCAAGCTCATGCTGCGCGGAGGCGACCTCGTGGTGGTGCTTCTCCACGACGGCGCCCATCTGCGCCATCGCCGCAAGCATTTCGCCGCGCATGTCCTGCGCCGAATCCTGCGGCGGCACCGGGAAATAGCCGCCCTTGGTGCGGACGCGATGGCCGAGATTGCCGCCCTCGTAGGACGTATCGGAGTTGGTCGGCAGCTCGATCGAGTCGATCTGGAAGCCGGTGTTGTAGGCGTCGGCGGCGAAACGCACGTCGTCGAAGACGAAGAACTCGGCCTCGGGGCCGAAAAAGATGGCGTCGCCGATGCCGGTCGACTTGAGATAAGCCTCGGCTTTCTTGGCGATGCCGCGCGGATCGCGGTTGTAGGGCTGACCGCTGGCGGGATCGAGGATGTCGCAGGTGATGACCATGGTCGATGCGGCGAAGAACGGGTCCATGCAGGCGGAGGTCGGGTCGGGCATCAGCGTCATGTCGAACTCGTTGATCGCCTTCCACCCCGCGATCGAAGACCCGTCGAACATCAGCCCCTCGGACAACGCCTCCTCGTCGATCAGCGTCTGGTCGAATGTGACGTGCTGCCACTTGCCGCGCGGATCGGTAAAGCGCAGATCGACATATTTGACGTCGTTGTCCTTGATCGCCTTCAGGACATCCTTGGCGGTCTTCATGGTTTGCCTTTCCTCAAGATTGCGATTGTTCCCTCCCGCCGCGTGAGAGCGGCGGGCAACCCTTCGATGAGCCCCCGAAATGCCGTTAAACCGCGTCCGCGCCGGTCTCGCCGGTGCGGATCCGGATGGCCTCGTCGATCTGCGATACAAATATCTTGCCATCGCCGATGCGGCCGGTCTGGGCGGCGCCCCGGATCGCCTCGATCGCCGGACCGAGATTCTCGTCCGAGACCACGACCTCGATTTTCACCTTCGGCAGAAAGTCGACGACATATTCGGCGCCGCGATAAAGCTCGGTATGGCCCTTCTGGCGGCCGAAGCCCTTCGCCTCGAGGACGGTTATGCCTTGGATTCCCGCTTCCTGCAGCGCCTCTTTCACTTCATCGAGCTTGAACGGCTTGATGATCGCCTCGATCTTTTTCATTTTTTCGAAACTCCTCATCCCCCCGCGTCGCGCCGCCGCTTTGTTTGGCCCCTCTCGGCGGCGGCAGCCGGGCTGGCGCGCGCGGGGGTCAATAGCATCGGATCGAGGATCGCGCCACCGGCGCCTGCGGCTGGGTCAGAAGGCCGGCGACGGCCGGTCAGGCGCCTCGCCAATAGGCAATCTGGCCAATTATCGGGCGGCCGCTCAGACCGTCGGGGCCCATTCCCCCGAGCTGAAGATCCGCCACGACGCGAGCCCGGCCTTGGCGACCACCGTTCGCCCGGACTTGGCGACGCGGACCAGATGGGCGAAGACGCGCGGATGGCGCCAGGCCATCGGCCGCTCCGGCGCGCAGACGGCGCGGTATTCGTCGCTGTCCGGGTCCTCCATCAGGATCGTGCCGACCAGCTCCGGACGCAGTTGCCGCGGCAGATCGCGGCGGGTCAGCCACTCGCACTCGAATTCGCGGCACACTTCCGGGCGCGCGGCGTAAATCGCGCACCCGCCCCCGACGCGGCAATTGACGCATAGCGGGCCGGCCGGCTTGTTGAAATGCTCGATCTCCAGCGCCGAGCAACACATCGTGCAGGCCCCGCAGGATTTTCCCGGCGCCGCCGCCATCAGTCCCTCTCGCGCTAGGGCTCCGCCCGCCGAATCGGAGCATGCCCGAGTGATGTCCCTATCACTGTTCGAGCGCTGAAGTGAGATGGATCTTTGAACTCGCTGGTGAGCGCGCGGCGCAGGGTCAGGGCGAGGATCGCGGCGATGGTCAAGGGCGCGAGCGGCAGACCGATCGCGCCGGCGGTCGCGCGCGAGACGAGCGGCAGGACGAACCCGAGCGCCATCAGCGACTTTTCGAACGGCAGAAAGCCGGTGCGAAGTCCCTCGCCGAGCAGCCACAGCAGCGGGACGGCGAGGAGCGTCAGATCGTAGTCGAGCACGAACGGACTCGCCAGCAGGCCGGCGCAGACGATCGCCGCGCCCTCCCCCGGCGCACGAAAGGCGCGCCGTTCAAGCTCCCAAAGCGCGGCCACGACACAGAGCGCCGCAGCGATCTGCGCTCCCCAGGCGAGCGCAAGCGATCCATGCATGAGCCGGACCGCGGCGAAGACGCTCTGCATTTTCTCGTCGCCGACCAGATTGTGCTCCAGCGCCGCGCGGGCGAGCCGGGAATCGGCGAAAAAGCCGGCCCACGTGGTCCAGCCGAACGCGGCGAGCGAGGCGGCCGAAAACGCCGTCGCGGTCGCCGCGGCGACGATCAGGGCGGTCCAGCGGCGGGAGAAGACGAGCGCGAACGGGATGACCAAGGCGAGGTGCGGCTTGAACGCCATCGCGCCAAAAAGTACGCCGGCGAGGGCCGGCCTCCTGTCCATCGCCAGGAGACCGCCGCCGATCAGCGCCGCGCTCAAGAAACCGTTCTGACCGTGGGCAGCGTTCAGGAACACCGCCGGGAAGGCGAGGAACGCCACCGGGTCGAGCGACGGCAGATAGAAACGCAGGACGCGATAGAATGCGTAGCCGGTCGCCGTGAGCCAGGCTGCGAGCGACCAGAAATAGGGAGCGAGCGCGAGCGGGAGCGAGATCAGGAGCGCCGGCGGGGGGTAGAAGAACGCGGTATAGCCGACCTCCGGACCGAACAGCGCCTTCTGCGCCGCCCAATGCGCGCCGACGTCGTAGGCGAGCGCCGGACGTCCGTCGAGCGCCAGGCGCGAGGCGGCGTAGAAGCCGACGAAGTCGGTTCCGATCGGCTTGCCTTCGCGATCGAGGCCGCCCTGGCTCAGCGCGATCCAGCCGGCGGCGCCGACGAGCGTGAGCGCAAGCAGGATCCGCGCATAGGCGCGCGCCCGTTCGGCGTCGAGCCAGGCGCAATCGGCGAGCGCCGTCGCCGCCCGGCCGATGGAGGATGTCATGTTGCGTCGTCTCGCCGGCTTTTCGTGAGCCGCTCAGGCTAACGCGCCCGCGGTTAATGGGCGCATAAGCGGGCGAGCCCGGCTCGCGAGGCCTCCTTTGGGCGAATTGCGGTCTGACGGTTTCGGGCGTAGGGTTGGCGCTGTATTCTTTAGCGCATAACGCTTGAATTTGGCCCTCGACGCATGGCGTCGACGCCGATCGACCGGGAGGAAAGCATGGGGCGACCGGCGGTCGCGGACCACGCGGACCGTGTTCTCAAAGTCATTGCTGGCAACGAGGCCGCGAGCTCGGCGCTCGCCGCCTCCTGGCGCCGGTCCGGCGCGCTGCACGCCCTCGACCCCTCCAGCCGGGCTGCGTCGGAGCGGCTGCCTGAAGAAGAGATCGCGCGGTCGCGCGAACGAATGGGCCCGTTGCTCGCCGCGGCGCAGGGAAGCATCGACCGGCTTTTCCTCGCGGTCGGCGGCGTCGGCTGCTCGGTGGTGCTGGCCGATCCGGCCGGGGTGATTCTCGATCGCCGCGGCGCGCCCTGCGACGATCGCCTCTTTGATGGTTCGGGACTTTGGACCGGCGCTATCTGGAGCGAAAAACACGAAGGCACCAACGGCATCGGGACCTGCCTCGTCGAGGAGCGTGCGGTCACGATTGATCGCGATCAGCACTTTTTCACCCGCAATTCAGGCCTGTTTTGCACCACCGCGCCCATTTTTGACGAGCATGGCGATCTCGCCGCGGCGCTCGACGTCTCCTCCTGCCGGGCCGATCTGACCGACGGCTTCGCGCGTCTGATCGCGAGCTCGGTCGCCGACGCGGCTCGGGGCATCGAAGCGGAAAATTTCCGCCTCGCTTTTCCCAAGGCGCGCATCCTGCTCGCGCCGACAGGCGACCGGTATGGGTCGTCTCTGCTTGCGGTTGACCGGGACGACCTCGTTATCGGCGCCACACGCGCGGCCCGGATCGGCCTCGGCGTCAGCGCATCCAGCCTCAAGCAGCCGACCCCGGCCGCAGACCTCATTGGACGCGCCGGGGCCGAAAGCGACGACATCGACGCGGCGGAGCGCGCCGTCCTTCTGCGGGCGCTCGCGCGCTCGAGCGGCAATGTCTCCAGGGCGGCGAAGGAGCTCAAAGTGTCGCGAGCCACATTCCACAGAAAGATGAAGGAACTTCGCCTGCGCGACTGACGAATCCGCGCCCAACGTGTCGCAAATCTGAGACACTTCCCGGCGCTCCCCGCCGGGAGGGACTCCTCAGCGCGCAACGCGAGAGCGAAACCTTGCGGTCAACGCCGTTCTTCGAGCGGCGCAACTCAAGGGAAGAAGCCCATGACAAAGGTCGACCTCAACATTGCTCTCAAATCGCCGTTCGCCAAGCGGTATGAAAACTATATCGGCGGCGAATGGCGCAAGCCGAACGCCGGAAAGTATTTCGACAATATCTCGCCGATCACCGGCCAGCCGGTGTGCGAGATCGCGCGCTCGGACGCCTCCGACGTCGAGGCCGCGCTCGACGCCGCTCATGCGGCGAAAGGGGCCTGGGGCCGCACCAGCGCGGCCGAACGGGCGCAGATCCTCAACAAGATCGCCGACCGCATCGAAACGAATCTCGAGAAGCTCGCGACCGCCGAAACCTGGGATAACGGCAAGCCGATCCGCGAGGCGATGGCCGCCGATCTGCCGCTCGCGGTCGACCATTTCCGCTATTTCGCCGGCGCCATTCGGGCCCAGGAAGGTTCGATCTCCGAGATCGACCACGACACCGTCGCCTACCACTTCCACGAGCCGCTCGGCGTCGTCGGCCAGATCATCCCGTGGAACTTCCCGATCCTGATGGCGGTGTGGAAGCTCGCGCCCGCGCTCGCCGCCGGCAACTGCGTGGTCATCAAGCCCGCCGAGCAGACCCCGGCCTCGATCATGGTGCTGATGGAGGTGATCGGCGACCTTCTGCCAAAGGGCGTGGTCAATGTCGTGAGCGGATTCGGACTCGAAGCGGGCAAGCCGCTCGCCTCGTCGAACCGCGTCGCCAAGATCGCCTTCACCGGCGAGACGACCACCGGCCGGCTCATCATGCAATATGCGTCGCAGAACCTCATTCCGGTCACGCTCGAGCTTGGCGGCAAGTCGCCCAACATCTTCTTCGAGGACGTCACGGCCAAGGACGACGATTTCTTCGACAAGGCGATCGAAGGCTTCGTGATGTTCGCGCTCAACCAGGGCGAGGTCTGCACCTGTCCCAGCCGCGCGCTGATCCATGAGTCGATCTACGACAAGTTCATGGAGCGCGCGCTCAAGCGCGTCGACGCGATCACCCAGGGCAGTCCGCTCGATCCGACCACGATGATCGGCGCTCAGGCTTCCTCCGAGCAGATGGAAAAAATCCTTTCCTATCTCGACATCGGCAAGAAGGAAGGCGCGCAGGTTCTGACCGGCGGCGAGCGCAATGTGCTGCCCGGCGAATATGCGGGCGGCTATTACATCAAGCCGACCGTGTTCAAGGGCCACAACAAGATGCGCATCTTCCAGGAGGAGATCTTCGGCCCAGTCGTGGCGGTGACGACCTTCAAGAACGACGAAGACGCGCTCTCGATCGCCAACGACACGCTCTATGGTCTGGGCGCGGGCGTGTGGAGCCGCGACGCCAACCGCTGCTACCGCTTCGGTCGCGCGATCCAGGCAGGGCGGGTATGGACCAATTGCTACCACGCCTATCCGGCGCATGCGGCGTTCGGAGGCTACAAGCAGTCGGGCGTCGGCCGCGAGAACCACAAGATGATGCTCGACCACTACCAGCAGACGAAGAACATGCTGGTCAGCTACAGCCCGAAGAAGCTCGGCTTCTTCTGATCGGCGCGGCTTGAGAACAGCGGCGGCGCGGGCGGTTTCCGCGCCGCCGAAGCTTTTGGAGCACAACAAATGGGCACTGTGACCGCGACTCCCGAGGCCCTCGGCTTGATCGCTGAAATCGTCGCCGACCACGGACCTGTGATGTTCCATCAGTCAGGCGGGTGCTGCGACGGGTCCTCGCCGATGTGCTACCCCCGCGGCGAGTTCCTGATCGGCGACTATGACGTGAAACTGGGCGAGATCGGCGGCGCGCCCTTCTACATCAGCGGCCCGCAATACGAGGCGTGGAAGCACACCGATATCGTGATCGACGTCGTGCGGGGACGCGGCGGCATGTTCTCGCTCGACAACGGCCGCGAGCGGCGCTTCCTCGTCCGCTCGGACATGTGCGCGCTTCCGGCCACGACGGGCTAGGGTCGCGCTGCAGCACTCGCCAGGCTGGCCGCAGCCTTCGGTAAAGCCCCCGCGACCAGAAAAACGAGCGATAGTCTCTTGCGATTATCAGAATGGCGTGCTATCGTGCCAACTGTCGCCGATCGGGGATCGCCTGTCCGGCGAATGCGGAACGGGGGCGAAGGCCAAGAGGGATCCGCCGGTATCGGACATGCGACTTAAGTCATTGAAATATTGGACATTTATAGGCAAATCGGCCTTTGGATTTTCTTCCAGCGATTTGGATTTTATTTCCCTTCGCTTTGGATTTTCCTTCCCCCGGGGCCTTTGATTTCCTTCCGACGGCTTGGAAAACGTTCTTCCGGCGCCGCCTCGGGGCGCGGTCTTTATCATATCTTCGTCGTATTTTAGGGGACGCGCCTCCGTCCATGCGCGGTCGCCAGCCGGTAGGCGCCAGGCGTAAGGCCGACGGATTTGCGGAACTGGCGGGTGAACGCGGCCTGGTCGGCGTAGCCGCATTCGAGCGCCAGTTCGCTCAACGGCGCGTCGGCGCGCCGGAGCCGGTCGCACGCCCGCCCGATGCGCAGCCGGGCCAGATACTGGCCGGCCGAGAGGCCGAACAGAGCCCGCAGCCTCTGGTCGAACTGGAACGGCGACAGGCCGGCGCGCGCGGCGAGATCGGGGACGCGCAGCGGCTGGTCGAGATGGTCGTCGATATAGGCGAGCGCGGCGGCAAGCGCCGCCGGAACCAGGCCGGGCCGCGACAGCGCCGGGGCGTCGCGGGAAATGCCGACAAGGCCTCGAATGGCGCCATCGGCGTCCATGAGCGGCTCTTTCCAGGTCAGGCACCAGCCTTCGCCGCCGTCGGGATAGAGATGAAGCTCCAGCCGGCCGCGGATCGACAAGCCGTCCGCGATGACCTTGAGGTCCTGAGCCTCGAAACGCTCGCCGAGAGGGGGCGCAAAAGTCTGGCTCGCCTTGCGGCCGACAAGCGCTCGCTTGTCGGCGAAGCCGCAGCGTTCGGCGAGCGTCTGGTTGACCGCGACGTAGCGCGCCTCACGATCCTTGATGAAGAATACGATGTCGGCGATATGGTCGAAAAGTTCGATTGCCGGAAACGGTCGACCGAGCGCGGCGGCAAGCGCGGCCGCGGCATCATCCTCGGCCGGGCGGGGCGTTTTTTGGCCCATTTTCAAGCGGCGGCCCGTCTTTTCATCAAGATCGTACGCTGAGGACATGCGAAAGTAGCCGAACGTTACGACCCGATTCCAGGAACCGCCAGCATGTCCTCGCAAGTTTTTTCCGGAGCCATTCCGGCCCTGATGACTCCCTGCGCCGCCGATCGGCGCCCGGATTTCGACGCCCTCGCGCGCACCGGGCGCGAGCTCGTCGACGCGGGGATGTCGGGACTGGTCTATTGCGGGTCGATGGGCGACTGGCCGCTCCTGACTCTCGAGCAGCGGATGGAGGGCGTCGAGCGCCTGGCGAACGCGGGCCTCCCGGTCATCGTCGGCACCGGGGCGCAGAACACGGCGCAGGCCGCGGCCCTCGCGCGTCACGCCAAGACTGGAGGCGCGCGCGGGTTGATGATCATCCCGCGCGTCCTCTCGCGCGGTTCGTCGGCGGCGGCCCAGCGCGCCCATTTCGCCAGCGTTCTCGAGGCGGCGGTCGACCTGCCCTCGGTCATCTACAACAGTCCCTATTATGGCTTCCAGACCCGTGCGGAGCTGTTCTTCGACCTGCGCCGGGAATACCCGCATCTCGTCGGGTTCAAGGAGTTCGGCGGCGCGGAATCGTTGAGCTACGCTGCGGAGCACATCGCCGGGCGCGAGGCGGGAGTCGCGCTCATGGTTGGGGTCGACACCCAGGTGTTCCACGGCATCGTCAATTGCGGGGCCTCCGGCGTCATCACTGGCATCGGCAATGTTCTGCCGCGCGAGGTGTTGCGCCTGGTCGAGCTTTGCCAGCGCGCGGCCAAGGGCGACCCCGAGGCGCGGCGCCTCGCGCTCGAGCTCGAAGACGCGCTGGCTCCGCTCTCTGTGTTTGATGAGGGCGTCGACCTCGTGCTCTATTTCAAGCGCCTGATGACGCTTCAGGGGCATGAGGAATATGCGTTGCAGCTCAATGCTTTCGATGCCCTGAGCCCTTCCCAGGAGACTCTGGCGGTTCGGCGGTTCAAGACGTTTCGCTCCTGGTACGCGTCATGGCGCGGGGCGAAGGACTGAGCGCCATGCGCGTCATCGACTCGCATACCGAGGGCGAGCCGACGCGTGTGGTCGTCGCCGGCGGCCCGCCGCTCGGCGACGGCCCGCTCGCCCAGAGGCGCGAGCGGTTCGCTCGCGAATTCGATCATCTCCGCCGCTTCGCCGTGACCGAGCCCCACGGCCACGAGGCCATGGTCGGCGCGCTCATCTGCGAACCTCATGACCCGACATGCGCCGTCGGCGTGATTTTCTTCGACAACGCAGGTTATCTCGGCATGTGCGGGCACGGGACGATTGGCCTCGCCGTGACGCTTGCGCACATGGACCGGCTCAAGCCGGGCCGCCATCGCTTCGAGACTCCGGTCGGGATCGTTGGCGTCGAGCTTGCCGATGCGAACACGGCGACGATCGAGAATGTCGAGAGCTATCGTCACCTGACGGGGATTTCGGTCGAGGTCGCCGGCCTTGGGACCGTGCTCGGAGACGTCGCCTGGGGCGGCAACTGGTTCTTCCTCACGTCGACCTCGCCGTGCGACCTCATCCCCGCGAACATTGACCGGTTGACCCAGGCTTCGACCTCCATTCGCGACGCGCTGGCCGCGAGAGGCGTAACCGGCAAGGGCGGCGCGCCGATTGAGCACGTCGAGATATTCGCACACCCGCGGTCTGGCGACGCGAACAGCCGCAATTTCGTCCTCTGCCCGGGCGGCGCTTACGACCGTTCGCCTTGCGGAACAGGGACCAGCGCCAAGCTCGCATGCCTCCACGCCGATGGGAGGTTGCGTCCCGGCGAGGTCTGGGTGCAGGAGAGCATCATCGGCAGCCGTTTTCGCGCAACCTTCAAACCGGGCCCGAACGGGGGCGTTTTGCCGCGGATCGGCGGCCGCGCGTTCGTCTGCGCCGAAAGCACGCTCATCGAGAACCCAGCCGACCCGTTCCGGTTCGGTTTCGGCGGCTAGCTGTCCCGATCCCTGGCCGCCCCCAACATATACGTCGCTTGACAGCCCGGCCCGGGCCGTGTCTGTGCACCGCCGCTGCGTCGGCGCGCGAGCGTCAAGTCGCCTTTTCGCGCTCCAGGCGGGGAAGCCCGGTCATGAAGACGGCGTTGGTGTTTCCGGGTCAAGGTTCCCAGGCGGTCGGTATGGGGAAGGCGCTGGCTGAGGCGTTTCCCGCCGCGCGCGACGTGTTCAAGCGCGTCGACACGGCCCTGTCCCAGGGTCTCTCCCAATTGATGTTCGAAGGCCCTGAGGCCGAACTCACGCTGACCGCTAACGCCCAACCGGCGCTGATGGCCGCGAGCATAGCGGCCCTGCGCGTTCTGGAAACCGAAACAGGCTTCAAGGCGGCGACGCAAGCGGCTTACGTCGCGGGACATTCGCTCGGGGAATATTCGGCTCTTTGCGCCGCGGGGTCGCTCACGCTCGAGGACGCCGCGCGTCTGCTTCGCCTGCGCGGCGAGGCAATGCAGAAGGCGGTCCCAGTCGGCGAAGGCGCAATGGCGGCCATCCTCGGCCTCGAGTTCGGACAGGTGGTGAGAATCGCTACTCAAGCGGCGAGCGAGCTCTATCTGACCGGCGCAATCTGCCAGGCGGCCAACGACAACGGCGCCGGCCAGGTGGTCATCTCGGGCACGACGGCTGCGGTCGAGCGCGCCATGGAGCTCGCCAAGATCGCCGGCGCCAAGCGGGCGCTCATTCTGCCGGTGTCCGCGCCCTTTCACTCGGCGCTGATGCAGCCGGCCGCGCTGGAGATGGCGGCAGCGCTCAAAAGCGTCAAAATTCGTCCGCCCAAGCCGCCTCTTGTCGCCAATGTCGAGGCATCCGCGGTCGTCGACCCGGAAGCCATCCGATCCGGTCTCGTCGCGCAAGTGACGGGAACCGTGCGATGGCGGGAAAGCGTCGCCTATATGAGCGCTCATGGCGTCACGCGGTTTATCGAACTTGGCGCGGGCAAAGTCCTGACCGGACTCATCAAGCGGATCGTGGAGGGCGCGACGGCGATCAGCATCGGCGCGCCCGCCGACGTCGTCGCCTTCAGCGCGTCGGCGAAGCCCTAACACGACTGGCGAGAAGGACGACGCCGTTGTTCGATCTGACAGGAAGGACTGCGCTCGTCACCGGCGCCTCGGGCGGCCTTGGCGGCGCGATCGCGCGCGCGCTGCACGCGCAGGGGGCTACGGTGGCGCTCTCGGGCACCCGGCGCGAGGCGCTCGAAGCGCTCGTCGCTGAGCTTAAGGATCGCGCGCTTCCGGCGCCGTGCGACCTCGCGGACGCCCAAGCAGCCGATGCGCTGGTTCCCACCGTCGAGGCCGCGCTTGGATCGCTCGACATTCTTGTGAATAACGCTGGCGTGACCCGCGACAGCCTGTTCATGCGCATGAAGGACGCTGACTGGGAATCGGTCCTGGCGATCAATCTGACGGCGGCCTTCCGGCTGTCGCGCGCGGCGGTGAAGGGGATGATGCGGCGTCGGTACGGCCGTATCATCAATATGGCGTCCGTTGTCGGCGTCTCCGGCAATGCCGGCCAAGCCAATTATGCGGCCGCCAAGGCCGGCATGATCGGCATGTCCAAGGCGCTCGCCGCGGAAATCGCCTCCCGGGGCATCACGGTGAATTGCATCGCACCCGGCTTCATCGCAAGCCCGATGACCGATGTGCTTGACCAAAAACAGCGTGAGGCGATCCTTGCTTCCGTCCCCATGAAACGGTTGGGCTCCGCCGAGGAGATCGGCGCCGCGGCGGTGTATTTGGCGAGTTCCGAAGCGGCCTACGTGACCGGACTTACGCTGCACGTGAACGGAGGAATGACAATGATTTGATGCCTTTAAGCCCGCAGGAGCGCCGCGCCGCGGTCGGGCTCGCGCCCTCTCGCGTTGGCAGGAAAGATATGCTATCGACGCCGTTTGTCGCAGGGCGCGGGAGGGGCGCACTATTCGAGCGTCAGCGTCGGCGGACCCCGATCGAAACACTTATCGCCTCGAGAGGGCGGAGCGGACGGCCAATGGCGGGCGTCCCTCGGCGGGGTCGACCGGGGATTTGGTCAGAAGTCGGGTGGCAAGGCCCGACGCATAAGGGAAAAGATGACATGAGCGATGTCGCAGAGCGGGTGAAGAAGATCGTCGTCGAGCACCTCGGCGTGGAGGCGGACAAAGTCGTCGACACCGCCAATTTCATCGACGATCTCGGCGCCGACTCGCTCGACACCGTGGAGCTGGTGATGGCGTTCGAAGAGGAGTTTGGCGTCGAGATTCCAGACGACCAGGCCGAAACGATCGTGACCGTCGGGGACGCGATCAAATATCTCGAAAAAGCGTCGGCCAAAAAGTAGCGGCGGGCCGGTCGCCGCCGGTTGCGGCGCCGCCTCTCGCGAAGATGTTTTTGCTTTCAATGCAAGGGCCGGCGTCCAGTCCGGCCCTTGTCGCGTCAGGGCGCCGGCGCCGCATCAGAGGCTGCTTATGAGCAGGGCGCAGTCAGGAAATGGATATGGAAGGCATGAGGCGTGTCGTCGTCACCGGTCTTGGCATGGTGAGCCCGATGGCTTGCGGGGTCGAGGCGACATGGCGCAGGCTTCTGGCTAGCGAGTCGGGGGCAGGCCGGGTCGAGAACTTCGACGTCTCGGACCTGCCGTGCCAGATCGCGGCGCAAGTGCCGCGCGGAAGCGGCCCCGACTCCTTCAATCCCGACGACTGGATGGAGCCCAAAGAGCAGCGCCGGGTCGACGACTTCATCATATACGGCATGAGCGCCGCGACGCAGGCGCTGCGCGACGCCAAATGGGCCCCCGCAACCTACGAGGAGGAGATCGAGACCGGGGTGCTGATCGGCTCCGGAATCGGCGGACTTGGGGGCATCTACGACGCTTCGGTGACCTTGCACGAAAAAGGACCGCGCCGCATCTCGCCGTTCTTCATTCCCGGCCGGCTCATCAATCTGGTGAGCGGGCAAGTTTCGATCGCTCACAATCTCAAGGGGCCCAACCACGCCGTCGTCACCGCCTGCTCGACCGGCGCGCACGCGATCGGCGACGCGGGGCGGCTGATCGCGCTCGGCGACGCCAACGTGATGGTCGCCGGCGGCGCCGAGTCGGCGGTCAATCGCCTGTCGCTGGCCGGATTTTGCGCCTGTCGCGCCCTCTCGACCGGGTTCAACGACAGGCCCAAGCAAGCCTCGCGCCCATACGACCGCGATCGCGACGGCTTCCTCATGGGCGAAGGCGCCGGATGCGTGGTGCTCGAAGAATTCGAGCACGCCAAGGCCCGCGGCGCCCATGTCTACGCCGAGCTGATCGGCTATGGCCTTTCCGGCGACGCCTATCATGTCACCGCGCCTTCGCCGGATGGCGACGGCGCCTATCGCGCGATGAACATGGCGCTGAGGCGGGCCGCGATTTCCCCTTCGGAAATCGACTACGTCAACGCGCACGGAACGTCGACCCCGGTCGGCGATGAAATCGAATTGCGTGCGGTCGAGCGGTTGCTCGGCAATTCGGCCGCCAAGACGACCATGTCGTCCACCAAGTCGTCGATCGGCCATCTCCTCGGGGCGGCCGGAGCGGTCGAGGCGATCTTCTCCATCCTTGCGATCCGCGACCAAATCGCGCCGCCGACGCTCAACCTCGACAACCCCGCGGTCGAGACGGCGATCGACCTTGCTCCGCACGTGGCGCGCAAGCGTCCGATCCGCGCGGCCCTGTCCAACTCGTTTGGATTCGGCGGCACCAACGCGTCGCTCGTCTTCTGCGAAACGAACTGACCGCAACCCAGGGGCGATTCGTTGTTTCCCCGGGCCGCGCCGTCGGCTAAACTTGCCCTGAGCCCGCCAACCGGCGCGTTCAGCCCCGCGCTGGCTTAAGACTTGAGGGTCGACGGCGGCGGCGTGGCAGCGGCAGGCGACATGAGCGGTGAACTCGATTCCGGCAATGGAGAGGCCCCCCGGCCCCGGGTGAGCCTGTTCGGCCGCGCGAGCAAGTCCGGGCCCGCCGGCGGCGCCCCGCCCGCGCCGCCCCAGCCGCCGCGCAAACCGCGGCGAATGGGCATCTCGAGCGTCAGCGGACTGCTCACTTTCGTCCTGCTCGGGGCGCTCGCGACAGTTGGAGCGCTCGCTTGGCTATTGAAAGAATCGCGCAGCCCCGGGCCGCTCGATGCCGACAAGGTCGTCATGATCGTGCGTGAGGACGACGGCGGCAGCATCGCCGATCAGCTCGAGCGCGCCGGCGTCATCGACAGCGCGATGTGGTTCAACGTGCTGACCCTCCTCGACGGCAATCGCGGCGCTTTGAAACGTGGCGAATATGCATTCAAGGCGGGGATGAGCATGAACGACATCGAGAACGAACTCGTTGCGCATCGCGTCGTCATGTACAAGCTAACGATCCCTGAAGGACTGACAAGCAGCCAGATTGTCGAGCGGCTGCGCGAAAACGATGTTTTGGGCGGCGACGTCAAAGAGACCCCGCGCGAGGGGTCCCTGATGCCCGACACTTACTCGTTTGAGCGCGGCTATACCCGCCAAGCGCTGTTGACGGCTATGGCGAGGGCTCAGACGAAGGGCATCGAGGACGTATGGAAAAAGAGGGCGCCGGATCTGCCGATCAAATCGCCGGGTGAAATGGTCACCTTGGCGTCGATCGTCGAGAAAGAGACCGGCAAGGCCGACGAGCGGCCTCGCGTCGCGGGCGTGTTCGTCAATCGCCTCGAGAAGCACATGCGGCTCGAGTCCGACCCGACGATCGTCTACGGCCTGGCCCTGGGCAAGGGCACCCTCGGCCGCAGCATTACCAGAGCCGACCTCGCTCAATCGACGCCCTATAACACCTACATCATCGACGGCCTGCCGCCGGGGCCGATCTGCAACCCCGGCAAGGCGGCGCTCGAAGCGGTCGCCAATCCCGCGCGCGGCAAGGACCTCTACTTCGTCGCCGACGGAACCGGCGGCCATGTCTTCGCCGAAACGTTCGACCAGCATCAGAAGAACGTCGCCCATTGGCGCCAGATCGAGAAGGACGTCAAAGACAAGCTGGCGCCGGACGTGACGCCGCAGCCCGCGCCGGCGATCCGCGGTTCGATCGACCCCATCGATCCGCCGCGGTTCGGCGCGCTCGTCGCTCCGCCGCGGGGGCAAGCGGCCCCGCCGGCGCTCGTCGCCCGCCTAGCCAGAATCGGCGCCGACCGAAACGCGAAGGATGCGGCTCTGGCGTCGCTGGTCGCTCCGGGCGTCAAGTCGATCGAGGAAATGAGCGCCATCGTCACCGGGGTCAACGACTCCCCGGCGGAAGGGCTTGCGTTCGACGACGCGAGCCCGACCGGCGCTTCAGGGACCGGGCCAATCGCCTCCGCTCCCGTTCCGCCGGCGATGCTCGCCGATGAGCGCGCGCGCGAGGCCAAGTATGGAACGGCGCCATTGGCGTCGTCCGGCGTCGCCGTCCCGGATTCCACGACGACCGCAACGCAAGCTTCTCCGCAGCCGCCAACGGCTTCCGGTCGGCCGCGAATCTTCGACGCGTCCGAAGGCACTCGGCTCGATCCGCTGCGCAACAAGACCTACGACCTGAGTTACGCCAAGGTCGTGCCGTCGATGCAATAAGGAGACGCCATCGGGCCGAGCCGGCGCGTCAGGCCTCGACGGGCAAGCGCTCATGCACGAGCGCAAGGGCGATCGCGCATGCGTTCGACACGTTCAGGCTCCTGATCGGGCCAGGCAGATCGAGGCGGCCGAGACGATCGCATCGCTCGCGGGTCAGGCGTCTAAGGCCCCTGCCCTCCGCGCCGAGGACCAACGCCAGGGGGCGCGAGAGCGTTTCGTCGGAGAGCCGTAACGGCGCGTCCGAGTCGAGCCCAATCCGCCAGTAGCCCATGTCCCCCATTTCGGCGAGCGCGCGGGCGAGATTCGTTACGCTGCAAATCGGCACGTGCTCGAGCCCGCCCGAGGCGGACTTCGCCAGCGCCCCCGCGAACTCCGGCGAATGGCGCTCGGTGGTCACGAGCGCGTCGACCGCGAAGGCCGCCGCCGTGCGCAAGATCGCGCCGACATTATGCGGATCGGTGATCTGGTCGAGGACGAGCACAAGGCCGCTCGCCGGAAGCTCGGCGACGTCGATCGGCGCGAGCGGCCGAGCCTCGAGCAGCAGCCCTTGATGGACCGCCTGGCGCGGCGCGCGGGCCGCGATTTCCTCGAGGTTCACAATCCGGGTCTCGATCCCCCGCGCGGCGATGTCGGCGCTCAGCCGCTCGGCCGCGGCCGGCGTCGCATAGAGGCGGATCAGCTCGCGCCGGGGGGCCTTCAGTGCCGCGGCGACGCTGTGAAAGCCGTAGATGCGCGACACCTTAGCCTCCCGCCGATCATCCGCTCGCTCGAGGCGCGGCGGGCGCTTTGGCGACGACGGTTTGTGCGAACCGTCCGAGGGCGGCCTCGAGCGCGAGTCGCGACTTCGGGTCATGGGGTGGAACGCCTCGTGGGGTTTGGGTCGACGTTGTCCACTGTTAAGCTCCCGCCTTGACCAAGGATAGAGTCCAGGTCGCGGCGCCCCGCCAATCTCGGGCATATTTGCAGTTGACACGCCGCCGCTTCCGGCAACATAAGCCTGCCCGCGACCCGCCGAGGCGTTTTCGTCCCCAAGGCCCCAGGCCTTTGGACGCGGGGGAGTGTCCCGAGCGGCAAAGGGGGCGGACTGTAAATCCGCTGGCTAAGCCTTCGTAGGTTCGAGTCCTACCTCCCCCACCAACCACTCATCCTGAGTACTCGGCGAAGGTCGACGACCGCAAAAGTAGCCGCCGCTCCCGTCGGCCGCGAGGGCGCCCGCCCGATCTGCGGAGCTCGATGAGACGAGGACAGGTGGGGAGATCGGCCTAGAGCTGATCCGTCGCGCGTCCATACATTGAGGGATCGTCCTTCGGGCCTTCGGCGGTCCAAATGACGCGCAGCGGCATCGGGTCCTGCGGCTTGATCTTGCCGTCCGCTCCGACCAATTGCGCCGAGACCCACTTCGCGCATTGCTGCTGGGTGACGTCGAGCACGCCTTTGCTGATTTCGGCGGAATTCGCCATGCCCGACTCGCTTGAGCTGATCGCCTCGACATTGTCGGACAAGCAGTCGTAAATGATGCGCTGGGCGCGATATCGCAGAGCGAAGGCGTTGGGATCGCGCCGGACAACCGGATCCACCGGCGCCACTCCGGACGCGGAGGCGTCGGATAACAATTGCTCGGCGCTCTCGCGAACCTCGCCGTTCACGAGATCGCCGTGGGTCTGATAGAGACGCTGCACGAACAGGGTCGAGCTTCGATTCGCCGCCAGCAATTCCGATGTCTCGAACAGCCGCCCATACACGTTGCCGGCCGCTTTCTTGATGATTAGGTCTAGGTCGTTCATCGTCACCGCGCCGCGGTTCGTGCCGTCGAACAGGCTGCCGATTTCATTCTGGACGCGATCGAGAATCATGACCCTCAGACGCTCCGGCGACCAGTTCTCGCCCAGGAACGTCTCGAACTTGATCAGGTTGGCTTCCCGGATGGAGGTCTCCAGCGCCTCGAGGATCGCATGCTCGGTGACGTCGCCCTCCTTGGTCGAGTGCTGGGCGTTTTGGGCTTGCTGGATGCGCTTGATGAGGTCGTCGACCCTGCCGGTGTAGTCGCGACTGGCTTCGGCGTTGTCATCCTTGCCGATCTGTTCGAGATCGTCGGACGCGCCGACGGCCCCGAGCGACTGACTGGGCTTTACGGACTTCAGGACAACCTGCGCCTCCTGACTGGTCGGCGGCGCGAGCGAAGCGAGCGCGCGCGAGGACTCCTCGGGGGAAGGCGGCGGACCATTGCCCGCCGGACGCGAACGATTGGACGGAGCAGCGCCCGAATAGGAATGAGAGGGCGGAGGACGGTGGCCATAGCCACCACCCCCGTGAAAGTGCTGCTGCTGCATGATCATATTCCCGACCATGCCGCCGACCATCCCTCCGACAATTCCACGGAGAAAGGCGTCACCCGCATAAGCGGGGGATTGCTGGGCGAGCGCTCCCATTGCGACGATCGCGGTCGCTGCCAGGAGCCTGCCAGAAGTCGCGGAACGTTTCACCGACTTGACGCTCATGGAAATCTCCCGATGACGCAGCTCAGTGCGCTTCACATATAACGTAGTTCTCCAGCGCTTTCAACGGCGGGGCTGACGGCTAGACTGGGCGTTCGTTTCCGCCTGGGCCGCGATGATCTGCTGATTGATCAAGTCGGCGAAAGGCACTTTCGCCTTGCGCGCGGCTTGGAACGTCGCTGACAGCGTTCGACGCAGAACATCGTTGTCGTAGCAGAACGTCTCGCGCTCCAGGCTGCGGAACTGGGGCTCGGTCGGCGATTCGGCGCGTCCCCAATCCCACACCCAGACCGCCTTCTTGTAGGGGTAGTTGCAGCCCCCGAGCGGAACATCGAGCCGACGTATCTTCACCTTGTGGGTATCCGGGTCGACGGCCCCGTAAAAGCGCTGCAGGCGGTCAATTTCGTCGGGCGTGAGCAAGGCGCGGTCATTGACGTCAACGGCTTGGCCGTTGACCGCCATTTCCGCCAGCAGGATGCCCGCGTCGATTTCGAAGAACGGATTGCCGTCCGGCGTGGTCGGGTCGGCTTGAACGGACAGTTTAATCGCAAGAAAGGCATATTTCATCGCCAGCACCGGATCCTTGGGCTGACCGAGTTCGCCGTTGCGGTAGATTTCCGCCAGCATGTTAGCCGCCCGGGCCGAGCCGTGGCTCAGTGCGCGGTTAAGCAGGTCGATGGCCTCGTTCGAGCCGTTCTCCGGTTTGACCAGCATGCGACCCGCAAGAAGCCTGCGAGCCAATTCGATTTCCGCTTCTTCGTTGCCGCCATGCGCGGCAAGGCGGTAGTAGCGCTCCGCAATCTCCGGCTGCGGGCTTGGCAGGCCATAGCCGCGCTCCATCATCTGCGCCATGTAATACTGGGCCGCCGGGTTGTCGTCGGCGGCCGCACGCCCCCACCAGAGCAACGCTTGGGTTTCGTCGGAAAGGACGCTGCTGGAGGCAAGTTCGCCCGCGGCGTTGTAGACCCTGTAGCCGCTAAAATAATAGAGGCCGAGATTGAGCTTGGCCGCGTCGGAGCCCAATTCGGCCGCCCGTTGGGCCCATTCGACCCCGCGGTGTGGATTTTGTGCGACCCCGCGTCCATGAAAGAGCGCATCGCCGGTCTCCACCATTGCCGGAACCGACCCGCTTTCCGCCGCCTTGGCGAACCAGCGGTAGGCCTCGGAAAGGTCGCGCTGCAGCCCGAACGAGCCGTTGCTGTAGCGGCGGCCGAGCTCGTACATCGCCGGCGGAAACTCCTGGTTCGCCGCCTTCAGGAGAAGCGTGTTCGCGTGATCCTGTTCCTCATCGCTTGCGTCGGAGTAGGCGGAGAGCGTGGCGAGACTGAAAAGCGCCGCCACATAGCCTCGGTTGGCGGCGTCGTTGTAGTCGGCGCGCGCCTTGACAATGAGGGGTTTGCGGGCCGGGTCGTCCAACCGAAGCGCGTTGGCCGCGGCAAATTTGGCCCGACCCAGGTTGAACAGATACCTGACGATGCGCGAATTGCGCTCAATCGATTTCTCGCACGCGGCGGTCGCAGCGTCGAAATCTATCTTGTCGAGCGGCACCCCAGGGACCTCGGGCGGGCGGGACGGATCGCTCTCCGAGGCGGCGAGGCGGTCGCAATCGTCGACCTGTTTGGACGAGGCGGCGACGGTCGGGGCCACGACCTCGGAGGAGCCGAGCAAGCTCACCAGCGCACGGCGTGCAAGCTCCGCGGTGGGACAATCGTGGAATCTCCGGCGGTGTCTCTCGAGCGCCTCGCGTTCGGGTTGCTGGCTGATCTCCGCCCAATCCACCTCGGCGCCGGCACATTGCTGTTGCGTCAGCTGGAAGCGTTCGGCGCCGATCGAATCGACAAGAGCGAAATCATCGCCGACTCCGAGATTCTCGAAATACTCCGGCTCCTGCTGTCGGCCGCCCGCCAGCGCGAACGCCCGGACCATGCGGCTGACCCGCTGACCGAGTTCGATCAGTGTCTGCCCCGGCCGTTGCAGCTCCGATCGGACGACTTCGGTGAACAGGGAGTTGCGGCGGTGATCCGCATATCCGAAGCTCTCGATCGCGGTCTCGCCAAAAGAGGCCGAGAACAAAACGATCGATCCGGCCGGCACATCCTTGGTTGGCAGCAGACGGCTGCCGGAAGTTACCCCGCGCTTGATCTCCCGCTCGTCCGCCGTCGCGCGGATGATCGAACGGCACGCATCCAGAAAAAGAATGGCGATCTTGGGCTTCTTGTCGGCGATCGCGTTCATGACGTCGGTGACTGAAACGCCGTTCTTGGCGATTTCGTCGGTCTCATAAGCTCCTTCGAACGACGGCATCTTGAGCGAAATAATGTCGTCTCGGCGCTTGTCCGCGTCGATCACCTGGTCGCGCGTATAGCTCCGCAGGCTTTTGATGTCGCCCAGCAGCAGATAGTCGGTATTGTTGGCTTCGACGCCCAGGCCGTGGCCGGAATAGAAGAACAGAACGACGTCGCCCTCCTTCACCGTGGCGAGGAAGGCCTGGAACCGCTTGTCGAAATCGCCCTTGCCGCGCAATTCCGTCGCCAGGGTGATGTTCTTCTTGTCGAAGCCCACCTGCTCCAGATCTGCGGCGAGATCGGCGGCGTCATTGTCGGATCGAGTTCAGACTGGGAATATCCTGATCCGAGTAGCGCTGTTCGCCTAGCAGAAAAGCCCGCCGTGTTTGCGCGCTCGCGGCCTCGACGCCCAGGCACCCGACCACAGCGATGGCGATTCCAAACAAGGCCGCCAATGCGCCTGCCCTTGTCCATGACGTCTGTTTCAACTCACGCCTCATCAGGTTTTGCCTCGGCCGTATTGGCCCGTTCAGGGTTGCAAGTCCCGCGCGATGCGGAAGCCGATCCTCTCCGACCCCTCGTCGATGCTCTCGTAATCGCGTGCGGCCGCGCGCAGTTTCGCGGGATCGTCGGCCCACGAGCCCCCGCGTGTCGCGCGCGCCGAGCAATCGCCGGAAAGAACGGGCGCGCCGTTCGAGGCTATGGCCACGGGGGAAGGATTCCAGCAATCCTGGGTCCACTGCCGGACATTGCCGAGCATGTTGTAGAGGCCGAACGGATTGGCCGGTCCGCTGTCGACGGGCTCGGTCCGAAGTCGAGATTCAGCTTTCGGGCTGCCCTCGTAGGAACGCCGTGAATCATAGACGGCAACCTCGGGCTTGATCGCGCCGAACCAGAAGGGCGGGGTGGCGCATTTCAGACTTCTGCAGCCGCGCGCGGCATATTCCCATTCCGCCTCGCTCAAAAGGCGATAGGGCTGACCGGTCTTGCGCTTCAGCCATTGCGCATAGAGTTGCGCCTCGGTCCAGGTTGCGAAGATCGCCGGTCGCTTGCCACGGCCGAAGTCGAGGTCGCCGAGCCGGCGATGGCCGCAGGCGCCCTCAGCGTAGCAGGCGTCCCATTGCGTGAAAGTCACTGCGTACCGTCCCACAGCGAAGGGCTTGGCGATCTCGGCCACATGGGGCGCCGCTTCGAATGTTTGGCGCCCGCTCTCGCCCGGAGGCGAGCCAAGCATCGCCTTGCCGGCAGGCACGACCACCATTTCTGGACATTCGTCGCACTCCTTGAAGACCTCGCCTCCCGGATCGTCCGCCGCAATCCTCGGCGGTGGGCCGACGACTATCGCCGCGTCGGGCGGCGCCGCTGCCGGGACAGGCGTGGGCGCCCGCGGAGGGGCGGATGGCGAGGCCACCGGAGACGTCGTTTCGAGCGAGGCGATCTCTGGCGACGGCGATCCACCGGTCCCCATCAGCACCACGCCCCCTTCCGGCAGATCGCTGCGAACGACGTCGGGATCCTGCGCATCTGAGGTTTCCTCTCTCACCTTCTTGCGGATGCGCGCGGCTGCGTCTTCGATCCGCAACCCAGCCGTCGGCAGTGTTGCCGCGACCGCGCGGGCGAACGGACTACCTTGGCCCGCCTCGCCGTCCTCGGCCGTCTTGCCCTGACGGGTCGACAAAACGACGTAGGCCCCTTCGGTCGACGACGGATTGAGCGGCGCGAAGCCGCGCGAGGCGACGCCACGGTGGGCAAGAATTGGAACGTTGCGGCACGCGTCGATGAAGATCAGCGTCGCCCGCGCCCGCCCGATGATCATCTCCTCGACATGATCGAGCGGTTCGCCGCCCTGCCGCAAGCCAATCTCCGATTTCGCCTGAAAATTGGAGGAAGTCGTCATCAGCATATTCTGCTGGACCCCGTCCGCGGCGACGGAGAACCCATGGCCGGCGAAATAGAAGAGCGCGACCTCGGCGCCCTTGCTCGCTTCGACGAAGCTGGACATCGCCTGTTCGAAGCCGTCAAGATCGACATTGGTCTTCACGGTGACCGCGAAGCCGATGCGCTTGAGGCTGTCGGCGACGAGACCGGCGTCGATGGAAGGATTGGCGAGCGGAGCGTCTGGATAGGCGCCGTTGGCGATGACGAGTGCGACGAGGCGGCCGGGGACGGATGGCGCGGCCGATGGCGGGGTGGAACTCGCACCGGCCGCGCTGACGGCGTCGGCCACGTTCCATAGCTTGACGGAATCGTCCTTGCCCCGAGACGCGAACGTGCGGTCGTCCGTCCAAGCAGCCGCCGGATTCGCAATGACGTGTTCTATCGGCGTCCGCAACTCTTGCGCTGCGGCGGGACCGGATAACCCCAGCGCGAGCGCGATCAGGGCAAATCGCCCAGCCGGGCGTCTTTCGGCCGACAAACGCGCTGCGCCGGAGCGGTTTCGCGACTCCTCCCCGCGTTTCTCGGCGCTGCGCGGATCAGGGCGATAAGCCCGAGCCCGTAGACCAAATTTGCGGATGAATTTGAGCGCCGGAATCTTGGGCGAGGTATCGGTCACCTCTTCAACTCTCGCTTCCCGTCTCCCTGCCCGAGCGACATTCAAGATCAGAGGACGGCCGCAGTCCACTAAAAATTGATGGCCAAACTGCGAAAGTAGCGGTCCAGACGTTTGCCGCCGCGCCCAGCGTCCGGATTTCCAGGGAGTGTAAGGCTGGGGCTGTAAGGCTGGAGTGATGATTTTCGGCTCCGCTGGCTTTCCTGCAATTCCCATCCTCGACGCCGCTTGCCTCCGACGATATAATCTACTAAGTTGATGGAGTAACTCGTCGGAGGATAGCGTGACCATCACTTTGCGATCTTCGGTTCATATCCTGTGGTGCGCAGCGAAGGCCTGCCTTGCTCGCCTCGATCGCCTGTTGGCCGAGGCCGGCAATTCGGACGATATGATTTTTGATATCCGACCTGGGAGAGACGGCAGGGGATCCGACAATCCGGACCGGCGTATGATCGACCCGCGAAAACCGTGAATAAAATCTAGAATCGTCGTCGAGTTCTGCCCGAGAGGAGCGCTTGTTGTTGGACTTTTTCCATCTGATTAACCCGCTTTACACGGCCTCGGGCTTTGCGGTCGGCATGCTGGTGGGTTTCACGGGCGTGGGCGGCGGTTCGCTGATGACCCCGCTGCTGGTCTTGCTTTTTGGCATACATCCGGCAACCGCGGTCGGGACCGATCTCCTTTACGCCGGCGTCACGAAAATCAGCGGCTCCCTCGTCCACGGGCTCAACGACGCGATCGACTGGCGCGTCGCCCGCCAACTCGCATCGGGCAGCGTTCCCGCTGCGTCCCTTTCGCTATGGGCGTTGTCGCACCTCGGCGTGGACTCCAAGGGAACCAGCGCCGTGATCACGACGACGCTCGGAATCGCCTTGATCCTGACTGCGATAACGCTGATCTTTCGCCGTCGGCTTTTGGCAGCTGTCGCCTCGTGGCTCGACAAGCGGAGCGAAAGAGAAATCGTGTTGCTGACAACAACGCTTGGCGTCGTGCTCGGCGTCTTGGTGTCGATTTCCTCGGTCGGCGCGGGCGCCATCGGCGTGACGGTCTTGCTAATGCTCTATCCAAAAATGCCGGCGGTGCGGATCGTCGGCACCGACATTGCGCACGCCGTTCCGCTCACACTTCTCGCCGGCGCGGGTCACTGGTGGTTGGGTTCAGTCGACTGGCTGCTGCTCCTCTCGCTGCTGTCGGGGTCGATACCGGGCATCGCAATTGGCAGCCATTTCGCTTCCCGCGTACCGGAACGCGTATTGCGCCCCTTGATGGCCGGCACGCTGGCCCTTGTCGGCGGCAAGCTGGTTTTCTGAGGGAGCGTCGAACGCTTCTCGGAGTAGGCGCCGGCTCGCGTCGCCGAGAGGGGCGTATTGTTTCGCCGATTCGATAGCCATGCTCGGCTGCGATACCGTACAGCGCGTCGAGCGACATGCAGACGACTGTGATGATGGGTAGCGGCTTGAACCGGCGCGCGACGGCATAGGCCGGCGCACCACTTGACGCCGGCCCGCGGGGCGGGCCATCAAACGTGGGGCGGGGAGGGAGACATGGCGCGCATCGAGCGGGTCGAGCTGCGGTTGATCGACGTCCCGCCCAAGGTCAAACGCGTCGATGCCATTCAAACCTTCTCATCGCAGGAAACGCCGATCGTAACGGTGACCGACAGCGACGGCGCCGTTGGGACTGGCTACAGCTATACCATCGGCACCGGCGGCTCGTCGGTCATGCGCTTGCTGTCGGATCATCTCGCGCCGAGGCTGATCGGCAAGGACGCCGAGCGTGTCGAGGCTATTTGGCGCGAGCTCGAGTTCGCCACCCACGCGACCACCATCGGTGCGATTTCGTCGCTCGCGCTTGCCGCGATCGACACCGCGCTTTGGGACCTGCGCGCAAAGCGCCGGCAATTGCCGCTGTGGATCGTCGCAGGCGGCGCTGCAGACCGCCGCCCGCTCTATACGACCGAGGGCGGTTGGTTGCACCTCGACGAAAGCGCGCTCGTCGAGGATGCGCTCGCCGCGCGCGAAAAGGGATTCACCGGGTCGAAGATCAAGATCGGCCGCCCGCACGTATCCGAGGATTATCGGCGCCTCGCTGCCGTGCGCGCTGCCGTCGGACCCGGCTACGAGATCATGACTGACGCCAACCAGGGATTTGCGCTTGATGAGGCGATCCGGCGCGCCGGCCGTTTCGCCGACCTTGATCTCGCCTGGATCGAGGAGCCATTGCCAGCGGACGATCTCGACGGCCATCGGCGGCTGGCGCGGGCGACCACGACGCCGGTCGCGATCGGCGAATCGATCTATTCGATCCGGCATTTCCGCGAATATATGGCCAAGGGCGCCTGCTCGGTCGTGCAGGTCGACGTCGCGCGCATCGGTGGCGTCACGCCGTGGCTCAAAGTGGCGCATATGGCCGAGGCGTTCGACATGCCCCTGTGCCCCCACTTTCTGATGGAGCTGCACGTCAGCCTCGCCTGCGCAGTCCCGAACGGAAAATACGTCGAGTACATTCCGCAGCTCGACGAGCTCACGACCTCGTTGCTGCGGATCGAGAACGGCATGGCGGTCGCGCCGATGACGCCGGGCATCGGCGTTGAATGGGACTTCGGCGCCGCGAAGGCGAAGAGCCTTCCGGAGTTCGACCTTGCTTTCGGAAAGGGAGCGGCCGCATGAAGCGCATGGGCATGGTGATCGGCATCAAGCCTGAGCACATCGCCGAATATAAACGGACGCACGCCGCTGTCTGGCCCGAAGTCCTCGCCAGGATCACGGACGCCAACATCCGCAATTATACAATCTTCCTGCGCGAGCCGGAAAATCTGCTCTTCGCCTATTGGGAATATCATGGCGAAGATTGGACGGCCGACGCAAGGAAGATGGCGGCCGATCCGCGCACCCGTGACTGGTGGACGATCCACGATCCGATGCAGGCGCCGCTTGCGACTCGCCATGCGGGCGAATGGTGGGCGATGGCGGAAGAGGTGTTTCATCACGACTGAGGCGGGTCCGTATTTGCCGCAGCGAGCAGCGCCGGCCTCCAGCGATCGCCATAGACCGTCGACGCCTCAGTGCGCTCGTCAGTTTCTTGCGCTCCCGACCTGGATAAGAAACGGCGGCCGCAAGGATTCGGGCAACGAGCCTATCCGCTTCAAGCGCTCGATATTCGGTTCGAGCGACCGGCGTATGTGAGCCTTGAGCGCCGCCATCGCCGCCCGCTTGTCGCGCGCGAGCAGCAAATCGTAGACCGCGCGGTGCTCGGAGAGCATCGTCTCGATCTCCTCGTTCTCCTGGATCAAGGCAAAGGTTGAGTGGGTCGCGAAAAGCGGCAGCGCGTTGCGACGGATGGCGTCGCGCAGCTGTAGATTGGCGCAAGAGAGCACCACCTCCCCGTGCAAGTCGATCTCGAGCCGCTCAAGCCGGGCGGGCGTGTTGTGACCGTGCTGCGCCTTCTCCACTCGTCCACGCTTCACGCGGAGCTCTCGTGGCGACAGGGTCTCCATGGCCTGCCCCAGCGCGGCCGGTTCGAGCAGCCAGCGCATTTGGAAGTGCTCTCGCAGCCGGTCGACGGTAAGCGGACCGGCGTACCACCGTTGGTTCGTATCCTTTTCGATAAGCCCCGTGCGCTCAAGTCGAGTCAAGACTTCATGGGCAACGGTACGGCTGACAACGAAATGCTCAGCAAGCGCGCTCTCGTTGACCAGGAACCGGCCGTACGAAAGCAAGGCTCCCACCGCATGCTCGACGAGCGGATAGATTCGCACCTGGCGATTGAGCGTCTTCAGGCTGCCTGACACCGTCTCGGGCAACCGCAAGCCCGCGTCCAGGAGCTCGCGACGCACGATCGCTCGGGGATCTGCGCCGACCACTAAATAACCTCTGCCCTCGAACCCCTTGATCAGCCCTTCGTCGCTCAGCTTCTGCAGTGCTGCGGCCGCCGGGATGCGGCTCGATTTGAATGCGCGCGCGACTCCCGCCTCGCCCAAGACGAGCCCGGTGGCAAACCGGCCGCTAAGCAGATGTTCGCGCAGCACAGTGTATATGATCTCATAGAGCGGCCGAGAGTCGGCCTGTTGGGGCGCCGCCAGCATCACTTATCAACTGTGACCGGCTCGACGGCGTGGATGAAGTTCATGACTGCGGCGCTCGTCGGCTCATAGCGACGATCATTCGCGACCTCGCCCACGATCCTGAAGTCGTGCAACACAAGAATTCGATCGGCCAGGGTGATCATCTCGGCCATGTCGGAAGTGATGAGGAGCACCGAGACTCCGTCGCGCGCGATGCCGGCGATCAGCTCGTGAATTTCGACCTTGGTCTTGACGTCGATTCCGACTGTGGGTTCATCGACGATCAGGATGTCGGTCTGCGCGGCCAGCCATTTTGCGATCGAGACTTTCTGCTGATTTCCTCCCGAAAGGGTTGAAACCGTAGCGTCGATCGACGGCGTGCGGATCGCGAGCCGTCCGATGAACGGCCCCGCTGCCTTCGCCTCGGCGCCGGGCGTGATGAGTCCGAGAATTCCGGCGATGCGTCGCCAGATGGCGATCGCGATGTTGTCTCTGACGGAGTAGGCGAGCAGCAGACCCTCGCCCTTGCGATCCTCGCTCACGTAGCCGATGCGATACCTTTCAAGCGCCTCGTGCATCGAACGAATGTGCGCCAATTGTCCTTTGACCCGGATCTCTCCAGCGGTGATGCGGCCGAAGCCGAGAATGCTGCGCGCAAGTTCGGTGCGCCCGGCGCCCACCAGACCGTAGAGTCCGAGGATTTGGCCCTTGTGAAGGTTGAGGTCGATTTTGCGGTGTCCAAACGAAGTCGAGACAGACTTGAGGTCAAGAACGGTCTCACTTGCGTTAGCGTTGCGTACGCTGATGTCAGCGACCCGCTCGTCGCGACCGATCATCAGTGAGACCAGCCGTGCTCGCGTGACGCTCGCTATAGGCTCGTCGGCGGCGGCGATCTTACCGTCGCGCAATACCGTCACGCGGTCGCAGAGAGAGAGCACTTCCTCCAGTTTGTGGCTGACGAACACAATGGCGACGCCCTGAGCCCTGAGCCGCCGCAGCACCTCAAAAAGCGCGGCCGCTTCGTGGCCGCTGATCGAGGCGGTTGGCTCGTCCAGCAGCAGGAGCTTCGCCTTCAGCGACAGCGCCTTGGCGATCTCGATGATCTGCATCTGCGCGACCGAGAGCGTCGCCACCTCGGCCCTCGTATCGATGCCGCGGTCGAGCTGGTCGAGGAATCCGCGGGCCAGGCGATGCACCTCGGCGTAGTCGACCATGGCGTTTTTGGTGGGCAAGCGCTCGAGCAGGATGTTCTCGCCGACCGAGAACCGCGGGATCAGGTTGCGCTCCTGGTGCACCGCGCCGATCGCAGCGCCGAGGGCATCGCGTGGGGACGCAAACTCCGCTGCCTTCCCATCAAGCAACACGCGTCCCGAATCCGGCCTGTAGACGCCGGTCACGATCTTGATGAGCGTCGACTTTCCTGCGCCATTCTCGCCCATGAGGGCGTGAATCTCGCCGGCCCTCACCCGGAGGGTGACGTCGTCGAGCGCCCGAACGCTCGGAAAATCCTTGGTGACATGGTCGATGGAGAGATCCATGCCGCCGCTACCCCGATCGTATCGGGCGCGCACGCCAGCGGTTGAGAAGGATGGTCACAACAATCAGAGCGCCAAGCAGGAACTGCACCCAATAGGGATCGACCTTGGCGAGCACCAACCCATTCTGGATGAGCGCAATCACCAGCACGGCAAGAATGGCCCCGATGATCGAAACGTAGCCGCCGGCAAGCGCGGTGCCACCGATGATCGGGGCGGCGAATGAGAGCAGCAGCCAGTCGCTGCCGATCAGCGGCTGCGCCGAACCGAGTTGCGCGACGGCAAGCACCGCCCCGATCGCGGCCAGAAATCCGGAGAGGCAGTGCGCTAGAACGATAGCGTCGGCGGGCGAAATACCCGAGAGAGCCGCCGCTTGACTGTTGCCACCGACGGCCAGAAGCCGCCGACCCATCGGCAGGCGGAATAGAAAAAGTGCGAGGAGCGGAGAGACGATGAGCGGAGCGATCAGCAGAAACGGGAGCGCCCCTATCCGCCCATTGCCGAAGTCCTGCAGGGCGGGTCGGCATTTTGTAGAACGGGACGGATTTGGTGAGGCCGAGGTTGACGCCCGTGAAGAGGGAAGCCGTCGCCAGCGTGACGATGAATCCGTTGATGCCGGTGCGCGCCGCCAGGAGACCGTTGACGAGGCCCCCCGCAACGCCAATTGCGATCGCGACCGGGACCGCGAGCCACAGCGACACGCCGAACACCTCCATCATGCCGCCGAACAAGATCGCGGTCATGCCCCCAAGCGCGCCGACAGAGAGGTTCATCTGGCCGACGGCGAGCGTCACCATCTGCGCGAAGGCGACGATAATGCTGACGCAAACGCTGCGGAGCAGTACATAGAAATTGAATTCCGACAGGAAGTTCGGCGAGAGGACGGTGAGAACGATCGCTCCCGCGACGATCGCGGCCAGCAGCCCCGCCCAGTCGGCGTTGAGAATGCGGTGCACCGCTTAGGCTCCCTGAATCCGCGAGCGCGGCGAGAAAGCGCCGCGATAGCGCTGAAACAGCACCGCCGCCAGAAGGAACAGCCCGAGAAACAGATCGAGCCAGAAATTGCCGATGCCCATAACGAGCAGGCCGCTGCGTATCGTTGTGACCAGAGCGGCTCCCAGCATGGTGCCGCCGACCGAAACGAACCCGCCAGCAAGCGCCGTGCCTCCCAGCACTGGCCCCAGGAAGGAGGGCAGCAGCCAGTCCTGGCCGCCGACCGCCGGCATTGCGGCGCCGACGCGTGCAACGATCAATAGTCCCGCGACCCCTGCGAGCACGCCCGAGAGCGTGTGCGCCACGATGACCCGACGTCCGACCGGTACCCCGGACATCTCGGCTGCGCGCTGATTGGCCCCGGTCGCAAGCGACTGCCGTCCGATAACCGAGTAGCGGTAGAAAACGGCCAGGGCGACGCCTATCACAACCACGACAGCCAACATCGGCGACACCCAGCCGCCGCCGATCCGCATCTGGCCAAAGGCCGCCACCGATCGCGGTAGCGCGTTGAGGGGCGTGGCCCGGGTGAGGATCAACATGGCGCCCGAGAATAGGTTCGCGCTGGCGAGGGTGACAATGAAACTGTTGACGCCGCTTCTGGCGATAGTGAAACCGTTCAGCCAGCCAAGCGCGCCGCCTAGGACCAGCGCCAGCGCGCAGGCGAGCGGAACCGAGCAGGCCCACGACCTGCATCAGATAGCCCCCCATCATGACGACGCAGACGCCAATCGAACCCACGGAGAGGTTCATGCCGCCGGTCGCCAGCACCACCATTTGCGAGAAACCGATGACGATATCGATTGCTAGCGATCGGCCGAGCGCGAACAGATTGAAGCTCGACAGGAACCCCGGAGACTTCGACGTGAAGAGGGCGCCCAGCAGAACAAGGATGACCCCCAGGACCGCCTGTTGGCCGAGGACGAAGGGTCGGCGGGGCGGCGGATCAAGGACCTGATCGGTCATGGTGGACGAATGTTCCTTGGGGCCGCAGCGGCGTGAGCCTGAGGGGAGACTCGAATAGGTTCTTGATCATGCCCGAGATTGCGGTCTCATGTCGCGCCAAACGGAAATTGCCGTGAAGACCCGCTTGGCGCCACTGTCTGCGGGGCGCGACCAGAGATCGCGCGGCCGAGCACGGTCCCCGCCACGCCCCCGCGCCGTCGCGCATCCCGCCGAGGCTCCTCTCCCGAGAAGCGCTACTTGCAATCCATGTAGGTGGCCTTGAACTTGCTCTGGATGTCGGTCGTGAGCTTCTTGACGTCATCCTTGTACGTGTCGAGCTTGTCGGGCGTCACTTCGAGCACGCCCGAATCGATGAAGTGCGCGGTTTGCGGAGTCTTGATCCAGGGCGCGTCAGCCTTCATTTTGCACGCGCCGCTGGCGATGAGGTCGAGCGCGAACGCGCCGATGTAAGCCTGCCCATAGGGATTCTGGACGAAAGTCGCCTGCGCGAAGCCGTCCTTGACTGCCGCCAGAACCGCCGGGCTGTCATCGAAAGCGATGTATTTGATGCGCTTGTCCCCGATGGCGCGGAGCGACTTGGCCGCGACTTCCGAAGTGATATGCGCAGTTCCGATGATGCCGTCGATCTGGTCCTTCTGAGCCGCGAGAAGGGCGTTTATCTTCTGGTCGCCGGCCTCCTGGGCGTCGGTGTCTGCGACCGTCTGAAGCAGTTTTACGGCGCCGTTGGTCTCATCGACAGCCTTCTGCACCGCCTGCTCGCGCAGGGTGGTGTTGGTGTCGATCAACAAGCCGGTCAAGTGAACAATGTTGCCCTTGCCGCCCATGGCCGCGATCAGCGCCTTGGTCATTGTATAGGTGGTTTTGTAGGGGTCGGTCGCAAAGCAGAATACCGCATCGGTCGGATCAACGGTGCAACCGCCGAGAGCAGCGACTGGAATTCCCGCGCCCTTGAGCTCGCTGATCGTCGAGTTTACGCCCACCGGGTCGCCGGGGAAGATGCCGAAGCCCTTGAAGCCCTGGGAAGCAAGGCTTTCCAACAGCTCCGTCTGCAGCTCTAGCTTCCAATCGGTCGGCACTTTGTATTCGACCGCAGCAATCCCAAAATCCTTCTTCGCATCGGCCGCTGCCTGCTCCCACGGGGCGAAATAGGGATGCGGCCCGCCTGGAGCGACTGCGATCTTGTTGTCCGATGCGAGCGCCGCATCGCCCAGCAGCGACACCGACACGGCGAGCGCCGCGATCCGTACTGCATTGGAAAGCAAATGCATCGAAGTCCTCCCTGGCGCCCGTCGCCTTTGCGCCCGCCGATCGAGCTAGCGTATCGACCGCGGCGATGTTACGCTAACTGCATATCGCATGCAATACCCATTAATAGGGGAAACGTCAATGAGGATCACCGACATTCGATGCTATGTGGTCGAGGGCGAACATCCGCCCGTGCCGTTCCATTGGCGCAAAGGCCTGCCGGGATCGGGAGACGGCACGCCGATTGATCAGCAGCCGAAGTTCGCCATCCTCCGCGTGGACACCGACGAAGGGATAACGGGCGCAACCAAGGTCGGAGACGGAGAGGCAGTCGCGAGTCTCACGCGGCGACGGCTAAAAAACTTCATCGGCGACGATGCGCTGCTCACAGAGCGCCTCTGGACCAAAATGTGGGAGATCGACCGAATCGAGGAGACCAATATGGCTCATCTCGGACTGATGGATCTTCTCGCCTGGGACCTCAAATCGAAGAAGGCGGGCCTACCGGCCTACAAGCTGATGGGAGGCAACGATCCGAAAATTCCCGCTTACGCATCGACCGTGACCTGGGATGAAATGGGAGAGTACGAACGGCACATCAAGGAATGCGTCGACGAGGGCTTTGTCGGCTTCAAGCTCCACGCTTGGGGCGACTGGAAGGAGGACGCGACACTCTGCCGAAATCTTCGCAAGTGGACTGGCGACAATGCGACGCTGATGTTCGACGGCTCGGCAGGCTGGGACCTGACGACTTCTCTTAGATTCGGTCGCGTCCTGGAAGAATGCGGTTTCTATTGGTATGAGGAGCCGATGCGCGAATTCGACCTCACTTCGTATCGGAAGTTGGCGGACAGCCTGGATATTCCAGTTCTTGCGGCCGAAACCTCGGACGGCGTGCACTGGAACGCTGCAACCTGGATCGACATGGCCGCGCTCGACATGGTGCGAACGTCGAGCTTCTACAAAGGCGGTCTCACCGGCGCCTTGAAGATCGCTCACCTCGCCGAGGCGTACGGAATGAAGGCCGAGGTGCACGGCATGGGCGTCGCCAACGCGCATCTCGCCGCGGCGATTCCGAACAACGATTTCTATGAGCAGCTCGTGTATTCGACCGAGCACATCAAGCAGCTCAGAAAGCAGAACGAGTTGCCCATTATCGACGGCTTCATCACCGCGCCGGAGACGCCCGGGCTCGGCCTCGACGTCGATTGGGCGACGGTCGAAAAGACCGCGATCGCCATCGTCTGAGATAGACTGTCCCCGATCGCCGCCGCGCCGTCAACGACCGGGCGGACCTACAAGATGGCGATCGGGTTTCCAGGCGATCCCGTGGCGCCGACAATCGGCAGCGGCGCAAAGACATACGCGAAAACCCAAGCTTCGCGCTTCACGAGCCCTTCGAATGTCATGCCTTCGTGAAGGTGAATGCCGTTCTCCATGATGAGATGCTGGTGGCAGGGATGGAAGACCTCCGGGTCGACCGGGGGAACGACCTCGACGGCGAAATTGTCCGCTCCCACGACGCAGACCTCGAGACCCGAAAACCAGCGCGCGCTCTCGAGTCCGATGCCCGGCGCGCCATCATAGAAAGTCTTGGTCTCGCTGTACCACCGCGATCCGTGACCCGTACGCACGAAGACCGCGTCACCGGGTCGAATCGTCTCTTCGGCCACGCCTTGGCGTCCAAGGCAGGCCTTGAGGTCGGCGAGGCTGATCTCCTCGCCGACGTCCAGGACACGCCCCTTGAGACCCTGCACGTCGAAGAGGACGCCACGGGTGAAGAAAGGGTGCGCGTTCTCCATGCCCAGCCTCTTCAATCCGTACGGAGACCACATTTCCGAGAGGCGGTTGCCGTTGTAGAAGAGCATATTGGTCTTGTCGCCGCGAGCGCCGCACATACAGCCGAGGTGGCCAAGCGCGTCCATCTGCGTGCCGATCTGCCCTATTTCGGTGGCGATAAATTCGTCGTTCCAGATCGTCCTGCTCTTGGATCCATAAGGTCCGCCCGTCGGACCGCCGGGCATGCGCAAGGCGTAGGCGCGTCCGGGCGCGATCGGCATGCGCGCGTCGTAGGGCATGCCGAGTGAGACGATCTCGCCGGTCTTGATCAGGCCGACGGCCTCGAGCACCTTTTTCGGCGTCATCAGGTTGCCGTTGCCGCGCTGGTCCTCGGGTCCCCAGCGCGAATTGAACCAGTCTGCGCCAAGCGCCGGGCTGACGCTCGTGGCCCCGGCGGTCTTGTCTGTCATCGCCGGCTCCTCCTCGACCTATTCCAGGACTGTCGCGCTGGCGCCGGCGGCCGCGGCGCTGTCGGCCTGCAACCCGCGGCGCTGCCGGCGCTGAGCAGCCTGCACGGCAAGACCGACAGCCAGGATCAGCATCGAACCGTTGAAGAGCGGCTCGACGAAGAACGGGGCGCCTAGCTGATTGAGGCCTGCGACAGTCACCGCCAGGACGCCAACGGCGAGCACTGTCCCCCAGACGTTCACGCGGCCCGGGCGGATGGATGTCGCGCCAAGGAGCGCAGCGGTGAAAGCCGGGAGAAGGTATTCCTGGCCAACTGAGCTTTGGCCGACCTGGAGCTGGGACTGAAGCACAACCCCTGCAAAGGACGCGAGCGTCCCCGCGGCGACAAACGCCAGGGTTATGTACCGTTTCGCGGAAATGCCGTTGAGTTCAGCGGCGCGTGGACTGGCCCCAAGCACATAGAGAAACCGGCCAAGGGGCAGGTATTCGAACACGACCCAGAGGATCAGGCTGACGACGAGCGCGTAGATAGCCGGCGCCGGCACAATCCAGACGCTCCCGGAAATCGCGAGGAACTCCGGCGGCAACGTCGCGAGCACCTGCTGGCCGCCCGTGTACCAGGCGTTGAGCCCGTATAGGATAGTGCCCGTTCCTAGAGTGGCGATGAACGAATCGATCTTCACGCGCGTGATCAAGAGCCCGTTCGCCAAGCCGACCGCTGCGCCCATGAACAATACGGTCAGAACCGCCGCCCACCAGGGCCAGCCTTGTCCCTGGAGTCCGATGGCCAGCACCTGCGATATGCCGACATTGAAGCCGGCCGAGAGATCAAACTGATTCGCCACCATCGGAATGAACACAGAGAGGGCGACCAGAAGCTGCACCGATTTGTTGCTGAGAATGGAGCGGATGTTGAAGTAGGTGAGGAAAGTGTCCGGCCTCAGCAGCGAAAAGACGGCGACGAGGAGAACAAAAAGCACCAGCAGTCCCCAGACCGAAATCGCCCGAGTGAGGATGGCGCCGATGGCGCGAGCCCCATTCGAGTTCATAGCGCAGCTCCGCGGTGGGATGACGTCCCGCCCGAGGCGGTTGCGGTCAGGGCGGCGACGGTCAGGGTCTCGCGGGGAATCTCCGCCGCCAACCGGCCGCGGCTGAAAACCAGCGCGCGATGGCAGATGCGCTCGACCTCCTCGAAATCGGATGAAATCAACAGCGCCGCCAGTCCATTGCTCAGCGAGAGTTGAAGCAGATGATAGATGTCCGCCTTCGCCCCGACGTCGACGCCAATCGTCGGCTCCTCGAGGATGAGTAGACGAACCTGCGCCTTCATCCAGCGCGCGATCACGACCTTCTGCTGATTTCCGCCCGAGAGCGTTGCGGCCGGTTGCTCGACGCTCGCCGCCCTGATCGAGAAGCGGCGCGCCGCCGCGTTGGCCTCATTCAGCTCGGTTTTGCGCGAGACGAACTCGAGCACGCCTTTTCCGGTCGCTGTCGGGTTCATGTAGATGTTCTCGCGCACCGCCAGATTCGATGCTATGGCCTCCTCCGCGCGGCGGCTCGACACGAAGCCGATCCCTAACTTCATGGCTTCCGCCGGCGTCTTCGGCGCGATCGGCTCGTCGTCGAGAGTGACGCGACCCGAGGCGATGCGAGTCGCGCCAAAAATCGCCCGCCCAATCGTATGATGACCTGCGCCACGCAATCCGACCAGCCCGAGGATTTCGCCGGCGGCGACTGAGAACGAAACTGGCCCCACATGTTCGGCCACTAGGTTCTTAACCGACAGCGTGCAGCGGTCGGTGGGCGGAGCAGGCTTGACGAACGCGTCCGTCATCGATCGGCCGACGATCATATCCACGAGGTCTGCAGGGCTCGTTTCCCGCGTCGGGACGGTCGCGAGCCGGCGGCCGTCGCGAAGAACGGTAACGCGGTCGGCGATGCGAAAGACCTCGTCCAGGCGATGGGTGACAAAGACGACGCCGATGTTGTTAGCGCGCAGCCGCCTGAGCGTTTCGAGCAAACGCTGAACGTCGGCCTCCGGCAGCGCGGCGGTCGGCTCATCGAGCACGACGATGTCCGATTTGAGCGCGAGCGCCCGCCCGATCGCGACGAGAGACCGCTCGGCGGCCGGCAGCGAGGAGACCGGCGCGTCCGGATCGAGGTCGCTGCCCATGACCGCGAGCGCCCCGGCCGCGGCGTCCCGAAGTCGTCGCCACGAGATCAGTCCGAGCCGCGACCGGGGATAGCCGGTCTGAATCGCGACATTCTCGGCCACCGTCATCCATTCGACCAGACCAAGATCCTGATGAATGAAGGAGATCGGCAGCGAGTCTGCTCCGGGATGCGCTGGTTTTCCAGCATATCGGATCTCGCCGCTATCGGCCCGGTATACCCCAGCCAAAATCTTGATAAGCGTCGATTTGCCGGCGCCGTTCTGGCCCAGGAGCGCGTGAACCTCTCCGCGGCGGACGTCGAAGTTCACGTGATCGAGCGCGAGCGTCGCGGTGAAGCTCTTGACGAGGCCGGACATCACGAGAAGCGGGACCGGACCGACGTCCGTACGCGACTCATCGATACGTTCCACGGGAGATACTTCCGAATGTGACCGATCAATCCAAACGACAAGGGCGAATTTGGGACGACCCGGCGGGTCTGACCGCCAGGTCGAGGAGGGTTACTTGGCGCCCCAGATCTCGAGATAGTGCTGCTTGTAATTGTTGCTGGGGATGAACGTGTTCTGATCGCCGCCTTCCGCGTGAATATTCTCCTTCGTCACTAGGAATGGCGGCTGCACAAAGCCGCTCGGCGCCTCGTTGTGGAACGCACGGTTCAGTTCGTCGACCGCTTGCCAGGCCTGCAATTCTATCGGCTCGGAGACGGTCACCACCTGGTATTGATCGCCCTTGCGAATGCGGTCGTAGGCTGACCGATTTCCGTCGGCTGCGATCAGCTTTACCTGCGCGGGATCGACGCCCCCCGAGCGCAGAACAGGGACGGCGAAGTCCCAGTCGTTGTCGCCGACCGAAGTCGCATAAAGCGGGAGCCCGAACCGCTGGACCCAGCTCGTGGTCAGCTGCGGCTGACGCTGCGCAGCTTCCGAAGCCGGGGAGTTGACGTAGTCAAGCACCTTGCAGCCGGGGCATTTCTCGATCTCGTCCTTGGTCGCGGTCGATTTGACCTTGGCGATCGCGTACTCGTTGTGGCTCAGAACGACGACATGCGCCTTGCCCCCGGAATCCGCTATGGCCCAATCTGCCTCGGCCTTGCCGATTTCGCGCGGGTCTTCCTGGATATTGACGAAGAGATTGAGGTCCGGTTGCGGTCCGGGCAGTCCCGCGGCGTGGAGGCCGACGAACTTGATGCCCTGCGCCACGCCGGCCTTGATCGGGTCCTGCAGGCTGGCGGCGTCGGCGAAAAGCGCGATGCCGTCCGGCTTGAGCGCAATCGCCTGATTCATGCCGGAGAGCCAGGAGGTCGGGCTGCCCTTCCCGTCGATGACGGTGACGTTCCACCCCAGTTTCTCGCCGGCTTCCTTGATGTAGACGCCGTAGAGATGCGAAATGTCGTTCTGCTCGTCGCCGGACAGAAAGACGATTTTCTTGCCCGGCTCTGGCTTCGGCGCCTTGGTAGGACCCTCCCACGTCGTCTGCGGACCGGCGTATTTGGCGGCCGCGGCCTTGGCGTCAGAGACGGCGTCGGCGAAAGCCGACGGGGCCGTCAGGATTCCTGCAATGGCGAAGACGGCGCCCGCAATTGGCGCTCGCTGGCCGATGCTATGTTTCATGATGCTTTCCTCCTTTGTGTTGTGTTCGACTGCGCGAGTCGAACATTGCTCATTGAACTCCCGGTCCTGCGCTGCAGCTCGAGCGAATAACGAGCTTGGGGGGCAGGATGATGTTCTCGGGCGGACCTTCCGGCGCCTTGATCCGGCGGAGCAGAAGGCGCGCGGCCTCCTCTCCGATCTGGCGCGCCCCGATGGCGACGGTTGTCAGCGCCGGCCGATGCATGGCTCCCTCGGGGATGTTGTCAAAACCGATGACCGCGACGTCGCGGCCGGGCGTCAGCCCGAGATCGGAGAGGCCCAGCATGACGCCCAATGCGCAGAGATCGTTGTGGCAGAGCACAGCGGTCGGCGGGTTCGACCTCGCCTGGAATAACTGGCTGACTGCGGCCGCGCCGCCTTCACGTGTCGGCAGGCAATTCACGATTGGACCGACCGGTAGCCCAAACCGCGGCAGAATCGCACGGAAAGCTTCGGTGCGGTCCCTGGCCGGCGACACCTGACGCGCGCCGCCAACGAAGGCGATGCGCTTGTGCCCCAGCCCGATGAGCCGTTCGGCGGCAAGAGTCATTCCGAGCCGAAAGTCGGCGCTGACGTAATCCGCACTTCCTTTCCCGACGCGTCGGAGCATCTGGACGACCGGAACGCCCTGCCGCCTCAGTTCGGCAACGGTTTCGGGCGCGGTCCCCTCGGCGAGCGCAAGCAGAATGCCGTCGACCCTGTGTTCGCGCATGCGGGCGATAAACCGGCTCTGCCGCGCCGGCGACTCCGCCGTGTTGGCAACGAAGGCCACCCAGCCTGCCTGATCGAGCGCGTCGTCAATTCCCGCCGCCAACTCAGCAAAAAAGGGATTCGTGATCTCGCAGATGACCAGCCCGACGGTATATGTGAGCCGGGTGCGCAAGTTCGCCGCCGCGCGATGATACACGTATCCGAGCGAGGCGATCGACGACTGAACGCCCACGCGCGTAGCCTCGGCCACCAGCGGGCTCTTGCGCAACACGAGGGATACGGTCGCAGGCGACACGCCAGCGTCCCGAGCGATGTCTTTCACCGTCGGGCGCAATTGGCTCCTCCCCGGATAGTAACTTTTTAGATCGTTCTAACCGAAGTTAGTCCTCATTCGGCGGCGGGGTCAAATACAAGAACTCGTGACCCCGCAGGTTAGCGTTAAAAGTCTTCGCTTCGATCCGCCACTGCTCAACGGCCGCTCAATTTGCGTGTCTGATCGACCAGCGCCAGAAGGGGCGCCGAATCGATCGAAAAAGCCCGCGCCTCGGCCCGGGCTTCTTCGGCAACTAAATCGAGATAGGCTTCGGCGTCGCCCAATTGCGCGGCGAAGGCTTCGGCCATCGCCCGAAGATCCTCCGGCTCGGGGGCCGGCTTGCAGAACAGCGCACTGACGCGCGGGTTCCGGATCGCGAGCGCCGCCGGGAGCGTAAGGATGCCGTCGCGCACGTCCTCCTCCCCCCCGCCGCCGAGGGCGATCGCCCCGCGGACATCCCCTACATCGTCGCAGCCATGGTACAGAAGTCCCAGCAGACCGCCAAATTTGCGCAATTTTGCCGATCGGTCGCCGAGGCAGGCGCAAACCTCGAACATTGAGCCGGTATCTTCGCCGGCGATGCGACGCCAATCCTCGACGCCGAGCATTTGGCGGCGCAGCCGCCATTGCATGCACTCGGCGACGCCGAGGCGCTTCAGCAATTCGGAGAACAGGCCAATCGCCTGAAGATCCGCGCCGAGATAGCGGTATCCCTCGGCTACGATATAGCCTGAGACCATCAGCGCGTTCAGTTCGCCAAACCTTGTATGCAGGGTCGCGCGCCCGCGCCGTTCAGGGGAGCGGTCGACAATATCGTCGATCACCAGGGATACATTGTGGAAGAATTCGACCACGACGGCAGACGATATGATCTGTTCCGGTATGGGTCCTTTGATCAAACACCGATGGCAAGCGAAGATGGTCAGGGGCCGAAAATATTTCGATCCGGCGAGGAATTGCCATTCCAGCGCCTCGCGCATCTCGGGGTCGCAACTGTCGACCCACGCAGAGATCCGCTGCCGCAAAATCCTCATCTCGTCGGTGAACCCGAGGGCAGCGATGACGTCGCTGCTCGTCTTGTCGACGCCCGCAATGACGTTCACGGCTTGACCTCGTGCCGGCGACGGCGCTCCAAAGGGTACGGCGACGGCGTCGCCTGGTCGGCAGCCTCGGCGATTTTCTCGCCGACACGCTCCAGATTGAGTTGCAGTAGGCGCGCTTCCAGGTTGGCGGCGTCGGCGACCCCACGCAGGAATGCTCGCAACTCGTCAGCGCGCGCCCGGCACTCCGCAGGCGACGCGGCGCTTCGGCCCGTCGTTCGATCGGCTACGGTCCGGGCGAGGCTTGCCTCGTAGCGAAGGCCAAGCTCGGCGATTACGCCGTAGTAGCGGATGGCGCTGGCCGCGCCGACCATGCAGGCTTCAGCCAGTGCAGGCGGGATGTCGGCCATCTCTGCGGCCGCGGCCGGCCGGGGTTCGGCTACGCCGCCCGAACTCGGCGCGCGACGCCGCCGGTCCTGCGGGGCCATCGCGCTCATCGCCAGCTCCAATTCCCGCCGAGACCTGCCAGGCTTGTAGCCCCATTGCCCAGGCATCGGCCAAACTCCCGAGGAGCACGGCCATTGGGTCCGCCTGTCCCTCGCCGTAGAGGGGCGCCTGACCGCTGCTATCCACCATCGACACTTCCAGGTTTGCGAGAACACTTGCGCGAGCGGCAACAACTCTTCTCCGTCCGCTTGAGCGCCTTCAGAGCCGCCAACGCAAATGTCCCTCGGCTGTCACCGTCTGTTCAGGTTGTAAATGGCCTGCATCGCTTTCCAGTATTCGATCGCGGCTTCCGCCGCCTTCGTGGCGGTTTCGGCGACCAAAGTAGCAGGGTCGCCCGACAAGCCGACGACTTCGCGCAATCCAGCACCACGCGCCGCTCTAGAGAACATGCCCTGCGCGTCGGACCAGCATTTCGCGACGGCCGCATAGGGCGCAAGACCAATTTTACAGAGCGCCATCAGTCTCTCGGGATAAGACTCGGGCACCGTGATCTCAATTTTGGCGTCAATTTCTTCCCTGCGCGCGAGTTCCCTCGCGGCTTGGAGCCCGCTGACGACCGCGCCTTCCACCGTGGCGATCATGATCGGATTGTCGACATAATCGCCGGCAAAGTAGACGTTCGGCAATCTTCCATCCCATACTTTCGGCGTCCATTCTTGAGAGCCGACTTCGTTGATGAACAACGGATGATCTTTGTTTGAGCGATAGAAGGACTTGTCCCAGTCGACGTCGCTCTTTGGGTCACCCCACTTATCGCCCAATCTGAACGGAAGGTATCGGTTAAGTTCCTTCAAAATAAGAAGCTTGGCGGTCTGTTGGGCTTGCGCGCTCAGATAGTCAACGTGATGAATTGACGGCGCTGGGGTTGGGCCGTGTTTTGGTTCGACTGGAGTAGCATCGGCGGCTTCGGGCTCAACAGCGTCATCCGGAAGCGAATAAAAATCGGAAACGGCGACCGCCAAGACGGTGTTGTCGCCGGCGGACGCTGGCTGCGAAACGTCTACGAAAGTGATCTCAAACAGGGAATCCAACAACGACACATAGTAGTTGGGAATCCCCTCGAGCCGACGCTTGAAGGCGACATCGTATACGGGAATCGGCTCGCTGCGGACACGGCGAAGTTCCGACAAGTTTGGCAGAACGCTGACGATGGGATCGCCAGAATCGGGAGCTTCCGGCGCACCAACCTCGGGGGTCTCCGCCGACATCACCAACTGAGCCAGGCGAGCGGGCGGAACCGCTAGAATCAGATTTTCCACCTCTACATCCTTGACAGAGCCCTCCATGACGCAAATTCGATCGGCCCTTCCGTTTTTCACCGTCACGTGGCGAACAATTGCGTTGGTCCTGATGTCGCAACCCAAGCTCTTGAGCCTCTCGACCAGTGGCGAAATCAGTTTGCTGTATGCGTCACCCGTCAGAACCCAACACTGCGGCGTGGGACGGCGAAATTGATATTTTGCGAAGGACTGATAAGCAAGCGCGGAAGTCAGATAGCTGTTCACGGCCCAAATATTAGTAATAATCATGTCGTGCATCTTGAGCATGTTTTCAGTGGCGTACGGTCTTGAAGTCAAGAAGCCGTTGACAGTTTGCTCGTTTGTCAGGCCCTTCCCGCTAAAATTCTGAGACAGGATATCGATTACTGAATAGGCCGCCAGGAACATGTCGGGCGCGGGTATAGTCCCTGAAGTCAGATTGGCTAGCGCGGACGCCGCAGATCCGTTGTTGGTCAAAAGCTTAAGATTTGGAAACTCGCCGGCTTTGAGGAACGCGAGCGTCGGCCGCTGCTCGAAGTCGCGTTCGCGGGATAGGCCCAGCTCTCCGACAAGGCGCCAAAAATTATCGTACCACTCACCGAACATGTGAGGATAGACTTCGTGAAAGTTCCCCTGCGGATCTCGATCGCCGCCGAGATTCCCGCCGACCGACGAGTCCTTCTCGTACACGGTTACTTTGCAACCGCTTTGCGCCAGGCGAAGGGCCGCCGTCAGACCAGCGATGCCTCCCCCGACGACGGCGACTTTGATCCCGGCAGGCGATGTCGCCCCATGCTCTCTCTGATCGCTGTCCTCAATCGCTCCTACGACAGGAATGGGCTTGCGGCGAATGTGTCGCCCGCGCTGGCTCGTCGCGCCTGGGTCTCGGGGGCTCATACCGTGAGTGATCGCATTCTTTTGCCCGAGCATATCTGCACTTCCTGACCCGTTCCACGGTCGGGAACGAACAAACAGAGCCCGATGGTGGACGACTGGGCGGATTTTTGAAAGGATACCCCCGCGATCTGGGCGGCTAGGGAGGCGGCTGTCAACTTCGGCCGAAACGAAAACGAGCTAGGCGAAATGTCGGAGACATTCGATTTCGTTATTGTCGGGGCGGATTGGCCGGAACGGTCATCGCAGCGAGGCTGTCGGGGGAACTCTCGCGGTGTGATGCGGCGACTGACGCACGTGGGGCGACGGCCCCGGGCGACGACGTCGCCACTGGCCATTCGACATGGATAGCTCGCGTCTACTGCGCTGTTATCGAGATGATTGATGCGCTGTTCCAATTGCAAGGCTGACAACCCCGACGGGCTCAAGTTTTGCAACGAATGCGGCGCCGCGCTCAAGCGAAGCTGCGCGAAATGCGGCTTTGAGAATTTCGCCGCGGCGAAATTCTGCGGCCAGTGCGCGGCGAAATTGGAGGACGCAACGTCCAGGTCGGAGGCGACGGCCGACGCCGGCGCTCCTGCGCAGTTCCGCAATTCCTCGATCGCCGACCAAACGATCGACGGCGAGCGAAAGATGGTCACTGCCCTTTTCGCCGACATCAAAGGGTCGACGGAATTGATGGCGGACCTCGATCCGGAAGAGGCGCGCGCCATCATCGACCCGGCGTTGCAGATCATGGTTCGCGCGGTGCGCAGCTACGAAGGTTATGTCGTGCAGTCGACCGGCGACGGTATTTACGCGGTCTTCGGCGCGCCGATCGCTTACGAAGATCATCCGCAGCGCGGGGTCTATGCGGCGCTCGAGATGCAGAAGAACCTGCGCGAGCATGCCGAGCGCCTCGCAAAACTGGGTAAGCCGACAATCGAAGTGCGGATTGGAATCAATAGCGGCGAAGTCGTCATGCGGGCGGTCGAAACGGGGGGAAGGCTCGAGTATACCTCGATCGGGCATTCGGCCAATCTCGCTGCCCGGCTGCAGACGTTGGCTCCAGCGGTTCGATTGCCGTAAGTGGGCGGACGAGTCGGCTGGTCGAGGGTTATTTCGAACTGCGGCCGCTGGAACCGACGACAGTCAAAGGCATCAGCGATCCGATCGAGGTCTATGAAGTCGCTGGGCTTGGGACCTTGCGAAGATTCCAAGTCTCGATGCGGCGTGGTCTGAACAAATTCGTCGGACGCGATGGGGAGTTGCAACGAATGCGACGCCCGCTCGAACTGGCAATGCGCGGCGAAGGACAAATCGTTGCTGCGGTCTCGGACGCAGGCGCCGGCAAGTCTCGGCTGCTTTTCGAGTTCAGCAGAACTCTGCCGCCGGAGTGCAGGGTTCTCGAAGCGCACTCGATGTCGCATGGCAAGGCGACGGCTTGGCTGCCAGTATTTGAATTGCTGTACAGTTATTTCGGCATCACGGATGTGGACGACGCGGCCACGAGGCGCCAAAAAGTCAGCGCCTCTCTGGCGGCGCTAGACCCGACTTTGGGCGCCTCGCTACCGTATCTTCTGGGATTGCTCGGGGTCATTGAGGGTCCCGACCCCTTGGAGATGATGGACCCGCGGATCAAGCGTCAACGAACACTCGAGGGGATCAGGCAAATCATCCTGGCCGAGAGTCTCGAGGCAGCCGGTCGTGATCGTCTTCGAGGACCTGCACTGGATTGACGAGCAGACCCAGGCGTTGCTCGATCTGCTCGCAGACAGCATCACCGACGCATGTGTCCTCTTGTTGGTGACGTATCGCCCCGAATACCGGCACCAATGGAGCGCGAAGAGCCATTATGTGGAACAGAGGCTTGAACCGTTGGCCGGCGACGACGCGGAGGAACTGCTCTCGGCATTGCTTGGCGACGCTGCTGAACTGCGCCCGCTGAAAAGTCTGATCATCGACAGGACGAACGGCAATCCGTTCTTCATCGAGGAAACGATCCGTGCCCTGTTCGAAGAGGGCGCGCTGCTGCGGACCGGACCGATCGCTCTCATCAAGCCCCTGAGTGACTGCGGATACCGGCGACTGTCCAGGGCATACTCGCCGAGCGTATCGATCGGCTATCCGCGAAGCAGAAAGAATTGCTCCAGACTCTGGCCGTGATCGGGCGCAAATCACCAATCGGTCTCGTGCGCGAAGTTGCTTCCGGAGTTAGGTCTCATTTGGATCCAACGTGTTGGAGCTCGAATCGGCGGAGTTCATCTATAGCCAGCCAGGTTTAGTCGAGAACGACTATATATTCAAGCACGCTCTAACCCAGGAAGTTGCTTACAACTCGCTGCTGATTGAACGTCGAAAACTCTTGCACGAGCGCGTCGGTCAAGCCTGGAGTCCAAGCTCGACGACAAGGTTGGCGACGAACTCAGTCACGTGGCGCATCACTACTCGCGCAGTGACAACGTTGGCAAAGCGGTCGAATATCTGGGACGAGCGGGACAGCAGGCGATACAGCGCTCTGCCCACGCTGAGGCGACAACCAACCTTCGCACCGCGATCCGCCACGTCGAGTCTCTGCCGGATAGCCTCGAGCGCGCGAGGCAAGAGGCGCCCTTGCAGCTAGCCCTCGGCGTCTCGGTTCAAGCCACCAAGGGCTATGCGTCAGACGACGCAGTCGAAGCCTACGGAAGAGCGCGAGAGCTGAGCGAACGGATTGGCGATGATTTCCAGCTTGTTGCAGCCCTTAGGGGGGAGTCAACATGCTATATCGTACGCGCTGATTACAAGACCGCTCTCAGACTAGGACAACGCTTATTGAGTGTGGGCGAAGGGAACCTCGAATATTTGATCGAAGGCCGAACGATCATGGGCCAGGTTTCGATCTACCTCGGCGAATTTCGATTGTCTGAGGCCCATTTCACGGAGGCCTGGCTCTCGAAGTCGCCGGACGGGACCGGTGAAGACCTTTCAGTATGCCGGTCACTCGAGAGCGGCGTGTCTAGCCTATCTCGCAAGGACTCTGTCGATTCTTGGCTACCCGGACCGCGCGCTGGAATACAGCAATGAGGCCGTGTCCCTCGCGCGAACCCTGTCGATGCCGATTACATTGGCCCAGGCGCAGGGCATGCACGGGTTGCTTTATCAGGTGCGGCGCGAGATCGACCTCGCTGAAGAGTGGGCGGACAAGAACATCGCCTACGCAACCGCGCAAGGATTCCCCTATTGGTGGACGCTGGGTTCCATCCTCAAGGGTTGGCTGTTGGACCAACGCGGCGAAAGCGAGCTTGGATTTCGCATGTATGAAAAAGGGCTGCAGGGCTACCGCGCGACCGGAGCGAGGCTCGGGCTGTCTTGGCTCCTCGGACTGAGAGGCGAACTCCTGGCAAGGACTGGCCGAATCGACGACGGTTTGGTCGCCATAGACGAGGCGTTGGCGCACATAGCGGAGACGGACGAGCGCTACTATGAAGCGGAAGCGCACCGACTCAAGGCAGAGCTGCTGCTGCTGCGAGGCGGCCCCGGCGCGGTCACCGCCGCCGAATTGAGTTTCCAGAAGAGTCTCGCAGTCGCTCGCGGCCAGCAGGCGAAAGCCTGGGAGCTGAGGGCCGCGACCGGTCTGGCGCGCCTTCGGTTGCGTCAGGGCAGATCGCCGGAAGGCCTGAAGATCCTCAGCGATGTCTACGACTGGTTCACGGAAGGCTTTGACACGCCCGACTTGAAAGACGCGCGCCATCTTCTCGATGAGCTTAACCCGGATTTCTCATTGCGTCCGGGCATGAGAGCGCGTTGAGAGCGTGTAGATCGCGCCGCAACCCGGTCACGCGGATGGCCCAAAGGTCGGACGACCCAGCCGGCTGCTCGCAGCCTTGTCTTCGTCAATTGCGCAAGCGCCGGAGGAATCCGTGAAACTCGTCTCGTTCGTCTCTGCAGGTCGCCCCAGCTACGGCGTGGCGAAGGGCGGCGGAGTGATCGACTTCGGCGCGCGCTTCGGCGACCGCTGGGCTACGCTTCGGGCGCTGCTCGCTGCGGGCGCCTTGGCAGAAGCCCAGCGCGTCGCCCACGACGCCGCGCCCGACGTCAAGCTGGAGGGGCTCGAACTTGCGCCCGTAATTCCCAACCCCGACAAGATCATCTGCGTCGGCCTCAACTACCGCGCCCATGTGGAAGAGACCGGCCGAACCGTGACCGAGAGGCCTACGCTGTTCGCCAGGTTCGCGGGAAGCCAGGTTGGCCATTTGCGCCCGCTGGTGAAGCCCAAAGTTTCGGATCAGTTCGACTACGAAGGCGAGCTTGCCGTGGTGATCGGCAAGGAAGGGCGCCATATTCCGGCCAGTCGCGCGCTCGAGCATGTCGCGGGATACTCCTGCTACAATGAGGGCAGCATCCGCGACTGGCAGCGGCACACCAGCCAGTTCCTGGCGGGCAAGAGCTTCGCCGGCACCGGCGGTTTCGGCCCCTGGCTCGCGACCGCGGACGAGATTCCCGATCCCTCGCGGCTTACGCTCGAGACGCGGCTGAACGGTCAGGTGGTCCAGCACACCACGACCGACCTCATGATCACGCCGATACCCGAGCTGATCGCCTATATTTCCACGATCCTGCCGCTGCTGCCCGGCGACGTGATCGTGTCCGGGACATGCGGCGGCGTAGGCTGGAAGCGCAACCCGCCGCTCTTCATGCGCCCGGGCGACGTCGCCGAAGTGGAGATCAGCGGAATCGGCGTGCTCCGCAATCCGGTGGTCGCCGAAGCTCCGTAGATCCCACTTCTTGTCGCGCCCATCGCCCTTCGCGGCGCTCAGCCGGGTCGTTGCGGAGCGTGGGCCGGAGGTCGCGGCCGCGCGAGCGCGCTCACGCGGCCGATCGTCCGCTCAGAATGGATAGGGATTCGGCTTGTCCTTGATCGTCATCCACTGCCACTGGGTGAATTCCTCCCAGTTGGCAGGACCGCCGATTCGGGTTCCATTGCCCGAGGCGCCGCTCCCTCCGAACGGGACATGGGGTTCGTCGGCGACGGTCTGATCGTTGATGTGCAAAAGTCCGGTGTTGAGGCGATTGCCGACCGAGATCGCGCGCCCGACGTCGGCCGAGAATACGCCGGCGGACAGCCCATATTCGCTTTGGTTGGCGAGAGCCACCGCCTCATCCTCGGTGGCGAAGGCTGTGATCGCGGCGACCGGTCCGAACACCTCCTCGTCGAAGGCGCGCATTCCGGGTTTGACGCCCGTCAGCACCGTCGGCCGATAGAACGGTCCATCGAATGTTCCCCCCGCGGCAAGCGTCGCCCCCGCCGCGACCGTGTCCTTCACGATGGCGTCGATCCGATCGACCTGCGCGCGGCTGATCACCGGTCCGAGCGCCACTTGTCCCAAGGGATCGCCGACCGGCAGGTGCATCGCCTTCGCAACCAGCTTCTCGGTCAGCGAGGGCGCAATCTTGTCTTGCGCCAGCACTCGGCCGGTCGTCATGCAGATCTGCCCCTGATGAAACCAGGCGCCGAAAGCGATCGCCGAAGCCGCGGCGTCGAGATCCGCATCCTCGAAGACGATCACTCCGTTCTTTCCGCCCAATTCGAGCTGAACCTTCTTGAGATGCTTGCCCGCAAGTTCGCCGATCCGGCGTCCGACATTGCTCGAACCGGTGAACGAGATCATGGCAATATCGGGATCGCTGCACAGCGCTTCACCCGCCTCGGCGCCTCCCGGCAGAACCTGGAGCACGCCCTTGGGTAGACCCGCCTCCTCAAAAATGCGCGCTATGGCGAAGCCTCCGGTCAGCGGCGTCCGCGGATCGGGCTTGAGCACCACCGCGTTGCCGGTCGCGAGCGCCGGCGCCACCGCGCGGCACGACAATATCAGCGGAAAGTTGAAGGGCGATATGATCCCGATGACGCCACGAGGCAAGCGGCGAGCGAGGCTGATCCGGCCCGGATCGGACGGCAGCACCAAGCCCTGGGGTTCGGTGCACATGGCGGCGGAACGATAGAGGATTTCCGTCACCATATGGATTTCGAAGCCGGCCTTGGCAGGGATGCCCCCGGTTTCCCGGGCGATCCACGGGATCAGCTCTTCCTGATTGTCTTCGAGCATCCGCGCGGCCTTGCGCAAGATGGCGGCGCGCTTCTCGTAAGGGGTCGCCGCCCATGCGGGCTGGGCGGCTCGCGCTTCCGCGGCAGCGCGGCGCACGTCCTCCGCCGAGGCGTTGCCAACGCGAGTGAGTGTCGTTCCGGTCGCAGGCTCGACCACGTCGATTGACCCGCCCGCGGCTGCGCGCCATTCCGCGCCGAACAGGCGCCCGCGCCAGGTGGACTCGATCATGAATTTCGGTGCTGGCGCGTTCATTTCCATCCCTCTGGTCTTGCTTGCTTCAAGTGTACGCTGCGGCTCGCCGAGCTGCAATCAGGGCCAAAGAACATCAGGGCTCCGGCCGCCATGCCCGGTGTGGGGTTAGAATCCAAGCACGGTCGCGTTGATCGAGGCTTCGAGGCCTCCATCGACTGGCAAGTTGGCGCCATTGATCCAGCGCGCGCCGTCCGAGCACAGGAACAGGACCGCGGGCGCGATATCCGGCGCCGAGCCGGCGCGGCCGACGCGCGCGATGTCATCGTCTACGCGGGGATCGCCGAGAATTTGGCGAAACTCCTTTAGGATCGGGGTTGAGACAGGTCCCGGACTCACGGCGTTTACGCGCAGCCTGCGATCCTTGAACAGCGGCTCGTGCGCGGCCCGCATAGTCCAGAGCCGGAGGAGTTCCTTCGACAACGGATAGGCGTCGCCACGCTCGATCTTGTGCTCGGCTATGAGAGATCCGAGGTCAGGAAAGCCCGGCAGGGCGATAAAGGTCTTCGCCCGCTCGAGATTGGCCTGCCAGCCATAGCCGGCGATCGATGCGACGTTCACTACGGCGCCGCCCTCGCGGAGTTTCGGCGCGACCGCTCGAGTGAGCTCCCTCAGGCCATAGAAGTTGATCGTGAGGGTCTTCGCCACGCCGGGCATGCCAGAAACGCCGGCGACGTTGCAAAGCGCGTCGAAGCGTTCAGGCAACGCCTGAGCGATCTCGGCCACGCCGCGCGCCGAGGATAGGTCCGCGTTGATGAAGGCGTCGAGCGGGCGAGCCGGCGGATTGATATCGACGCCGATGACGTCGGCGCCGAGCGCGAGCGCGAGTTCGCCGACCCGGGCGCCGATGCCGGACGAGACTCCGGTGATGACGATGGTTTTGCCCAGCAGCACCTCAGCCTCCATTCCCGCCCGTGTCAGTTTTCGGCGCAGCCTTTGCGTCCGCTGCGAGTCGCAGGCGGTAGCCGATCGGCAGCAGCCTCAGCGACGTCGAATCCTCGACCCAGCCCCACAGGCCGCGCGGGAAAAGCAGCGCGAAAATGAGCGCCGTCGCGCCGAGCCCGACCAGGTACCAGACGCCCATGTCGCCGAACCAGGTCTCGATGGCGAAGAAGACGACCGCGCCCAGAATCGCGCCCTCGAAGGTCCCCAGGCCCCCGACCAGCGCCATGAAAATCATGTAGGCGGTCCACAAGGGGCTGAAATAGGCCTTGGGCTGGAAGGTGAGCGCCGTCGCCACCCAGAGCGCGCCGGCAAGCGCCGCGCCGAAGGCGGCGAGCGTGAACACCAGCCGCTTCGCCTGCGCAACGCGCACGCCGATCAATTCCGCCGCCTCCTCATTATCGCGGATCGCCTGGATCGCCGCGCCGAGCGGACTGCGCAAGAGCCGGAAGACGATCGCCAGCAGGCCGGTCATCGCGGCGAGAGCGCACCAATAGGTAAGAGCTCGCCGGCCCCCGCTCGAATAGGCGTTGAGTTCGATCAGCGACGTGCCGGTTTCGCCGCGAACCAGGGTGTCGAGGTTGACGAGCAGGTGCGCAAGTTCGGAAACCACCCACATGCCGATGGCGAATTCGCCGCCCTTGAGCCTGAGCATGACGAGCGAGAGCGGCCAGGAAAGCGCGCCGACGATGAGCGCGCCGATGAACAGCGACGGGTAGACGCTGACCCCGAGGTCGGCGAGCCGGATCGCCGCATAGGCCCCGAGCCCGAAAAAGGCCTGCTGGCCGATCGACACCAGGCCGCAGAACCCGACCAGCGCGTTCCACATCAGCGCCAGAATGACGTAGATGAACAGCGTCGTGAGCTTGTCGACCGCGTTGGCGCTGAAGATCGCCGGGCCGACCGCAAGCGCCGCGAGAATGACGGCGGCGGCGGCGATCGCGATCCGCGACTCGGGCGTCCAGCGCTCGACGACGGCGGCGTTGGTCGCGCTCATGAGCGCGCTCCGCCGGTAAGGGCGGTCCTGACGCGCTGGCCGAGGTCGCCGAAGAAGAGCCGCGCAAACAGGACGGCGAGAAAAGCGAAGTGGCCGGCGATGAAGAAGCCCTGCGGGTTGACGAGCGCGCCTAGGCTCTGGGCGACGCCGAGCACGATGCCGCCGATCAGCGTGCCCCACAGCGACCCCGCTCCGCCGATCACGGAAGCCTCGAAGGCGAAAATGAGCTGCGTCGCGCCGGCGTAAGGATCGAACGTCGCCCGCATGCCGAGGAACGCGCCCGCGACCGCGACCGTGGCAAGGGCGATCGCGGCGGCGATCGCATTGACGCGCCGCGCGTTGACGCCGACGAGACCGACCGTGTCGGGATCCTCGGCGGTCGCGCGGATCGCGCGCCCGACCAGCGTCCGGTTGAGAAACGCCTCAATGGCGCCCAGCAGCACGATCGCGACCGCCATGGTCAGCGCTGCGAGCTTGCCGATGGCGATGTCGTCGGTAAGCGACCAGCTGTCGTAGGAGAGGTCGCCGATATAGGGCGCGAGCGAGCGGGTGTCGGCCCCGAAGCCCTCGAACAGGAGGTTGTCGAGAATGATCGACAGCCCGAAGGTCGAGAGCACCGGGACCAGGAGCCCGCCGCGCGCGCTGCGTTCGAGCACCAGGCGTTGCAGCGCCCAGCCGATCAGCGCCATCAGCGGCGCAACGATCAGGAGGCCCAGAAACGGCTCGACTGCGAAGCGGTCGGCCAGAACATAGAGCGCGTAAGCCGAGAGCACGGCGAGGCTACCGTGCGCAAGGTTGATGACGCCCATGACGCCGAACATGAACGACAGTCCGACCGCGATCAGCGCGTAGTAGCCGCCGAGCAGGACGCCCTGAAGGATTTGATTGACGAAGATCACGGCGCCGCCGCCAGGCCGTGCGACGACTTGCGGAGGCCGAAATAGGCTTCCGTGACTTCCTCCCGGGTCAGCGCATGGGTCGGTCCTTCGATGACGACGGCGCCTTCGAGCATGCAGATCGTCCGGCTCGCGGTCGCCATGGCGCGCTTGAGGTCCTGCTCGACCAGCAGCATGGCGACGCCAGACGATTTCAACGCCTCGAGCCGGACGTAGACGCGATCGACAACGAGCGGCGACAAGCCCAGCGACACCTCGTCGAGCAACATGAGCTCCGGATTCATCATCAGCGCCCGCCCGATCGCCGTCGCTTGCTGCTCGCCGCCCGACAATGTGCCGGCGAGGCTGCGGCGGCGGTCCTTGAGGTTGGGAAAGGCCTCCATCACGGCGTCGAGCGTCCACGCGCCGGTCCGGCCTGCGGAGCGCGCGAGGAGGAGATTCTCCTCGACGGTAAGGCGCGAGAACAGCCGTCGCCCCTCCGGCACCAGCGCGAGCCCGAGCGCGGCGCGCACATGGGCGCTTCTGGAGCTGATATCCTCACCCTTGAAGACGATACGGCCGGCGGTATGGCGATGCGCGCCGGCGATCGTCCTGAGAAGCGTGGTCTTGCCCGCGCCGTTCGCGCCGACGAGCGCGACCGTCTCCCCCGGCTCGATGGCTAGCGTGACGCCGCGCACCGCCTGGAGTTGGCCGTGGCCCGCTTCGAGCCCCTCGACCGAGAGCAGCGTCACACCACGCCTCCGCCCAGATAGGCCTCAATGACCCGCGGATCGGCCATCACGCTTTGTGGCGGTCCGTCGGCGATAACGCGGCCGGCGTCCATGCACACAAGGCGGTCGGCGACTCGCAGCAGGATATGGACGATGTGCTCGATCCAGACGAGCGCGACGCCGCGAGCCTTGAGCTCCAGGATGATGTCGACAAGCTCGTTCGCCTCTGCGTCGGTCAATCCGCCGCCGATCTCGTCGAGGAGCAGCACCGCGGGGCCGGTCGCGAGCGCGCGGGCGAGCTCGAGCCGCTTCCGGTCGATCAGGCCCAGCGTCTCCGCGCGCCGGTTGGCGATCGCCGTCATGCCGGTGAGCGCAAGCGATTCTATCGCCTGCCCGTAAGCCCTTTCATGCTCAAGACCGCCGCCATGAGAGGCGGCGGTGAACACATTCTCGAACACCGTCATGCCTTTGAACGGGCGGGGAATCTGGTGGGTGCGCGCCAGCCCCCGCCGGCAGCGTTCCGCGGTGGCGACTTCGGTCACGTCCTCGCCGAGAAAACGCACCCTGCCCGCGGTCGGCGCGAGCGCGCCGACAAGGACGCTAAGCAGGGTCGTCTTGCCGGCGCCGTTCGGCCCCACGACCCCGACCGCCTCGCGGGCGTGGACGGAAAAGTCAACGCGGTCGAGCACCACGAGGGCGCCGAAGCTTTTGGCAAGGCCCTCGCCTTGAAGGAGAGGGCCGTTCGCCTGGGCGCCGGACATTCGCCGCTCCACCACTCCCGTCAGCTATTGTACGGCTTGAGCTTGGCCAGAATCGGGACGTTGGGGTCGGTGGCGTTCTCGGTCGTCGGATAGTCGAGCGGGAAGCGCGACCCGGCCGGCGCCTTGACCCATTGGGTGCCGATGATCGGACCGGGCGAGACGTTGGGCACCGGCCCGCTGTTGAAATCGATCGGGCCGGCGATTGTGACCGTCTTCAGGGTCGACATGGCCTTGGCGACGGAGGCCTTGTCGGCCGGATCGCTGCTGGCGCTGAGCGTCGCGGCGCCGGCGTCGAACAGCGACAGCGTCGCGCCGAGCTGCTGCGTCCATTGCTTGCCCAACTCCTTCTCGTAGCCGTCGGCAAGCTCCTGGCCGCTGACGCCGGTGAGCGAGGACTTGTAGGGGAAGGCCTTGTGCCAGTAGGCGGCGCTGGCGAGGTTGAATCCAAGCGCGCCGAGCGCGGTCACCTGCGAGGGGAAGAGCCCAGTCTTGGCGATCTGGGCGATCTTGACCATCTTGGTGTAGCCCTGCTGCGCAGCCTGGCGCCAGAAGGCGGCGAAGTCGGGCGGGATCGGGAAGGTGTTGAAGATCTCGCACTTCTCGGCCTTGAACTTGGCGATCTGGGCCGAAAAGTCCGTCGTCCCGTCCTCATAGGGGCCCGGATCGATGATCGAGAACCCGGCCTTGGCGAGCGCGGGAGCGAGATTTTCGCGGATCGCGTTGCCGTCGGCGTCGTTGGGATAGAGCACGCCCACCTTCTTGTTGGTCTCGATCAGGTTCCACTGCGAGACATAGGCCTTGTAGAACTCGCCGCCGCCAAAGCCGAAATGATAGGTCCATTTGAACGGCGAGGGCTGGCCGGGCTTGGCGCCGCGGCCGAAGTACCAGGCCTGCCACGGCATGACCGTCGACATGCAGGGCACGCCTGCCGCCTCGCAAGCGTCGGCGACCGGGTTGATCGTCTCGGGGGTCGAGACGACCAGCATCATGTCGATCTTGTCGGAATTGATCAGGGTCTTGGCGAGCTGTCCTGCCCGGGACGGATCGGACTGGGTGTCGCGGTCGAGAACTTCGACGCCATAGGTCTTGTCGCCGACCTTGAGACCCGAGGCGAGCGACTTGCGCGCGAGTTCGAGAACATAGCCATCCGTCTCGCCGAACCCGCCAAGCGCGCCGGTGCGTGGGCTGATGAAGCCGACCTTGAGCGTTTTCTCCGGGCCTGCGGCAAAAGCGCCGTAGGGGCGCGCGGCGGCGGCGAGGCCGGCGGCGCCGGCGGTGAGAATGAGCCCGCGCCGCGATACCGGCGCACCGCTGACGCTCATGATGCTCGACTTATTACCCATGCAATTCCTCCCACCTAGCGCCGCCTCGAAGAGCGAGGCCGGCGTCTTTCCACTTTTAAACGTTCGCCCGGACCCTGCCCGCACGGGCACGGCGGAAACCGCGCAGCAGGATTGATAGGACGCTTTTTCCTCGTACAGCATTAGGCCGCAAAAGGGCAAAGGCGCAACGGAGGATTTTCCCCGGGACCCAACCGCCCTTCATCGTCTGGCGAAGTCGGGCACTTTCACGAGCGCGCCGCCCATCAGCGCCGACTGATGCGCGCAGATTCCGACCGAGGTCCAGTTCGCCGATTGCTCCACATTGGGGAACGGGTCGCGGTCCTTGAGAAGAGCGGACACGAATTCGTTGATGAGATGCGGATGCGAGCCGCCGTGGCCTCCGCCCTGAATGAAGGAGAGATGATCCTCGTCCGCGACCGCACGAGTGAACTTCCGGATCGGCTCGGGGAGAAGGTGGGCGTAGTCCGGAACCGCAACGCGCTCGGCGATCTCGGGCTCGGGTCGCTTGGCGGTGTGAAGGACCGGGTTCTCGCTCTCGATCAGCTGCCACTCGAACGATTTCTTCGAACCATAGATGTCGATGCTCTCGCGATATTGCCGCGCGACGTCCCAGAGAAAGCGCCAGATATGCGCGGCGACGTCGGAGTTCCTGATCCTGATGTGGCAGGATTCGACCGCGAACTTCGAGCCGGATCGTCGGGCGCAGTCGTCGTTGATCGCACCTGAGCCGAAGCAGCTCACGGATTCCGCCATGCCGCCCACCATCGCCATGAGCGGGCTCACGACGTGGGTCGCGTAGTGCATCGGGACCATGTCCTTCCAGTAGTCGGGCCAGCCTTCCATGTCCTGCGGATGGGAAGCCTGCATGTACTGGATCTTGCCGAGTTCGCCCTTGTCGCAGAGCTCCTTGATGAAAAGGTATTCGCGGCTGTACACGACGGTCTCCGCCATCATGTACTTGAGCCCGGTTTCACGGACGAGGCCGACGATCTCCTTCGCCTCTTCGAGACTCGTCGCCATCGGCACGGTGCACATGACGTGCTTGCCCGCCTTCAGCGCCGCGATCGTTTGAGGCGCGTGATCGGGGATCGGGGTGTTGATGTGGACGAAGTCGACGTTCGGATCGGCGAGCAGCTGGCGGAAGTCGGTGTAGCGCCTGGCGATCTGAAACCGGTCGCCGATCTCGTCCAGCCTGCTCTTCGTCCGCTGGCAGATCGCCGCGACTTCGGCTTTCGGATGCGCCTGATAGATGGGGATGAACTCCGAACCGAAGCCGAGTCCGACCAGTCCCACCCGCGCCTTGTCCATGTTGCGTTTCCCCGTCCGGCGTCGCCCCCTTCGTCGGGTTCCCGGATGGCGAACTTGAGCACCAGTCGGGTGGGGTGTCCAGCCGCGAGCGCCCGCATCCCTGGGCGACTTCAATCGATCTTTTCGCCCCCTCGCCCGCCGCCCGCCGAGGTCGTTCGCATGCAAGGACGCGCGCCGGCGCGCGCCCGGCCGCGGCGGGTTGACGAACGCGCCCACGGACAGTCAGTCTCGCGCTTTGGCGAGATCAGGGGGCCGGAATGTTCGCACTCGAGAGGCGGGGCCAATGTGCAATTGCCGCCGCGCTCGCGCTCGGCGCGCTCCAATTCGCCTGGCCTGCCTCGGCCGCGAGCGCCGCTGCCTTTTGCGCCTCCGGCGCGGGGCCACGAGCCCCGGTTCCCGTTCCGCCCGGACTCGAGGCGGAGGTCGCAAGAACATTCGACATCCCGATCGAGATGGTGCGGGACGGCGCCGTCATGCGTTGCGCGGGAACCAGACTTTTGGCCTGCGCGGTCGGCGCCAACTTGAACTGCGGCAAGGCGAATGCGCGCCGTTCGCTGCCGGGCGCGAGCGCGTTCTGTCGCGTCAACCCCGATGCGGGCGTCGTTCCGATGGCGGCCACCGGTCACGACACGATCTACGACTGGCGCTGCGTAGGTCGACGCGCGGTCGCCGGGAAGACGGTCGTCGCCGTCGATAATGACGGCTATGACGCCGGGAACTGGAAAGAGGTGGGTCGATAGCGCGAGGGTCTCGACAGCGGGTTTCGGGCAGGTGAATCGCGGGGCTAAATCACGTTCGCCTCAGTGAAGCTTGACCTTCGGCTCCGCGCGGCGGGAGAGGCCGCGGGCGAGCGAGCCGAGCGCGGTCTTCGTCACCCCGTGCAGCGCCCGCTCGTGCATCTTGTAGAGCGAGCGATACGCCCATCGCGCCATGACGCCCTCAATGAACAGGTTCCCGCCGAGGGCGAGGTTCATGAGGTTGCCGATCGCGCCCATGCGGCCGAACGACACCAGCGAGCCGAAGTCGTGGTAGACGTACGGCTCGAGCGGCAGCCCCTGCAACCGCCGCTTAAGTTGCCTCGCGAGATGCGACGCCTCCTGATGGGCTGCCTGGGCGCGGGGCGGGACGGGCGCGTCGAAGCCCGCGCGGGGAACGGCGGCGCAATCGCCAATGGCGAAGATGTCCGGGTCGCGGGTCGTCTGCAGGGTCGCATCGGTCACCAGCTGATTGGCGCGATTGACCTCGAGCCCATCGAGATCGGCGAGGACTTCCGGCCCTTTGACGCCCGCCGCCCAGACCGTGAGCTCGGCGGGGATGAATTCGCCGTTCGCCAGCGCTATGCCGTCCGCGCGCACCGCGGAGACGCGCGCGCTGGTGCGCACATCGACGCCCATTTTGGTCAGGATCGCAAGGGTCGCAACTGAGATCCGCTCGGGCAGCCCCGGCAGAATCCTGTCCGCCCCCTCGACCAGGATGATGCGGATGTCTCTGTCGGGATCGACCTGGTCGAGGCCGTAGGCCACCATCTCGCGCGCGCTCTGATAGAGCTCGGCGGCGAGTTCGGTGCCGGTCGCGCCGGCGCCGATGATCGCGACGTGCAGCTGGCCCGGGTGGATCGGCTCGCGCTGCGCCTGAGCTCTGAGCCCGGCGTTGACCAGGCGATGGTGAAACCGAACCGCCTGTTCCGCCGTCTCCAGCGGAACGGCGAATTCGGCCGCTCCCGGCGTGCCGAAGTCGTTGGTTATGCTGCCGATGGCGATGACCAGCGTGTCATAGGGAATGCTGCGGGGAGCGGCGATCTCGCGGCCTTCCTCGTCATGGGTCGCCCCGAGGCGAACCATTTTCGCCGCGCGGTCGAGCCCGATCATCTCGCCGAAATGGTAGCGAAAGTGATGCCAATGGGCTTGCGCGAGGTAGTTGAGCTGGTGCTCGGACGCGTCCATGCTGCCGGCGGCGACCGAATGGAGCAGCGGCTTCCATAGATGGGTGCGGCTGCGCTCGATGAGCGCGATGTCGGCCAAGCCGCGCTTGCCGAGCCGGTCGCCGAGACGGGTGACGAGCTCGAGGCCCGCGGCTCCGCCGCCCACGACAGCGATTCGGTGCGCCTGATTGCCGGGCGACGGCGCCATGAAATCCGAAGCCCCCTTCGCGTTACCCCGCCGCGCGTTTGGACGGCGCGACCTTTTCGCCCCAACATCGCCTGCATCGAGGCGCAATGGGTAGCACGCGGCCCGAAAAATCCCAACGCCGGAACCGCCGCCGGACCGCGCTCAAGCGCGCGCTGTTCGAGAGGAGTTTGTCATGAGCGGCATCGAAGAGGCCATCCGCAGGCGAGCCTATGAGCTTTGGGAGCAGGCCGGCTGGCCTGAAGGCCGGAGCGACGAATTTTGGCATGCCGCGAGGACGGAGCTCGGCGCCGAGGAGACGATGGATGAGAAGATTGACGAGCTGAGCCCCCCGATCGTTGAGCCTCCGGTCATCGCCGCGCAACACGGCGCCCCGGTCGGCCGGCCGGGGGAGCGGATCGTCGAACAAGGGGTCATCGACGACCGGATTGAGGATCTTCTGATCCCGTCGGCTCGGAGAAGGATCGACGACTAAGCGCCGCCGCGAAGCCGCCTCGACAATGGGGAACAGGAAAATGAGATTCGCGCTTGCGGTTGAAATGTGACAGAAAGGTCTGGTTCGTTCATAATTAACAACATATTGTGCCCTATTGGAACGTCAGGTTTGCGCCGATGGCGCGGTGAGAGCGCACTGCCCATGCCTGTTCGGGTGGGAGACAATGGTTTGACGGGCCCCCAAGGGTCAGCGAGACCCGTTAAGGCGTGCGTGTCCACATGCGCGGCTTTCGGTTTCTCGATTGGCGCCGCGTGCGCGGCGGACCTGACCAGCTCGGCGCCGGTCCAAGAGCCTGCGCCCATCCTTCCGAGTCTCAGCGGCTGGTACGTGAAGGCGGGCGCGATGGGGGTTTGGTCCCGCAGCTCCTCCAACCTCTATTCACAGGCGCTCGCAGAGGTGCCGGTTCCAGGGGGATTCCTTCCGATCGGCGTGGGACCGCCAGTACAGGTACCCGGCCGCAGCGCCTCCTATTCGAACATCTTCACTGCCGCCGTCATGGGCGGCTATTACTTTACTCCCAATTGGTCGGTGGAAGTGGAGGGCGGGTTCCCCGTCTGGTCGGACGTCCACGTCACCGGTCCCATCCCTCCGGGCGGCGGCCCGCCCGCGGGAACGCTTCTGGCCAAGGTGATGCCGGCGGGGATTCCGATCACGGGCGTCTATCACTTCACCCAGTTCGGCGGCTTCCAGCCCTACCTCGGGGCGGGCGTTTTGCCGACCTTCGCCCTCGCGGTGCGCGACGGTTACGTGACCGGAGGCTCGTATCAGCCCGCGCTTGGCGTCGTCGTGCAGGGCGGATTCGACTACATGTTCGACAAGCATTGGGGCGTCTTTTTCGACGCCAAGCAGAGCGTCGCCAGCGCGTCGGGAAGCGCGTCGGGAATCAACGTCGGCCCACCGCTGGGCATCATTTCGGCTTCAAGCTGGATCAAGACCACAGCCAAGCCCGTGTCTTTCTCGACCGGCATCACCTACCGCTTCTGAGCCGGTCCGGCTCGCCCCGGAATCGCTGGCGCTGACCCTCTCCGTGGACTGCCAGTCAACCCGTCAACCGCGCTTGTGACTCGCTCCGGTAGGGGTGGGCTGGATAGACGCCGAGAATGCGCGTTTCGCGGGAAAAGAACTTCAGTTCCTCAAGAGCCCGGTCGAGCGGCGGATCGGAGGGGTGCCCGTCCACGTCGGAAAGGAACTGGGTGGCCGTGAACTCGCCGCCTTCCATGTAGCTCTCAAGCTTGGTCATATTGACGCTGTTGGTGGCGAAGCCGCCGAGCGCCTTGTAGAGCGCAGCGGGCACGTTGCGTACGCGGAAGACGAAGGTCGTCACGAGGGGCCCTCCGCCTGCCGCCGCCCAGCGCGCGTCCCTCGACAGCACGATGAAGCGAGTCGTGTTGTGCGATTCGTCCTCGACGTCGGAGACGAGCGTCTGCAGGCCGTAGATCTGGCCGGCGAGCCGCGTCGCCAGCGCCGCGCGGGACTTGTCCGCCCATTCCGCCACCTCCCGCGCCGAACCGGCCGTGTCGGCGCCCACGACCGGTTTGAGCTTGTGGCGGCGGATGATGTTGCGGCACTGGCCGAGAGCATGGGTGTGGCTGTGGACGGTTTTCAAGTCGTCGATCTTGGCCCCCGGGACCGCCAGCAGTTGAAAGTGGATCGGCAGAAACGTCTCCGCGATGATGTGCAGCCCCGACGCAGGCAGGAGCGTATGGATGTCGGCTACCCGTCCGGCGATCGAGTTTTCGATCGGGATCATGCCGAGTTCGGCCGTTCCGTCCTGTACGGCTGCGAAGGCGTCCTCGAAGGTCGCGCACGGCAGCGGCGTGAGGTCGGGATAGTTGTCAACGCAAGCGATATGCGAATTGGCCCCAGGTTCACCCTGATAGGCGATCGATAGCGTTTTGTTCATGCCCGTTTCCCAGGCGCGAGCATCATGCGCGCGCGTTCCAAATCCTCGGGCGCATCGACGCCGAGCGGCGCGGTGTCGACGAGGGCGATATCGACCCGCATCCCCGCCTCGAGCGCCCGCAGCTGCTCGAGTTTCTCGCGCTTTTCCAGCGGCGAAGGAGGGGCGGCCACAAATCGCCTGAGCGCCTCGCGGCGATAGGCGTAAAGACCGATGTGATGCAGAAGCCGGCCCTCGCCCCACGGCGCGCGGGCGCGTGTGAAATAGAGCGCCCTCAACCGGGTTGGATCGAGTTCGGTCGCCACCGCCTTGACGACGTTGGGATCGTCTTTCTCCTCGTCGCGCGTGATCGGCGTCGCCAGCGTCGCGATGTCGACGTCGTCGTCGGCGAGCGGCGCGAGGCAGGCCCGCACGACCGAACCCGCGACTGTCGGCAGATCGCCCTGAAGGTTGACCACAACGTCGTAGGCGCCGGCGGCGTCAATCGCGCCCAACGCCTCGAAGATGCGATCCGATCCGGAGGGGTGATCGAAGCGGGTCATGACCGCCTTGCCGCCGGCGGCGTCCACCGCCTCGATGATTCGCAGGTCATCCGCCGCGACCCAAACCGGTCCGACGCCGGCCTCCATCGCCCGGCGCCAGACATGGACGATCATCGGCGCGCCGTGAATGTCGGCGAGCGGCTTTCCCGGCAAGCGAGTCGAGCTCATGCGGGCGGGGATGAGGACAATCGGATTGGCCATCGGATTCGGCTGAGCGATATTCAGAGCGGGGGCTTATACGTGTTGCCAAAGCGAGCGCAAAGCGGCTAATCAACTGCAAAAGAAGCCCCCCAGCCAAACGAAAGTCCCGCCGCCTATGGACAGTGAGAATGTGAACCGGATCTCGCTTGCTGCGCTGGGATCAATATTGTTCGCGATGCTGCTGGTCGCTTTCAGCCATCTCGTGATCGCGCCGAAAAACCCGGCGGTTCCCGGTTTCGCGCTGCCGACGTCGGTCCCTGCCTCCACTTCCGCCGCCGCGACCGCTGAGCCGCCAGCGGAGCCGTTGCCGGCGCTGCTCGCCAAGGCCGACGCGAAGAAGGGCGAACAATTCGCCAAGGTCTGCCTGACCTGCCACAATTTCGAGAAGGGCGCCGGCCCCAAGATCGGGCCGCCGTTGTGGGGCGTGGCCGGGCGGCCGGTCGCCTCGGTCCCGGGCTTCTCCTATTCCGATTCGCTCAAAGCCGTTGGCGGCGACTGGACCTGGGAGGCGCTCAATACGATGGTCTCCAGTCCCAAGATGGAGGCCTCGGGCACCAAGATGACCTTCCCGGGCGAAAAAGACCCACAGCGGAGGGCCGATATTCTGGCCTATCTCCAGACCCTTTCGGACTCGCCGGTCCCGTTCCCGAAGTGAGCGCGGCTCCCCGGGCCGCCCTTATCACGCTGGTGGCAAGTTGAAATGACTCCCAAGCGGAAGGAAGGTAAATCCAAACCGGCGGGGAAGCGGAATCAAAGAAAGCGGGAAGGAGAATCCAAATTTTTTCCTTCCCCGGATCGAGACTTTTCAAGAACTTAAGTCGCGAACCCGCCGAACCGGCGATCCTCTCGATCTCTCCTCAGCGTTAAGCGACACGTCGACGTCAAGCCTGCGCGTCCGCGGCCGGCGCCGACATGGCGGACCGGGCGATAGCGGCGAGCATATCTCACATTTCTGAATATCGCAATCTTTTGCCGATTTTTCTCTGAGCCGCGAGCGCCCGGGCTCACAAGGTCTCGGTGACCTTCCTCAGATGCGGCGGCTGGTCGGGATCGCGGCCGCGCCGGCGCGCGGTCGCTTCGGCCACCCGGTAGAACGCATGAAGCGCGACAATCGGGGTCAAGAGCGGATGGCCGCCGTCGAGCGCGACGACGGTTTGCCAGCGCGGGTGCGCCTCGCAATCGACGAGGAGCGGCGCCGCGCCGAACGAGGCGAGACGGTCGAGGGCGTCGAAAAACCCCTCGCGGGCGGCGTCGGCGGGCGCGAAGGCGAGAACCGGAAACTGAGGCCCGATGATCCCCGCAGGCCCGTGCAGCACTTCGGCCGAAGAAAACGCCTCGGCGTGAATCGCCGAAGTTTCCTTGAGCTTCAGCGCCGCTTCGGCGGCGACAGCGTGGGTCGCGCCGCGGCCGACGACGAACAGGGAATGGGCTTTGGCCAGCGTCTCGACCGCCGCCTCCGAGGGGGGCGCCGCGGACGACAGGTCCAGGATCGAAGGCAGCCGGGCGAGCGCGGCCAGAAGCTCGCCGTCCTCGCTCCAGTGGGCGACGAGAGAGGCGCCCGCCACCAGCGAGGCGATCATCGACTTGGTCGCCGCCACCGAGCGCTCGACGCCCGCATGCAGCGGCAGGAGCGCGTCCGCTCCGCGGGCGAGCGGAGAATCCTCGTCGTTGACCAGCGCGATCGTCACGGCGCGCTCATCTCTCGCCGCGCGCTGCATGGCGACGATATCCGGGCTGCGGCCCGACTGCGAAATGGCGATCGCGACGGCGCCGGCGAGCCGCAGCGGCGCGTGATAGAGCGAAGCGAGCGAAGGTCCGAGCGAAGCGCAGGCGAGGCCGGCCTTGAGCTCGACGAGGTGCTTGAGATAGAGCGCCGCGTGATCGGAGCTGCCGCGCGCGATCGTCACCGCGAACGACGGTTTGCGCGCCCTCAGATCCGCCGCCAGTTTTGCGGTCGACGGCGCGTTGGCGGTCAATTGACGGCGCGCAACCGCCCCGCACTCGGCGATCTCCGAGGCCATGAAGGTCCGGCTCAACGCGCCGCTCCGTCCGCGCTCTGCCGCGACGTCGAGGACAGGGTCAGTTCGGCGACGAAATCGAAAGTGTCGGAACGATAGAACGAGCGCGTGAACTCGACGCACCGCCCGTCGGCGATATAGGCGATGCGCTGAATGTCGAGCGCCGCCGAGCCGGGCGCGATTTCGAGCAACGCCGCTTCCGCGCGGCCTATGATGATGGCGCGCAGGCGCTGAAGCGCCCGCACGGGGCGGAAGCCGGAGCTTTCCAGCGCAGCGTAAAGCAACTCTTCGGCCGCGAGGGCGCGCTCGAGAAACCGCAGCGGGACCGCGGCATAGTCGATCGCCATCGGCACGCCGTCCGCGAGGCGCAACCGCGCCAGGCGGTAGACGCTCTCGCCCGGGCCGACGCCGAGCATCATCGCCTCCTCCGGCGTAGGCAGGAACGTGCCCTGCTCGATCAGCCGCGACGACGCGGTCAGCCCGCGCAGCCGCATGTCTTCGGTGAAGCTCGTCAACCGCGACAGCGGCTGTTCGACGTGCGGGGGATTTCGCCGCACGAAGGTGCCGGCGCCATGGCGATGGGCGAGGACGCCCTCGTCGATGAGGCTGGCGATCGCGCGCCTCAATGTCGTGCGCGATACGTCGAGCATTTCGGAGAGCTCACGCTCCCCGGGCAGGACATCCGCTTCCGCGAAGCGTCCGGAGGCGATTTCCCGTTTCAACGCCGCGCCGACCGCCTCGAAAAGGAGCGCGCGTTCAGCCCTCCCCGGCCGCAGCTCCGACATTTCGCCTCCCGCTAAGCGCAAACCGCTAGACAAGAGGTATACACTTGGCCCATAATCAAACACAAGAGGTCCGCAAGTGGTATGCTTGCGGTTTTCGATCCAGCGAAGGCCATCGGATGTGACGAAGGTTCGGCGCTGGACTAAGGTTCAAGGCAAACGCGGGCATGAAGCCTCGCGAACCAAGGAGGGTAGCATGAGAATGGATGGTGCTTGGAAGCGCGGCGGGATCGCCTTGGCGGCGTTGATTGCGGGGCTTGCGGCGGCTCACGCCGGATCGCTGAAGATCGAGAGCTGGCGCAACGACGACGCCGACATCTGGAACAGCACGCTCATCCCCGCCTTCCAGAAGCACTATCCCGACATCAAGATCGAGTTCTCGGCCACCCAGCCGGCCGACTATGACGCGGCGCTCAACGCCAAGCTCGATGGCGGCACCGCCGGCGATCTCATCACCTGCCGCCCGTTCGATCGTTCGCTGCAGCTCTTCCAGAAGCATGAACTCGACGGCGTCAACGACCTCAAGGGACTCGACAACTTCCCCGACGTCGCCAAGGCCGCCTGGTCGACCGATGACGGCAAGACGACCTTCTGCGTGCCGATGGCCTCGGTCATCCACGGCTTCATGTACAACGAGGACGCTTTCAAGAAGATCGGCGCGAAGCCGCCGAAGACGATGGCCGAGTTCCACGACATCCTCGACAAGCTCAAGAAGGACGGAACCTACACGCCGATCGACATGGGCACCGCGGACCAGTGGGAGGCCGCGACCATGGGCTTCCAGAACATCGGTCCCGACTACTGGAAGGGCGAGACGGGACGGGCTGGTCTGATCGCCGGCAAGGAGAAATACAGCGATCCGCAATATGTCGCGGTGTTCAAGGAGCTCGCCTCGTGGGCGCCCTACATGGGCAACGGCTTTCAGGCGCAGAAATATCCAGACAGCCAGAACCTGTTCTCGCTCGGCAAGGCTGCAATCTATCCGGCGGGGTCGTGGGACATCTACGACCTTTCGCAAGGACGCGCAGTTCCCGATCGGCGCGTTTCCGCCGCCGCTGCCCGCAGGCGACGACCGAGCTGCTACATCTCCGATCACACCGATATCGGCATGGGCGTGAACGCAGCCTCGAAGAACAAGGAGGACGCGCGGAAATTCCTCGAATGGCTGGCGACGCCGGAGTTCGCGGAACTCTACGCCAATGCGCTGCCGGGATTTTTCCCGCTCAGCAAGACGGCAGTCACGATCAAGGATCCGCTCGCGGCCGAAATGGTCGGCTGGCGCAAGGATTGCAAGTCGACGATCCGCAACTCCTACCAGATCCTGAATCGCGGCACGCCGAACCTCGAGAACGAACTCTGGGGCGTGTCCGCCCAGGTCATCAACGGCGCGCTCGCGCCCGACGCGGCCGGCAAGCAGCTCCAGGCCGACCTCGACAAGTGGTACAAGCCCGCGGCCAAGTAAGGGCGCTTCCGCCGGCCTAATCCTGGAGCGTCGCCGACGGCGGCGCCTCCAGGACGAGGTTGGCCACGGGCCCCACCCGATCGCGGACGAACGCGGGGGCGTTAATGGCCGAACCGGTCTCGCAAGTCGTCGCGTCGATGCCGCGGGCGAGATTCATTGCGTTGATGACGCTGTTTCTTGGGCCGGCGGTCGCCGTCTACACGCTCTTCTCCATCTATCCCCTGATCGCGACTATCGGCGCTCGCGACCTATACGACCGACAGCGCAGGCGCGTATTCGTTCGTCGGGCTTGCCAATTTCGTCACGCTGCTCACTGACGCAGTGTGGTCGAAGCCGTTCTGGAACGCGGCCTGGAACAACCTGGTCTTCTTCGCCGTCCACATGGCTGTGCAGAATCCGATCGGCATCGCGCTCGCGGGGCTCCTCAGCCTGCCCGGCCTCAAGCTCAAGTCGCTCTATCGCACCATTATCTTCCTGCCGACCATGCTGTCGGTGGTGATCGTCGGCTTCTCCTGGAATCTGATCCTGTCGCCGCTGTGGGGCGTCGCGGAGGGCGCGCTCAAGGCGGTCGGCCTCGGGGGTCTGTTCGCGCCCTGGCTCGGCCTGCCCTCGACCGCGCTCGTGACGCTGTCGCTGATCTCGGTCTGGCAGTTCGTCGGCATCCCAATGATGCTGATCTATGCGGCGCTGCTCAACATCCCCGAGGAACTCACCGACGCCGCCCGCGTCGACGGTCTAGGCCAGTTCCGCATCTTCTGGCACATCAAGCTGCCGCTCGTTCTACCGACAATCGGCCTCATTTCGGTTCTGACCTTCGTCGCCAATTTCAACGCCTTCGACCTCATCTATTCGGTCAAGGGCGCGCTCGCCGGGCCGAACTTCGCGTCTGACATTCTCGGCACCTTCTTCTATCGCACCTTCTTTGGTTTCCAGCTCCAGCTCGGCAATCCGACGATGGGGGCTGCAGTGGCGACGGTGATGTTCTTCATCATTCTCGTCGGCGTCTGCTGCTATCTGTTCGTCGTCCAGCGCCGCCTGCGGCGCTACGCGTTCTGAGAGAGGAGACGGATGCTCAAGCAGCGCGCGGAGACGGCCGGCGTCCATCTGATCCTGATCGCCTACTGCCTGCTCGCGATCGGGCCGATCCTGCTCGTGGTGATGAACTCGTTCAAGGCGCGCAAGGCCATCTTCGGCGCCCCGCTCGCGCCGCCGAACGCGGACACCTTCTCGCTCATCGGCTACGCCAAGGTTTTCAACGCCTCGCATGTCGGGACTTATTTCACGAACTCGCTGATCGTCACCATCGTCAGCATGGCGCTCGTGCTCTTGTTCGGCGCGATGGCGGCCTGGGCGCTGACCGAATACAGATTTCGCGGCTCGACGGCGGTGGCGTTGTTTCTGTCGATCGGGATCATGGTGCCGATCCGTCTCGGGTCGGTGGCGATTCTCACCATGATGCGCGAGGCGGGCCTCAACGACACGCTGATCGCGCTGATCCTGGTCTATGTCGCGCAGGGACTGCCGCTGTCGATCTTCATCCTGAGCGAGTTCGTTCAGCAGATCCCGCGCGACCTGCGCGACGCGGCGCGCTGCGACGGCGTGCCGGAGACGCGCATTTTCTTCGAGGTGATCGCGCCGCTCTTGAGGCCCGCGATCGCCACCGTCGCGGTGTTCACCATCGTTCCGATCTGGAACGATCTGTGGTTCCCGCTGATCCTCACCTCGTCGGATTCGACGCACACGATCACGCTCGGCGTGCAGCAGTTCCTCGGTCAGTACATCACCGACTGGAACTCGGTTCTCGCGGCGCTGTCGATGGCGATCCTGCCGGTTGTGGCGATCTATGTCGTCTTCTCGCGGCAGTTGATCAGCGGCCTCACCGCCGGCGCGGTCAAATAGGACAGAATTCCGCCATGGCGACTCTGCGCATCGACCATCTCAACAAGGCTTACGGGACGGCGCAGGTGCTGAGCGACATCGGCCTTTCGATCGACGAGGGCGAATTCGTCGTCCTGGTCGGCCCCTCGGGCTGCGGCAAATCCACGCTGCTCAGGATGATCGCCGGACTCGACGCGCCAACCTCGGGCGACATTCTCATCGGCGGCAAGCTCGTCAATGCGCTCGCGCCCGCCGAGCGCCGGATCGCAATGGTGTTCCAGTCCTATGCGCTCTACCCGCATATGGACGTGCGCAAGAACATGACCTTCGGCCTCAAGTTCACCGGCGTCGCGCCGGCGGAGCGCGACCGGCGGGTCGCCGAGGCGGCGCGGATGCTGCGCCTCGAGGAGCTGCTCGGCCGTTATCCGCGCGACCTCTCGGGCGGTCAGCGTCAGCGCGTGGCGATCGGCCGCGCGATCGTGCGCGAGCCGGACGTGTTCCTGTTTGACGAGCCCCTGTCGAACCTCGATGCGGCGCTGCGCGTCTCGACCCGGGTCGAGATCGCCCGCCTTCATCGCCTGCTGGGCGCGACCATGGTCTATGTCACTCACGACCAGATCGAGGCGATGACGCTTGCCGACCGCATCGTCGTGATGAACCACGGCCGCATCGCCCAGGTCGGCAAGCCGCTCGATCTTTACTATTCGCCCGCCGATCTGTTTGTCGCCGGCTTCATCGGCTCGCCGGCGATGAACTTCTTTCCCGCCGAGGTCGAGAGCGTGAAAGACGGCAAGGCACAGATTGCCGGCGGCGCGCTCGCCGCGTTCTCTTTGCCTGCCGGGCCGTTCAAGCCCGGCGCGCGCCTCACCATCGGCGTACGCCCCGAGCACATGGCGCCCATCGCGGGCGGCGACTTCGCCACGACCGGCGTGGTCGAGCTCGTGGAACGGCTGGGCGAGGCCTCATACGCCCATGTACGGCGCGCCGACGACAAGATGACGGTCGCCGAAATCCGCGGCCGACGCACGCCCTCTCCCGGCGAAACGGTGACGCTGTCGGCGCCGGCGCAGGATATTCATGTGTTCGACGCGGACAATCGCCGGGTGACGACGGGCGCTTGACCACGCCGGGCGCGCGAGAGGGAGACCGCCTCACGCGCCCTGCGAGGACCGCGCCTCGTCGATGGAGCCGGCGCGGAGCGACGACCCCGCCTCGCGCGGTCGTGCGATCGACTGCGCCAAAGCGGACGGCGTCGCCTCGCCTCGTCGGCGACGGCGAGGTTACGCGAAGGCGAGTTCCTTCGCCGCCTCCGGGACCTCGATGCCGAGTTCCTCGCGGAAGTCCCGCAAAGCCTGCAATAGACCTTCGCCCGTATCGAACAGTCCGGCGTAGCTCATCGTGCCGCCAATCCGGCGAGGCCTGCCGATGAGCTGCGGATTGCAGCCGACGGCTTTGAGGACGCGGTAGATTCGCGCGTCGAACACCGACACGATCTGGGTCAGGCCGGTGACGATCGCGACCTCCCCAATGCCCGCGATAAGTTCGCTGAGCACGAAGTTGACGCCGTTGCGGCTGCGCTCTGGCTGGCCATCGACAGCGACGGCGCAAATGCGTGAGCTCTCCCAGATCGTCGCGCTTTCGATGTATTCGCCTTCGTCGAGCAGATAGGGGAAAACGTCGCGCAGCATGTTCGGCCCCGTGGTGGGCAACAGCCGCAACGAGCCCCAATATTCGTGAGTCCGAGGATCAACCGACACCAGGTACAACGGATTCGCGTCGTCGAACACGTCCCGTTCGCGACCGTCGCTGACCGTAACATCCCAACCAAGCCGCTCTGAGAATGTGAGCGCCCGGTTACGAAACATCGCATCCATTTCGCGCGGAAACAACGACGCACGCGAACCTTCAATCAACTTCAACATCGTGGCATCTCCCTTGCAACGAGACAAGGGAGGTTAACGTAGGTTACAAATGACAATTCCACTAAGAGGTTGAGTTGACATTCACAGGAATCACTTAATCACTTAGATGCGAGCCTTGGAGAGCCTTGGCCGGAATGACCCCGGTGGCAATGGCGACACCGACCGCGTGGGTCAAGATTCGCGCAATTCAATTTATGTCGCGCAGTATCCAGATAACTCTTCACGCTGCCGAAGGATATATTCAAAATGTCTGAGATATCTTGATATGTTTTCCCGCGGGCCGCCCAGATCAGACATTGCTCTTCCCTCTTCGATAGTTTTACTGCCGGACTACTTAGTTTCAGGTTGACGCTTGCTGCCGAATCAATGAGAACGGAAATCAGTTGAAGCTTTACCATATTATTCTTCTTGAAAATCTCCCAGTCGGCTCTGGAATGGTTGCTGGTAAACGACACAACGGAATAGACGCCGCGCCGATTGCGGACCGGAACCGAAATCCCATTGCAGCCGACGCCGTGGCTCACCGCGTCGGCGAAGAACGCTCGAATGGCGGGATCCTCGCGCGGCAACTCTTCCCAGTCGAAGGGAAGGATCGCCTTGCTCCCATGGGCTAGAACCGGATCTATCAGTATATATTGCTTGAGGAAGTAGCGCGTCTGCCACTGAAATGAATAGGTGCGCGCCCCTGTCAGCAGACTCGCGTCCGAACTCTTGTCCGGAGCAAATCGCATATAGGCGATGTGAGCCATGCCGATATCGGCCGCGATGGCTCTCAGCGTGTGCTCCAGATCCTGTTCGTTGTATCCAAGGATCGTATCGGTGAGTCTGATCGCAGCCGATTCGATGGTGATAGGAGCGATCACGCCGGTCGTCGCATCATTTTTGCTGGCAACTCTTTCCGAGAATTCGATCGGTCCGTCAGACATCCAGATCGGCGAGGACAATTCGACCGACGCCGGCCTCAGCTCTTCGTTTTTCGCCTTTGTTGATCTCGATCGTGCGTCGATTGTCTTTGCCTCTGCAGACATTCACGCCCTCCGGCCCAAAACGCAACTTGCCCCCGTTGGTAATGTACCATAACAACCCCAGAACGATCAAACAATTATGTGGAGGCAGAACAGAGAACAATCCCCGCGGGTCAGTAAAACTCCGCTCTCCTCGCCGAGCCGGCCGAGGGTGTTATAAGGGAGGAGGCCGAGGCGGAAAGACGCCGCAGCGGCTCCGGGCCATGACTGGGAGCGGGAGGCAAATGAAGGTCGACGACCTCGTGGCCATTGACGTCCACACGCACGCGGAGGTTTCCTGCCGGCAGCCGGCGGACGCTTTCTGGCAACCCTACGAAGACGCCGCAAACAAATACTTCAAAGCCGGCAAGCGCCCGACCATCGCCGAGACCATCGCTTACTATCGCGAGCGCAAGATCGGCCTGGTGATGTTCACGGTCGACAGCGAGTTCGAAATCGGCGCCAGGCGGATCTCGAACGACGAAGTCGCCGAGGCCGCCGCCGCCAACGCGGACATGATGATGGCCTTCGCCTCCATCGATCCGCACAAGGGCAAGATGGGAGTGCGCGAAGCGCGCGATCTCATCGAGGCGGGGGTCATCAAAGGATTCAAGTTTCATCCGACCGTCCAGGGCTTCTTCCCCAACGATCGCATGGCCTACGGCCTCTATGAGATCATTGCCGAGCACAAGCTGCCGGCGATCTTTCACAGCGGCCATTCGGGCATCGGCACAGGCATGCCGGGCGGCGGCGGCCTGCGTCTCAAGTATTCAAACCCGATCCACGTCGACGATGTCGCCGTCGACTTCCCCGACATGACGATCATCATCGCCCATCCGTCCTGGCCGTGGCAGGACGAGGCGCTCTCGGTCTGCCTGCACAAGCCCAACGTCTACATCGACCTCTCCGGCTGGAGCCCGAAGTATTTTCCGCCGCAGCTCGTCCAGTACGCCAACAGCCAGCTCAAGACGAAGATGCTGTTCGGCTCCGATTGGCCGCTCATCGCCCCGGACCGCTGGCTCAAGGATTTCCGCGAGGCCGGATTCAAGCCGGAGGTGCACGACCTCATCCTGAAGCAGAACGCCATCCGCGCGCTCAAGATCGCCGCCGCGTAGACGCTCGCGCGATGACGGCCTTTCGGTGGATCGAGGGCGTCGGCGGCGAGGTTCTCGCCGACGGCAAGCGCCTGGAAGCGGTCGCGCATGGCCCGCCGCCGGGCGACGCGCCGACGATCGTCATGCTGCACGAGGGGCTCGGCTGCGTCGCGCTCTGGCGCGACTTTCCGGCGAAGCTTGCGGCGGCGACCGGCTGGGGGGTGTTCGCCTATTCCCGCGCCGGCTACGGCCGGTCGGACCCGGTCGCGCTCCCTCGCCCGCTCGACTACATGGCGCGCGAGGCGCGTTTGAGCCTGCCTGCGGTGCTGGACGCAATCGGTATGAAGCGCGGAATTCTGCTCGGGCACAGCGACGGCGCCTCGATCGCGACGATCTACGCCGGCGAGGCGTTCGCCGAACGCGTCGAAGGGCTCGTGCTGGTCGCGCCCCATGTCTTCACCGAGGAGCCGGGCCTCGCCTCCATCTCGGAGGCGCGCGGCGCCTATGAAACGGGCGACTTGCGCGCCCGGCTCTCCAAATACCACACGCATGTCGACACCGCGTTCCGCGGCTGGAACGACGCGTGGCTTCATCCAGACTTCAGGGCCTGGAACATCGAGCACGCGGTTCGCCGCTGGCGTGCGCCTGCGCTTGTGGTCCAGGGCGTCGACGACCCCTATGGAACGCTCAAGCAGATCCGCGCGATCGAGGCAGGTTCGCCCGCGCCGGTCAAAAGCCTCATCCTCGAAGGCTGCCGCCATTCGCCGCACACCGAGCAGCCGCAAGCGACCCTCGAGGCGATCGCGGCTTTCTGCGCCGGCGAGCGCGGGTCGTCATAGCCTGGCGCGCCGGGCAAAAAATATCAGCAACAATTCCGATGCGGGGAGAGAGCGCCCGCGCCGTCGCGCCCGCGACTGTCGCCGCGACGCCACACCTTCGCGACAATTTGCCCGTTCACCCTTTTGTGAGCTGTTCTAAGTCCGCCAACTCGTGTATCAAGCCGCCTCTCGCGAGGATTATTAGGCCCGCGAGATGGTCCTGGGCGCTAACTTGAGGGAGCCGGAATGATTTCGATTCGACGCAATCTGGACTCCCACGGCCGCCGAGCCCGTCATCCGATGCTCCATAGGTCCATGACGGCCCGGTTCACCTGGTGAGCCGACCGCGAGCGGTCCGCGGCTAAGACCGAGTTCTATCCTTTTTCCCGTTTCGCCCGCGCCTCGCCGTTTTCGGCGGCGCGTCGGGCGTCGCTTCCGAATCCGGCTTCGGCCGCGATTCCCGGTGGAAATCAAGCCATGTTCCGTTTCTTCGAGACCCGCATCGATCCGTTTCGCGATCACGACGACCGCATGCCGCCAGCGAGCCTCATCGGCTACTACGGGCGCTATTGCCTGCAGGTCTGGCCCTATCTTGCGGCGCTGATGACGATCAGCCTGATCGTGTCGCTGATCGAAGTCACGATCCTGCGTTACATCGGCGCGCTCGTCGATCTCCTGCGTTCGACCGGCCCCGACAAGGTGCTTCAAGCTTACGGCGGCGAGTTCCTGGCGATGGGAATATTGATCCTCGTCGGCCGCCCGACGGCGAGTTTCGTCCACGACCTCATCGTCCAGCAGGCGATCGCGCCGGGAATGACGAATCTGATCCGCTGGCAGACGCATCGCTATGTGTTGCGCCAGTCGGTCAGCTATTTCGCCAACGACTTCGCCGGCCGGATCGCCTCCAACATCGTGCAGGCGGCGGCGGCGCTACGCGAACTCGGTGGTGCAGATCATCGACGCGCTGTGGTTCGTGACGGTGTTCGCTTTCAGCGCGCTCTTTGTCTTCGCGCGGACCGATTGGCGCCTCGCTTGCCCCCTGGCGCTGTGGATCGTCGTCTACGTATCGGCGCTGTCCTTTTTCGTGCCGCGGATACGGCGCCGGTCGGAGACGCTCGCCCACATGCGCGCGACCCTGACGGGGCGGATCGTCGACAGCTACACCAACATTCAGACGGTCAAGCTGTTCGCTCACCTCGAGCGCGAGGACGAAGAGGCTCGCGAGGCGCTGGTCAAACACACCGATGCGTTTCATCGCCAGACCCGGCTGATCACGCTTCTGAACCTGACCGTCTCGGTCAGCAACAGCGTGCTTCTGGTCAGCGTCGGCGTTATCGCCGTCTGGCTCTGGGCGCGAGGCGCCGTGTCGCTCGGAGACATCGCCGTCGCGACCGGGCTCGCGCTGCGGGTCGCCCTCATGTCGGGCTGGGTGATGTGGACCTCGATCGGCATCTTCGACAACGTCGGGCAGGTCCAGGAGGGCATGCGGACGATCGCGCGCCCGCGGACGCTCACCGACCGCGCGGACGCCCGGCCGCTCGCCGTCCCAAAGGGCGCCATCCGGTTCGAGAACGTGCGCTTCCACTATGGCAAGGACGGCGGGGTTATCGACGACCTCTCGTTCACGATCTCGCCCGGCGAAAAGGTCGGTCTGGTCGGGCGGTCAGGCGCCGGCAAGTCGACGCTGGTCAATCTGCTCTTGCGCTTCTACGACGTCGAGGGCGGGCGCATCCTGATCGACGGGCAGGACATCGCCGCGACGACCCAGGACAGCCTGCGCCGGCAGATCGGCATGGTCACCCAGGACACCTCCCTGCTGCACCGTTCGATCGCCGACAACATCCTTTATGGCCGCCCCGACGCGAGCCTAGAAGCGATGATCGCGGCGGCGCGGCAGGCGCATGCGCATGATTTCGTCATGCGCCTGACCGATCCCGACGGGCGAAAAGGATACGACACGCTGGTCGGCGAGCGCGGGGTCAAACTGTCCGGCGGCCAGCGTCAGCGCATCGCCATCGCCCGCGTCCTGCTCAAGAACGCGCCGATTCTGGTGCTCGACGAGGCGACCTCAGCGTTGGATTCCGAGGTCGAGGAAGCGATCCAGGAGAATTTCCAGACGCTTATGGAAGGCAAGACCGTGATCGCCATCGCCCATCGCCTCTCGACCATCGCCGCGATGGATCGCCTGATCGTGCTCGAGGACGGCGACATCGCCGAGACCGGGACGCACCAGGAGCTGCTCGCGCGCGGCGGTATCTACGCGGCGCTCTGGCGTCGGCAGTCCGGCGGCTTTCTGGACGCGCGCGCGGCGTGACGGCTCTCCGCTCACGCCGGCGGCGGCGTGAGCGGGTCTTGCCCTACGAGCGGCCGACGCCGATCAGCACCGGGTCGGGGCGGTAGAGGGTGGGAAAGAGCTGCTTCAGACTGGCGATCTTGGGCAGGTCGTTGAAGACGATATAGGGGTAGCCGGGGTTCCGGGCGAGAAAGTCCTGGTGATAGTCCTCGGCGCGATAGAACGTCCGCCCCGGCTCGATCGTGGTCGCGATCGGCGCCTTGAACGCATGGGCGGAATCGAGCTGGGCGATATAGGCTTTCGCGACTTTCGCCTGTTCCTCGCTCTGCGGGAAGATGGCGGAGCGGTACTGCGTGCCTTCGTCCGGCCCCTGCCGATTGAGCTCGGTCGGATCATGCGCGACCGAGAAATAGACCTGCAGGATGCGCCCGTAGGTGATCTTGCGCGGATCGAAGGTGATCTGAACCGATTCCGCATGGCCGGTCTTGCCGCTCGAGGTCATCTCGTAATGCGCGGTCTCCTTTTCGCCGCCGTCATAGCCGGAAACGGCGCTGGTCACGCCTTCGACGTGTTGAAAGACGCCCTGGACGCCCCAGAAACATCCGCCCGCGACCACCGCGACCTCCGACGCGGCGCCGCCCGCCGCCTCGTCCATGGCCGGCGGCGGGACGACGCGCGCCTCTTCGGCGGTCGATCGCGTGGCCGCGAAGCCGGCCGCCAAAAGCAATCCGCCGAGAAGCAGGGCCGGGAAGCCGTAGCCGGTCTTGAACGATGAGATCATGGGCTCAAAACTCCATTCCTGTTCGCCGGCCAATCGTCGACCCGGCGGTCGAATAGGCCGGGACTATGACCGAGCTGCGACGGCGGGGGCGCGACGCGTCGATCGGGTCATCACAGTCGCGCGAGCCGCGTCCCGCCCCCTTCGTCGGCGCGCGCGTGCTTGTTACAGGGCGGAGACCGGACGCCAAGTCCGCTCAGCCGAAGGTGAACGCATAGGCCTGGACATCGGGGTCGAGAAACTGAATCGTGAACGTGCGGTCGACGATCGGCCCGGTCTGGCGTACGAGCTGATAGAGCCTGTTCTCGGTCACCACGCCTTCGCCGTCGGCGTTGACGTCGGCCCCGTGGCTCTCGCCCGGCGCGGCGCCGTCGACGGTCACCCGGAAGCGCACCGGCGCCCCGTCGGCGCCGGGTCCTAGCACCAGGTGAAGATCGCGGGCATGAAAGCGGAACGAGATCGCGCCGTCCTTCTTCGCGAGCGTCGCATACTCGCCGCCGACCTTCCAGTCGCCGGCAAGCCCCCAGTGGTTGAGTTCGAGATCGACGAGCGAGTAGTCATGCGCGGCGTCGCTGACCGCTCCGCCCGGCGAAGCGAAGTTCTCCGCCCGCATGTAGCCGATATAGGTTTCGGGCGATTTGACGTCCGGTTCGTCGGACGCGGCTTCCGCGCCGGTCGCATTGACCGCAACGACGCTCGCCGGCAGATCGCGTTTGCCGGCTTCCGCGAGCAGTTCTTGGATCGCTATCTCGGACTGGGCGTAGTCGCCCTCGCCGAAAAAGTGGTGGCGGATGCGGCCCTCCGCGTCGATGAAATAATCCGCCGGCCAATATTCGTTGCTGAACGCGCGCCAGATCGCGTAGTCGTTGTCGATTGCGACGGGATAGTCGATCTTCAATCTGGCGACGGCGTTCTTTACATTGTCTATGTTCTTCTCGAACGGAAATTCCGGCGCGTGTACGCCGATCACGACCAGGCCCTGGTCCTTGTATTTTTGCGCCCAGGCGCGGACGTAGGGAATCGAGCGCAGGCAATTGATGCAGGAATAGGTCCAGAAGTCGACCAGCACCACCTTGCCCTTCAGCGATTCGGCAGTGAGCGGCGGCGAGTTCAACCACTCCACAGCCCCTGAAAGCGACGGCAGCGCGCCTTCGACCGGCAGATTTTCCGACGCGGCGGCCGGCGCCGCCTTCATCATCGCGCCCGGGTCGGCGCTCATCGCCATGCTCTGCGGCTTAGCGGTCATCGCCATCGACGGGTTGGCGCTCATCATCGCGCCCCCCGCCATCACGGTCGAGGACGACGCGTCCCCACCCTGCTTGCCGCCCGGGTCGGCGCTCATCGCCATGCTCTGCGGCTTGGCGCTCATCGTCATCGACGGGTTGGCGCTCATCATCGCGCCCCCCGTCATCACGGTCGAAGACGACGCCTCCCCGCCCTGCCTGCCGCCCGGGTCGGCGCTCATCGCCATGCTTTGCGGCTTGGCGCTCATCGCCATCGACGGATTGGCGCTCATCATCGCGCCCCCCGCCATCACGGTCGAGGACTGCGGCTTGGCGTCGACTTTCCCGCCCGCCGGACGGAAGCGGTCGACCAGGCTCTGCTCGAGGGAAGCCGTGTTGGCGAGCGAGACCTGGGTCAGAAATCCGGTGTCGACGCCAAAAGCGATCGCCACGACCGCGACCAGCACCGCGGCGCCGAGTCCGCGACGCACCCATTCGCCCGCGCCGAGCGACCGCTTCATCGCCGCGAAGACCCGGCCGCCGACGAGCAGCGCCAACGCCAGCGAAGTCGCGGCGCCGGCTGCGTAGGCAAGCAGGAGAAGCGTGGTCTGGACGTTCGCGCCTTCGAGCGCCGCGCCGGTGAGGATAAGGCCGAGCACCGGCCCGGCGCACGGAGCCCAGAGCAGGCCGGTCGCGACCCCGAGCAAGAGCGACGGCCATACGCCGCCGGCGTGTTCATTGCGGTCGGCCGATTCCGACAGCCGTCCGCCGACCGCCACCAGCGGCCGGGTCAGCCGATCGGACAATTCCGGAAAAAGCAGCGTTACCCCGAACAGCGCCAGGAGGGCGATCGCGGCATAGCGGCCATATTCATTCGCCTGCACCGCCCAGCCGCCGCCGACCGCCGCCAGCGTCGCGATGATCGCGAAGGTCGCGGCCATGCCGAGGAGCATCGGCAGCCCACGGCGAAGAAACGGCTGGTCCGCGCGGGCGAAAACGAACGGCAGGACCGGCAGGATGCACGGGCTTGCGATCGTCAGCACGCCGCCGATGTAAGCTAGGACGAACAGCAGCATCTCGCGGCCTCCGGCGCCTCAGGCGGTCGCCGGCTTGAAGGTCAGCGCGAGGCCGTTCATGCAATAGCGGAGTCCGGTCGGTTTTGGTCCGTCGTCGAAAACGTGGCCAAGGTGGCCGTCGCATCGCCGGCAGGCCACCGCGTTTCGGGTCATTCCATAGGACCGGTCCTCCTGGGTGCTGACCGCGTTGTCGAGCGGCGCCCAGAAACTCGGCCAGCCGGTGCCGCTGTCGAATTTAGTCGTCGAGGAGAAGAGGTCGAGATCGCATCCGGCGCAGGCGAAAGTCCCCTTGCGCTCCTCATGCAGAAGCGGACTGGTGAATGGTCGCTCCGTTCCCTCCTTGCGCAGAACGGCGTATTGCTCGGCTGTCAATTTGCTGCGCCATTCAGCGTCGGTATGGACAACGTGGTCCTCCCCGGCGGCCCGCGCGCCGGAAGCCCGCAGGAGGGTGACGCTCGTCATCGCGGCCAGGGCGCCGCTGAGAGCCCTTCGACGTGTCAGCATTTCTCTTCCTCGCCGGTCTACCGGTTTCAGGGACTTCTCCCCTTTCGCAACGCCTATACGTGCGAAAAAAGGCGGGGTTACAGGCGCGATCAAACTTTTTTGAGCGCGCCTGATCGGGGCCGGTCGCGGCATGCGGCCCCGGGAGTTGACCCGGAGACGCCGCCTGTTTCAAACATAGACCCGGCGTCGGACCCTTGAAGCCCTCGCGCGCCCCAGGCTTGTCCCCGACGGCCGTCAAGCCCATGCCAGAGGAAACGCCCAATGGCCGCCATCAATTCGGTCACCGACCTTGCGATCGACGGCGAGGTCGCTGTCCTCACTATCGACTCCCCGCCGGTGAACGCGCTGTCGCAGGCGGTTCGGGACGGCCTTAAGCGCGGCGTCGAGGCGGCGGAGGCCAATGGCGCGGTCAAGGCGACGGTAATCATTTGCAGCGGCCGGACCTTCATCGCCGGCGCCGATATTTCCGAATTCGGCAAGCCGCCCGCGGTCCCTTACCTTCCCGAGGTGCTCGACCGAATCGAGAACGCGTCGAAGCCGATCGTCGCGGCGCTGCACGGGACGGCGCTCGGGGGCGGATTCGAGGTCGCGCTGACCGCGCATTACCGCATTGCAGTCCCGTCGGCCAAATGCGGCCTGCCGGAAATCAAGCTCGGCCTCATCCCCGGGGCAGGCGGCACGCAGCGTTTGCCGCGCCTCATCGGCGTCGAGAAGTCGCTCGACGCGATCCTTTCCGGCGCGCCGTTCGGCGCGCGCGAGGCCAAGGAATGGGGCGTCGTCGACGAACTCGCCGAGGAAGGCGCCCTACGCAAATCGGCGCTCGCCTTCGCACGGCGGCTGATCGCCGAGAAGGCGCCCTTGCGCAAAGTGCGCGACCGCTCCGACAAGCTTGAGCCGGCGCGCGCCCATCCCGAGATCTTCGAGACCATCCGCAAGGCCAACGCGAGAAAATTCCGTGGCTTCGAGGCCTGGGAGAAGGCGATCGAGTCGGTGAGGAACGCGGTCGACCTCAAGTTCGACGAGGGTATTGTCAAGGAGCGGCAGATGTTCATGGCGCTCTTGCAGACCACGCAGTCCAAGGCGCAGCGGCATGTGTTCTTCGCCGAGCGGCAGGCGGCGAAGATCGCCGACATCGGACCTGATACGCCCACGAAGCCGATCAAGAGCGTCGGCGTGATCGGCGCCGGCACCATGGGCGGCGGCATCGCGATGAATTTCCTCTCGGCCGGGATTCCCGTCACCATCGTCGAAACTTCGAAGGAAGCCCTTGACCGCGGCGTCGCGGTCATGCGGCGCAACTACGAGTCGACCGCGAAGAAGGGCCGGCTGACGATGAAGGACGTCGACGAGCGGATGGGCAGGCTTTCGCCGTCGCTCGACTTCAGCGTGCTGGCCGAGGCGGATCTCGTGATCGAAGCGGCGTTCGAGAACATGGACTTGAAGAAAGAGATCTTCGGGCGCCTCGACAGCGTGGCGAAGCCCGGCGCGATTCTGGCCTCCAACACCTCCTACCTCGACATCGACGAAATCGCGGCCAAGACCGGGCGGCCGGAGGACGTGCTTGGCATGCACTTCTTCTCGCCGGCGAACGTGATGCGGCTTCTCGAGATCGTGCGCGGCGCGAAGACCTCGAAATCGGTCCTGGCGACGATCGCAGCGCTCGCGCCCAAGATAGGCAAGGTCGGCGTCGTGGTCGGGGTCACTCACGGCTTCGTCGGCAACCGGATGCTGGCCCAGCGCCAGCGCGAGGCGATGAAGCTCATTCTCGAAGGCGCGACGCCGTGGGCCGGTCGACCGCGTGCTGACCGACTTCGGCATGCCGATGGGCCCGTTCGCGATGAGCGACCTCGCCGGCCTCGACATCGGCTGGTCGGCCGAGACGTCGAAGCGCTCGACGATCCGCGAAATCCTGTGCGAAGAGGGCCGGCGCGGCCAGAAGACCGGCGCCGGGTTTTACGACTATGACGAAGCGCGCAACGCCAAACCGTCGGCGCATGTGGAGGCGATCATCCGCGACTTCGCCAAGTCGAAGGGGGTCGCGCAGCGCACGATCGGCGACGACGAAATCCTCGAACGCTGCATCTATCCGATGATCAACGAAGGGGCGAAGATTCTCGAAGAGGGCAAGGCGCAGCGCGCCTCCGACATCGACATCGTCTGGATCTACGGCTACGGCTGGCCGGTCTATCGCGGCGGGCCGATGTTCTACGCCGACACCGTCGGGTTGAAGACGGTGCTCGCGAAGCTCAAGGAGTTTCAGGGCAAGTTCGGCGACGACTTCAAGCCCGCAGCGCTGCTCGAGAAGCTCGCGGCGGAGGGCGGGACGTTTACGAAATGAATTCCAAGCCTCGGATCATCGACCCATCGGAGACCCATCATGCGTGAAGCCGTCATCGTCTCAACCGCGCGCACGCCGATCGGCAAGGCCTATCGCGGCGCGTTCAACGACACGCAGGCCCAGACGCTCGGCGGCCACGCGATCGCGAACGCGCTCAGCCGCGCCAAGGTTGACGGCGCCGAGGTTGACGACGTTGTGATGGGCGCCGCGATCCAGCAGGGATCCGAGGGCGGCAACGTCGCCCGCCAGTCGCTCCTGCGCGCCGGGCTTCCAACCAGCGTCGCCGGCATGTCGGTCGACCGGCAATGCGCCTCGGGACTGATGGCGATCGCGATCGCCGCCAAGCAGATCGTCGATGACGGCATGAGCGTCACCGTCGGCGGCGGGCTCGAATCGATTTCGCTGGTCCAGAACGACAAGATGAACCGCTATCGCGGCCAAGACCCCTGGCTCGTCGAGCATCGCGACGATGTCTACATGACAATGATCGAGACGGCGGAGATCGTCGCCGAGCGCTATCAGGTCACGCGCCAGCGCCAGGACGAATATGCGCTGCAGTCGCAGAAGCGGACCGCGGCGGCGCAGGCCGCCGGACGCTTCGACGCCGAGATCGCGCCCCTGCCGAGCGTGATGAAGGTCGCGGACAAGGCGACCGGCGCCGTCTCGGACAAGCCGGTCACCCTGAAGCAGGACGAGGGCCCGCGCGCCGATACGACGCTCGAGGGCCTTGCGGCGCTTAAGCCTGTGTTCGCCGACGGGCAGCGGGTCAAGGCGGGCTCGTTCATCACCGCCGGCAACGCCTCGCAGCTCTCGGACGGCGCGAGCGCCTGCGTCCTGATGGAAGCCAAGCTCGCCAGCCAGCGCAACCTGAGCCCGCTCGGCGTCTACCGCGGCATCGCGGTCGCCGGCTGCGACCCGGACGAGATGGGCATCGGTCCGGTGTTCGCCGTGCCGAAGCTGCTCAAGGCGCACGGCCTCAAGATCGACGACATCGACCTCTGGGAACTGAACGAAGCGTTCGCGGTGCAGGTGCTTTATTGCCGCGACCGGCTCGGCATCGACAACGACAAGCTCAACGTGGACGGCGGGGCGATCTCGGTCGGCCACCCCTACGGCATGAGCGGCTCGCGGCTCACTGGCCACGCGCTGATCGAAGGCAAGCGGCGCGGCGCGAAATATGTGGTCGTGACGATGTGCGTCGGCGGCGGCATGGGGGCGGCCGGCCTGTTCGAAGTCGCCTAGACGCGTTCGGCGCTGCGAGGAGCGAAGCGACGTGGGAAGGCGCCGTCATGAATGAATCCAACCCCATGGCGCCGCTCGCGGCCTTTCGCGGACAGAGGCCGCCGGCCCCGGCGTGGTTCGAGCGCGCGGTCGCGGTCGAGCCGGAGCGTTCCTTCGCCGATGTCGAGGGCGCCCAGGTCGAGACGCTCGCATGGGGCGAGCGCGGCAAGCCGGGCCTCATCTTCTTGCATGGCGGAGCAGCCCACGCCGACTGGTGGAGCTTCATCGCGCCGTTCTTCGCCCGCGAGCGGCGCGTCGTCGCGCCGTCATTCACCGGCATGGGCCGTTCGGACTGGCGCGCCGCTTATGATTTCCGCCAGTTCGTCCGCGAGGCGCGGGCCGCCGCGCGCGCCGCGGGCGCGTTCGACGGCGGCAGGCCCACGGTCGTCGGGCACTCGTTCGGCGGCCGCATTGCGGTCGGGCTCGCGCATGATTTCGGCGACGAACTCGCCGCGGCGGTGATGGTCGATCCGCCATTCTTCGCGCCGCAGAACCAGCGCAGCCCCTCCCCTCCCCGCGCGACCAAGAAGGAGCACAGCGTCCGGCCGTCGCTCGAGGCGATCATCGCCCGGTTCCGCCTCGCGCCGCCCCAAGCCTGCGACAACCTGTTCATTCTCGACTTCATCGCCCGCCGCTCGGCGAAGAAGAGCGGTCGACGCAGGACGGCGCCGCCGGCTGGTCGCTGAGCTTCGATCCGCATTTCTGGGAGAAGTTCGCCCGTCTCGACCCCGTCCAGCTGGTCAAGCAAGCCCGGTCGCCGCTCGCGCTCATCCGCGGCGCGAAATCGCAACTCTTCCATCCCGAGGACGCCGCCTATCTCTTGAGCCTCATCGCTCCCGGCTCTCCTTACGTCGAGATCCCCGAGGCCGAGCATCACGTGATGATCGACCAGCCGATCGCCTTCGTCGCGGCGCTTCGCGCGCTGCTCGCGGCGTGGCCGTCAGGGACCCTGACAGCGCATAGCGGGGGATGAGCGATGCAGTCGGCTGAGCGAAACGGAGTCCGTCTCTGCTTCGAGGCGAAGCAGGGCGGCGGCGCGCCCGTCGTCCTGGTGCACGGCTGGTGCTGCGATCACACCTATTTCGCGCCTCAATTCGAGCATTTCGCAAAAGAGGGCCGCACGGTCGTCGCTCTCGACCTCAGCGGACATGGGGCGAGCCACAAGCCGCGCCAGCGATACACGATGCAGGGCTTTGCCGACGACGTCGCCTTCGTCTGCGGTCATCTTGGCCTGACGAAGGCCGTCGTCGTCGGGCACAGCATGGGCGGCATCGTCGCGTTCGATTTCGCCTCGCGCTATCCCGAGCTGGCGTCTGCCTTGATCATGCTCGATTCCGCAGTCGTGCTGCCGGCGGCGTCGCGCGCCGTCTTGCCCAAGTTCGTGGCCGATCTCGGGGGCGCGGACTATCGGCAAGCCATCCGCACATTCGTGGCCGGGACATTGTTCCTGCCGACCGACGACCCGGGCCGGAAGGAGAGGATCATCGAAGGCATGACCTCCGCCCCGCAGCATGTCGCCGTCTCCGCCTACCAGGCGCTGGCCGACTACGACGCGGAGAAGGCGGCGCGGGTCGCGGCGCCGAGCCTGTTCATCGCCGCCAACGAGCCGCACCCGCGCGCCGACATAAATCGCGTTCGCGAGCTTCTGCCGGCGCTCGCCTTCGGACAGACGGTCGGCTCAGGCCATTTCTGTCAGCTTGAAGTCCCGGATCAGGTCAATGCGATGATGGATCGGTTTCTCGCCATCGCAGCGCGGCCAGCGGGGACCTAGGTCCAGATGCGTTCGAGGACGAGGCTGGAAACGGGCAGGCTTCGCTTCGCGGTCGGTTTCGCCGCTCTTCTGGCGATCTCAATGCTGTCCGGGCCGGCGCTTTGCGACGAACCGACCCCCGAGAGCGCCGCGGCGGTCAAGGCATGCACCGACCTCGCCGCGAACAACGAGAAGACAGGCCCAAGCCCGCCGGACGAGCTCGAGGAGAAGACGGGCGCCGAAGGCAGGCTGGCCGCAGCCGCAGAGGCCGCGCGACGCGCCCCGGCGAGCTGCGCAGGCGTGTGGTCGACCGCGTGCATCCAGAAAGCCGGCAACATGTCCAACGCCGTGCTGATCGACTGCTATGAGCAGGAGACAGCCGTGTGGGACAAGCGGCTCAACGTCGCCTATGGCAAGGCGTCTTCGCGAATGGAGAAGGACGCCTTCGAAAACTTGCGGAAGGTGCAGCTCGCCTGGATCGCGTGGCGGGACGCCTCCTGCAAGCAGCCTTACCTCGTCTTCCAGGGGACGATGGCCGGACCCATGGAGGCGTGGTGCAAGCTGGACATCACCGCCCGGCAGGCGATCTGGATGGAAGGTTGGTTGTGGTAGAGCGCCTGCTCACAGGTTCAGCGGGCGCGCGCCGTCGTGCGTGAGTTCGCTCGCAATCTCGATGAACAAGAGCACGTTCAGGATGAGTCCGACGACCGCGAGCGCCGCGGCGAGAGGGAGCATGCGCCCTCTCAGCCCGAGCATGAGCGCCGGGACGACCAGAGCCAGGAAGATCATGCCGAACGGCACGATGGCGGCAAACTCCAGGCCGTCGCCCTGCGGATTTGAATTCACCGCAATGAGCCGGAAGGTGTAGAGCCAATAGGCGGTTTGCGCGCCCGCAAGGGCGATTGTGATGTAGCGGGCAAACTCAGCGACTCGTCCCATCGCAGACGCTCCCTCGCTGGCGCTTGTGCACAAGGCGGCTCGCCCGGCAGCGATACCTCTTCCGCAGTACCGGGCGAAAAGACGATATTCGCTGGCAGGCGTTCCGGGAAGGGCGGTCACTCCAGCCGCACCGTGACTGCGTCCGACGCGCCCTTGGCGTCCGTGACCGTGACGCGAGCAAAGCCGGCGCCGTCAGGCTTCCAGGCTGACTGCCGGCGCAACTCGGCTACGCCGACCGGTTCGCCGTTGACGAACCAGGTGAAGGGCGGCGCGCCGCCAAGCGCCTTGAGCGCGAGCGGCTCATCGCGCGCGCCTTCGTTCAGGCCGAGGTCGATCCGCGCGCCGTCCGGCGGGAAGGCGATCTTCAGCGCTGGCGACTCGGCCGCCGCGATCGTCTTGGGCGCGTCCGTTCGCAGGTGGCGCAACGGCGGGGGCAGATCGGCTGTGACGGCCGCGGTCAGAACGCCCTTGGGCGGCCGGATCGGCTCGACGTCGCGGCCGAGCCGCTCGAAGGCGTCGAACAGGATCGGCGCCGCCGCCTCGCGGCCGATCAGGCCGGGCGTCGGTCCGTTGTCGGGCCGCCCGACCCAGACCGCGATCGTCGTCCCGCGGTCGAAGCCGATCGCGAGCGCATCGCGAAAGCCGTAGGAGGTCCCAGTCTTGAAGGCGATCCGCCCTTTGAGCGCGTTGGCGGGCGGCGGCGCGCCGCGCAGGATGTCGGCGACATAGTAGGCCGCGACCGGATCCGTCACCCGGCGCGGCTCGATGACGGGAGAGCCGCCGATCCTTTCGACGAGCGCCGGCGCTTCCCCGCCGCGCGCGAAGCCAGCGTAGAGGCGGGCGAGGTCGGTCAGCGAAATCCCGAGCCCGCCGAGGCCGATGGCGAGGCCGATCGGCGTATCCTTGGGCAGCGCGATTTCTGCCCCCGCGCCATGGAGACGAGCGAGGAAGGTCGCCGGACCGACATCGGCCAGGAGCTCGATCGCGGGCAGGTTGAGCGACTGCTGCAGCGCCTTGCGCGCCGTCACCGTGCCCTCGTAGCCGAGATTGAAATTTTGCGGCGCATAGGCGCCATAGCGCATCGGCCGGTCGAACAGCACCGTCTCCGGATGGGCGAGCCCCTGCTCGAACGCCAGCGCATAGATGAAGGGCTTCAAGGCCGAGCCCGGCGAGCGGGGCGAGCGCGACATGTCGATCGCGCCGTCGCGCGAGGCGTCGCCATAGTCTGCGGCGCCGATCCGGGCGCGGACCTCGCCGGTGGCGTTGTCGATGACGACCATCGCCGCCGACAGTTTGGCCCCGAGCCGCGCGACGCTCTCCTTGATGAGCGCCTCAAGCTTCGCTTGCAGGCGGGCGTCGATCGTAAGCCTGATGGTCTTCGCCTGGCCGTCCGCGGCGACGGCTTCTTCGGCGGCGTGGGCGGCGAGCGCCGGGAAGGCGAGGCGCGCCTCGGGGACCGGCTCGCGCTTTCCCGCCTCGGCGTCGCCGGCGCTGATGACGCCGCGCGCGGCGACACGGTCGAGCACGCGGTCGCGCGCGGCGCGCGCCGCGGATGGAGAACGGTCCGGCCGCCGCGCCTCTGGCGATTGCGGCAACGCCACCAGCAGCGCCGCCTCGGCGATCGTCAGCTTCAGCGGTTCCTTGCCGAAATAGGCGAGCGAGGCCGCGCGCGCGCCTTCCAGATTGCCGCCGAAGGGAGCGAGCGTGAGGTAGCGATCGAGCGCCCCTTCCTTGCCGACCTCCCGCTCGATCTCGAGCGCGCGCGCGATCTGCCGCAGCTTGGCGGCGAGCGTACGCTCCGGCCGCGGCTCGATGAGCCGGGCGACCTGCATGGTCAGGGTCGAACCGCCCGAGACCACATGTCCGCGCATGAGCCATTGCGACCCGGCGCGGATCAGCGCGCGCGGGTCGACGCCGCGATGGTCGTAGAATCGCCCGTCCTCATAGGCGATGAGCATCTTGAGATAGCGCGGATCGACATCGTGGATGGTCGCCGGCAGGCGCCAGCGCCCGTCGGGCAAGGTGAACGGCCGAGGAGCCGCCCGCCGCGATCGACGACGATCGTCGAGCCCTCGCGCGAGGCGGCGAGATCGAGGGGCGGCAGGCTCGCCGCATAGCGCGTCCAAGCGACTCCCGCCGCCAGGCTAGCGGCGAGAAGGAGCGCGAGCGCCGCCGCGAACGCGAGGAGAATCGGGCGAGGGAGGCGGGGCCGCCTCATGCGGCGCCCTCCCCAGCCTCGATTGTCATGCCCGCGAAGGCGGGCATCCAGCCGTCGCCGTAGAGAATCGGCGCAGCAAGTGCGAGCGCTTGCAGGGGCGCTCTGGATGCCCGCTTTCGCGGGCATGACATCGGGGTCACTTCGCCGTCACCTCGAGTTCCCCGAACGCGGTGCGGCCGTATCGGTCGGGGTCGTACATGTCTTCGGCGGTCGCCGGCGGATAGACGTAATGGCCCGGCGCGACCGCGCGCACGATATAAGCCATGGTGATGAACGCCGACTGGCCCTCGGCGCGATCGAACGCCGCCACGAAGCGATCGTCGCGATACTCGGTATGCGCCGGCTCGACGTCCCTGGTGAGCCACGCGAAGGCCTCGACCGAGCCGCCGTCGACCAGCGCCGGATTGTCGATCTCAAGCCCCGCGGGCAGGCGGTCGACGACCAAAAGGCGCGCGGCCCGCGCCTGCGCCTCGGTCACTTTGAGCGACACCACGACGCGCTCGTTCTGCGCGATGCTGTGCGGGTCGATCCTGGTTCCGTCGAGCCTGTAAAACGTACGCTCGATCAAATAGCCGTTTGCGACGGCAGGGTCGGGCTCAACCGGGGCGCCGGAGACCGATATGGCGAGTTGCGCCGGAGTCTCGCCGGCATTGGCGACGACGATGGACCGGCCTTCGAGCGACGGGCCGCTGAACCGGCGATAAAGGGCGCCTTTCACCGGCTGGCCATCGACGCTGAACTGGCCCGAAGCGGCATGTTCGGCCAGCGCCTCGGCAGCGAGCGCCATCCAGTTGTTTTCCTGGGTGCTGGTGAAGGAGCGGTTAGCCCTCGCCTGATCGAGAACGGCGCCGGCGCGGGCGATCGCGTCGCCTTCGATGTCGCTGCCGAGATTGGCCTCGGCGACAAGGGCGAGCACCGCGGCGGCGTCGCGCAGCCGCGACCCGTAGTCGGCTCTCGAGACGCCGTTGTCGCGCTCGGCGTCGAGGGCGGCCAGCGCGGCGCCGAACGCCTTGCCGGCGCGCGCCCGGTCACCGAGCATCGCCAGCGCCGCGGCGAGCTGCGCCTTGCCGAGGGGAGTCGCGAAGGCGTCGAGTTTGGCGTCCGTGAGATAGCGCAGATCGCCGATCACCGGGCGACCGTTGCGGGCGAGAACATAGAGCGCATAAGCGAGCGCCGCCGCGTTATCCTTGCTCGGCTCCGGCGCGTTCACCACTTCGTTGCGCAGCCGGTCAAGCGCCTGATCGAACGCCTGCTGGGGCACGGCGAAATTGCGCTCCCGCGCGCGGGTCAGGAAGTCGGTCACGAAGGCGTCGAGCCACGGATCCTCATCGTTGCTGTCAGCGCTCCACATGCCGAACGCGCCGCTCGCGCTCTGGCGGCTGAGCTCGCGCTCGACCGCCTGCCTGACCCGGCCGTCGAGATCGGGATCGATACCGAGATGCTCGATCGACGCCAGCCGGTTGACGTAGAGGAGCGGCATGGCGACGCTGACGGTCTGCTCCGAACACCCGTAAGGGTAACGTTGCAGCGCCAGGAGCAGCGCGGGCGCGTCGAGGGCGCCGAAGGGCGAAGCCGAGATCGCGATCGAGCCGGTCCCCGGAACGAAATCAGCGACGAGATCGCCCGATATGGTCGTACTCGCGCCGCCGGGCAGCGGCTTCACCGTGCGCCGATAGAGGTCAGGGGCCCCGGTTGCAAGGGCGAGTGTGAGCTGCTGGGTCAGATCGGTCTTCGGCCCGGTCAGCCTGAGGGCGAGATCCGCCCTGCCGACGCCGGCCGCTGCGATCGGCATCGACAGCGACTGGCGCTGATGCGGTTCAAGCCGCACGGTCTTCCTGATCGCGTCCGCGTCAGCGGTGAGCGGTCCATGAATATCGAGGTCGAGCGTATAGTCGCCCGCTTCGCCCTCGACGTTGTCGATGTCGACATGCATTTCGGAGCGGTCGCCGACGTTCAGGAAACGCGGCAGCGTCGCGGCCACGACCACCGCGTCCCTGACCGTCACGTCGGCCTGGGTCGACCCGACCTTGTCCTTCGACCACGCGACGGCGGTGAGCCGCACCGATCCGTTGAACGCCGGCAGATCGAACGACACGTTGGCTTTGCCCTCGCCGTCGAGCTTGACGACGCCGGAGAAGAGGGCGAGCGGCTGCTGCGTCGGCAGGTTCCCCTCGAGCGCGCCCTCCGTGTCGCCGCCGGAATGGATCGCCCCGGCCGCGCCCTGCATGCCGTCGATCAGCATGCCCCAGAGATCGCGGACCTCGACCGGCAGCTTGCGCTGGCCGAAGAAATAAGAGCCCGGGTCGGGCGTCTTGAAGCCGGTCAGATTGAGAATGCCGACATCGACCGCCGAGACCGTCACGAACGCCTCCTCGCCCGGCGACAGACCCGCGACGCGAATCGGAAGCGTCATCGACTGGCGCGGCCGCGCCAGCTGCGGCGCGTCGAGCGAGACGTCGAGCTTATGGGCGTCTCGATCGATGGCGAACCAGGCGACGCCGATCGCCCGCCCCGGCATGCGCCTGGCGCTAAGATCGAGCGGGCGGTGGGTCAGCGCCACAGCGTAGGCGCCGGGACCCCAGTCGGCGCCGACCGAGAACGGAACCACGGTGTCGCCGGCGACCAGATCGACGTCGATAAAGCGCTCGACATGATCGCCGACGAGCGCGACCGTCGCCTTGCCGGCGAAGGCCGAGGCGATGCGGAGCTTCGCCCCCTCGCCCGGCGCGTAGTTCGTCTTGTCGAGGGTCACGACGACATTGTCGGGCGTGTCGGCGCTCGCCGTTCCCGACCAGCCGACGTCGAAGGCCACGCTCGTCTCTTCGCCGTCGAGCGTCTTGATCTCGAGTCGATGGGCGCCCCAGCCGACGGCGCTCGAGAATTTGGCCGGCGCGTCGGCGCCGATGTCAATGGTCCCGCTGGCGATCCGCTTCGACGACTTCACCGCCTCGTAGCTCCAGCGGCCATCGGCGTTGAACCACTGATAGTCGTTCATGACCTGATAGACCGACCATTCGACCCCTTTTCGCGCGATGCGCGCTCCGTTGGGCGCGACGGCAATCGCTTCGAATGTCGCAAGGTCGCCGGCGCTCAACGACGCATTGAAGTCTTTCTTGACGCCTATCGTCACGCTCTTCGGCCGCACCGGCAGGGTGACGGTGCGCTCGACGGTGCGCCCTCCCGGCTCGGCGACGTCGACGATCAGCTTGGCCTCGAGGGGCCTTGTGCTCGAGCCTTCGGGCAAACCGACCGAGAGCTCGGCGTGGCCCTTGGCGTCGGTTTGAACCTTGTCGGTGAACTGGCTTTCGACGGTGGTGAAATCATCGTCGGCGAGGCCGCCGACATAACCCGGATAGCCAGCCAAGGCCGCGCCATCCACGGCCTGGAGCCGAATGGCGCCCGTCACATCGAGCCCGCTCGCCGGCGCGCCGTAGAGGAACCTCGCGTCGAGCGAGAGTTCGACCGGCTCGCCGGGATCGATGATCGACTTCGCCGGCTTGAGGGCGAAGTCGAGCCGTTCGGGGATATAGTCCTCGAGCAGAAACTCGACCCGGCCGATGCTGTCGCCTTTGGGATCGGCATAGGCTTCGATCGACCATTTTCCCGCCGCCGAGCCTGAGAGCAGCGGAATGGCGTACGAGCGCCCGCCGAGCCCCTCGTCGGCCAGGGTGGCGCGCTTGTACTCGACCCCATCCGGCCGCTTGACGACAAGCGTCAACGGCAGGCCCGGTCTGGCCGCGCCCTTCGAGTCGCGAAGCATGGCGGTCGCGAACACCGTTTCGCCGGAGCGGTAGACGCCGCGCTCGGTGTAGAGGAATGCGTCGAGGCCGCCAGGGGGGTCGCGGCCGGCGACGCCGCGATCGGTGAGGTCGAAGGCGTTCTGGGCGAGGTTGAGGAAGCCGTAGTCGTCGCCGAGGGTCGCGACAAGAAGGCCGGGCGCCGAGCCGCCCTTGCCGCGCGCGAGCCCCGGATCGAAATCGACCCGCCCGTCGACGCCGGTCGACTTTACCGCCAGCACCTCGTTGTTGCGGGCGACGAGCTTGAGCGCGACGCCGGAGAGCGGCGCGGCGGAGCCCAGCGATTGCACGAGCGCATGCACCCCGTCATCGCCGGAGATAGCGGTGAGCCCAAGGTCGGAGACCACCATCCATTGCGCGGCGAGCTGTACGGTTTCGCCCTGGTCCGAGTCGGCGGGATTGGCCGACCCCTTCCAGGGCCGCGCGGCAATCACATAGACGCCGGGCTCGAGCTTTCCGACTGCGTCGAGCACCGGAAAGTCGGTGACCACGTCCTGGTTGAGCGCGGAGACGACGTCCATCGACCCGCTCCAGATCCTCGCGCCGTCCTGAGACGCAATTTCCTCGGCCCGCGAAGAATCGATCGGTTTGAGAAAATCGTCGCGATTGACGGTCGCCAGCAGATTGCGGTCGCCGATGCGATAGACGTCGATCGACACCTTCGAGGTGTTGACGGTGACGAGCGGGGCGCCCTGCTGACCCTGCCGCGGCAGCACGTAGGCCTTGCCGGCGAAATGCGCCTGCGGCGAGCGGTCGCGCACGTAGATCTCGTAATCGGCGGAGGTCAACAAGGACTCGCCGACCGCCGAGGGCAGGCCCTGGCGCAGCACGATTGCATAGCGCTCGCCGTGCTTCAGTCCCTCGACGCAGATCTGCTGGTCCTCATTCGAGATCGCGGTGTTGGACGACCCGGAAACTGCGACATAGGGAGAAAAGTCCGTCTTGCGCGCCAGCTGCTCGGAGAAATTGAAACAGACGCGCGGCGAGGTCGATTCGTTGTCGACTTTGTAATCGAGAATGCGGAAGCCGTGCTCGGCGCGCATCGCCTCGTAGGTTTTGCGCACGTCGATGGCGTCGCGCCGCTCGAGCGAGGCTTTCAGCGCGTCGAGCGCCGGGCGCCACTGTTCATGACGCGCCAGGAGATCGGCGAGCACCGCGAGCGCGGCGGCTTGCGCGTCGGGCGTCGTCGAGCGCAGATAGGCGGCGTAGGCGGCGGTCGCCCCGCGGGTGACGAGTTCGTAGCGGTCATCCGCCTTCGCGTCGTCGGCCTTGATCGCGACCCCAGCATAGGCGAGCCAGTTGGCTGGGTCCTTGGGAGCGGCGGTGATCGCAGCGCCAGCGAGCTTCTCGGCGTCGCCGAAGTCGGAGTCGGCCGCGGCCTCTTTGCGCAGTTGATCCGGCGTCTTGCCTTTAACCTGAGCGCCGATCGAAGCGGTGGCGATACGCAGGGTCTCGGTCAGGCGCACCGCGTCGCTAGCCATGTCCTCGCGCGCGAACGGCTTGATCTCGGCCGCGCCGGCTGCAGTCGCGATCATGAGCAGCAGGAGGGCGAGCGAGCGCAGCGCTTGAAGCATAGGTCCGCCTCCCATGGCGATGCACGCTTCGTCCGCCCGTCCGCACGACCTAACCGCGGGACTGGCGACGAGTGTCGATGCCGCGGCGCAAATGCTAGCATGGGTGACGCGCGCTGGACCACAGCCGCCGGTTAGAGAAAAAGCATGCGACGAACGAGCTGTCGTTTGGTCACTGCCCCAGCGCTCGCGGCGCTGGCTTTTCTGGTTTTTGCCGGTCCCGCCGCCGACGCCCAAACGCCTTCGGCTACCGATGCGGCGCTGGCGGCGCAGAAGGCGGCGTTCCTGGCTTTGCCAGAAGGGACGCGCAAAGCGACGCAGGACGCGCTGGTCTGGCTCGGATTCTACAATGGCGTGGCCGACGGCGACTTTGGCCCGCGAACGCGCGACGCGATTCTCGCCTTCCAGGCCAGCGTCAAAGCGCGCGCTGACGGCGCGCTCACCGCCCCCGAGATCAAGGCGTTGCTCGCCGCCGCCCAGAACGCGCGCGAGGCGGTTGGGTTCAAGGTTGTCGCCGACAGCAAGACAGGCGCGAAAGCCGGAGCTCCAACCAGACTTATCGGCGGGCGCAACGGGGCCAGGCTCGACTTCGCCTCGAGCGCCGAAGCCGATCTCGGCGCGCTCTATGCCCGGCTCTCCGCCCCGACCCCCAGCCGCAGGATCGCCTACAAGGCGATCAAACCTGACGCCTTTTTCGTCGTCTCCGGGCAGGACGGGACCTCGGCCTTCTATACCCGGTTCGAAAAGAACGCGGCGGCGACCCCGCCGATCCGCGGGTTCACCTTCGCCTATCCCGCATCGCAGGCCGCTCAGCTCGACCGGGTCGCGCTCGCGGTCGCCAATTCATTCGAGGCGTTTCCGCAGCCCCCCGCGGCGGCGACCGGCGCCGCCGCTTCGCCGGATTCCGGTCCGGCTTCGCCCGCGCCGAACCCCGCGCCGGCCGCAACCGCGCTCGTGGTCGCGCCCGGCAAGGCTCTGACGGCGCTCAGGGCGGCTGACTGCCCGAACCCGACGGTCGGCGGCAAGCCGGTCCGGCTCGAGCGGACGGACGCAGCGACGAATTTGGCGCTGATCGCTGGAGACTTCGCCGCCAGCGGCGAAGCGCCGCGCTTCGGGCCGCCGGCGACGGATGTCGTCGTGCTCGGTTTTGCCGGACAGCGCCTCGCAGCGATCCCGGCTTCGTTCGCCGGCGGCGAGGCGCAGCCTGCCATTGTCGCCGCAGTGGAGGCGAGCGGCGGCGGGGGGCCGGTGTTCGATCGGCGCGGCGCGCTGGTCGGGCTCGTGGCGCCGATCGAGGGCTCGCCCAAGCGCATCGCCGGGATCGCGCTCGCCGCCCCGCACGCCGTCGTTGCCGCCGACGCCATCCGCGCCTTCCTCGGCGTGAGCGAATCCACGCCCGTCGGCGCAAGCGACCTCAGCGCTGGCGACATCGCCGCGCGCGAGAAGGAGGCGCTGCTTGCCGTCTATTGCGGGAGCCCGCGGTGAACGGGCGCCGCCAAATCGGAAAGACGGGTTGGACGCCGCGACACCGTTACGCCGATGCCTCGCTCAGCCCTCTTTGCTCAGCGCGGAATCATCCCCGGAAAGACGTATTGCTGTAGCGCGACCAGCACGCCGAGCACGAGCGTCAGCGCCACGCTATGCCAGAAGGTGCGCGCGAAGACGACGCCTTCCTGTCCGCGCAGCGCCGTCACCGAAACGCCGGTCGCGATATTCTGCGGCGAAATCATTTTGCCCATCACGCCGCCCGAGGAATTCGTGGCGGCGAACAGCACCGGATCGAGGTTGAGCTGCTTCGCCGCCACCACCTGAAGATTTCCGAACAGCGCATTGCCCGAAGTGTCGCTGCCCGAGAGGAACACCGCGAGCCACCCGAGGAAGGGGGACAGGAAAACGAAAGCATGTCCCGTCGAAGACGCGCCAAGGCCGAGCGTGTACGCCATCCCGGAATAGTTCATCAGATAGGCGAGGCCGACGATGAGGCAGACGGTCAGAACCGCGATCCACGCCTGCTCGATCGTCTTGCGAACGCAGCGCAGAAAGTCCGCGACGCCCATTTTCACGACCGCCGCGGTAATGATGGCGGATAGAAGAATCGCGGTCCCCGTGGCAAGCGGCTGGAACGTCCATACTGCGGCATATGGCTTGTTGTTGTAGAGGGTGATCGAGATCGCCTTGTCGAGACCTGGCCAGGGGATCGCCTGTTGGCCCATCGCCGCGACGCCGAACGTCGTCCACAAGATCACGACGATTGTCACGATGAGCCATGGAACCCATCCGTGCCATGCTCCGATATCCGATCGGGCGTGGCCCAAGTCGGTTTGCCCTCTCACGGCGAATTCGGAGTCCGGCGCTGGCCGCCATGACTGCAGGAACAGCAGCGTCACGATCAACGAACCCAGCGATGAGAGAACGTCGGTCAACGCGTAATTTATGAAATTGGATGTGATGAATTGGAAGAGCGCGAAGGAGCCTCCGGCGACGAGCAGCACCGGCCACAGCGCCCGCAGCGAGCGAACGCCGCCATAAAGCGCCATCACGTAGAAGGGCAGCAAGAGCGCGATGAACGGCAACTGGCGGCCGATCATGGCGCCGAGAACCGGCGAGGGAAGCCCCGTTACCGCGCCCAGCACCGTCACCGGCACCCCGAGCGCGCCGAAAGCGACCGGCGCGGTATTGAAGATCAGCACGAATACAAGCGCCTCGAGCGCCGGAAAGCCGACTAAAATGAGAAGCGACGCGGTAATCGCGATCGGGGTGCCAAAACCGGCAATTCCTTCCAGCAGCGCGCCGAAGCAAAAACCGATCACGACGAGGACGACCCGGCGGTCGTTCGGCAGGTGGTTGAGAACCCACGCGCGGAACGCGTCGAACCGTTTGGACTCGACGGCGATATTGTACAGGAGCAGCGCGTTGACGACGATCCACATGACCGGCCAGAGCGCGAACACGACCCCGTTGGCGATGGAATTGAGGGCAAGAGAGGCCGGAAGGCCCCAGACCGCGATCGCAATAACAAGTCCGACCGCCAGCCCCGCCAGGGACGATTGCCACGCTGGCCTCCGCAACACGCCCAGGAGCACGAGAACCGTCAGAACCGGGAGCACCGCCACGATGAATGAGAGCGGCAGGCTGTCGGCGACAGGCGTGAGCAATTGCTGGAACATTTCGCATCCTCCCCAGCGTTCCGTCAGGTTGGTCGCCCTGACGTTTCCCGCGCACGAGCGGCGCGGCGCCTCTCATCAAGCGCGCGTCCCGACTGCAAAGCAAGTCGCCGCGGGAACCGACCCGATCTCGCCGGCCCGCCGTCAAAGCAACCGAAACGCCAAGCCCTGGCAAGGGCGTCCGGCGCCAGCCCGCGCGCTCGAAGCGCCGCTACCCGTCCATCTCCCACTTCTCGGCGCTGGCTCCGGCGAGTTCGCGCACCCGCTTCTCGTCTGCCCCAAATGTCCGCGCGTCGCCCTCGTAGACAATCCGGCCGTCGTCGAGCACATAGGCGCGGTCGGCGATCTCGACCGCCGCGCGCACGTTCTGCTCGACCAGGAGGACTGAGAGGCCTTCGCGGCGCGCCGCGGCGACGATTCTGAACACATCCTCGACGATCAATGGGGCGAGGCCCTGCGAGGGCTCGTCGAGCATGAGCAGCTTCGGATTCAAGATAAGCGCGCGCGCGATCGACAGCATCTCCTGCTCGCCGCCCGATAGCTGGGCGCCCTTGTTGGTCTTGCGTTCAGCGAGGCGGGGAAAGGTCTCGTAGACGCGCTTGACCGTCCATGGGCCCGGTCGCTCGACCGGGACCAGGAGGTTCTCATCCACGGTCAGATTGGCGAAGATTCGCCGGCCCTCCGGGACATAGCCGACGCCGGCCTCGGCAATCCGGTAGGGCGGAAGTCCGGTTACATCGGCTCCGAACAGCGCGACGCTGCCGGTGCGCGGGCGAGTGAGCCCGATCAGGCAGCGCAAGGTCGTCGTCTTCCCGGCGCCGTTGCGGCCGAGGAGCGCGACGATCTCGCCTTCGCGCACCTCGAGACTGACCCCGTGGAGGATGTGGCTCTTGCCGTAGAAAGCATGGATGGCGTCGGCTCGAAGAGCGATCATGCGGCCGCCTTGCCGAGATAGGCGGCCTGGACCTTGTCGCTGTCGGCGATCTCCTGCGGCGGGCCCTCGGCCAGCACCCTCCCCTCGGCCAGCACCATGATTCGGTCGGCGAGGTTGAAGACGACCCGCATGTCATGCTCGATCAGCATGATCGTCAGCCCCCTTTCGCGATGCAGCCGCCGGATGAGCCGCGCGATATCATAGGTCTCCTGGTCTCCCATCCCGGCCGTCGGCTCATCGAGCATGAGGAGGCGGGGGCGCAGCGCAAGCGACATCATGATTTCCGCCGCCCGCTGGTCGCCGTGCGACAGCGCTCCGGCGCGCATGTCGCTCTTGTCCGCCAGGCCGCCCATGTCGAGGAGTTCGGCGACACGAGCGGCGACAGCCGCCCGCGCCTGCGCCCCGAGCCAGGGTTTCAAGCGATAGCCAGCCGCGATCTCGACGGCGACGCGGATGTTGTCGGCGACCGAAAGCTCGGGAAAAATCTCGGTGATCTGGAAGGTGCGCGCCATACCGCGCTGGACCCGTTCCTGGGGCGCCAGCGCCGTGATGTCCTGCCCCTCGAACAGGATCGCGCCCGAGGTCGGCGCGAACAGGCCGCTCACCAGATTGAAGAACGTCGTCTTGCCGGCGCCGTTGGGCCCGATGATTGCGCGCAGTTCGCCCGGCTCGATCGCAAGCGACACATCGTCGATCGCGACCAGGCTGCCGAAACGCTTCGAGGCGCCGTTGACCTGAAGCAGGGTCACGCCTTGCCCCCAATTCCGAGGATTCCGCGGGGAAAGAAGCGAACCACCAGCACGAACACAAGACCGATGACGGACATCCAATTCTCGGTGCGGCTGGACACATAATCCTGCAGCGCGACGAAGACCGCCGCGCCGATCAGCGGACCCCAGAACGAGCGCATGCCGCCGAGCACCGCCATGATGACGAAGTTTCCGGACAGGTCGAAGCGCAGCGCGCGCGGATCGGTGAAGTTGTTGAGCAGCGCATAGAGCGCGCCGGCGACGCTGACGAACAGGCACGAGACCACGAACGACAGCCAGATATGGAACTCGATCGGCACGCCGAGGAAGCGCGCGCGCCGCTCATTCTCGCGAATGGCGGTCAGCGAGCGCCCGAACGGCGAATCGATCAGCTTCGCCATCGCTGCGACGCAGACCGCGAACACCGCAAGGGCGAAGTAGTAGAACGCCTTGTCGTTGCCGAAAATGTCGAGCGTGGCGAAGCCGAAATTGATCGGCAGGCGGTGCCAGCCGGTCAGACCGTCGTCGCCGCCGGTCACCGAGTTCCAGCGGTAGGCGAGAAAGTAGAACACCTGGCCAAAAGCGATCGTGACCATGGCGAAATAGACGCCGCGCCTCCTGACGATCAGCGCGCCGATCGCCATCGCGGCGAATAACGCGGCGACAATGCCAAGCCCCATCGCGGGCAAGGTGCCAAGGTCGAGATATTTGATCCCCATCGCCGCGCCATAGGCGCCGAGGCCGAAGTAAGCGGCATGCCCAAACGATAGCACGCCGGTGAAGCCGAGCAGGAAGTTGAGCGACATCGCCGCCAGGCCCATCACGACGATCCGGGTCGCAAGCTCGGTGTAGCCGCCGATCGCGCCCATCCAGAACGGCATCGACAAGAGCAGAAGGCAGACGGCGGCGTCGAAGGCCCGGGCGCGCATGCGCTCGGCCGTCAATGCACCCTCCCCTCTTCACCGAGGAGACCGCGGGGCCGGATGAGCAGCACCAGCCCCATCATCACGTACATCACCGCTTCGGTGGCGGACGGGAAATAGACCGCCGCCAGCCCCGAGGCGACGCCGATCATCAAGCCGCCGAGGAGCGTTCCGAGCAGACTGCCGAGGCCGCCGACGATGATCGCCACGAAGCTCGGCATGATGAGACTGGCGCCGATGGTCGGCGAAAGGCCGAGCAGGCCAGCCGCCAGAACTCCGGCGAGGCCGGCCATGTAGATGCCGATGCCGAAATTGAGGCTGCGGAGCACCCGGACATTGACGCCGAGCGTTGAAACCGTATCCAGGTCGCGCGTGCCGGCGCGGATGCGCATGCCGAGGCGGGTGTAATTGAGGACTGCAAACAATCCGCCGACCGCCGCCACGACGACGGCGATCATGAACACCCGATAGCCGGTGACGAAGAAGAACTGGGTCGACAGCGAAGTCGTGAGCCAGGCTGGAAGCTGGAACGGCAGGCTCTGCGCGCCCCAGATGAAGCGGGTCGCATCCTCGAGAATATAGGCGAGGCCGAAGGTCAGCAGCAGGCTGTAGAGCGGATCGCCGCCGTAGAGCGGGCGGATCAGGAAGCGTTCGACCACGAGGCCGAGCGCGGCGGTGAGCAGGGGCGCAACGACCAGCGCGCCCCAGAAGCCGATATAGGGGATGAGCGTGAACGCCAGATAGGCCCCGAGCGCCAGGAACCCACCGTGAGCGAAATTGATGACTCCGCTGAGATTGAGGATCAGCGACAGGCCGAGCGCCATCAGCGCGTAGAAAGCGCCCACAATCAGGCCGTTGAAGACGTTGAAGAGGACGACTTGGGTCATCCGCCCGGTTTCGCTGTTCGGGGCGGACAACCCTCCGCTTTTGCCGGGGCGCTCACGTTGGCCACGTCATCTTGCAGCCACTCTCCTCGAGGGTCCCCGCGGCGGTCGCGCCGTCGACAACCCTGGTGACCTTGAACAGGTCGTCGGGCGCCGATCCCTGGGCCTGCGCCTCGCCGACGAACAGCGACGCCAGCAGCTGGTTCTGGCCGGCGCGGTAGAAGGCTGGGTTTGGCCCGAGCGCGATTTCGGGCGGCAGATGAAAGTCCTGGAGCGCCTTCGCCATGTCGAGCGCCTTGAGCGACTTGGCCTTGTCGGCGGCGAGCGCGCAGGTCCAGGCCGAGACATAGCCGAACCAGGTGCGCGCGCGTCGGCACGCGGCCGGTGCGTTTCTTGGTCGCCTCGACGAACTCGGCGACATGAGGGACGCCCGGCTGGTTCCAGTACCATTCCATCACCCACGCGCCGACGCGCGCTTCGGGCGGCAGGCCCTGCAAAGGCTCCATTTCCTGCTGGGCGCCCGCCAGGTGAACTTTCTTGTCGAGGCCGAACTGAACCGCCTGTTTCAAACCGTTCGTCATGTCGTCCCCGCCTAAGAGGAATATGATGACGTCGGGGTTCGCCGCCTGCGCTTTGATGAGATAGGAGGAGTAATCCGAGGTGCCGAGCGGAACGAGATCGCCGCCAATTCTCGATCCGCCGAGCACGGTCGTGGCCTTGATCAGTCCAGCTTCCAACGTGTGGCCGAACGCGTAGTCGAGCGTGAGGTAATAGAATTTCTTTCCGTACGCTTTGATGAGCGCGTCGGCGACCGCGTTCGCCTCCATCTGAGTGGTGCTGCAGACGCGAAACACGTTCCAGTGGCAACTCGCCCCGGTGACCGCGTCAGTGTGGCCGCCGGGCACGATGTGGAGGATTCTCTGTTCGTTCGAAACCTCGGCCATGGCAAGCGAAAGCGCCGAGTTCGTGTTGCCTAAAAGAAAATCGATCTTGGCGCCTCCGATCAGCTTGCGCGCCTTCATAACCGCAGTCCCGGCGTCTCCGCTGGTCGAGTCTTCTACGATCAGCTCGACCGGACGGCCGAGGATGCCGCCCTTCGCGTTGATATCATCGACCGCCATTTGGCAACCGACCAGCTCGTTTTTCCCCAGCGACCCGAGGGGGCCCGTCAGCGGATTGTCGAGGCCGATCTTGACGGCGTCCGCGGCGCGCGCGGGAATAACGAACGGCCCGGCGAACCGGGCGCCGGCGAGCGCCAGCCCCGACTTAACCAGCCGGCGACGGCTGACCAGGCGCGGATTGGCGTTGGCCATCATTTCTCCCGAGCTCCTGCCGCCGCCCCCGCCGATTGTTCCGCGCGCTCAGGTCGGCCAAGTCATCTTGCAGCCGCTCTCGTCGACCGTTCCGGCGACATCGGCGCCGTTGATGAGGTCGGTCACCTTGAAAAGATCATCCGGCGCCGAGCCGGCCGCCTGGGCATTGCCGACGAATAGCGTCCCGATGAGTTGGTTCTGGCCGGCGCGATAGATCGCAGGATTGGGCGCCAAGGCGATTTCCGGCGGCAGCTGAAACCCCTGCAAGGCCTTCGCCATGTCGACCGCCTTGAGCGACTTGGCCTTCTCGGCCCCGAGCGCGCAGGTCCAGGTGGAAGCATAACCAAACCAGGTGCGCGCGGTCGGCACGCGTCCGGTGCGTTTCTTGGTCGCCTCGACGAACTCGGCGACATGAGGGACGCCCGGCTGGTTCCAGTACCATTCCATCACCCAGGCGCCCACGCGCGCTTCGGGCGGCAGGCCTTCGAGCGGCTCCATCTCCTGCTGCGCGCCTGCGAGATGGACTTTGTTCTGAAGCCCGAACTGAACCGCCTGCTTGAGCGCGTTCAGCATGTCGTCGCCCTGGGTCAGGAAGACGATGACGTCCGGGTTCGCCGCCTGCGCCTTGATGAGATAGGAGGAGAAGTCGACCGTGCCGAGTGGCGTGAGGTCGCCGCCGACGCGGTCGCCGCCAAGCTTCGCGATCGCCTTGACCATGCCGGATTCCAGCGTATGGCCGAATGCGTAGTCGGGGGTGATGTAATAATATTTCTTGCCGTAATCCTTGACCAGCGCCCCGGCGACCGCATTCGCCTCCATGCCCGTGGTGTTGCAGACGCGGAACACGTTCCAGTGGCAGCTTGCGCCGGTGATCGCGTCGGTATGACCGCCGGGCACGATGTGCAGCACGCCCTTTTCATTCGAGACCTGGGCCATGGCGAGGGCAAGCGCCGAGTTGACGTTTCCGAGCAGGAAATCGACCTTGTCGCCGTCGATCAGCTTGCGCGCCTTCTGCACCGCGGTGCCGGCGTCGCCGCTGGAAGAATCCTCGACCACCAGCTCAACGGGGCGGCCGAGGATGCCGCCCTTGGCGTTGATCTCGTCGAGCGCCATCTGGCAGCCGATAAGTTCGTTCTTGCCGGGGCCGGCGTAGGTGCCGGTCAGAGGATTGTCGAGGCCGATGCGAACCGCATCGGCGGCCCGGGCGCGGATGACAAACGGACTGGCGAACTGGGCGGCGGCGAGCGCCGCCCCGGTTTTGACGAGTCTGCGCCGGTCAATACCGGCGCGCCAATTGGATCTGGGCAAGTTTCGCTCCCTGGTTCTTGCGATCCCGGTTACACAAGGCGCGAACGCGCCGCGCCAAGCGATTCTGGGGATTGTTGGTCGCGTTCACTTTCGTCCGCGAGACCTCGGATAGTCAAGCGACCTTCCGGGATGCGCCGGCCAGTCCCATCGCCGGCGCGGGCGCGCAGCCAGCTTCAGCCGCCGAAGATCACCTTACGGAAGCGGACGCTGGCGACGGTGAAATAGACAACGCCGATGGCGAGCATCGCCACCAGCGGACGCCAGACGAGCGTGAGGTCGGCGCCGCGGAACAGCACGGCTTGGGCGAATTGCACGAAATGCGGCGTCGGGCTGATCGTTTGAATGAAATACTGCAGCCAGACCGGCATGCTCTCCATTGGCGTGCTGCTGCCGGAAAGCAGTTGCGTCACCATCAGCACTGGCATGGCGAGCAGGCCGAACTGGCCCATGGTCGTGGCGAGTGTGCCGAGCAAGATGCCGAGCGCCGCCACGACGAGCGCATAGATCGCCGCTCCGAGCAGAAACACCAGCAAGGACCCGTTAATCGGCGAACCGATCCACCAATGCACCACGAATTGCAAGGACAGCATCGCCGCGACCAAAATAACGAGGCCGTTGGCGATCATCTTGGCCAGCATGATCTCGGACGGCACGACCGGCATGACCAAAAGGTGCTCGACCGTGCCCTGCTCGCGCTCGCGGATCAACGCCGCGCCGGTGAGGATGACGGTCAGCAGCGTTATCTGGTTGATGACCTGGGTCATCGCCGAAAACCACGCCGTCTTGAGGTTCGGGTTGAAGGCTGCGCGCAGGACGAGATTGATCGGCGCGCCATTCGAGTCGGCCCTCCCGGAGATGAACCGCTGGATCTCGGTCGCGATCGCGTTGCGGAGCGAGCTTGCGCCGTTGCCGGCCTGGGCGACCGCGGTGGCGTCGACATTGATCTGGACCCCGGTCTTGCGCTGGGCGCGCACGTCAGCCTCGAAATTCGGCGGGATTTCGACGACGAACAGGAGTTTGCCCTGGTCCATCATCGGGTCGATGTCGGAAGCCGTGATATGCACCGGCGGCTGGAAGGTCGGCAACTGAAGCCCCTCGGCGATGCGCCGCGAGAGATCGGAGCCGTCCTCGTCGACGATGCCGACCGAGAGATTTGTCGCTTCCGTCACCGCTCCGGTCGCGACCGTGTTCACCGAAATGCTGAACGAATAGACGACCAGAATCAGCATCACCGGGTCCGCCCGGATGCTTCTGAGCTCCTTGATAACCAGATGGAAGATGTTGACCACATGGTCGACGAAGGTCAGCGGCTTGGCTTCGACGAGACGCGGGGCTTTGGGCGCGGAAGTAACTGACATCTCACGCCTCCTGCTTGCGAAGCAGCAGCAGCGAAATGGCCAGGAAGACAAGCGCGATGACCGCGATCGCCGCGATGTCCTTCCAAAGATCGACGATGCCGAGCGCCTTGGCGAACACGCCGACCGAAATCTGCTGGTACCACGACGAGGGGAACGACAGGCCGATCACCTTCGCTCCGCCGGAGAGCGAAGAGACCGGCGCAAGCATTCCAGAGAAATTGACCGCCGGCACGATCGAAAGGATCGCGGTCGCGAAGACGGCTGCGACCTGCGTTCGGGTGAAGGACGAGATCAGAACGCCGAACCCCACGGTCGCGACAACATAGACGATCGTTCCCAGGAGAAGGACGAGGATCGGCCCCTTCGGCGGCACGCGGAAAATGAAAATCGCGATCAGGAGCAGAGCGAAGAAGGCGATCATCGCGACCGCGATATAGGGAAGTTGCTTGCCGATCAGGTACTCGAATCGGGTGATCGGCGTTGAGCGGAAGTTGGCGATAGAGCCGGTCTCCTTCTCACGCACGACCGCGATCGCCGACATGATCGCCGGAATCAGACAGAGCAGCAGCATGAAAATGCTGGGCACCATCGCGTTCACGCTCAAGAACGCCTGATTGTAGCGAAAGCGGGTCTGGATATCGTCGTCCGTCCAGGCGTTGGCGCTCCCGGCGCGGCGCTGGCGCCGTAACAGTTCCTCGCCCTGCTTCCTGATGACGCCCGTGACATAGTTCTTCGACGTCTCGCCTCGGAACGTCATCGCGCCGTCGACCGTCGCGTCGACTTCCGGCGTGCGGTCGTTGAGAAGGTCTCGGCCGAATCCGGGCGGCACTTCGACGACGATCTGGGTGTTCCCGCTTCTGAGCCTCCTCTCGGCCTCGTCCGCCGACGTGATCGGCGGCTGGACCGAGAAATAGCGCGATCCTTCGAAGCCCTGAAGCAGGTCGCGGCTCTGGGGCGTGTCGTCCTGGTCAAAGGACGCAGTTTCCAGATTTTCGATATCGAAGGAGATGCCGAAGCCGAAAGCGAACATGAGAACGATGGGACCAACAAGCGCGAAGGCCAGCCGGATCGGGTCGCGCAGCAGCTCGACCGTCTCGCGCCGCGCGTAGGCCCACAACCGGCCAATCTTGAAGCGCTTCGGCCGCTCGCCTGCCTGGACTTCGGCGGCCTCCGCCGGCGCCGGCGCCTCGACCTTTTTCGACATGTCGATGCCCGCCGCTTCCGCAAGATAGCCGACGAAGCAGTCCTCGAGCGACGCGCTTCCGCGCTCCTTGACCAGCTCCTGCGGCGCGCCGACGGCGAGCACCTTGCCGGCATGCATGAGCGAGATGCGGTCGCAGCGGTCCGCCTCGTTCATGAAATGCGTGGTCACGAAGATCGTCACGCCGTCGTCGCGCGAGAGATCGATCAGCGTGTGCCAGAAGGCGTCGCGGGCGATCGGGTCGACGCCAGAGGTCGGCTCGTCGAGAATGAGAATTGACGGTTCGTGCAGCACGGCGACGGCGAGCTGGAGGCGTTGCTTCATGCCGAGCGGGAGGCTGTCGGGGCGCGAATTGACGACAGACCTCAGGTCGTAGCGCTCAAGCAGCTCCTCGATACGGCCCGCGACCTTCTCCGGCGGCAGGTGATAGAGCTGGGCGTGGAGTTCGAGGTTTTGGGCGACCGTCAATTCGCCGTAGAGCGAAAAGGCTTGGGTCATGTAGCCGACATTGCGCCGGGCCTGCATGTCGTTCGAACCCATCGGCTCGCCGAACAGCTTGCACGTGCCGCTGCTCGCCGGCAGGAAACCCACCAGCATTTTCATCGTCGTCGATTTCCCGCACCCATTCGAGCCGAGAAAGCCGAAGATCTCGCCGCGGGGAATCCTGAAGCTGACGTGATCGACCGCGACGAAATCGCCGAACTGGCGCGTGAGCCCCTCCGCCTCGATCGCCGGCGTTTCGTCCGGGGAGGCTACGCGCGGACGCACGACCACCTTCTTGTGCAGGGCGCGCTTGGCCTCCGGCATCATGGCGATGAAGGCTTCGTCGAGATTGGGCTCGCCGGTCTTGGCCAAGAGCTCCTTCAGCGTGCCGGTGGCGATGATCTTGGCGTCGTCCATCGCCATCAGCCAGTCGAAGCGCTCCGCTTCGTCCATATAGGCGGTGGCGACCATCACGCTCATCTGCGGCCGGCGCGCGCGGATCGTGTTGATGAGGTCCCAGAACTGGCCGCGCGACAGGGGGTCGACGCCGGTGGTCGGCTCGTCGAGGATGAGAAGGTCCGGGTCGTTGATAAGAGCGCAGCAAAGGCTCAGCTTCTGCTTCATGCCGCCGGACAGCTTGCCGGCGGGACGCGCTTCGAACTTCTCCAGGCTCGTCGCGGTAAGAAGCTCATCGATCTTGGCGCGACGCTCCGTCGCCGACAATCCGAACAATCGGCCAAAGAAATCGATGTTCTCGAAGACGGAGAGCGTCGGGTAGAGGTTGCGGCCGAGGCCCTGCGGCATGTAGGCGATGCGGCCACGCATCTCGCGCAAGGTCTCCTGGTCGGCGATGTTCTTGCCGAAGACGACGACCTCGCCCTCCTGAATCTTCTTCACGCCCGCAATGAGCCCGAGCAGAGTCGACTTGCCGACGCCGTCCGGCCCGATCACGCCGACCATGATGCGCGACGGAATGTCGATGCTTACGTCCGCCAGCGACACCGTCGCGCCATAGCGGTGCGAAACATTCTTGACCCGCGCGATGGGCTCGCCGGTCATTTTGCGTCGGGGGTTTTCGCGTCCGCCGGTTTCGCGTCTGGGTCGGCCGCTGGCGCGGCGGCCTCGGGCGCCGCGGGAGCCTTCGGCAGCTTGACCTGAAGGTCGGCCGGCCAATCGACGTCCGGTTTGGCGCGGACGAAGCCCATTCCGCGTACGCCGGTCTTCACCCGGCTGTAAAACTGCTGAAGGATCTGCGGATCGATCTTCAGCTTGGTGCGGAACATCAGCTTGGCGCGTTCGTCCGTCGTTTCCACCGTCTTCGGAGTGAACTGCGCGTCGGCCGCGACGAAGCTGACTTTCGCCGGAATGACGTAGTCAGGGACGGGATCGAGGATGATCCGAGCCTCGTCGCCGACCGTCAATCTACCGGCGTCTGCGGCGGGCAGGAAGATGGTCATGTAGACGTCGGTGAGGTCGAGAATGGTGACGATCGGCGCGCCGGCGGCGACGACCTCGCCGGCCCGGGCAAGCTGATACTGGACCCGCCCCAGCCGCGGCGAGACGAGGGTCAGATCGTCGATGATCGACTGGACGCGATCGACCTCCGCCTCTGCGTTTGCGATCTGGGAAAGGGCCTGATCGCGCTGCGACGTGAAACTCTGCACCGCGGCCACCGCGGAGTCGTAATTGCGCTTGCGCTGCTCAAACACCTGCTTGGTGATGAATCCGGTCTTCATCAGCTCCTGGCCGCGCTGGAAGTCGGATTTGGCAAACTCGAGCGCGCTCTCTCGGGAGGTGATTTCGGCTTCCGCCGCCGCAAGCGCGTCGTTGGCCTTCTGCACGTCGGCTTGCGCGGCGCGCAACCGAGCCTCGTATTCCGGCGAGGAGATCTTGGCGATAACCTGCCCTTGCGTTACGCTCGAGCCTTCCTCCACGGTCACTTCGGCGAGGCGCCCAGGATATTTCGATGAGACGTCAACCTGGGTCGCCTCGATGCGCCCGTTCGACTTGACGATACCGTCAGGCAGCGTCTCGCCGCGTAGGCGCGCAATCAAATTCCGGATGAAGCCCTGAGCATGCGCCGAAGGAACCAACGAAAGGCCGCCATTCAGCTCCCCGCTCATGGATAGGGCGGAAGCTCCGACGCCCAAAATTATGGCTGACGCGGCAGCGCGCTGACTGAGGGTCATCGTGGGTCTCCTCCGCACGTCACTCGTACCCGGCCCGTCGACAGCGGGGTCGGAACTCTCAGAGCGCAGCGACCGCTTCACTCGAATCGGAGCGCGACGGCGGACGTGACGCCTTCGGGCCACCGTCCCTGCTCCAAGCCCTAAGCCGCTTTACTAGGCAAGCGCGTCCATGATGTAAAGAACGAAACGGGAGGAAAGAATGGCTGCGACAAAAGGTCTGAATAAGGCCAAGAAGGCCGAAAACAAGAACGGCTCCAAAGGCGAGGAGAAGCTCGGCGGCAAGGAGTACGAGCGCGAGCTCGCCAAGCTGCACGCAGAGCTGGTCAAGCTGCAGCTTTGGGTCGTGGACAAAGGACTGAAGGCCGTGGTCGTGTTCGAAGGCCGCGACGGCGCGGGCAAGGGCGGGGTCATCAAGGCGATCACCGAGCGGGTCAGCCCGCGCGTCTATCGCGTCGTCGCTCTGCCCGCGCCGACCGAACGCGAAAAGTCGCAGATGTATATTCAACGCTATATGCGACACCTGCCCGCCGCCGGAGAGATCGTGATCTTCGACCGCAGCTGGTACAACCGCGCCGGCGTCGAGCGGGTTATGGAATTCTGCTCGATGGACGCAGTGAAGCGCTTTCTTGAGCTGACGCCCGGGGTCGAGAAGGCCATCATCGAGTCCGGGATCATTCTCATCAAATATTGGCTGGAGGTGAGCGAGGAGGAGCAGACTCGCCGGCTCGAAGCAAGGATCGAAGATCAGCGCAAGATCTGGAAACTGTCGCCGATGGATTTGAAGTCGTACAGCCGCTGGTACGACTATTCCCGCGCCCGCGACGACATGTTCAAGGCCACCGATACGCCGTGGGCCCCTTGGCATGTGGTGCGGTCCGACGACAAGAACCGTGCGCGACTTAATGTGATCGCGCACCTCCTGTCTCAAATCCCCTACAAAGATGCGCGGCCGGAAAAGCCGTCTTTGCCGAAGAGGCAAAAACCGCACGGCTACGTCGAGCCGCACTATCCTTACAAGTTCGTGCCGGAGGGGGACTGGTGAGCAGGTCAGGACACTTCAATCGGCTCCGATATCGAGGCCGGCCACGCCGGCGCTAAGATTAGCGTCAATTTCGTCCTATCTGTTACGGCTGTTGGGCATAGCCATGCGCGCCAGCGCGGCCTTGCATTGCCGGCCGACCGGCCATCCGCGATTTCATGCAGCCGCGGATTTCGTTGGCCTGCTTGATGCCCCGAGTGCGATCTTACGCATGGTCCACCCTCCCCGTTTGTCAGGACCCATCGGTCATGCTGCCCAATGGCGCCGCTGATAATCCCCCGCAAGTGTAACCAACAGATACATGCGACGCCTGGACGGGCGCTTTTGCCGGTCTCAGTAGTAGTGCGCGCCCATGAAAGTATTGTGGATCGGGGTCGGCTGATCAAATCGGTGGCGGGTGTAGCTGTATGCGGGTTGGCGGCGCGCCGGCCGGCCGTGCGGATAGAGAGTGAGCTGGTCATGCCTCATCGGCACTATGTGACCTTGCACGGTTTTTGGCTTGACGTGCGTGCGCGACGTTGTCTGCGCGGCCGCCGGAACCCATGAGGCGAAGCAAGCCATCAAGGCAACGACCGCGGGGAGAATTGCGGTGCGTTTCATCATGTCCAGCCCTCTCCGGCGACATCCAATAGCTCATCAGCCGCCGAGGCAACCGCGTTGCGTGCGAGAGCTTGTATCAGAAAACCGGCTCGCCCAGCGCGATCTCGGCCAGCGGCGACAGCAGGGTGACATCCGCGCGCGCGTTCTTGGCGCCGAGAATCAGCACCTCGGACTGAAAGCCTGCGATGTTGCGCGGAGGCATATTGACGACGCAAGCGACCAGTCGGCCCATCAACTCGGCTTCCGAGTAGCTGGTGATCTGGGCGCTCGACCATTTCCTGCCCAACGGGCCGAAGTCGACTTCGATCTTGTAGGACGGGTTTCGCGCCCGCTCGAACGGCTTGACCGCTACGATGCGGCCGATCCGGATATCGACCCTGGCGAAATCTTCGTAGACGATCGGCGTCTTTTCCATCGCGCTCACTCTTTCCGAGCCGACGCGAGCGGATCGCTTCGGCGATTGAAAAGGAGAAAATAGGGCCCGCGAAACTTGGCCTCAGCCCCGCACTGCTTCCTGATGCGCCTTGACCAGGTCGGCCAGGCTGTCGAAGCGAAAGTCATAACGGGGCGCGTGGGCGGGGGTCATGGTCGCGCCCGATCCCTCCTGGCCGCGGCGGCGGTAAATCCAGCACGAGGCGAGCCCATGCGCGTTGGCGGGCGCGTGGTCGTGGAACAAGCTCTCGGCGGTATGCAGGATCTGGCGCTTCTCAATCCCGAGCGTCTCAAGCTTGCCCAGCATGTAGTCGAAGTTTCTGCTCGACGGCTTGTAGGAGCCGCAGTCCTCGGCCGTATAGACAGCGTCGAACGCCACCTTGAGCTTCTCATTGCTCGCCGCAAAGCTCTCGTTGTCGACGTTGGAGAGGATGACCAGTTTGTAGTGCCGCTTCAGGTATTCAAGCGCGGCCACGGTGTCGGCGAACGGCGGCCAGTTCCGGATCGACCGGCCATAGGCGACGCAATCGCTCCAGCTCGCCCCAACGCCCCATTCTTCCGCGAGGCGCCGATAGACGGTCGCCAGCAGCTCGCGGTAGGGCTTGGCCGGCGTCTGGATCTGCTGCGAGGATTCATGGCGCGCGTGCGCCTCGAGAACCGCGTTGCGCGTGAGCGGCCGCGTCATCTGGCTCGTAAGCGGCCTCAGGGCTTCGACCATCCCCGTTTCCCAATCGATGAGCGTGCCGTAGCAATCGAAGGTAAGGGCTTCGAAGTCGGTGAGCTTCGGCGGCGAATCTGCGCTCAAGGCTGACAACGTGAGTGATTTCTAAGAATTGGTGGTGGAGCCAGACGGAATCGAACCGACGACCTCTTCAATGCCATTGAAGCGCTCTCCCAACTGAGCTATGGCCCCGTTTTCCAAACCTCGCAGTCGCGGCTCCGATTGGGCGAAGCGCGCCTTATTCTCAGGCGCGGGGGTATAAACGCAAACTGGCGCCGGCCACAAGGGCCGCGGGCGGAAAAAAGCCCGGACGTCGGCTGAGGGCGGGCTCAGGTTTCCTCGTCGGGGGCGATGTCGCCGTCGATGAGGTTGGTGACGTCGTCGTCGTCTTCCTCTTCCTCTTCCAGGAACGGATCGTCCGGCGCATCGTCGTCGGCCTCCTCGACATCGATGTCGTCGACGACCGGCTCGGCGGCTTTCTCCTCGCTGGCCTCGACCTCGTCGAGCGACACGATGTCAACCCCGGCCGGCGCCGCAAGCTCGGTCTCCTCTTCCTCGGGTTTGGCTGCCGGCCGTGCTCGCGCCGTCGCAGCGCCCAGAAAGATGGTGCCGCATTTCGGGCAGACAATCGGATCTTTGTTGAGGTCGAAGAATTTTGCGCCGCAGTTCTGGCACTGGCGCTTGGTTCCGAGTTCGACTTTGGCCACTGCGGTGAATTCCCCGGGGCTGGAGGGCGGTCTTCAGGACCGCCCCGTTAGTCGCCGCTCCCGGTCGTGTCAATGCGCTTTTCTCGACGGTCGACAGGGCCAAATGGCGGTGATAGGAGCGCGGGCCGCGGCCTGCGCGCGGCCACGCCGCCCTGGCCGGAAGGAAGCGCCTCCGTGTCCGCTCATTCGTCGCACTCCCGCGTTGCGTCGCCCCTTAGCGCCGTCCGCGCGAGACCGCTCAAGGGCCGGGTCAGGCCGCCCGGCGACAAGTCGATCTCGCATCGCGCCTTCCTGTTTGGCCTGCTGGCCTGCGGCGAAACGAAGGTCGAGGGGCTGCTCGAGGGCGACGACGTCCTCGGGACCGGAAAGGCCTGCCAGGCGCTCGGCGCGGTCCTCGAGCGCACCGGGCCCGGCAAATGGCGGATTCGCGGTCCGGGGCTCGGCGCGATCCTGCCCCCGCGCGAAACCCTCGATTTCGGCAATGCGGGGACCGGCTCGCGGCTGATGATGGGGGTCGTCGGCGGCCACGGAATTACTGCGACCTTCGACGGCGACGCCTCGCTCCGCAAGCGGCCGATGCGGCGCATCCTCGATCCGCTCAGGCTGATGGGCGCCCAAATTCTGTCCGAGGCCGATGGCGGGCGCTGTCCGATCGTGCTCAAGGGCGCCCGCGATCCGGCGCCGATCGAATATCGCACGCCCGTCGCCTCGGCGCAGATCAAATCGGCCATCCTTCTCGCCGGCCTCAACGCTCGGGGGAAAACCACCGTGATCGAGGCTGAGGCCTCGCGCGACCATACCGAGAAGATGCTTGGCTATTTCGGCGCCGAGGTCAGCGTCGCGCTCGAGGGCGACGGGCGGCGGATTACGCTCGTCGGCCGGCCGGAATTGCGGCCCGCGACCGTCGTCGTTCCCGCCGATCCTTCCTCGGCCGCGTTCCCGATTGTCGCCGCGCTGATCGTTCCGGGTTCCGACATCGTCGTCGAAGGCGTGATGATGAACCCGCTTCGGACCGGGCTTCTCACGACGCTGGCTGAGATGGGCGCCCATATCGAGACGCTCGACCGGCGCCTGGAGGGCGGCGAGGAGGTCGCGGACTTGCGGGTGCGCAATGGGACATTGCGCGGGGTCGACGTTCCGGCCGCCCGCGCGCCCTCGATGATCGACGAATATCCGATCCTCGCCGTCGCCGCCGCTTTCGCCTCCGGCTCGACCCGCATGCGGGGCTTGAGCGAGCTCAGGGTGAAAGAGAGCGACCGTCTCGCCGCCGTCGCCGCTGGCCTCAAGGCCGCCGGCGTCGATTGCGCGATCGAGGGCGACGATCTGATCGTCGAAGGCGGGCGGCCGCGTGGCGGAGGAATGGTCGCGACCCACATGGATCACCGGATCGCGATGAGCTTCCTGATCATGGGGCTCGCCAGCCTCGAGCCGATGGCGATCGACGACGCCGCGATGATCGCGACCAGCTTCCCCGAATTCCGCCCGACGATGGAGCGGTTGGGCGCGAAATTCGGGTGAGGGCGGGCTTCCGCCGCGAAGAGGTCTCGGCCCAGGCGACAGGCGATTAGCCAGCGCCATTCCCTCTCACGCCAGCGAAGCCCGCGTGAAGACAACGGCGACGCTCGTTGGCGCCGATTGCCGCAGCGCTCAGCCCTCACGCGCTCGCGCGACCCGCGTCCATCGCGACCCACCGTCCCTCCCGGCTCGATCGGGCGATCGCGTGAATGGTCCGCTCGATCGCAAGCCCCGCCTCGAAGTCGATGGTCAGCGACGGCTTCCCTTCGATGCGGTTGAGGAGTTCGTGGGCCTCGACGATCTTGAGATCGTTGAAGCCCATCTGATGACCCGACGCGACGATGAACCGCTCGTAGGGCGGATGCGCCGGGCCCATCAGTATCTGCCGGAACCCCTGCTCCTCCGCCGGGCCATCGGCGACATAGACGTCCGACCTCGTTGAACCGCTCCTGGTCGAATGTGATCGCGCCCCGGACCCCGAACGCCTGCAATTGCAGGCGTCCCTTGCGGCCCCAGGCGCAACGATTGACCTGAATCGTCCCCGACGCGCCGTCCTCCATCCTCAGAAGCGCGGTCGCGATGTCGAAGGTCTCGACCGCCCGGCGTCCGCCGCCGTCCGGCCGGTCGGCATAGGGCTTGCTCATCTCGCCGAACACTGTCGCTCGGGAGGCCGATCAGGGTCGAGATCAGGCTCAAGGGGTGGACGGCGAAATCATCGAGGGCGCCATAGCCGGCGCTCGCCTGACTGCGCCAGGAAAACGGCGCCTCGGCGTCGGCCATGTAGTCCTCGTCCATTTCGATGCGGAAATGGTTAAGTCGCCCGATCGCGCCGCTCTTGAGCAGTTTGCCGATGAAGCGGGCGGCCGGGCTCTGGATGTAGTTATAGCCAAGGATCGCGACCTTGCCCGAGGCGCGGGCCGCAGCCGCCATTCGCTCGGAATCGGCGAGCGACGGCGCCATCGGCTTCTCGCACCAGACGTGCTTGCCCGCTTCGAGCGCCGCAATCGCCATCGGCGCGTGAAGGGCGTTGGGCGTCGTGATCGAGACCACTTCGACTGCAGGATCGGCGATCAGCGCCCGCCAGTCGGCGGTCGAGGCGTCGAAGCCGAACTCGTCGGCGCGCCGCCGCGCCAGCCCTTCCTCCACCTCGCACAGCATGACGCGCCGCACGACCGGCCCGTCGCCGAACGCCGCGCGAACCCCGGTCCAGGCCAGCGCATGACACTTGCCCATGTAGCCCGTGCCGATCAGTCCGACGCCGATCGTGCGCATGACTTCGCCTCCTGAAATGCGCGCGCCGGTAGCCCGCGCCTCGCGGCCAATACAAATATTTCATCTGCTACACAAATTGGAATATCTATTCTATTGTAACGACCGGGGCCAAGCGCGGCGGGGGCAAGGAGAACGATGAGCGCCGACTCGACGATCGAACCGCCGGAGAGCTTCGATGCGCTCGAGCGTCGCCTGATCGAGATCGAGCCGCATCTGCCCAAGCGCCTTCGGCAGGCTGCAGCTTTCGCGCTCGCCCATCCCGACGAGTTCGCGCTTGGCACCGCCGCGGCCCTGGCCCGCAGCGCCGAGGTCCAGGCTTCGACCCTGGTGCGCTTCGCCCAGACGTTGGGCTTCGCCGGTTTCTCCGAGCTCCAGGAGGTATTTCGCGCCCGCCTTCGCAACCGCTGGCCGGACTATTCCCAGCGCCTCAAGGCGCTGCAGCAGGACGCGCGCGACAGCGGCGATCCCACCCACCTCCTGTTGGGATTCGCCGACTCCGCGGCGGCGTCGATCGGGCGGCTGCGCGAAGCGGTCCAGCGGCGCGAGCTCGATCGGGCGGTCAGCCTCTTGGCCGCCGCCCGGACCATCCACTGCCTCGGCCAGCGGCGGTCGTTCTGCGTCGCCCATTATCTCACCTACGCCCTGTCCCAGCTCGGCATACCGGCGTCGCTCATCGACAACGTGGGCGGTCTCGGGCCTGAGGAGCTGGCGCAGGCCGGCGCGGGCGACGCCCTGATCGCGATCAGCTTCTCTCCCTATGCGCCGTTCACCGTCGATCTCGCCAAGCGGGCGCGGCGGGCCGGCGTTCCGATCGTCGTCGTCACCGACAGCGCGCTGTCGCCGCTCGCCGGCATCGCCGACGTCCGGTTCGAGATCGTCGAAAGCGACTTCGGCTCGTTCCGCTCGCTCGCGGCGACCTTCTGCCTGGCGATGACGCTCGCCGTTGCGGTCGGCGAGAAACGGGCGGAAGTCGGCGGCCTGATCCCTTTACTCGGCCAACGCCTGCCTGGCGGCGAAGGCGACCCTCGGCACGAGGAACGCCGCGACGGCGACCATGAGCGCAATCGCGAACATCGACACGAAGGTGAGGTGGAGGGACTGTTCGAGCGCCGCCTGAAGCCCTGAATCGACGCCGCCGCCACCCGAACCGCGCTCCAGCAACCGCCGAAGCTCGTCTGAGGTCACAGCGCCGACGCCGCCGGCATGCAGGAGGCCAAAATTGAGCACGGCGCCGAACACCGTCGCCCCGAAAGTGCTTCCGAGGCTCCGCGCAAACAGGAACGACGCCGTCACGCTGCCGCGCTCGGACCAATCGACGATCTCCTGGATGAGGATGATCGAGGCGCTCGACAAGAGGCCCATGCCCAGACCCACGATCGCGGAGCCGACGCCGGCGACGACGGGCGAACTCTCCCGGCTGATAGCCACGAAGACGAGCGCGCCGGCCGGAATCAGCGCGCCTCCGACGCGAAGCACCGGGCGCACGCCGAATCGCTTGAAGAAGCGCACGCCCACGGTCGCCCCGACCGGCCAGCCCATCACCATCGCCGAAAGCGCGAAGCCGGCGACCAGCGGGGAATCCTGCATCACGCCCTGGACGAACACCGGCAGGAACGAGGTGAGGCCGATCATCACCATGCCGCAGAGCAGAGAGGCGGCGTTGGCGGCCGCGATCGGCCGGCGCCCCCAGAGCTCGAGCGAGATCATCGGCTCGGGCGAGCGGCGCTCCTGGAAGACGAAGAGCGCCGTGGCTATGATCGCTACCGCGGTGATGAGCGAGATCTCGTAGCGGCCCGAGGTCGAGAATGCGGTCAGGTCCGCCATGATCGCGGCGATGGCGACGGTGAAGATGGCCGCGCTCAGGTGGTCGATGCGGCCGCGGCCCCGTGAGCGCGTCTCGTGCAGGTAGGCGAAGAAGCCGGCCGCGGCGAGCGCGCCGACCGGCAGGTTCATCCAGAAGATCCAGGCCCAGGAGAAATGCTGGATGATGAGGCCGCCGGCGAGCGGCCCCAGCACCGCCGACAAAGCCCAGACGCTCGCCAGCCAGCCCTGGATTTTCGCCCGCTCGTGGGCCGAATAGAGGTCGCCGACAATGGTCATGGCGGTCGGCTGCACCGCGCCCGCGCCGATTCCCTGCACCAGCCGGAAGGCGATCAGCGACGGCATCGACCATGCGAATCCGCACAGGATCGAACCAACGAGAAAGATCGCGATCCCGACCAGCATCACCGTCTTGCGTCCAGCAAGATCCGCGAGCTTGCCGAACACCACGGTCGTCGCGGTCTGGGTCAGGAGGAACGCCGAGAAAACCCAGCTATAGAGCTGCAGGGCGCCAAGCTGGCCGACGATCTGCGGCATGGCGGTCGAGACGATGGTGGCTTCGATCGCGATCATGAAATTCGCCGCCATCACGGCGGCGAGCACGAGCGGTCGGTGAGTCTGAAGGGAGGGCATGAGGCTTTCTTGGAAGGTTGCGCCCAACTTAATGGACAACCTGAGTCGGCGCCAATCGCGTTCGCGTGATGGAAGCAGCCGGGCCGCCGTTTCAGCGAAACCGATCTTGCGCTAGGCTGGCCGGTATGGTGGGAGGCGCTGATTTCCGAGGCCAGGCGACGCCGCAAGCGTAGGGGAAACAGGGCGGGCGGCGGCGAGAAGCCGGGACCGCCTCAGCCTCCGCAACCTTCGCCCGCAACCGGCGCCCCCACGGACGCCGACCAAGAACGAGCCGTCGCGGACCCGCGAGCCGTCGCGCTGCGCGACCGCGGCGAGACGGCGATCAGAAGTTTCCTCACCTTCTTGGCCGGCGCGCCCCTGCTGCTGACGTTCGCGGAACTCCTCCGGTCGTTGTCGGACGACTGGCCCCGCTATTTCGGCAATGTGGCCGATCCGATGGAGAAAGTCCTTTCGCTTGCGGATCCCAAGCCCGTCTTTGCGCTGCAGGCGCTGACGCTCCTCCTCCGCGCCATCGCTCTTATCGCGAATAGATGGAGGGAGAACGAGCAGCTCTTCGACGCGCTCGACGCGCTCTATGCGGTGACGTTTTCGCTGCTTGGATTCTTTGCCGGCGCGGGCCTGAGCCTGGCGCTCTTCCAGTTCAACGTGACGCTGCTGACCGGCTCGATCGCGCTGGCCGTGGTGTCTTTTGTCGTCCTTGTGGGCTTCGACTTCCTTGAGCTGAGAATGACCCCGTTCCTGCAAAGCGCTCCCTACCGCACGGTCGTCGCGGTTCTCTATATCGTCTTCGCCGCCGTGACCCTTCTCACGAACAAATAGCCTTCACGGCGGCGCGTCCAACTGTGGGCCTGGGCGGGCCGAGCGTCATTTCTCAGTTCCGCGCCCGTCAAAAGTCCGCTACGTTTCGGCCACTTGAGAGAGATTTCCAATGCAGCTTCGCCGCCTAGGACGCACCGATCTTTCCATCGCGCCGCTGGTTCTCGGCGGCAATGTGTTCGGCTGGACGGTGGACAAGAAGGCCTCCTTCGCGGTGCTCGATCGCTTTGCGGCGGCCGGCCTCAACGCCATCGACACCGCCGACGCCTATTCCACCTGGGTCCCGGGCAATGTGGGCGGCGAATCCGAGGCGATCATCGGCGAATGGATGAAGGCGCGCGGGAACCGCAGCCGCATCATTGTCGTCACCAAGGTCGGCTCGCCGATGGGCAAGGGCAAGGAGGGCCTCAAGGCGCGCTATATCGAGGAGGCGGCAGAGGCGTCGCTCAAGCGCCTTCAGACCGATGCGATCGACCTCTACCTTTCTCACTGGCCCGACATGGCGACGCCGTTCGAGGAGACGCTCGGGGCCTATCAGCGCCTGATCGAGAAGGGCAAGGTCCGCTGGTGCGGCGCCTCAAACCTGAGCGTCGCCCTGCTCGAAGCTGCGCTTGCGGCGTCGAAGGCGCGCGGCGGCCCGCGCTACGAAGTCCTTCAGCCGGAGTACAATCTCGCCGACCGCAAGGAGTTGGAGTCCGGGCTGGCCGAACTTTGCGCGCGCGAGGAGATCGGCGTCATCACCTATTTCAGCCTCGCCAAAGGCTTCCTCTCGGGCAAGTACCGCAACGAAGCGGACCTCGCCAAAAGCCCGCGCGGCGGAGCGGTCAAGACCTATCTCAATCCGCGCGGCTTTCGCATCCTCGCTGCGCTCGACAAGGTCGCGGGCGAGCACAAGGTCAAGCCCGCCGAGGTCGCGCTCGCCTGGATCATGGCGAGGCCGGGCGTCACCGCCCCGATCGCGAGCGCCACCTCGGTCGAACAGGTCGACAGCCTTGTCCGCGCGACCGAGCTCAAGCTGACGGAAGCCGACATGACGGCGCTCGAGGCGGCAAGCGCGCCCTGAGGCCCGCGCGAATTTCGTCGCCAGCGCGGAGGGGCCTCATTCGCTCGCCGGCTTCGCGTCGCGCAGTTCGCGGCGCAGGATCTTGCCGACATTGGTCTTCGGCAGCGCGTCGCGGAACTCGACATGGCGCGGGATCTTGTATCCGGTCAGATTTTTCCGGGCATGGGCGATGATATCCGCTTCGGTCAGCGCCTCGTCCTTGCGCACCAACACGACTTTGACCGCCTCGCCGGTACTGGAGTCGGGAACGCCGACCGCGCCCACCTCCAAAACTCCCGGATGGGTCATCAGCACGTCTTCGATCTCGTTCGGAAAGACTTTGAAGCCGGATACGTTGATCATGTCCTTCTTCCGGTCGACCACGAACACATAGCCGCGGTCGTCGATCCGGGCGATGTCGCCGGTGCGCAAGTAACCGTCGGCGGCCATCACGTTGGCGGTCTCGTCGGGCATGTTCCAGTAGCCGGCCATCACCTGCGGACCCTTGATGCACAATTCGCCGGTTTCGCCGAGCGGCAGATCGCGGCCGTCGTCGTCGCGAATGGCGATGTCGGTCGAAGGCAGCGGCAGGCCGATCGCCCCGGTGAAATTCTCGATGGTCAGCGGATTGGCGATCGCGGCGGGCGAGGTCTCGGTTAGCCCATAGGCTTCGATCAACGGCTTGCCGGTCAGCGATTTCCAGCGCTCGGCGACCGGGCGCTGGACCGCCATGCCGCCGCCGATCGCCAGATTCAGGCGCGAGAAATCGAGCCGGGCGAAATCCTGATTGTTGAGCAGCGCGTTGAAGAGCGTGTTGACGCCGGTGATCACCGTGCATGGCGTCTTCCGGAGCGCCTTGACCAGAGCGGGGATGTCGCGCGGATTGGCGATGAGGAAATTCGACGCGCCGATCATCACTGGGACGAAGCAGTTCGCCTGAAGCGCGAACACATGGTAGAGCGGCAGCGCCGCGAGGAAAGTATCGCCCCCGGGGCTGATCGCAGCCGCGACCCAGGCGTGGACTTGCTGCAGATTGGCGATCAGGTTGCGATGGGTCAGCATGGCTCCCTTCGCTACGCCGGTCGTCCCGCCGGTGTATTGCAGAAACGCGATGTCGGTCGGCTGGACCGCCGCTTCCGTGAACGCCTGGCGCCCCCCGAGTTCGAGCGCGCGATTGAAGCGCTCCGCCCGCTCGAGGCGAAACGCCGGGACCGCGCGCCGGACATGTCGCACAACGAAATTGACCACCCTGCCCCGGGCGACGCCCAATTGATCGCCGACTCCGGTGACCACCACAGCTCTAACGGCCGTGTCGCCGATCGCCTTCTCGAGCGTGTTGGCGAAGTTCTCCAAAACCACGATCGCTTCCGCCCCCGAATCGCGGAGCTGATGGCTAAGCTCGCGGGGCGAGTAGAGCGGATTGCAGTTGACGACGACGTAGCCGGCGCGCAGCGCCCCGAACATGGCGATCGGATATTGCAGCAGGTTCGGCAGCATCAATGCGACACGAGCGCCGCGCGGCAGGCGAACTATGTTCTGCAGATAAGCCGCGAACGCGCGCGACTTCTCGTCCAGTTCGCCATACGAGATCGCCTTGCCCATGCTGATGAAGGCTGTCTGGCGATTGAATTTGGCGACGCTGGCGGCGAAGAACTCGCCGAGCGAGCGAAACACGTTCGGATCAATCTCGGCCGGCACCCCCTCGGGATAGGACTTGAGCCATATCCGTTCCATGTCGCCCTCGTCGTCAACGCATCGTCCGCGCGTCGGCTGGCGGCCGCCGGCCGACGAATCCGCCCCTGTCATTCCCGCGAACGCGGGAATCCAGAGCCCGCCGCAGCGTCAAGTCTGAATTCCCGCTTTTGCGGGTATGACGACGTCGGGGCAAAGTCGCGCGGGATAGGGCGGCGCCGCGGGCGAACGAATCCGCGATCGTAGTTGACTCCGGGGCTGTCGGCGAGGCCGTTCTGCGTCCTGTCATTCCCGCGAACGCGGGAATCCAGAGCCCTCTACAGCGGCAGCAAGTCTGGATACCCGCTTTCGCGGGTATGACAACGTCCGTGAAAACTACAACAGCGCTTTGCTCGGATCGCCGACCATGAAGGCCCGCGTCTCGGGGTCGACCGCATTCAACAGATCGTGAATGAATTTATCCTGAACCTTGAAGCTTTCCGCCGGCGGGATGCCAAGGGTCGACACCCGGAACAACGCGCCGTCCGGAATCCATCCCCGCAGTCCATACCCGAGCTTCAGCGCCTGGCGGGCCCAATTGCTGTTCGAGTTGTCGTAGCCGATCCGCATCCAGTAGCTGATCGGCTCGATCCGCTCCTCGCGCCCGGCGACGAGCCGGGTCACCTTGAGCGGCGGCGCGGACGGGGAGTAGGCGAGCCTGGCCGAGCTCGTCCCCGACACGCGGAAGCCCTGGGCGGTGTAGCACACCTCCGGATGATGCAGCTGCAGGCGGTCGCTCTGGCTCTCGCCATAGGCCACCATCAGCATCACGACATGTCCCTCCGGGTCGACAAAGCCGCGCGACGCCTCCTGGTTGTAGAGCTCGCGTTCGAGCGAGTCCGGGGGCGCAGGCGCGACGACGTTCAGCCCACCGACCGGCTTCCAATCGCCGAACGCGGTCGGCAGGTGTTTTTCGATATCAAACACCTCGTGGGTGCGCGCCATCAGTCGGTGCGGCGTCATGACGACCGCGAGCAGCATTGCCGCCAGCATCGCGACACAGGCGAGGAGAATATTGGTCGAACGCGCCATTTCCGGCTCCGCTTCGCGCGGGAACTCGCGCGCGAGGTTGTAGACATAGCTATTGGGCCCGCCCGGCGCAACGCCGGCCGCCCGCGCCCGCATGGGCGCGAAAAAGGGCGATCTCACGGATCAATCTGGCCGAAATCGTGGAGCGGGCGGCTCCGTCGTCGAGGCTGGGCTTGCCCGACGGGCGGAATTGGGGTCGAAGAGAGCGCCGTGCGACCGCCCCGGCGGCGCCCGCGAACCGAAAACCGGATGAGGCGAACCGATGACCAGCGAGGATGTGCTCAAACGCGCCGGCTTGACCCCGGCGGAGCTTCGCGGCGGCTCGATCTCCGTCCGCTCGCCGATCGACGGCGCCGAGCTCGCCCGTATCCGTGAGACGCCGCCCGACGACATGCCGGCGGTGATCGACCGCGCGCGGAGCGCCTTTCTCGCCTGGCGGGCGGTTCCCGCGCCCCGGCGGGGCGAGCTCGTGCGTCTTCTCGGCGAGGAGCTTCGCGCCTCGAAGGAGGCTCTGGGCGCCCTCGTCACGCTCGAGGTCGGCAAGATCGTCTCCGAGGGCTTGGGCGAAGTGCAGGAGATGATCGACATCTGCGATTTCGCCGTCGGCCTGTCTCGGCAGCTGCATGGCCTCGTCATCGCCTCCGAGCGCCCCGGCCATCGGATGGCCGAGACCTGGCATCCGCTAGGACCGTGCGCGATCATTTCCGCGTTCAACTTCCCGGTTGCGGTCTGGTCCTGGAACGCGGCGCTCGCGCTGGTCTGCGGCGATCCGGTAATCTGGAAGCCGTCGGAGAAAACGCCGCTCTCGGCGCTGGCGACGATGAAAATCCTCGACCGCGCGATCAAGCGCTTCGGCCCCGACGCGCCCGAAGGTCTCGCCCAGATCGTCATCGGCGGACCCGCGATCGGCGAGGCGCTGGTCGCATCCCGCCATGTGCCGATCGTCTCGGCCACCGGTTCGACCCGGATGGGTTCGATCGTCGGGCCCAAGGTCGCCGCCCGGTTCGGCCGTCCAATCCTCGAGCTCGGGGGCAACAACGCCATGATCGTCGCCCCCTCGGCCGATCTCGACATGGCGATCCGGGCGATCGTCTTCTCCGCCGTCGGCACCGCCGGGCAGCGATGCACCTCGCTGCGGCGCCTCATCGTCCACCGCTCGATCCGCGCCGACCTCACCCACCGGCTCGTGAAGGCCTATTCCAGCCTGCCGGTCGGCGACCCGCGGAAGGAGGGAACGCTGGTCGGCCCGCTGATCGACGATGCCGCGCGCGACAGGATGCAGGCGGCGCTCAAGCGCGCCAAGGTCGAGGGCGGGGTCGTCCACGGCGGCGGAACGGTCGCCGAAGGCGCGCCGAACGGCGGCGCCTATGTCGAGCCGGCGATCGTGGAAATGCCGGGGCAGACCGGAATCGTGCGCGAGGAGACCTTCGCGCCGATCCTCTACACCCTCGGCTACGACGCCCTGGACGAGGCGATCGCGATTCAGAACGACGTGCCCCAGGGCCTGTCTTCGTCGATCTTCACCCTCAACATGCGCGAGGCGGATACGTTCCTTTCCGCGACCGGCTCCGACTGCGGCATCGCCAACGTCAACATCGGCCCATCGGGAGCCGAGATCGGCGGCGCCTTCGGCGGCGAGAAGGAGACCGGCGGCGGCCGCGAGAGCGGCTCCGACGCCTGGAAGTCCTACATGCGCCGGCAGACGAGCACGGTGAACTATTCCGCTCAGCTGCCGCTCGCGCAGGGGGTGAGGTTCGATTTCTAGCTGAAAGTCCAATCAGTCCTACCGGCTTCGATACGGCTTCATCGACGAGCGAGGAAAGGAACGGGGTATGAAGGTCCTAATGGTTCTTACTTCCCACGATCAGCTCGGCAATACAGGTCGCAAGACCGGCTTCTGGCTGGAGGAGCTCGCGGCGCCTTACTATGTTTTTAGGGATGCTGGGGCTCAGATCACCCTCGCATCGCCCAAAGGCGGTCGACCGCCGCTCGATCCCAAGAGCAACGAGCCGAACTTCCAGACCGACATCACCCGGCGGTTCGAAAAGGACGCCGACGCCACCGCTCAGCTGGACAGGACGGTCCGCCTCGATAGCGTCAGGCAGGAAGATTACGATACCGTCTTTTACCCCGGCGGCCATGGGCCGATGTGGGATCTCGCCGAGGACAAGAACTCGATCAAGCTGTTGGAATCCTTCGTGCGCTGCCGGCAAGACGTTCGCGGTGGTCTGCCACTCGACCGGCGCGCTGCGCCACGTCAAAACCCCGGACGGTAAAGTGCTTGTCGAGGGCAAGACGGTGACCGGATTCACCGACGGCGAGGAAGAAGCGGTAGGATTGACGAAAGTGGTGCCCTTCCTTGTCGAGGACGAAATGATGAACCTCGGCGCCACCTTTTCCAAGGTCAAGGACTGGGGCGTTCACACGGTCGCGGACGGCCAGCTGATCACCGGCCAGAATCCAGCGTCGTCGGGCCCTGCGGCAAGACTTCTCATCGATACGTTAAACAAGAAGAAGTAGCGGTCAGGGACCGCTGCGGTCCGGGCGGCGCCGACGTGCGCCTGTCCATGCAGTGCATTGTGAGGGTGGCGACTTGACGGCGTCCGGCTCCAGCTCGGGAGCAAAGCGCGACGTCGTCGTCATCGGCGGCGGGCATAACGGCCTCGTCGCCGCCGCGTATCTCGCGGCCGCCGGCCTCAAGGTCACGGTGCTCGAGCGCCGGGCGCAGGTCGGCGGCGCTGCGGCCACCGAGGAGTTTCATCCCGGCTTCCGCAATTCGGTCGCCGCCTACGCCGTCTCGCTCCTCGACCCGACCATCATCCGCGACCTCGACCTCGCGCGCCACGGCCTTAAGCTCGTCGAGCGCCCGATATCAAATTTCCTCCCCCTGCCCGATGGACGCTATCTCAAGGTCGCCCCCGGGCGCACGAAAGAGGAGATCGCGAAATTCTCCGCCCGCGACGCCGAGCGGCTGCGCATCTTATGAGGCGCGGCTCGAGCGCCTGACCCAAGTCCTGCGCGCTCTTGCGCGCGAAACGCCCCCGAATCTCGCGACCGGACAGGGGATCGCCGCCAATCTTGGCGCCCTCCTCACTACCGCCAAAGTCGGAAACCGCCTGCGGTCGCTTGGGCTCGAAGGGCAGCGCGATCTCATCGAGATATTCACCCGCTCCGCCGGCGATGTCCTCGACCAGTGGTTCGAGAGCGATCCGATCAAGGCGATCCTCGGCTTCGACGGGATCGTCGGGACCTACGCCAGCCCCTATGCGGCCGGGACCGGCTATGTGCTTCTCCATCATTGCTGGGGCGAGGTGAACGGCAAGCGCGGCCAATGGGGCCATGCGATCGGCGGCATGGGCGCGATCACCCAGGCGATGGCGCGGGCTTGCCTCGCACGCGGGGTCGAGATCCGCACCGGGGTCGCGGTCAGCGAGATTCTGGTCGAGAAGGGCCGCGCCGCGGGCGTCGTGACCGCCAAGGGCGAGAAGATCGCGGCTCGCGCGGTGGTTTCAAACCTGCATCCGAAGCTGACCTTCGAACGCCTGCTCGATCCGGCGGCGCTGCCCGCCGATTTTCGCGCCCGCATTGCAGCTTATCGCAGCGGCTCGGGCTCCTTCCGCATGAACCTCGCGCTGTCCGAGCTGCCGAGCTTCTCCGCGCTGCCGGGGCATAGGCTGGCCGAGCATCACGGCTCAGGCATCGTGATCGCCCCGAGCCTCGCCTATATGGAGCGCGCCTTCTTCGACGCCCGGCTCTCGGGCTGGTCTTCGGCGCCGATCGTCGAGATGCTGATCCCCTCGACCCTCGACGACTCGCTGGCGCCGCCGGGGCGCCACGTCGCCTCGCTGTTCTGCCAGCATGTCGCGCCGGTACTGCCTGACGGGCGCTCATGGGACGATAAGCGCGAGGCGGTCGCGGACCTCATGATCGAGACCGTCGAGACTTATGCGCCCGGCTTCAAGGCGTCGGTGATCGCGCGCGCCATCCTCACGCCCCTCGACCTCGAGCGCGACTTCGGCCTTGTCGGCGGCGATATCTTTCATGGGAAGCTTAGCCTCGACCAGTTCTATTCGGCCCGGCCCGTCCTCGGCCACGCCGACTACCGCTCGCCTGTGCCGGGCCTCTATATGTGCGGCGCCTCGACCCATCCCGGGGGCGGCGTCACCGGCCTGCCGGGCATGAACGCGGCGCGAGAGATGATCCGCGACTTGAGGGCGGGGGCCCGCCGCGACCGTTGATTGCGCTTAACGGGGAGAAGGCTGCGGAGCCCACTCAATCCGGGGCGCGGCATGCGGTAATGTCCGCCGCAAATGGCGACAATCGACGAATCGGGGCTCACGGCGGGGAAGATCCGCGACAGGCCGATCAACGGCAGGCTGAGGCGGGTGCTTCTCGCCGCCGCGGCGGCCGCAGGCGTCGACGTCGTGCGCGTCACGTCCGGCGGCCAGCCTGGATCGAGCGGGCGACGCACCGGTTCGAACCGGCATGACGGAGGCGCCGCGGCGGCGCACAAGGCCGCCCTTCGACGCGATCCTGTCGGCGGCGGGCGCGATCATCCCCGGCGGCACGGGATCGCTCGCGACGCTCGGGCTCGGAATCGTGCTGCGCCAGTTCGGCGTGAAGATCGTCCAGCGCCGGCTTTAGAGCCGTCCGCCTAGACGGCTCAAGCGGCCTTCATTGAGCGGCGCCAGCCGGCGATTCCGAGACCGGCGAAGCCAAGCAGCATGAGGGTCCATGTCGAGACCTCGGGCACGGCTGCGATCGTCAGAACGTAATCGAACTCGCCGTCGGTGATGTCGAATACGCCAGTTTTGAAGGTCGGGGTGCTTTCCGCGCCCGTGTACAAAATATCTCCGAAGTAGGGCGAGAAGAAATCCAGATGCAAATTCCCGGTGTCCTGGTCGGGGTTCCAAAAGGTCGCCCCGGCATACACGGTGGGAGTTCCGTCGAAGGCGCCGTTGACGGAGTCAAAAGTGAAGAATTCGCCGGACGAAGAAGAATCCGGGGTCGGGTTCTGAGGCAGGTCGAAGGTGATTATATGGCCGGCGCCCGTGATGGTGAACGCGAGTTCGCCCGCCTGCGCGGCGCCAACCGTCAATGCCGCGACGACCGCGGCAATTCCCAAAAGCTTGCGCATGTATTTTTCCCCCGCAGTCCATTCGGCCTCGCCTAATGGGCTGCACAGCAACGATAGTCGTCCGGAGCCCGCGCGCCGTCAAGCCGCCCCGTTTGGCAAGGGCCAAACTCCCGCTCGGGCCGTGGGTCTTCTAATTCGGCTTCAAGGCGTAGGCGCACATCCCCCCTGGAACGCCGTTCTGCAGCATTTGAGCGCTCACGCGCCGAGCCGTCACGATATCCAGGCGGCCGCCGCAAGTCGCTGCGTAATTGTATATCGGGGTATCGAAAACCATTCCGCGATCGGACGCGACGCGATCGCAAGCCTCCATGGTCCCCTGGTAGCAGGCAAGCAGCAAATCGTTGTACCGCGCCGTCCAGCCGGAGTCTGCGATGGGCGGCTCAGTGGGATATAACAGATCTTCGGCGAGAGCCGCGCCAGCGAAATCGGACAGCGCGAGAAAAGACATTCCGGCGATATGGGCCCTGATGCTCATCAATATCGTCTCCAATCCTGAACGCTTCAGCAAGCGCGGCTACAAAGCGCCGCGGATAAAACCGACGAAGGCGCGAAGCGGCGCGGGCATGTTGCGGCTCGGATAGTAGAGGAACGGCCCGGAGAAACTCTGCCGCCAGTCGGCGAGCACCTCGGTAAGCTCGCCGCGGTCGAGCGCCTCGCGCAGGAATTCCTCGAAAGTGCAGACGATCCCCAGGCCCGCAATCGCCGCGCCAAGCTCGAGTTCGATCGCCGAGGCGACGAGCGGCCCGTCCGGCTTGATCCGCACGACCTCTTCGCCGCGCGCGAACTCCCAGTCGGCGACGGCGCCGCTCGCAAACCGGTGGCGGATGCAGGCGTGGTCGACGAGTTCGCGTGGATGGGCCGGGGTCCCGTGGGCGGCGAGATAGGACGGCGCCGCGGCGGCGACGTAACGCTGGATGCGCGGTCCGATCGGAACGGCGATCATGTCGCGCTCGATCCGCTCTTCGTAGCGGATGCCGGCGTCGAAGCCAGCTCCGACCACGTCGATGAAGTCGTCGCTGGCGACGATCTCGAGCCTCACCCCCGGATAGGCGGCTAGAAACCGGCTGACGATCGGCGGCAGGACTTTCATCGCCACGATCACGGGGACGTTGAGCTTGAGCGCCCCGCGCGGATTGTCGCGAAAGCTGTTGACCACGTCGAGGCCGCTCTCGATCTCGCCCAGCGCCGGCCCAAGGCGCTCGAGCAGGCGCTCCCCGGCCTCGGTCGGCGTGACGCTGCGGGTGGTGCGGTTGAGGAGCCTGACGCCGAGCGCGCCCTCAAGCCGCCGCACCGCTTCGCTCAAGCCGGAGGCCGAAGCGCCGCGCGCCGCCGCCGCGCCCCGGAAACCGCGCGCGCGGGCGACGGCGACGAAGGCGTCGAGATCGGCAAGGCTTGGGCTCATCATTGTGCGCTTCTCCGCACATCAACGGCGTTTAGATGAGGAATATAGCACAAGAGCCCCCACCCCGCGCCCGGCCGCCTTCCCATTGCCCGGGGCCCTCGACCTATGATGCAGAATTGATTGGAACGTCAGGCGACGGCGCGTGTTTGTGTGCTAAGGTGTAACCTCGCCGTTTTCGACAAGGTGCTCAGATGCGCATCTCATCCATCGCTCTCGTCGCCGCCGTACTGGCGATCCCGTCCGCCGGCCATTCGCAGGACCAGGGACTGGTCGGCGGCAAGGTGGGGCCCAATCTCGATTCGTCCGCGCCGAGTTCTGCCCTGCGGACCCTGCCCTCTGCATCTCGCCCCGTAGCGCCGCAGGAAAAGCCCGGCTTCGGGGGCGCGGTATCATCCGGCCAGATGGTGCCGCGAACGACGCCCGTCACCCAGCAATGGGGCGGAGCGGGCGTCGCCTTCGTCAACGGTCACCGCGTTCTCGTCGATACGAATTCGGGCCGCATCACACGGGTTCTCAATTAGCACGCAGCGGTTCGGGGGATTTCTTCGGTTTCACTGTCAGACCCACGGCTTTGGCAGTCGCCTCCTGGTGGCTCACCAGATGTTGCCAGCTCCCGGCGCATAGGTGGCCGCCGCCACGGTCGTCGCCAGCAACACATCGCACTGCACGACGCCGCTGAAAGTGCTCACGGCGGCCGATACATTCACGGCCGGCGCAGTTACATTCACTGTCGGCGCGGCGATGTCGACCTCCCCCGCCGCCATAATCTGGACCTTTGCGGTCGGCGCATTGATCGTGACGCCCGACGAGTCGATCTTTATAGAGCCCCAAGATGAGTGCGTGAATTCGAGGGACCCACCGCCGTCGCCCGACATAGTCCCGACAGGTCCATCCGGAGTCGAAATCTTGATCGTCGCGCTGCTCGCGCTCTCCTCCAGGATGGCAACGCGCGTTCCCGTTTTTCCCGTTAGAGACCAGCGGTCGCCGGAGCCACTCACCGTTTCGGGCGCTACGTGCTTATCGTTCCAGAGCCCGCCGATGACGATCGGGATTCGGGGATCGCCGGACGCGAAGAGGATCAGGACTTCGTCGCCGACGTTCGGGACGAAGAACGCGCTGCCCGCGCCCCCAGCGAAGGGGACGGCCACCCTCGCCCACACCGGCGCATCCTTACCGGCAGTTCCATCGGCGCGAAATATGCGCACCTGCACACGGTTGCAATTTTCTGGATCCGTTACGCTCTCCACGGTTCCAAGGAATGCGCCCGCGGTGAGCAGAGATTGTTCGGCAATGGGATTCGGCTTGTCAGGCATTGATCCCTCCTTCGAAGCGAGGGGCAAGGTACAAGTTACATGATCATCTAACTACGTTCGTTGTCATTCAAATTCGTGGTCGCGATCGATCCGAAACAGACTGGAATCGACGTAAAGCGGACACAGCAGACCACGAGCTTAGACGTCGCAAATGGGCGGAAAGCACGCCTACAGCGGTCGCCCCAGGAAGGACCGGAGTTCGCCCCAAAGCCGCCGTTCAATTCCATTGCGAGCACTAAGTAGCCTTCACTGTCCGAAGCGGCACTACGCCAAACGCTCGGCCAGCGCCTGCGCCTCGGCGATCTCAGGCGTCTCGGGCGTAGGAGAAAAGCCTTCGAGCGCGGCCGCGAGCACGGCGTCCGCTTCGGCAAGCCGGTCGGTCGATTGGTAGAGCTTGCCAAGGGCAAGCGAAGCTTTTAAGGCCGAAGCTGCGCGCGCGAGAACGGGATCAGGGGCGAGCTGGCAGCCACGTCCGGAGCTACATGATGCTGGTCTCGTTTTATCGGGCGCATCGACACTCCTTGGACCCCTTGCCCTCAACGCGCCGCGCCAGGCGCGGCAAGATCGCTCGATTTTATCAGTATGCGGCCAAAGGAACGCGTCCATGCTCCTCTATAATTCCAATCTTTCGCCCAATGCATTGCGGGTTCGCGCGGTTGCCCACGAGCTAGGCATAACGTTCGAAATAGTGGAGGTTGATCTGAGAAAAGGCGAAAATAGGTCCGAAGCCTTTCTGGCATTGAACGCCAACGGCAAGGTACCGGTTTTGGTCGATGGCGATTTTGTGCTTTGGGAGAGCCGGGCGATCAACGCCTATCTTGCTGGCCTGAAATCGGAACAGGGGCTCTATCCGGAGGATAAAAGGAAACGTGCCATTGTAGACCAATGGTCCTACTGGCAGGCTATCCATCTCGGTCCAGCGATGCAGCGCGTTGCGTTCGAGCGACTTCTCAAGTCCAAATTCGGTATGGGCGAACCGGACGAAAAGGCGCTGGAGGGTCCGCTTAAGGACATCGCGCAATTCCTGGCGGTTCTCGATGAAAACCTGTCCAATAAGGAGTGGGTGGCGGGTGAACTGAGCATTGCCGACTTCGCCGTTGCGAGCACCTTCGTCTATCGGAAAGGTTCGAACATATCCCTTGAACATGTGCCGCACGTTTCAACCTGGATCGACCGCCTTGAAGCACGATCGTCCTGGAAGGCTGCGGTGAGGCCTGTGTTGGAATTGCAGACGACCTGACAGAATCCAGCCGGGTGGGTCGGCTTCGGGTCGATTGGACCCGTTTGCCAAGCCGTCGCCGAGTGACCGCTGTTTGCGCATTGCTGCCGGCCACTGCGCCGTCTTGTGCGGCCCAAAAACCTTTGCCGCGGTCATCCGCCGCGCGGTCGCCAAAGATTAGGCCTTCACCGCTGTGCCCCTCCTTGTCCCATCCAGGAGGGCCGCTGAGCGGACGAGGGCTACGTCCCGACGAGGCAGCCAATATTTTGCGGAAATTTCTTTCTGATTTTGAGAATTGATGCTATGATCTTCGTTTTCGACGAAACCGCCGCGCGACGGCGGCCTATGAATGCGAGGCCAGATCATGGAGAACGAAGACGAGCCGGCCCCGAAGCGGCCACTCAACGCGATTGCGCGGGTCGTACGGCGGGGGCGCATTTTCGCCCGGCTCCGCGAGGGCTGGGCCTATGACGAGATTGCGCGCGAGGAGGGCCTGAGCGCCGAGCGCGTCCGCCAGATCGTGCGCGAGGCGCTCGAGCGGCGGCTGCCGGACGAGGACACCGACCACGCCAAGCTCCAGCTCGAACGCCTTAGGCTGGCGATGCGGGTTGCGACCACCGCGCTCGCGGAGGGCGACGTCGCGGCGATCGCGCCGTACCTGAAAGTGCTCGACCGGCTCGATCGCTACCAGAAGACCGCCAAGGTCAACCAGGTCTACGACGACGGCGCGCGCAAGAAGCTGTTCGAGAAGCTCAACCGCGTCGCCGCCAATCTCGGCCTGGCGGTGATCGAGGACCCGGCGAAAGCCGGGGCGGCGCCGGCGCCCGAGGCGGGCGCGACGCCGGAACTGGCCGCCCCGGAGCCGCCCGCCGGGGAGAAAGAAAAAATGCCCTGGGGGGTCGGCGCAAGCCCTTGAAAAGGCTCGATCCGGAAAAGCGGATCCAAGGAAATCAAGGCCTTTTCCTTTGATCCTCCTTGGGCCGGCTTGGCTGGATTTTGCTCGATTTGGCTCAATTTGGCTTGGGCTTGGATTGCGCCGGGAGCTGGCGGCCGGCCACCTGTCATTGCGGGTGCGCCGAGACGAAACAATACCGCAATGGTATACAATGGAGACGCATGTGTATTTATTCGTCGGCAAAAAGTAACAGTGTAGTTACGAATCCATCTTCAGCGCGGCGATGAATGCTTCCTGCGGGATATCGACCTTGCCGAACTGGCGCATCTTCTTCTTGCCTGCCTTCTGCTTCTCGAGCAGCTTGCGCTTGCGGGTGGCGTCGCCGCCGTAACACTTGGCCGTGACGTCCTTGCGCAGCGCCCGGATCGTCTCGCGGGCGATGATCTTGCCGCCGATCGCCGCCTGGACCGGGATCTGGAACATGTGCGGCGGGATCAGGTCCTTGAGCTTCTCGACCATCGCCCGCCCCCGGTTATCCGCCCGGTCGCGGTGGACGAGCATCGAGAGCGCGTCGACCGGCTCGCCATTGACCAGAATCGACATCTTGACCAGATCGCCCGCGCGGTAGTCGGCAAGCTGATAGTCAAATGAAGCATAGCCCTTGGAGATCGACTTGAGGCGATCGTAGAAGTCGAATACGACCTCGTTGAGCGGCAGTTCGTAGACCACCATCGCCCGTTTTCCGACGTAGTTGAGGTCGACCTGCACGCCGCGCCGGTCCTGGCAGAGCTTCAGGATCGCGCCGAGATAGTCGTCCGGGGTCAGGATCGTCGCCTTGATCCACGGCTCCCTGATCTCGGCGATCTTGACCACGTCGGGCATGTCGGCCGGATTGTGCAGCTCGATCTCCGACGCGTCGGTGAGCTCGATCCGATAGATGACCGAAGGGGCGGTGGCGATGAGGTCGAGGTTGAACTCGCGCTCGAGCCGCTCCTGGATGATCTCGAGATGGAGGAGCCCGAGAAAGCCGCAGCGGAAGCCGAAGCCGAGCGCCGCCGAGGTCTCCATCTCGTAGGAGAAGCTCGCGTCGTTGAGCCTGAGCCGGCCCATCGCCGCGCGCAAAGCCTCGAAGTCGGCCGCATCAGCCGGAAAGAGGCCGCAGAACACGACCGGCTGCGCCGGCTTGAAGCCGGGAAGCGCCTCGGCCGTCGGGCGCTTGTCGTCGGTGATCGTATCGCCTACGCGGGTGTCGGCGACCTGCTTGATCTGGGCGGTGATGTAGCCGATCTCGCCGGGACCGAGCTTGTCCGCCTCGGTCATCTTGGGCCGGAACACGCCGATGCGGTCAACCTCGTATACCGCGTCCGAGCCCATCATGCGGATGCGCATGCCGCGCCTGAAATGGCCGTCGATCAGCCGCACCAAGACGACGACGCCGAGATAGGCGTCGTACCAGGAATCGACCAGCAGCGCCTTGAGCGGCGCGGTCTCGTCGCCCTTGGGCGGCGGTAGCCGGAGGACGATCGCCTCCAGCACCTGATCGACATTGAGGCCGGTCTTGGCCGAGATCTCGATCGCGTTCGAGGCGTCGAGCCCGATCACGTCCTCGATCTGCTCTTTGACCCGGTCGGGCTCGGCGGCGGGCAGGTCGACCTTGTTGAGGACGGGCACGATCTCATGGCCCGCGTCGAGCGCGTGATAGACGTTGGCGAGCGTCTGCGCCTCGACCCCCTGGCTGGCGTCGACAACGAGGAGCGAACCCTCGCAGGCCGCAAGCGACCTCGACACCTCATAGGCGAAGTCGACGTGGCCGGGCGTGTCCATGAGGTTGAGGACGTAGAGCTTCCCATCATGGGCGCGATATTCGAGCCTGACCGTCTGCGCCTTGATGGTGATGCCGCGTTCGCGCTCGATATCCATCGAGTTCGAGCACCTGCTCCACCATCTCGCGCTCGGCGATCGTTCCGGTCTGCTGGATGAGCCGATCGGCGAGCGTCGACTTGCCGTGGTCGATGTGAGCGATGATCGCGAAGTTTCGGATGTTCTCGATCGGGTGGATGGCCATGGGGCGCGGGATAGCAGGGCGCGCACGGGAAGGGAACGGGATTGCGGCCGGCTTATGGGCCAAACCATCCGGTTGCGCCTCCAAAAGTCCTATGTTAGGCAACGCCCGCCTTTGGATTGCGCGAGCCGGCGGGCTCATTTCGAGACGCGGAATCAACTCGAATTCCCGAGGTTGGCGCGGCTTCCGGGAGAGCAGCGCGCGTGGGCTTGAACGCCTTGTGGGGTGACCGGCATTGGCAGAGGAAGATACGATCGTATCCGGCGTATCCGGACGCTATGCTTCCGCCCTGTTCTCGCTCGCCCAGGACGAGCGCCAGACCGACGCAGTCGCCGAAGCGTTGGCGAGATTCGACGCGCTGATCGCCGAAAGCCCGGATCTCGAACGCCTGGTGCGAAGCCCGGTGTTCTCGGCCGCCGACCAGCTCAAAGCCCTCGACGCCGTTCTGGCCGACGCCAGCATCGGCGGCGTCGCCGCCAACTTCATCCGGCTGGTCACATCGAAGCGCCGTCTATTCTTCATCCGTGAGATGATCGCCGACTACCGCAAGCTCTATGATGCGTATCGCGGGGTGACGCGGGCGGACGTCACCAGTGCGACCGCGCTCACCGAGGCCCATATCGCCGCGCTGAAAGAGTCGCTGCGCGCCGCTTCTGGCGGCCGGGAGGTCGATCTCAACGTCAAGCTCGACCCCTCGATCATCGGCGGCCTGATTGTCAAGCTCGGTTCGCGCATGGTCGACGGCTCGCTGAAAACGAAGCTCAACTCAATTCGCCTAGCCATGAAAGAGGTCGGCTGATGGATATCCGCGCCGCAGAAATTTCCTCGATCCTCAAGAGCCAGATCGCCAACTTCGGCGCCGAGGCGCAAGTGACCGAGGTCGGTCAGGTGCTAAGCGTCGGCGACGGCATCGCGCGCGCCTATGGCCTCGACAAGGTCCAGGCCGGTGAAATGGTTGAGTTCGAGAACGGCACCCGCGGCATGGCGCTGAACCTCGAGAGCGACAACGTCGGCATCGTCATTTTCGGCGGCGACCGTGAGATCAAGGAAGGCCAGACGGTCAAGCGCACCGGCGCGATCGTGGACGTGCCAATTGGCAAGGGGCTTCTTGGCCGCGTCGTTGACGCCCTGGGCAACCCGATCGACGGCAAGGGCCCGATCAATGCTGACAAGCGCGCCCGCGTCGACGTCAAGGCTCCGGGCATCATTCCCCGCAAATCGGTGAACGAGCCGATGGCGACGGGCCTGAAGGCGATCGACAGCATGATTCCGATCGGCCGCGGCCAGCGCGAGCTCATCATCGGCGATCGGCAGACGGGCAAGACCGCGATCGCCCTCGACACTATTCTCAATCAGAAGTCGCTGAATCAGGGCACTGACGAGTTGAAGAAGCTCTACTGCGTTTACGTCGCGATTGGGCAGAAGCGGTCGACAGTTGCTCAGTTCGCCAAGGTGCTCGAGGAGCACGGCGCGCTGGAATACACGATCATCGTCGCCGCCACGGCTTCGGATCCGGCCCCGATGCAGTTCCTTGCTCCCTTCGCGGGCTGCGCGATGGGGGAGTTTTTCCGCGACAACGGCATGCACGCGGTTATCATTTACGACGACCTCTCGAAGCAGGCCGTCGCTTATCGCCAGATGTCGCTTCTGCTCAGGCGTCCGCCCGGCCGCGAGGCGTATCCCGGCGACGTGTTCTACCTTCACTCCCGCCTCCTCGAGCGCGCCGCCAAGCTCAACAAGGACAATGGCTCAGGCTCGCTCACCGCGCTGCCCATCATTGAGACGCAAGCCAACGACGTCTCGGCCTACATTCCGACCAACGTCATCTCGATCACCGACGGTCAGATCTTCCTCGAAACGGACCTGTTCTACCAGGGCGTTCGGCCCGCGGTGAACGTGGGTCTTTCGGTCTCGCGCGTCGGCTCCGCGGCCCAGACCAAGGCCACCAAGAAAGTCGCCGGCAGGATCAAGGGCGAACTCGCGCAATATCGCGAAATGGCGGCCTTCGCGCAGTTCGGTTCCGATCTTGACGCCGTCACTCAGCGCCTGCTCAACCGCGGCGCCCGTTTGACAGAACTTCTCAAGCAGCCGCAGTTCTCGCCGCTCAAGATGGAGGAGCAGGTCTGCGTCATCTACGCCGGGGTCAACGGCTTTCTCGACAAGCTGCCGCTCGACAAGGTGCGGCCGTTCGAGGATGGGCTTCTCACGTTCCTGCGGGCGAAGAACGCGGGATTCTGAAGGCTATCGGCTCGTCTGACGATCTCACGAAGCGACGCCGAGGCGAAGCTCAAGCGGCGGTCGAAGCCTTACGCCGCGAGCTTCGCTTGAAATAGATCGATACCTCGAACTCAGCTCTCGCGCCGGACTTGAGGCCGGACGCGCCTGGAGACGCCAAGCGATGCCGTCCCTTAAGGACCTGAGAAACCGGATCGCCTCCGTCAAATCGACGCAGAAGATCACCAAGGCCATGCAGATGGTCGCGGTTTCGAAGCTGCGCCGGGCGCAAAGCGCGGTCGAAGCCGCGCGGCCTTATGCGGAACAGGTCGAGGCGGTGCTGACCAATCTGGCCGGCGCGGCGACCGACGGCCAGGGCCCGCGCCTGCTCGTGGGCAGCGGGTCGGATCAGGTTCATCTGCTCGTCGTCTGCACGGGCGAGCGCGGACTGTGCGGCGCCTTTAATACCGCGATCGTGAGGCTCGCGCGCGACAAGGCCAACGCCCTGGCGAGCGAGGGCAAGACGGTCAAGATCCTGTGCGTCGGCAAGAAAGGCTATGACCAGCTTCGCCGCACGCATGAAAGACAGATTCTGGAGATGATCGATCTGCGGGCCGTGCGCACCATCTCATACGGGACGGCGCAGCCGATCGCCGCCAAGGTGATCGACCTCTTCGACAACGGCCAGTTCGACGTCTGCACGCTGTTCTACTCGCGCTTCAAGTCGGTGATCGCGCAGATTCCGACGGCCCAACAGCTCATTCCCCCCGAGCTCGGCTCCAAGGATGAGACCGCCCCGGTCTACGATTACGAACCGGACGAAGGCGAAATCCTCGCCCAATTGCTGCCGCGCGCGGTTTCGGTGCGCATCTACCGCGCGCTGCTCGAGAACGCCGCCTCCTTCTTCGGCGCTCAGATGAGCGCGATGGACAACGCCACTCGCAACGCCGGCGAGATGGTCAAGAAGTACACGCTTCGCTACAACCGCACGCGCCAGGCGATGATCACCAAGGAACTGATCGAGATTATATCGGGCGCCGAGGCCGTCTGATCGATGGAACGCCCAGCAGCGAGCTAGGAACGAGGACTGAAAGCAAAATGGCCAACATCGCGAACGCCACCGGCCGCGTCACCCAGGTGATCGGCGCCGTCGTCGACGTGAAGTTCGACAGCTACCTGCCGCCGATCCTCAACGCGCTCGAGACGATCAACAACGGCAATCGTCTCATACTCGAAGTTGCGCAGCACCTCGGCGAGAACACCGTGCGCTGCATCGCCATGGACATCTCCGAGGGTCTGGTGCGCGGTCAGGAGGTTATGGACGTCGGCGCGCCAATCTCTGTTCCAGTCGGCGAAGGCACGCTCGGGCGGATCATGAATGTCGTCGGCGAGCCCGTCGACGAAGCCGGTCCAATTCCCATGGAGGCGCGGCGCGCGATCCATCAGCCGACGCCCGCTTATGTCGAGCAATCGACGGAAGCCCAGATTCTCGTCACCGGCATCAAGGTCGTCGACCTGCTCGCCCCTTACGCGAAGGGCGGCAAGATCGGCCTATTCGGCGGCGCAGGGGTCGGCAAGACGGTGCTCATCCAGGAGCTGATCAACAACGTCGCCAAGACCCATGGCGGCAATTCGGTGTTTGCGGGCGTCGGCGAGCGCACTCGCGAGGGCAACGACCTCTATCATGAGTTTATCGAATCGAAGGTCAACGCCGACCCGCATCATCCCGACCCCAGCGTAAAATCGAAATGTGCGCTGGTGTTCGGACAAATGAACGAACCGCCGGGCGCGCGCATGCGCGTCGGCCTGTCCGGTCTAACCGTCGCCGAGCATTTCCGCGATCAAGGCCAGGATGTGCTCTTGTTCATCGACAATATCTTTCGCTTCACCCAGGCGGGTTCGGAAGTGTCGGCGCTGCTCGGCCGCATCCCCTCGGCAGTCGGTTACCAGCCGACCCTGGCCACCGATATGGGGGCTTTGCAGGAGCGCATCACCACGACGACAAAAGGTTCGATCACCTCGGTGCAGGCGATCTACGTCCCAGCCGACGACCTGACCGATCCCGCGCCTGCAACCTCCTTCGCGCATCTCGACGCGACGACCGTGCTCTCGCGCGCGATTTCGGAAAAGGGCATCTACCCGGCGGTCGACCCGCTCGATTCGACGTCGCGCATGCTGTCGGCGGCGATCGTCGGCGAGGAGCACTACAACGTCGCCCGCCAGGTCCAGCAGGTGCTGCAGCGCTACAAGGCGCTCCAGGACATCATCGCGATCCTCGGCATGGACGAACTGTCGGAAGAAGACAAGCAGATCGTCGCCCGAGCGCGCAAGATCGAGCGATTCCTGTCGCAGCCGTTCGATGTCGCCGCGGTGTTCACCGGGACGCCCGGCGTGCAGGTCAGGATCGAAGATACCGTGAAGGGTTTCAAGGGCATCGTCGAAGGCAAGTACGACAGCCTGCCCGAGGCGGCCTTCTACATGGTCGGCACGATCGAGCAGGCGGTCGAGAAAGCCAAGAAGCTGGCCGCAGAGGCGGCTTGACGCGCAGTTTGTCCAGGGATCGCCATGGCCACTTTCCACTTCGAACTTGTGTCGCCGGACAGGGTGCTGTTCAACGGCGCCGCTCAATCGGTGCTGGTGCCGGGCAATGAGGGCGACTTCCTGGTGCTGAGCGAGCACGCGCCGGTGATGACGTCGATGCGGCCGGGCGTCGTCGGCATCGACGACGCGGAAGGCAAGCACCGTCGCGTCTTTGTGCGGGGCGGATTTGCCGACGCGAGCAAGAAGGGCCTCATCCTGCTGGCGGAGACGGCCATCCCGTTCGAGGACTTGAGCGCCGACAAGCTCGGTCAGGAGATCAAGAACGCCGAGGAGGATCTCGCTGACGCGACCGAAGACCAAAAGCGCCTGGCGCAGGAGAAGCTCGACCGGTTGCGCGAGCTCAAGGACGCGATCAAGCTCTGAAGCGCAGTCCGCTCGCTCTCGATGTCTGGCTCCCGCCTCGCTCGTCTCACGCATGACTCAGGAAGACTACGACGCGTTCTGCGCCAACCTGCCTCACACGACGCATGTCGTCCAATGGGGCGACGCGAGCGTCTGGAAGATCGGGGGCAAGGTGTTCGCGATCGGCGGATGGTCGAATGCGCCAGAGTTCGGCGTAAGTTTCAAATGTTCTCAGGCGAGCTTTTCAATCCTGACCGAACTGCCGGGGATGCGCCCGGCGCCCTATCTCGCCTCCCGAGGATTGTCCTGGGTTCAGCGCACTGACCCTCGCTCGCTCAGCGATGATGATCTCAAGACTTACCTGCGCCAAAGCTACGCGCTGGTCGTTGCAGGCCTTCCCAAAAAGGCGCAGCAGGCGCTCGGGGTCGGGGCTTCGCGATGACCCTGGCGGCGTCGGCGACAGTCACGTCTGACGACATTCGCTCCGCCCACGCGCGCATTCGCGGACACATCCGCCGCACGCCGATTCTCGAGACGGCCTCGCCGATCGCCGGCGCCCCGCCGCTGTCGCTCAAGCTCGAATGTTTGCAGGTCACCGGTTCATTTAAGGCTCGCGGCGCCTTTCACAACCTCCTTACCCGGCCGGCTCCAGCGGCAGGCTGCGCGACGGCGTCGGGCGGCAACCATGGCGCGGGGGTCGCCTTCGCGGCGCAAAAGCTGGGAATTCGCGCGCGCATCTTCGTGCCGGAAATCGCCACGCCCGCCAAGATTGCTAAGATCAAGACGTATGGGGCTCAGGCCATGATCGGCGGCGGGACTTACGCGGAAGCGCAGCAGCGCTGCGACCAGTACGTCGCCGAAACCGGCGCGCTCTCGATCCACCCTTACGACGCTATCGAGACGATCGCGGGCCAGGGTACGGTGGCGTTGGAGTGGGAGCAGGATCTGGAACGGCTTGGGCTGAACAGGCTCGACACCGTTCTTATCGCGGTCGGCGGCGGCGGGCTCGTCGCGGGAGTCGCAGCCTGGTTCGACGGCCGCGTCAAGGTGGTTGGCGTCGAGCCGGAGGGTTCGCGCGCCCTTCACGCCGCGCTCGAAGCGCGCACGCCGGTCGATGTGGCGGTTAACTCGATCGCCGCCGACTCGCTCGGCGCTAAGCGCGTAGGCGCGCTCAATTTCAAGATCGCGGAGCAGTTCGTGAGCGGCGTCGTCCTGGTCACGGACAGGGCGATCGCCGAGGCCCAGCGCCGACTGTGGGCCGACATGTCGGTCATCGCCGAGCCCGGCGGCGCGGCGGCGTTCGCCGCAATCGCAAGCGGCGTCTATCGGCCCGAGCCAGATGAACGCGTCGGCGTTCTCGTATGCGGCGCCAACGCCGATCTTGCGGCGCTCGCAGGAGCCGGGCCTGGCCGCTCCGCTCCGTAACCCCTTGAGGCAAAATCGCGCCGCGAGCCATTGCGATGAGCGAAGGCCCGAACTATTGTCCGGCCGCTTTCCGCCGGGCCTAACCAGCCTTGCAGCACGTTGGGGCGTCGCCAAGCGGTAAGGCAGCGGATTTTGATTCCGCCATGCGGAGGTTCGAATCCTCCCGCCCCAGCCAGGCCGTTGGCGTCGCGCGCCCAGGATGCCCCCCTGAAGGGGAGCGCCCGACCAAGTGTCGACCTGTTGTTCTCCCTCGTCCCATTTGCCGAAGCCCCGGCATGTTCTGGGGTTGACGTGGAACTCGCTAAGATAATATTGTATTACTTATTGGGGTTCGCCTTATCTTTAGGCAGAAAAACTCTTCGCAATCCGGCTTGCGTCGGACCACGGAAGGCCCCAAAGAATCGACGGTATCGCGTTCACCACGCCACGCTTTCAGTTGGCGTTTCTAAGGGAGGAATACGAATGAATCTAAGAACTCTCGCTGCGACGGTCGCTGTAGGTCTTCTGACTGCCGCAGGCGCCGCTCACGCCCAGGACAAAGGCACGATCGGCATCGCCATGCCGACCAAGACATCGGCCCGCTGGATCGCCGACGGCGACAATATGGTGAAGGTCCTGCAGGCCAAGGGCTACAAGACCGATCTGCAGTACGCCGACGACGACATTCCCAACCAGCTCGCGCAGGTTGAGAACATGATCACCAAGGGCGACAAGGTCCTGGTGATTGCGGCCATCGACGGCACCACGCTCTCGAACGCGCTGCAGAAAGCCGCCGACGCCGGCATCAAGGTCATTTCCTATGACCGTCTGATCGTCGGGTCGCCCAACGTCGACTATTACGCGACCTTCGACAATTTCAAGGTCGGCGTGCTTCAGGCGACCAGCATCGTCCATGGTCTGGGCCTCGACGCGGGCAAGAATGGCCCGTTCAACATCGAGCTCTTCGGCGGGTCGCCCGACGATACGAATGCGTTCTACTTCTATAACGGCGCAATGTCGGTCCTGCAGCCTTACATCGACAGCGGCAAGCTCGTCGTGCAGTCGAAGCAGATGGGCATGGACAAGGTCGGAACCCTGCGCTGGAAGGCGGACGTCGCCCAGGCGCGGATGGATAACCTGCTCAGCGCCAACTACACCCAGAAGCGGGTCGACGCCGTTCTCTCTCCCTATGACGGGCTCAGCATCGGCATCATTTCGGCGCTGAAGGGTGTCGGATACGGCACGGCGGATCAGCCGATGCCGATCATCTCGGGGCAGGACGCCGAAATCCCCTCAGTCAAGTCCATCATCAACCACGAGCAATACTCGACCATTTTCAAGGACACGCGCGATCTCGCCAAGGTCGCGGCTAACATGGTCGACGCGGTGGCGTCGGGCGGTAAGCCCGAGATCAACGACACCAAGACTTACAACAACAAGATCAAGATCGTTCCTTCCTATTTGCTGACCCCAGTTCCGGTCGACGCCACCAACTGGCAGAAAGCGCTGGTCGACACCGGCTACTACAAGGCTGAGCAGCTGAAGTAACTAAGGTTGGCAATGCCCTCCGCGCCGCAATTAGGGCGCGGAGGTCGTGCTGGCTTTGACGAGATTGCGATGAACCCAATTCTCGAAATGCGGGGGATCAGCAAGAGCTTCCCGGGTGTGAAGGCGCTCCGTGATGTGAATCTTGTGGTCACGGAAGGCGAAATCCACGCGATTTGCGGCGAGAACGGCGCTGGCAAGTCAACGCTGATGAAAGTGCTGAGCGGCGTCTATCCTTATGGCTCTTATGAAGGAGAGATCGTCTTTCAGGGGCAACCGCGCCGCTTTTCGCGCATCGCGGACAGCGAGCATCTCGGCATCATCATCATCCATCAGGAATTGGCGCTGGTGCCGCTCCTGTCGATCGCCGAGAACATCTTCCTCGGCAACGAACCCGCCCGACTCGGCGTCATCGACTGGGGTGTGGCGTTCAACCGGACGCGCGAGCTTCTCGCCAAGGTCGGGCTCAGGGAATCCCCGAAAGCGTTGATCACCAATCTGGGAATCGGCAAGCAGCAGCTTGTCGAGATCGCCAAGGCGCTCGCCAAGAAGGTCAGGCTCTTGATCCTCGATGAGCCGACCGCCAGCCTCAACGAAACCGACAGCGATGCGCTGCTGAGGTTACTCGTCGAGTTCAAGTCTCAGGGCATCACCTCGATCATCATTTCGCACAAGCTCAACGAGCTGGCCAAGGTGGCGGACCAGATCACCGTGTTGCGCGACGGCGCGACGGTCGAGACCATCGACTGCCATCGCGAGAAGATTAGCGAAGGCCGAATCATCAAGAGCATGGTTGGGCGCGAGATGTCCGATCGTTATCCGCCGCGAGTGCCCAAGATCGCAGAGCGCCTGTTCGCGGTGGAGAACTGGTGGGTCGAGCATCCTCTCCATGCGGGGCGCGAGGTGATCAAGGGCGTCAATCTTCATGTCAACCGCGGCGAAGTCGTCGGCATCGCCGGATTGATGGGCGCCGGTCGCACCGAGCTCGCGATGAGCATTTTCGGTCACGCTTACGGACGAAACATCCGAGGCCGCGCCCTGATGGACGGCAAGGAGATAGACGTCTCGACGGTGCAGAAGGCTGTCGCCAACGGCATCGCCTACGTCACCGAGGACCGCAAGAGCCTTGGGTTGGTCTTAAGCGAGGACATCAAGAACAACGTGACGCTCGCAAACCTGCCGGGCATCGCCTGGCGCGGAGTGATCGACAAGCACAGAGAAACCCGGATTGCGCAGCAATACCGCAGCCTGCTCAAGATACGTTCCTCGGGCATCTTTCAAAAGACGCTCAATTTGTCGGGGGGCAATCAGCAGAAGGTCGTCTTGAGCAAATGGCTGTTCGCGCAGCCGAAGGTGCTGATCCTGGACGAACCGACGCGCGGGATCGACGTCGGCGCCAAATATGAGATTTACACGATCATCAACGATCTGGCGGCAGCCGGAAAAGGGGTTATCGTCATTTCATCAGAGATGCCCGAATTGCTCGGCGTCTGCGACCGCATTTACGTAATGAACGAGGGCAAATTCGTCGACGAAATGCCGGCGAAGGGCGCCACGCAGGAAAAGATAATGGCCTCGATCATGAAGCAATACGGGGTTGCGGCGGCATGAGCACGGAAACGATCATCACCGGCGCGCCCGCCGCTGAACCGTCGGCCGCGGACGCGAGCTTCTGGAAGAACAATCTTCGCGACTACGGCCTGCTCGTCTCCCTGCTTCTGATCATGGCGTTCTTCGAGATCGTCACCGGCGGCGTGCTCTTCCGCGGCGTCAACGTGACCAACCTCATCCTGCAGAACAGCTACGTGGTCATCATGGCGCTCGGAATGCTGCTGGTGATTGTCGGCGGCAACATCGATCTGTCGGTCGGCTCAATCGTCGGATTCGTCGGCGGTTGCGCGGCGATTTTGATGGTGGGATTTCATGTTCCCTGGCTAGACTTCGACCTCAAGCTGCCGTGGCAACTGGTGATCCCGCTGGCGCTGGCTCTCGGCGGACTGATCGGCGTTTTTCAGGGTTATTTCATCGCCTACAGCAAAATCCCGTCGTTCATCGTAACGCTCGCCGGCATGCTGATTTTTCGTGGGCTGACCGGCAACATGCTCCAGGGCCAGTTTGTCGGGCCTTTCGCCAAGGGATTCCAGTCGATCAGCGCTGGCTTCATTCCGGACTTCAGCGACTTTGGAATTTTGAAATCCACGCCGCAGTTCTACTGGCTCTCGATGCTGCTGGGCGTCCTCGGCGCGGCGCTGCTCATTTTCTTCAGCGCACGCCGATGGATGAGGGATAATGCGCAGTCGGTGGAGACGGAACCGCTCGCGCTCTTTATCTGCAAAAACGGCGTCTTCACCGTCTTGATTCTCGGATTCAGCTATCTGTTGGCTTCGAACAAGGGCCTGCCCAACGTGCTCATCATTATGGGCGCGCTGATCCTGCTCTACACCTTCATCACAACGCGCATGACGGTCGGCCGACGCATCTACGCGATGGGCGGGAACCGTTTGGCGGCGCAGCTTTCAGGCGTCCGCACTGAGCGACTGACCTTGCTCACCTTTGTCAATATGGGCGTGCTCGCGGGACTTGCGGGCCTGATTGTCGCTGCGCGCCTCAATTCGGCGACGCCAAGCGCTGGCAATTCATTCGAGCTCGATGTCATCGCCGCCTGTTTCATCGGTGGCGTGTCCGCCTCGGGAGGCGTCGGCAAGGTGATGGGCGTCGTCATTGGCGCGTTCTTCATGGGCGTGATGAACAACGGCATGTCGATTCTCGGCATCGGCATTTTCTGGCAACAGGTTGTGAAGGGCGTCGTTCTGTTGGCGGCGGTGTATGTCGACGTCTATCAAAAGAGCAAAGAGTAGCGGGATTGGGCTCGCGTTGACCATCTTGATGCGCCGGCGCGCGCCTCTGCCGTCCGCCGTGCTTGTCCCTGATCAAGCCGCGGAGCGCTGATGTTCACCTTGGGCGTCGATTTCGGGACCAACTCGGTGCGCGCGCTGGTCGTTCGCTGTTCGGACGGCGCGGAATTTGGGAGCCGAGTGGTCGACTACCCTTCGGGCGCGCAAGGGGTGTTGCTCGATCCGAAAGACGGTTTGTTGGCCCGTCAGCACCCGGGTGACTATCTCTATGGCCTTGCGGAAAGCATCACGGGCGCACTCGCTGAAGCCGGGCGCAAGTATGATTTCAACCCGTCGAAAGTCGTCGGGATCGGGCTCGAACTCGACCGGGTCAAGCCCGATCCCCGTCGACGCTCAAAACCGCCCGTTGGCGTTGAGCGACAAGTGGAAGGCGAACCTCAACGCGCAATGCTGGCTATGGAAGGATCACACCAGTTGGCGCGAGGCGGCCAGGATCACTGACCTTTGCGCCAAGCTCAGGCCTCAGTACATCGCCAAATGCGGCGGCGTCTACTCGTCCGAATGGTTCTGGGCCAAGCTCTGGCATTGCCTCAATGTCGCTCCGGAAACGTTCAACGCCGCCTTTTCCTGGGTCGAGCTTGCCGACTGGGCGCCGTCCGTGCTCGCCGGCGTGGCCGATCCGCGACTGGTCAAACGGGGAGTGTGCGCCGCCGGTCACAAGGCGTTCTATTCCGACGATTGGGGCGGCCTTCCGGACAAGGAGTTCTTGACTGCGCTCGATCCGCGGCTCGCCGACCTCAGGGACCGGCTCTATGAGAAGGCCTACGACGCCACCGAACCGGCTGGGTCGCTCTGCGCCGAGTGGGCGGCGAGACTGGGGCTTGCCGCAGGGATTCCGGTCGCGATCGGAGAATTCGACGTTCACTATGGCGCAATCGGCTGCGGCGTACGCGAGGGCACGCTGGTCAAGGTGATCGGCACGTCGACCTGCGACTGCGCGGTGGTTTCTGCGGAAAAGCCGGTCGCTGATATTCCCGGCATCTGCGGCATCGTGAAAGGCGCCATTCTGCCTGGCTTCTTCGGCATAGAGGCCGGTCAGTCGGCCGTCGGCGACATTTTCAAATGGTGGGTCGAGGTGGTCCTCGGCGGCGACGCTGCGCTTCACACCGCGCTGACCGCCGAGGCTGCGGCGCAACGTCCAGGACAAGCAGGCCTTCTGGCCCTCGACTGGAACAACGGCAATCGAACCATTCTCGTCGACCAGCGCCTGACCGGCCTGCTGCTCGGCCAGGACCTCTATACGACGCGGGCTGACATCTATCGCGCCCTGATCGAGGCCACCGCGTTCGGGGCGCGCGCGATAATCGAGCGCATCCAGGAATACGGCGTGCGCACCGACGAGGTCGTATGCACGGGCGGCATCGCGGAAAAGAATCCGCTGCTCATGCAAATCTATGCCGACGTCACGGGCTGCGTCATGCAGGTCGCGGGCTCGAGTCAGACCTGCGCTCTCGGCTCGGCGATCGCCGCGGCCGTGCTGGCGGGCGCACATCAGGACTTTGCTGCGGCGGAGGCGGCGATGACATCGCTGAAGCCCGAATCCTATCAGCCCGTCGCTGAGAATCGCGCGGTTTACGACCAGCTCTACGCGCTCTATCGCCAGCTGCATGACAGTTTCGGCGGCCTGACGAAGTCGGCCGATCTGTCGCATGTGATGAAGAGTCTGCTGGATATCAAATATGCGCAGCGCGCATGACGTTCTGTTCGTCGAAAGTGAGAATCTGAAGTGGCCATGATCGATCTCGCCACCCCAAAAGTCTGGCTCGTTTGCGGATCTCAGCATCTGTACGGTCCGGGTCCGCTGCAACAGGTCGCGGCTCATGCGCGCGAGATTGCGGGCGCATTTGCGAGCTCGTCCAAGCTCCCGCTCAAGACCGAATTCAAGGCCCTCCTGACGACGCCCGATGAAATCGCAAAGCTTTGCCTCGACGCGAACTCCGATCCGGACTGCGCGGGCCTGATCCTGTGGATGCATACGTTTTCGCCGTCGAAAATGTGGGTGCGCGGACTCAACGCGCTCAAGAAGCCGTTCGTCCATCTCCACACCCAGTTCAGTCGCGATCTTCCGTGGGACGCGATCGACATGGACTTCATGAACCTGAATCAGTCGGCCCATGGCGATCGGGAGGCGGGCTTCATCCACACCCGCATGCGTCTGTCGCGCAAAGTCGTCGTCGGCCACTGGACCGATCCGGAGGTCCAGGACCGCGTCGGCGTCTGGATGCGCGCGGCGCGCGCATGGCACGATTGGCAGGGGGCGAAATTCTGCCGTTTTGGCGACAACATGCGCCAGGTGGCGGTGACCGAGGGCGACAAGGTTGCCGCCGAAATGAAATTTGGTTTTGCGACCAACGGCTACGGCGTCGGCGATCTCGTGGCTGAGGTGAACGCCGTCTCCGACGCCAAGGCCAAGGCCTTGGCCGGCGAATATGAGAAGCTTTACGCCGTCGCTCCGGAATTGCGCAAGGCGGGCGGCAGGCATGAGTCGCTCCTATATGGCGCGCGCCTCGAACTGGGCTTGCACGCTTTTCTCGGGCAGGGCGGCTTCAAGGGCTTCACGACGACGTTCGAGGATCTGCATGGGCTTCGCCAGCTTCCGGGCCTCGCGCCCCAACGGCTGATGGCCCAGGGGTACGGATTCGCGGGCGAGGGCGACTGGAAGACCGCCGCCCTGGTGCGCGCGATGAAGGTCATGGGCGAGGGCCTTCCGGGCGGCACTTCGTTCATGGAGGACTACACCTACCATCTGGCCCCGGGCGGCCATCAGGTTCTCGGCGCCCACATGCTCGAGATCTGCCCCACCATCGCGGCGGGCAAGCCCAAGCTTGAAATTCATCCGCTTTCGATTGGCGGCAAGGAGGATCCAGTCCGTCTGGTGTTCGACGCCGCGAAGGGCCCGGCGCTCAACGCGAGCCTTATGGACCTCGGCTCTCGCTTCCGTCTCCTTGTCAACGAAGTGACCGCAGTCGATCATCCCGCCCTGCCGAAATTGCCGGTGGCTCGCGCGGTCTGGGAATGCAAGCCGGACTTCAAGACCGCTTGCGCCGCCTGGATTCTTGCCGGCGGCGCGCATCACACCGGATATAGCTACAGCGTGACCCGCGAGATGCTCGAGGATTTCGCGACCATCGCCGGCATTGAGATGGCGGTCATCGGGCCGGAAACCACCCTGGCGGGGTTTAAACAGGACCTGCGCAGCAACGACGTCTACTATTACCTCGCGCAGGGGTTCCGCGCCTGACGCGGGAAACAAGACCCATGTTCATCGAACTGAAGCGCGAAGCCTATGAAGCCAATGTCGCCTTGCCGCGGCACGGGCTCATCAATCTCACCTTCGGCAATGCGAGCGCGGTCGATCGCGCGCAGGGCGCATTTGCGATCAAGCCGAGCGGCGTCGACTATTCAGCACTGACCCCGGACGACATGGTTGTCGTCGACCTCGAAGGACGGAAGATCGAGGGGCGGCTCAATCCCTCGTCGGACACGCCAACCCACCGCCGTCTTTTCCTGGCCTTTCCGGACATCGGCGGCGTCGTGCACACCCATTCGTCGCACGCGACCGCCTTCGCGCAGGCGGGCCGGGCGATACCAATCTTCGGAACGACCCACGCCGACTATTTCAACGGCGAGGTGCCCATCACCCGCAAAATGACCGCGGCCGAAATCGCATCGGACTACGAATGGGAAACCGGCAAAGTGATCGTCGAGAAAATGCAGGCGTTCGACCCGGCGGAGTTTCCCGGCGTCCTGGTCAACCGCCATGCCCCGTTCACGTGGGGCCCGACGGTGGCCAAGGCCCTCGAGGCCGCGGTCGCGGTGGAATGCATCGCCGACATGGCGCTCATGTCGCTTCAACTGGCGCCAGACCTCGAGCCGATCGAGCCGGAGCTGCTCGCCAAGCACTTCAGCCGGAAGCACGGCGCCGGCGCCTATTACGGACAGAATTCGGGCCGATAGCGCTCCGGCCGGATTTCGTCCGGCGCGCCGACGGCGGGCGCCCGTCAGCGACTGAGCGAGATCGACATGCCGGCGAGATCGAGCGAGAACATGAACCCGACCTGCCGCCCGCGAAGCCTGAGTACGACGCCGCGTGCATTGGAGAGCTGAGCGGCGGACCGGCCGCCTGCGACCGATAGACCAGCTCCGATCGACGAATAGATCCCCTCGATATCGCCCGGCGCGTTCATATGAGAGGCGGTGCCGACCAGGTCCGTACCCGACGCGCCGATCGTAGCGCCGGCGCTTATACCACCGACCGACAGCGGGAATTGTTGGCCTCGGAAGGTCAGTATGCCACTACCGCCGGAGGCGCCGAAAATAAAACCGGCGCTCAGGATCCTGAGCGAGATCTGCCCGGTCGCGGCTTCAGCCGGCGCCAGCATGGACCCGCTGGCCAAGGCGGCCCCGGACAAGATGAGGCTGCGACGCGTCACATTGTTCATTTTTCTCTCCCCGACCCAGTTTTTGCAATCGCGCTAAGGTCTCTCGAGTCGCGCACGCAAACGGCGAACCAATAGACCGCCCGTACGCCGGTTGACAAGCCCAGGCCCGAAAGCCGCCCCGGTCAACGGCGAGCGGCCCCCGCCGGCTTGCTCGCGTCCAGACGCCGTTTCAGATAATCGGCGGCCAGGATCGGTGGATAGTGGGCGCGCTCGCCTTCCCGCAGGCAGGACGGAATCGTTTCGACCGTCGCCTCCGGATTCGGGTCGTAGAAAAACGCGATCGAATATCGCTCCCTCCCGCTCCGGTTGATGACGCGGTGGGGGGTCGAGACGTAGGCGTCGTTGGTCCACCGCATCAGGCAGTCGCCTATATTGACGATGAAGGCGCCCGGAATAACCGGAGCTTCGATCCATTCTCCGCTGCGGGCCCGCACCTCGAGCCCGCCGACGTCGTCCGTCGCGAGCAGCGTCAGGTTGCCGTAGTCGGTGTGTGCGCCAGCGCCCGTCCGCGGAGCGGAGCCCGCGGGGGGCGCCGGATAGTGCAGGAGCCTGAGCGTCGCCATCGGGCGATCGAATTTGTCGTCGAAAAAGCCGGGCTCGAGGCCGAGGTCGCAGGCGAATGCGCGATGCAACCGGGCGCCGAGCGCGGCGCAGGCGTCGTAGTAGTCGAGCAGCGTTTCGCGGAAATCCGGCAGGTTCGGCCATGCGTTGAGGGAGCGGAAAGGCTGTCCGGACAGAAGATCGGGATCGTCCGGCGCAATTTCGAGACCGATGTTGAAGGCTTCCTTCATGTCGGGTCCCCGTTGAGGATCGAGCGCTTCATGAAGTATCCCTGAATAGCCACGATTTCCGCCGATCTTCTCGATCGCCAGCGCCTGCCTCTCGGCCAGCGGCAGGGCGAAAAAGCGGTGGGATTGGGCGAACGCCCTAGCGATCAGGTGGTCGTCAACGGCGTGGTTTACGACGTAGAAAAAGCCGACGTCCCGGCAGGCGGCGCCGACTTCAGCCCCGATTTTGACAAGCGACGCCCGATCGCCCTCACGCCATGATGAGAGATCGAGGATTGGCAGTGTGCGCGGCATGATCGGTCCTCCGCTCACGATCGGTCAGCAACAGCCAAGGCCATTGCGATAGTGCTCGGCGACGGCCGGCTCCAAGCTGCCCCAGGCTTCGAGAAAGGCCGCCCGAGATGGCATTTTCGTCCTGTACTGACGGCGGAGCTCCGCCTCCGAGGAGTCGAGATCGACCCGCACGAGCCTGCCGTCGCGCACGATCTCCTCGCCCGCAACAATGAGGCGCACGACATGGGCCGCTTTTGCCCGCGCGAAAACAAGATCGATCGGCTCGACGGCCATGACCCCGTCACGATCGAGCGCGTCGAGATCGAGCACGAGGATATCGGCAGGCGCCCCAACGTTGAGCGCGCCGGGGCCGGGCGCCCCGTTGGCAAACCGCCCGTTGGCGACGATCGCGGAAAGCCATGCTCCCCGTTCGACCACCCTGTCGAAGCCCCAACCGCCATGGAGGAAGTGTCCGAGCCGCATCTCGCGCACGATGTCGTCGTCCTCGTCGAAGGCAGACGCGTCGACGCCGAGCGCGACCCGGCAACCGCGCCTCAGCGCCTCGGAGATCGGGGCGATGCCGCTCTTGAGGTGAAGGTTCGAACTCGGATTGGTGGCGATGATCGCGCCCGCGGCCGCAATCGCGTCGAGCTCCTCGGGTCGCGAATGGACGCAGTGGGCGAGAGTCAGGCGCGGAGACAGGAGCCCGAGCGTCCTCAGGCGCTCAACGACTCCCTCCGGATAGGCGCGGTCCGCGAAGGCGCGCTGGTACCGGGTTTCGAGCAAATGCATGTGCACCCGCCGCCCGGTGACGCGCGAGGCTTCGGCGATCCCGGCGATGAGCTCGTCCGAACACCATTGCGCACCGCTGGGCCCGAACTGGACCGAGAAGAGATCGCCCTCCGTCTCGGCAGCAATCTCTTCGACGTTGGCGATCTGCTCTACGACCCCCGGCATCGAGGAAAGAAACTGCGTCTCGATCACCGCGCGGGCCTCGTCGGGCAGCTTCATCAACACATCGCCTTCGCCGTCGTAGACCAGCGGGTTTCGATCGCGCATGAACACAGCGAGCGTGACTCGAACTCCGACGTCCCTGGCGGCGCGGGCGACCTCTTTGACCTCCTCGACGGGCGGCATCGGCCCGTGAAAGCGGGTGTAGTGCGCCATCACCGAGCACGCGCCCGCGCGCGCGGCACGTCCGAAGGCGGCGAGCGCGCCGATATAGGGGTCGATTGAGGGCATCGCGGCGAGACGCAGCAGCCATGTCTCGAGCGGCTTGCCGGCCGCGCCAAACGACGTCGGCGACAGCGGGCGGGCGTGATCGTGCGCATTGATGAGCGCTGGCATCGCCAACAGGCGGCGCGAGGGCGGGCCGGCGGCCGGCGCAATAGCGGCAATGAGCCCGTCCCTGAGAACAAGATCGACCGGCGGACCCGCCGGACTGCCGTCGGTCGGCAACAGGACGACGCCGGAAAGCCGGTCGGTCATGGGTTGACACCCTCGGCCATATTCGCCTCGTTAAGACAGTCTTGCGACCGGCGCGCGAACGACGCCCTCTTGCTCCAGCGTCCGGGCGACACGGAGCGCCAGATCCTCGCGCCACGGCGCCGCGATGACCTGCACTCCGATCGGCAGCCTCTCGCCTTCACTCCACACCGGCACGGCGACCACCGGCAAACCTATGAAAGAAATCGGTTGGGTGAACAGTCCAAGGTTTGGGCGCACCAGCATTTCATGACCATCGAGCACGAATGTCTTTTGCCCGAGCCTCGGCGCCCGGCACGGGGTCGCCGGGGCGAGCAGGACGTCGACGTCGCGAAAAAGCGCAAGCGCCTCGGTCCTGAACCGGCGACGGAATTTTTGCGCCTGTACAACCCAGGCGCCCGGAAGCATCGCCCCAGCGATCAGCCGGTCGCCAACATCGGGATCGAAATCCTGAAGGCGCGTGCGCAACCGCTCAAGATGCAGCGCGGCGCCTTCGACCATGGTGATCAGATAGGCAGCCGAACGCGCCTGTTCCGCGTCGGCGAGTTCGACCGCCCGGTCCGCCTTCAAGGCGCGCGCGACCGTATCGACGGCGGAAATCGCGCACGGGTCGGCGGAGCGGGCGAAATAACCGCCAAGCCTCGCGACGCGCAGCCCTTTGGCGCCCGCTTCGAGCGTTGGCGAAACGGGGGCCGCCGGCATGTCGGCTTGCGCCGGGTCCGCCTCGTCTCGCCCGAGCATCGCATCGTACGCGAGCGCCAGATCGCCGACCGATCGCGCGAGCGGCCCCACATGATCGAGACTGGCGACGAACGGGAATGCGCCCGCGCGCGACAGCCGGCCGTAGGTCGGCTTGAGGCCGAACAACCCGCAGAGCGAGCTCGGCACGCGTATGGACCCGTTGGTGTCCGACCCCAGGGCGACCGGAACCAGGCCACCGGCCACCGCCGCCCCCGAGCCCCCCGACGAGCCGCCGGTCATGTGGTCGAGATCGTGGGGATTGCGGGACGGACCGTCATGAGCATTCTGGCCCGTGAAGTCGTAAGCGTATTCGCCCATGTTGAGTGAGCCGATCAGAACGCCCCCGGCCGCTTCGAGGCGAGCGACCACGGTCGCGTCGGCCCCGGCCGGCGCGCGATCGCGATTGATCTTGGAGCCCGCGCGGGTCGGCAACCCTTCGATATCGAATAGGTTCTTGACCGCGAACGGCGCCCCGGCTAGGGGCCCGAGTTTCGCGCCCCGCGCCCGGGCCGCGTCGATCGCGTCCGCTTTGGCGAGCGCGCGGGCAGCCGTGACGTCGGTGAAGGCGCCGAGGGCTCCGTTGCGGGCTTTGATGCGCTTCAGGCTCGCCTCGGCGATCTCGCGAGCGCTTGCGGTGCCCGTTTTCACCGCCGCGGCGATTGCGTGAGCCGATCCGTCGAGCAGCGCCGCCGATTCGTCGGCACGCGTCGCAGTCACGGAGCAAACACGGGCGCAGGCTCCGCGTCGTCGTCGAGCCGAACCGAAAGAAGCTTCGCCGCCTGCTCGGCCGCGATGCGCAAATGAACAATCGTCTGGGCGCGCGATTCCGGCGTCTGGGTCAGCCCGAGCAGCGGGGCCATCGCGTCCGCCAAAGCTTCGGGATCGAACGAGTCCGGTATTTCATTCGCCATCACGCCCCTCGATCAGCAGGCGCTCTTAGCCGCGTTCACCAGTGTTGTCGAGGGCGGACCGGGGCTCTTTCAATGACCTGCCATATAGCGGCCGATCGTGGTCCGGTCGGCGCCGGCTCCCGGCGTCAGATAGGCTACCTTACCGCCCGACATGACGGCGATGCGATCAGAGAGCTCAAGAATCTCGTCCAGATCCTCCGAGACCAGCAGCACCGCCGCGCCTCGATTGCGCTGCTCCATGATCTGGGCGCGGATATCGGCGACCGACGCGAAGTCGAGGCCGAAGCACGGGTTGGCGACGATCAGAACGTCGACGTCTTCCGAGAGCTCCCGCGCCAGCACCGCACGCTGCACGTTGCCGCCCGAGAGGTCGCGGATTTGCGTTTCCGTCGAGGGCGTTTTCACGTTGTAGCGATCGATGAGATCGCGCGCCTTGGCTCGCATCGGATCGCGTGAAAGCCAGAATCCAAGGCGCGTCATCGGCGCCTTGTCGAAGCGCCGAAAGGCCATGTTCTCGGCGACCGACATCGTCGGCACCGTCGCATTCTTCAGCGGCTCCTCCGGCAGTCCGAATATCTTGAACTTGTCGAAATGGTCCCGAATCGGCTCGAAGTCCTGATCATGAACCAGGATTTGCCCGAGTTTGATCGGTCGCTGCCCGGACAGGGCCTCCACCAACTCGCTCTGGCCGTTCCCCGACACCCCCGCGATGCCGACGATTTCGCCGGCCTGCACCTTGAGATCGAATCCGTTGACGGCGTCGCGCCCCTCATCGTTCTCCGCGAAGAGACCGGCGATCTCGAGCGTCGTTCCGCTCTTCGGCGCCGCCGTCCGTGCCGCCGAAGGCCGCACGACGGCGTCGCCGATCATCATCGCCGCCATCTCGCGCGTCGAGACGGCGCCTACCTTGCCGCCGCCGACCCGAGCGCCGCGCCTGAGCACCGTGAAGTCGTCGCAGAACGCCTCGACCTCGCGGAATTTGTGGCTGATCATCGCGACGGTGATTTCGCCGCGGTGCGCCATGTCGCGCAGGAGCCCGAGAATTTCGTCCGCCTCGCCCGGCGTCAACACCGAGGTCGGCTCGTCGAGAATGAGAAAGCGCTGGTCAAGATAGAGCAGCTTGAGGATTTCGAGCTTCTGCTTTTCTCCCGCCGCCATGCCAGAGACGGGTTTGTCGAGCGGCACCCGGAAAGGCATCCGGTCGAGGAAACTTTCCAGAGCTTTCCGCTCCTTGCGCCAGTCGATGAACGAGGGGGCGTCGGCGCGGCTGACGACAAGATTTTCCGCTGCCGTCAGCGCCGGCACCAGCGTGAAATGCTGATAGACCATGCCCACGCCCAGGGCCTGCGCGTCCTTGGGATTGCGGACGGCGACCTCAGTCCCGTCGAGCTTGAGCTCGCCCTTGTCGGGAATGTAAAAACCCATGATGCATTTGACGAGCGTCGACTTTCCCGCCCCGTTCTCGCCGAGAAGCGCGTGAAACGAACCCGCCGGAACCTGGATCGACACATCCTGGAGGGCGCGCAACGCGCCAAAAGACTTGCTCATGCCGACTGTTTCGAGCGACGGCGCGCGGCTCGGGGCGGTTGCAGCTTGAATTGTCATGGCATCGCCTCGATGAAGGCCGTCGAGCGGCCGACAGCGCCGAACACGCCGCCCTGCATCTTGACCATCTTGAGAGCGGCGAGGTGATTGCCGTAGTCGGTCGCGGCGCAGCAGTCCTCGAGCAGCACGCATTCGAATCCACGGTCGTTCGCTTCGCGCATCGTCGTATGAACGCATACGTCGGTCGTGATGCCGGTGAGCGCTATGTTTTCGATGCCCCGCGTGCGCAGCATAAGCTCGAGGTCGGTGGCGCAGAAGGATCCCTTGCCCGGCTTGTCGATGACCGGCTCGCCCGGGAGCGGCCGAAGCTCGTCGATGATTTCCCAGCCTCGCTCGCCGCGAACGAGCACCTTGCCGCAAGGTCCGGGGTCGCCAATGCCGGCGCCGATCCGCTGCGACCGCCAGCGCTTGTTCGCCGGCAGATCTGCAAGGTCGGGGCGATGCCCCTCTCGGGTGTGAATGACCAGGTATCCCTTCGACCGCGCCGCCTCGAGCAGCGCCCGGATCGGCTCGATCGGCGCGCGGGTCAGCGAAATGTCGTAGCCCATCGCATCGACGTACCCGCCTTTGCCGCAGAAGTCGGTTTGCATGTCGATGACGATGATTGCGGTGTTCTGCGGCCGCCAGTCGCCGTTGTACGGCCAAGGATAAGGCTCGGCGTCAAAGGTCGGCAAGGTCTCGTCCTCACTTGGCCATCGACAACTCGCCCGGCATGTCGCGCGCCGAATGTTTGGCGCTCGACGTCGCAATCATGATGCCGAGGGTGAGGATGTAGGGCGCGGCGTTGAAGAAGTAATAGCCCTGTGTGATGCCGACCGACTGCAGCGACGGCCCGATCGCTCCCGCGGCCCCGAACAGCAGCGCGGCCGCGATGCATCGCAGAGGGTCCCAGCGAGCGAAGATGACGAGCGCCACGGCCATGAGGCCTTGCCCAGAGGACAGACCCTGGTTCCAGGAGCCCGGATAGGATAGCGACAGGAACGCGCCGCCGACGCCGGCGAGAAAGCCGCCGACCGTCGTCGTCATGAGGCGCACGAAGTTGACGGAAATGCCCATGGCGCGCGCGGCGGCGGCGCTGTCGCCCACCGTTCTGACGACGAGTCCCCAGCGGGTGTTACGCAGGGACCAGGCGAGCAGAATCGCAAGCGCGATACCGATGAAGAACAGCGGATTGACCTGCAGCGCGCTTTTTAGGTTCGCGTCGTCGCTCCAGAATCCGAGCGGGATCGAGCCGAGCCGAGGCGCCGTCGGCTGGATATAGGGCTTGCCGAAGAAGAAGGCGACGCCAACGCCGAACAGCATCATGGCGATGCCGACAGCGACGTCGTTGACGCGCGGCAGCCCGCAGATCGAGCCATGCATGGCGCCGAGGCACGAGCCGGCGACGCCCGCGGCGAGAACGCCGATCCAGGGCGAACCCGTGTGATAGGAGGCGGCGTAGCCGACCATCGCCCCGAGCACCAGCGTGCCTTCGAGGCCGAGATTCACCCGGCCGGATTTTTCGGTGAGACATTCGCCGAGCGCGACGAACATGAAGGGGGTCGACACCCGGATCGCGCCCCCGAGCATGGCGATGAGGACTGTGATGACGGCGTCGTTCATTTGCGGTCCTGTCCGCTTCCAGGCCGGAAGATGGCAAAACGTCCGTAGAGAGTTTCGGAGGTCAACAGAACGACGAAGATCAATCCCTGCAGCACCAGCACTGTCGCGTCGGGTAGATCCATCCGCCGCTGAATGAGGCCGCCCGAGGCGACGAGCCCGCCGAGCAGAATGGCGACCGGAGGGATTACCAGCGGATTGTGCCGGGCGAGGAACGACACCAGGATGCCGGTAAAGCCATAGCCGGCCGCCAGCGAAGCATTGGCGCGGCCCTGGATCGCCGCCACTTCGAAGAAGCCCGCAAGGCCGGCGCAGGCGCCGGCGATCGCGGAGCAGGCGACGATCAACCGCCCGACCGGCAGCCCCTGCGCGAGCGCAGCGCGAAAATTGCCCCCGGTCACCCGCGCCGCGAACCCGAAGGTCGTGCGCGCCATGAGGAAATAGAGCGCGACGCACAGGATGATGCCGTAGGCGAATCCCCAGTGCACCTGAGTGCCCGGAATCTTGCCGACCATATAGGCGTCGCCGATCGGCATGGTCGACGGCTTGTTGGGATTGGAAAGGTCGCGAAGCGCCCCCTCGACGAAGAAGTTCATGATCGCGATGCCGATATAGGTCAGCAGAAGCGATGAAATCGTCTCGTTGACGCCGCGCGCGTAGCGCAGGAAGCCGCTGAGGCCGACCCAGAAGGCGCCGACGATCATCGCAATGATCGCCATGAGGACAAGCGCGACAATCGGGGGGGCGGCGCCGACCAGCGGAATGGCGAGCGCGCCGGCCGCGAATCCGCCGAGCACCAGTGCGCCCTCGCCACCGATCATGATGAGGCCGATGCGGGCGGGAATCGCGACCGCGAGGGCGGTCAGGATCAAGGGCGCGGAGCGCTGGAGCGTGTTCTGGAACGAGAACGCTGTGCCGAACCCGCCCCGCCAGACGTATGCGACGAAATCGGCCGGCGACTTCCCGATCGCCAACAGAAACACAGCGAACAGCGCCGCCGCGACAAGGAGCGCAAACAGCGGAATGACGACATATTCCGAATTGACGCGCAGCCGATCGGCAAAGTCCGACCCGGCTGCACGCGACGCGACCGGATCGACCATGCCGCGCGGCGCGCCGGTTGCGACAGGCGGATTCGACACCGGCTCGTTCCCTTCAGCGGTCAGGTCGTCGAGCCGACAACGCCCTCCAGGAGATAGTCCATCTTGTCGAGGAACGGATCGAGGTTGTCGTAGGTCTTGTCGATCACGACCTTGCCCTTATTATCCTTGAGCGGCCCGACGTAGATCGGCTTCTTGGCCTTGAGGCCCTCGATGGCGGCGAGCGCGGCTTTCTGCCCCTCCGGGGTGGCCCCGGCGCCAAACGGGGTGTTCTGCACGAAATCGACCTCGTATCCGCCGGCGGTGAAGTTCGGCAGGGTCTTGCCCTCAGCGAGATCGGTGGCGTAGCCCTTGTAGATCGTGATCCATTTGTATTCGGCGCCGGTGATGAAGCCCTTCGGCGCCAGCGGCGCCTGGCTCGCATTGTGGCCGCAGGTCTTCACGCCTCGCTTTTCCCCGGTCTCGATGACGACCTTCGGTCCGTCGACATGACAGGTGATGACGTCGCAACCGGCGTCGACCAGGGCGTTCGCGGCCTCGGCTTCGCGGACCGGCAGCGACCAGTCGCCGGTGAAGATCACCTGCACCGTCGCGTTCGGATTGACCGAACGGGCTCCGAGCAAGACCGAATTGATGTTGCTGAGCACGCTCGCGATCGGCTTCGCCGCCACGAATCCGATCTTGTTGGATTTGGTCGACAGGCCGGCGGCGACGCCGTTCACGTAGTGCGCCTGATTGAGGTAGCCGAAATAAGAGCCGGCGTTCTTCGGATCCTTGTCCTTGTTCCAAAGCGGCGCCGCGTGCCGGAACTGGACGTCCGGATACTTCTTCGCCAGGTCGACGACGAAGGGCGTATAGTAGCCGAACGACGTCGCCAAAATGAGTCCGGCGCCGTCGAGGTTGATCATCGACTCCATCGATTTTGACACCGCGTCGGTTTCTGGGACGTTCTCTTCCTCGACGACCTTGACCCCCGGCACTTCCTTCAGCGACTTGATCGCGACCGCGTGGGCCTGGTTCCAGCCGAAATCGTCACGCGCGCCGACATAAACGATCCCGACCGTCAGATCGGCGGCGGCGAAAGCGCGGTTGAGCGCGCCGAGATCGAGCGCCGCTCCCACTGCCCCAAGGGCGGCGGACTTGAGAAGGCTGCGGCGAGAGAAACCCGTTGCTGACATTGCTGACGTCCTCATGGTCGAAAGGTTCAGGCGAAACCCGAGCCTCGCTTTTTGCAAAGTCCATGCCGCGTGGTCGTGCTTGACCTCATTGGGGTTTGTCGCCTCATCTTTCGGCGCCTCGCCCGAATGTTGAGCGCAGACGCCTAGCTTTTCCTCCGACACTGAGTTTGGCTTGCGCAATTGCGCCCAAGCTGAATTTGCCCGGCTCTTGCTTTCGTCGGATGCTGCCCCGCTGGGAAAACTCGCAAGGGACTTGAACGACATGACCGCCACGATCGGAACGCTTCTCGCCGCATACGCGGCGGGCAAGCCGGTGACGGCGACGATCGAAGAGACCTACGATCGCATCGCGCGCCATGACGATCCGGCGCTTTTCATCGCCATCCGCCCGAAAGCGGAGGCTCTCGCGATTGCGATGCGCCTCGAAGCGTCAGGATCCGCGGGAAAGTCCCTTTACGGGGTCCCGTTCGTCGTCAAGGACAATATCGATGTCGCGGGTCTTCCGACGACGGCGGCCTGTCCCGCTTTTGCCTATCGCCCCGACCGTTCGGCGTTCGTTGTCGAGCGGCTTGAGCGCGCCGGCGCAATCGTCATCGGCAAGACCAACCTCGATCAGTTCGCGACCGGGCTTGTCGGCGTACGCTCGCCCTACGGCGTTCCGCGCAATGCGCTCCGCCCGGATCTCATTCCCGGAGGATCGAGTTCCGGCTCGGCGACCGCGGTCGGCGCGGGCCTCGTTCCCTTCTCGCTTGGCACCGACACGGCGGGATCAGGTCGCGTGCCGGCCGCACTCAACGGCATTGTCGGACTAAAGCCGTCGCTCGGCGCGCTCTCCACCTCCGGCGTCGTCCCCGCCTGCCGCACGCTCGACACCGTCTCGATCTTCGCCCGCGACGTTGTCGACGCCTTCATCGCCTTTCGCGAGACGATCGCGTTCGACGAAGAGGACCCGTATAGCCGCCCGTTCCGCGAGCCCGCTCTTTCGGCGTTCCCGAGCGGGATTCGGCTCGGCGTTCCGCGCCCGGATCAGCTTCAGTTCTTCGACGACGAGGACGCTTCAGCCGCCTTCTCGCAAGACGTTCGGCTCGCTCAATCGCTGGGCGCCCGCATCGTCGAGTTCGACTTCGAGCCTTTCGCCGAGGTTGCCCGCATGCTCTACGACGGGCCTTGGGTCGCCGAGCGCTATGCGGCGGTGAGGCCGCTCATCGAGACCAATCCGGGAGCCTTCCATCCCGTCACCCGCGCGATCATCGAGAGCGCGCGGAAGTTCGACGCCGTTGCAGCCTTCGAGGCATTCTATCGACTGGCCGACCGGAAGCGGCGAACGAGCCGCGTCTGGTCGGAATTCGATGCGATGGTCGTTCCGACGATGCCGCGCTTCTATACCGTCGCCGAGGTCGAGGCCGATCCCGTGCGGCTCAATTCCCGGCTCGGGACCTACACCAACTTCGTCAACCTGCTCGACCTTTGCGCAATTGCGGCTCCCGCCGGCGTTCGCAGCGACGGGCTGCCGTCGAGCGTCACCCTGATCAGCCCCTCCGGCGCCGATGGTCTCGTCGCAGGCCTCGCCGCCGCGATCGGGGCCCGCTCCGGCGCGCCCAAGGAGCCCCTGGCCCGGATCGCTTCGCCTGCGCCGCAGGCGGCTTCGGGAGCGCCCGGCGAGCGGATCGAAATCGCGGTCGTGGGCGCGCATCTCTCGGGCCTGCCGCTCAATCGCGAGCTCGTCGACCTCGGCGCGTCCTTTTCGCGCGAAGTCGAAACGACCCCTGACTATCGTCTCTTCGCGCTGCCTGGCTCCGCTCCGGCCAAGCCGGGACTGCTCAGGGTCGCTGACGGCGCGGGCTCGGCGATCAAGGCCGAGATCTGGACGCTCGATCACGCGGCCTTTGGCGACTTTGTCGCCAGGATCCCCGCTCCGCTCGGGATCGGGACGATCCGGCTCAGGAACGGCGGGTCGGTGAAAGGATTTCTGGTCGAGGCCGAGGCGGTCAAGGCGGCGGAGGACGTTTCGCGTTTCGGCGGCTGGCGCGCCTATCTCAAGTCGCGCTGACAGTCCCATCTCCCCATGCGCGACAAGGGCGGAACGCGCGTCGGCGCCTAGGGCGCGGTGTTCCTGTGCGCCAGCGGCCCAGCCCGCAGCCGCGCGAGGTCGAACGCCAACACGTCGCGCAAAAGGTCGATGAACGCGTCGGCGCCGTGTTCGGCGCAGGCTTCGCCCTTCGCCGCGGTGGCGTTTGCGGCGTCGCCGGCGGTTCCGAGCTCGTGGAGGTCGCTCGCCATCCAGCCGAAGCCGATCGGCTGCGTCACCCGAAGATGGCGGAATTCCTTTTCGATCTCGACCGCGGCGCTAACGAAATCCTGCGCCCTTTCCATCCGCACGGTCCTGGGCTTGAGCGCCAGCATCAGCGAGGTCTCAGCGTCGCCGCCGTGGATGCCATGGGCGCGCTCGACCGCGGAAAACATATCCTCCGGATAGCCGAGGCGATGCCAGCCCGCATGGACGGCGAGCATCCGATGGCGGACGCGCAACTCCCTCACGACCGCGTCGATGACCGGAACGTTTCCGCCATGCGAATTCATGAAGATGAGCTTGCGGCATCCGGCGCGGGCGACGCTGTCGCCGATCTCGGTCCAGGCGCGGGTGACCGTCTCCATCGAAAGCGTCAGGGTGCCGGGATATTCGGTGTGCTCGTTCGACTTGCCGATCGCCTGCACCGGCAGGATCAACACCGGCATGTCATCGGGGATGCGGCTCACCGCTCGCGCCAGGTAGCCCTCGTTGATGAACATGTCGACCCCGACCGGCAGGTGGGGCCCGTGCTGCTCGATTGCAGCCACCGGCAGAACCGCGACGACCTTTGTCATGTCCGCAGCGGCGAAGTCGCGCCAGCTCATCTCGGCCCAGAATTTGGTTGGCAACATGCGTTTCTCCAACACGGGTCAGGGCGCGCGCGCGGCGACCGCCTCGATCTCGACCTTGAACTCGGGACGGGCGAAACCCTGAACGACCATCAGGGTGGACGCCGGGGGCGGATTGCTCACGAATTCGTCACGCACCCTCATGTAGCCGCCCAAATATTCGGCCGAAGCGACATAGGCATTAAGGCGGACAAGGTGTTCGAGCGACATCGAGGCCTCCGCGAGAATCGCAGCGATGGCGCGAAAGCAAAGACGCGCCTGCCCTTCCACGTCGTCGGGAATGACGCCCGCCCGATCAATTCCCAATTGGCCCGAGCAGAAGACGATCCGGGCGCCGGCTTCGACCTCGACCGCGTGCGCGTAGTTCGCAAACGGGGGATGGATCGCGGCCGGGTTCAATCTGCGCATCTGGCGAAAAGCCTCCATTGAGCGCCGCCCTTGTCTTGACCTTGGGCCTGCCTCATCATGGCGCCCAAGTTGCACGTCTCCATGCTAAAGTGTCGATACGGCAACTCGAGACCGGAGTGAACAATGAAATTCCTTGGCGCACCCCTGTTGGCTGGTCTTTCTCTGCTCGCCTCCCCCGCTCTTGCAGCCGACAAGGTCTCGTTCGGGACCAACTGGCTGCCCGAGGCCGAGCATGGCGGCTACTATCAGGCGCTCGCCGACGGCACCTACGCAAAGTATGGCCTCGACGTCACCATCGTCCCGGGCGGCCCGCAAGCCAACAACGAGCTTCTACTCGCCGCCGGCCGGCTCGACTTCTATATGGGCGGCAACCTCCTCCTCGCCTTCGACGCGGTCGCCCGCGGCGTGCCGATTGTCGTCGTCGCGGCCCACTTCCAGAAGGATCCGCAAATTTTCATGTCCCATCCGGGGCAGGGCCTCGACAAATGGACCGACCTGCCGAGCGCGTCCCAGACGATCATCGGCAAGGAAGGGCTGGTGACATTCTATCAATGGATGGAGCAGGCCTACGGTTTCAAGGAGAACAACGTCAGGCCCTACACATTCAATCCCGGGCCATTCATCGCCGACCCGCACGCGATCCAGCAGGGCTATGTGACCTCGGAGCCGTTCGCGGTCGAACGCGAAGGTCACTTCAAGCCGGACATCTTCCTGTTCGCCGACAACGGCTACAAGACCTATGCGACGACGGTCGAAACCCGCGCGGACCTGATTGCGAGCAAGCCGGATCTCGTGCAACGTTTCATCGACGCTTCAACCATCGGCTGGTACAATTATCTGTACGGCGACAACGCCAAGGCGAACGCCGCGATCAAGGCTGCCAATCCCGAAATGACCGATGAGCAGATCGCCTTCTCGATCGGCAAGATCAAGGAATACGGCCTCGTCGACTCGGGCGACACGCTCAAGCTCGGCGTGGGCGCGATGACCGACGAACGGATCAAGGATTTCTTCGATTCGATGGTCAAGGCCGGCGTCGTGAAGCCGGATATCGACTACAAGAAGTCCTACACCCTCCAGTTCGTCAACAAGGGCGTCGGCCTCGACCTGCGCCCGAAGTAAGGACTATAGAAGTCCTCGGAACGGGCGCCGGCGTGAGAGGCATGCCGGCGCCCGTTTTGCGCCCGATCGAAAGCCAAGCCAGGATGACCGCCCCGTTTGCCCTCCCCGGCGCCAGACGCTACGCGCTGAAAGAGGCGCGTGTGCTCGGCCGCTCGCTTGTTGCGCCGCCTGGGCCGCTCAATTTCGAAGGATTCGCGACCGTCGACATTCTGGTCGATGAGGGCAGGATCGCGGCGATCGCTCCCGCCGGAGTCGCCGACTTCGCCGACGCGCCCCAGGTCGCCATGTCCGAGCGTATCGTCCTTCCGCTCTTCGTCGACGCGCACACCCACATCGACAAGGGTCACATCTGGCGGCGCAAACGCAATCCCGTCGGCGACTTCGCGAGCGCCCTCGCTGCGGCGATCGAAGACCGTTCGGCCAACTGGACGGCCGCCGACGTCGCCGCGCGCATGGAGTTCAGCCTGCGCTCGGCATATGCGTACGGCACGACCGCCATCCGCACCCACATCGACAGCGTCGGCGCGCAGACCCGTATCAGCTGGCCCGTCTTCGCCGCCGCGCGCGAGCGCTGGCTCGGCAGGATCACCCTCCAGGCGGCGCCGATCTACAGCATCGATTTCGCCCTCGATCGGTCACATATGGCCGACGTCGAGTCGATGCTCGACGCGCACGGGACGGGCATTCTCGGCGCGGTCACTTACATGGTTCCACGCCTGCGGGAGGGTCTCGTCGCCGTGTTCGAGCTCGCCGAGCGCAAAGGCTGGGAGCTCGACTTCCATGTCGACGAGAGCGCCGATCCGGCGGCGCGCTCGCTTCGGGTGATCGCCGACATGGCGATCGAACGCCGCTTCGCGCGTCCCATTCTGGTCGGCCACTGCTGCTCGCTCGTGCTGCAGGAGGACGACGAGCGGCGAAAGACGATCGACGCCGTCGCGCGCGCGGGGATCAGCGTCGTCTCGCTGCCCATGTGCAACCTCTTCCTTCAGGATCGTCATCCCGGCCGCACGCCGCGCTGGCGCGGCGTCACCGCCCTGCATGAACTCAAGGCGGCCGGCGTCAACGTGATGGTCGCCAGCGACAACACCCGCGATCCGTTCTACCCTTATGGCGACCTCGACATGATGGAGACCTGGCGTGAGGCCGTGCGGATCCTGCACCTCGACTATCCGTTCGCCGACTGGACGCCGGCGGTCGCGGCCGCGCCGGCCCGGGCGATGGGATTGGACCTCGGACAATTGCGCCCCGGCGGGCGCGCCGACATGATCCTCACCAGGGCGCGCGACTTTCCCGAGCTTCTGGCCCGCCCCCAGTCGGATCGGATCGTGGTCAGAAACGGGGAGGCGTCGACCGCCGAGCCGCCCGACTATTCCGAACTCGACGGCCTCAAGGGCCTCGCGCCATGAAGCAGACCTACGACATTGCAGCGCTCAAGGCGGCCGTGGGTCCCATCAAGTGGGAGGACAATCCCATCCTGGTCAAGCAGAAGAGCCGCGACTTCTACTGGTATTCGCCGGTGCTGAAGCGCGAGCTCGAGACGGTGACGGCGGACGTCGTCGTGACCCCGGCGAACGAGGCCGAGGTCCGCGCCGTCCTCGCCGCCGCCTACAGGCTCGGGATTCCGGTCACGCCGCGCGGCGCCGGCACCGGAAACTATGGCCAGGCGATGCCGCTCATGGGCGGCGTGCTGCTCAATCTCGCCGAGATGAACAAGGTGAAGACGATTGAGCGCGGCCGCGTCGTCTGCGAACCCGGCGCGATTCTCATCGACGTCGACAGGGCGACGGAGCCGTCGGGGCAGGAACTGCGGATGTTCCCCTCGACTCGCGGCACCGCTTCGATCGGCGGTTTCGTCGCGGGAGGCTCGGGCGGCGTCGGCTCGATAACCTGGGGCGGCTTGCGCGATTTCGGCAATGTGTTGCGCCTCAAAGTCATGACTCTGGAGGCCGAGCCGCGCGCGCTCGAGCTCACCGGCGAAGATTTGCACAAGGCGGTGCACGCCTATGGCACCAACGGCGTCATCGTCGAAGTCGAGGCGCCGCTCGCGCCGCGATACGACTGGGCCGACGTTATCGTCGGGTTCGACAGTTTCGAGGCCGCGGCGGCTTATGCGCTCACGCTTGGCGAGCAGGACGGAATCCTGAAGAAGTTGATCACCGTCGTCGCCGCACCCGCGCCGCACGCCTATTTCCTGCGCCATCGCGGGTTCATCCCTGAGGGCGCGAGCGTCGTCATCCTGATGATCGCCCCGCATGCGCTCGACGCGTTCCGGGCTTTCACCCGGCCGTTCAAGGAAGCGCGCGTCCTCCTCGATTCGAGCCAGGCCAAGCCCGAGACGCTTTCCGGCCTCCCCCCAAATTATGAGCTGACCTGGAACCATACGACGCTCCGGGCGCTGAGGGTCGATCCGAAGATCACCTATCTCCAGGCCCGCTATCCGAGCGACGGCGGCCTCAAGGCCGTCAAGCAGATCCATGACCGCTTCGGCGATGAGGTTATGGGCCATCTCGAGGTTATCCGCTTCAACGGCCGCGTCGCCTTCGCCGGGCTGCCGCTCGTCCGGTTCACAACCGAGGCGCGGCTTGACGCAATCATCGCCGAGCACGAGGCGATGGGCGCGATGATCTTCAACCCCCATCGCTACACCCTCGAAGAAGGCGGCATGAAGCAGACCGACGCGATCCAGCTCGCCTTCAAGCGCGAAACGGACCCCAAGGGCCTGCTCAATCCCGGCAAGATGATCGCCTGGGAGAATCCGGACTTCGACTTCTCCGCCGGCAAGAACTTCCTCTTTCCCGGTCTCGAAGCGCGCGCGCGCGCGGCCGGGGGCTGAGCGGCAGGCAATGCGGATTCTGGTCCTCTTCGCCCATCCGGTCGAGACGAGCTTTGGCGCGGCCGTGCATGGCAAGCTCGTCGAGGTCCTGCGCGCGAAGGGACACAAGGTCGACGACTGCGATCTCAACGCGGAAGGCTTCGATCCGGTTATGAGCGGGCAGGACCGGATCGACTACCACAATGTCGCGCTGAACCGGGCGCGCGTCGCGCCCTATGTCGACCGGCTGCTCGCCGCAGAAGCGCTCGTGTTCTCCTTCCCGGTCTGGAACATGGGCTTTCCCGCCATCCTCAAGGGATTCGTCGACAAGGTGTTCCTTCCCGGCGTCAGCTTCACGCTCAGCGAGAACGGCGACTACAACCCCTGCCTACACAACATCAAACGCCTCGGCGTCGTTTGCACTTACGGCGGCTCGCGCATGCTGACCTTCTTCATGGGCGATCCGCCGCGCCGCTTCCTGACCCGCTCCATGCGCCGCATCTGCGCGCCGGGCGCGCGGTGCGACTATCTCGCCCTTTACGACATGGACCACACGCGGCCCGAGCGGCGCGCGGCGTTCCTCGAAAAGGTCGCGACGAAGTTCTCGACCTGGTGAGCCCGGGCCGCAGGCGCGGGTTCACTCCGTCGCCAAAGGTTCTTCCCCCTCGATCGCGCGGCGATGCTTGGTGAATTCGGCCGCCGCGAAATCCATGAACGCGCGCACCCGCGCCGCCCGGCGAAGATCGGCGTGGGTGAGGGTCCAAAGTCCCGAATCGAGTTCCGGCGGCGGGTAGCCGACCCGGATGAGGTCCGGGTTTCGATCGCCAAGGTAGCAAGGCAGCAGCGCCGCGCCGAGACCCTGAAGCGCGAGCTCGAGCAGGCAGTGGGCCGAATTCGCCTTGGCGACAATTCGCCCCGGATCGACATTGGCCTCGATCCACCGCCGGCTCGACGCCGGTCCGAGACTTCCCGCAAAGCCGATGAAGGCGCCCGATTCGACGGCCTCGCCGCCCGCCTCCGGCGCGATATCGCGCCGGCGGTAGACGCAGGATCGCGCGGTGCAGATTCGCCTCCCGACCAGGGCTTCCGGCGGATCGTTGGTCAGCCGAACCGCGACGTCGGCGCCGCGGCGGGAAAGGTCGAGCGCCTCGTTGGCGAGGATCAATTCGACCACCACGCCCGGATTTGCGGCCCGGAACTGGGCCACGATCGCCGGCATGAAATGGAGGCCTACGCCCATGGCGATGGTGACCGAAAGCTCGCCGGTCGGCTTGACGTCGCGCCCCGCGACACGGCGCTCGAATTCGATTATCGACTCCGACATCGTCGCCGCGAGGGCGATCATGTCCTCGCCGGCGACGGTCGGCTCGTATCCGGCGCGGGAGCGGTCGAAGAGGCGGGCGCCGACCACAGCCTCGACCGCCGCCAGCCGCCGGAAGACCGTCGACGGGTTGACCCCGAGGCGCCCGGCGGCGCCGACCAGCGAGCGCGCGTCGGCGATCGCCTTGACCAGGCGAAACTGGTCCCAGCTCAGCTCCGAGGTCATGCTCCTTCGACCGTTCATCCACGCCCGCGCGAACGGGCGCGGGCGTCAAGCCTGCTCATGGTTCTACTCCCCACGACCGGAAAAAGACAGGATTGACCCGCGATCCTGGTCCGTTCTCGGCGCCGCCGCCCGCCGGAGGCGGTCGTTGATCGCGGCCCCAAGCCCATGCTCCGGGATCGGAGCGACCGCGATCCGCGCCGCGCCGCCGGCGTCGAGCGCCCGCAAATAGGCGAACAAATGCGATGCGGCCTCGATGAGGTCTCCGGCCGGCGAGAGGTCGAGCCGCGCTCCGGTCGCGCTCTGCCTGAGAAGGCCGCCGAAATCGAGCGCCGCCTCATCCGCGCGAGCCTCAGCGGCGCCGAGGCGAAGATCGGCGTTGGGCGCATAGTGCGAAGCCAGCTGCCCAGGCGCGTTCGGCGCCGTTTGCGACCCGCCGGCCAACTCGATCGGCGAACCGAGCGCCGATTCGATCGCCTCGCCGGGGATGGCTCCGGGCCGCAGCAATCGAGGCCGGCCGGCGAGAATCTCGACGATCGTCGATTCGAGGCCGTGGCGGCAGGGACCGCCGTCGAGAATCCAGTCGACCCGGCCGTCGAGATCCGCCGCGACATGGGCGGCGGTCGTCGGGCTCACCCGCCCCGATCGGTTGGCGGAAGGGGCGGCGAGCGGGGCGCCCGCCGCCTCGATCAGCGCGCGGGCCGTTTCGTGCGCCGGCGCGCGCAGCGCCACGCTGTCGAGACCGGCGCGCGCGAGCAGGCTGATCCGGCAGGTCGACGCCACGGGCAGGACGAGGGTGAGCGGCCCGGGCCAGAAAGCGCGCGCCAGCCGTTCGGCCTCCGGACTGAAGACGGCATGCTCGCGCGCCGCGTCGAGGCCGAGGACATGGGCGATGAGCGGGTTGATCGCCGGCCGTTCCTTGGCGGCGTAGATCGCAGCGACCGCCGCATCCGAGGTTGCATCGGCTGCAAGACCGTAGACCGTCTCGGTCGGCGTTGCGACGAGGCCGCCCGCGCGCAGGCATGCGGCTGCGGCTGCGATCGAGTCGGGGTTCGCCGCCGCGAAGCGGGTCAATCTGGGCTTCAATTTCATCCGCACTCGTTGCTCGCGGGCTCCCGCTGCCCTCATCCTGAGGAGCGAGGCGAAGACTCGCGTCTCGAAGGATGGCCCAGAGGGCGCGACCGTCCTTCGAGACGCGCCTTCGGCGCTCCTCAGGATGAGGCAAGCGGCGACGATCCGCCTTGTCTCGCACGTTGCGCGCCAACCTGACTGTACATAAGCTGATTTTGGCCCACGGCAGCAAATCACGGGGCCGATCGCCGGGGAGGCCGGCGACGTAGAGGAGCGAGAGATGCCTTATCGATCGCCGGTCGGCGATATCCTGTTTTCGCTGAACGCGGTCGCTGATCTGCCGGGCATGATCCGGCAGGGGCTGACTGGCGATCTCGATTGGGACGCCGTGTCGTCGATCGTCGCCGAGGCCGGGCGTTTCGCCACCGAGGAGATCGCGCCGCTCAACCGCCCCGGCGATCTTGCCGGCGCGCGCTACGAGAACGGCGTGGTGACGACGCCGGCGGGCTTCGCCGATGTCTATCGGCGGTGGGCGGAAGCCGGCTGGAACGGAGTCTCCGCGCCGACCGGGTTCGGCGGCATGGGCCTGCCCCATCTCGTCAACGTCGCCTGCACCGAGATCTGGAACGGCGCGTCGATGGGCTTCGCGCTCTGTCCGCTGCTCACCGAAGGCGCCGTCCACGCGCTTCAGGCCTTCGGCTCGCGCGAGCTGCTCGATCGCTATCTCGCCCCGATGGTCAGCGGCCGGTGGACCGGGACCATGAACCTCACCGAGCCGCAGGCGGGCTCCGACCTCAATGCGGTCCGCACTCGTGCGGAACGCGCCGACGACGGAAGCTATCGCCTGTTCGGCCAGAAGATCTTCATCACCTACGGCGAGCACGACATGGCGGAGAATATCGTCCATCTCGTCCTTGCGCGGCTGCCCGGCGCGCCGCCCGGAACGCGCGGCCTGACGCTCTTCCTGGCGCCGAAGTTCCTCGTCAATTCCGACGGGTCGCTTGGAGAGCGCAACGACCTGCGCTGCGCCGGCATCGAGCACAAGCTCGGCATCCACGCGTCTCCGACCTGCGTCATGGCGTACGGGGACTCGGAAGGCGCGAAGGCGTGGCGCGTCGGCGAAGAAAATCGTGGCCTCGCTGCGATGTTCGTGATGATGAACGCGGCGCGGCTTGCGGTCGGAACCCAGGGGGTGGCGATCGGCGACCGCGCCTATCAGCAGGCGCTGGCTTACGCCCGCGAGCGCCGCCAGGGCCGCGGGCCGAAAGGCGGCGACGGCATGAGCCCGATCATCGAGCACGCCGACGTCCAGCGGATGCTGATGACGATGAAGGCGAACGTGCAGGCCGCGCGGGGGATCTGCCATCTGACGGGAGTCTCGCTCGATCTGGCGGAGCACGCGAAAACCGAAGGCGAGCGCAAGGCCGCCGCCAATCGCGCCGCGCTCCTGACCCCGATCGCCAAGGCGTTCTCGACCGACATCGGCGACGAGGCGACTTCGATCGGCGTTCAGGTCCACGGCGGCATGGGATTCATCGAGGAGACCGGGGCGGCCCAGCACATGCGCGATTCGCGCATCGCCGCGATCTACGAAGGCGCGAACGGCATCCACGGGATCGACCTCGTGCAGCGCAAGCTGCCGCTGGCCAACGGCGAAACGGCGCGCGAGGAGATCGCCGGAATGCGCCAGGCGGCGAGCGACGTTGCGGGGCGCGGCGGGGCCGACTTCGGCGCGACCGCGGAGCGCCTCGCCGAAGCCTGCGATGCGCTCGACGAATCGACCCGTCTGATGCTGGACTGGGCCGGAGCCGATCCCTATTCCGCGCTCGCCGGCGCCTCGCCCTATCTTCGGCTGTTCGGGCTCGCGCTCGGAGGCGCCTGCCTGGCGAAAGCCGGCCTCGCGGCGCAAGCGCTTGCCGAGGGCGGCGACAAAAGCGAGCTCGGGCGCGTCGGCCTCGCCCGCTTCTTCGCCGAAAAACTGGCGGTCGCCGCGCCGGGGCTGGCGCGCGCCATCGCCTCGGGCGGCGCGCCGCTCGAATCCTACGAGGCGATCCTGGCGGAGAGCGCATGACGCCGGATATCGAGGTCGCCCGGGAGGGCGCGGTGATGTCGGCCGCCTTCGCCCGGCCGCAGAAGAAGAACGCGATCACTGGGGCGATGTACGAAGCGCTGATCGAAGCCTTCGAGGCGGCTGAGCGCGACGAGAGCGTCGGCGCGTTCGTGCTGAGCGGCAAGGGGGGCGTGTTCACGGCCGGGAACGACCTCGGCGATTTTGTCGCTCTCGCAACCGGCGCGGCGGCGAATGACGGAAAGGACTTTCCCGCAGGGCGGTTCACCCGCAAGCTCGCGGAGTTCGAAAAGCCGCTGGTCGCGGCGGTCGACGGCCTGGCGGTCGGGATCGGGACGACGCTGCTCTTTCACTGCGATCTCGTCTACGCCACGCCCGAGGCGCGCTTCCAGACGCCGTTCGTCAATCTTGGCCTTGTGCCGGAAGCGGGCTCATCCCTGCTGGCGCCGCTGCGCTTCGGGCGCGCCAAGGCGGCGGAGCTCCTCATGCTCGCCGAGCCGTTCGACGCCAATGAGGCGCGCGCGCTCGGCCTCGTCAACGCCCTCGTGCCTCAGGCGGAACTCATGGCGCACGCGATGGCCAAGGCGGCGGCGCTCGCGGCCAAGCCTCGCGCGGCCCTGCTGGCGACGCGTCGCCTCATGCGCGGCGACGCCGAGGCGCTCAAGGCCCGCATGGCCGAAGAAACGCACGCCTTCTCCGCCGCGCTGGCGTCGCCCGAGGCGCATGCCTCCTTCCGGGCGTTCCTGTCGGGGCGCAAGTAGCCGGCCTCGAGCGCGTCCTTCGAGACGCGCCTGCGGCGCTCAAGCGCCAGCCTTGCGCCCTCGCTCCCTGAGCGATTCGCGGGGGCCATAGAGGCTGTGCTATAAAGGGCACAACTTACGCGTTGAGTAGGAGTTTCCGATGGCCCCGCCGCGTCCGTACTGGAAGGGTTACCTCAAGCTTTCCCTCGTCTCGTGTCCGATTGCGCTCTACACCGCGACATCGTCGGGCGAACGGGTCGCTTTCCGGCAGATCAACAAGAAAACCGGCAACCGCCTCCGCCAGCAACTCATCGACGAAGAGACCGGCGAGCCGATCGATCCGGACGACAAGGGGCGCGGGTACGAAGTCGACAAGGGCGTTTATCTGCGGGTCGAGGACGATGAAATCGAGGCCATCGCGATCGAGAGCAGCCACACGATCGACATCGATTCCTTCGTCCCCAAGTCGGAGATCGACGAACGCTACGTCGAGAGCCCGTACTACTTGATTCCGGAGAACAAGGTCGCGCTCGAGGCGTTTGCGGTCATCCGCGACGCCATGCGCGGCAAGAACATGGTCGCGCTTGGCCGGGTGGTCCTTTCGAAGCGCGAGCGCGTCATCATGCTGCAGCCGCGCGGAAACGGCCTGCTCGGCACGACGCTCAGATACCCTTACGAGGTTCGTGACGAAGAGATCTATTTCGGCGACATCGCCGACGTCAAAATTCCGAAGGACATGCTCGCCCTCGCCGAGCACATCCTCGAGACCAAGGCGGCGAAGTTCGACGCCTCGCAATTCCACGATCGCTACGAAGAGGCGATCGTCGCCATGCTCAACGAGAAGAAGGCGGGAATGCCGGTTTCGAAGAAGCGCGAGCTGCCGAGGATCGTCGCCGGCACGGACCTGATGGCCGCGCTCCGCCAGAGCATAGACAGAGCCAAGGAAGCTCAGTCGAAGCCGGCCGAGGCGGTCAAGCCCGCGCCGGCGGCGCAGCCGGCTGCGGCGGCCAAGGCGCCTGCGGCCGCGAAGGGCAAGAAGGCGGCGAACCGCAACCTCGACCAGCGCGAGATGCTGTTGCCGATCGCCGGCGGCGCGCCGGCGAAGGCGGCGGCGGCGAAGGCCGCGCCGGAGAAACAAACAGCCAAGTCCGGCGCGACAAAAAAGGCGGGATAGAGGGCATCGCTACGGCGAGCGGGCATCCAGGCGAGGCTCTAACGCGACGCTGAATTCCCGCTTACGCGGGAATGACAAGAAGAAGGCTATTCGTCGTCCTCGTCGTGAACGTCGAGGCGGCCGTCGGCGACGCTTCGTTCCCAGTCGGGGTTCCCAAGCGCCGAGTCCAGCGGCATGGCGTTGCGGCGTTTCGCCTCGTCGATCTTTGTCTTCAGATCGTCCGCCGCCTTGCGCAGCTCGGGCAGCGACTCGCTTTCCCCGTCGAACGGCTCGGTGTCCGACTGGGTCCGCGCCTGGTTGGTCTTTTCATCCTTGTCGCCGGGCGGCGGCTTGTCGATCGCGGGCGGGCTCTTGTCGGGTTGCATCGCGCGCTCCCTGTGAAGGAAAAAGGCCGCCCGCGGGCGGCCTTTCCGGGATTTCCCGAAATCAGTGCTTAGCCTGTCGTTCCGCCTTTCGGCCGGCGTCCTTGACGTCGCCGAGGGCTTCGCGCGCGGCGCCCTTGGCCTTGTCCATCTTGCCCTCGGCCTGCATCTTTTTGTCGTCGGTCATCTTGCCGAATGCATCCTTGACGGCGCCTTTCGCCTTGTCGATCGCGCCCTTGACGTGCTCCTTGTCCACGTTCCTCTCCTTTGATTGTGGGAACGGATAGAAACGATCCGGCGCGACGAAGGTTCCCTTGCGATGGGACCTGCGCCCTCGACGGCGTGCAACCCGGCTCGCGGGCGGGTGTTTGGACTGTCTTTCGTGGTAATGTCCGCCAGTCGGAGGCGATGCAATGAGCGAGACCCGAAAGCTCGCGGCGATCCTGGTCACGGATATCGTCGGCTACAGCCGCCTCACGGGCGCCGACGAGGAGCGCACGCTGGCGCGGATCAGGGGGCTGCGAAGCGATCTCGTCGAGCCGACGATTGCGGCCCATCGCGGCCGGGTCGTCAAGCGCACCGGCGACGGCTCGATCGTCGAGTTCCGCAGCGTCGTCGACGCCGTGCGCTGCGCGATCGAAGTGCAGAACGGGATGGTCGAGCGCAACGCCGGCGTGCCGCCGGACCGCCGCATCGAATTCCGTGTCGGCGTTCACCTGGGCGACGTGGTCGAGGAGAGCGACGGCGACCTGATGGGGGACGGGGTCAACATCGCCGCGCGACTGGAGGGCGTCGCCAAGCCCGGCGCGATCTGCCTCTCCGAGCAAGCCTACTGGCAGGTGAAGGGACGGCTCGATCTCAAGGTCACCGACCTCGGCGAAACCCAGTTGAAGAACATCGCCGAGCCGATCCGCATCTACTCGCTCGAAGTCGGCCAGCCGCAGGCGCAAGCCGAGCCTGCGCCTGTACCTGTGCGTCCCGCGACGCCGCCCGATCATCAGGCCGCGATCGAGCGCATAGAGGCGAAGCGCGCCTTCGGGCGCCACGCGGGGATCTACTGCGCCGTCAACCTTCTGCTCATCGCCATCTGGGCGATCACCAGCCGAGAGTATTTCTGGCCGATCTGGCCGATCCTCGGCTGGGGCGTCGGGCTCGGTTTCAGCTATTGGAAGGTCTTCCTCCGGAGGCCGATCTCCGACGACGAGATCCGGCGCGAACTGGAGAAAGGTCGGTAGCACGAGATCGGGAGGCGGTCCTGTCATTCCCGCGCACGCGGGAATCTAGCCTGGATGCCGCGTTCGCGGGCATGACGGCGTGGGGCGGGCGCCTTCTATCCCGCCCTCTTCGCCGCGCCGAGCTTCGCAGGTTACATCGCTGCGCGCCGTCGCCCTTTGACCTCAAGCGGCCGGGGGTTTGATCTTTGCGAATTTGATGACGCCGTTGACGTCCTGGGTGCGGTCAAAGACCGTGTAGTAGTTATTCAGCAACGGCAGGCCGAGGATCGACTGGTTCGCGGCGTCGAGCGGACCGCTGATCTGAAAGACCGCCCGGCCAGCCTCGGGGAAATCGGTCTGCCAGTAGGTCTGCGGCGTGCAGGCGAGCTCGACATTCTGACCGTTCTCGCCCTCCAGCGTGAAGTAGATGTTGGGCCACTGCGCCAGATTCAGCGAGCTGGTCGGGACGCCGCCCTGGCGCAGGTCGCTGCCCGCCTTGATGGCCTGGGCGAAAGCGGGATTCTTTTGCTGCAGGCCCTGCAGGATCGCCTGATAGACGTCCTGCGCCAGCGTCAGGTCGCTGGTGCCGCTGTCTACGATCGAGTTGGAGATCATGTCCTGATAATATTGCTGCTGCAGCGCGGCCGCCGTATGAGCGGCGCTGCCGTCCACACGCACCGACTTCAGATTGGTGTTGTAGTAGACGTCGTGCAGCACCGTCACGGTGGAGAACGCGCCCGTATAGAGGTCGTGTTGCTCCTCGCCCCCGCCCAGGATGAAGTAGCCCTTGTTGAGCGGATCGTTGGCGATGGCGGCCGCGGTTGTCCCATTGCGCAGGCTGCTCCAGGACCGCAGGGTGTAAAAGGCGAACTTGTTGGCCACCACGCCGGCCTCTTCCAGCTGGTCGAAGTAGGGCTTCAAGGAGAGGTGGGGGGCCTGGCTCCGTTGGAGCAACGCATTGAAGCCCTTGTAGAAGGCCGTCCAGACCTTATCGAAGGGCCACGGATAGGTCGCGCTCTTGCTCTCCTGGGCAAGGTAGCTCTTGAAATCGTAGGCGGTGTTCAAGCCGTTGTAGGCAAGGCCCATGATGCCGGTCACGCCCTGAAAATTTCCCTTCTGCTGCACTGAAGTGATCGCGATTGGGCAGTTGGGCAGGCCGATCTGCCCGGCGCCCGCGCCGAGGGTGACCGTGGTGTTGACAACCGGTCCGCCCCAGCCGCCCGTCCCGTACAGGACCAGCTGAGTGAGCGTGGTGGGCTTCAGCTCCTGGTCGCCCGCGCCGCTGTAAACGGCCGGTTCGACCGCCAGCGTGCTGCTCCCGGTATCAAGAATGACGTTGGCGACCGCGCCCTTCGTGCCGATTGCGAGCGCGGCTGAGTAGTCGTTGTAGCTCAGCGCATTGGTGATGCCGATTCGCAGCACCTTGGTGGGGCCGCCGCCCGTTGCGGCCTTCAGGCGGGCGAGGCCACGCTGGCGGTGGGGCTCCGCGTCCGGTCGTGAACCGTCCTGGAAACGCTGCTTGGCGACAAGGCGCGCTTTGCGGGCTGTGAGCCTGTCCATGGCGCTGACCGCCAGGTCGGAGATTTCATATCTGGCCTTTGTAATTGTCGTCATGATTGCACCCCTCCCGTTGCCGGTAGTGAGGTCACGCCTGATCGGACCCGCGCTCAGCGTCGCCTGAAGCGAGAGACGATGCTGTGACCCCAGTCACACAACTCGTAGGGTGTTTGCTCTCCGCTCAGCGTCGCCGTTAATATTCGCGTCGACGGTCGCTCGGGGAGTACGGTAACATGAGCATAATTCCCCGTATATCTCCCTCATCCAGTGCTCGGATGCGCCTGCGGGTTTAATCAGACCAAGAGGCGGTGATCGGTGACATTGCCCGGACTTCGCGGAGGAGCCGTCGAAGCGCGGATGATCAACTTGGCTGGCAGAACGACTTGCCTTGGCGGGCCGCCTTCGAACAGGATGCGTGCAGCGATCCTTCCCTTCTCAGTTGTCGGCTGAGCCATGGTTGTGAGCGGCGGGTCGACGAAAGGCGCGTTCTCAGCATCGTCAAAACCGATAACCGACAGATCCTTTGGGACGTTGATTTCGCGACGCTTCGCCTCCGCCAAAACCGCCACAGCGTGCCGGTCGGACATCGCGAGAATCGCGGTCGCCTCCGGCGCCCGATCGAGAAGCATGCCCGCCCCGGCGTCGACCCAGGGCGATAAAGGGTGGGCCTCGACGACCGGCGCGTCATCAATCGAGATGCCCGCCAAGGCGAGGGCGTCGGCGTAGCCGAGGAGCTTCTCGTCATCCAGAGGGAAGCCTCCCTTAAGTCGGCGCTCCGATGTGTCCGGTGGATTCCAGATCGCGTCAGCCGGCTTGCGCAGCACTGAAAAAATTGCAAAGCGGCGGTGGCCGAGATCGAGAAGGTGTTCCGCCGCGCGCCGCGCGCCGCCACGACCGTCGACACGAACCGAATTGACTTCCGGTCCCGCGTCCACGTCCATCACGACAAATGGCGTCTTCCTTTGCCTCGCTGCGACAAGCCCGGCCTCTTCGAGATGGCCCAAAATGAAGCCGTCGACGAGGGCGTTTTTGATTGCCCAGGTCTTCCTGTTTTCCGCTCCGGAGATGACCAGCAGGCTTGCATCATTCTCGTCGCAGACTTCCGCAACGCCAAGCATGAATGCTCGTAAAAATGGACTGAGGACGGCATGCGCAACCGGCATATCGCCGGGCGGCAGCACACCAATGGCGTGGGCCTTTGCGCCCATCAACAGGCGTCCGATCGGATCTGGACCGGAATATCCGAGTCTCTGCGCAGCCTCTTGGACCAGCTCGCGCACCTCGGTACGAACGAGAGTTGGGCGATTGAAGGTGTTTGACGCCGTCCCGAGCGATACCCCTGCGGCTGCGGCGACGTCGGAGAGCCGGACTGGCCTTCTTCATCGCAGGTCGACCGCCGTCTTGAAGCGCTTCATTTTTTTATTGACTCCGAGTACGCTCAAGCGTAACAGCATTATGAAGCGCTTCAAAGTGACATTTTATTGATATGAAGCGCTTCATACCGCTTTTGATGCGGCATGCGTGTGGAAAAGCGCCAGCACGCCGACTTCCGCCTAGGCGCGAAATTCAGGAAGGAACGCCATGACACCGATTAGCATGGATGGAACCGACCCAGCCGGTTGGGACCCAAGTCTGGACAGTTTGGCCGCCGCGCCCGCCAACCACCGCCTACTCTATGAGGACGAGTCCATTCGCGTGCTGTCTGTCAGCATCGCGCCAGGACAGACAGAGCCGCGCCATCACCACCGATGGCCATCGGTATTCGTCATCGACAGCCTGGGGAAAAAAATGCGCGACTTCGACGGCGATGGGCGCGAGATTCCGCTGCCGCTTCCCGACAAGTTTGAACTGCCCCTCACCGTCAACATGCCCCCACAGCCCGTCCATTATGTGCGTAACGACGACACGATCGGCTTTCATGGGACCCGCATCGAGTTCAAGCGAGGTTTTGGCGGCTAGCGCTGAACTCTGATTTTGCTCAACTCAAGACGGATGGCCTGAGGATTCAGACTTGGGGAGGATCCACAAATGGATGGAAAGTTCATCTTAGAAAGCGAAACCAAGAAGCAAGCGCAGGCTTGGGGGCAGCTCGGCTGGCTCAGCAGTCCGACCCACACCGGCGCGGCGCAGCTGGCCATCGTCGAAGGCAGTTTGGTTCCCCGGAAAAGGCCACAACTTTCACAAGCATCCCAACCAGGAAGAGGTGATGTTCGTCGTGGCCGGTCGAATCGAGCAATGGATCGACAAGGAGAAGCGGATCCTTGGTCCAGGGGACTCTGCCTTTATTCCGCCCGGCGTGGTCCACGCTTCGTTCAACGCTGGCGACGATAAGGCCAAGGTCTTGGCGATTTTTGGCCCGTGCCTCGGCGATGGATTCGAAATGATCGACATGGCCGATGAGGCTCCATGGAATACTCTGAGGAACTAGAGGTCGCGCATGGTAGTTGCGAGCTTGGCCGCCGACGATCGATTGGAGCTATTCGCCAAGCATCGGCGAATGACCGGTATTTGTGCTGATGGCAGCCGTTCATAATCGCCTGGACGTCACCGATTCACGGGCGGCCCCGGCTTGAGGACGGCCCATATTGCGCGGTTTATTCGGTCTGACTTTCGATCCGCGCCGCGCTCGCGAGAATTTCACCCAGTCCCGGCGTAGTCGGCGACGGCAGGGCGGCGGCCGGGTCGATCCAGTCGGCGCGATCGACTTCGTCGCTTGTTCGCGCTTCGCCGCTCATCCAGCGGGCGACGAACGAGGCGATCACGAAATGCGTGCGGATGCGGTCGCCCTCGTGGGCGATCGCCTCCACGTGCTGGTTGAAGCCGACGATCCGGGCGCTGACGCCGACCTCCTCCATAAGCTCGCGCGCGACCGCTTCAGCGAGGGTCTCGCCGATTTCGACCACGCCGCCGGGCAGGCTGAAATGGCCGATCAGCGGCGCCCGCGCCCGCCGTACGATGAGAACCCGTCCCTCGCGGAACACCGCCGCCGAAACCGCGAGGATCGGGCGGGCGGGAAACAGTCTGTCATCCATGGCGCTCGACCCGCCGAGAATATTTTTGCTGCATTTTCTTTCGGAATCCCAGAATCCGTGCTACGCTCTCTTTCGCCATGAACGGTGCGAGGAGTCCTGCGACGGGATGACGGCTTGCATTGCTTTGCACCATTCGCTCGCGCTGAACGGGGAGGCTCGGCCAAGAAAACTTTTTATGCCCAGGGGGTCACGATAACCTATTGAAAAGGCTCGTTTCGGACAAGCGGATCCAAGGAAATCAAAGCCGTTTTTCTTGGAAAAATTTGGCTGGCTGTCAGGCCGGCTTTGCTCGGCTTTGAAAAATTTGGCTTCGGTTTGGAGCTTGGACCTCGATTTTCACTAGTCTGTTACGGATATAGCAGTCGCTTTTCCCACGGCGACCTTGGATTATGGCGCTTGAACTGAAGCCGCTCGTGCAATCGCGACGGGCGGTCGCGCCAGAACTCGATCTCGACCGGCTCCAGACGATAGCCCCGCCAGTAGTCCGGACCGCGGCACCGCGCCGCCGCCGAACCGCCGTTCGTAAGTCTCGACCGCCGCCTTGAGCGCGGCGCGCGAGCTTAGCGGCCGCGACTGCTGGCTCGCCCAGGCGCCGATCTGGCTCCCCCTCGGCCGCGCGGCGAAATAGGCGTCGCTCTCGGCGCCGGTCAATTCGGCCACCGCGCCCCGGAACCGGGCCTGACGGCGCAGCGTCTTCCAATGGAAGAGCGCCGCCGCCTTCGGCCGACCTTCGAGCTCGCGCCCCTTGGCGCTTTCGACATTGGAGTAGAAGACGAGACCCCGCGCGTCCGCGCCCTTGCACAGGACCATCCGCGCGTCAGGCAACCCGTCGGCGTCGACGGTGGCAAGCGCCATCGCTTCCGGGTCGTTGATCTCCGAAGCCGCCGCCTCGGCGAGCCAAAGCCCAAACAGGGCGAACGGGTCGGCAGCCTCGGTAAAGTCGGCGAGACTCAATTCGTTCAAGGCGAGGCGGCTCCGGGAAAGGGCGGAGGCGGATCATACCCTGCCGGCGTCTTCTGGCCAACGAGCGCGCCCTTGCGTGCCGCTGGGCAAAGGGCCAAATGTGCGACAGAGACATGGGCTCCAGCGCTTTTGTCGAGGCGGGGCCGAGGGATGGGCTCATAATGCGTGATCCTTACGACGTTCTTGGCGTGGCGAAGTCTGCGAGCGCGGCCGAAATCAAGTCGGCCTTTCGCAAGCTCGCCAAGAAGTACCACCCCGACCAAAGCAAGGAGCCCAGAGCCAAGGAGCGCTTCGCAGAAGTAGGCTCGGCCTACGAGATCCTGGGCGACGACAAGAAGCGGAAAGCCTTCGACGGCGGCCAGATCGACGCCGAAGGCAAGCCAAGAGCGCCGCAGTTCGACGGCTTCGGCTTCGGCCGCCAGCCGGGAGCGAGCGGCCGCGGCGATTTTCGCAATTTCGGTTTCGATTTCGGCAGCGGCGGGTTTTCGGCCGAAAGCGGTTCGATCGATCCCGACATTCTGTCTGAGCTGTTCGGGGCCGGACGCACCCGCGCCCGCAGCCAGCCAACCCGAGGCGAGGACGTGGGCGTCTCGGTCTTGGCGCCGTTATCGACGATAGCGCACGGAGGCTCCATTCGCGTCGCCCTGCCGACCGGGAAGATGCTGGACGTCGCCGTACCGGCCGGAATCGAAGAGGGAAAGTCGATCCGGCTGCGCGGTCAAGGCCACCCCGGCCATCGCGGCGCGTCGCCGGGCGACGTCATCGTGACCATTCGCTACGCCCCTCATCCGCTGTTCAAGGTCGAGGGTCGAGACCTGCGGCTCGACCTTCCGGTTACTCTCTACGAGGCGATACTGGGGGCGCGCGTGAGAGCGCCAACGCTAAGCGGCGAGGTCGAGGTGTCGATTGCGCCTGGGGCGAGCGGCGGCCGGGTCCTGCGGCTGCGCGGCAAGGGCCTTCCGGCCGGCGTCGATCAGCCCGCCGGCGATTTGTTGGCGACGCTGCGGATCGTTCTCCCGAACGAGGCGGATGCGGAACTGAGCGCCTTGATGCGCAAGCTGCGGGATCAAAAGCCTTACGACCCGCGCTCTGGCATGGCCTGAACGGCCTCGAGCGGCAGGCCGAAAAAGTCGTTCGCAATCTTCAGCAATGATGGTGCGTCAAGGTCGCCGACCAGCGCAAATCCTTGGCCCTGCCACGTCCATACTGCCGCGTCGCGGCCGTCGACCGTGAGAAGTTCAGGCGCTCTCGCGGCGGGCGCATCGAAAGACCGAACGAGCAGACCGACCCGTCTCTCCTGCGCGGCGTAAAGGAGAAAGGCCGCCGGCGCGCCAGGATAAGGAGCCATCCTCGCGCCGAGCAAACTGACCGCTGGAGGCGTCGCGGGGAGGGAAACGGGGTGCAGAAGGCGCGCTGTCAACCACTCTTCCGATTCCCTCTTGTCGCCGGTTGCGAACTCGACCGGGACGAGACCAGGACGGACGAACGCGCGGAAAGCCGCAACGGCCGCCTCTCCAAGGCCCTCCGCGGGAATGACGTGTGCGCCCGGAGACCAAACGCAGACCAGGCAGACGAACATCGCCGCAAGGCCAAGTCGCCATGGCAGCCAGGGTCGAGAAGCCGTCGGAGCGCCGACATTCGGGGCAATTCGCGAGGCGTCGTCGGGACCCGGCAACGCCGACAGCAACGGGTGTTCACGACCGGGCCTGGAGCCGGCGGACGCCGGCCTTCTGCTCTTGCCTGGAACTTCGTTCTGATGACGAACGATGCTGATCGAGAAGGCTCTCGGCCCCTCACCATCGAAGGCCGAACGAATGGCGCTGTTTTGCGCTCGCCACATCGTCGCGCGGCGAGCAAGCGCGGGATCTTCCGCCATCCGCTTCTCGAACGCCAAGCGCTCATCGGGCTCGAGGCAGTCGTCCACATAGGCGTGCAGGTCCGCGAGGCGCCACGCTTCCATCACTTGACGACTCGCAGATGCGGGACCGACGGCGCAGCGGCGCGGGCCGTCTCAGCCGCAGTCGGCGTCCGGGTCAGCGCGGATATGCGTTCGCGCGCCTTCGTGAGCCGCGCAATGAGCGTGGCCAGCGAAATATCAAGCGCCGAAGCCGCCTCGCGGTGAGTAAGGCTCGCCATAACGACAATCAGCAGCGCCTCTCTGAGGTCGAGAGGCAGCGCGCGTACCGCGGCGGCCATGCCAATCCCGTCGGCCGCGGCTCGGCCGCGAATGCTTTCAACGCTCTCGTCCCATCCTGCCTCCCCTTCGTCGAAGGCCAAGCGACGAACATGGCGCCGATAAAGCCGGACAAACTGGCCAAACGCCCGCACCCGCCCGTCTTCGCGAGCAGGCCCTCGGGAGTCATTGCTGACGGCCGCATCCACCGCCTCGAATGAAGCCTGCCTGAACAGGCGTTCGACAAGGGCCATCGCCGCCGCGTGATCGAGCACGAATCGATCGTCTCGGGTTAGGGCGAGCCCGAATCGGCGCAGATCTGAGAGGTCGGCCAAACTGTCGCTTAACGGCGGCACGACTGACACCGAAAGTTTGTGAGCCTCGAGAAACGCTAACGCTCCTTGACGATCCTAGTCAAAAGACTCCACGGTTCCAAGCGCGGGTGCGGGCAAAGTCACATATTTTGTGACAAGTGGCCGAAACCCTCGTCCTTCCCATGCGTGTCGGGCGAGGTTAAGGGATATCCCGGCGCCTTGACGTCGTAACATTCACCTTGAAAGACGAGCCGAAGAGAGGCCTTGATGGAGCGAACCCTTTCAGTCGGCGCAACCGCGGGCGTCATGCGCGGGATGCGCGGGATCGTCTTCGGCGTGGCGAACAATCGGTCGATCGCATGGGGCATCGCGAGAGCGGCCCACGCCGCGGGCGCCGAGCTGGCGTTCACTTTTCAGGGCGAAGCGTTGGAGAAGCGGGTCAGGCCGCTGGCGCAAGAATTGGGAGCCCACGTGCTGTGCCATTGCGACGTTACGGACGGCGCATCGATCGATTCCGCGTTCGCGGCAGCTGGGAAGCTGTGGGGAGCCATCGACTTCATCGTCCACTGCATCGCATTCGCCGACAAGGATCAGCTCTCCGGCCGGTATATCGATACAACCGAGGACAATTTCACCAAATCGCTCGCGATCTCCTGCTACTCGTTTACCGCCTTGGCTCAACGAGCCGAAAAGCTGATGCCGAGCGGCGGCGCGATGCTGACCCTGACCTACTATGGCGCCGAAAAGTGGATGCCCCACTATAATGTCATGGGCGTCGCCAAGGCCGCGCTCGAGGCGAGCGTCCGATACCTCGCAGCCGACCTCGGCGAGAAGGCGATTCGCGTCAACGCGATTTCGGCTGGACCGATCAAAACGCTGGCTGCCTCGGGCATCGGCGATTTCCGTTACATTTTGAGGTGGAACGAGTACAACGCGCCGCTGCGTCGTTCGGTCACGATCGAGGAGGTCGGTGAGAGCGCGGTCTATCTTCTGTCACCCATGTCGCGGGGCGTCACCGGCGAAATTGTCCACGTCGACGCCGGATATCATGTCGTCGGGATGAAGAACCCGGCCGCGCCGGACCTCACGGTGGTCAAGGACTGATCTCAAGCGGCTGGGTCACGCGGCAGGTCGCGTCCGGCTTTGCCCCTTGGGCGCAACGACAATCCGCCAAAGTGTAAGCGCCGCGATGGCGAGATGCACATATGCGTTCTGAACGAACAGCATTTGCGGACCAAAGTCCTTCATCAGGATCGAGGCGACCGCGGGAGCCGCGACCGCTGCGACGCAGTAGATGAACAAGAGCCCTACCGAAATGAAGACCAGGTCGTGCGGGGCGCCATGATCATTGGCGAGTGAAACAGCAAGCGTATAGAGAGAGTAGGTCGTCAGGCCGACAAGAAATCCCAGCACGATGAGCCACGCGCCCGGGGCCGCCGCACGGCTCAGGGCGACTTCGCAGGCCGCGCCCGCGATCATGACCGCGGCCATCACCAGCCGGCGGTCGACGCGGTCGGAGATCAAGGCAATGGGCAAAACGCCCAATGCCGACCCGAGTACGATCGAAGAGGTGAACAGGGGAACGCTGCCAGGAGTCATGCCGATTTCGACCGCGAATACCGGGCCGAGCGCGAACAGGGCGCCATTGGCGGCGCCCGCTGCGAGCGCCGCGAAGCACGAAATGGGCGCCATGCGCGCGAGCCAGAGTAGACGGGGACGCACGCTTCGCGGCTGGGCCGGCGGATCGACGCTGGTCATAGCCATCGGTACGATCGCGAGCGCCAGCAGCGCCCCAGCGACGGCGAAGGAGGAAAAGCCGTCCGGCCCGAGCGGCTTCAAGGCCAACTGTCCACTGGCGGAAGCCCCGAAATTGGCGATCTGGTAAAGGGCGTAGAGCGCGCCGCGATTGGCGTTGGTCGCCTTCGCGTTGATCCAGGACTCGATGACGGCGTAGAGCCCGGCAAATACGAAGCCGATCAGCGCGCGGCAGGCGAGCCATGCCGAAGGGAAGACCATGACAGGCATGAGAATTACCGAAGCAACTGCGAGCGCGACAAATGCGGCGTAGGCCCTGATATGGCCGCCGCGCCGAATGATCGCCGGCGCCGCGAGCGTTCCGGCCAGCATTCCGGCGAAATAGACCGAACCGAGCAGGCCGACTGTCAGCTCCGGAAAACCCTCGAAGCGGGCCCGGAGCGGCGTCGCGACGCCGACCAGGCTGTTGCCGCCGATCAGGAGCAGGACGGAGAATAGGAGAGCGGCGATTGAGGGAAAGATGCTCACGTGGGCGAATTGGCGTTGGCGTTGACGTCAGTCGGGCATGCTCTCACACGATCGGGCGGCGCGCGACGCCGTCTCGCAGCGAAGGCTCGATAAAATGCGGGTCTGCCTCGAAAATCGGCATATCGGCCGGAAGCTTCGGACTGTATATAGACCGCCTGGAGATCGGGAAGTCGGCGCCCCGCTTATTGAGGCAAGGATGATAGCGAACCAACGTTGGACCCCGGAGACGTGGCGCATGAAGCCGATCGCGCAGTCGCCGGTATACCGGGACCGCGCGGCGCTCGCCGAAGCCGAGCGCCAGCTTTCCGGCTATCCGCCGCTGGTGTTCGCCGGCGAAGCGCGCAAGCTCAAGCAGGCGCTGGGCAAGGCGGCCGGCGGCGGCGCTTTCCTTCTGCAAGGCGGAGACTGCGCCGAGAGCTTCGGCGAGCATTCGGCTGACAATATCCGCGATTTCTTCCGGGTGTTTCTGCAGATGGCGGTGGTCATGACGTTCGCCGCCGCCTCGCCGATCGTGAAAGTCGGACGCGTCGCCGGTCAGTTCGCCAAGCCGCGCTCCTCGGACTTCGAGACCATCGACGGCGTCACGCTGCCTGCCTATCGCGGCGATATCGTCAACGACATTGAATTCACGCCGCAAGCGCGCGAACCCGATCCGCGCCGGCAACTCGAAGCCTACCGCCAGTCGGCAGCGACGCTCAACCTTCTCAGGGCGTTCGCCACCGGCGGCTACGCCAACCTGGAGAACGTCCATCGGTGGATGCTCGGGTTCGTCAACGACAGCCCGCAGTCCGAACGCTATCAGGAGGTCGCCGACCGCATCACCGCGACGCTGGGCTTCATGCGCGCGATCGGCCTCGACGCGGAGGCGCATCCGGAACTGCGGGCGACGGATTTCTACACCTCGCACGAGGCGCTGCTGCTCGGCTACGAACAGGCGATGACGCGGCTCGATTCGACCTCCGGCGACTATTACGCGACTTCGGGCCACATGATCTGGATCGGCGACCGGACGCGCCAGCTCGGCGGCGCGCACGTCGAATATTGCCGCGGGCTCAAGAACCCGATTGGCCTCAAATGCGGCCCGTCTTTGAGTCCGGACGAGTTCCTGCGCCTGATCGAAGTGCTCGATCCTGACCGCGAACCCGGGCGGCTGACGGTGATCTGCCGTTTCGGCGCCGACAGGATCGACGCCGCGCTGCCGCCGCTCCTGCGCGCCGCAAAGCGCGAGGGGTTGACGCTGCTTTGGGCCTCGGACCCGATGCACGGCAACACGATCAAAACCTCGAGCGGCTTCAAGACGAGGCCGACCGAACGCATCGCTCAGGAAGTGCGCAACTTCTTCGCCATCTGCCGGGCAGAAGGCGTTTACGCCGGCGGCATCCATCTCGAGATGACCGGCAAGAACGTCACCGAGTGCACCGGGGGCGCGCGCGCGATTTCGGAGGCCGATCTGCACGATCGGTATCACACCTACTGCGATCCGCGCCTGAACGCCGAACAGGCGATCGAAATGGCGTTCATGGTCGCAGATCTCCTCAAGGCGCAGCGGCTCGCCCAGCCCGAACGGCCGGTCCGGGCGGCGGAATGACCGCCGGGCAGCGGCCTGCCCGCGCCGCCGACCAGCCTTAGGGGCCGGCGGTGCGACTATCCGGGTACGCCGTCGGCCGGGACAACAACTTCAACCTCATCCGCCTCATGGCGGCGCTTTCGGTCATCTTCAGCCACAGCGTCGCGGCGCTCGGGCTGCCGTCGTCGCGGGAATTCTTCTTCGATCATCTCGGCCTGTCGCTGGCCGAAATGGCGGTCGACGTTTTCTTCGTGACCAGCGGCTTTCTCGTCACCGGCAGCCTCGTCAACCGCGGCGACGTCATCGCCTACTTATGGGCGCGAGCGCTGCGCATCTATCCGGCGATGTGGGCGATGCTCGTCATCACCGTCCTCGCTCTCGCCCCGGCGCTGACCACCCTCCCGCTTGCCGACTATTTCGCCTCGCCAAAAATGCATGAATATTTTGTGAAATGCGCGACGCTGATCGGCGGCGTCCGCTATTCGCTGCCCGGCGTGTTCGAGACCAATCCGCTTCATGGCGAGTTCAACGGCTCGCTGTGGACGCTGCCGATCGAGATGCGGCTCTACTGCTATCTCGCCGCCGGATGGCTCGTGCTCGCCGCCGCCCCGGCCATTCGCCTGAAGGCGATGAGCCTTGCTTTGCCGATAGCCGCCGCCGCATTCCTGTTCGTCATCCTGCGCGGGCGCCTGCTTGGGACTCCTTTCAATGTGGCCGACACGCGGGTCTTCATGTTCCTCTATGGCTCGACGCTCTATCTCTGGCGGGACCGGGTTCCGGTCAGTCCCGCAATCCTCGCCGGCGCGCTCGCTCTCCTCCTCGCGACCTCCTTCGACAAGGCGGCGTTCTTCGCCGCTTATGTCTTTTGCCTGGGCCCGCTGGTCCTCCATCTGGCCTACCTGCCGAAGGGACGCGTCCGCGCCTTCAACGACTGGGGGGACTGTTCCTATGGCGTCTACATCTACGCGTTCCCGATCCAGCAGACGCTGGCCTTCCTCTTCCCCGGCATGCCGCTCACCCTGATGATCGTCGGCTCCGGCGCGATCACTCTCGGCGTCGCGTCGCTGTCCTGGACCCTGATCGAAAGGCGGGCGCTGGCGCTCAAGGGCGGCCTCGCCGCGGCGACGTCGCGGGCCTTCAATCTCGGCTGGGCCAAGATCGCCGGCGTCGTGCGCTGACCGGCGGCGCCAAAAGCCAAGCCGATTCCAAATCGAGCAAAATCCAGCCAAGCCAGCCCGATATCCAGCCAAATTTTTCCAAGGAAAACCCCTTGATTTCCTTGGATCCCTTGTCCGAATCGAGCCTTTTCAATGGGTTATACTGACCCCCTGGCCGAAAAATCTTTTCTTGTCCCAATCTCCCCTGTGGTGTGCGAGCCGGCGCGTGGAAAATGGCCTCCGCGTTCGGCGGAAGGATCGTCAGCCTCAGAAACCATGAAGGACGATCCTATCCTACTTTTCGATTCTCCGAAAGGAATTATCGAAAAATCTTTTCCTTGGCGCCGGAGCAGTCGGCGTCGCCGCTCTGCCCTGGACCCCGACGGCAGGAGGAACGTACATGCGAAGCACGTATAGCTCTCTACAGCCCTTTTATTTGATTTATTCATTACACCTTGTCACCACAACTGTGCTACTGAAGATAGCCGGCAATGCAGGCAAGACCTATAATACCCGGCGTCAACGAGGCGTCTGGCAATCCCCTCCGAGAGTCCGGTCACCCCTTAGCATCGCCGGCGCGACAACACTCCAGGTTGCTGTTCACCGCCGCTAATTTCCTCAATAATAACTGGGGCTCGCCAGTATTGTTTTTTGAGTACGATCCAGCGAGCAATACGATCGCACAGACGGCGACACCCCCTAACAACGCGACGTATCCTCCTATACTCAACGATGCGGGAATTTACTGGAGCAGGATGATGCTGTTGCCAACCGGCGAGGTGTTGTTCAGCGCCAGCTCAAGCAACGTACAGGTTTACCAGCCAGCCGGCGGACCTCAGGACGCGTGGCGACCGACGATCTCCTCGGTCACGCCTCATGGCGTCGTGTTCACCGAATATTTCCTGGTCCAGGGAACCCAACTCAATGGTCTTTCACAGGCCAATGTCTATGGCGACGATTGCTATCCCGCCACGAACTATCCACTTGTGCAACTCACCAACACGGTGACGCACGAAGTGCTCTATCGTCGTACCTATGAGTTCAGCACTATGGGCGTGGCCACCGGGTCACAGACGCAGTCGTGTCGCTTCGCGCCTGGCAACCTGGCGACCGGGACATACGATCTTCGCGTCATAGCGAACGGCATCGCTTCGCACGCGTTCAGCTTCGCCTACGCAAGACCGACGAAGCCTCGGTTCCTGGATGTGCCGCTCAAGCTGGAGTTCGAATATTTCGGCAAACTCGTCGCCGAGGGGGATCCCTTCAACTGGATACAGCAAGTCATTGATCCGGAGATCAACGTGCTGCAGCAGACACTCAAGAGTTTGGAGAACAGCGTCGAACGTCTCAATTCGATCATTCACACATCGGAGCTGCCAGCCGTTGGCAAAGGGACCGCGAAGCAGGCGGGAGCCAACCAGATGCTCAAAGAAAGGGGCGAGCACGACGACGATAAAGAAAAGGCCAAGCCACACAGTAGATCGAAACGGTCCAACAAGAAGACGGAATGATCCTGATTCTGGCCAGCATCGTCGATGCGGCGGCCGCAGCATTCGCCGAGGAATTCGCGGTCGCGGCCAACGTCTCTCTGATGACGTGTCGGGATCTCGCAGCGAGCAGAATCGCGCTGCGCCATCCGAATTTCGCGGCCTCGACGCTTACGATCGGCGGCCGGGAGATTTCCGTCCGCGAGATCAGCGGAATCATCAACCTGCTTCCAGCCGTGTTTCCCGAGGAGTTGGTCTTCTATCCGCCGTGGGAGCAGGAATATCAGGCGGCGGAATTCCATGCGCTGCTGACCTTCTTACTTTCCAATATTGACCGGCCGGTCATCAACCGGCCGGCGGCCGGCAGCCTGGCCGGACCAATCGTGAACCCCGTCGCCTGGTATCATTTGGCGTGGCGGGCGGGCATTCGAGTATCCTCGATCAGCATCGACACCACTGATTTCATAAATCCCTTTGCGGCGTCCCTCGTCTCGGCCACCGCTTTCGAGGTAAGCTGTCTCGGCGGCAGCATTCTCTCGCCGTCGGAGACCGCCGCCGATCACGACACACTGGCGTTGTCGCGCCTCGCCAACGTTGAGTATCTCAGAGCCGTCTACGAAAAGGCCGCAAACGGAAACCCCGAACTCGTCATGATCCGCACAGTACCGGACCTCAGCAGCGACGCGACTCGCCGGGCGTTGATAGATTTCTTCGCGAGACAACCAGAACGCGCATGATTTTGCTCTGGGGTTTGCTTGAGGATGAGACGTTCGCGTCTGTGACTGATTGGCTGACACGCTGGCATGCCGATTTCGCGTTCATCAATCACGCAGCGATCGCCCGAACGGCCATCCGGTTCCGTTCCCATCCTCAGCCCTCCTACGAGCTGACAAGCGAAGGAAGTTCATATGCGTTCGACGACGTGACCGCCGCCTACCTGCGACCCTACGACTATCGCGATTATGATGAATGCGACGAGCAGCGGCCACGGCTTTCGCGTGCGAGCTTGGTGCATCAATTCATGAACATCTGGAGCGAATACACCAACGCGTTAATCATCAACCGGCCTTCGGCGGAAGCGACAAACCATTCGAAGCTCGCTCAGGCGATCAGCATCCGCGCAAGCGGCTTCCTTGTGCCAGATTCGCTGGTAACCAACGATAAAGCGACGATTCGCGATTTTCTGGCTCATCATGGGAGCGTCATATACAAATCGATGAGCAGCGTGCGCAGCATCGTGAAAGAACTCGATCCTGCGATGCTGAAAGTGGTCGGAAATCTTGGGCCGGTTTTCTTGCAGCAACGTATCGTCGGCGACAATATCCGCGTGCATGTCATTGAGGAGAAGACCGTCGCGTGCCGCGTTCAGTCGCAGGCTATAGACTACAGATATGCCGCCTCTCGCATCGCCCCGTTCGACCTCCCCGACGAAATCGCAGCTCGGTGCGTTCAGCTCACAAAGCAATTCGGCTTGGTATTGTCGGGAATCGATCTGATTGTGACACCCCGCGGCGAATACCATTGTCTTGAGGTCAATCCCAATCCGGCCTTTTCTTATTTCGACTTATCGGGCGAACAGACCATTGCGCGTCACGTCGCGGAGATGCTGATGCGTCAGCAAGTTCTTCCGCACTGACAAAGCATTCCGGGGGCAATTCGCACAGGGGCGCCGCGCCCCCTTGCCTATCAGCGCCCTCTCCGTTTGCTCCCGTCCCGCGCCCCGCGCTAAGCATCCGCCCATGTCCTCTCCTGCGAACCGCCTCGTCATCGCGCTGGCGCAGATACCCGCGATCGTCGGCGACATCGCGGCTAACCGCGGCCGCCTGTCGCCAAGCGCGCTCCGGTCGAGTAAGGCGCCATTGGCGCTTGGTGGAACGATCCGGTCACGGGGCACGATTCGGTGAAGTCACAATCTAAGATCCGGACCGTGTCGCGCCGGCAGGGGAACCAAGCTGGCTCGGCCGCCCACGTAGAGCCTCGCTGGCCGCTGGTGCTCGCGATCTTCACGGTCCTGTTGCTGTTTTCGCTGATGCCGGAGCGCTCGAGGCTGTTACCAAGCTGGTCTGGTCCCGCCATCGGCTTCGCGCTCATTGTGCTGATGATTGGCGTGCGGCTCGCCGGCGATCGCGCGCGTTGGCTGCGCGTCGAGCGCGCGGCGATGCTCGTGGTGGCGACAGCATTGCTCGCCATGACTCTCTTGGTCGTAGCCTTCCTGGTCATGGAAATCATGTACGAGCCGACGAAGTACGCCGGCGAGCAACTGCTCACCGCGGGAGTAGAAGCCTGGGTCACCAACGTGCTGGCGTTCTCCATCGTTTACTGGGACGTTGATCGCGGCGGTCCCGAAAATCGGGCCAACCAACCCGCCACGCTGCCAGACTGGCTGTTCCCGCAAGCGGGAGTTCCGAATGAGGTCGCACCTGACTGGCGACCGACCTATGTCGACTATTTGTTTCTCGCCTTCTCAACCGCGACAGCGTTCAGCACAACCGACGTCGCGCCGCTTACGGCTCGAGCCAAATTGCTGATGATGCTCGAGAGCTGCATTTCGCTCGCAACGCTCGCCATCGTCGCCTCGCGCGCGATTAACACCCTCGGCAGCTGAGGGTCATAATGCACAGCCGCTAGTCCGACGGCTGCGCCGAAAACCGTCACCCCCGCCCCTTGGCTTTTTGAGCGGCGCTCGACCGCCAGACAGCAAATTGGTCGCCGTTCGTTTGCTACCCTCCCGCGCCCCGCGCTAAGCATCCGCCCATGTCCTCTCCTGCGAACCGCCTCGTCATCGCGCTGGCGCAGATACCCGCGATCGTCGGCGACATCGCGGCTAACCGCGACCGGCTGCGCAAAGCGCGCAAGGAGGCGGCGGCCTTCGGGGCCGATATCGTGATGGCGCCGGAACTCTACCTCTCTGGCTATCCGCCCGAGGATTTGGTGCTCAAACCCGCGTTTCAGGAGGCCTGCCGCGCGGCGTGCGATGAGCTGGCGCGCGACACCGCCGACGGCGGCCCGGCGACGCTGGTCGGCCTGCCCTGGGTCGAGGACGGCAAGCTCCACAACGCGATGGCGCTCCTCGACGGCGGGCGGATCGAAGCGGTCCGGTTCAAGGTCGATCTGCCCAATTACGGCGTCTTCGACGAGAAGCGGGTGTTCGCGCCCGGACCATCGCCGGGACCGATCGTGTTTCGCGGCGTGCGGGTCGGCGTGCCGATCTGCGAGGACATCTGGGGCCCCGACCCGGTCGAATGCATCCTTGAAACCGGCGGCGAAATCCTGCTCGTCCCCAACGCCTCGCCTTACGAGCGCGGCAAGCTCCTGACCCGCCAGAACGTCGCCGTTTCGCGGGTGGTGGAGAGCTCTCTGCCCCTCATCTACCTCAACATGGTTGGCGGCCAGGACGAGCTCGTCTTCGACGGCGGATCGTTCGCCCTCAACGCCGACCGCAGTCTCGGCGCTCAATTACCCGCCTTCCGCCCGATGGTGGCGAAAACGGTGTGGGAGCGGGCTGGCCAAGCCTGGCGCTGCGTCGAGGGTCCGCGCGCGGCCGTCGAGGAGGGCGACGAAGCCGACTATGCGGCCTGCGTGATGGGCTTGCGCGACTATGTCGACAACAACCGCTTCCCCGGCGTCGTCCTCGGCCTCTCGGGCGGCGTCGATTCGGCGCTCTGCGCGGCGATGGCGGTCGATGCGCTCGGGGCCGACCGGGTGCAGGCGGTGATGCTGCCCTATCGCTTCACCTCGAACGAATTGCTCGCAGACGCGGCGGGCTGCGCGAAGGCGCTCGGCATCCGTTACGACATCGTGCCGATCGCCGAGCCGGTCGAGGGCGTCGAGCATGCGCTTGCGCGCATGTTCGCGGGCCGAGCGCGCGACATCACCGAGGAGAACATCCAGAGCCGGGCGCGCGGCCTGATCCTGATGGCGATCTCCAACAAGACCGGGGCGATGGTGATGACGACCGGCAACAAGTCGGAAATGTCGGTCGGCTACGCCACGCTCTACGGCGACATGAACGGCGGCTTCAATCCGATCAAGGACCTCTACAAGATGGAGGTCTTCCGCTTGTCGGACCTGCGCAACCGCTGGAAGCCGGAAGGAGCGCTCGGCCCCGGGGGCGAAGTGATCCCGGAGAATATCATCGTCAAGCCGCCAAGCGCGGAATTGCGCGAGAACCAGAAGGACGAGGATTCGCTGCCGCCCTATCCGGTGCTGGACGGCATCCTGCATGGGCTCGTGGAAAAGGAGATGCGGATCGCGGACATCGTCGCGGAGGGTTACGATCCGGAGATCGTGCACAAGGTCGAGCGCCTGCTTTACGTCGCCGAATACAAGCGCCGCCAGTCGGCGCCGGGGGTGAAAGTCGGGCCAAAGAATTTCGGCCGCGACCGGCGCTATCCGATCGTCAACCGCTTCCGCGACCCGGGCCTGCCCGCGCAAGAGCCCGACGCCTCGGTCGCGCCGCCGAAATCGATCGGGACGAGCGAAAGGTTCGAGGAGTAGCCACGCTCACTCCTCGCCGGACCTGATATAACCGGTCGCGCCGGAATCGAAGCGCCAGGAGTCACGCATGCGAAACGTCTCGTTCAAGGCCGGAGACACGATCATCGCGGAGGGGGACGACGGCGACACGGCGTTCTTCATCGTCAGCGGGTCGGTCGAAGTCATCGTCGGCCACGGCGCCAAGGCGAGGGCCGTCGGCATGCTGCAGACAGGCGAGGTGTTCGGCGAAATGTGCCTGATCGAGCCGGGGCCACGGTCGGCGACGGTCAGGGCGGCGACCGACACCGAATGCCTCGCCGCTTCTTATGCGGAGTTCGTCGCTGCGATCGAAGAAAACCCGGCGCGCGCGGTCGGCTTCATGAAGACGCTGGTCCGGCGGCTCCGTCTGATGAACGATATGATCGAGCAGGCAAACCCGAGCCGGGGCGGGTTCCGCTCCCTTTTTCTCGACTGGCAGAAATCGGACGGTCCCCAGAAACTCGCTCCCGAGGCGGCCGCCCTGTCCTGGACCATGCTGTGGTGAGGCGGCGAAGCGCTCGCGATTTCGGCCGGGCGGCGGGGGCGTCGCAGTAGCTGGCGGGAGAACGAGGGACGAAGGGATGGACATCAAGCGAAGCGGCTCTCAGCCTTCCGGCAAAGGACCGGCGGAATGGTTCACCGGCGCGGTCCGTATCGATCCCCTGTTGAGCCCGCCCGATCCGGCGCGCGTCGCCGGCGCCCTCGTCACCTTCGAGCCGGGAGCGCGCACGGCCTGGCACACCCATCCGTTGGGCCAGACGCTGATCGTCATGACGGGCTGCGGCCGGACCCAGCGCGAGGGCGGACCGATAGAAGAGATTCGGCCTGGCGACGTCGTCTGGTTTGCGCCCGGCGAGAAGCATTGGCACGGGGCCGGGCCGACGACCGCCATGAGCCATATCGCCATTCAGGAGAGGCTCGACGGCAAGTCCGTCGACTGGATGGAGAAGGTCACGGACGAGCAATACCAGGCCTGACCGCCCGAGGAGCGCGGCGCCGACCGCTCCCCATTGTCGTCTATTGTTCATAAAGCGGCGCTAATCGAGGTCGGCAGGGGAGCGCCCATGGCCGATGTTTCGCCGGACCTTCAGCGGGAACTGGACCAAATGCGGGCCGCCTACAAGGCTGCGGTCGACGAGTGGGTCAAGGCGATCCGCGACGAGGAGGCGCTCGCCCTCGGCAACCATAACGTGGCCGAGCTCGACAAGTGGGAAGCGGCCTGCTTCCACGAGAACAAGATGCAGAGGGATGTGATTCACAAGAAGAAGCTTTACGAGGACGCGCTACGGCGCGAATTCTTCGGTTTCTGATCCAGGGCCGGCTCGCATTCAGGCCAGCCAAAATCGAAGCGGATCCTCGCCATAGCGCCCAGGCGGGAGGGTCCGCGCATCGCGAGCCCGGCGGTTCGCCGACCAGGCCGAGCCGGGCGCGAGTTTGAGGCATTCAACCGATCTTGACAGGGCGTCGGAGTTGACGCCAATTCGCCCATTGTCGGACTCGGGGCGCGCCGAGGGCCGGCATCGGCGCGGGCGGGCCCGTCCCCCAGTGGCCTTGTGGAGCGTCCGACCGTCGGATGAATAAGAATCTGGCCGACCCCGCTCAAGCCTATCGCGGCCTGATCGCAGGATACACCGACGCGATCCGGGCGAGCGATTTCAAGGCCAATATCGCGATCCTGTTCGTCGCCTTCATGATGGGTCCGGTGCTGGGCAATTACACCCACTTTCCCAAATATCTGCCCATCCCCTTCGTGATGCTGCCGTTCCTGATCGTGTACCTGTGCCTGTTCGCGGTGCTCATCCCGCGCTATCCCAAGCGCGGCGCCAAGCATTTCATCGTTTCGCGCAAGGCCTCGCTCGGCGATTTCGCCAACGTCGTGGAAGCGGAAGACGAGATCGAGCAGCTCAAGCTGCGGTGCTCGGTTCTGTCGGAACTGCTGTGGTGGAAGACCCAATACATCAGAATCAGCTTCATCGTGTCGATGGTGAGCATCGTGTTGACGATCTTCATCCTGATGTACGTGTGGTATGCTTGAGCGAGGTCGCCAGGCCATGAACCCTTCGCCGCTCTCGCGGGGCCGCTGATGGCCAGGGACCGCGAGGCGCAGCTCCGCAATCTGATCGCCGGTTATGGCGATTCCATTCGCCTCAGCGACATCAAGGCGAACATCGCGGTGCTCTTTGTCGCCATCATGATGGGCACGGTCCTCGGGTTCCGCGACAACTATCCGTGGTATCTCAGCGTGCCGGTGCTGCTCGCGCCGTTCGTCGTCATTTTTTTCTGCCTGCTCGCTTCCGTCTATCCGCGGTTTCCCCGCGAGGGACGGAGGCGGTTCCCGATCTGGCGCAGCTCGGAGCCAGAGGATTTCGAGTTCATCACCGACCCGGTGCTCGAAGTGGAGGATCTGCCGGCCCGCTGCGCCCTTCTCTCCCGGCTGCTGTACTGGAAGACCGTCACGCTCCAGGCCGCCTACCTTCTTTCGATGGCGACGCTCGTCGCGGCGGGGGTGCTGATGTTCATCGCCTGGCAGTGACTTCAGTGCGCGTGGCCGATGCGCGTCCAGTTCATGCTCTCGCACATCATGCCGCCGAATGCGCATCCCTGGGTGGTCATGCGCCTGTCGGCGACGCGAACGGTCATCGTGTAGTTTCGATTGCGCTTGCGGTCGAAAGCAGAGCCTGACCAACGGCCCGCCCCGGCCGCCTTCACATTGACCACCAGCATGTCGCCGACATTTTCGCCCGTGTGGCTGCCCCTGACCCAGGTATTGACCGCACAGAACTCGGCCCCGCAGTGTTCGACCCGGATATGGGTCTTGCCGTCGCCGCGCGCCCAATTGCCGAGAAAAGCCGGAACTGAGGCCCGCGCCGCGCCTTCGGCCGCAAGCGCCGCCAGCGCCGTCGCCAGAACCGTAGCCCTAAGAAACGAGCGCTGCGCTGTTCGCCGCATTTCTCGCCAGCGGGCGAGTTGCCGTGCTCGACGCAATAGAGGCCGACATCCGTTACCCCCTCCAGAAACCCCGCGGCGCTGTAGCTCAGATAGTAATCCCATAGACGCCGGAAGCGGTCATCGAATCCCAGCGCGGCGATCTCGGGCCAGCGGGCGTGAAATCGGCGCTGCCATTCCGCCAGCGTCCGGGCGTAGGAAAGGCCAAACGATTCGTGGCTCACAAGCCTCAGTCCAGCCCGCTCGAATTGCTGCTGGAGAACCGTCTTCGACGGCAGGCAGCCGCCGGGAAATATATAGCGTTGGATGAAGTCGACGGTGCGGCGGTACTCGTCGAAATGCTCTTCGGCGATGGTGATCACCTGAAGGACCGCCCGCCCGCCGGGCTCGAGGCAGCGCGCGATTTTGCCGAAGTAGGTCGGCCACCAGGCTTCGCCGACCGCCTCGGCCATTTCAATCGAGACGATGCGATCGTAGCGGCCGTCGACGTCGCGGTAATCCTGCAGCCGAAAGTCGAGCTGCGATGTTGAGCCGCGAGCGGCGGCGCGGGCGCGGACGAAATCGAGCTGCGCGGGCGAGAGCGTCAGCCCGGTGACGCGGGCGGCGCCGGCTTCCGCCAGGCGCACGGCCAAGGTTCCCCAACCGCAGCCGATCTCCAGGATTCGCTCGCCGTTCCTGACATCGAGCAGGTCGAGGACGCGCTCGATCTTCCGCGACTGGGCGGCTTCGAGGGACTTCGTCGCGCCATCCCAGACAGCGGAAGAGTAGACCATCGCTTCGTCGAGCCAGATCCGGAAAAAGTCGTTGCCGAGATCGTAGTGAGCGATGATGTTGCGGGCGCTTCCGCGCCTGGTGTTGTTGTTCAGGAGATGTTGAAGGCGAAACGCCAGCCGGGGGAGAAACGATCCCTGGGAGGCGACGCCGAGCCCGTGGAGGTTGCGCGCCGCAAGCCGGATGAGCGCGGTCAAGTCCAGGCTCGAGCAATCGCCATCGATCCACGCCTGGGCAAAGCCGATGTCGCCGCCGGTGAACAGCCGGCGAAGCGCTCGCCACCGGTGGAGGACAACGCTCGCCTCGGGGCCGGGTTCGCCGCCGGTCCGCACAAACGTTTGCCCGGAGGGCAGAGTCACGCTGAGCGAGCCGTAGCGCAGGCCCTCGAGCAGGCGCTCCAATATCCGCATCCGCGGATCCCAACTGCGGCTCGACATCGGCGCTCTGTTTTCGACGGCGCCGGCCAGGCGCGGATTCTCGACTTGAGTCATAACCGCAGACCTTAGCTATTCGCCGCCCGCCGATAAAGGGGGCGAGAGTCAGGCTCGCCAGCCCTATACGATGCTCGAACCCTTTTGGTTCTGCAACTAGCCCTCGACGGCGCCGGCCCGCGAAGCGGCTTCCAGAAATCCGCTGGCCGGGCGCGGTCGTATGTCTTCGGCGGAGACGAGCCCGTCCCGCGCAGGAGTACCTCCCATGGGGTCCCGAGCTCGGGCGATTGGCGCGGCAGGACCGGCGGAGAGACAGGCGCCGACATGACGAGGGGGCTCGACCCCGAAAGGCGTCCGGTCGCGGCGCGAACCGATCCGCTCGCTTCCGCCGGCGCCGCGGTCGCCTGGATGGTCCTGATCAACAAGCCGATATACCCCTTCACCATCTGGTGGTTTGTGGGCGGAGGATTCGAGGCGTCGCTCGCGACTCTCATTGCGGCTCCGTTTTACGCCGCCGCGCCCTTCCTTGTCCGGCGCGCGCCGCTGACGGCGCGCATCGCGACGCCGGCGGTCGGATTGGCCGACACGCTCATCGCGACCAAGGTGTTCGGACCGGGTTCGGGAGCGGAGCTTTTCCTCTTCGCCTGCGGCCTGCTGGCCGCTGTGTCCTTCCGGCCCCATGAGGCCTGGTGGAGCCGTGTCCTGGTCGGGCTGATTTTTGTCGCCTTCGTCGCCATGCGCCTCGGCGGCGGCGCGGCTCTCTATGCGCTGCCTCCCGATGAGCTCGGACGGTTGCTCGGCCTCAACATCTTTTCGGCCGCGTCGCTGTTCGCCTTCATCGGCCTGCGTTTCGCCGGCGCGGATCGGGACTGACCGAAGGGGCCCCCAACCCGGCCGGACCCTGGCCGGGCGCCGGCGGGGAGCTCGCCGCATGGCGGTCGATGGACTTTTCGTCGCCGGCCGGCCCCGGGAGGTAGCGTGCGCCTTTCAGCCACAGCCTGAGCGCCTCCCAGTGAATCGCCGCCGTCACTTTCGCAGTTTCGAACGGCGTGCGGGCGAAGGCCGCGAGCAACGCCCGATCGGTCAGCGGACGGCGAGCCGCGGTCATCGCCGCCGACATCAAGAGCCCGTCGCGGTCGTGATCGGCAATGCCGATGGTCAACCTGTCGCCGCGGCGAACAAAGCGGAAATGATAGTCGATCTCCATCCCGATGAACGGCGAAACATGAAGCTCTTTCCGGCAGCGCTGTCGCACGACCGTCACGTCGGGATCGTCGACGCCGATCACATAGGAATGGCGCCCGCCGAACGTGTTCGACACCTCCCACACGATCGCCGACAGCCGATCGCGCGCGTCGTGACAGAAAAAGACGCTGATCGGGTTGAACACATAGCCAAGCACCCTCGGCATCGTCAGGAGCAGCATCGGCCCGTCGGAGGCGAACCCAGCCGCTGTCGCCAGCGACGCGATCTTGTCGCGCAGCGGGCCGTCGCGGCCGTCGGCGTGGTCGCGGGCATAAAAGCTCATGAGATTGAACCGTTCGAGCGACATGAGCTTGAGCGCGCTCGCCGTCTCGCCCAGCCGATCGAGATCGAGAACGAGCCAGAAGACGCGATACTCGAACCGCCGCCTGACCGGCCGGGAGCGGCGATGCATCACCGAGCCGACATAAAGCCCGGGCTCGATCATGACGCGGCGGCCAGACGCACCACGGCGCCGCGGCGGGCAGGGCCGAACTGAAGACGATCGCTTTCCCCTTCGACCGACCATGGGCGGCGCACGCCGCCGATCTCCTCGGCGACCGCGAGGCCGGCCTGCAGCCCGTCTTCATGGAAGCCGAAACCGAAATAGGCGCCGCAAAACCAGATGTCGCCGACGCCCTGAAGCGACCACAGCCGCTTTTGGGCCGCGAGCGTCGCGTCGGTGAACACCGGATGTTCGAACCGCATCCGGCGAAGCACGCGCGAATCGGGGATCTCGAATAACGGATTGAGCGAAAGGAATAAGGGCGGCCGGCCCGGCAGGCCCTGCAGACGGTTCATCCAGTAGGTGACCGACAATGACCGGCCGCTCGCCTGTCCCTTCGCCATGTAGTTCCAGCTCGCCCAGGCCGCCCGCCGACGCGGCATGGCCCGCCAGTCGGTGTGCAGCGTCGCGTCGTTGGAGATATATCGGAACGCGCCCAGAAGCTCGCGTTCCGACCGAGTCGGCTGCTCCAACAGCCGCAACGCCTGGTCGGCGTGGGTGGCGAGGACAAGCCTGTCATAACGCCGCGTCTCGCCCGCGGCGTCGGCGACGTCGACGCCATCCGGCGTCCGCTTCACTCCGACCGCGGCGCGCCCGGTCAACGCGCGTCCAAGCGTCTCGGCAAGCGCCGAGACATAGACGCGGCTGCCGCCGACCACGGTCCGCCAGGTCGGCCGGTCGAGGAGGTCGAGCAGGCCGTGGTTAAGGCTGAACCGGATAAACGCCTCGGCCGGATATTGGCCGACCTGCATTGCCGGAGTGGACCAGACAGCCGCCGCCATCGGATAGAGATAGTGCTCGCGAAAGGGCGCCCGATAGCCGCGCCGGTCGAGATAGGCCTCAAGCGGACCGAGATCCTCGCGGCCAACGTCATTACGCGCCTCCCGGAAGAATCGCAGGATGTCGCCCAGCATCGACCAATAGCGCGGCTTGAGCAGGTTGGCGGGCTGCGCGAACAGGCCGCGCAAGCCGGCGCCCGAATATTCGATCGCGCCATCGTCGACCGAGGCGGCGAAAGACATGTCGCTTTCGCGGGTCTTCACGCCAAGGCGCTCGAACAACGCGGCGAGGTTCGGATAGGTGCGCTCATTATAGACGATGAAGCCGCAATCGACCGGCGCGCCATCCCAGTCGAACGTATCGGAATGACCGCCCAGGCGGGGCTCCGCTTCGTAAAGGGTGACGTCGCAGGTCTTGGCGAGAAGCCACGCGGCGCCGAGCCCCGAAACGCCGCCGCCAACGACGGCGACGCGCAGCGGGCCTGATCTATGTGAACTCAAAATTGCCGCTCCAGTCAGAGCGGGTACGTCGCGCCCCGGCTTTCGGATCAGCAGTGATCCATTTCGGGCAGTCGCGCGTAGCATGCGGGTCTACCGAAGGATGTGTGCGTGGCTTGCGCCCTTGCGCGCCCTCGACCTTTGCGGAATAGGTCGGACGCTATGACTGCGCCCGCGCCGTCCGCCGACGACATGAGAGAATGGCTGAAGGCCGTCGCCGAGCAGCAGGACCGCGGGGCTTTTGGCCGGCTGTTCCAGTATTTCGCCCCCCGTATCGCTTCGTTCATGGAGCGAAGCGGCCTGAACGCCGCCGAAGCCGAGGAGATTTCGCAGGAAACCATGGTTGCCGTCTGGAGAAAAGCCGCCCTTTACGATCCCGCCCAGGCCGGGGTGAGCACCTGGGTGTACACTATTGCCCGCAATCTTCGCGTTGATCTCGCGCGCAAGGCGGCGCGGGCGAGCGCCGGGGTCGCCGCGATGAGGGACATGCCGACGCGGCTCGAGGCCTCCGTCGAGGATGTGGCGCTCGCGGGCGAGCGAGACGCGCGCGTGCGCAGCGCGCTCGCGACGCTTTCGCCCGAGCAGGCGACCGTGCTGAGGCTGTCGTTCTTCGCCGAGAAGCCGCATGCGGAGATCGCCAGGGAGCTTTCCCTTCCGCTCGGGACGGTCAAGTCGCGCACCCGCCTCGCCATGGCGAAGATCCGAGCCATCCTGGAGCGCGAGCCGTGATCGCCCACCACCCGTCCGATCTCACCCTGGCGCGTTTGGCCGGCGGCTCGCTTGGGGCCGGACCGCAGCTTGTCGTCGCCACTCATCTCTCCGGATGCCCGCAGTGCCGCGGCCAGCTAGAGCAGTTCGAAGCGGTCGGCGGGGCGATGCTGGACGCGGCGCCCCCGACCCGCTTGAGCGCGGACGCATTTGCCCGCGCGCTCAAGCGACTCGATGAGACGGACCACCCCGCAGAGCCGGCGCCGCGCGTGCTTCACCCGGACCTGCCGCCTCCCCTTAACGCCTATGAGATCGGTCCGTGGCGCTCCGTCGGCCGGGGGTTCCGCTGGCGACGGCTGACGCTGCCGGAATCGCCCGAGGCCAATGTCATCATGCTGAAGGTCGCGGCCGGACAGCCGGTTCCCCGCCATGGCCATTCGGGAACCGAATATACCCAGGTGCTGACCGGTTCGTTCACCGACGCGCTCGGGCGGTATTGCGCCGGCGATTGCATCGAGATGGACGAGGACGTCAATCACCAGCCGGTCGTCGATCCGGACGGCGAATGCATATGCTTGGCCGCCGTCGAGGGAAGGCTCAGGCTCAGCGGCTGGATCGGCCGCCTGATGCAGCCGCTGATCGGCATCTGAGCCGCGATGCTTTGGCTCGCGGCTGGCGTCGCGCTCTTCCTTTCCGGGGCCATGGCGCTGGCGTGGCGGGTTGCGCTGACGACTGGACAATCGGGGCGCATCGACGCGATCTGGGCGTTCGCTACGGGATTGGCCGCGGTCGCGGCGCGGCGGCCGCGTCCCAGGGCGACCCCTTCCGGCGAATCTTGGTTTGCGCGATCGCCGCGGCCTGGTCGCTTCGGCTCGGGCTCTACCTCTGGCGCCGCGCAATCGCCGGCGCCGACGATCCGCGCTACGCGGCCTTGAAGCAATCCTGGGGCGAAGCGGCGCGGCGACGGCTGTTTCTCTTCCTGCAAATCCAGGCCGTGGCGTCCTGGCCTCTGGCGTTGACGGCCTATTGCGCGGCGGCCGCGCCGCGGCCCGGGCTCGATGGGCGTGATGGACTGGCGATCGCGCTCTTCGCCTTCGCTTTCGCCGGCGAGACGATCGCCGACCGGCAAATGGCGCGCTTCAAGCGGGCGCCGGCCAATCGCGGACGGATTTGCGATCAAGGCCTATGGGCGTGGTCGCGACACCCAAACTATTTCTTCGAGTGGCTGGGCTGGCTGGCCTATCCGGTCATGGCGATCGAGGCGGGTTATCCGGCCGGTTGGCTGACGCTCTCCGGACCGCTCGTCATCTATTGGCTGCTGGTTCACGTATCGGGCGTGCCGCCGCTCGAAGCGCATCTGCGCCGCTCGAGGCCGGCGGAATTCGCCGCCTACGCCGAAAATGTCAACGCGTTTTGGCCGCGCCCGCCGCACCGGTCACGCGCGCTGGCGAAGCCATGACATAAGCGACATACCCGCAGGCTGCGGCGACCGCGGTGAGCGCCGTTCCCCAGGCCATATCCACAAGAGAGAGCGTCAGCGGCCAATGCCGCAACGTCGCCTGATTGGTGAGGTCGTAGGTCGCGTAGGCGCACAAGCCGTAGACCGCGCCCCGGCTCGCCGCCTGGGTCAGCCTCGCCGCGGGACGGATCGCCAGGAAAACAAGGCCGAAAACGTAGATGAGATAGAACGCGACCGCGGCCGGCGCGTCGAATCCGCTGCGCAACAACTCGCCGATCGCGGGGCGATAGATCGCGTCGCCCGCGTAAGCCAACCAGACGAAGTCGAGACCGCAGAAGGCGGCGAGCGCGGACAAGTAGGCGACGACGAACGTTCGCAATCCGGGCGTCCTTTTCTCGCGCGCATTCGATTGTTACGAGCCGAAGGCGGCTCGGGATCACACGACTATCGGATCGCGAGCCGTCGCGATTCGACTTAATTCTCCTGCGAATCCGCGGAGCCGTCGTTTGACGGCGCCCGGCATCCAACTTACAAAGAGCGACGCCCTGCGACGAGGGCATAAAAATCAGACATCCGATCGAATTCGCTGGGACGGCGGAAAGCGCGCCCCGGCCGGGATATGGGAGAGAAACGATGCTTACGATCAAGGCGGCCATTGCCGGCGCTCTAGCCGGCTCCCTGGCGGTGACAGCGGCGCTGGCCGAGCCCAAGACGAACATGCTGCATCAATGGTCCGAGGGGGGCGACGCGAAGGCGATCGCCAAGCTCGGTGAGATGTTCACCGCCGCCGGGGGGAAATGGGAGCAAACCTCGATCGCGGGCCATACCGCCAATACGCTCGCCAAGCTGCGCGCCGACGTGGTCGCCGGCAATGCGCCGCCGGCCGTTCAGCTCAAGGGCCCGGAAATTGCCGAGTGGAACTCGACCGGCATGACCGCCAATCTCGACGAGCTTGCCAACAAGGAAGGCTGGGACAAGGTCGTAGCGCCCGAATTGCTGCCGGTCATGAAGCCGACTGGCAACTGGGTCGCCGCGCCGATGAACATCCACCGCATCAACTGGCTCTGGGCTTCGACGAAGGCGATGGAACAGGCCGGCATCAAAGGGCTACCGAAGACCTGGGCCGAATTCAACGCCGACTGCGACAAGGCGGTCGCCGCCCATCTCATCTGCATCGCCCACAACAGCGCCGACTGGACGGATGCGACGACGTTCGAAGTGATCGTTTACGGGCAGGACATCGACCTCTTCCGCAAGGCGTTCGTCCAGGGCGACACCGAGGCGATGCGATCCGAAGGCATGGTCAAGGCGTTCGAGCAATTCCGCACCATGGTGTCGAAATACATGGACCCGGCGATCGCCGCCCGCGACTACCAGGGCTCGCTCGATCTGCTCACCAAGAACCAAGCTGTCTTCATGATCATGGGCGATTGGAATATAGGCAACCTCAACGCCGCCGGACTCAAGGCGGGCGTTGACTACTCTTGCGCCCAGGCGCCGACCGACTGGGGTAAGCCCGGCTTCATCCTCAATTCGGACTCGGTCGTCTTCTTCAAGCAGAAGGATCCCGATTACGTCGAGGGTCAGAAGCTGCTCGCGCATCTCATCCTGTCGCCGCAGTTCCAGACCGTGTTCAACCAGGCGAAAGGCTCGATCCCCGCCCGTCTCGACGTCGATCTCAGCCAGGGCTTCAACGCCTGCCAGCAGACGTCGCAGAAGGATCTGCAAGCATCGATCGCCGGCGGCACGCTCGTGCGCTCGATGGCCCATAACATGACCATTCTGCAAAAGTATCGCGGCGCGATCATGGATACGATCACCGCCTTCGTGAACGATCCAAAAATGAGCCCGAAAGACGCCGCCAACGCCATGGCTGACGCCGTCGAAGCCCAGAAATAGAAGTCGACGGCCGCGCGAGCGAGAACCGCTCGTGCGGCGGCCGGTCTTCAAGGGAACGCGAGCGCAATGGCGAAGGCTCTGAGCGGGATTGAAGCGCTCCGGAACTCGAGGCCGGGACGCGACAGGCTGACCGCCTGGACCCCGCGACTCATCATCCTGCCGTCCGCGGCGGCGAGCTTCGTTTACGTCTTTGTCTTCACGCTATGGACGCTCTATCTCTCGCTATCCAACAGCGCCATGCTGCCGAGCTACCAGTTTGTCGGCCTCAAGCCCTATTTTGACTTGTGGTCGAACCGGCGGTGGGCAATCGCCTACGAGAACCTTTTCTTTTTCAGCGCGTTCTACGTCGTGATCGCGCTTGCTATTGGCCTTGCGCTCGCCATCGCCATCGACCAGCGAGTCAAGGGCGAAGCGTTGTGGCGAACGATTTTTCTCTATCCGCTGGCGGTCTCGTTCGTCGTCACCGGCTCGGTTTGGAATTGGCTCTACGGGCCGGACGCAGGCTTCGAATTCCTGGTGAGGAGTTGGGGCTGGCATGATTTCACTTTCCGCCCCACCACCGACAAGGACTTAGCTATCTACACGATCATCGCGACCGGCGTCTGGCAGTCGTCGGGTTTCGCCATGGCGTTGTTTCTCGCCGGATTGCGCTCGGTCGATCCCGACATCGTCAAGGCGGCGCAAATCGACGGCGCCGGCCCCGCGCGCATCTACCGCAAGGTCATTATCCCCTCGATCGCGCCAATCTTCATTGCGGTCGCCGTCGTCCTTTTGCAATTCGCCATCAAGACCTTCGATCTGGTCGTCGCGCTGACGCACGGCGGGCCGGGAATCGCAACGTCATTTCCGGCGCTGTTTGTCTATGACGTCATGTTTCAGCGCGGGCAGATCGCCCTCGGCGCCGCCGCCTCGATGATGATGCTGGCGGCGCTCGCCGTGGTGCTCGTCCCCTATGCGCTATGGACAGTCTGGGGATCGCGGCGGGCGGCGCATGGTTGACGCGACCTTCGATCTCGCGCTCGATCCGCAGGCTCGCGCGGCGAACCTTCGCCACGCGGCCGGCCGGATCGCCGTCTACGGCTTTCTCGGGTTCTTCGCCGTCATCTATCTCTTGCCGCTGTTCGTGATCGTGGCGAATTCGTTCCGGGACTTGCCGGAGATCGCGCGCAACGGTCTCATCGCGCTGCCGCAATCCTTCTCGCTCGACGCCTGGTCGCAGGCGTGGGCGCACTATTGCGTCGCCGGCACCTGCGAGGGCATCCAGCGCAATTTCTACAATTCCCTGATCATGACGATTCCGGCGACAATCGTCTCGACCCTGCTCGGCGCGATCAACGGCTACGTGCTGTCGAAATGGCGCTTTCCCGGATCGGAGACATTGTTCACTTGCATGACGCTCGGTGTGTTCATGCCCGGTCAGATCGCGCTTCTCCCCTGGGCCTTTATCCTCGGGTCCTTGCACTTGTCGAACACGATCTACGGACTCATTGTCGTCCACGTGGTCCAGGGTCTTTCGTTCGCGACGCTGTTCTGTCGAAACTACTACGTCAACATCCCAGACGACCTCATCAAGGCCGCGCGCATCGACGGCGCGGGTTTCTGGCGCATCTTCTGGAAGATTGTCCTGCCGCTCTCGCCGCCGATCCTCATCGTCACCGTCATCTGGCAGTTCACCGGCATCTGGAATGAGTATCTGTTCGGCGTCGTTTTCACCGGCGGGCGCCAGCAACCGATCACGGCTGCGCTCGTCGCCCTGCAGACCGGTCAGATGAACGCCCATCCCTACAATGTCGCGAGCTGCGCGGTCTTGATCGGCGCCGTGCCGCCGCTGCTGATTTATTTCTTCGGCGGCAAATATTTCGTTCGCGGCCTGACCCAGGGCGCCGTCAAGTGAGCGACCCATGGCGACGCTGAGCATCTCGCAGCTCTACAAACGCTTCGGCGCGGTCGAAGTGCTGAAGGGCATCGATCTCGAAGCGCGCACCGGCGAATTCGTCGCGCTCGTCGGCCCGTCCGGCTGCGGCAAGTCGACGCTCCTCGCCATGATCGCCGGACTGGAGAGCGTCAGCGAGGGCGAGATTCGCATCGACGGAACGCTGGTGAACTCGGTCGCGCCGAAGGACCGCGACATCGCCATGGTGTTTCAATCCTATGCGCTTTACCCGACGATGACCGCGCGCGAGAACATGACCTTCGGCATGGAAAGCCGGAGAGTGCCGAGAGCCGAGCAGGACGCAGCGATCCAGCGCGTCGCCTCGCTGTTGCAAATCGAGCCGCTCCTGAACCGCAAGCCCGGCCAATTGTCCGGCGGGCAGCGGCAGCGGGTGGCGATGGGGCGCGCGCTGGTGCGCGATCCGAAGCTCTTCCTGTTCGACGAACCGTTGTCGAATCTCGACGCCAAGCTGCGCGTCGACATGCGCACCGAGATCAAGAAGCTTCACCTGAGGGTCGGCAAGACCACCATCTACGTGACCCACGACCAGATCGAGGCGATGACGCTCGCCTCTCGCATCGCTGTCATGCATCAGGGCTCGATTCAGCAGTTCGACGAGCCGCAGGTCGTCTATGACCATCCTGCCAACATATTCGTCGCCGGCTTCATGGGTTCGCCGTCGATGAATTTCATTCCCGGCGAGCTAACCAAGGTCGACGGCCGCCCGGCGGTCGCGATTGCGCTCGCCGGCGGCGAAACAGCGACGCTGCCGCTTCCGCAACCGCCGGAGTCGCGGCCCGCGAGCGGCAAGGTGGTGCTGGGCGTGCGGCCGGAGCACCTCTTCCGCTACGATCCCAACCTGAAGTCGCAGAAGGCGGGGCTCGCGATGCTGACGGCGCCGGTCGAGGTGGTCGAGCCGACCGGGGCCGAGACCCATGCCGTACTGAAGATCGGCGAGCAGGAGATCGTCGGCCGGTTCGACCCCGACGGGGCTCCCCGCCTCGGCGAGCTTCTGCCGCTCGGAATCGACATGACGCATGCGTGCCTGTTCGATCCCGACACTCAAGCCCTTATTCGGCAGGGGCCGGCTTGACCTTCGCCGTCTATCCCAGTCTCGCGGGGCGTAGCGTGTTCGTCAGTGGCGGCGCGACGGGCATCGGCGCCGACATTGTGCGCGCCTTCGCGAGAAATCGCGCGCGCGTCGCCTTCGTCGACCTCCAGCGGCATGAGGGCGAGGCGCTGGCGGCGGCGCTGAAGAAGACCGGCGAGACAGTGCTCTTTCTCCATTGCGACATCACTGACGTCCCGGCGCTCAAGGCGTCGATCGCGGAGGCGGGCGCGAAGCTCGGTCCTGTCGGCATATTGGTCAATAACGCGGCCAATGACGAGCGTCACGCGGTCGCCGACGTGACCGCGGACTACTGGGACCACGCGCAGAACGTGAATCTGAGGCATCACTTTTTCGCCGCCCAGGCCGTCCACCCGCAGATGCGCGAGCTCGGTTTCGGCTCGATCATCAACCTGTCCTCGATTGCCTGGCGCGGGGCGGCCGATATGCCCGCCTATTCCGCGGCGAAGGCCGGGATCATCGGCCTGACGCACGCGCTGGCGCGCGCTTTCGGTTCGGACAACATCCGCGTCAACGCGATCGAGCCCGGCGCCGTGATGACCGATCGGCAGCGGCGCCTGTGGTACAAGACGCCGGAATCGGTCGACGCGATCGTTCAGCGCCAGTCCATCAAGGAGACGTTGCTCGGCGAGGACATTGCGCGGATGGCGTTGTTTCTCGGCGCCGATGACAGCCGTATGGTCACCAAGCAGTCGATCGCCGTGGATGCGGGGCTCAGATGAACGAAAACGTAAAGCCGCTTCAGCCGCAGACCCGCCGAACCGCATTCGCTCTCGGCCTCAACCCTTACGGCCTGGCCTACCATCTCGGGCTGCAAGGCGCAGGCGGCCCGCGCGCCAATCCCAAAGGCGCGGGGCTCGAGGGCTTCATCGCCATCGCGGCCGAGCTTGGCGCGAAAGTGCTCGAGATCTATGACCCATGGCTCAGGGCGCTGAGCGACGACGGGCTTCGCGCGCTCCGCGATCGGCTCGCGGCCCTCGGCATGACGCCGGTCGTCAGTTCCGGGCTGACGGGTTCCTTTGAGAGCGCCCTGCGCTCGGCCCGCGCGCTCGACGCCAAGATCATCCGGCACAGCCTGACCACGGTGCTCTGCGGCGACCGCCACGCGCTCGGGGACAAATGGAAGGAGCTGGTGGCGCAGGTTCGCGCCGCGCTCGCCGACCGCGGCCCGCGCGTGTTCGACGAGGGCAGAACGCTGGCTATCGAGAACCATCAGGATTTCGGCAGCGACGAGCTCACGGACTTTTGCGAGAGCGCGAGGGGCGTCGGAATCTGCCTCGACACCGGCAACACCTTTCCGGTCGCAGAAGCGCCGCTCGACTTCACCCGCCGCGTCGCTCCGCATGTGCGGCTCGTTCATCTGAAAGACTACCGCATCCAGTTCACCGACGAAGGCTACCGCCTTGTGCGCTGCGCCATCGGCGACGGCGCCGTCCCGATCGCCGCGATGCTCGACATCCTGGCTGCGCGCGGCGAGATGCTGATGGCGGTCATCGAGCCGGGCGCGCTCGAGGGCCGGCACGTGCGTCTCTTGCGGCCGGAATGGTGGGATCTATATCCGGCGAAACCCGCGTCCGCCTTGGCGGCCTGCCTCGCCGCGGCGCGCGTCAATCGCCTCGCTGACGATGCCGACGCCCGGACGCCCTGGGAGCGCGGCGACGACGCCGCGATCGCTGATTACGAACTCGCCATGATCCGCCGCAGCGCCCGCAACATGCACGCTATCGGCCTCGGATCCGGGAAGGAAAACTGACCCATGACCAAAGAGCTTGCCGGCAAGGTCGCGTTCGTCACCGGTTCGGGCCGCGGGCTGGGCCGGGCGATGGCGGAGAGGCTGGCGGAACTCGGCGCCGACGTCGCCATCCACGACATATCCTGGACAGCGCCGGCCAAATTCGGCGAGGCGCCCGATCTCGGCGCGGTCGCCAAGGCGATCGCGCGGCACGGCGGCAGGACCGCGGCGGTGATCGGGAACATCGGCGACAAGGCGGCGATCGCGAAGATGAAGGAAGAGATCGAGGCGAAGCTCGGACGGGTCGATATCTTGGTCAATTGCGCCGGCGGCGACATCGGCGCGGCGGGGGGCAAGCCTGAGCCCAACGACGCGCTCGGCATTCCGCTTGAGGACATCAGGGCGCTGACAGAAAACAACCTCTACGGCACGGTCCTCGTCTGTCAGGCGTTCGTGCCGCCGATGGTGAAGGCGGGCAGCGGATCGGTGATCAACATCGGCTCAGGCGCGGCGCAGTTCGGGGTGGCCAACGGGGTCATCTATGCGGCGGTCAAGGCCGCCGTTATCCACTATACCCGCTGCCTCGCCAAGGCGTTGCGGACCGAAGGCGTTCGCGTCAACGCGGTGAACCCGGGCGACACCAAGACCGCGCGCTTCCAAGCGACCCGCGTTGTTGACCCGCAGAAAATGGATTCGTCGACAAAATCGCTCGTGCGCTACGCGGAACTGGCTGAGATCGCGGATGCGGTCGCGTTTCTCGCTGGGCCGCGCAGCAGGTTCATCCACGGCCAGGTCCTTCGGGTCGACGGCGGCGAATCGCTGTTTGCCGGCTGACGAACGGCCAAGAATAGCATCCAGGAGGGCAAGAAGTGACGGACGCCAAACGCTTCGAGGGAATGACCGCCGTGGTGACCGGTGGCGCGTCGGGAATCGGCCTGACGTTCGCCCGCCGGTTCATCGCCGAGGGCGGGCGGGTGACGCTCTGGGACAATGATCCCGCGCGGCTGAAGGCGGCGACCGCCGAACTTGGCGACAAGAGCCGGGCCGAGCGCGTCGACGTGGTGGATCCGGCCGACGTCGAGCGCGCGACCGAGGCGAGCCGCGCGGCGATGGGCCAGATCGACGCGCTCGTCTGCTCGGCCGGCGTGGCGGGGCTCAACGCGCCGGTGATCGACTATCCGATCGACGAATGGAAACGGGTGTTCGACATCGACGTCCACGGGCTCTTCTATTGCAACCGCTTTGTCGCCCGCGTGATGAAAGCGCGCGGCTACGGCCGCATCGTCAACATCTCCTCGATCGCCGGCAAGGAAGGCAACCCCAACGCGTCGGCCTACAGCGCAGCCAAGGCCGCGGTCATCGGCCTCACCAAGTCGCTCGGCAAGGAGCTCGTCAAGGATGGCGTCACCGTGAACGCGGTCACTCCGGCGACGATCGACACCCCGATCCTCTCGCAGGCGTCGGCCGCCCACATCGCCTATATGCGCTCGAAGATTCCCATGGAGCGGTTCGGCACGGTCGAGGAAGCCGCGGCGTTGATCTGCTGGCTGGCGAGCCGCGAGTGCTCGTTCTCAACCGCCGCGGTATTCGACCTTTCGGGCGGACGCGCCACTTATTGACGCGCACGTGGGCGCCGACGAGGTGAGCGATCAGGATCACGCGTCCGCACATGACGACGGCCTGATCGAGCCCCTGCGCCGCATGGGCCTCCTGAAAGCCGGGGAGCGCTCTCGCTTCACGCCGTTGACCGGCGGCGTCTCTTCCGACATCTACCTTGTCGAGGCCGGCGGGCGGCGCTTCTGCCTGAAGCGCGCCCTGGCGAGGCTCAAGGTCGCAGCCCTTTGGGAGGCGCCGGTCGAACGCAACGCGGCGGAGGCGGCCTGGATGCGCGCCGTGGCGCGCTGGCTGCCCCGCGCTGTTCCGCGCGTGCTCGGGGAGGACGCGAAGGCGGGCGTATTCGCGATGGACTATCTGGCGCCCGAGGATCATCCGGTGTGGAAGGCGCAGCTTCTCGCGGGCTGCGTCGAGCCGGGTTTTGCCGCGGCTGTCGGAGAAAACCTCGCCATCATCCATGGCCGGAGCGCGGCCGACCCCGACGTTCGGAAAGCGTTCGCCAACGACGGCACGTTCGAGGCGATCCGCATCGAGCCCTACCTCCGTGCGACTGGCCGCGCCCACCCCGCGCTTGCGCCGCGCTTCGAGGCGCTCGCGCGAACGACGCTTTCGACCAAACGGGCGTTGGTTCATGGCGACGTCAGCCCGAAGAACATTTTGCGCGGCCCGCTCGGGCCGGTGTTCCTCGACGCCGAATGCGCCTGGTTCGGCGATCCCGCCTTCGATCTGGCTTTCTGTCTGAACCATCTCCTGCTCAAGGGCGCGCGCGACGGCGCGGACAGGAAGGGCTACGACGCCGCGTTCTCGGCGCTGGCGCGCGCCTACCTCGCCGGAGTCGATTGGGAGAGCGCCGACGGCCTCGAGGCGCGGGCCGCCGCACTGCTCCCGGCGCTGTTCCTCGCCAGGGTCGACGGCAAGTCGCCGGTCGAGTACCTCACGCTCGAGAGCGAGCGGGCGGCCGTGCGCCGCGCCGCCGCGCCGCTGATCGCAGACCCGCCGCATCGCCTGAAGGACGTGGCCGACGCATGGATCCGCGCCCGATGAGCGAACCCCTCATCCGATCCCTTGTTGCGCGGCGAATCTGGGACTCGCGCGGCCGTCCGACCGTCGAGGCGGAAGTCGCGTTGAGCGATGGCGCGGTAGGCCGGGGAATTGCTCCCGCCGGCGCTTCACGCGGTGTCCACGAGGCGATCGACAAGCGCGATGGCGGAGAACGTCTCGGCGGCCTCGACGTGCAGGATGCGCTCGAAGGGATGCGAACGGAAATCGCCCCCGCGCTCGCCGGCCTCGACCCGTTTGATCAGGAGAGGGTCGACGCGAGGCTCATCGAGCTCGACGGTACGCCGAACAAAGCAAGACTCGGCGGAAACGCGCTGACCGCGGTGTCGCTGGCGGTGCTCCACGCCGCCGCCGCGAGCCGCGGTCTGCCGCTGTGGCGTTATTGCCTTGGCGACGCGCCGGCGATCATTCCGCTCCCGGAGATCCAGATCTTCGGCGGCGGCGCCCACGCCGGCCGTCGGACCGACGTCCAGGACTTCATGGTCATGGCCCCGCGCGCTACGACCTTCGCCGAGGCGCTGGCGGTCACGGCGGACGTCTATCACGCCGCGGGAGCGCTCATGGCCGAACGCGGCCTCCTGCAAGGCGTTGCCGATGAGGGCGGCTGGTGGCCGGCCTTCTCGACCAACGAGGAGGCGCTCGAAATGCTGATGCGGGCGATCGAGCGCGCCGGACTCGCTCCCGGAACCGACGTCGGAATATCCCTCGACGTCGCCGCGTCGGAATTCGGCCGCGGCGGCCGCTATCTTCTCGGTCTTGAGAAGCGCGAGCTCGACCGCGACGCCATGGCTGAGATGCTTCTCGGCTGGTGCGCCCGCTATCCAATCCTCTCGATCGAGGACCCGTTCGCCGAGGACGATGATCTTGGGTTCGAGCAATTCACCGCCGCCGTCGGCGACCGCATTCAGGTGATCGGCGACGACTATCTCGTCACGAGTTCAAGCCGTGTGCGCGAGGCGGCGCGCCGAGGCAGCGCCAATGCGGTTCTCATCAAGGTCAATCAGGCGGGCACGGTTAGCGCAGCGAAAGCTGCGCTCGACGAGGCGCGCCGTTTCGGCTGGGGCACGATCGTCTCTGCGCGTTCGGGCGAGACGGAGGATACCTCTATCGTTCATCTGGCGATTGGCTGGGGGGCCGGCCAACTGAAGGTCGGCTCGTTCGCGCGCTCCGAACGGATGGCGAAATGGAACGAGGCGCTCCGGATCGAGGAGGCGCTCGGTCCGGCGGCGCGCTTTGCCGGACTCGATGAGACGCCGATGCGCCGCCGAGCGCTGAAGCCGGCGGGGCCGGCGTCCGGAGGCCACGAATGACGGCGACGAGTCTTTCGACCGAAGGCGGCGCGCTGGCCGTTCCGGAGCCGGACGCCGACGGCGTTCGCGTCTACAAGGGCATTCCCTACGCCGCGCCGCCGCTCGGGCCGTTGCGCTGGAGACCGCCCGAGCCGGCTCCGGGATGGACCGGGGTGCGGCCGTCGAACGCGTTCGGGCCGAACGCGCTCCAGGGCGTCGTTTGGGGCGACATCGACCCCTACGCGGTCGGCGTCTCCGAGGATTGCCTTTATCTCAATGTCTGGACGCCCGCTGCGCCTGGCGAGGGCGCCCGATTGTCGACGATGGTCTGGATTCACGGCGGCGGGTTTGTCGCCGGCTCCGGGGCGGAGCCGCGCTATGACGGCGCACGTCTCGCGGCGCGCGGAATCATCGTCGTCACGCTCAACCATCGACTGAATGCGCTTGGCTTTCTCGCCCATCCCGAGCTGACGGCGGAATCGGAGCATCGCGCCTCCGGCAACTACGGCCTGCTCGACCTTGTCGCGGCGCTCGGATGGGTCAAGCGCAATATCGCCGCATTCGGCGGCGATCCGCGCAAGGTCACGATCGCCGGCGAATCAGCCGGCTCGGAAGCCGCAAGCGTCCTGATGGCGTCGCCGCTCGCCAAGGGGCTGTTCGCGCGCGTCATCGGCGAGAGCGCGGCCGTTTTTCCTTCGCCGACGCGCGCCCCGCCGCCGCTGGAGAAAGCCGAGGCCATCGGCGTCGAGTTCATGCACCGGGTCGGGGCGCGGACGCTGGCCGAGCTGCGCGCCGCCCCAGCTGAGGCGATCCTCGCCGCCGCGCCCGGGGTCGGCTTCCGTCCGATCGTCGACGGATGGTTTCTGCCGCGTCCGCCGGTCGAAATCTTCGCCGCCTATGAGCAAAGCGATGTGCCCCTGATGGCGGGGTGGAACAAGGACGAGGGCTTCAATTTTACCCTGATGCAGGGCCGCGACGCGAAGCGGCCCTATGCCGATCTGGCCCGCGAGATATTTCACCAGAGGACGGCGGAGGCGCTGCGGCATTACCCGGGCGGCTCGCCGAAGGCCGACGTCGCCGCGGCGGACGCGCTCGGGGGCGACCTCGCGATCATCCACCCGACCTGGGCCTGGATCGAAGCGCAGAAGGCGACCGGCCAGTCCGACATCTTCCGCTTTCGCTTCGACCGCGCGCCGTTGATGCCACAAGGCGCGTTCGGCGAGCGCGACAGCCGCGACGCCGGCGCCTTCCATGCCGGCGAAATCGCCTATGTGTTCGACAATCTGCACGTCTTTCCGTGGCTGCTCGACGACGCAGACCGGGCGCTGGCGAGGCTGGCGTCAAGTTACTGGATCAATTTCGTCAGAAGCGGAGACCCCAACGGCCCGGGCCTACCTCGCTGGCCGTCCTTCCGCAGCTCCGGCGGGCCAGTGATGATGCTGGACACGCCCGCCAAAGCGCGGCCGGAGGAATGGCGGGAGCGCCACCTGTTTCTGAAACGAGTGGTGGACGAGGACGGAGACAAGGGTTGAAGGAAGGAGAGCGACGTGACCGAGGCCCGACCCTCGCCATGGAGCTCGCAGCGGGAGGAAACGCGATGGGCAAGCGACGCGCTCAGAAGCCGGAGGCGGCGCCGCGGCCGCTCCAGCTCGATCCCAGGCGCGCCACGCGGACCGATCGTCCGCCCTACGCAATTGTCGACATTGGCTCGAACTCGGTCCGGCTCCTGGTCTATGACCAGCTCGGCCGGGCGCCAATGCCTCGCTTCAATGAAAAGTCCCTCCTGCGCCTCGCAGACGGACTGGCCGAGACCGGCCTCATCTCCCCCGACGGCTTTCGGCGCGCCGTCCAGGCCGTCGGACGGTTTCGCGCCATCGCCGACGCCATGGGCGTCAGCCGAATCGACGCCGTGGCGACCGAAGCCATGCGTCGCGCCGCCAACGGCCCGAAGCTCGCCGCGGCGATCGAGGCGGAATGCGGTCTCAAGGTTCGAATCCTCAAGGGCGCCGAAGAAGCGCGGTTCTCGACTCTGGGCGTGATCTCGGGATTCTTCCGGCCGGTCGGAGCTGTCGGCGACATGGGCGGCGGCAGCCTCGAAGTCGCGGAAGCGATCGACGACCATGTGGGAGAGCGCTGGGTCAGTCTTCCGCTGGGCGCCCTGCCGGTCGAGGCCATGCTGCGGAGCGGCCTTTCGGCGGCCAAGCGCCAGATCGACGAGATTCTGCGCCGAAACCTGCCGCGGGAGCTCACGAGTCCGGTGTTCTACCCGGTCGGGGGCGGCTGGCGGACGCTCGCCAAAGCACACATGGAGGCGGTCGGCGCGCCAGTCAGAGTTGTCCACGGCTATACGATCGGCGCCGTCGAGGCGCGCGAATTCGCCCGCGCCTTGTCGCGGCTTTCAGCGGCGAAGCTGGCGGCGACCCCAGGCGTAACGGAACGGCGGGCGCGGACGCTGCCGGCCGCCGCATTGGCGCTCGACCGTCTCCTGAAACATCTCGCGCCCGAACGGGTCGTCTTTTCCGCGCTCGGCCTGCGCGAGGGATTTCTCTATTCCCAGCTCAGCCGGAAAGAACAATATCTCGATCCGCTGGTCGAGGGCGCGCAGCTCATCGGTTTGCCGCTCGCGCGGGTGCCCGATTTCGCGCGCGAACTCGTGTCGTGGACCGCCAACCTCGCGACCGGCGAAACCGCGGCGGAGAAGCGGCTCCGCGTCGCAATCTGCGCCCTCTCCGACATCGCCTGGCGCGACGCGCCAGAGCTTCGGGCGGAAGAGAGTTTTCGCCGACTCGTGCAGTTTCCGTTCATTGGCGTCACCCACCCGGAAAGAGTGTTCGTCGCCGCCGCCATTCACGCCCGTTACGCCGGGCGGCCGGATGCGGAATGGCTCAGCCCCGCCATCCGGCTGCTCTCGCCGGCCGAGCGCCGCCGGGCGCAAATTCTTGGCCGCGCCATTCTGCTCGCCTACCGCTTTTCCGGCGGGGTCCCGGCGGTGCTGGAGGGTGCGCGACTACGCGTGGATCTGAATAGCGTCCGGCTGGAAGTCGCCGCCGCAGCGCGCGCCCCCGACAGCGAAGTGGTGAGCGATCGGCTGAGGCTGCTCGCCAACGCCATCGGCGTAAAGCGCAGCGAGGTCGTCGACATCGACGAGACGCAATAGTCGACCGATGTCGACTCGACGCTCTACCCGGCCGGCGCGGATTGCGGCATCGAGTTCGCCGCGAGAACCGGCTCGACACGCATCAGCCGCACTGCAGCCCTGACGTCCGGATTGGCCAAAGCATCCTGAGCGTAGTCCTGGAGGCGCAACAGCGAGAGACGCCCCCCGCCCCCGGCGCCGGCCGAACCCCAATCGTCAAACATCAGGAATTTGAGATCGGTTACGCCCCCGGGTTCCTTCACCCACAGGGCCGACGCAATCTCGATTGCGTCGCCGAACGACAGGGTCCGCGGCTTTTCGTCCGCCTCGCGGACCTCGGCGGGCCTTTGCCATTTTGCGTCGCGGAGCCGAGCCACGCGCAGCATGGCGTTCGGATCAGGCGTCACTAGCGTCGCCAGCGAGCGGATATACCGCGTCAAGTCCTCCAGCGTCCTGAAACGTCCGGGAACGAACATCGAGGGAAGGAGCTGCGCGAACAGGATGCTGCTCACCCACACGCGGCGCTTCGCCACCGCGGCCTGGGTCAGAATCGTCTCGATATAGCGCTCGGCTTCGCCTGAACTCCCGCTCGCGTGGCGCAGAAAGACGTTCGTGTGGAGGAAGTGACTATCGCGATCGGGTTGACCCGAGCGCGCCTCCATGTGGGCAAACGGAAGTGTATGCATCTCGGCTTCAAATTTTACTTGCGCCGGGCCAGCGCGGGCGAGCGAACCTCGACACAACGCTGTGGCGGCGATCATCCTGATAGCCGCCAATTTTCAGCCGTTTCCTACCAATTTCAGGTCGACGCGCCATTTGTTGAAATGACGATGAACTGGAGGTGAATTGGAATTGGACTGACGTTGCGTCGTCGGACTTCCGGCTTCGCCTTGCCACGCCCTTGGGCGCGTCGCAGGATGCCGCGCTGAGGCGCATAGGGGGCGCGGACAGTGACTATTGGCGCGACACGGCAGGCGCTGCCGACGGCGACCGGGTTCGCGGTCAAGTGCGCGATTTCGGCTCTACGACAGAGCGGGGCGGACCCGGGGCCCTTGCTGCGTCGGGCCGGTCTTGCCGAAGGCGACCCGGGCGCTTACCAGCGGCGCGTGTCGGCGGCGGCGCAGGGCGCGTTTCTCGAATACGCCGCGCTCGCGCTGAACGACCCCATGTTCGGACTCCACCTCGCCGAGAAGTCGAACCCGCGTGAGATCGGCCTCTTGTTCTACGCCATGTCCGCGGCTGAAAATGTGAGCGAGGCGCTCACGCTGCTGGTGCGTTACTGTCGTATTGTCAATGAGAGCGTGCGCCTAAGATTGGCGCCGCAGCCGGACGGGATATTCGTCGAGACCAGCTTTTCCGGCATTGCGCGGCATCGAATCAAACAAAATATAGAGTTCGAATTCGCTGCGCTGATCAAGGCGATCCGCGAAATCACCGGCCTCAACGCGTGCCCGACCCTCGTCGCCTGCGCGCATGGGAGGACGACGGACGTGAAGGAATTCGAACGCTTCTGCGGCTGTCCGGTGGAGTTCGCGGCGTCCTCGGACCGGATCGGGTTCTCGAACGAAACCCTCGCGCTCCCGCTCGTCACCGAAGATCCTCATCTCCTGGAGACGTTGCGGCCTTTCTGCGAGGAGGCTGCGCGGGCGCGCAACACGGCCCAAGGGACCATGCGGGCCGCGGTTGAGAACGAGGTTCAGCGATTGCTGCCGCACGGCCGCGCTCGGGCCGATCTCGTCGCCAAGGCGCTGGCGGTCAGCCCGAGGACGCTTGCGCGGAGGCTCGCCGAGGAAGGCACGAATTTCGCCGAGGTTGTCGACGGCCTGCGGCGTAGCCTCGCCGCCCAATACCTCCACGAGTTCGAGCTTCACCCTGGCGCAGATCGGATGGCTTCTGGGCTATCAAGGCGCGACTTCGTTCCATCACGCCTTCAGGCGCTGGACCGGCCATTCGCCCTCCCTCGCCCGCAGCGAGAAGCGGCTTCTCGCGCCCGGATAGCGCCGAACGTCGCGGAAGGCGGCCGTGGCGAAAAAAGGCAAAAACTTGGCCGCGCCAAGCAGGACGCCCGCGCCTCAACCGTCTATCGACGCCGCGGCCAGCCGCGCCTGCCCGGAAGTAAGCGTTGGGGGGCTACGCGATAATGCTGTTGCAAAAATCACGCTGGCATCGCCTAAGCCCCGCTCAGAGCAACCCCCCTCTGGCGGGGCTTCTCTTTCATTCGGGCACGACGACTCTCATCCCGAATGGTTCTGGAGCTCCTTGCGCGCCGCGCGATTTCCGGCAGCTCGCGCATCGGCCTCGCACATATATGCGCCGCGCTTGGTGTGCCCATAATAGTGGGTGCCCGAGTAATGGTAGACCCGCGACGGGGTGTTGACCCACACAACGGTGTCCGACGGGCAGCGGGCGCGAGCCGCCAACTCGGTCGTGAATTCACCTGCTCGTAGGGCCGCCGGCGCGCCGGCGTTCGGCGCCGGCGCGGAAGCCGGAGCCGATTGCTGCCACCATGGAAAGAGCGAGCCCGACTGGCTGGCCGGCGCGGGCGCCGGGGCAGGCGCCGGCGCGAACGACCCGGAAGGCGGCGCAGCCGCGCTGCTTTCGCGCGTGCGGCATTGGGCCAGGAACTGCGGCCAGGTTTCGCCTCCGGTCGCTCCCGACGCCTGGGCCTGCTTCCATTGGCTCGCGCACGCAGCCATCACGCTTTCGGCCTTGGCCGTGGAGCCTGCGCAAGCAAAGCCGAAGGCGGCGGCCGCCACCAGCAAGGGAAAAAGTGAATGGCGCATTGACATCCCCACCGAATTCAAAGCCCGGAACGGGCTGGGCCGTCAGCCTATCGCGAGCGGGGACGTTCCGCCAGTCGCGTCCCCATTTCGGGATCGAGGTCCGGAAATCATGGTGAATGCAGCGGTTCCGCCCTCACCTGCCGACAGGCTGGGTGACGCGATCGCCGTGAGCCGTCGCGGGGACCCGTTCGGACGTCCCGCTCGGCGCCGCGCGAAGATATTGTCTCGGCCAGGTCGCGACTTGTCCGAGTTCTTGCGCGGCATGAAGGGGCCAGTAGGGATCGCGCAACATCTCGCGCGCCAGCACCACGAGGTCGGCCTGCTCGTTGCGGATGATCTGGTCGGCCTGGGCCGCCCCGGTGATCATGCCGACCGCAGCGGTGGCGATATTCGCCTCGCGGCGAATTCGCTCGGCGAACGGCGCCTGGTACCCCGGCCCCACCGGGATTTCCGCCTTCTCGACATTGCCGCCCGACGAGCAATCGATCACATCGACGCCGAGGGCGAGCAACTGGCGCGCAAGCTCGACCGATTGATCGATGTCCCATCCGCCCTCGACCCAGTCGGTCGCCGAGATGCGGACGAACAGCGGGCAGCGCTCCGGCAGGACGCGCCGCACCGCAGCGACGCATTCGCGGATAAATCGCGTGCGGTTGTCGAACGAGCCGCCGTAGGCGTCGGCGCGGCGGTTGCTCAACGGCGACAGAAACTCGTGGATCAAATATCCGTGCGCGCCGTGAATCTCGATCACCCGGAAGCCGGCGGCGAACGCGCGCTCAGCCGCGGCGGCGAACGCGCGGTGCGCCGCGTGAATCTGGTCGACCGTCATTTCATCCGGCATCGGGTAAGCGTCATTGAAAGCGACGGCGCTCGGCGCGAGCGGTCGCCACCCGCCCGACGCCTCGGGGACGGCGCCATTCCCCGCCCCGGCCGATACGTGCTGGCCTTCCGGCCGGCATGCGCGAGCTGAACGCCGGCGCGAGCGCCCTGAGCGTCAAGAAAGCGCACGATCCGTTCGAGCGGTTCGAAATGCTTCTCACTCCAGACGCCGAGGTCTTGGGGTGAAATGCGGCCCTCGGGGGTGACGGCGGCGGCCTCCGTGAACACCAGCCCCGCGCCGCCAACCGCCCGAGCCGCGAGATGGGCGAAGTGCCAGTCGTTGGCGTAGCCGTCGACCGACGAATACTGGCACATCGGCGAAACGGCGATCCGGTTGGCGAAATCGACGTCGCGCATGCGAAGTTTGCTGAACAGGTGCGGCATGGGTCAAATGTCTCGATTGGAACAAGGGAAACGAGCGTTTGGGGCTCCGCGGTCAAGCGGGCCCCGCGGCCTCATGGATGTCTCCCCCTTGCGATGAACCTAGCGTGGGACGCCAGCCGGTCAACCCGCAAACGCGCAACGAAGGCGAAACCGGCCGCGCGCCGGGCGGCGCTCACTGATAGCCGATGAGATGCGGCAGCCAGAGCGTCAGTCCGGGAACGAACGCAATAACCAGCAGGCACAGGAACAACAAGCCGAGGTAGCCCAGCATCGGCCTCACCGTGATTCGATCGGCACGCCGCCGATCAGGCAGGCGCCATAGAGGCCAAGCCCGAGCGGCGGCGCGAAGAGCCCAATGTCCATCGCGATCACCAGCACCACTCCGAAGTGCAGGCCGTTGATGCCGATTTGGCCCGCGACCGGCACGAGCAGCGGACCGAAGATGATAAGCGCCGCCGCACCCTCCGAAATCGAACCCATGACTATCAGTATGAGGATCGACAGCAGCAGGAAGGGCGAGGCGCCGGCATTCTGCGACAGCGCGATCATCGCCTGCGCCAAGGCATGGGGGAACTGCTGCAACGTCAGCACGAAGGCGAGAGACTGCGCCGCCGCGACGATGAACAGCACGAGCCCCGAGCGCGTCGCGGCGTTGACGAAACTACGCGCCGCGGCGCGCAGGCCAAGCTCGCGGAACGCCGCGCCGCCTACGATGAGCGCGTAGAGCGCAGCGAAAGCGGAAATCTCGGTTGCAGTCGCAACCCCGAACCTGAACCCGGCAAAGATGATGACAACGAGACCGAGCGTGACGATTGCGCCGCGCCATAGCTGCGCCAGCGGCGCCGTCGACAACCCTGCTTCCTCCGTCATCCTCGCGCCGCCGCCAGCAGGACCACGGCCCCGATCAGCGCAGCCGCCATCAAGCCGGCCGGCAGCAGGCCGGCCATGAACAGCCCGCCAATCGAAAGGTTGGCGACGAAACCGAGGATGATCAGATTGATGCATGGAGCAATGGTCTCGGCCATTACCGCGGAAGCCGCCAGCAAGGGGACCGCCCCGCCCGGGCTCTGGCGCGACCGTCGAGCCGCCGGAATCGGCACCCAGCCGACCGCCGCGACGTCGGCCATCTTCGAGCCTGAGATGCCGG
>CAVZNQ010000018.1:0-145674 GCA_963776665.1 uncultured Alphaproteobacteria bacterium
AATGAAACCATTTTTCCAGGGTGATGCCGTCTTCAGCGAACGCCAGTTGCTCACATTTAGAAAGATGCAACCGGCACGGGACGCGACGCAGGACGTAATTTACCCAATCGTAGAAATAAACTTATCTAGGCCTCACCCAATAGCTCTACATCGTACCGTTCAGCCACGGGACTCCTGGATGTCGAAGAGCAAAATTGTGCAGAGTTCGTAGGCTAAGTGCTTTCGTGGTCTTATCGGTTACTCTGGATTGTTGCCGCCAATCCGCCACCATGAACAATCTCGAGCAAACCTTTGGTTACGCTACCTGTGGTTGGCAGAGTTGGAATGAGGCAAGCTTGCAAGGAGTGGTAGATATCCGCCTTGCCAAAAAAAGGCCCTGAACTCGGCCGTAATGCATCGTCGATCTGTGCTCGCCAACCCCCATTCTCACGGTCGATGAACCGAGTAGCGACGAAACTCCAAATTTTGCGGTACCAGCGCTCGTAAATCGGATCGCCGTCAATGGCATTGAGGAAAGCGCTCGCGCCGATCCCTTCGCAACACGGCCACCAATATCGGTCTCGAACTAGTGGATTGCCATCCCAATCGAGAGTATAATAAAACCCACCATTGTCTTCATCCCAGGCCTCCCTCATCGCTTGGCCAAACAGCGCCTTCGAACATTGGGGAAGCCAATTGAGTTTCCGTCCGCCAAGCTCCCACAACTGGAGCAGCAGTCGTGACCATTCGAGCCAATGGCCAGGAGTGGTCCCATAGGGACGGAGCATTGGGTTGCCCGAGTAAGCGCGATTTACTATCCACTGGTCTGTGAAATGTTCAGGAAGCCGCCAGCTGTTCGCAGCTGAATGGCGACGGACAATGAGGTCCGCAATTCGCTCAGCCATACTTAGGTAATTGGAATCGTTTGTGGCCTCGAAAGCGGCCATTAACAATTCCGTCAGGTGCATATTCGAGTTTTGGCCTCGATAATTATCGTAGGACTGCCATTCGCGAGTGAATTCTTCCGCCACGGCCCCGAACTGCTCTTCCCAAAATCGCTCCCTTATTACTGTCGAGACGTCATCGAGAAGTCGATCGGCGTCCGGGTGGCCGGCGACCTTGGCGCTCGCCGCGGCGAAGAGAACGAATGCGTGACCATACGCCTGTTTGGTGCTGTCCGAGGGCCCCTCGTATCCCATACCCCAATAGTAGCCGCCGTATTCGGAGTCGCGATGGCTATTCCACAAAAAACTCATTCCATGATCGACGAGAACGTCGGCTCCCGGCCGGCCCATCAGATGGGCGATCGCGTAGGCGTGGACAATTCTCGAGGTCGCGAAGAGATATCGGGCCGGCTTCACTGCGGCACCGTAACCCGGCGGGGTCGGGCGCCCTATGTCATCAAGATCGTAGAAGCCGCCAAGAGGGTTGGTAATTTTCCGCTCGAAAAACGAAAATAGCCCCTCCGCCTCGCGCAAAAGCCAACTTCTGTGGCTTGCAAGAGCGATCCACTTGTGGTTCGGCAACTCAAGATTGATCATGGTGAATGTTGAGCGTCAGCCTCATCCCTCGGTTCGCGCGAATCGGAATTCATCGCCGAATGGCGGGCGGACGCTAGCCGCAGCAAAACGCTGTCAATTCGCCATATCGAAAGCGGGGAGTCAATACCTAAGGTTCATTTGCGGCAGGGCACTGACCGTTGGCGGACCGAAAACAAAGTATTGCAAGGTAAGAAAAGGGCGAGACTAACGATGAACGTACTAATTCTGGGTGCCGGCGCCCGGGAACACGCGTTGGCGTGGGCATGCGCGAAGTCGCCAGTGATCGGGAACCTTTTCGTTGCTCCTGGCAATCCGGGTTGTGCAACTGTTGCGGAGACCGTCCCGCTAAATCTAGCCGATAACGCGCAGATCATCGCTTTTTGCCAAGCGGAATCAATTGATCTGGTTGTGGTTGGACCTGAAGGCCCGCTGGTGGTCGGGCTAGCAGACGATCTCGTGACGGCAGGCATACCCTGCTTCGGGCCGACGAGAGAGGCGGCGAAGCTGGAAGGATCGAAAGGATATGCAAAGGACTTCTGCCGAGAGGTCGGTATTCCGACTGGAGCTTATCGACGATTCCGAGAGCCAAAAGAAGCAAAAGCCCACATTCGTAGCCTCGGCGCGCCGATTGTAGTCAAAGCAGACGGACTTGCCGCGGGTAAGGGGGTCGTTGTCGCCAAGACGCTGGAGGAGGCCGAGGTCGCAGTTGATACATTATTGTCAGCGACTCTTGTTTCGGCGGGAGCGGCGATCGTCGTCGAGGAATTCCTCGAGGGCGAGGAAGTCTCATTTTTCGCTCTGTGCGACGGCGTTACCGCTGTGCCTTTTGCTAGTGCGCAGGATCACAAGCGTGTGGGGGACGGAGATACGGGACCGAATACCGGCGGAATGGGAGCGTATTCTCCACCTTCCTTAATGACGGCGGAATTGACCCAACGCGTCATGCGCGAAGTGGTAGCGCCAACATTGCGCGGAATGAACAATAGAGGATCGCCCTTTCGAGGCGTGCTATTTGTGGGCTTAATGGTCGATATACACGGTCCAAAAGTAATCGAATTCAATGTTCGGTTTGGCGATCCAGAGGCGGAGGTCATTCTGCCGCGCCTAAAGGACGACTTGCTGCCGCTTCTCATAGCTTGCGCAAACGGGAATCTATGCGGCGACGCTCCGGGGTTTCATTCGGACGCCGCGCTGGCTGTCGTAATGGCGGCCCGAGGTTATCCCGGCGAACCGGTTCGCGGTTCTAGAATCAGTGGGATCGAAGATGCGGAGGCCGTGCCCGGGGTGGTTGTCTTTCACGGCGGCACACGCGAAGTTAATGGCGCGATATTCGCCGACGGCGGCCGCGTATTGGCCATTACCGCGCTCGGCAGCAATATTGTTGAAGCGCAAAGACGAGCGTACGGGGCCGTCGATCGCATAAAATGGCCAGAAGGATTCTGCCGACGCGATATCGGTTGGCGGGGGGTAGCGCGAGAATAGCCAAAGCCGTGGATGCAAGCGTCGAACACATAGCAAGTATATTTGTCGGCCAAGGGTAGCGATCGCACTTGGGGGCGGGGCGCGAGGGGTTGCCCACCTCCTGGCGCGGGAACCCTTAGATGACCTGGGAATTCACTCCGCGGCTACCGCCGGAACGTCGACGGGCGCTGCGGTCGGCACGGCCTATGAGGCCGGATTCGACAGTGGGCCATTCCAAGCCACGTATTGTGAGTTTCGCGCAATCATTCCGACGTCATCTGTAAGCTTTTGCGGGCGCTCAAAAACTGCGCGGACGGGAGGTCCTCGTACGGCTCAGGGTAGAATAATTCGCAGTCTGGATGTTCTCGGGCGAGTCAGATCTAGCGGGCCGTTTAAGGCAGAAAGGAAGAGATGAAACTCATGCTTGGGAAGCGGACAAAGCCGCAGTGGACTGCCTGAAGACCATGCCTTGAGCCAATTTCGCGCCTCGCATCAACTCGCGGCCGCTCATCACTGTCTTTCCCGCGCGTTGGCCCTGGAGAACTCGTATCGCGCCCGTCCCACATGCGATGCTCATGTCGTCAGTTAGAAGTGTTCCCGGCGGCCCGGTCCCCGCTACCACCTCGACACGCAAAAGTTTGACGCGTTCCTCGTGACTCCCAGCTAACATAATGGAACAAGCGCCTGGCGCAGGCGACAGTCCATGAACTTGGCTGCGAACTGTTTCCGCCCGCTGCCTCCAATCAATTTCGGCTTCACGCTTCTCGATTTTATGCGCGTAGCAAATACCCGCAGCCGATTGTTCCCGAAACTCAAGCAGACCAGCACCTAACAATTCCAAGGCGCTCACCGCCAGTTTAGCCGCGATTGGGGCGAGAATTCGCTGCTAGGTCCCCGGCCGTGTCCTCGGGAAGGATCGGAATGATTTTTCTCGTCGCAATCTGCCCAGTGTCGAGACCGGCATCCATACGCATGACGTCTACGCCGGTTTGCGCATCTCCGGCCATGATCGCTCGTTAAATCGGCGCAGCTCCCCGCCAGCGCGGCAGCAAAGAGGCGTGCAGGTTCAAACAACCTAGCCTCGGCGCCTCAAGGATAGAGACCGGCAGCAACAGCCCGTAGGCCGCTACAACGGCGACGTCTGTCCCAAGACTGGCAAAGGTGGCCTGCGCTTCGGAGTCGCGCAAGGTCGTTGGTGTGAAGACGGGGATACCAAACGAATCCGCCGCCAGATGAACCGGCGTCTTCCTGATTTCGAGGCCTCGACGGCCACTGCGGGCAGGCGCGCGCGTATAGACTCCGACAAGCAGGTGTCCATTCTTCACGATCTCTAACAACGTCGGAACCGCGAATTCCGGCGTGCCCATGAAGACAATTCGCATTGGTCGACGGAGTCCAAAGTTCAAATCATTGAAATCTCATTTTGCCTCAAGATTCGCGTAACGGGAAATAATTTCGTTCGCTGATGGGAATCTATGCCAGGTGTGAGATCGCCTGCTTTCGGTCCGTTGAACAAACTCGCGCGTTCCCATCCGTCTCACGCGATTGTCATCGCATCCAAAAGGAGCGTGCCGATTGTTCGGACGTGCGTAACAGCCTCCTATCGGCGATCTTCCTGGACATCGAGTGCCATGTCGCATCGGCTCCAGCCGCTGGGATAATCCGGAAGGGGTAGACGAGCAGAGGTGCGAGACGTCGCCCCTGCAGATTCAATTCGCAGTGCTACAAGCTCTCTTCGCTTCGAAGTCTAATTTTCCCTTCGAGCTGCCTCATATTGTCGTCGCGTCTAATTGTGACCGACGCGCCGCACGCCCCAATCCCTTTTGGGGGCGAGCAGTGTGCCTTTGGGGCTACACCAAAGGAGATCACGAAACGCGAGGGTCGAAAGCTCGGTCGAAGCGAACGGCCAGCGACTCCATGCGCTCCCCCAACCGAAGCTCCAGATCATGAATGTCTATGCGGCTGGGGAGCGGGAGTAAGCAGTCAAGAAAATGTTCGTGTTTTGTTCTAACGCTGGGAATCCGTGGCGTTTGACGGGTTTCGATCGCCAACCGCCTTGCCCGCCTCGCCGCCCGCGACCGACCCAAGCCCGAGGTCAGCGCGCGCTTCCTCGCGCGTCTTGATGCCGGCGCCGACCAAGAATCTCGAGCGTCTGCGCCTGCTGCAGCGGGTCTACGGCATCGTCGCCGACCCATACGAACTCGAGCGCGGGCTCGTTCATGCAGTCCTGAATCACTTGGTCGAGCGCGCTCTTGATCCAGTTCTTGAGCGGCACAAGCCCCTCCTGGGTCGCCTGCATGCGCAAGGTCTCGCCGGTCGCCCGGTTGACTTGGCTGACGAGCGGCGAAACGGGGACCGAGAAGGCGTAGCAGATGATGCGCGCCAGCCACTCGTCGTACTGGTCCTTGAGCGGCGGTTGGCGGGTCTCTATCAGCTTGAAGTCGGCCGGCATGAACTTGGTCATGCGGCCGCGGGCGAGGTTGCCGCTCATCAGCGCGTCGAAGTAATCCTGAAACGAGCGGATCTGGTCGGCGGTCCATTCCTTGGGCAGGGTGGCGAAGGCGTCGGGCTGGGAGCCGGTGCGATAGTAGTCAAGGGTCGCGGCGTCGCGCCTGAGCGCGATATTTACGGTGAGCGCGATCTGCTCGACCGGGCTGAACCCGTAGAGCCGGTGGGAGCGCAGGTTACGAGGCAGATAGAGGAGCTCGTCGGCCGAGAAGTCGGCCGCCGGCACGCCTTTGAGGATCTGCTGATAGGCGGGGTCGGGCGTTTCCGGCGCCCGCCCGTCCTCGCCGATCAGGGGCTTGATCGTCGCTCCGTCGATGATGTCGAGCGAATAGAGCCCGCCGCCTCTGGCATAGCGCGGATATATGGTCGCCGCGTCGATGACCAGCATCTCCTCGAGCAGCATCCTGAGCCAGTCGGCGAACGAATGGCGCCGGTCCGGGCGGACGAGAAAGCGCCTGACCGCCTCGATGCTTTTCGACGCGTCCGGCGCGTCGGCGTGCGCCCGGGCGCGCACTGCGTAGTTCTGGCCGGCTATCTGGTCCTTGCGGGTTTCGATCACCGCCCTCAGGAGCGGCAGCGCGTCGGCGAGGCCCCGCAATTCCGCGAACGAGATGCCGTTCTCGGCGCGCGGGATATAGTTCAGGTTGGCGCCGAACGGATAGTCGAACTGCCGCCCCTTGACCTCCGGCGGCGCCATCGGCGCGAGCGGCTGCAGCGGTCCGAACCAGGTGTCCGGCGACACGCCGGTTATGGCGTAGCGGGTCGCCTGGGCGAGGCGGGCGAAAACGCTTGGGGGCAGGGGCCGTCTGAGGGCGTCGTCCGACATCGAATCGGTTCCTTGGCGAAAATGGCTTGATGAGGTTTGTGGCAGGCGGCGCGCCTTTGCCTTCCGTTAGGGATTGGCGCCTAGATTGCGCGTGCGGGGCTCATGCGAGAGTGGAAAGGGTCATGCGCCGATTGGTCGCCGTGGCCGCGATCGCCATTAGCCTGCCGGCGCTTGCCGACGCGGCGCCGCGCTGGACGTTCTGCGTGGCGGCGTCGAAGAGCGGCGGCGACGTCTGGATCACCGACGTATTCGCCGTCGAGCGCGACCGCGTCGAGCTCGAGAACGCGTTCAAGGCGATGGTCGAGCGGACGGGCGCGCGCGCCTACGCCCAATGTCCGCAGCCGCGCGAGGATAAGACCGAGGCGGTGAACGCCCAGTTCGAGGCCGAGGAGTTCAACCGCAAGCTCGGCGCGACGCTGCACGCCGTGCTCGCCGACGAGTTCCCGCGGCCGCACTAGCGCGAGGGAAGGGCCGCGCGGCGTCAGTTGCCCCGGCCGCCGCGGCCGTTATAGGCGTTGGCGTCGACCTCCGGGTCCTCGTCGCCCGTAGCCGGGTGAAGATCGAGGAACGGCCTCACCTCCACCAAGAGCGCGATCAGCGCCGCTATCGCCGCAGCTTGCGGAAAGAAAACGGCGAGCGCGCCGAGAACGTCCTCGGCAATCTCAGCGTCGGCAGCGAGGTCGGAGAACTTGTTCCGCCACGCTTCTGAAAGCGCGCCCGGCTTGATGTCGCCGAGCGCGCCGATCGCGTCCTTGACCTGACCAGCGGTGACCATCGGACTGATCGGTCAGAAGATGCCGCCGCTATGGGCGAGCGCGGTCTGGATGTTTGCGATCGCGATCGCGCTCTGCGCCTTGTCGGCCTGAATCGCCGGATTGGCGAGAAGGGCGATCTGCGGCACGATCGATTGCGGCAGCTGAGTCTGCATGGCCTGGAGCCCCATGACCGCCATCTGCATGCCGATCTGGTTCCCGGACGCCTGCGCCAGCGAGTAATTGTTGAGAAAGCCCTGCGCCTGAGCATTGACGGCCTGCGACGTGCCGAGCGCGGACTGGAGAGCCGAAGCGGCGGTCGCAGCGGCCGCGACATTGTTGGCGGTAAGAGCGGAAGAGAGGCTGTTGAAGAAGGAACCAAGACCGGACATGTGAATTTCCTCGTGGATTGCGGCCGTCAGGGACACGCGAGCGGACGGCCTCGCGCTCGAACTCGTCAGCCGACCGCCTTTCCAGGCAGGGATGCGGGAGAAGCGGTCATCGCCTTCTGCGCCCGGCCGATCGCCTTCACGACCGCGTCCCGGACCTCGGCGTCGTTGAGGCCGAGCTTGGCGACGATTCCCGGCGCGTTGGCTGCGAGCGCGGCCGCTGCGGTCGTAACGAGCGGATTGCCAAGGCTGAACTTGCCGGTCGCGAGGTTGTTCTCGGCCCCGGCGATCAGCGCATGGACCTCCGCGTCGGCCGCCTTCTCGAGCCTCGCCTGAGCGTCGGGCGCGAAGGCGATTCCGGTCAGGCGGGCGAGCAGGGCGAACAGCAGGCCGCCGAGCCCGATCACAAGGCCCGACGCGGCGGCGTTGACGAGCGGCGACAGGGCCGAAACGATCGGCGCCGCTGCGATTGCGGTGTCTGACATGGCAGTCTCCTCGGTGATTCCGCGGCGCCGCGTCGAAAGGGGCGCCGACGTTCAGGTTGCCGGCGTGTTCCGCCGGGCGCGATCGCGATCAGTTCGGAAGCAAGTTCAAGAATGAGCCGGCCCTTGGCGGGACGCAGTCGCCATGCTCGCCGGCGAATTTCGCCGCGACCGGCCTCACGGTCGTTCGAGAAACGTCTCGTGAGCGGGCATATTCCAGCCAAGGTTCTTGACAGGCGTTTCTATCCGCCTGCAGTCCCTGACCAGTATTCGATCATCCCTCCCGCGCCCCGCCGGTCGAGCCCCAGCAAATAGGCCAGCGCCCAGACCAGCGCGTCAGCGCGGTCGGGAGAGTAACCGGAGGCTCGGCGGTCGAAGTCGGGGGTCAGCGCGCAAAGCTGGTCCTCGAGCTTCCCGAACGCGCCGACGTGATAGACGAGCCCGCGTTCGTAGGCCGCAGCGATCGGCTCGGCGCGCAGGAATTTGCCGCGCGTCGCATGAACCGCGCGCACCGGCAGGTTGGGCTCGCTCTGGCGCAGCACCTCGGTCACCATGTCGCCGCCGTTGTTGATTTCGGCGACCACCTGGTTGGCCTTGAAGCCGCGATAGGCGGCGCCGACCCTTGCCGCCCACCCGCCCGGCGTATCGCCCCGGCTGGTGAGATCAGCGAGCACGTAGAAGAGGCCGCTTTCCGCTCTTGCAGCGACGATGAGCCCGCATTCGTCGGACTTTGGCCGACGAGCGCGCCGGCGGGTCGACCGCGACCACGATTTCGGCGAACTCCTGCGGCGCGGCCTCCGGCCGGACGCGCTGGCGCTCGATGAGCGCGCGCGTCCACAAAGCCCCGGGCGTCTCGTCGACGATTTCCGCCATGAGCTCCTGGCGCCCGATTGGCCGCCCGTGATAGCGGGCGGTGATGCGTTCGAAGAAAGCCCGCGCCAGGTGGGCGCGGTTGTCGAAAGTCGAGCCGCGGGTGACGATCGTGTCCTTGTCGACGGCGAGCGACTTGATGATCTTGGTCGGGCGCGGCGTTGTCGTGACGACCGCTTGCGGCCTGTCTCCGAGTCTCAGGCCCAGGAGCGCCTGATCGAAAGCGTCCGGGTCACGCCAGGCGGCGAGCTCGTCGCACCACAACTTCATGTGCTGCTTGCCCCTGAGCCGGTCGGGCTCTTCGGCGGAGAAAAGCCAGCTCACCGCTCCATTTGGCCATTCGAGGCGCAGGTCGGCGGCAAGGAAGCGTGGCCGCTCGTCGCGCCGGCAGCAGGCCAGAATGCCGGATTCGCCGGTGATCATCGTGTCGCGCACATCAGCGACGGTCGCGCCGATCAGGTTGACGATCGGGTAGTTCTCCACCCAGTGCCGCACGGCTTCGGCCCCGGCGCGCGTTTTGCCGGCGCCGCGGCCGGCGAGGATGAGCCAGATGATCCAGTCGCCGGGCGGCGGCGCCTGGTCGGATCGAGCCCAGAACGTCCAGTCATGAAACAGTTGCGCGCATTCGACCGGCGTCATCGACGCCAGCAGCTGAGCGCGGCCCGCGGGCGGGAGGCGGAGAAAGTCGTCGACCTGCTCGATCAGCACCCCTGGGAGAACGCCGGGGCGGCGCCGGCGTGCGCCACGGGCGCCCGCAGCCGTCTCCGCTCCGCCGCTCATTCCGCCGGCGTCTCCGACTGGAGGCGGCGGGCGACCTGCAGGCGGGCGAATTCCTCGACCGGCGCGATCCGGAGCCGGCGCAGTTCGTCGCGCAGCAGGTTCTCGGTCCGATCGCGGGAGATTTCTTGCTTCGCGCCGGTCGCGTCCGCGGCGGCGGCCGGCGAAGCGCGTTCGGGGCGCCTCGGGGCGGAGCGTATCAATTGGGTCGATGGGTACGCGTCGATCATTTGCGCCTGTGTGGGGATGGTTTGACGAAGGGCGCACAGAAGGCGCAGCGCCGCCGCCGCGTGGGCGGGGCGGGACGAATTCGGCAGGAGGGGGAAGAGAGCCGTCCGTTCGAAGTCGCACGTCTCGAACTTGCCTCACTATGCCCCCACCGGCGTCAAAGCGCAAGCTTTTGTTCGTGTTTTGTTCTCGCAAGGCGGAGCCGCGCGATTTACCCGAGCAGTTTCAATGGTTTGCGGGCGAGGCCGGATTTCTGAGAAACTGGCGACATCGACCGAATATTCGCTGAAATCGGACTCGGCGACGTGTTGCCGTAACGCCCGGCGAGCCGTCCGGCAAGGTGACGAGAATTGGTGTATTTCGTGCGGGCGCCTTATCGGCAGCTTCGCGGGGGCCTCGCGTGATCATCGTGCACTATGTTGCGAAAACCGTCGCGGAGACGGCGGCGATCACGCCGGTGTCGCGCCGGGTCCTCGAAGCCGCCGAGCCCGTTCCCCCCGGCACCGTATGGCTCGACATGGTCGAGCCGACCGTCGCCGAGGATCAGAAGGTCGAGCACTACCTCGGGTGCAAGATCCCGTCACGCGCCGATCCCGACTTCGCCGTACCGCCCGAGTCTTATTACGCCGAGAATGGGGTGCGCTACCTGCACGGCAGTTTCGTCAGCGAACCGGAGGGCACGCCTGACGTTACCGACGTCACCTTCGTCCTTACGCCGGCCACGCTGGTCACCGTGCGCTACGATCCCGGCGACGCGTTCGAGATCTTCGGACAGAAACTCTGCAGGTCGGGCGCGCAGACGCTTCATCCCGATGCGGTGGCGGTCGGCCTTGTCAACGCGATCATCAACCGTTCGGCGCGCGCGCTGGACAAGGTCGGCGTGGAGCTCGATTCGATTGCGAGCACGGTTTTTCGCGCCAAGGGCGACCAGGGCGCGCGGAGCCAGATCTATTCTGCGACGCTGGACGCCCTCGGGCGCGAGGACGAGAAGATCTCGAACCTGCGCGAAAGCCTGGTGTCGATCGAGCGGCTGTTGTTGTTCCTGTCGTCGGAAGGACGCTCCACGGATGCGCCGAAGCCGGTGCGCGAGGCGACGAAATCCGCGCTGCGCGACCTGCAGTCGCTGGAGCAGGACGCAGGTTTCAAGGCGCAGAAGGTCCAGTTCCTGCTCGACGCGACGCTCGGCCTGATCAACCTGGCGCAGAACGACATCATCAAGCTCTTCTCGGTGCTGGCGGTCATTTTCATGCCGCCCACCGTCATCGCCTCGATCTACGGCATGAACTTCAAGGAGATGCCGGAGCTTGAGTGGCGTTGGGGCTATCCGCTGGCGCTCTGTCTCATGGTCGCGGCGGCCATCGGGCCCTATCTCTTCTTCCGATGGAAGAAGTGGCTGTGAGGCTCGGGAAATCGAGCGCGCGTGTGACACGTGAGCTTCATCCACTGCGTGCTAGGCTCAGGCCGGGAGCACAAGATGGCGAAGATCGACTTGGCCGATGTCGGGCCCGGAGTCGCCTGGGTGTTGGAGTTCGACGAAAACGGACGCGGGCGTCCGCTGAACGACAAGCTGTCGATCGACCTCATGCACGGCCGGCGATTTGTGTGGGTGCATCTGATTTTGGCCAACGCACGGACTCGCGATTGGCTCGTTGCGCAGGAAGCCCTCCCTTCCGAGTCGCGCGACGCTCTCCTGTCCCAGGACCGCCACCCCAAACTCGACTGGCGCGGGGACGCCCTGTGGGGGACGCTTCATGAGCTCTGTCACGAGCCCGAAGCCGGCGGAGACGAAGCCACCGACCTGCGCTTCGTCCTGAGGCCGCAGTTCCTCGTGACGGCGCGCCGCCATGCGGTGCGCTCCGCCAGAGCGGTCCACGACCAGGTCACGTCCGGCGCGACGTTCGATGACAGCACGGCGGTTTTCGAGCGCATCCTCACCGCCTCCGCTGACGCGATTGGCGAGACGGCGCACGAAATCGCAGGTCAGCTCGATCAGATCGAAGACCGCGTCTTGTCAGAGACCTTGAGCGACGAAAGAGCCGACCTGCTTCGCGTGCGAAGGAGCATTTCGCGGCAGGAGCGGCTTGTTCACGCCGTCCAAGGCGTGCTTGCGCAGCTCGACCAACAGCGAGCCGAGACCGCTCTCCAAGCGTACCGCGATTTGGGGTCGAGGGTGAGGCAGCGGGTCAGTTCGTTTCACGCCGACCTTCACCTCCAGGCGGAGCGCGCGCGGTTGCTGCAGGACGAGATGGCGGCGCAGCTGGCGACCGCGACCAACCGCAATCTCTTCGTGCTCACCGTCGTCACGACCGTGCTCTTGCCGCCGGCGTTCGTCACCGGGTTTTTCGGCATGAACACGAAAGGCCTGCCGTTCGGCGATTCCGACTATGGAACGGTCTATGCCGCCGCCCTTTGCGCGCTTGCGGCGGTCCTCGTCTATCTCTTGATCCGTCGCTACAGATCGCTTGCATGAAAGGCGCGGTCTTGGCCGAACTTTTCCTTGCGAAAATCCGAAACCATGCTATGCTGACCTTTCTCGCCGAACGAAGTCGCGCTTCGCGCGGAGGTCAGCCGCAGAAAAAGAATTTTTTGATCTGGGGGGTCGCCGCAACTCATTGATAACGCTCAATTCGGACAAGGAGATCCAAGGAAATCGCCCCGTTTTTCTTGGTCGGGCCTTGGCTTTCCTTTGGCGGGCGCCCCTCGGGCTTGGCTGGATTTGGATTGTCAGCTGACCTGGAACCACGCCCCGACGCCGGCGGCGCGATGTTCGGGAATGGCTGACTCGAACGGCCATTTGCCCGGATTGTCGGCGACGAAGGCGATATGGGCGGTGCGGCCGGGTTGTATGAGGATGGTGTCGCGCCAGTAGGGCTCCCAGCCGTCGTCCATCGAATGCAGGAGCCGCGCGACGTGGCCCCACAGGCGCAACGCCTGGACGACCGCGGTCTTGTTGGCGAGCGCGAACACGGTCGGCGCGCCGCGCGGGAGGAGATAGGCCGGCTTCGCCGACCAGTCGACGAAGGAGACGCCGTTCACCGTGAACGGCGCCGGGCCGCCCCCGGAGATCGCAAAGTCGCAGCGCCGCGCGGCTTCGAGCGCGATTTCTGCCGGCAGCAGCGGATTGACAGGGAGGCGCTGTGGCGCGGAGCGTGGGCCGATGGGGTCGCCCTCAGCCGCGATCGCGACAAACGGCAGGCTGGCCTCGCCGGGTCCGCCGCGCAGCGAGAAGCGGACGCCGGCGCCGGCGTCGCGCGGCATGTCGAACATCAGCTCGAAGCGGGCGCCGGGACCGATCGGGAACTGGTTGTTGAGGGGCTCGAACGGTTCGTTCGGCTGGCCGTCAACGGCGACGATCAGCGTCTTCGCGCCGTCGATGGCGACGGTCGCCAGCCTCGCGGTGGCCGCGCTGCCAAGACGGAGCCGAACCCGCGCTCCGGGCCGGGCGTTGAGGCGCAGCGGCGCCGCAGCGCCGTTGGCGAAAACCAGGCCGCCCCTGCGACCGCTTCCGCGGCCGACGGAGGTATCGGAGAAGTCGTCCGTGATCTGCCCGTTGGGGTCGAGGTTCCAGTCCGACAGCACGATCGCGGCGTCGAGGTCGACGTCCGGCTTGACCGCCTCCTCGACGATGATCGGCCCGAACAGCCCGCGCCCCTGCTGCCCGGTGTCGGACAACCCGGCATGCGGCAGGTAGAGATTGAAGCCGGCGTCGGGCGCGACGAAGCGGATCTCGGCGCTGGCGCCGGGCATGAGGCGCCCCTGTGTGAGGCCGCCGACGCCTGCGCTTGCGTTCGACGCCCGCAACCCCGGAAAGCTCAGCGTCGTCGGCTCGGCGAGCCTGTTGGCGAACTGGACCTTCAGCTCCTGGCCTTGCCTGACTTTCAGGAGCGGGCCCGGGATCGCGCCTCCATACGCGAAAGTCGCCGCCGCTTCGGCCGGGGGCGGCCCCAGTTGTAGCCGCGCGGGCGCGGCCTCGAAGCTGACAACACCATCGCCCGCCAGGGCTGGCCCCAACGCGCCGGCCGTCCCGCCGAGGCCCCACGCCGTCGCGGCTAGCCCGCCTCCGAGGACCGCGCGCCGGGTCTGGCCTTGAGCTCGCTGCGCCAATCTGGGACGCCCCAGCTGGCCCGAGATTTGCGCCTCGGCTGGCGAGGAGCGCGTAACCATGCGTAAGCTCATGGCGTCCTTAGGATTTGCCGTCGTCTGCGTCGCGCTGGCGCGGCTGGCGTTCGTGGAGCTGTTCTTAGCCGAGCGCGCGAACGGCGCAACCGGCCTCGCGCTCGCGGCTGGCCTGTTCACCATCGCGATCGCCGCCGCGGTGGGCAAATGAGGCGGCCGGTCGGGGGAGCCCGCTTTTTTCTGTGGCGCGCACCGGGCAAGCTGATATAGAGCGCGCCCGAAGCAATGCGGCCTCGTCAAGCCGGCGCTTGCGGCGGGCGTGGCGGAATTGGTAGACGCGCCGGATTTAGGTTCCGGTGACGCAAGTCGTGGGGGTTCGAGTCCCTCCGCCCGCACCATTTCCTTCGCGACCGCGAGCGCGGCTGGACGATCGGACGACGGAGAGATATCGGCCAGTCGGGGCCTTTGGCGACGACGACGACAAGGCGGAACGCAAGATGCAGGTCACCGAGACGCTGAGCCAAGGGCTCAAGCGGGAATATGACATTTCGCTCCCCGCGAGCGACCTCGCGGCCAAGCTCAACGGCCAGTTGGCCGAGTTGAAGGCGAAGGTGCGAATCAACGGCTTCCGGCCCGGCAAGGTGCCGGTCGAGCATTTGCGCAAGGTATACGGCAGGTCGGTGATGGCCGACGTCGTCCAGGAGGCCATCGCCAGCGCCAACAAGAAGATCGTCGACGACAACCAACTGCGCCTGGCTCGCGAGCCGAAGGTCGAGCTGCCGACCGATCAGGCGACGATCGACGCCGCCCTCGAGGCCCGAGGCGACCTCAACTTCAAGGTCGCGCTCGAGGTGCTGCCGGTATTCGAGATTGGCGATTTTTCGCAGATTTCGCTCGAGCGTCCGATCGCAGACGTCGAGCCCGCCGAGATCGAGGGCGCGCTCGACCGGCTGGCGCAGGAGCGCCGCACCTATACCGAGAAGCCGGCGGGAGCGGCGGCGGAGATCGGCGACCGCGTCACCGTCGACTTCGACGGAACGATCAATGGCGTCCCGTTTGAAGGCGGCGAGGGCAGGGACATTCAGGTGGCGCTGGGCTCAAACACCTTCATCCCGGGATTCGAGGAACAGCTCGTCGGCGTCTCCGCGGGGGAGAAGCGCACGATCCGTGGGACTTTCCCGGAGGCCTACGCGGTGCGCGCCCTCGCCGGGAAAACCGGCGATTTCGCAGTCACGGCGAAGGCGGTCGCTGCACCCGACCCGCTCGCGATCGACGACGAATTCGCCAAACCTCTTGGCTTCGAAAGCCTCGACAAGCTCAAGGAGATGATCCGCGACCGGCTTGCCTCCGAATACGGGCGCGCCTCGCGCGACAAGATCAAGCGCCAACTGCTCGACAAGCTCGACAAGCTTTATTCCTTCGAGTTGCCCGACGGGCTCGTGAACCAGGAGTTTGACTCGATCTGGGAGCAGGTGACGCGCGAGCAGCAGGCGGCAGGCCGCAGTTTCGCAGACGAGAACACCACAGAGGAGGCCGCGCGCGCCGAGTACCGCAAGATCGCCGAACGCCGGGTGCGGCTCGGGCTTCTGCTCGCCGAGGTCGGAACACGGGCTGAGGTGAAGGTCTCGGACGACGAGATGACCCAGGCGCTGGTGGCCCGCGCGCGGTCCTTCCCGGGCCAGGAAAAGCAGGTTTGGGACTTCTACCGCAACAACAACCAGGCGCTGGCCGAATTGCGCGCTCCGATTTATGAGGAGAAGGTCGTCGACCACATCCTTGGTCTCGCCAAGGTCGCGGACCGCAAGGTAACCAAGGACGAGCTTCTCAAGCCGATCGAAGACGAGCTTCCAGGCCAGCCGACGACTGAAAGCCAGCCGCCCGTGGCCTGATCTCCGCGAGGCGCTCGATCCGAGCTTCGACTTCGTCGTAGTTCGCGGGCGGGGCGGCGGCCCCTTTTCGGGACAGCCTTGGGCGCCTATGTTGGCGTCGAGGCTGCAGCCGGACGCCGGCCAGATCTGGCGAAAGAAAGGTCCTATGCGCGATCCTATCGACTATTACACCAACAACCTCGTGCCGATCGTGATCGAGCAGTCGGCGCGCGGCGAGCGCTCGTTCGACATTTTTTCGCGACTGTTGCGCGAACGCATCATATTCATGATCGGCCCTGTGGATGACCTGTCGGCCTCGTTGGTGGTCGCCCAACTGCTTTTTCTCGAGGCGGACAATCCCAAGAAGGAAATCGCCCTGTACATCAACTCGCCGGGCGGCGTGGTCACGGCGGGGCTATCGATCTACGACACGATGCAGTTCATCCGCCCCAAGGTGACAACCATGTGCATCGGGCAGGCCGCCTCGATGGGCTCGATGCTGCTTGCCGCAGGCGAAAAGGGCTCGCGATTCGCGCTGCCCAATTCGCGCATCATGGTTCATCAGCCTTCTGGCGGCTTCCAGGGCCAAGCGTCTGATATCCAACGGCATGCTGAAGATATTCTCAAGGTCAAGCGCCGGCTGAACGAGATTTATGTCCACCACACCGGGCAATCCTACGAAGCCATCGAAAGAACGCTGGACCGCGATCATTTCATGTCGGCTGAGGAGGCGAAGGCGTTTGGGATCGTCGACGAGGTGACCGTCAAGCGCGCGCTCGAGCTGGAAGAGGTCAAAGTTTAGGTCCCCTGACCGATCGAGCTCCCGGGTTTCGGCGCCTGCCCGTCATGAATTTTGCAGCGCGGGCTTGATTTTGCGTGCAAATTGATGGTTGCTTGTCAAATTCCGCCTCACGCCGGGGCGCCAGGCGGAAAGCGAACTAAAGCGAGGGACGGCGAGGCAGGGTCGAAGGCTACGTTTCGTTAGGGTGGTTTGGTTAGGCTGCGCGGTCAGGCGTTTGACGACTCGCTTCGGCGGAAGCGGCCTAAATGGAGAAAAGCGATGGCCAAGGCCGAAGGCGACGCCAAAAATACGCTGTATTGCTCGTTTTGCGGCAAGAGCCAGCACGAAGTCCGTAAACTCATCGCCGGCCCGACGGTGTTCATCTGCGATGAATGCGTCGAATTGTGCATGGACATCATCCGCGAAGAGAGCAAGACTGCGCTGGTCAAGAGCAAGGACGGGATTCCAACCCCGCGCGAAATCTGCAAAGTTCTCGACGATTACGTGATCGGCCAGCCTCAGGCGAAGCGCGTCCTGTCGGTCGCCGTCCACAATCACTATAAGCGCCTCAATCACGCGACCAAGCATGGCGACGTTGAGCTGGCTAAATCCAATATCTTGCTGATAGGTCCGACCGGCTCAGGCAAGACGCTGCTCGCACAGACGCTTGCGCGCATTCTCGATGTGCCCTTTACGATGGCCGACGCAACGACGTTGACCGAGGCCGGCTACGTCGGCGAGGACGTCGAGAACATCATTCTGAAGCTGTTGCAGGCTTCTGACTACAACGTCGAACGCGCGCAACGCGGCATCGTCTACATCGACGAGATCGACAAAATCAGCCGCAAGTCTGACAATCCGTCGATCACCCGCGACGTGTCAGGCGAAGGTGTGCAGCAGGCGCTGCTCAAGATCATGGAGGGCACGATCGCCAGCGTTCCGCCGCAAGGCGGGCGTAAGCATCCTCAGCAGGAGTTTCTCCAGGTCGACACGACCAACATTCTGTTCATTTGCGGCGGCGCGTTTTCTGGGCTCGAACGAATCATTTCGGCGCGCGGCAAGGGCACTTCGATCGGCTTTTCCGCCAAGGTCCAGTCGCCAGACGACCGCCGCACAGGCGAAGTATTCCGTGAGGTTGAACCGGAGGACTTGCTGAAATTCGGCCTTATTCCGGAATTCGTGGGTCGTCTGCCAGTCATCGCGACGCTCGAGGACCTGGACGAGGACGCGCTGAAGAAGATCCTCACCGAACCAAAGAACGCTCTCGTCAAGCAATATCAGCGGCTGTTCGAGATGGAGAACACCGACCTCACCATCCAGGAGGAGGCGCTCAGCGTCGTCGCCAAGAAGGCGATCGAGCGGCGCACCGGGGCCCGCGGCTTGCGGTCGATCATGGAGAGCATCCTGCTCGACACGATGTTTGAACTGCCCGGACTCGACGGCGTCGAACAGGTGGTGATCGGCCCCGAGGTCGTCGATGGCAAGGCACGCCCCCTTTATATCTACGCCGAGCGCGCGGAGCGCGCGAGCTAATCTTGCCTCCATGTCCCGCGCTGCTTGAAAGTCGCGCGTCGGACGCCCATCTTTCGCGCAGAGACGCGCAATTCTCGCGACGGCGTTTGGGCATGAAATTTGCGTCGCAGAGTTTCGGTGCGTCTACACCAAGCGGGAGCGCAAGCGGCGGGGCGCCTGAATTTGATGATTTGGGGGCTTTCGTCGTCGAAGGTCTGAAAGCGTAGAAGATCCGGAGCAGGCAGAACGCCGGCTCCCTGAATGCAGGACAGCCATGACCAACCAGCGCAAGTCAATCGTCCCCGGAACTGTCGACGTCTATCCGGTCCTGCCGCTGCGCGACATTGTCGTCTTCCCGCATATGATCGTCCCACTGTTCGTCGGCCGCGAGAAGTCCATTCGCGCGCTCGAGGAGGTGATGAAATCCGACAAACCGATCCTGCTCGCGACCCAGAAAAACGCCGCCGACGACGATCCAGCGGCAGATGCGATCTTCTCGGCCGGCACGTTGGCCAGCGTTCTCCAGTTGCTGAAGCTGCCTGACGGCACGGTCAAGGTGCTGGTCGAGGGATCGACGCGCGCGCAGGTGACCCGTTTCATTCCCGGCGACGGCTTTTTTCAGGCTGAAGCTCGGGCAGTCGCCGACGAACCGATCGAAAAGATCGAGGGTGAAGCGCTGTCGCGCTCGGTGGTCTCCGAGTTCGAGAGCTACGTCAAGCTCAACAAGAAGATCTCGCCCGAGGTCGTGAGTGCGGTCAATCAGATCGACGATTACGGCAAGCTCGCCGACACCATCGCATCGCATCTTGCGGTCAAGTTATCTGACAAACAGGCAATTCTCGAGATGCGGTCGATCGCCAAGCGGTTCGAGAAGTGCCTGGCGCTGATGGAAAGCGAGATCTCGGTGCTTCAGGTTGAGAAGCGCATCCGTACCCGCGTAAAGCGACAGATGGAGAAGACCCAGCGCGAGTACTATCTCAACGAGCAGATGAAGGCGATCCAGAAGGAACTTGGCGACGAGGAGGGCAAGGACGAAATGTCCGAGCTCGAGGAGCGCATCAAGTCAACCAGGCTCACAAAGGAAGCGCGCGAGAAGGCGCTTGGCGAGGTCAAGAAGCTGAGACAGATGTCGCCGATGTCGGCGGAGGCGACGGTTGTGCGCAACTATCTCGATTGGCTACTGTCGATCCCATGGCAGAAACGGTCGAAGATCAAGAAAGATCTGCCGGCTGCGCAGACGATCCTCGATGCCGATCATTTCGGGCTCGACAAAGTCAAGGAACGCATCGTCGAGTACCTCGCCGTCCAGCAGCGCGCCAACAAGCTGACCGGGCCGATTTTGTGTCTCGTGGGTCCCCCGGGGGTCGGCAAGACCTCGCTCGGCAAGTCGATCGCGAGAGCGACGGGGCGCGAGTTCGTCCGCATGTCGCTCGGCGGCGTGCGCGATGAGGCGGAAATCCGCGGCCATCGCCGCACCTACATCGGCTCGATGCCTGGCAAGGTCATCCAGTCGATGCGCAAGGCAAAGACTTCGAATCCGCTCTTCCTGCTCGACGAGATCGATAAGATGGGCATGGATTTTCGTGGCGATCCGTCCTCGGCGCTGCTCGAGGTGCTCGATCCGGAACAGAACTCGACCTTCAATGATCACTATCTGGAGGTCGACTATGATCTGTCGGGCGTGATGTTCGTGACCACCGCCAACACGCTCAACATTCCGCCGGCGCTCATGGACCGGATGGAGATCATTCGAATCGCCGGCTACACGGAGGATGAGAAACTGGAGATCGCCAAGCGGCATCTCCTGCCCCATTCAATGACCAAGCACGGTCTCGAAGCGAAGGAGTGGGCTGTCGAGGATAGCGCCATCATGGAGCTTATCCGGCGCTATACGCGAGAAGCTGGCGTCCGCAATCTCGAGCGCGAGATTTCCAATCTCGCGCGCAAGGCGGTGAAGGAGATCCTGACCAACAAAAGCAAGACGATTGTGGTCACCGGCCAGAGCGTTGCCGAGTTCCTAGGTCCGCCGAAGTTCCGCCATGGCGAAATCGAGGCCGACGATCAAGTGGGGCTTGTGACCGGGCTGGCCTGGACGGAGGTCGGCGGCGAACTGCTGACGATCGAAGGCGTCATGATGCCTGGCAAAGGCCGCATGACGGTGACGGGCAATCTGAAGGACGTGATGAAGGAGTCGATTTCGGCCGCGGCGTCCTATGTGCGCTCTCGCGCCGTCGACTTTGGCATCGAGCCGCCGCTCTTCGACAGGCGCGACATCCATGTGCACGTGCCGGAAGGCGCAACGCCGAAAGATGGGCCGTCCGCGGGAGTCGGCATGGCGACCGTCATCGTCTCAATGCTGACGGGCATTCCGGTGCGACGCGACATCGCCATGACCGGCGAGATCACGCTGCGCGGGCGCGTCCTGCCGATCGGTGGTCTGAAGGAAAAGCTGCTTGCCGCGCTCAGGGGCGGAATCAAGAAAGTCCTCATTCCGGAGGACAACGCGAAGGACTTGGCGGAAATACCGAGTTCGGTGAAGAACGGACTCGAGATCGTCCCGGTTTCGCGCATGGACGAGGTTCTCGCACAAGCCCTCGTCCGGCAGCCGACGCCGATCGTGTGGGAGGAGGACGTCGCCGCGGCGCCGCCGACCGCCGGCCCGCCCGAAGAGGATAGCCAAGGGCTGGTAGCGCACTAACGCTCCTCTTGCCGGAGCGCTCGGGAACTGAGCGTTTCCGGCGCCAGGAGGCTTGAACCTTCCCGATAATCGCCGCGAATTCCCCGGAATTCGCGGCTTTTTTCTGCTGGCGAGCACTTTTGCGCGGCAAAAGCGCTCTTTTTTCTGCTGCGATCCCGGCGGACGCTTGCGTTCCTTGGGCGAAACGGCGAGCTATGGATCGAACTCTGCTGTCGATTCGCCTGGGGCGGCGATGGGCGCCTTCAAGGGGGAGGGACGGATATGAGCGTGCGGCGGCGCGAGTCGTCGTGTGACGGCGGCGCTGGAGGCGCCGGACTTCAGAACTGGCGCCGACAACCGAGCGCCGAATTCGAACGGAGAGGCCACAATGAATAAGCTTGAGCTCGTCGATCACGTCGCCGCTGCGGCAGACCTCACCAAGGTCAAAGCAGCCGAGGCGCTGGAGGCTGTGTTGGACGGCATCGAAAAGACGCTAAAGAAGGGAGAGGAAGTCCGTCTTGTAGGGTTCGGCACCTTTTCCGTGCGCGAACGCGCGGCCGGTAAGGGTCGCAATCCTGCGACTGGCAAGGAAATCAAAATCGCCGCGTCGAGGAACGCGCGCTTCAAGCCCGGCGCGGCGTTGAAGGCCGGCCTCAACAAGAAATCGGCCAAGAAATAGATTGATCCTGCGCGTTTTGCGACGCGTGTGGGGCGAAGTCGCGGGGCAGCTTTGGGCCGCCCCGCTGCCTGAATGCGTTGTTGTTGAGCTGCGCCCGCTCACGCTTGGCGAGCCATTCGCCAGCCTGTAGTGTCGGAAGTCGCCGGACCAAGAGTGCGGCGGCGACAAGGGCGGTTAGCTCAGTTGGCAGAGCATCTCGTTTACACCGAGAGGGTCGGCGGTTCGAGCCCGTCACCGCCCACCAGCCTCGGGCGCTTTCGGGCGCCGTTGGCGCTGGCGGCCGCACTGATGCTCGCTGCAATAGCGCTCACGCCTGCTGAGGCGCAGGAGCGCGGCGGGGCGATGAGTTTCCGCGTCGCGCCGCTCGAATCCCGCGAATGCGGCAGACATTGTCCCGATGTCATCGTCGCCGACGGCGTCATCGAGGCCGAAACGCCTCAGGCCTTCGTCGATTTCCTCAAATCGGGCAGCGCCGACACGAAGTTGCGGCGAATTGTGTTTTTCAACTCGCGAGGCGGCAATGTCGTCGCCTCGATGGTCTTCGGCCACATTCTGCGGGGTCTGCGCATCGCCGGCGTCGTCGGACGGTTCGAAACAGGCGGCGATCCGGGTCCTTTCGTTGGCGAATGCCTGTCTGCGTGCGTCTATGCGCTGATGGGCGCGGTGCGCCGTGTCGCGCCTCCCGGCAGCGAAATCGGGCTGCATCGGATGTCCATCGTTGAGAGCCAAGGGGGTGGGTTCTTGAGGCCGCCGCAGGTGACGCGCAGTTTCGCGGACCCGCCAATGGTCGCTGTGCTTGGACGCTACGCCCGCCGAATGGGGATCAACCCGGCGCTCGTGCGCACGGCCGAGTCCCTGCCGCCCGATACCGTCCATGTGCTCTCACGCGAAGAAATGCGCCGCTGGTCACTGGCCACGAGCCAATTCTAGTCTCTAGGAACGCGGGCGCGACGCAGAACCCAAGCGATGAGCCCGATCCCGCAAAATCGCGAGAACCGCCCGTCTCTTTGCCCCATCCGATTTTCGACTCGGGCGCGTGGGTGGCTTATCGCGCTGCGTCTCCCGCGGGGGAGTAGCTCAGTTGGTTAGAGCGCCGGCCTGTCACGCCGGAGGTCGCGGGTTCAAGTCCCGTCTCTCTCGCCATTTCGCCCCAAAACCGGCGGCCCGGGCACGCCTGGATAAGGATCGAAACGCGAAGCTCGCGTTGGGAGGACCGCGTGGCCCTAGCACGCCCTCGGGGCGAATTGGGCCCTTTCGCCTTGCATGCTTCGCTGCACTGCGATACCCCTTCAGCAGCACCGGGGAGCGGCCGCCGTGTGGTCCAATATCGTTCGCGTCCGCCGGGCCGTAACCTGAAGAGCAGGGCCATGCCGAGCCTCATTTCTGATTACATGCCGCTGGTCGTGTTCATAATACTTGCCTGCTTGATCGGCGGCGCCCTGCTGATCGCGCCATTCTTGGTGGCTTACCGGGCTCCCGACGCCGAGAAGCTTTCGCCGTATGAATGCGGTTTTCCTCCGTTTGACGACGCGCGCATGCGCTTCGACGCCCGATTTTACTTGGTCTCGCTTCTCTTCATCATCTTTGATCTCGAGGTGGCGTTTCTGTTTCCTTGGGCGATCGTTTTCCATGACCTCGGCGCGCTCGGATTCTGGTCGATGATGTTGTTCCTGGCGGTGCTTACGATTGGATTCGTATACGAATGGAACAAAGGAGCGCTGGAATGGGATTGAGCGCCGGCTCGACCGCCGCGCTTGGCGCGACGAACCTTCTTGATCCGCTGACCGGCAAGCCGCTTCGGCCCGAGGACCGATACTTCGGCTCGATCAGCGATGAGCTTGCCGACAAGGGGTTTCTCGTCACCACGACCGACGACCTGATTCAATGGGCGCGCACCGGCTCGCTGATGTGGATGACCTTTGGCCTTGCTTGCTGCGCCGTCGAGATGATGCAGCTATCGATGCCGCGCTACGACGTCGAGCGGTTTGGCTTTGCGCCACGCGGGAGCCCGCGCCAATCGGACGTGATGATCGTTGCGGGGACGCTGACCAACAAGATGGCCCCCGCGCTGCGGAAGGTCTACGATCAGATGCCGGAACCGCGTTATGTCATCTCGATGGGCTCATGCGCCAATGGCGGCGGCTACTACCATTATTCCTATTCGGTGGTGCGAGGGTGCGATCGCATCGTGCCGGTGGACATCTATGTGCCGGGCTGCCCTCCCACCGCCGAAGCGCTGCTCTACGGTGTGCTGATGCTGCAGAAGAAGATCCGACGTACTGGCACGATTGAGCGCTGAGAAAGCCGCAGGGAGCGCCGAAGAGGCGGGAGTGTCGGGGGCGAATGGACGACCAGCTTGAGACCATCGCAGCGAAACTCGCCTCCGCGGCGCCCGGCGCGGTGCTCGAGTCCGTGTTCGCATTCGGCGAGCAGACGCTGACCGTCGATCCGGCGCGCGTCATTGAGACGCTGCAATTCCTGCGGGACGATCCCGCGGCCGAGTTCGTTTCGATCATCGACATCACGGCAGCCGATTATCCGGAGCGCGAAAAGCGGTTCGACATCGTCTATCATTTGCTCTCGCCGAAGCTGAACCGGCGGGTCAGGGTCAAGGTCGCGACTGACGAAGATACGCCGATCGCGAGCGCGACGGCCGTCTATCCCGGGGCAGACTGGTACGAGCGCGAGGTTTACGACCTGTTTGGCGTCCTGTTCGATGGCCATCCGGACTTGCGTCGCATCCTGACCGATTACGGCTTCGAAGGTCACCCGCTACGCAAGGATTTTCCGATGACCGGTTTCGTCGAGGTCCACTACGACGACGAGGAAAAGCGGGTGCGCTACGAGCCAGTGCGGCTCAATCAGGAATTCCGCCGATTCGATTTCCTGAGCCCGTGGGAAGGCGCGCCGCTGCCGGGGGACGAGAGCGCGAAGGGGCAGTAGGAAAGAAGCAGTGACCGACCAGAACCTCCGTAACTTTTCCATCAACTTCGGTCCGCAGCATCCAGCGGCACACGGGGTGTTGCGCCTCGTGCTTGAGCTCGACGGCGAGGTGGTTGAGCGCGTCGACCCGCATATCGGGCTTCTGCATCGCGGCACCGAGAAATTGATGGAGGCGCGGACCTATCTGCAGAACGTCCCCTATCTCGACCGGCTCGACTATGTCGCGCCGATGAACCAGGAGCATGCCTATGCGCTGGCGGTCGAGCGGCTATTAGGCATATCCATTCCGCGCCGCGCCCAGCTGATCCGTGTGCTCTATTGCGAAATCGGCCGCTTGCTCTCGCATCTGCTGCAGATCACGACGCAAGCGAACGACGTCGGGGCGATGACCCCGATTCTGTGGGGCTTCGAAGAGCGCGAAAAGTTGATGGTGTTCTACGAGCGCGCAAGCGGTTCGCGCATGCACGCGGCCTACTTCCGTCCGGGCGGCGTCCATGAGGATTTGCCGCGCAAACTCATCGACGACATCGAGGCTTTCTGCGATCCTTTCCTCGGCGTCTGCGACGATATGGAAACCCTGCTTACCGGGAATCGTATCTTCAAGCAGCGGAATGTCGACATCGGCGTCATCAAGCTCTCGGACGCCTGGGCGTGGGGCTTCTCGGGCGTGATGGTGCGCGGCTCCGGCGCGGCGTGGGACTTGCGCAAGGCGCAGCCTTATGAGTGCTATGAGGAAATGGACTTCGACATTCCCATCGGCAAGAACGGCGACTGCTACGACCGTTATGTGATCCGGATGGAGGAGATGCGCCAGTCCGTGAAGATCATCAGGCAATGCTGCGAAAAGCTCAATTCGGTCGGCGGCGAGGGGCCGATCGTGACCGACGACGGCAAGGTCGCGCCGCCGCGACGCGCCACCATGAAGCGATCGATGGAGGCGCTCATCCATCATTTTAAGCTCTATACCGAGGGCTACAAGGTTCCGCCCGGCGAAGTCTACGCCGCGGTCGAGGCGCCGAAGGGCGAGTTTGGCGTTTATCTGATCTCCGACGGCTCCAACAAGCCTTATCGCGTCAAGCTCCGCGCGCCGGGCTTCGCGCATCTGCAGGCGATGGATTTCCTTTGCCGCAAGCATATGCTCGCCGACGTGAGCGCCATCCTTGGGTCGCTCGACATCGTGTTCGGGGAGGTGGACCGATGATCGAAGTTTATTCTTCGGCGTATTCGGGGACGATCTGACGATGTCCGTCCGCCGACTAGCCGACGAACAGCCGAAAAGCTTCGAGTTCACAGCTGAGAACAAGGCGTGGGCGGAAAAGGAGGTTGCGAAATATCCTCCCGGGCGGCAGGCGTCGGCAGCGCTCGCTCTGTTGTGGCGCGCGCAGAAGCAAAGCGGCTACTGGCTGCCGAGGCCGGCGATCGAGACCGTCGCGGCAATGCTCGACATGCCCAATATCCGCGTGCTCGAGGTTGCGACTTTCTACACGATGTTCAATCTGGCGCCGGTCGGCCGTCACTACGTCCAACTCTGCGGCACGACGCCGTGCATGCTCTGCGGCGCAGAAGACCTCAAGGCTGTCTGCCGCAAACGCATTGGCGAACAGGGCCATGTGACTCCCGACGGCCTGTTCTCGTGGACAGAGGTCGAGTGCCTCGGCGCCTGTTGCAATGCGCCGATGGTCCAGATCAATGAGGACTATTACGAGGACCTGACGCCGGAGAGCTTCGCCAAACTGCTCGACGATCTGGCGGCGGGTCGGCCGGTCAGGACTGGTTCGCAGACCGGGCGCGTCTCTTCCGAGCCGATTGGCGGCCTGTCCTCTCTGACGATGCTCTATGGCGCCGATGGTCGCGGCGCGCCAGGGGCGCCCGCGCCGGCGAATGATCAGTCGCCGCCTTCGGTGGAAGAAGCCGCCGCACATGCCCACGCGGAAGCGGAAGTCGCTCACATCCAGGCAGCGCTCGCGGCCTTGCCGGCGGGCGCGACGCCTCATCAGAAAGCTGACGTGGTCGGCGATCGGCCGCTCGCGCTCGAAGCCCCGCGCGGAAGCGGTCCCGACGACTTGCAGCGGATCAGGGGCGTGGGGCCCGTCAATGAGAAGAGCCTGCACGAGCTTGGCGTCTATCACTTCGATCAGATCGCCGCGTGGGGAAGGAGCGAGATTCGCTGGGTCGGGACCTATCTGTCGTTTCCCGGCCGCATCGATCGTGAGCAATGGGTGATCCAGGCCGCCAGACTCGCCGCGGGGGGAAGCGGACCTAGGGACGAGCAACCCCACAACCATCTGCCGACCGGGAAGATGGGGGACTGAGCGATGCTGGCAGACAAGGATCGCATCTTCACCAACCTCTATGGGTTCGGCGACCGCAGCTTGAAGGGAGCACAGGCGCGCGGCAATTGGGACGGAACCAAGGCGATCATCGACAAGGGTCGCGACTGGATCATCACCGAAATGAAGGCCTCGGGCCTGCGCGGGCGCGGTGGCGCAGGCTTCCCGACCGGCCTTAAATGGTCATTCATGCCCAAGACAGTCGATCCGAAGCGCCCGCACTACCTCGTCATCAATGCCGACGAATCCGAGCCGGGGACCTGCAAGGACCGGGAGATCATGCGCAACGACCCGCACACGCTGGTCGAAGGCGCGTTGATCGCCTCGTTCGCTATGGGCGCTCATGCTTGCTACATCTACGTGCGTGGAGAGTATATTCAAGAGCGTGAGCGCCTCCAAGCCGCGGTCGACGAGGCCTACGACGCGCGACTGATCGGCAAAGACAATTTCCACGGCTGGCCGTTCGACCTCTACGTCCATCACGGCGCGGGAGCGTACATCTGCGGCGAAGAGACGGCGATGCTCGAGTCGCTCGAGGGCAAGAAGGGCATGCCGCGCATGAAGCCGCCGTTCCCGGCCGGAATGGGGCTCTACGGCTCTCCGACAACGGTCAACAACGTCGAATCGATCGCCGTCGCGCCGACGATTCTGCGACGCGGCGCATCGTGGTTCACGAGTTTCGGCGCGCCCAACAATTTCGGCACCAAGGTCTTCTGTGTCTCCGGCCACGTCAACAAGCCATGCAACGTCGAGGAGGCCATGTCGATTCCGTTCCGCGAACTGATCGACAAGCATTGCGGCGGCGTGCGCGGCGGCTGGGACAATCTGCTCGCCGTCATCCCCGGCGGAGCCTCGGTGCGCCTGGTTCCCGCAGCTCAGATCATCGACTGTCCGATGGATTTTGACTCGCTCGCCAAGCTCAAGTCCGGCCTCGGCACCGCCGCGGCGATCGTGATGGACAAGTCGACCGACATCATCCGCGCCATCGCGCGCCTGTCCTATTTCTACAAGCACGAAAGCTGCGGGCAGTGCACGCCGTGCCGCGAAGGAGCGGGATGGATGTGGCGTGTCATGGAGCGGATGGTTCAGGGCCGCGCGCAGAAGCGCGAAATTGATATGCTGCTCGACGTGACCAAGCAGGTCGAAGGCCATACGATCTGCGCCCTTGGGGATGCGGCGGCCTGGCCGATCCAGGGGCTAATCGCCCATTTCCGACCCGAGATCGAGCGGCGCATCGATCAATACGCGGCCAATCCGGCGAGCGAGCCTTTGCGGACAGCGGCAGAGTAGCTCATGACAAGTCATATCGCCCAGCTCAACATCGGCCGGTTCCGCTATCCGACGGACGATCCGCGCATGAGGGGGTTCATGGCGAACCTCGATCGCGTCAACGCCCTGGCCGAGCGCAGCGAAGGATTCGTGTGGCGGCTTAAGGACGAGAGCAACAACGCTACCGCCATCCGGCCGGACGGCGATCCGACAATGGCGGTCAACCTATCGGTATGGGAAAGCGTCGAAGCACTCGAGCGCTTTGTCTGGGCGACGGTCCATAAGCAGTTTTACAACCGCAAAGGCGACTGGTTCGAGAGGCTCGGAGCGCCGCATTTCGTGATGTGGCCTGTCGCCATTGGACACATTCCGGACCTCGCCGAGGCAATGGAGCGGCTCGAATATCTGACGGCGCGGGGCGATACCGACTTTGCCTTCGGCTGGAGCCACTTAGCGCACATCAAGCTGTGGGTGAGCCAGAAATGCGGGTGACTCGGCGGACAGGAGCGACGCCATGAGGATCGAGGGAGAGGCGCACCGATTGGAAGCGCACATGACCGACCTCGCCGGTTCGTCGTTCCACAAAGTCAATCTCTCGGGATCGCGTTTTCACGACGTGAATCTCTCCGGGGGCGAATATCGGAACATAAACATGGCCGGTTGCGTCCTTGAAGACCTCAACATGTCGGGTTGGCGGGTCCACGACGCCAACCTTGCTGGCCTCCGGATTGAAAAGGCCAATCTCGCCGGGGCGTCGATCGCGTCGGCGAATCTCGAGGGAATGACCATCGACGGCCTCTCGGTCACCGACCTTCTCGACTATTGGCGAGTCGGCCACGCCGCGAGAAGCGCATGAGCAAGATCATCATCGACGGCAAGGAAATTGACGTTCCGGCCGAATATACCCTCCTCCAGGCTTGCGAGGCGGCAGGGGCGGAGGTGCCACGGTTTTGCTTCCACGAACGGCTTTCGATCGCCGGCAACTGCCGGATGTGCCTGGTGGAGGTGAAGGGCGGGCCGCCAAAGCCGACCGCCTCTTGCGCGATGGGAGTGAGGGACCTGCGTCCTGGCCCGAACGGCGAGCCGCCGGTCGTGTTCACCAATTCGCCGATGGCGCGCAAGGCGCGCAAGGGGGTGATGGAGTTCCTTCTCATCAACCATCCGCTCGATTGTCCGATTTGCGACCAGGGCGGCGAATGCGATCTGCAGGATCAGGCGATGGCGTATGGCGCGGACTCGTCGCGCTTCTCCGAAAACAAGCGCGCTGTCGACGACAAGTTCATCGGCCCTTTGATCAAGACTTCGATGAATCGCTGCATACAATGCACGCGTTGCGTGCGCTTCGTGACCGAAGTCGCCGGCGTTCCTGAACTCGGCGCGATCGGCCGGGGCGAGGACATGGAGATCACCTCCTATCTCGAGCGGGCGCTGACGTCCGAGCTGCAGGGCAACGCTGTCGATCTCTGTCCAGTCGGAGCCCTGACCTCGAAACCGACGGCGTTCCATGCCCGTCCGTGGGAATACGTCAAGACCGAGTCGGTCGACGTCATGGATGCGCTGGGCTCAGCGATCCGGGTCGATTCTCGCGGCCGTGAGATCGTGCGCATCCTGCCGCGCGTCAACGACGCGATCAACGAGGAATGGATCTCCGACAAGACGCGGCACATTGTCGACGGCCTCAAGACGCAGCGGCTTGACCGCCCTTATGTGCGCGTCGACGGTTCGCTCAGGCCTGCGAGCTGGGCGCAGGCTTTCGCCGCGGTCGCCGCCAAGGTCAAGGCGACATCGGCGTCCCGGATCGGCGCGATCATCGGCGATCTCGCGACGGTCGAGGAAATGTTCGCGCTTAAAACGCTGTTCGCCAAGCTCGGATCGCCTAACATCGACTGTCGTCAGGATGGCTCGAAGCTCCACCCAAAATTCGGCCGAGCATCCTACCTATTCAATTCGACGATCGCCGGCATTGACCAGGCGGACGCGATCCTGATCATCGGCTCAAATCCGCGCCGCGAAGCGGCGGTGCTCAACGCGCGCATCCGCAAGCGCTGGCTTGCCGGCGGCGTCCTGACCGGGCTCGTCGGCGAAAAGGCGGATCTCACCTACAAATACAATTACCTTGGCGCCGGGCCGGAATCGCTCGCCGCATTCGCCGATCACCCGCCGGCCGCCAAGACAAAGCCGATGTTCATTCTTGGAGCCGGCGCTCTCGCGAGACCCGACGGCGAAGCGGTACTTTCGCTCGCGGCCAAGGCGGCTCTGTCACTCGGCGTGGTGAAGGACGGATGGAACGGCTTCAATGTGCTGCAGAGCGCCGCCTCACGCGTCGGCGGCCTCGATCTCGGTCTGGTCCCAGGCGACGACGGGCTTGACGCGCCCTCGATGGTGAAGGCCGACGCCGTCGACGTGCTCGTCAATCTTGGCGCCGACGAGATCGAAATTGAGCCGGGCGCTTTCGTGGTCTACATCGGGACGCATGGCGATCGCGGAGCCCATAGGGCCGACGTTATCCTTCCGGGCGCAGCCTACGCCGAGAAGACCGGTATCTACGTCAACACCGAGGGGCGGCCGCAGTTCGCCGAGCGCGCGGTGTTTCCGCCCGGGGACGCGCGCGAGGACTGGTCGATCCTGCGCGCGCTTTCCGATCCGATCGGCGCGCGGCTACCGTTCGACTCTCTCACCCAGTTGCGCTCTGCTCTCGCCTTCGCCTACCCCTCTCTGGTGCGCTTCGACGCTGTCGCGCCGGCGGATGCTGGCGTCTTCAGCCAACTTGCCGCGCTCGGCGGCGCGATCGACAAATCTCCGTTCGTTCCGGCCGTTGCCGACTTTTACCTGACCAATCCTATCGCGCGCGCCTCCCGCGTCATGGCCGAATGTTCGGCCTTGGGACGGAGCGTTCAGCGCGAAGCGGCGGAATAGGGCGATTTCGCCATGAGCAGTGCAACACCATCCCGCTCAGCCTCCCCGTCCTGGGGACCGATTATCGGCATTGGCGCTGTCTTCGTCGTCGTGATCGTCGCCGCGCTTTGGCTTCTGATCAGGAGCGGCGCGATGGCCGAAATCGGCGATTGGATGCACGAGAGCGACGCCGGCTCGCTGCTCAGGCACGTGCTCGAGAGCCTGCTGCTTCTGGTATGTCTTCTTCTCTCGACCGCGGCGCTGATCTACATCGAACGCAAAATCTGGGGTTCGGTACAGATGCGTCGCGGGCCCAACGTGGTCGGACCCTGGGGCGTTCTGCAGCCATTCGCCGACTTCTTCAAGTTCATACTGAAGGAGCCCGTCATTCCTGCAGGCGCCAACAAGGGCGTGTTTGTGCTTGCGCCCCTGGTCTCGGTGGTGCTGGCGATGTCCGCTTGGGCGGTTATTCCTGTCGCCGACGGCTGGTCAGTCAGCAACATCAACGTCGGGCTCCTCTATCTCTTCGCCATCTCCTCATTGGGCGTCTACGGCATCATCATGGCCGGCTGGGCTTCCAATTCGAAGTATCCGCTGATGTCAGCGCTGCGCGCGGCGGCGCAAATGGTGTCTTACGAAGTTTCGATTGGCTTTGTCATTGTCACGGTGGTGATGTGCGCCGGTTCAACGAACCTGTCGGAGATCGTGCGGTCACAAGACACGCGATTGGGCATCTTGGGCTGGTACTGGTTGCCGCTATTGCCGATGTTCGTCATCTTCTTCATATCGGCGCTCGCAGAGACGAATTGGCCTCCGTTCGATCTGACCGAGGCGGAATCCGAACTCGTCGCCGGCTATTCGGTCGAATATTCGGCTTCGCTCTTCCTGCTTCAGTTCCTCACCGAGCTGGTTGCGGTTTTGACCATGTCGGCGCTGACGGCCGTGTTGTTCCTGGGCGGATGGCTGTCGCCCCTGCCGTTCCCTCCCTTCACCTGGGTGCCGGGCCTCATTTGGTTCCTTATCAAGGCATGGTCAGTGGTGTTCATGTTCTCGATGGTTAAGGCGTTCGTGCCGCGCTATCGTTACGATCAATTGATGCGGCTCGGATGGAAGGTGTTCCTGCCGATCTCGCTGGTGATGGTGGTGGTTGTGGCCTTCGTACTCGAATTCACCGGTCTCGGCGCGAACGGCTCAGGGCCTCTCGGCTGAGGGAGGAGAGGAAGTCCATGGCTCTCAGGCTCGCTCAATCCGCCCGTTCGCTGTTCCTCGGCGAGTTCTTTGCGGCGCTTACGCTGTCGGTTCGCTACATGTTCAGGCCGAAAGCGACGTTGAACTATCCGCATGAAAAGACGCCGCTGAGCCCACGCTTCCGCGGCGAGCACGCGCTCCGCCGCTATCCCAACGGCGAAGAGCGCTGTATAGCCTGCAAGTTGTGCGAGGCGATCTGTCCAGCCCAGGCGATCACGATCGAGGCGGGACCGCGACGCAATGACGGCACCCGGCGTACGACTCGCTACGACATCGACATGGTCAAGTGCATATACTGCGGCATGTGCCAGGAAGCCTGCCCGGTCGACGCGATCGTCGAAGGACCGAATTTCGAATTCGCGACCGAGACGCGCGAGGAACTTTACTACGACAAGCAACGATTGCTGGCCAACGGCGATCGCTGGGAGCGGGAATTGGCGCGCAACATCGCTCTCGACGCGCCGTATCGATAACGACCTTCTTCTTTCGCGGGGGGAAGGATGCCGGCCATGGCCCGTTGAAAGACGGACGTCGCCGGCGGGCGCCTTTTTGCTGGCCGGACGAGAAGTCCGCGCCGCTGCGGGCGCACGGGCAATACGGCGCTCCGCGTCGATCCTTCGCCCCCAATGGGGGAGGGGTCGGGGCGAGCGGCTTTTGACGAGAGGCGGGCGATGCAGGCCGATGCTCTGTTCTTCTGGATCTTTGCGAGTGTCCTTGTGGTGTCGGCCTTCGCCGTCATCATGGCCAAGAACCCTGTCCATTCGGTCCTGTTCCTCATCCTGTCCTTTGTCTGCGCGGCCGGCTTGTTCCTGTTGATGGGCGCTGAGTTCCTCGCAATGATCCTGATCATCGTCTATGTCGGCGCAGTCGCGGTGCTGTTCCTGTTCGTCGTCATGCTGCTCGATGTGGATTTCGCCCGGCTGAGGCAGGGCTTCGTCGAATATCTGCCGCAGGGGTTGCTGATCGCGTTGGTGGTCGGGATCGAGCTCATCTACGTCGTCTCCGGCCTTGGTCCTTCGTCCAGGGCCGCCGCGGCGGCCACTCCTGCGGGTACGCTCAGCAACACCGCCGCGCTCGGTGAAGTGCTTTACACCCGCTACTTCTATTTTTTTCAGGCGTCAGGAATGATCCTGCTCACCGCGATGATCGGCGCGATCGTTCTAACCCTCCACCACAAGCCGGGCGTCAAGCGGCAAGACGTCGGCAGTCAGGTGTCGCGCACCCCCGAAACCGCAGTCGAGGTGCGCAAGGTGTCCTCGCGCGCGGGCATATGAAGGACTACGGGCATGGGAATCGGCCTCTCCAACTATCTCGCCCTCGCCGCAATCGTGTTCACCATCGGCATCGCGGGGATCATTCTCAACCACAAGAACATCATCATCATCCTGATGTCCGTTGAGCTCATTCTTCTGTCGGTCAACATCAACCTTGTCGCCTTTTCGACCTATTCGGGCGATCTGACCGGCCAGGCTTTCGCGCTGTTCATCCTCACGGTCGCCGCGGCGGAGTCGGCGATCGGCCTTGCGATCCTGGTGGCCTACTATCGAAATCGCGGTTCGATCGCGGTCGAAGACATCAATTCGCTGAAGGGCTGAGCCGGAGTCATGTACGAACTCATCGTCTTCCTGCCGTTACTCGGCTTCCTGATCGCCGGCATTTTCGGACGGTGGGTCGGCGCGCGCGGCGCCGAATATGTCACGACTACCCTGCTCGGCGTTTCCTTCGTTCTCTCGTGGATCGCGTTCGTCATGGTCGCCGGCGGAACGGACGCTCACGTTCTGCTCGGCAATTGGTTCACCTCCGGCAAGGTCGTCGCTACCTGGGCTTTGCGCATCGACACGCTGACCGCGGTCATGCTGGTCGTGGTCACGACGGTGTCGTTCCTCGTCCACGTCTACTCCATCGGCTACATGGCGGACGACCCGTCGCGACCGCGATTTTTCGCTTACCTTTCGCTCTTCACCTTCGCCATGCTGATGCTGGTGACGTCGGACAATCTGGTGCAGCTCTTCTTCGGCTGGGAGGGCGTGGGCCTCATGTCCTACCTGCTGGTAGGCTTCTGGTACGAACGGCCCTCAGCCAACGCTGCGGCGATCAAGGCCTTTGTCGTCAATCGAGTTGGCGATTTCGGCTTTTCGCTCGGCATTTTCCTCACCTTCTATCTCACCGGTTCAATCGCCTTCGATCAGGTGTTCGCCGCAGCGCCCGGCCTTGTCGGCAAGACGGTGCATTTCGTCGGCTTCGATTGGGACGCGCTGACGCTCGCCTGCCTTCTCCTGTTCATGGGCGCGATGGGCAAGTCGGCGCAGTTCCTGTTGCACACGTGGCTTCCGGACGCGATGGAGGGGCCGACGCCGGTCTCGGCCCTGATTCATGCGGCGACCATGGTGACGGCGGGCGTGTTCATGGTCGCGCGGCTCTCGCCGCTGTTCGAATTATCGCCGACCGCGCTAAGCGTCGTCACCATCGTTGGCGGGACGACGGCCTTCTTCGCCGCCACCATCGCCGGGGTTCAGATGGACATCAAGAAGGTCGTCGCGTATTCGACCTGTTCGCAGCTCGGCTACATGTTCGTCGGCCTCGGCGTCGGGGGCTACAGCCTCGGCATTTTCCACCTGTTCACCCACGCTTTCTTTAAGGGCCTCTTGTTCCTTTGCTGCGGCTCGGTGATCACCGCGATGCACCACGAGCAGGACATGCGCGCGATGGGTGGGCTTCGAAAGGAGCTGCCTGTCACCTTCTGGACGATGATGGCCGGCGCGCTGGCGCTGAGCGCCGTCGGGATCCCATTCACGCCGATCGGCTTCGCCGGGTTTGTGTCGAAAGACCCGATCATCGAGGCGGCTTTCGTCTCTCATCGCTTCGGCGCGACGTACGCGTTCTTATGCGCCGACATCGCGGCCGGATTGACCGCTTTCTACACTTGGCGCCTCATGTTCATGACTTTTTTCGGCAAGCGCGGCGACTGGTCAGCCAGCCTGCCGTCCGCGCACGACGAGCATGATCACGGTGATCATGGTCACGGCGATCATCCGGTGCACGAATCCCCACTGGTCATGCTGGTCCCACTCGCAGTGCTGGCCCTCGGCGCGACTTTCGCCGGCTCAGCCTTCCGCTATCTTTTCATCGGCGGCGGCCACGACGGGTTCTGGCGCAGTTCCCTGTTCCTCGGCCAGGAGAACCACATCCTCGAGGAGATGGAGCACGCGCCGGCGCTGATCTCGCTGTCGCCGAGCCTGTTCATGCTGGGCGGCGTTGCGATCGCCTATTACATGTACCTCGTCGACCGCACCGCGCCGGCGCGGCTCGCGAACGCGTTCCCCGCCGTCTACCGCTTCCTGCTCCACAAGTGGTATTTCGACGAGCTCTATGACTTCCTGTTCGTCCGACCTGCCTTCGCCATCGGCCGGGCGTTCTGGAAGGGCGGCGACGGCGCGATCATCGACGGGCTTGGGCCGGACGGCGTCTCGGCGCGCGTTCTCGATGTCGCCCGCAGCGCTGTGCGTCTGCAGACGGGCTACGTCTACCACTACGCTTTTGCGATGCTTATCGGCGCGGCCGCGCTGACGACCTGGTATCTGTTCAACGGGGCCATGCGATGAACGGTTCCTGGATCCTCTCCGGCATCCTTGCGCTGCCGCTGATCGGCGCGCTGTTCATCCTGCTGCTGCCGGGCGACAGCGAAGCGACCAAGCGAAACGCACGCTGGATTGCGCTGTTCGCGACCCTAATCACGTTCGCCCTGAGCCTCGTCGCCTGGTCTCGCTTCGACCCGGCCCAGCCCGGCTTTCAGCTTGTCGAGGAGCGCGATTGGTTCTCGCACGCGATCCTCTACAAGCTTGGCGTTGATGGCATTTCGATGCCGTTCATCCTGCTCACCGCCTTTCTCATGCCGATCTGTATTGTCGCGTCCTGGACGCCCATTCAGACCCGTGTGAAGGAGTACATGATCACCTTCCTGGTGATGGAGACCTTGATGGTCGGCGTCTTCGCCGCGCTCGACCTGGTGCTCTTCTATCTGTTCTTCGAAGGCGGCCTGATCCCGATGTTCATCATCATCGGCGTCTGGGGCCATGGAAACCGGGTGTACGCCGCCTTCAAGTTCTTCCTCTACACCTTCACCGGCTCGGTCCTGATGCTGCTCGCGATCATGGCCATGTACTGGACGGCGGGCACGACCGACATCACGGTGCTGCTCAAGACGCACTTCCCGGCAAACATGCAGACTTGGCTATGGCTTGGGTTCTTCGCCTCGTTCGCCGTCAAGATGCCGATGTGGCCGGTCCACACCTGGCTGCCTGATGCGCATGTCGAAGCGCCGACCGCAGGATCGGTCATGCTTGCCGCCATTCTTTTGAAAATGGGCGGTTATGGCTTCATTCGGTTTTCGCTGCCGATGTTTCCGGACGCCTCGCTCTATTTCACCCCGCTCATTTTTGCTCTGTCGGTGATCGCAATTATCTACACCTCCCTGGTCGCGCTGGCGCAGGAGAGCATGAAGAAGCTGATCGCCTATTCGTCGGTCGCCCACATGGGTTTCGTGACGATGGGAATCTTCGCCGCCAACACCCAGGGGGTTCAGGGCGCGGTCTATCAAATGATCAGCCACGGACTCATCTCCGGCGCTCTCTTCCTCTGCGTCGGCGTCGTCTACGACCGTATGCACACTTACGACATCGCCGCCTACGGCGGCCTCGTGCAGCGCATGCCGCTCTATGCGGTCGCCTTCATGGTGTTTACGCTCGGCAATGTCGGGCTACCTGGCACCACGGGCTTCATAGGCGAATTTCTTACCCTGATCGGGACGTTCCAGATCAACAATTGGGTCGCGTTCCTGGCCACGTTCGGCATAATCTTGTCCGCCTGCTATGCGCTCTATCTCTATCGCCGCATCATCTTCGGCGTCATCGAGAAGCCGAACCTGATGGGGATCGCCGACCTCACGGGTCGCGAGATCGCAACCTTGCTGCCGCTCGGGCTGCTGATGCTCTTCTATGGTGTGCATCCGCAGCCGATCATCGACGCCAGCGCGGCCTCGATCGACCAGCTCATTCAGGGCTTCCAACACGCGGTCACAGCGACCAAGACTGCGGGTCTATGACGACGCCCCGGGACTTGCGCCGCCCATCATTTGTCTTTTGAACGAGCGACATTCATGCACGAGACGGCCATTTCTCTTCCCGTGGTGTTGCCGGAGGCGGTTCTGGCGGCGGGAACCCTGGCGCTCGTGCTTTACGGGGCGCTTCGGGGCGAGCGAGGGTCGAACCTCGTCAACGAGATCGCCGTCGGCCTGCTCGGCCTCGTATTCATTCTCTTGGTGGCCAAGAATTGCCCGATGGGCGTGACCTTCTACGGCTCTTTCGTCGACGACGCCTTCGCCCGCTTCATGGGCGCGATCACGTTGGTCGGCTCGCTGGTGACGCTCCTGCTGTCAGTCGAGTTCATGCGTCAGGAACGGATCGGCGGCTTCGAGTTCCCGGTCCTCATCCTGATTTCGACCCTCGGCATGCTGATGCTGATCGCGGCCAATGACTTCATCGCGCTCTACCTCGGTTTTGAGCTGATGAGCTTGGCGCTCTACGTGATCGCGGCGTATCGCCGGCATGACGCGCGGGCGACGGAAGCCGGTCTTAAATATTTCGTCCTCGGCGCCCTGTCCTCCGGCATGATGCTCTACGGCATGTCGCTGATCTACGGCTATTCGGGTTCCGTTTCGTTCAATGCGGTCGCCGAAGCGGTGCATGATCACGCGAGCATCGGCGTGCTGTTTGGGCTGGTGTTTATTCTGGTCGGGCTGGCGTTCAAGATATCCGTCGTGCCGTTTCATATGTGGACGCCCGACGTCTACGAAGGCGCGCCAACCCCGGTTACGACCTTCTTCGCCTCGGCGCCCAAGGTTGCGGCCATGGCGGTCCTTGTCCGGGTCATGGTTACCGCCTTTCCGGGCATTTCCAACGACTGGCGCCAGATCCTCACCTTTGTCTCGATCGCCTCGATGGCGCTTGGAGCGTTCGCCGCCATTGGCCAGCGCAACTTCAAACGCCTGATGGCCTACTCGTCGATCGGCCACATGGGATATGCGCTGGTCGGCCTTGCGGCGGGCACCGTCGAGGGCGCCCAAAGCGTCATTATCTACATGGCGATCTATGTCGTGATGACGCTTGGAACCTTCGCCGCCATTCTGTCCATGCGGCGTCAAGGCCGCGCGGTCGAGACGATGGCCGACCTCGCTGGCCTGGCGCGGACGAATCCGACGATGGCCTTCTTCCTAGCGACGATGATGTTCTCGCTCGCCGGTGTTCCGCCTCTCGCCGGCTTTTTCGCCAAGTTTTATGTCTTCGCCGCCGCCATCAAGGCCGGTCTCTATGGCCTGTCCGTCATCGGCGTCCTGGCGAGCGCGGTCGGCGCATATTATTACCTCAGGATCGTCAAGCTGATGTATTTCGACGAGCCGGCGCCGGCGTTTGATCGCCAATCTCCGGTCGCGCGCATCGTGCTGGCGGTTTCGGCCCTTATGATCCTCTTATTCATGTTCTTGCCCTCGCCGATCACCAACGCCGCGATGGCGGCCGCGCAGTCGCTCTTTTGACCGCGGCCCTGAGGCTTGACAACGCGCATGCGCCTTGGCGCGTCGCTCGGTTTGGCGCGGTCGATTCGACCAACGAGGAGGCGCGGCGCCGAGCGCTTGCCGGCGAGTTGGATCGCGTGTGGATTGTCGCTGGCGAGCAGACAGCCGGGCGAGGCCGCCGCGGCCGCGCCTGGATATCGCCGCAGGGCAACCTTCACGCCACCGCCCTGCTGATCGATCCGTGCCCCCCCGCGCTCGCGCCGCAGCTGGGCTTCGTCGCCGGCGTGGCGCTGGCGCGCGCGGCAAGGGACGCCGGCGCGGCCGACGTCGGCCTCAAATGGCCGAATGACCTGATGCTGAACGGCGCCAAATGCGCCGGCATCCTGGTTGAAGGGATTGGCCTCGCCGGCCGCCGCACGGGCTATGCGATTGGGGTTGGCGTCAATTGCGCCCACGCGCCGGGGGAGGTCGATTACGCAACCTCTTGTCTTACCGGCGCAAGCGGACGGGCGGTTGGCGCGGGCGAGTTGTTCGAGCGCCTCGTTGACCGGTTCGACGAGGCGCTTGTCGTCTGGCGCGAAGGACAGGCATTCGACCGCATTCGCGCCGCCTGGCTTGATCGCGCCCACAGTCTTGGCCAACGCGTCGTCATCGAGAGCGGCGCCGTCCGGCGCGAGGGCGTCTTCGAGGGGATCGATGCGGGCGGTCGCCTGCTCATGCGCTCCGAGCGCGGGCTCGAGAGCATCGAGGCGGCCGACCTCAGCTTTGCGCCCCGATCGGGCGCCGAGCCGGCGCTGGCTTCGCAAGCGCCGGAGGATCGAGCCTAAATGGCGGACGAGAGCGAGCTCGTGTTCGCCCCGCTCGGCGGCTTGGGCGAGATCGGCATGAATTGCGCCCTTTACGGCTACGGACCCGCAAACGCCCGCCAGTGGCTGATGGTCGATCTTGGCGTGGCGTTCGCCGGCGAAGACTTGCCCGGCGTCGATCTCATCATGCCGGATCTCAGCTTTATCGAGAAGGCGAAGAAGAATCTGGTTGGAATCGTCATCACCCACGCGCACGAAGACCACATCGGCGCGCTCGCCGAGCTTTGGCCGGAGCTCGGCGCGCCCGTCTATATGACGCGCTTCGCCGCCGGGCTCGCCGAGGCTCGCCGACTCGGCGAACCGGGCGCGCCGAAAATTCCGTTAAAGGTCGTCGCGCAAGGCGAGAAGGTCGCCATCGGCCCGTTTGGCGTCGAGTTCATCGCCGTCGCCCATTCCATCCCCGAGAGCACAGCGTTGGCGATCCGCACTCCCCTCGGGCTCGTCGTCCACACCGCCGACTGGAAGGTCGACCCGTCGCCGATCATCGGCGCACCCACCGACGAGGCTCGCCTCAAGGCGCTTGGCGACGAGGGCGTGCTGGCGCTGGTCTGCGATTCGACGAACGTGTTGCGCGAGGGAGAGAGCCCGTCAGAGCGCGACGTCGCCAAGACGCTGACTTGGCTCATCGGCGAGGCGAAGGGCAGGGTGGTCGTGACCACTTTCGCCTCCAATGTCGCCCGCCTTCGCTCGGCGGCGGAGGCCGGCTTCGCCGCCGGTCGGCAGGTCTGCATTCTCGGGCGCGCGATCGAGCGCGTCGTCGCCGTCGCCCGCGATTGCGGGATGCTCGACGGCGTGCCGCCGTTGTTGGGCATGGACGCGTTCGACCGCCTGCCGCGCGACAAGATTTTGGCGCTCGCCACCGGCAGCCAGGGCGAGCCGCGCGCCGCGCTGGCGCGCATGGCGGCAGACGAGCATCCGACGGCGGAATTGAGCGCCGGCGACACCGTCATCTTTTCTTCGCGCACGATTCCCGGGAATGAAAAGGCGGTCGGCAAGATCATCAACGCCTTTGTGACCGCGGGCGTCGAGGTCATTACCGACCGGACCGCGCTCGTTCATGTCTCCGGCCATCCGCGCCGGGCGGAAATGGCGAAAATGTACGCCTGGGTCCGCCCAAAGATCGCGGTGCCGGCGCACGGCGAGCCGCTGCACCTGACCGAGCATGCGGCTTTCGCCAAGGCTCAGGGCGTGCCGCAGGTCTTGCGCGCGTTCGACGGGGACCTCATCCGCTTGGCGCCTGGAGATGTTTCGACCATGGGCAGGGTCGCGAGCGGGCGGCGGCTAAAGGACGGCGCGATTCTCCTGCCGGCGGATCAGGAAAGCGTAGGTCAACGCCGCCGGCTCGCCTTCGCCGGCGTCGTGTCGGTTGCGCTCGCGCTGACCCCGAAGGGAGAAATGGCGGGTGACCCGGACGTGATGATTGCCGGCCTGCCCGAGCGCACCAGGGACGGCGCGGCGATCGACGCTTTGATCGACGACGCGATCTTCGAGGCGTTCGAAAGTCTCCCGCCGGGCAAGCGGCGCGACCCCGACGTCGTCTCGGGCGCCATCGAGCGAGCGGTGCGCAATTCCGTCAACTCGGTCTGGAGCAAGAAGCCCCAGGTACATGTTCTGGTCGTCGAGGTGTAGACGAGCGAAGTGGGCCATGATTGGAAAATTGAACCACGTCGCCGTCGCCGTCCCCGATCTTGAAGCGGCCGCCAGGACATATCGCGAGACGCTCGGCGCGCGCGTCTCGGCCCCAAAACCCGAGCCCGACCATGGGGTGACAGTCGTGTTCGTCGAACTGCCCAATACGAAAATCGAGCTCCTGCATCCCCTGGGCGCGAATTCGCCGATCGCCAGATTTCTCGAGCGCAATCCCGAAGGCGGCATGCATCACATGTGCTACGAGGTCGCGGATATCATCGCCGCGCGCGATCAGCTCAGAGCCAGGGGCGCGCGCGTGCTCGGAGACGGCGAGCCGAAGACCGGGGCCCACGGCAAGCCGGTCCTGTTCTTGCACCCGAAAGATTTCGCCGGCACGCTGATCGAGATCGAGCAGGTCTGACCGATGCGGCTTTCCGCCGTTGGAGACGGCATGAGTCGCCTCGGGGCCGACGGCCTGCTCCTCGCCACCGCTTTTTTGTGGGGCGTGACCTTTGTCGCGCAAAAGAACGCCGCCGCGACGATGCCGGCGCTCGCGTTCGTCGCGGCGCGCTTCGCCGTGTCAGCGGCAGTGCTGGCGCCGCTCGCGCTATGGGAGTTCCGCCGCAAACCGCATCGCCCGAGCCGCGACGAATGGCGCCTTGCCCTGGCGATCGGCCTCACCCTCTTCTTTGGCACGACCCTGCAACAGGCGGGGATCGAGACGACAAGCGCCACTAACGCGGGCTTCCTAACCGCCTGCTATGTCGTGCTGACCCCCTTCGTGGTCTGGGCGCTCACCGGGGCGCGGCCGCGCGCGATCGTGGTGGCGGCGGGACTGGTGTCGCTCATTGGCGCCTGGCTGCTCGCGACCGGGGGCGGGTTCGGGCCCCCGAATGTTGGTGATGGGCTCGTTCTTCTCGCCGATTTCGCCTGGGCGACCGGGATCGCGCTGACGCCGATCTTTCTTGCCCGCTCCGGCCGGCCGTTGCTGCTCGCCTTCGTGCAATATGCGGTCTGCGCCGGCCTCGCGGCGCTGTGCTCGGCCATGTTCGAATCGACGTCGGCCGGGGCCCTCGCCGAAACCGCGCCCACGATCCTGTTCGCTGGCGTGGTCTCGGGCGCAATCGCTTATACGATGCAGATCTTCGCCCAGGCGCACACGCCGGCCGCCGAGGCGGCGCTCATCCTGGCGCTGGAGAGTGTGTTCGCCGCGCTCGCGGGCGCGCTCCTGCTCGGCGAGCGTCTGACCGCCATCGGCGCCGTGGGCTGCGCGCTGATTCTCGCCGGCGCGGTGGCGTCGGAGGTTGGGCCGCTGTTCGGGCGGAAGGTCGTGCCGGGAGCGACGTGACAAACGTGGAAAGGCTATCGCTCGCCGATGCGCGGCGGATTGCGCTGGCGGCCCAGGGCTTCGGCGGCTCCCGTCCCGAAGCGGTCACAGCCGCGCGATGGCTAAAGACGATCGATCGGCTCTCCCTCCACCAGATCGACAGCGTCAATGTCCTGGTTCGCGCCCACTACCTGCCCGCCTTCTCGCGGCTGGGCCCCTATGACCTTTCGCTCATCGACACGGCGGCCTGGGGAGGCCGGAAGAAGCGGCGGCTGTTCGAGTACTGGGCGCACGAGGCGTCGTTGCTGCCGCTGGCGCTGCATCCCCTGCTGCGCTGGCGCATGGCCCGCGCGAATCGCGGGGAGGTCGGCTGGAAGGGTCTGCGCCTTTTCGCCGGCGAGCGCCGGCCCGAAGCGGACGCGATTCTCAATCGCATACGCGCCGAGGGTCCCCGCGCGGCCTCGGACCTCGAGGAAAAGCGCGGCCGGTCGGGCTGGTGGCAATGGGGGGACGCCAAGCAGGCGCTCGAATGGCTGTTCTGGGCGGGCCACATCACCACAGCGACGCGGCGCGGCAGCTTCGAACGGGTCTACGACCTCACGGAGCGCGTCATTCCCGCCGAGATCCTCGCCCTGCCGACGCCGCAAGAGAAGGAGGCGCATCGCATCCTCGTAGATCGCGCGGCCCAGGCGCTCGGCGTCGCCACGGCGCAGGACTTGCGCGATTATTTCCGCCTCGGCCCCGACGACGCGCGACAGGCGATCGACTCGCTCGCCGAGGCGGGCGTTCTCGAACCGGTCGAGGTTCCCGGCTGGGCCCGCCTGGCCTATCTTCACCGCGACGCCCGCAGGCCGCGACGCATCTCCGCGCGGGCGCTTCTGGCGCCGTTCGATCCGCTCGTCTGGGAGCGCTCCCGCACGTTGCGACTTTTCGACTTCCACTACCGGATCGAGATTTACACGCCAGCCGACAAGCGCCAGCACGGATATTATGTCCTCCCGTTTCTTCTCGGCGACCGGCTCGTCGCCCGGCTCGACCTGAAGGCGGACCGTCAGGCCGGACGACTGCTCGTCCACGCGGTGCATCTCGAGCCGCACGCCCCCGCCGACGCCATGGACGCGATCTCCGAGGAGCTTGCCGCGCTGGCGGCATGGCTTGGTCTTGCGGAGGTCTTATTGCCCCGAAAATCAGGCCGCGTTTGACAAGCCCGGCGAGAGAAGCCCGGCAAGCGCTCCGGTATCGATAGTGTGATAAAGGGTAGCGATCCGATCGCCATCGAACTCGACAAGATCGACACAGTCGAAGACATGCGAGCGGCCGGTTTCGATGCAAGTGATTTTCGCCTGCCAGCGGATCGCGGCCTTGTTGCCCTCGACGACGAGAGCAAGCTCCTTCCAGTCTTCGTATCTGAGGGTGTTGGCGAAATTTATCAGCGCCTGACGTATGGCTTCACGGCCTTTGATCGGCTCTCCGAAGCCGGGAATTGTCGCGGCGCTTACCTGCAAAGTGGCTTGATCGGAGAAAGCCGAGGCGGCAGCGTTGGCGTCCTCTCGAACTCGCGCCAGATACGTCGAACGTACGACGTTCTCAATCATATCCCGGGTCAGCATGGTTCCCTCCAAAGTTCTCAAATCAATTGCCGAATATCGCGACCCGCCTTTGGAGGATCCGCCGATCGGTGGAAGCTGTCAATTCGCTTCGACGCGCCCAGACACTGGGCGCTGACTTTCGTTCTTTCGCAGGCTATAAGCCCGCCGTCGCTGCCAGTCCCAAAGGTCCTCATGTCCGGCTCAACCTTAGGCAGCGCCGCGCTCGACGAGCGAAGGAGGAGAATTCTGTTCCGCGCCTGGAGGCGCGGCCTGCGCGAGATGGATCTCGTGATGGGCCAGTTCGCTGACATGAATTTACCTGCGATGAGCGACTCCGAGATTGCGGAATTTGAAAGCCTGCTCGACCTGCCAGACCCGCTGATGCTCGCCTGGATCACCGGGAGCGAGCCGATTCCGCCCGAACGCGACACACCGCTGCTTGCGCGCGTGGCGGCGGCGCCTCGCGCGGCGCTAAAGAGGGACGGGCGCGCATGAACGTGGTCGCAGCCCAGAGTCCCATCGCTTCGGCCATTCGCCGGCTCGAGGAGGGCGGCGCCGTCACGCTGGCGCGCGCGCCCGAGGGCTATGACGCCTTCATCGTCGCCGAGCTGGCCCACGCCCTCGCCAGGGCCGGCGAGAACCGGGCCGTGACGCTTGTGTTCGCCGCCCGCGACGGCCTGCGCGCCCAGGCCTTCATCGATACGCTCGCCTTCGCCGCGCCCGAGGTCGAGGCGCTGCACTTTCCGTCCTGGGATTGCCAGCCCTATGACCGGGTCTCCCCCAACGCCGCGGTCTCGGCCGAGCGGATGACGGTGCTGGCGCGTCTCGCCCGTACCAGAGGCGCCCTCGAGCGCCCGCGCATTCTGGTCGCTTCGGTCAATGCGCTGACCCAGCGGGCGCCGCCGCTCGCATTCATCGCCTCGGCCGCATTTTCCGCTGCGCCCGGCAACAGCGTGCGGATGGAGGATCTCGCGCGTTGGCTCGAGTTCGAACGGCTACGCCCGGGCGAGCACAGTGCGCGACGTCGGCGACTACGCCACCCGCGGCGGCATTCTCGACCTCTATCCGCCGGGCGCCGCGGCGCCGATCCGACTCGACTTCTTCGGGGACACGCTCGAGTCGCTCCGCGCCTTCGATCCGGAGACCCAGCGCTCGACCGCGCAACTGCGGTCGCTCGATCTGGTGCCGATGAGCGAAGCGCGGCTGACTACCGAATCGATCCGCCGCTTCCGCCAGGCCTACGCGCAGGAATTCGGCGCGCCGACCCGCGATGACGACCTCTACGCCGCGGTCAGCGAAGGCCGGCGCGCGATCGGCCTCGAGCACTGGCTGCCGCTCCTCTACGAAAGCCTCGATACTCTGTTCGACTATGTCGGAGACGCGCCGTTCGTGCTCGACGCCCGCGCCGAGGACGCGGCGCACGAGCGTATCGCTCTCATCGCCGACAACTATGCCGCTCGCCGCGCGGCCTACGCCGAGAATCCGGTCAAGGCGGACTATAAGCCGCTGCCCTTCACACGCCTTTATGTGAGCGAAGACGAGTGGAAGGAGCGCCTCGCCGCTCGGCCGCTCGCTCGGCTGACCCCGTTCGAACCGCCGCCCGACGCCCTTAACGCCCTCGATTGCGGCGGCCATACGGGACGCAACTTCGCCCCCGAGCGGCAGAACGAGAGCGCCAACGTGTTCGACGCTGCGGTCGCGCATGTGAAGGCGCTGCGCGCGCGCGGACTTAACGTCATCGTCGCCGGCTGGAGCGACGGCTCGCGCGAGCGCCTGAGCCACGTGCTCGCGGAACACGGCCTGAAATCGCTCGAACTCGTCTCATCCTTTCATCAGGCGAAAACGGCGCGCGCCGGCGCCCTCCCGCTCGCCGTGATCGCCCTCGAACAGGGCTTCGAGGCGCCCGACTTCGCCATCATCGGCGAGCAGGACATTCTCGGCGACCGGCTCATTCGCCAGTCGCGGCGCCGGCGCCGCGCCCAGGACGTGCTGGCGGAGGCGAGCGCCCTCACCGCTGGCGATCTCGTTGTCCATATCGACCACGGCGTCGGGCGCTTTGTCGGCCTTCAGACGATCGAGGCCGCGGGCGCGCCGCACGATTGCCTCGAGATTCACTACGCCGGCGGCGATAGGCTGTTCCTGCCGGTCGAAAATCTCGAGCTCCTGTCGCGCTACGGCTCGGAGACCGGCGAGCTCGACCGGCTCGGCGGGGCGGGCTGGCAGTCGCGCAAGGCGCGGCTGAAGAAGCGCGTGCGCGAGATGGCTGGCGAACTCATCCGCGTCGCCGCCCAGCGAATGACGCACGCCGCGCCGCGCCTCACGGTCCCGGAAGGTCTCTACGACGAATTCTGCGCCCGCTTTCCTTATGAGGAGACGCCCGACCAGGAGAGCGCGATCCAGGCGACGCTCGACGATCTCGCCGCCGGCCGCCCGATGGACCGGCTCGTCTGCGGCGACGTCGGTTTCGGCAAGACCGAAGTCGCGCTGCGCGCCGCTTTCGCCGCCGCGATCAACGGCAAGCAGACGGTGGTCGTCGCGCCGACGACGCTGCTCGCGCGCCAGCATACGAAAAATTTCCGCGACCGCTTCGCCGGCCTGCCGGTCGCCGTCGGCCAGCTGTCGCGCATGGTTGGCGCGGTGGAGACCCGAGAGGTGAAGAAGGGCGCCGCCGAGGGCGCGATCGACATCGTCGTCGGCACTCACGCGGTCCTGGGCAAGACCGTGAGCTTCAAGGACCTCGGCCTCGTCGTGGTCGATGAGGAGCAGCATTTCGGCGTCGGCCACAAGGAGCGGCTCAAGGAATTGCGTGCGGAAGTGCATGTGCTGACCTTGTCGGCGACGCCGATCCCGCGCACGCTGCAACTGGCGATGACCGGCGTGCGCGAGATGTCGATCATCGCCACGCCGCCGATCGACCGGCTCGCGGTGCGAACCTTCGTGTCGCCGTTCGACGCGCTGATCGTCCGCGAGGCGTTGTTGCGCGAGCGCTATCGCGGCGGGCAATCGTTCTATGTCTGCCCGCGGATCGAGGATCTCGATGAAGCGGCGTCGTTCCTGCGGCAGAACGCGCCCGAGTGCAAATTCGTCGTCGCCCATGGCCAGATGGCCGCGCGCGAGCTCGAGGACAAGATCGGCGCCTTCTACGACGGCAAGTACGACATCCTCTTGTCGACCGCGATCGTCGAATCCGGCCTCGACATTCCGCGCGCCAACACCATGATCGTCCATCGCGCCGACATGTTCGGCCTGGCGCAGCTCTATCAGCTGCGCGGGCGCGTCGGCCGCTCGAAGGTGCGCGCCTACGCCTATTTCACCACTCCGGCGAAGGCCAAGATCACGCCGCAGGCCGAGAAGCGGCTGGCCGTGCTGCAATCGCTCGACGTGCTGGGCGCGGGCTTTCAGCTCGCGAGCCACGACCTCGATCTGCGCGGCGCCGGCAATCTCCTCGGCGAAGAGCAGTCCGGCCACATCAAGGAAGTCGGCTACGAGCTTTATCAGCAAATGGTGCGCGAGGCGGTCGAGCGCATCAAGTCGGGCGAGGACGCGCCGGCCGAGGACATGTGGTCGCCGACCATCCAGCTAGGCAGCCCGGTGACGATCCCCGAAGCCTATATCCCCGATTTGCCTGCGCGGCTCGCGCTCTATCGCCGTCTCTCGGCGCTCGAGGACGAGGGTGAGATCGACGCCATGGGGGCTGAAATCGTCGATCGCTTCGGCCCGCCGCCGCCCGAAGTCGGCCTCTTGCTCAACCTGGTGCAGATCAAGGCGCTGTGCCGCCGCGCCAATGTCGAAAAGCTGGAGGCCGGTCCCAAGGGTCTCACGCTCGCTTTCCGCGACAAGTCCTTCGCCAACCCTGCGGCGCTGGTGAGATGGGTCGCCGCCCAGGGCGAACGCGCCCGCGTCCGCCCCGACATGCGCATCGTCGTCGCGGACGATTTCGACAGGCTCGAGGACCGGCTTGCGGGAACGCTGGGGGTGATGCGCGAGATCGCCAAGATAGCGGGGAAGAGGGGGTAGCCTCAGTGGCCTGCCCTCAATATTCCTGTCGCGCGCTTTGTCATTCCCGCGAAAGCGGGAATCCAGCGTCTCATCAAAAGTTGCTGGATGCCCGCTTGATGGACCGACGCTGCAGTTTGCGGATTGTGATAGGTAAGACAAGGAGACGCTAAGACGCCGAACGCCGAAGGCTTCCCATGGAAAAGATGCATTTCACTCGAATGGACGCGGGATCGGACGAGGATTTCAAAGTCCTCCAGCACGTCCATGAGCAGAACCTGCGCGAACTGCCTGGCCGACTGTTTGCGCTGCTCGCGGACTTGAAGAACGACACCGCCTACAACATCACCCGCTACGACCATTGCCTGCAGACTGCGACGCGCGCTTTGCGGGACGGGAAGGACGACGAATATGTTGCGGTCGCCCTCCTGCACGACGCTTGCGAGCGGCTTGGACCGTTCAATCACGGCGAAGTCATCGGCTCGATCCTCAAGCCGTTCGTCAGCCGCGACAATCTGTTCATGCTCACTCAGCACGGCCTGTTTCAGACCTACTTCTACGCGAAGCACCTCGGGCTCGACCCGAATGCGCGCGACAAGTTCAAGTCCGATCCGGCCTACGAGCAGACGGTCGAGTTTTGCGCAAAATACGACGAGGTTTCCTTCGACCCCGACTACAAAAGCGAGCCGCTTTCAACTTTTGAACCGATGGTCAGCAAGTTGCTGACGAAAGCGTGGACGCCGCCGAAATAGGCTTGGGGCCGCGTCATTCCCATCTCGCGCATCGGGCTTTCAAGCTGCTCGCTTTCTGTCATGCCCGCGAAAGCGGACATCCAGCATCCCTTTGGCGAGTTGCTAGATTCCGACGTGGAAATGACAAAGCGATCGCAGGCGACCCTTGCTTTCCGCGACAAGTTCTTCGCGAAACCGTCGGCGCCGGTGAGATGGGGAGACGGGGCAGGGGCGGTGAGTTCTTCCATATTTCGGGAACGGCTCGGAGGCGACGCCGCAAGATGGATCAAATGCCCCACGACGCTCGTTATGACGATGAAATGATCGAGCAAAGGAGTTTCCCATGCAACCCACCTGGAAGCCCCACGAGAAACACGGACAGCTTACGGCGCAAAGCGACCTGCCGGACAGCGTCTATGCCTTTCCCAAGCAGCGCAAGGAGCCGCTGACCGACGCGAAGCACGTTCGCAACGCGGTCGCGCGATTCGATCAGGTCACCGACGTTTCCGACGCCGATCGTGAACTGGCTTTCGCCAACATCAAGAAGGCGGCGAAACACTATGACGTCGACCTCTCGGAGACATCATGGCGCGAACTCGGCGTTCATCCCCAACGCAACCGGAAGGAGGCCGCCGCCAAGGGGGCAGCGACGCGCAAGGCTCAGCGCAAGGAGCGGGCCTAGCTGAACTCGTGGCCTGACAGAATCGCGGCGGCGCACGGGGATCATGAAAAACCGGTCGCGACGAACTTTGTTAGATTTGTCTTTGAGAAAATCAGAATCCATGCTACGTTGGCCCGGTCGCGCCTGCCGGGGCGGAAGGCTCTTGGCCAGAGAGGAGGCGGATAAAGAATTTTTGCCTGGGGGGTCAGTCTAACCCCTTGAAAACGCTCGTTTCGGACAAGGGAATCCAAGGAAATCCGAGCCTTTTCCTTTGTTTTTCTTTGGCCAGGCTTGGCCGGATTTTGCTCGATTTTGACAAATTTGGATTTGGCTTTGGAGACACATTAATACAGATATGGAGCGTCCAATATGAAAGACCCGGCAAAGAAGCCTCCTCGCGGATCGCGCGCCGCGGCCGAGGAGAAGCTCGACGAGGAACTCGAGGAGTCGTTTCCGGCGAGCGACCCGCCAGCCAACACCCCGACCTCCGCCGGCGGGCCGGCGCGGCCGCGGACGAAACGGGCGGCGAGGGTCAAACCCGGAGGGCGCAACTGATCTGGCTACTTCGCCGAGAGAACGTGGAACGTTCCCTCCTCGCCGTCGAGCGCAGAGTCGGGCTCAGTCACGGTCAGTCTCTTGACGAACGCGGATCGCGGGCCTTGGCGCATCTCGGCGATGAGCGCTTCGACGGCCGCTGGAGGACCCCGGACCAGCGCCTCGACCGCGCCGTCGGATCGGTTGCGCACCCAGCCGGACACGTTCAGTCTCAGCGCCGCGCGGCGGGTGAACTCGCGATAACCTACCCCCTGCACGACGCCTTCAACCGCGATGCTGCGGACGAGGTGTGATTTCTCAGGGGCTGTCATCGCTCGGGGTGGGGAGGCTGGTTGCGGACGAAAAGGAGGCGCTCATGAAGGTCGAAGAGGTGTTCGCAATCGTCAAGCAGAAACGGCTCGCCGTCGTGTCGACGGCCGACGAGTCCGGTGCGCCCGAGGCGGCTCTGGTGGGCTTCGCCCTGACGGAGCGCAACGAGGTCGTGTTCGACACTTTGGGGTCGAGCCGCAAGGCCGTCAACATAGCCCGCCGGGCCACGACCGCCTTGGTGATCGGATGGGACAACGACATCACCGTCCAGATCGAAGGCGACGCTCGCCGGCCCCAGGGCGGCGACTTGGCGTACGCCAAGGCGGCCTACTACCGCGAATGGCCGGACGGCCGCTCGCGCGAGAATTGGCCGGATATCGCCTATATCGTCGTCAAGCCGCGATGGATGCGCTACGCGAACTACGCCGGAGCGCCCGTTATCGAGGAGTTCACCGTGTAGCGGCGACAGACGGCTTCCCATTGCCCCCGGGCGAGGCCCAGACTATATCCGGTCGCTCGAACGCTTACGCCGATTGGTATCGGCGAGTGAGCTTGAGGTGCCTCGATGATTTACGTCACCTTTCCCGATGGCGCTAAGCGCGCCTACGAGCCCGGCGTTTCGGGCTTAGACATCGCCAGGTCGATCTCCCCCTCTCTCGCGAAGCGAACCGTGGCCGCGATTCGCGACGGCGAGCTTGTTGATCTTGCCGACCCGATCGATAAGGACTCGGCGCTCGAGTTCATCTCCCGCGACGATCCGCGCGCGCTCGAGCTCATCCGCCACGACGCCGCGCATGTGCTCGCCGAGGCGGTGCAGTCGCTGTGGCCAAGCGCCCAAGTCACGATCGGCCCGGTGATCGAGAATGGGTTCTATTACGACTTCTATCGCGCCGAGCCGTTTACGCCCGATGATTTTCCGGCGATCGAGAAGCGCATGCGCGAAATCATCGCCCGTGACAAACCGTTCAAGAAGACCGTCGTTTCGCGCGAGGAGGCCAAAGGTTTTTTCGAGAAGAAGGGCGAAGCGTTCAAGATCGAGCTGATCGACGCCATTCCTCCCGATCAGGAGTTGAAGTTTTATAGCCAGGGCGAGTGGACCGACCTCTGCCGAGGGCCGCATATGACCTCGACCGGCAAGGTCGGCGAGGCGGTCAGGCTGATGAAAGTCGCGGGCGCTTACTGGCGCGGCGATTCGACCAAGCCGATGCTGTCGCGCATCTACGGAACCGCCTTCGCCAGCCGGCAGGACCTCGACGCTTATCTGACCCAGCTCGAGGAGGCCGAGCGGCGCGACCATCGCAAACTGGCGCGCGAGATGGACCTCTTCCACACCCAGGAAGAAGGGCCGGGCTCGATCTTCTGGCACCCGAAGGGCTGGACCCTGTTCCAGACCTTGGTCGCGTACATGCGCAGGCGCCTTGCCGCCGACTATCAGGAGGTCAACGCGCCGCAAGTGCTTGACAAGCACCTATGGGAAATCTCCGGTCACTGGGGCTGGTATCGCGAGAGCATGTTCATGTGCCGTCCCGCCGGGGAAGAGGCAGAGACCGAGGATCTGCGGGTCTACGCGCTGAAGCCCATGAACTGTCCCGGCCATGTGCAGATCTTCAAGCATGGCCTGCGGTCGTATCGCGAATTGCCCCTGCGTCTGGCAGAATTCGGCGCCGTCAACCGTTACGAGCCATCGGGAGCGCTGCACGGGCTCATGCGCGTGCGCTCCTTCACCCAGGACGACGCGCACATCTTCTGCACCGAGGAGCAACTTGCGGAAGAGTGTCACAAGATCAACGAACTGATCCTATCGGTGTACAGTCATTTTGGCTTCGAAAAGATCGTGGTCAAACTCTCGACTCGACCCGAGAAACGCGTCGGAACCGACGCCATGTGGGATCATGCGGAGGCGGTGATGACCCGCGTCCTGGATGAGATTCGCCTGCGGCACGGCAACGTCGTCACGACCGCGCTGAACCCGGGGGAAGGCGCCTTCTACGGGCCGAAGTTCGAGTATGTATTGCGCGACGCCATCGGTCGCGACTGGCAGTGCGGTACGACGCAGGTCGACTTCAATCTCCCCGAGCGCTTCGGCGCTTTTTATGTCGCCGGAAACAGCGAAAAGACGACACCCGTCATGATTTATCGCGCCATCTGTGGTTCGATGGAGCGCTTCATCGGCATCCTGCTCGAACATTACGCGGGCCACTTGCCGCTGTGGTTGGCGCCGTCCCAGATCGTCGTATGCACGATCACCAGCGACGCTGACGACGCTGCGCTTCGCTTTGCCGCCTTGGCGAAAAAGCGGGGTCTGAGGGTCGAGACCGACTTGCGCAACGAGAAGATCAATTACAAAGTGCGCGAGCACTCACTGGCGAAGATTCCGGTTCTGATCGCTCTCGGTCGAAGGGAGGCGAGCGAAAACACGGTCTCTTTGCGCCGCCTCGGCTCCAACGCCCAGGTGGCGATGGGCGTCGAGGAAGCGCTCGAAGCGCTTGCGACGGAGACGGTCCCTCCGGACCTTCGCGGGTGACCTCGCCGTCTTCCGTTTCGCCGAAAAAAGTTTCATGATGGCGCGGAGATCGAGGAGCGATGATGTCGCTTGAGTCAAGACCGATCCGCGTTCGCAACGCCATCCGGTTTCTGTTCCGGGGCGGCGAGGTTGTCCTCGATCGCTTTTCGCCCCGCGCGACCGTTCTCGATTGGTTGCGCGAGGAAGCGAGAGCGAAAGGAACGAAGGAGGGCTGCGCCGAGGGGGATTGTGGCGCTTGCACCGTCGTCTTGGCGCGTCTCAAGGCCGGAGTCCTAGCCTACGAGCCGATCAATGCTTGCATCTTGCTCTTGGGCCAGCTCGATGGAGCCGAACTCATCACGATCGAAGACCTTGCCGTGGGCGGCGATCTGCATCCACTGCAGCGAGCAATGGTGGATCGGCACGCTTCGCAGTGCGGCTTCTGCACGCCCGGGATCGTGATGAGTTTTTTCGCAGCCTATCATTCCGGAGCGCCTCAGACATACAGCGGGCTTTGCGACCAGCTTGCCGGCAATCTCTGCCGGTGCACCGGCTATCGCCCAATCATCGAGGCAGCGCTGGCGACCTGCGATGGTGTCCCCGCCGATCGGTTCGCGGCGACGGCGGGAACGCAAACCTCAGCGCTGGAAGGTCTCGCCGATGGGGAAGATGTGTTTGTCGGCGACGACGGGGCTTTCTTTGCGGCCCCAGCGAGCCTTGACTCTCTCGCGGCGCTCTATGGACGCTTTCCGGACGCCACGCTGGTCGCAGGGGCAACTGACGTCGGGCTATGGATCACCAAGCAATTGCAGGATCTGAAGCGGATCATCTGGCTTGGCCGCGTCGCCGGATTGGATGGCGTCCAGCGGACCGCCGGCAACGGGGTCTCGCTTGGGGCGACGTTGATTTTGGAGGATGCCGCACCGCTGCTCGGCGCGATCCATCCCGACTTGAGCGAGTTGTTGCGTCGCTTCGGCTCAAAGCAGGTGCGCGCGACCGGAACCGTCGGCGGGAACATCGCCAACGGCTCGCCGATAGGCGACATCGCGCCGGCGTTGATCGCGCTTGGGGGCAGCGTTGTTTTGCGCAAGGGCGCCAAGGTCCGCGCGCTGCCCCTTGAAGACTTCTTCATCGCCTACGGCAAACAGGACCGCGACCCGGGCGAGTTCGTCGCGGCGGTCGAGGCGCCTGGCCTCGCAGTTCACCAGCGCTACCGGGCCTTCAAGGTGTCCAAACGCCTGGACGAGGACATATCCGCGGTGATGCTCGCGGTCCGAGTTGACCTCGATGGCCGCCGTATCGCCGGCGCGCGCATCGCCTGTGGGGGCATGGCGGCGACGCCGAAACGGGCCGCAAACGCGGAGCGGACTCTCGTTGGCGCAGACCTTGACAGTCCCGGGAGTTGGCGCACGGCCAGCGCCGCGCTGTCAGAAGACTTTGCACCGCTGACTGACCAGCGCGCGAGCGCTGCGTACCGCATGACGGTCGCCGCCAATCTTCTCCAGAAGGCGCTGCTGGAGATCTCGGGCGCGAGCGTGCCGACGCGGATCGGAGTGCTCCATGCCGCCGAGTGAGGCAATCGATCTGGCGCCCGCGACCGCGGTCGTCCACAAGCCGCTGCCCCATGATTCCGCCGTCCTGCATGTCCAGGGCGCGGCGAACTATGTGGACGACATCGGCGAGCCCGCCGGCACGTTGCATGTCGCGATCGGGATGGCGAACAAGGCCCGGGGAACGCTCAAGAAACTTGACCTCGCGCCCGTGCGCGCCGCGCCGGGCGTCGTCAAGGTGCTGACCGCAGCCGACATTCCGGGCAAGAACGACATCGCGCCAGTCTTTGCCGACGAGCCCCTGTTCGCCGACCGCGAGGTGATGTTCCACGGCCAGTCGCTGTTCGCCGTCGTCGCCCGCACGCGGGACGAAGCGCGCCGAGCGGCGCGTCTGGCCGGGATTGACATCGAGGCGGCGAAGCCCGCGGTCACGATCGCCGAGGCGCTCGTCGGCGGCGAGCGGGTGCAGGATGACTACGCCTTCGGGCGGGGCGACGCCACCGCGGCGATCGGAAAGGCGACGCACCGACTGGAGGGCGAGTTCACGATCGGCGGACAGGAGCACTTCTATCTCGAGGGCCAGGCGGCGTTCGCATTTCCGGGCGAGGCCGACGATGTGATGGTGCATGCTTCTACTCAAGACCCGACCGAGGTTCAGCACATAGTCGCGCGCGTCCTCGGGATACCTGACGCTTTTGTGACCGTTGAGACGAGGCGCATGGGCGGCGGCTTCGGCGGGAAGGAGAGCCAGGCTTGCGCCTGGGCGGCGATCGCCGCACTTGCTGCACGCGTAACTCGCCATCCTTGCAAGGTCCGCCTCGACCGCGACGACGATTTCGTTTTGACGGGCAAGCGCCATGATTTCCGCGCCGATTGGCGGGTGGGATACGACGATCGGGGCGTCGTTTCCGGTTACGAAGTGACGCTCAACGCACGCTGCGGCTGCTCGGCAGACTTGTCGCCCGGCGTCTGCGACCGGGCGATGTTCCACGCCGGCAATGGCTATTGGCTTCCCGAAGTCTCAATCGCCTCGCGCCGCCTCAAAACCAATACGGTTTCCAACACCGCCTTTCGCGGCTTCGGCGGACCGCAGGGTATGATCGCCATCGAGCGAACGATGGACGCAATCGCGCGTGAGCGCGGACTTGATCCCCTTGACGTGCGCAAGGCCAACCTCCTGCGGGCCGGCGCACAACGCACGCCTTACGAACAGGCCGTCGAGGACTACGAAACGCAACGGGCGATCATCGAGGACCTCGAGGTTTCAAGCGACTACCGCTCACGCCGCAAGCGCATCGCCGGGCTCAACGCCGCGAGCCCGATCATCAAGCGGGGCATCGCGCTGACGCCGGTGATGTTCGGCATTTCGTTCACGCTGATCCCGCTGAACCAGGCTGGCGCGCTGGTGCATGTCTATTCGGACGGCTCGATCCATCTCAATCACGGCGGCACGGAGATGGGGCAGGGACTGTTCACCAAGGTCGCCCAGATTGTCGCCGAAGAATTCGGAGTGCCGCTGCATTTCGTTCGCATCACCGCGACCAATACAGCCAAGATTCCCAACGCCTCGCCGACCGCCGCATCGTCCGGGACCGATCTTAACGGCATGGCGGCGAAGATTGCGGCCGGCGCCATAAGGGAGAGGATGACCGCTTTTGCCGCGAGTGCATGGAACGTCGCGCCGGAGGCGATCGACTTCCGCGACGGCCGCGTCTTCGCCGGCAACATCTCCATGAGCTTCGGCGAACTCGCGAAGGCCTGCCGCCTGGCGCGCGTGCAGCTGTCGCACGCCGGCTATTACAGGACGCCGGAAATTCATTGGGACCGGCCCAGGGCGAAAGGGCGCCCGTTCTCCTACTTCGCCTATGGCGCGGCCTGCTCGGAAGTCGCGATCGACACGCTGACCGGCGAAATGCGGGTCTTGCGCGCCGACATCCTCCACGACGTGGGCGCCTCGATCAATCCGGGCATCGACATGGGGCAGGTCGAGGGCGCATTCATTCAGGGCATGGGCTGGCTGACCACCGAGGAACTCGTCTACGGCGCCGATGGACGGCTGCAGACGCATGCGCCCGCGACCTACAAGATCCCGGTCGCGTCGGACACGCCTCCAATCTTCAATACGCGCCTCTATACCCGGCCCAACCCGACGCCGAGCATCTACCGCTCGAAAGCGGTCGGCGAACCGCCTCTGATGCACGGCATTTCGGTCTATTCGGCGATCCTCGACGCGGTGCACGCGACCAGTCCCGCCGGGCAGCCGAAGCTCGATCCGCCCTGCACCCCAGAATCGATCCTCAAAGCGATCGCGTCGCTGACCAGGCCGGCTTGAGAGCGCAGCCATGCGAGCCTTTCGCCGACTCGTTGACGCTATCGAAGCCGAAGGCTCCGCTGCGCTGGTGACGCTCGCGCGGGTTGAGGGTTCGAGCCCGCGTGAAGCGGGGGCGCGAATGGTGGTGCGGCCGTCGGGCGGATTTCACGGTACGATCGGCGGCGGGTCGTTGGAGTGGGCGGCGCTCGAGGCGGCTCAGGCCGCGCTCAGAGCGGGCCGCGGACCCGCCTTCCGCCGCTCGCTGGCGCTCGGGCCCGAGCTGGGGCAATGCTGCGGCGGGCGTGTCGAATGGCGCGTCGAAACATTTGACGCTCGCGATCTTGAAGAGCTCTCGACTTTGGCGATCGCCGATGGCGGGGGCTCGGCGTTGCTCAGGGCGCGCCTCGGGCCGGACGGCAGGGTCGAACGGGCGTTGAGAGCGGGCGAGGACGAGGAGCGTCGGTGGGCGCGTCAGTCCGGCGACGGCGGATGGATCGAGCCCATCGGAACGAGCGCGCGCCCGGTCTACCTGTTCGGCGCGGGGCACGTCGGACGGGCTCTCGCGCTCGCTCTCGCGCCCCTGCCGTTCGCCGTGCGCTGGATTGACTCGCGGCGCGACGCGTTCCCGGCCGCTTCTCCCGCGAACGTGACGCTGGTCTTCGCCCCGGAGCCGGCGGCGGAGATCGCCGGCGCGCCCGACGGCGCGCTGATCGTCGTCATGACCCATTCCCACGCGCTGGATCTCGAAATCGTCGCGGCGGCTCTCAGCGCCGGGCGCTTCGGCTTCGTCGGGTTGATCGGTTCGTCGACCAAGCGGGCGCGGTTCCTGAGCCAGATGCGGGCGGCCGGCCTGTCCGCCGCTGCGCTCGCCCGCCTCGTCTGCCCGATCGGCGCGCCTGACCTCAAATCCAAGGACCCCGCAGTCATCGCCGCCTCGACCGCTGTGCAGCTTCTGATCGTGGGCGAGAAGCTGGCGGAGGAGGGTATCGCCGCGCGCGGCGAGGCCCTCCGTAAGAGGGGCCCCGTCCGAACTTAGGCTGGGGGTGTTTCACGGGAAACAGGGATTGTTACACATATTGCTAATGTATTATCAAAGCCCGATCCAAATCCAGCAAAATCCAGCAAAATCCGGCCAAGCCGGGCCAAAGAAAATCAAAGAAAAAGGCCCGGATTTCCTTGAATCCCCTTTGCCGAATCGAGCCTTTTCAATCGGTTGCGCTGACCCCCCAGAGCAAAAAAATCTTTTGCCTCGCTTGCCCTCGCGAGCAGCCTTGCACCTGCGGCCGCCGCGAGTTGTGATCGGCGATGAGCGTCCGGTCATCAAGCGCCCAGCCTCCCATCACGGCCTCGCTGGCGGCCATGGAGTTGAAACCAGACCAGCCTACCACCTTTCTGGGAAAACAGAAAGACAATTCTGCCGGAGATCGCGCCAAATCGCGCGTAAATAACTGATAATAAAGACGAAACATAGGAAGAACGGCTTCAATCGGGCCGGGACGATCCGGCGATGCGCCTCGCGGATTTTATTCAGGGCGCCGCTGACGCGTTCCGGCCCAAGTGAATGGGCGGCTGACGATCGAACGGCGGCGTTTCGGCAGGGAAGCGTTGTGGCGCTTCTATTTCGAACCGCGTTTGCGCGCGACACGCTTGCGCTTGGCGGGCGCCTTGGCTTTCGCTCTCGACTTGGCCTCGGCCTTCGCCCGCGCCTTGACCGGCGGGGCGATCCGCGACTCGATGTCGAAGCCACTGGACTTCAGGCGCTCGGCGATGCGGCCGACTTCCTCGTCGGCGAGAATCGCCGGCCGGCCGACTGAAAGGGCGATCGCGTAAAGCCTGGCGAGCGTTTCGAGTTCGCGCGCCCGGACGAGCGCGGCCTCGAGGGTTGCGCCAGTGGTCAGCGCGCAATAGTTGCCGAGCAGGACGGCGTGGCTTTGGCCCAGCGCCTCGAGCGTCACGCTTGCGAGCTCGGTCGTGCCGCCGGGCGCATATTTGGCGCAGCGCACGAGCGTACCGCCGAACAGCGCGATCATCGAGTGGGCGGCGGGGATGTCCTTTTGCGCCATCGCCAGCGCCGTCGCGTAGGGCGACTGGAAGCGAACGATCGCGCCGATATCGGGACGGGCGCGTGCGATGTCGAGGTGAACGCGCCATTCGGCGGACGGTTTCAGCGGGCCTTTCCAGGAGCCGTATTCGCCGACCAGCGACATGCGCGCGATCATCGCCGGCCTTAGGCTTGCGTGGCCTGCGGCGCTCGGGGTGATGAGGAGCGAATCGTCGAACCGCGCCGAAATGTCGCCGCCCGCGAGCCCGGCGGCGGCGAGGCTCGCGCCGTGGGCGATGATCGATTCGCGCAGAGACTTCTCGTTCGCCGCCATGTCCCCCGCTTTCGCTGAACCGCGATCGGCACGTCAGACTCGCTTTTGACGGCGGATCGGTCAGGAAATCAAGCGGTCCGCGCGGTCGCCCGCAGTTTACGGCGTTAATCCGCGCCGGGAGCGGTTCTCGACTCCAACAGCGCGGAGCGTCGTGAGCAACGATAAGAATTGCTCGCCGTCTCGCAAGCGCCCTAAAGGATTGGCGCAAGCATTTGATGCAGAGGCCGACAGCCTGCCCCAGGGAGATATCGCCTATGAGAGTGCAATTCCACACGGTCGATGTCTTCGCTGACCGGCAGTTCGGCGGCAACCCTCTGGCGGTGATTCCCGACGCGCGAGCCCTGTCGAAGGCGCAGATGCAAGCGATCGCCAATGAGTTCAATCTTGCCGAGACAACTTTTGTCTTGCCTCCGGACGATCCGGCGAACACTGCTCGCGTGCGCATTTTTACGCCGCGCGCCGAGATGCCGTTCGCGGGCCATCCGAACGTCGGAACGGCATTTGTTCTGGCGAGCCAGGACACTGTTTGCGGCAAGAGTTTCGATCGCGGGAGCATGGTGTTCGAAGAAATAGCCGGACTCGTGCGAATGACGATCGACTCGAAGGACGGTCTTGTCACGGGAGCGGCACTGGCCGCGCCCCAGCAATTTCGCATCATCCGCCATTTCGACGTCGCAATGATCGCCGGGGCGTGCTCGCTCGACCCAGCCGATATTCAGGCGCGCCGGCATCCCCCATGTCTGGCAAGTTGCGGCGCGCCGTTCGTCATTGCGGAAGTGCGTGATCGAGCCGCGCTGGCGCGAGCCCAGCAGCGCATGGATGTCTTTCTCGCGCATCTGCCGCGAGATGAAGCGACCGGAATTCATCTCTATGTGGAAGACGGCAAAGAGGGCGCTGACTTTCAGACACGAATGTTCGCGCCCCTGCATGGCGTTTTCGAGGACCCTGCCACCGGCAGCGCGAATGTCGCGCTTGTCGGGCTCCTCGCCCATTTGCGGCCCGAAGCGTCGTTGCGGCTCGAAGCCGCAATCGGACAGGGCGTCGATCTTGGACGACCGAGCCGGATGCGCGCGGTCGCCGAAAAAGAGGACGGCGTCGTTACCCGGACGTTCATCGGCGGCGACTGCAAGCCGGTGATGTCCGGATGGATCGACCTGGAGTAGGGCTCTCGAAACCGGCGTCGCCGAGCGGAGCGAGCCCTTTCGAGACAGTCGCGCGGGCGGACGGCGTGGGCCTATAGTAGTGTTGCCCGGCGGCTGGGGTCGGAGGGACAAAGTGTCGCGATCGCATTCCGGCAATCTCTTCGATCTTTTCGTAGCGCGCGCGCCGCATCACGAGAAGCTCGCGCTCGAGACCGCCGACGCAACTGCGCTCACTTATGGCGAGCTTTTCGCCCGCTCGGCCCAGGCGGCTCATGCGCTGGCGGCGCTTGGGGTGAGACCCGGCGACCGCGTCGCCGCGCAGATCGAGAAATCGACCGATGCGGTCGTCCTCGCGCTGGCGTGCCTTCGCGCCGGCGCGGTCCTATTGCCGTTGAACACCGCCTATACGCTCGCCGAGATCGAATATTTCCTCGGCGACGCCGAGCCTGCGCTCACGCTCTGCCGACCTGATTGGCTTGAGCCTGTTCGGACGCTGGCGCGCAAGCTCGACTTGCCGCGGGTCGAAAGCCTCGGCGCCGCGCGCGATGGAACCTTCGCCGAGAGAATCGCCGCCGCGCCGATCACGTTCGAGACGGTCCCGCGCGCGAGAGGCGACCTGGCGGCGATCCTCTACACCTCCGGCACGACCGGCCGCTCGAAGGGCGCCATGCTGACGCACGAGAATCTGGCGTCGAACGCGCTGACGCTGGTCGACTGCTGGCGGTTCGCCCCGGGGGACAGGCTCATTCACGCGCTGCCGGTCTTTCATACCCACGGGCTGTTCGTGGCGATCAATGTCGCGCTCCTCTCCGGGGCGACGATGATCTACATGAACAAGTTCGATCCGGACGCGGTGATCGCGGCGATGCCGGGAGCGACGTCGCTGATGGGGGTGCCGACCTTCTACACCCGCCTCATCGACCATCCCGGTCTCGGTCGCGAGGCTTGCGCGAACATGCGCCTCTTCGTCTCCGGCTCGGCGCCCTTGCTCGCCGAGACGCATCGCGCCTGGCGCGAACGGACCGGCTTCGCGATCCTCGAACGCTACGGCATGACCGAGACCAACATGATCACGTCGAACCCGTATGACGGCGAACGCCGGCCGGGGACCGTCGGATTTGCGCTGCCGGGGGTGAGCGTGCGGATCGCGAACCCGGAGGACGGCGCGCCGGTTGAAGCCGGCCGGGTCGGCGTCATCGAGGTCAAGGGGCCGAACGTCTTTACCGGCTATTGGCGGATGCCGGAGAAGACGGCGCAGGAGTTTCGCGCCGACGGATATTTCATCACCGGCGACCTCGCCCGCGTCGATCCGCAAGGCTATATCCATATCGTCGGCCGGGCGAAGGATCTGGTGATCTCCGGCGGCTTCAACGTCTATCCCAAGGAGGTCGAGAGCGAGATCGACGCGATCGAGGGGGTGCTCGAAAGCGCAGTCTTCGGCGTGGCCCACGCCGATTTCGGCGAGGGTGTGACCGCGGCCGTCGTTCCCCGTCCGGGGGCGGCGCTGACCGAGCAGGCGATCCTGACGGCGCTCGGCGGCCGGCTGGCCAAGTTCAAGGCCCCCAAGCGCATCATCATCGTCGAGTCGCTGCCGCGCAATGCGATGGGGAAGGTGCAGAAGGCGGCCTTGCGGGACGCCTACAAGGACATCTACCGGGCGTGACAGCCGCTTTCTGTTACGCCAGCCTGGTAGAGCGGCCATGCAAGAGGCCAACGGAAATGAGTGAGGTCGAAAGCCATCGCCACGACCATCCGCCCGGCGGCGGCCACGATCACGCGCCCGCGAGTTTCGGCCGGGCGTTCGCGATCGGCATTGGTCTCAACCTTGGGTTCGTGATCGTCGAGACGATCTTCGGAATTTTGAGCAACTCCGTCGCCTTGCTGGCCGACGCGGGCCACAACGTGAGCGACGTCCTGGCTTTGGCGGTCGCGTGGCTGGCGAGCGAACTGGTGAAGCGGACGCCCACCGCCCGGTTCACCTACGGCCTGCGCGGCTCGTCCATACTCGCGGCGCTGTTCAATTCAGCGTTTCTGTTGGTGATTGTCGGGGCGATCTCGTGGGAGGCGATCCGGCGGCTCGGAGCGCCGGAGCCGGTCGCGGGAAAAACAGTGATGATCGTCGCCGCGATCGGAATCGCGATCAACGCGGTCACCGCCTGGATGTTCGCGGGCGGCAAGGACGACATCAACTTGCGCGGCGCGTTCGTCCATATGGCTTCGGATGCGGTGGTGTCGGCGGGTGTCGTCGCGGCCGGTTTTGTGATCATGCTGACCGGATGGCTATGGCTCGATCCTGTTGTCAGCCTCGTCATCAACGCCGTGATCGTCTGGGCGACCTGGGGCCTGCTGCGCGATTCGCTCGGCATGGCGATGGCGGCTGCGCCTTCGCGCATCGATCCCGCCGCGGTGCGGGCGTTTCTTGCCGGCCGGCCGGGCGTGGAGGGAGTGCACGATCTGCACATTTGGGCGATGAGCACGACAGAAGTGGCCCTCACCTGTCATCTGGTCATGCCCGGAGGCCACCCCGGCGACGGCTTTCTCCATGGGCTCTGCGACCAGCTGACCGAACGATTCCGGATCGATCACACGACCGTGCAAATCGAGACCGACCCCACCGCCGCCTGCGCCCTCGCTCCTGATGAAGTCGTCTGACGGGAGGGCGGCTTGCGCTACCCGAGCCGGCCGGAAGCGTGAGCGAGGATCGTGTAGACCTTGCCGGTGTTGGAGAGGAGATAGGCGCGCCATTGCGAGCCGTCGCGGTCATTCTGACTGACCTTCGCCAACATACGCTCGAATTCCTGCATGTAGCGCGTCGTCGCGTCGCGGAACTCCGGGTCGGCGCGGTAGCGGCGCCGGATGTCGTCGAACGCCTGCTGGCCCGCCTCGGTGTAGAGGCGGCGCGAGACAGCAGCGGTGTCGCCGCGGCGCCACCGATCCCACATCTCGACCGCCGCCGCATTGTCGATGAGGCCGGAGATTTCCAGCGCCAGGGCGTCGAGCGTCTCCGCCGCCTTGGGGGCGGCGGCCGGTTCGTCGCGTGAGGCGGCCGCGAGCAGGCTCGAGAGCCACCCCGCCTGTCCGCGGTCGGAGGCTGGCGCGGGCGTCGAGGCGGAGTTCGACGGCGCCGGCCACGGTTGCGCCGGGACGCGGCCGAGCGGGTTCGCTTCCGGAACGGACCCGATCAGCCCGGACCCCGGACCCTCGATGACCGGCGAGGCGATCGCTTCGGCGACCCGCGCCAGCGCCGTCTCGCGGAGCGAGGGAGCCTCCGGACTGCGGATTGTCGGCTCGGCGGCGCGCGGCTGGGGCTTGTCGAAGCGCGCGCCAGCGCCGGCGGCCGCTGCAGCGGCAAGCGGCGCCGGTTCGGCGATGTCGAAGGTAGCGCTCGAGTCCGCAACCAGCGCCGCAAGCTCCTTCAGCGCCCGGATCTGATCGGAAACAACCCGCCGCATCGCCTCGGCGGTTTCGCTCGTCTCCTGCGGCAGATCGAGAACGCCGCGGCGCAGTTCCTGCCGCGTCTCGTCGAGATCGCGCTGAACCTGGCTCGCCATCTCCTTTACCTCGGCCACCGATTGGCGGAAGCGGTCGGCGGAGTGCTCCAGGGCGCCGGAGAGCTGGGTGGTGGTCTGTTCGAGGGTTGCTTGCAGGGTCTGCGCGGTCCGTTCGCGCTCTTTCGCCGCGGTGTCGCGAATGGTTTCGAACTGGCCGGCGACCGCGATCGACGCGCCTCTGGTGGCCGAGGCGAGGGTTGCGCTGATCTCCTGGGCGCGAGCCTGCGCCCTGGCGAAACTGTCTTCGACGTTGGCGGCGAACCGCCCGAGCGTCGCTTCAAAGGCTTCGCTGCGGCCTGCGAGATCGCCGATGAGCGCCTGCAGGCTGCCTTGGCGATGTTCGAGCGCGAGGTCGAGCGAACGCTGTTGCTGAGTAAGGTCCCGTCCGACCGCGGCCAGGGTTTCCGCGTGCTGGGCGAGCTGCCCGGCGACCGCGCCCGCGTCGGACTGGGTGGCGGCGGAAATCCGTCCGAGCGTCGCGACCTGCGAGGCGATCGCTCCGAGCGCCTGCTGGAATTCGTCAACCCGCGCGGCGAGCCCGCTCTGAACGGCGTCAAGCCGGTCGCCGGCCGATCCGATCGCCCGATCGATGACGGCGCTGGTCTGGCCGAGATTGTCGATCACCAGCGTCAATTCGTTGCGCAGCCGGTCGCCGGTGCCGGAGAGAGCGCCGACCGAGTTTTCCGCGCTGCGAGCGACGGCGTCGCCCAAGGTCGCGCTTGATGCCTCGATCTGCTCGGTCAGATGCTTCAGCAGCCCGTCGATCGCCTCCGCGGAGCGGTGGGTCGCGTCCGCAGCGACGCTCCGGAGCGCTTCGCTGGAATCGGCCACTTCCGAGCGCAATTGTCCTGTGAGCGCGCTCAAGGCGCGGACAGGATCGGATGCGCTGCCGTTGACGGCGGCGATGAGCTCATCGGTCCGCCGCGTGAGCAGGGCTCCGAGGCTGGCCATCTGCTGGTCGAGCATATGGATCGCGCGCTCGCCGGCGTCGGCGATCCTCGCCGACACATCCTCGCCGCGCTCGCCGAGCGCGGCCACCAGGTCGGCGCCCTTGCCCTCGATGACATCACGCAGATCGTCGACCCGCGCTCTGATCGCGCCAGTTACGCTCGCGCCGCGCGCGGCCCAGGTCGTGTCGGCGTCCGACGCCGTTCTCGCCAGCGCGTCGTTCATCGCCTGGATGCGCCCGGCCAGGCGTTCATCGATGCTTTCCGCGTTGCTGTTGGCGGCCTCGACCAGGTCAGCCAAGCGCGAATCGATGATCCGCGCGCTTTGATCCGCGGCCTCGGAGAGCGCCGCGAGGCGCGCGTCAAAGACCTGCGCGCTCTGCCTCGTAGCATCGACGACGACGGCCCGGTGCGACTCGAATGCCGCGCCGATCGAGGCTTGGTGACGGTCGAGCATGCCCGTGACGCGCTCGGCGTGATCGCCAACCTTGTCTTCCAGTTCGGCCCGGCTCGAATCGAAGCGCCGGCTCAAATCCTGCATCGGCGCGACGACCTGGTCCTTGAACTGATCGACGCTGGCCCCGAGCGACCGAGATACCTCCTCGACCCGGCCGGTCAAGGTTGTATTGATGTCGCGGGCGACCGTCGACAGCGTCTGCGTCAGCTCCTCCGCGCGCCTTTGCAGAGTTTCGCCGATTTCCGCCGATTTGGCGTCCATGCCTTGCGTTAGCTCGCGACCGCCGTCGCCGAGCGCCTTGGCGGTCTCGAGAGTATTGCGGGCCAATGTTTCCGTCAGCGCGCGGCCGCGCTGGGCGAGCGCGTCGTCGATCCGCATGAGCAGGCTTTCGAGCGTCGTCGAGACGTCCCGCAGCTTCGCTCCGGCGCGCTCCTCGACGGCTTGCAGGTTGGCGTCGAAGAGGGCGGACGCTTCCTCGTTGCGCCGGCCGAGCTTTTCGTCGATCGCGCCGCCGCGGCTGATGAGGGTGTCCTCGATCTGGGCGAGCTTGGCGCCGAGATCGGCGGCGAGGTGAGCGGACCGATCGCCAATCTGGTCGACCAGATCGCGGCCGCGCCCGTCAATTGCGCCCTCGAACCGGCCCAGCGCGTCGCCCAGCGACGACTCGATGCGGCGTGAATGGGAGGCAAGAGCGAATTCGACCGCATTGCTGTGAGCGGCCGTAACCGCGCTCAACTGATCCGTTCGCGCGGCTGAGTGCGTCGCCAGCTGATCCGTATATTCGACGAAGCGCTTGTCAAAATCGTCGCGACGGGCGTTCATCATCACTTCGATCGCGTCGAGATGTCCCGTAATGCGGGCGTTGAGCTCGTCGGAGTGGACGCCCAAGCGATCGATCACGTTATGCCCGCTCTCCCCAACGAGGCCATCCAGCGCTTCGAGATATTCGCGCATGCGCTCGGTCTGTTGCGAGACTGCATCCACGAGGCGCACGCCGCGCTGGTTGACGATGCCGTCGAAGGCCGCGATCTGCTCGCTCAGCGCACTATGCACATTGCCCGCGCCGTTCGCGGCTGCGGCTGCCGCGTCGCCGGCGAGCGCCGTGAAGCGTTCGTTGATCCGCGCCGTCTCGGCGGTCATCCTGGCCAGCGATTGCGTTGTCGACGCCTCGATCTGCGCTTGGGCGACGGCGCCCTCGGCCGAGACCGCGCCGACGAGGCGACGCGTCGATTCGTCGAATAACGTCTCGAGCGTGCCGTTCTGCGCATCGATCGCGCCGCGCAACTGCGTCTCGCGGGCGTCGAATTGCTCGCCCCAGCGCGCCGCTGCGCCGTCAAGGAACGCGGCGGCGTCTTCGGCGCGATCCCGGATCAGGGAGGTCAATCGTTCGCTTGAGCCGGTGAGCCTGTCTTCCAGGACCTGACCGCGCACGACGACGGTGTCGTGGAGGCGGTCTGCGGCCTCGTTGAGGCGCCCGACGAGGCTGTCGCCATGGACGACGATGGTGTCGGAAAGCCCTGCGCTGCCGGCCTCGAGTCGCTCGATCAGCGCATTCGACCGGACGCTGAAGTCGCCGGCGACCGAGTCGGTCGTCTGGGCGAGCCGGTCGGCGACCAAGTCGCCCTGGGCCCGGATCGCTTCTACCGTCTCGGCGCCGCTCGAGCTGACGCGTTGGACCACATCGTTCGCATAGGCGTCGACGGCGCTGCGCGTCGCGGCGGACGCCTCTTGAAGTCGATCGGCGACGGAGTCGCCATGCAGGCGAATTGCATCTACGGTTTGGACGCCGCTGGCGCTGACGCGGCCAACGATATCATCTGCGTAGTCGGCGACGGCGCTGCGCGTCGCGGCCGAGGCCTGGGCGAGCTGTTCGGCGACGGAATCGCCTTGGGCGCGGATCGCCTCGACGGTTTGCGCCCCGCTTGCGCCAACGCGGTTTACGACTTCGTCGGCGTAGGCGGAGACAGCGCCGCTCATGACCGCCGACGCGGCGGCAAGCTGGGTGGCGACCGCGCCGCCGTGCGTATTGACGACGTCGGCGGCCTCCGAGAGCCGCGCCGCGAGGGTGTCGCCGTGGTTTCTGAGGGTCTCCGCGGCCTCGGCGCTAGTGGAGGAGATGCGGCTCACGACGGCGTCGGCATGGGCGCCGATCGCGTTGCTTGCCGAGGCCCCGGCGTCGGAAAGACGATTGGCGACCGAGTCGCCATGGGCTCGAATGGCGTCGAGGACCTCTGCGCTGCTCGCGTTGATGCGGCCGACAATGTCGTCGCCATGGGCGCCGAATGCGCCCGACAGGGCGAGCGACGATGCGGCGAGCTGATCGGAGAGCGCGTCTCCGTGTCCCTTGATCGCCTCGACGGCGCGGGCGCTGCTGCCGCTGATGCGGCCGACCACCTCGTCGGCGTGTGCGCCGACGGCGCTCCGCGCGAATTCCGCCGCGTCCGCAAGCCGCGTCGCCACTCGTTCGCCGTGGGCGTCGATGGCTTCGACGACCGAATCCTGCGAAGTTTGAACGCGCGCGATGAGATTGTCGCCCCGCTCGCCCAGGCGGGACAGCAGATTGTCACCAGCCGCCTTGAGGCGGCTGTCGACTTCCCCGACGCGCGCCAGGATATCGCCAGCCGCCTTCTGGCTGGTGTCCGCGAGGCGCTCGGCGAGAGTTTCGCCGATATCTCTGATCGACGTGCTCATCCGCGTGCCTTCGGCGGCGATTTGCTCGAGCGTCGCCGAGCCGGCGCCCTCGAGGCCCCGGGCGGCCTGGTTCGACGCCGCCCCGATCGATTCCGCCATCCGTTGGCCGGATTCGGTCAGGCGCTCGCTCAGACTCGCTCCGGCGGAGTTGATGTCCGCGGCGATTCCGTCGTGCGCGGTCGCGATCGCGTCGCGCACCCGCGTCCCGCTCGTCACGATCGCCTCGCGCTGGTCGGCCATTTCGGCGATCAGCAATCGGATTCTTCGCTCGTTGTCGGAATAGGACCGCTCTAGGGTCGAAACTTCGGATTGCACCCGAGTCTCAAGCTCTGCGGCCCGCGCAAGCGCACGTTCAACCCCATCCCCCATCGACGTGAGCTCGCGACGGATGGCTTGAGACAGGTTGACCATATGCTCACCCGCCATCGCCTCCGGCTCGGCCAGACGAACGGCGACCTGGGAGATCGCGCGCGCCGACTGCCTGAGCTCGCGCAGCCGCCGCGACAAGGCGGCAAAGGCGAACATGCAGAAGATCGGCGCCAGCGCCGCCAACAGGAAGAGCAGAGTCTCGGGGCGCAACAGCAAATCGGCCGGGCGGGTTGGGGCCGTGGGCCATAGGGCGACGTATGCGTAGAACGCGCAAATCGCCACCCACAGAAGGGATCCGATCAGCGCGAGAACGAAAGGCGTCCGGCTCGCCGGGCGGGCGTTCATCGCTTGCAGGATCGCGCCTACGGTCTCGCGGTCGTCGTTCGCCGGCGGGGCGGTGGGAATCGCCGGCTTCGCTTCGCCCTCGGGAGCGCTCGCGGCGGACGAGGGGCCCGGGCGAAGGAGGGTTGAGGTTTCGGCGGGGAGCGCGCTCGGCTTGAGAACCGGGCTCGCGGTCGTCGCCTTCGCCGGGACGAGCTGGGGCGGGGCGCTCTCGACCGAAACGGCCTCGTCGTCGTCGGTGAGGTTCAGCGCGCTTTCGATCGCCGACATCGCCGCGGAAACAGGATCCGTCGCCGGATTTTGTTTTACCATCCTTTGCGCCTCACTCCATCGGCCCGGTCATCCGAACGACCGACCCGTACGCCAGGCGTTCTCTCCGGCTGCCGTTGGCCGAACCAAACGCCCGTGAATTAACCACGTTGCAGTCTACCGCTGCGCTTCACAGATGAAAACCACGCCGCCCGCCCATCTTGCAAACGTCGTTAACGCTTCGGTTACCATGTTTTTCCATAGTCTTCAGCCGATTATCGGCCGCGCCCGCCCGGCGCCGCGTCGTTTCCGGCGGGTCGCAAACTGGCGAGGGCGCCATGCTTGAGAGTTCGGCAGCCTCGAGGCGGGCGGAGACCGGTTCAAATAGCGCCGAATCAACGGCCGGCGGGTTCGATCCGCCGCTCGATCTTGTCCATCTCGCCCGCCAGTGCCTTGGCGATCACGAGCTTGAGGCCGAGTTGTTGGGACTGTTCCGGCTGCAGGCGCCGGCGCTGACCGCCCAACTTGCCGATCAGTCGCACTTATCATTGGAATCAAAGGCAAAGATCGCTCACAAGCTACGGGGTTCGGCGCTTGCAGTCGGCGCCGGCCGGGTCGCTCGGGCAGCGTGGCGCATCGAGGAATTGGCCGCCGCCTCCGGCCCCTGGTCGCCAGAAGACGCCGGCCCAGGGTTGGAAGAGGCCCGCGGGATCGCCGCTCTCCTGTTTGCGGTGACCGAGGCGGTGGCCGAAATCAATCGCATTTTGGGCTAGGACGGGCCGACCACCGCCTTCCCGCGCCGCGGCTGGGGATAAGTTTCCCGGACCTGGGCTGTCAAAGTCCTGCGCGGGCTGAAATTGCCGTTTCAAACGCTCTTTCGGGGCCGCCGCGGTTGCTTTATGAAGGCCCGCGACGAGGCTTGAGCCATCGCACGCGCCACGGCGCGGGACGCCGTTCTCCCGAGGAAAAATTCGTTTCGATGACCAAACTGACTTTCATTGACGCGTCCGGACAGTCGCGTTCGGTCGAGGCGCAGGTCGGCTCTACGGTGATGGAGACGGCGTTGCGCAATTCCATTCCGGGCATCGAAGCCGAGTGCGGCGGCGCCTGCGCCTGCGCGACCTGCCACGTCTATGTCGCGGAGGAGTGGATGCCGGCTGTGGGCAAGGCGTCCCAGATGGAGGAGGACATGCTCGATTTCGCCTTCGAGGTGCGTCCCACCTCGAGGCTCTCCTGCCAGATCAAGGTCAGCGAAGCGCTGGACGGGCTCGTCGTCGCCACGCCGGCCAAACAAGGTTAACAAAGCGAAGGAATCCGTATGACCGAAGTCCTGTCCACCGATGTCGCAATCATCGGCGCGGGCCCGATCGGCCTGTTCGCCGTGTTCGAGCTCGGGCTGCTCGACATCAAGGCGCATCTTATCGACATCCTGCCGAAGGCCGGCGGGCAATGCGCGGAACTCTATCCCGAGAAGCCGATTTACGACATTCCCGGCTTTCCGGTGATCTCGGGCCAAGAGCTCGTCGACAATCTGGCGAAGCAGATCCATCCCTTCGGGCCGAAGTTTCACCTCGGCGAGATGGTCGAACGCATGGAAGTGCTGGGGACGGCCGAGCGGCCACTATTCCGCATTGGAACCGACAACGAAAAGACAATCGAGGCCAAGTCGGTCTTCATCGCCGCCGGAGGAGGATCGTTCCAGCCCAAGAGGCCGCCCATCCCCGGGCTCGACGCCTATGAGAACAAAAGCGTCTTCTATTCTGTGCGCAAGATGGAGCACTTCAAGGGGAGACGGGTGGTCATCGTCGGCGGCGGCAATTCCGCGCTCGACTGGGCGCTCAACCTGCATCCTGTCGCCGACCGCATCACTCTCGTTCATCGCCGTGACGCTTTCCGGGCGGCGCCGCACTCGGTCAACGCCATGCGCGAGCTTGTCAATTCGGGCGACATGGAGTTCATTCTCGGCCAGGTGACAGCGGTCAAGGGGGAGGGCGGTCAGCTTTCGGCGCTGACGATCCGCCGTGAAAATGGCGAGCACTACGATCACCCCTGCGACGACATGATGCCGTTCTTCGGCCTGACGATGAAGCTCGGACCGATTGCCGGCTGGGGGATCAACCTCAACGAGAATTCTGATTCCCGTCGACACGGCGAAATTCGAGACGAGCGTTCCCGGAATCTTCGCCATCGGAGACATCAACACCTATCCGGGCAAGCTCAAGCTGATCCTGTCGGGCTTCCACGAGGCGACGCTCGCCGCCCAGCGCGTCCATCACTATGTGTACCCGGACAAGAAACTGACCTTCCAGTACACGACCTCGTCGACCAGCCTGCAGCGTAAGCTTGGGGTGAGCTGAGGTCCGTCAGAACGTTATGTTCGTGCGCAGGCCGACCACGAACTCGTTCTTGATCCGCTGTGTCGGCTTGTTCGGATTGGCGATCCCAAGCCCGGGATTGAAGAAATACTGAACGTCGGGCTGGAGTTGCCACGAGGGCAAGAGCTGAGCCTGATAGGTCGCTTCGATGACCGTCTCGCTCGTTCGAACGGGCGTATAGACCGACGGCTGGTCGATTTGCATCTGTCGGTCGAAACCGGACGCGCCGCTGCTCGCCCAGGCGGTCCCCAATTCGACCCCGACGGTGTCGTTGTCGCGCGTCGGGAGCGGCGCGTGCAACGCAAAGCCGGCATTAATGCTGGCGCTGACCAGGTTTCGGTCCTGGTAGGGCGTGAACATCGGGCGGACGAACACATTGAGACTGCGGCTGGCGTTGTCCTTCGAGCGCCAGATCATCTGGTCGGCGACGCCATAGAGGGAAAATTCGCCGCCATGCGTCGCGGGAATCCCGTTGCTGGCGAGACTCGCGAGCGGCAGGCCAAACGTGTCGTACCTTTGGTCGGCGAAGCTCGCGCTGTCGTACCAGGCGCCGAGCTTGTAGACGCCGGAAAGCGCCTGCGCGGGCGGGCCCGAGCCCGAATAGGCGTATTGCAGTTCCGCGATCGCGAACACGCCGTCGTCGAGCGGGAAGCTCACCCCATGTGGGTTGCTCGCCGGCGTGTTCGGCGAGTCTCTGGGGATCGGGCTGCCGTTGAACACGCCCGCGAGCAGGGTCGCGGCGTCCGTGAGCTGCGCGCGAGCCCTAATGCCAAGGCCCGCCAGGGGATAGGCGGGGCCGCCGCCCGGCAAGTTATTTGACGGGAGCGCAGGCCAGCCGGAGATCGCGCTGATGAAGAAGACGTTGGCGGTCGGGCTGATGACGAATTCCTCGTCCAGGCTCTGCTCGCCAATCTTGATGTCGAACCTGTCGCCGAATTTCTGTTGCCACCAGAGCTCCCAAAGCCGGACGCCGACCGGCGCCTCGATGTCGGAAACGGTCTGCAGGACGCGAAGATTGTCGGTCGTCAGATCGCCGCCCCATATCTGCAACCCGCTGACGTTGAATGTGCCGCCGGTCAGACCGAACGCTTTTTGCGTATCCATCTGGAGCGTGACGGTCGTAAGCCCGTTCGCCTCGAAGCCCTGTTGCGCGCCGCCGGTCAAGTTGCCGAAAGTCTCGACGTTCTCGAGGATGGTCAGGGTGATCCCGTAGTTGGCGAGGAGGGGGCGTAAGCCTCCCATGTCGCCGAGCAGGTTCTGGTTCTTCCACGAGGGGCTGAGGAAGCCGAACGGCGCCGACGAGTCGGCAAGAGCCGCGCCCGCGAGCGAGAGCGCCGCGAGGGCCACGGCGAGAGCCGCTGCGCGACGGCGAGTCTTCGCGGCGCGCTCGCGGCTGCTGGGACAAGGACGGGAGGGACCCAAACCGACCCCTTCAAGGAATGGACGACGTTCGGGACCATCTGATGGCGGCGTGGCCGATGCAATGGGGCGGATCCGGGCGAACGCCTTTTGGCGGCCTTCGCCCCCTGATATTCCCTTGGCCGTTCACGCCCCTCGCGCTATCCCATGACGGCCCGTGCGGGCGGACTGGCGGACATAAGGGGAGCGGGAAATGGCGGAGCCGGCTCTTGCGCTAAGCAACGCGCCCGCTTTCGACGCCGGCTTCCGCGCCGCTTTCGCCGAGCTTCTCGCCTGGCGGCGCGACGTGCGCCATTTTCGCGCCGGCGTCGCGCCGGACGAGGCGGTTCTCGACGAGCTTTTCGCCCTTGCGGCGCTCGCGCCGTCGGTCGGCAACTCTCAGCCAACGCGCTTCGTACGCGTCGACGACGAGGCGCGGCGCGCTGCGGTCCGGGCCAATTTCGAGGCCGCCAACCGCGAGGCGCTTTCGACGTACGGCGGCGCGCGCGCGGGTCTTTACGCGCGACTCAAGCTCGAGGGGCTGCGCGACGCGCCGGTCCAGTTGGCCGTGTTCTGCGACGAGGCGACGGAGCAGGGCCACGGCCTCGGCGCGCGCACGATGCCGGAGGCGCGTCGCTATTCGACCGTCTGCGCTTTGCACACGTTCTGGCTCGCCGCCCGCGCGCGGGGGCTCGGGGTCGGCTGGGTTTCGATCCTCGATCCCGGCGCGAATCGCCGAGGCGCTCGACGTCCCGCGGGCCTGGGCGTTCATCGGCTATCTCTGTGTCGGCTGGCCGCGGGAGGAGGCCCTGATCCCGGAGCTCGAGCGCGCCGGCTGGCAGGCGCGCGAGGCGCATCCGGTGATCCAGCGCTAGGCGGTTGGCCTGTCGCTCTACGTCTGCCGCCGCCCCGGGTGGATGTCGTCGATCCACTCCACCGTCTCCGGGTTCGCCTCCACGCCCGGCAAATCGAGGTTGACGACCACCGGCTCCTGGCCGCTGCGCACGAGGACGCAGGAGAGCGGCTGATCGTCGCTCGCGTTGATCTCCTGATGCGGAACATAGGGCGGCACGAAGATGAAATCGCCGGGTCCGGCTTCGGCGACGAATTCGAGGCGCTCGCCCCAGCGCATCCGCGCCTTTCCGCTCACCACATAGATGACGCTCTCGACCGCCCCATGATGATGCGCGCCGGTCTTCGCCTTCGGATGGATGACGACGGTTCCCGCCCACAGCTTCTCTGCGCTCCGCACGCGGGCGTGCGTGATCGCCGCTGCGCGGCTCATGCCCTCCGTCTGCGGCGTGTTGATGTCGAGTTCATTCGAGTGGACAACGCGAACGCCGTCGAGACGCCATCGGGCTTGGTTTCGATCGTCCATGGCCGCTCTCCATCTTCCTCAATCTATCGCCAACGGGGCCGCTCGAACAGCGGCCGCCGTTCGCAAGGGGGAACGGCTGGCGATGGCGCAGGCGCCGTCGTAGATTGGGCCATGACCGAGCTCTCGCCAGTGACGGCTCCGACGCGCCTTACCGCGCGCGCTCTGATCGTCGGCGAACGCATCGACACCGCCGGGCTTGAGCGCCCCGACATGATCTCGTCGCTGCCGCTCGCATTCCGGGTCGGGACAGAGGGGATGGTGGCGCTGTTCAGGTTCGGCGTCGCGGTCATGGTGGGCCTGACGCCGCTCGAAGAAGAAGACACGCTCCAGAAGCTGAAGGCGCGGGTCCATGGCGAGCGCGCGCGCGGAGACGACGAGACGGCCGTGCTCGAGATCGCGCCCGACAGCGACGAGCAGAAATCCTCCGGCGGGCCGATCCAGATCAAGAACCTGTCGCCGCCGCGCTTTCTCGTAATCGCCGACGCGCTCGCCAAGACCGTGGCCCTGGCGCGCGACGAGCGCGAGGTCAATGCGGTCTTTGACGTGATCGAGCCGTTCGCGGCGAAGCTCGCGGCGACCGGACGGCCGCCGTTCCGCCGCCGCGAGATGCTGAAGCTGATTGGCCAGGCCTTGCTCGCGCAGCATCGTGTGTCGGGCCGGGTCGCGGTCGAGGAGAAGCCCGACGTGCTGTGGGACCACCCGGAGCTGGAGCGTCTCTACGCCCGGCTCGCCGACGAATACGAGCTTGAGGAGCGCGCAGATGTGCTCAAGCGCAAGCTCGACGTCATCGGCGACACCGCGCAGGCGCTCACCGACATCATCGACGCCGACCGGGCGACGCGGCTCGAAGCAGCGATCGTGATCCTCATCGTGCTCGAACTGATCGCCGCGATCGTCCAGATCGCGCTTGCGCTGCATGGGCGGTGAGTCTGCACGTCGGGCGTAGCGCCCAGCTCTGGCGATTCACCGCTCTTGACGCACTGCAACAAGGCAGTGGACAATGGGCCAACGGGCCCGAGCGGCACATCGAGAGCATCGAATTGCAGTCGGGCAGGGCCATTTTGAATGTCCGTCATTTGACCGCCTACCGCTACGCGCGGCCGGTCGAGTTTGGCGACCATCGGATGATGATGCGTCCACGCGACGGGCACGATCAGCGACTCCTGTCGTCGGAACTCGAAATCGATCCCGAGCCGAGGCGGCTGCGCTGGCTTTACGACACGTTCGACAATTGCGTCGCCATCGCCTCGTTTTCGGGCGCCTGGAGGTCGCTGACGATCGAGAACCGGTTCTCGGTCGAACGCATTGTCGACGACCAGCCGGGCGGCGAGATCGACCCGCGTGCGCAGTTCTTTCCCTTTTCCTACGCGCCCGAGGAACTGCCCGACGTCGCGCGGGCGATGGAGCGCCTCTATGGCGACCCCGCCGGCGACCTCGACCGCTGGGTGCGCCAGTTTGTAGCGCCAGGCGCGACGACGCTGACCAGCCATCTGTTGATGACGATGACCTACGCCATCAAGGAAGGATTTTCCTACGAACGGCGCGAGGCGCCCGGGGTGCAATCGCCGCGCCATACGCTGGAGCGGCGACGCGGCTCTTGCCGCGACTTTGCGGTCCTGATGATGGAGGCGGCCCGCGCGCTTGGCGTCGCCGCGCGATTCGTCTCCGGCTACGTATACGTCCCGAAAGGGGAGGGCGAGCCGGTTCGATTGGGGGGCGGGGCGACGCATGCATGGTGCCAGATCTACCTGCCCGGCGCCGGCTGGATCGAATTCGATCCCACCAATGGCCTGGTCGGCGGCAAGGACCTCATCCGCGTCGCCGTGGCGCGCGATCCTGTCCAGGCAGCGCCGCTGACGGGCGCCTATTTCGGCGACTCCGGCGACGAGCTTGGCATGGAGGTTACCGTCGAAGTTACGCAGCCAAATCAGGCCGAGCGCGCCACTCTCGCCCGCGCTTGAGCCCCGTGGGCGCAAGGGAGTCTGCATATGATCATTCGTGCGGGATATGCGATCGCCTTCGAGTGCGCCGCGGTGACGCCAATGATATTGCACCTCAATATCCATCCCTCGCGCGCCGACGATCTCATCTCGCCGGACGTCGTGCGAACTGAACCGCACTACCCGACGGAGGCCTATCTCGATCTGTTCGGCAATCGGGTGACCCGGGTCGAGGCGCAGCCCGGCGTGGTGACGTTCCACAACGATTTCACCATCCGCGACGACGGCTCGCCCGATGAGACGCCCGAGGATACGCCGCTGACCGCGGTCGCCAACCTGCCAAGCGAGGTGCTCGTCTACCTGCTCGCGAGCCGCTATTGCGACAGCGACAATCTGAGCGACTTCGCGTGGTCGCAGTTCGGCGGGATCGGCGGCGGGGCGAAGCTCGTCCAGGCGATCTGCGACTATGTGCACGGGCGGATCCATTTCGACTACGGCGCGGCGAACCCGCGCCGCACGGCCTCCGACGGGCAGCGCGAAGGGATCGGCGTCTGCCGCGACTTCGCCCATCTCGCGGCCGCGCTCTGCCGGGCGATGAACGTGCCGGCGCGCTACTGCACCGGCTATCTCGGCGATATCGGCGTGCCGCCTGACCCTGCGCCGATGGATTTCTCCGCCTGGTTCGAGGTCTTTCTCAACGGCCGCTGGTACACATTCGACGCCCGGCACAATGTGCCGCGGATCGGGCGCATCGTCATGGCGCGGGGCCGCGACGCCGCCGACGTCGCGATCTCGACCGCGTTCGGCCAGCCGGCCCTGAAGCGCTTCGAGGTGACCACCTACGAAGAGGCCGTCGCCGCCTGAGCCGAGGGATGGAAATCCAAACCGGCGGAAGGAAAACCAAATCCCGGCGGAAGGAAAACCAAATCTCCACGGAAGGAAAACCAAATCCGGCGGTAGCAAATCCAAATCCCATTTCCTTCCGCCGATCGAGACTTTTCAATTGCTTACGCCTCAAATCCGAGGCCTTGCGATCCTCCGCTTCTCCTCTCGTCGCTTGCTTGGTCCGCCTCGGCAGCCCTCGCCGGAGACACGGTGGCGTCCCGCAAGGCGATAGGGCGAGAATGCCATCGAGTTCTGATTATTGCAAGCTACGGATGATTTTTCTTTTTTTCGCCGCATTCGCGAGATGGGCGCGCTTCGTCGCCGTAGCCTCTCTTTCGACGGGCGGGAGCCATTGAGCTCTGGGCTCCCGAGCAAGGAGCAGCGCGCCATCGTCTGTCATGCCCGCGAAAGCGGGCATCCAGCGAGGCTCACGTTTGTGGTAGTATGCCGCGAGCCGGAGGCACGCGATGAGCGACCCGGGAGCTCGCGGCGATTCTGGTGGCGAAAGTCGTTGGGTGCAGCCGGCTTGCCGGCGTCAACGACGTGGGCGCGTTCGCGCGCCTTCGGGGCCTGCGCGGGGACCTGACCGACCCGTCATCGCCGCCGCCCATCATCGGCGCACCGCCAACCGCTCAATTATCGAGTATCGCAGCGTGACGAGGCCGGCATGATCCAGCAATGGTCATCGTCTGAGATAGTCGCGCGCGAGCGGCTCGGCTTCTGGGTCGATGTGGTCTGCCGGACTTTAGTCAATCTGCGCTGCGAGCCGACATCCGACCAGAAATTCTTCGGCGAGATCGACTTCGACGAGTTCGGCGGGCTTAAGCTCGTCAGCGTACGCTCGGTGGCGCAGCGCGTGAGCCGAACCGGCGAAGCCCTCGGCAGCGCAACCGGCTTCTTTCACGTCAATATTATGCGGGCGGGCCGCGGGCTCATGGACCAGGATGGACGCGAGGCCGAGCTAGCGCCCGGCGGCTTTGTGTTCTTTGACAGCAGCCGGCCCTACGCCATCGACTTCATCGACAATTTTTCCGCGGGCGTGTTGCGCATCCCGCGGTCGATGCTGTTGCAACGGATCGGCGTCCCCGAATGTTTCACCGCGCTGCGTGTGGACCACGCCAGCGGGTTGGGCGCCATGGTAGCGTCGATGCTCCGCGATTTGCCAGCCCAGTTGCCGACGATTCCCAAAACCGTACACGAGCGGGTCGCCGACAATATCGTCGACCTGATCGCCGCCGCGCTGCTCTCGACCGGCGTGGGCGCGCCGCGGTCGGCGCGGCTGACGCTGACCCGGGTGAAATTTTGGATTGAGACGCATCTCGCGGAAAAACTTTCAGGCGAGGAGATCGCGAATCGTTGCGGTCTTTCGCTCCGCCAACTCAACCGCCTATTTGAAGCCGAAGGCGCCTCGCTCATGCATTACGTGTGGGAGCGGCGGCTGGCGCGCTGCTGGCGCGATGTCTCTGATCCGGCACAGCGTCACCGCTCGATCACCGAAATCGCGCTCTCCAACGGCTTTGACAATCCGTCGCACTTCAGTCGCGTGTTCCATGCGCGTTTCGGTCTTCCCGCACGCGCGGCAAGGCGTGAGGGCGTCTAGGCGCGCCGCGAGCCCGAGTCCGATCCAGTCAATTTTTTTGTCCGATGCAGAAAAGCGCGGGCGCGCGACGGCGATATGCTTTGCCTTCTGTTCCGTCCGACACTCGGGGAGGACCAGGCGATGAACGGCAAAGCCCTCGCAAGGCCGCCGACGCGCGCTCGGATTTCGCGCCGAGGATGCTGGCGTCGAAACGCGGCTCTCGGGTCGACTGCGGCGCTGGCTCTGTCGTGTGTTGCGACCAACGCGAGCGCAGACGTCTATACCGTTGTCGCTAATGCGATCTCCGGCTTTAATACGGGAATCAACACCAGCGTCAATAAGAGCAGCGATACGCCGCCCGTCGAGACCTCGTTTGGCGGAACCTCAAATTTATTGTCATTCTCCGCCGTCGCGGCTCCGGGAATACTTCAGGCGTCCGCTAGTGTGAATACCGGCTTCGATGGCACAGGGTTCTCGCCTCAACGGCACCGCTGATGCGGAGGCGTCGATGGCGCTGGACAATATTGTCATTTCCGGCCCCGCGACAGGTCGGTCATGTACAGCGTCAACTTCACCATTTCCGGCAGCGTGACGCTCTCGACCACCGGCACTCCTGACGCTCAGGGCGGCATAGACCTATTGTACAATGGCGGCGCCAGTCTTGGGGCTCTGGGCGTCAACACCGACATCAATGATCAAACGGCTCCCACCGGCGTCTTCGCCGGCGTCATAGACCCGACCAAAATTTCGGTCAGCGGGACGACGCCCGAGACCTCAGCCACTGTCGGCGAAGACATATCGGTGGGTCTCGGGCTCTTGGCCACGGCCCAGGCGGATTCGGCTCCCGGTTCGACCGCGGACCTCATCGTTGACTTCAGCGACCCGTTCACGTTTCCGACCTCCGGCCCGGTGTTCAATTTCTTCGATCCCACGACCGGCGATCCCGTCACCGGGTTCACCGCGAACTCCAGCGACGGCTGCATCGTCAACAACGCTTTCATGTGCGGATCGCTCGGTCCGACTGGCTCCGTTCCCGAACTCTCGACCTGGGCGATGATGCTCGCGGGCTTCGCCGGCCTCGGCTTGGCGGGGTGGCGCGTCTCCCGAGGCGATAAGGCGAGACTATCATCGACTTCCGATTTTCGCAGGTAATTGGCGCTTTTTTCTTTTCCTCGCCCTATTTGCGGACGGGACCCGCTCCCGCCCGCGGACCGTCCGCCGCATCAGATCACCCGGAACCGTGCTCGGAGCGCCTCCGGGTCCGCAGCGTGACGGCCCACAATGGCGGCGTAGTTGATCGGCTCAACGACCCAGCCGGAGGTCGCGGCGTCGAAATAGGCGAGGTCGGCCGCCGGAACGGACAAGCGCACCGTGCGCGTCTCTCCCGGCGAGAGCGCGACCCGGGCAAAGGCCTTCAACTCCTTCGGCGCGCGCTCCACCTTGGACCCCTCCGTCGCGACGTAGAGCTGGACGACTTCCTCTCCGGCCATCGCGCCGGCATTGGTCACCTCGATCGTCGCTTCGAGCGCGTCCGAGGCCCGAAGCTCGTCGCGCGCGAGCTTGAGGCCGGCGTAGGCGAAGGTCGTGTAACCGAGCCCGAAACCGAACGGAAAGGCCGGGGCGGCGCCGTCGCGGTCCAGCTTGCGGTAGCCGTGCCACAAGTCGTAGGTGATCTTGGTCGCATTCCGGTCGAAGAAGGGGAGGTCTTCCGCCCTCGCGGGAAATGTGCAGGGCAGCTTGCCGCTCGGACTGATCTTTCCGGTGATCACGTCGGCGAACGCGTGACCGCCCTCCTGGCCTGGGTACCAGAGCATCAGGATCGCCTGCGTCCGATTGGCCCACGCCTCCATGATCACGGCGCTGCCCGCCATGATGGCGACAATCGTGCGGGGATTGGCGGCTGAGACCGCCTGAATCAGCGCCTCGTCGCGGGGATGGAGTGAAAGCCGCTCGCGGTCGCCGCCGAGCGGCATGCCGGTGTCCATCGCGCCGGTCAGGATACCCTGGGCGAACGACACATGTTGCGCGTCCGGCGGCGGGAAGCTCTGCACGAAATCGGCAAATATATCCGGGGGGATGTACTCGCCTTCGTCGGCATGGGTGTAGCCGACCACTATGATTGCTGCATCGGCGCCCTGAGCCGCTGCGGCCGCCCGCGCGTGATCCGAGCCGTCGTCGTGAGCAAGCTCGATCCCGTCGCCGAGGGCGGCGCGCAGGCCTTCCAATGGCGTCACGACATGACCGGGCCGGGTATTGCTGGAGCCGCCGTCGCCCGTGTTCGGCGTGTCGGCCAATCGACCAAAGACAACCAGCCGCCGCACGTTTCGCAGCGGCAGTAGCCCGCCGTCGTTCTTCAGAAGCACGATGCTCTTCTGCGCGGCTTCGCGGGCCAGGCGCCGGTGGGCTTCACATCCCACGATCTCAGGGCCGTAGTCGCGCGGGTTGCGGCCTTGGCCAAAACGCACCTGCTCACGCAAAATGCGGAGAGCCGCGTCGTCGACGCGCTCCACGGGAACCTCGCCGCGCTCGACCAGTCCTTTCAAGTCGCGGCGGAACAGGATCCCGAAGGGCATCTCGACGTCCTGGCCGGCAAGGGCCGCCTTCTTCGCGTCCCGCATCCCGAAGATGAAATCCGTCACCACGAATCCTTGAAAGCCCCATCGCGCTTTAAGAACGCCGGTCAGGAGCTCTCGATTTTGGCCGCACCATTCGCCGTTGACGCTGTTGTAGGCGCTCATCACCGAGGCGACGCCCTCGTCGACCACGCGTTTGAAGTGGGGCAGGTAGACCTCGTGCAGCGCTCTGGGGTCGATGGTCACGTCGACTTTGAAGCGGGCGTTCTCCATCGAATTGAGGGCGAAATGCTTGGCGCAGGCCATCACGTGACGCTGCACTCCGCGCGTTAGCGCGGCGCCCAGAGCGCCGAGGTGATGAGTGTCTTCGCCATAGGTTTCCTGGGCGCGGCCCCACGCCGGATGACGCAAGAGGTTGATGCACACGCCGCCGAAATAGTTGCCCCCGAGCGCGCGGATTTCGCGGCCGATCGCATCGCCGATGCGCTCTTCCAGCTCCGGATCCCAGGCCGCTCCGCGCGCCATGGAGACCGGAAACGTCGTCCCTCCGTCCAGAATGACGCCGCGGGGCCCATCGGTGAAGCGGATGCCGGGAACGTTGAGACGCGCGACTTCGCCGGCGACCCAAAACTGGCTGCTATAACCTCCCGGGGCCGTCATCGCGGCGAGCCCCGGCCACAGCGACAGCTGGCCGTGCATGAGGCTGATTTTCTCGTCGAGGCTGAGCTCGTCGCGCAAAGCCCTGGCGCGCTCTTCAATCTGGTCCGGGGTCAGCGCTCCGGTCGTTTGAAGGCCGGCGAAGGCCGCGTCGATCAGTCTGGCGCTCATGGGTCCGGTCTCCCCTGGTCCGCGTTCGCCCGAAGCAAGTCAGCGCGCCGCCCAGAGCATGCCGCGCTCGAGAATCGTCTTCATCTCCGGCACGCCGAATTCGGCCGTCACATGGCCGAGCGAAGAGTAGAAGACGCGGCCCTCTCCGTGCCGGCGCTTCCAGACGACGGGCATCACGACGCCCTTGGTCCACGGCGCGTATTCGCCGGAGAAGGTCGTCGTCGCGAGCACTTCGTTCGAGGGATCGACGTGCATGTAATATTGCTCCGACCGGTAGGGGAAGCTCGCGATCCCCTTCATGATCGGATCGTCCGGCTTCGTGACGTCGACGCGGTAGTCGATGACGTTGCCGGGGTGGGCGACCCATTGGCCGCCGCACATGAACTGATAGTCGACGCTTTCGCGGAACGCGTCGCCCATGCAGCCGTGATAGCCGGCAAGGCCGACGCCGCCCCTGACCGCCGCGGTCAGGTTCTCGACCTCTTCCTTTTCGATCTTCGACATGGTGACGATCGGCACGATCAGGCTCATGTCGGCGATCGCCGGATCGGCGAACGCCTCGGTCGTGTTTTCGATATAGACCTTGAAGTCATGGCCCTCGAGCATCTTGGCGACGATATGCGCGCCCTGCTCCGGCTCGTGGCCGCTCCACCCGCCCCAGACGATGAGCGCTTCCCGCATTTCTTCCTCCGTTGAATCTGCTCTTCAATCGAGTTCGCCGACCGTGAGCGACGGCGGCAATGGGGCTGGCCGCTCCGGACGGGTCGAGATCTTCACGGCTTCGCCGGCGTCGGACGACGTCTGGAACGCCTCCATCACTTCGAGCACATGGAACGCCAGCTCACCGCTCGCGCGGTGCGGCCTGCCGGAGCGGATCGCTTGCGCCATGTCGGCAAGGCCGACGATGCGATAGTTGCCGTCGGCGTAGGGGCCAAGGGTCGGGATCTCGCGCCAGTCTTCCGCCGCCGTCGCCAGCTCGACCTTGCCGCCGAAGTAATTCGGGTCGGGGACGATGAGCGAGCCCGCCTCGCCGTAGAGTTCGATCGGAACATGCTTGTGCCGCGCGACGTCGAAGCTCATCGTCATCGAAACCGCCGCTCCGCTCGCGAACATCAGCGTGCCGGCGACGTGGGTGGCGACCTCGACGGGAACGCGCGTTCCCGCGAGCGGCTGGCTGGTGACGACGCGTTCGGATCGGGTTCGCGTCGCAACGCCGCTGACGCTCTCCACCGGCCCGAGAAGATTGACCAGGTCGGTCACATAATAGGGTCCCATGTCGAGCATCGGGCCGCCGCCGGCGAGATAATAGAAGCCCGGATTGGGATGCCAGCGCTCATGCCCGGGGCACATGAAGAAGGCTGCGCCGCCGATCGGCCGGCCGATGAGCCCGTCGTCGATCGCGCGGCGGGCGGTCTGGTGGGCGCCGCCCAGAAATGTGTCCGGCGCCGAGCCGAGCCTCAGCCCCTTGGCCGCGGCGGCTTCGATGAGCGCGCGCGCCTCACGGACAGTGACGCCGAGCGGCTTTTCCGAGTGGACATGCTTGCCGGCGGCGATCGCCTTGAGGCCGACGTCGACATGCGCCTTCGGCACTGTGAGGTTGAGGACGATTTCGACCGCGGGATCGGCGAGCAACGCATCGACTGGACGCGCGGGAAGGCCGAATTCGGTCGCGCGCGCCTCGGCTGCCGCGGGATTGGCGTCGGCGAGCGCGACAAGGTTGAGGATCGGGAACTTTCTCGCCGCCGTGAGATAGGCGGCGCTGATGTTGCCGCAGCCGATGACGCCGACGCCGACCGGTTTCATCACAATTCTCCGATCTGCGGCGCCAGCGCTTCGCGAAGCTGCGCCGGCCCGGTTGTCCCCCATGGCGCGCCATAAAGATCGCGCAGCGTCATGGCGGCGGCGCCTTGCAACCAGTTTCCGTCGCTCCATTCGCGAACGATGATGTTGGACACGTCGGCAAGGCTGGGCGGCAGAAGGTGAGCGACAGTTTTGCGCAGCGGTCCGATGAAATGCTCGCTGGTCGCCATGGCTCGGCCGGAGATGATGACCTTGGGCGGCGCGAACAGGGTAATGAGGTTGGCGACCGCGAACCCGAGGGCCTCGCCGGCGGCGGCGAGCACGCGCGCGCAGCGCTTGTCCCCGCCGGCGGCGCGCTGCAAAAGCAGCGCCATGGCCCGCGCCGTTTGTGGCGCGCCGTCCGGGTCGCCGTCGCGGATCAACGCTTCCGCTTCGATCAGCACGGACGTCTCCGAGGCCACGTCGGCAAGCCGCTCGTCGCCGCCGCCGGGCGGCCGAACCATGAGATCGCCGAGGTCCGGACTGAGCCCGTTCGCGCCGCGAAACAATTCGCCGTTATGAAGAATGCCGAGGCCGAGGCTTCGCTCGACGTTGACGACGAGAAAGTCATTCAAGTCGCGCGCCTGTCCGAACCAGTGTTCGGCGAGCGTCACCAGATTGACGTCGCTGTCGATTGAAGCGGGCACGCCGAGGCGATGAGTGAGATCGGCGCCAAACGGAACGTCGCGCTCCTGAAGAATGGGACTCTGGCGGCAAATGCCCGCCGCCCGTTCGACGACGCCCGGCAGGCCCACGCAGACGCCGGAGATTTCGGCGATGTCGAGACCCGCGTCGCTGACGCAGCGGCGTACGCCGTCCTCGACCAGATCGGCGATGACCGATGCCGTTTGACGATCGATGCGGACCGGCAGAGCCAGCGAACGGAGGACGTCGGCGCAGAAATTGGTCACCGCCACCGTGATCTGGTCGGGCGCGAGCTTGACCCCAACCACGTGCGCTGCGTCGGGATTGAGCCTGAGCATCACGCGCGGCCGGCCACGTCCGGCGTCGCGCACCGCGCCAACCTGCAAAGGGATGATGAGCCGGTCATCCAGAAGCGCCGCCGTGATGGCCGAAACAGTGGTCGCGCTCAAATCGGTCAATTGGGAGATTTCGACCCGCGATACCGGGCCGAAGCGGCGGATCGCGTCCATTACATGGAAGCGATTGATCGCGCGCATCAGTTCGGGATCGGCGGTCTTCATCGCTCGGACGTTTCCGCTGGAGGCGCTCTTTTTATACGGAAGGCGGAATTATTTTCGATTCCGAGGCCGCCTGTCAACCGCCGAGAGGCTACCTTTTTCGCCTATTTCTGGTCGTTAGCCTTGACAGCCACCGGAAGTGGGGACAGATTTAATTCGCATTGCGGACAAAAAGAACGCCGCCGAGCCCACTTTCTTCCGGAGGAAACCGATGAAATTTCGCCAATTCGCGTTTGCCGCGGGATGCCTCGCTGCGCTCGCCGCGCCGGCCTACGCCGAAACCCATGTCACCGTGCTTCACGTCAGCGAAAACCCCGCCCAGAAAGCCGTCTGGCAACAGGTCGTCGACGACTATAACGCGGCCCATCCCGGGGTAAAGGTCGAGCTCAAATATCTCGAGAACGAGGCTTTCAAGGCCAAGCTGCCGACCATGCTGCAGGCTGACGACTCGCGTCCCGACCTCTTCTACAGCTGGGGCGGCGGGGTGATGCAGGCGCAGGACAAGGCGGGGATGCTCAAGGACATTTCAAAGGACGTCGCCTGGGAGTCCGACCTTTCCCCGACCGCGGTGGATGCGTTCAAGGTCAACGGCAAGACGGTCGGCGTGCCGTTCGAAGTCGGCGAAGTCGCCTTCTACTACAACAAGAAGCTGTTCGAGAAGGCCGGCGTCAAAGCCGAAGACATCAAGAGCTGGGACGATTTCCTCGGCGCGGTCAAGAAGCTCAAGGCCGCCGGCGTCACGCCGCTCGTCGTCGGCGCAGGCGAGAAATGGCCGATGCATTTCTACTATTCCTACCTCGTCATGCGCCTCGGCGGCGAGCACGCGCTTGCCGACGCAAAGGCCGGCAAGGACGGCGGCTTCAAGAACGCGACCTTCGTCGAGGCCGGCAAGCGCCTGCGTGAGCTCGGCGCGCTCGAGCCGTTCCAGCCCGGCTATCTCTCGACCAAGCACGGCGAGTTGGCCGGAATGTTCGGCGACGGCAAGGCGGCGATGGACCTGATGGGCCAGTGGCTGCTCGGCATGCAGGCGCCGAATTCCACGAGCGGCAAGGGTCTGCCCGCGGAAGACATCGGCATTCTCTCGTTCCCGGTCCTGCCCGGCGGCAAGGGCAAGGCGACGGACACGCTCGGCGGCATCAATGGCTGGCTGGTGAGCAAGACGGCCCCGCCCGAGGCGGTCGATTTCCTGAAGTTCTTCAGCCAGGCGAAATACGCGCAGGCCGCCGCCGAGAAAGCCGCCTATATCCCGGTCGTGAAGGGCGCGGAGGCCTCGTTCACCGATCCCCAGTTCAAGCGCTTGGCCGACGATCTCTCCAAGACGACCTACCATCAGAACTACTTCGACCAGGACCTCGGGCCGTCGGTCGGGCGCGTCATCAATGACGTTTCCGTGGCGGTCGCAGCAGGCCAGATGACGCCGGAAGCGGCCGCCGCCGCGATCCAGGAAGCAGCCGACCAGCAATAGGGAAGAGCGCGGGCCGTCCAGCCTCGCCCGCCCGGGCGAGGCTGGAGCGTCCGTCGCGACCGAGGTTCGTCTTCTTTGGCCGATGTGACCTACGCCGAAGCCAGGACCGCCGCGCCGGCTTATCCTGAGCCCGCGCGGCGGATGACGCTTAACGGCTGGGCGGTTGTCGTCATCTTCCTGCCGCCGGCGCTTCTGCTCTTCACCGTGTTCGTCGCGCTGCCGATCGCCGAGGCGGCGTACTACGGCTTCTTCAACTGGGATGGGTACGGCCGGCCCGAAAAATTCATCGGGCTGAAGAATTACGGCTACCTGATCGGCAACGCGACCTTCAACCGTTCGCTGGTCAACAACGGCCTTGTCATCGCCGTTACGCTGCTCGTCCAGCAGCCGCTCGCTCTCGCAGTGGCTTTGATGGTCGCCGGCCGGACCACCGGGGCGGTGTGGTTCCGGATGATTTTCTTTTTGCCTTATATTCTCGCCGACGTGGCGGCCGGCCTCATCTGGCATTTCATGTTCGACGGCAGCTTCGGATTGACGAGCTTGATCACCGGCGCGTTCGACCTTCCGCCCTATTATCTCCTCGCCGACAAGACCTGGGCGTTCAGCGCGGTTCTGATCGTCATCCTGTGGAAATATTTCGGCTTCTACACGATGCTCTACGTCGCCGGCCTGCAGGGGATCGACAGGTCGCTGCTCGAGGCGGCCGAGATGGACGGAGCGAGCGCCTACCAGCGCTTCCGGCACATTACCCTCCCGCTGCTCGGGCCGATGATCCGGCTGTCGATCTTCTTCGCGGTCATTGGTTCGCTGAAGCTGTTCGACTTCATCGTGCCTTTGACGGGCGGGGGCCCGTTCGAGACCACCAACACGATGGTCTCCTATCTCTACTATTTCGGCATCACGCGGATGCGCTTCGGATACAGTTCGGCCGTCGGCATCGTGCTGTTCGTCATTTGCGTCGCCTTCGCCTTCGGCTATCGACGAATTGTCATGCGCGATGACTGAAAGCTCGATTGCGTTGCAGGACGCCGCCGCTGCGGCGACGCACGAACCATCGGGCCGCCGTCCGGGCGCGCTGGCGGGGATCGCGATCTTCGCCGTGTTGGTCGTGCTCGCCGGCGTCGTCCTTCTTCCGATTCTCGCGACGGCGCTGAACGGCTTCAAGGAACTCGGCGACCTGCAGTCGCGTCCGTTCTCCCTTCCCCGCGTCTGGGTGTGGCAGAACTATTGGGATATCCTAACGGGCGCCCGCTATTGGCAGGTGCTCGGCAATTCGCTGTTGATCTCGGTCCTGACCGTCTTCCTGACCCTCTCCTTGTCGTCGATGGCGGCTTTCACCTTCGCGCATCTGCGCTTTTTCGGTGACCGCTTTCTTCTGAGCTACGTTCAGCTCGGACTGATGTTTCCGCTGGCGACCGCCATTCCGCCGATTTTCCTCCGGGTTCGCGATCTCGGCCTTCTCGACTCGTATTGGGGCGTCGTGCTGCCCCAGGTGGCCTTCTCGCTCGCCATGGCCGTTCTTCTGTTGCGCAACGCGTTCAAGCAACTCCCGGGCGAGCTCCTCGACGCCGCGCTCATGGACGGGTGCGGCTACTTCCGCTACTTTTTCTACATCACGCTGCCGCTCTCCGGGCCGATCTTGTCGACGGTCGCGGTCATCTCCTTCGTCGACGCCTGGAACGCCTTCCTGCTCCCGCTCATCATCTTCAACTCCGAATCGCGCTACCCCTGGACGCTCGGACTCATGGCCTACCAGGGTCAGTATTCGACCCAATGGCAACTCGTCCTGGCTTTCATCACCCTCACCATCCTGCCGGCGATCCTCATGTTTCTGATAGCGCAGAGATGGATCGTCGCCGGCCTGACCGCGGGCGCGGTCAAGGCCTGAGCGGCTCGGCGCCCGCGCCGGTCACGGGCGCTTTCTCAGCGAAGCGCGGAGAAGGACGCGGGCGGTCACCCTAGCCAGGACCGGCCGCTTGCGCAGAATTGCCGAGGTCGTTAAGCATTTCCAGGCACGGACCTGGAATTGGGGTTGCCGGTGGGGGCAGGGCGGCGAGCGGTCGTTCTTTCGGCGTTGTTTGCGCTGCGTTTTTCGCGGGCCGGGCTTCGGCCGCCGACATGTCGAGCCTCGGCATCGAGACCTCGCCGCCGCCGTCGCCGGTCATTCTGCCGGGGCCGACCACCTACATCAACTTTCTCGACGAGGTCCGGGTCGGCGCCTACGCCCACAACTGGATCCATGACGAGAATTCGCCGGTGGACGTGTCGGGCGAAATCCTGACCTCGCCGCTTGGGTACCCCAACAATATCGGCGGCCCATGGTTCTCCTGGTTCTTCAATCCGCGCATCAACCTCGGCGCGATGATCAACACCGGCGGCAAAACCAGCTACGGCTTCACTGGCCTCACCTGGCGCATCCCGATCTACCGGGGGTTCTTCTTCGAGGGCGAGTTCGGCGGCGCGGTCAACACGTCGACCCTGCGCGACGAGCCGGGCCGCGTGAACACCGGCTGCCGCTTCGACTTCCGCGAATCCGGCGGCTTCGGCTATCAGTTCAACGAGCACTGGGATCTTATTGCCAACATTGAGCATATCTCGCACGCGAGCCTCTGCGGCCACATCAATCCCGGTCTGACGCAGGTCGGGGCGAGGGTCGGCTACAAGTTCTGAGGCGCCGGGCTTTCAGGCTCCCCTGCATTGTCATCCCCGCGAATGCGGGAATCCATGGGCCGTCCCCGCCGGCGCTGGATGCCCGCTTTCGTGGGCGTGACAGCCGAGGAAATCAAGGCGCGGAGGCGCTACCACCCAACCATCTCGTCCGAACCGCCAAACCGCACCGGCATGCCCTTGTAATGCGGTAGGTCGTCGACGATTGGCCGGACTGCGAACCGGCACTGCACGTGAAACGCCGGCTGGAACTCGCCCGGCGGGAGCAAGTATCCATTGACGCCCCGGAGGTCCCGCGCCACGACATCGATGAACAGGCGCGTGCCGCATTCGGGGCATGTGAAGCGGGGATTGCGCTTCAGCTTCCACGTTGTCGGATCGCCGCGGACGACTTTCACGGCGTCGGCCGGATAGACGGATTCCGGCGCATAGGCGCCCCGATGAACGGCCTGACAATCGTCGCAATGGCAGTAGAATTGCACGATCGGCTCGGCGCTGATCTCGAGCTCGACCGCCCCGCAGCGGCATTGGACTTTGGTCATTCGCTTTCCTCTCTCTCGCCGCGACCGCGCGATTGAGAGCGGGCAGGTCTTCGCGGACAGTGCGCCAGACCTTAGTAAAATGAGATGAATTCTGACCCTGACGGATATCGAACGGTTATGTACTGGCTTTTGCCGGGCTACAGGGGTTCCGCGCCACTCCGATTTCGGCTAGGGAGCGCAGAAGGCCGATCCCGCGTTCGTCGCCAAAGAGTTGCGCCCCTTCCGGTCAATTAGGCCGCGAAGAGCATTCTCTTGCGCCCACGACCCCCGGAGGCGGCGAGCCCAGGAACCCAATGCCCAAGCGCAGCGATATTTCGACCATCCTCATCATCGGCGCGGGCCCGATCATCATCGGCCAGGCGTGCGAGTTCGACTATTCGGGGACCCAGGCCTGCAAGGCGCTGCGGGCGGAAGGCTATCGGGTGGTCCTGATCAATTCCAATCCCGCCACGATCATGACCGATCCCGACATGGCGGACCGGACCTATATCGAGCCGATCACGCCCGAGATCGTCGCCAAGATCATCGCCAAGGAGCGCTATGCGGTTCCGGGCGGCTTCGCCCTTCTGCCCACCATGGGCGGCCAGACGGCGCTCAATTGTGCGCTCTCGCTCCGCAAGATGGGCGTTCTCAAAGACTTTGACGTCGAGATGATCGGCGCGAGCGCCGAGGCGATCGACAAGGCCGAGGACCGCAAGAGGTTCCGCGAGGCGATGACCCGGATCGGTCTCGAGACGCCGCGCTCGCACCAGATCAAGACCCTGAGCCAGGCCTTGATCGCGCTCAACGACATCGGCTTGCCGGCGATCATCCGCCCGAGCTTCACCCTCGGCGGGACCGGGGGAGGCGTCGCCTACACCCGGAGCGAGTTCATCGAGATCGTCGAGCGCGGCATCGACGCTTCGCCAACCGACGAGGTCTTGATCGAGGAGAGCGTTCTCGGCTGGAAAGAATTCGAGATGGAGGTCGTCCGCGACCGAAAGGACAATTGCATCATCATCTGCTCGATCGAGAACATCGATCCGATGGGCGTCCATACCGGCAATTCGATCACCGTCGCCCCGGCGCTGACGCTTACCGACAAGGAATTCCAGGTCATGCGGGACGCTTCGATCGCCGTCTTGCGCGAAATCGGGGTCGAGACCGGCGGATCGAATGTGCAATTCGCTGTCAATCCGGCCGACGGGCGGATGGTGGTGATCGAAATGAACCCGCGCGTTTCCCGCTCTTCGGCGCTGGCGTCGAAGGCCACCGGGTTTCCGATCGCAAAGGTCGCGGCCAAGCTCGCCGTCGGCTATACCCTCGACGAGATCGCCAACGACATCACCGGCGGCGCGACGCCGGCGTCATTCGAGCCGACGATCGATTACATCGTCACCAAGATCCCTCGCTTCGCCTTCGAGAAGTTCCCCGGCGCCGAACCGGTGCTGACCACGGCGATGAAGTCGGTCGGCGAGGCGATGGCGATCGGCCGCACCTTCGCCGAATCGCTGCAGAAGGCGCTGCGCTCGCTCGAAACCGGCTTCGACGGGCTCGACGAGATCGAAATCGACGGACTGGGCGTCGGCGACGACCACAACGCGCTGCGCGCCGCGATCGGACAGCCGACGCCAGACCGGCTGCTCAAGGTGGCGCAGGCCATGCGCTTGGGGATGAGCGTCGAAGAGATACACGATGTCTCGAAGATCGACCCGTGGTTCCTCGATCGGATCGCCGACATCGTCGGGCTTGAAGGAATGGTGCGCGCCCACGGGCTGCCGCCGGACTCCGGCAACTTCAGGGCGCTGAAGGCCGCCGGCTTCTCGGACGCGCGTCTCGCCGCCCTCGCCGGCCTCGCGGAGGCCGAAGTCGCCGGCGCCCGCTTGAGGCTCGGCGTCCGGCCGGCGTTCAAGCGCATCGACACTTGCGCCGCCGAGTTCGCCGCGCCCACAGCCTACATGTATTCGACCTACGAGGGCCCGTTCGCCGGCGCGGTGAAATGCGAAGCCGAGCCGACGGAGCGCGAAAAGATCGTCATTCTGGGCGGCGGGCCGAACCGGATCGGGCAGGGGATCGAGTTCGACTATTGCTGCTGCCACGCCTCATTCGCGTTGCGCGGGGCGGGTTACGAAACGATCATGATCAACTGCAATCCTGAGACGGTCTCGACCGACTACGACACGTCGGACCGCCTCTACTTCGAGCCGCTGACCGCGGAGGACGTGCTCGCCGTCCTCGACAAGGAGCGCGAGCGCGGGACGCTCAAGGGCGTGATCGTCCAGTTCGGCGGCCAGACGCCGCTTAAGCTCGCCCACGTGATCGAACAGTCGGGCGCGCCAATTCTCGGGACCTCGGTCGACTCCATCGATCTGGCGGAGGATCGCGACCGCTTCAAACGCCTCCTCGACAAGCTCGGCCTGAAGCAGCCAAAGAACGGCATCGCCTATTCGGTCGAGCAGTCGCGCCTCATCGCCGCCGATCTCGGACTGCCGCTGGTCGTTCGCCCATCCTATGTGCTGGGCGGGCGGGCGATGGCGATCATCCACGATGCTGGCGCGCTCGACGAATATCTGCTCGGCGTGCTGCCGAGCCTGGTGCCGTCCGATGTCAAGGCGCGCTATCCGAACGACAAGACCGGGCAGATCAACACGGTGTTGGGCAAGAACCCGCTGCTGTTCGATCGATACCTCGCCGACGCGATCGAGATCGACGTCGACGCCGTCAGCGACGGCCAGACGGTCGTCGTGGCCGGAATCATGGAGCATATCGAAGAGGCGGGCATTCATTCGGGCGACAGCGCCTGCTCGTTGCCGCCGCGCTCGCTCAAGCCCGAGACGATCGCAAGTCTCGAGGAGCAGACGAAAAAGCTGGCGCGCGCGCTCGAGGTTGGCGGGCTGATGAACGTGCAATACGCCCTCAAGGGCGGCGAGATCTACGTCCTTGAGGTCAATCCGCGCGCCTCGCGCACGGTGCCGTTCGTCGCCAAGGTGATCGGCAAGCCGATCGCCGCCATCGCCGCCCGCGTCATGGCGGGCGAACAGCTCGCTTCGTTCGATCTTGCGGTCGGAAAGCTGGATCACGTCGGGGTCAAGGAGGCGGTTTTTCCCTTCGCCCGCTTCCCGGGCGTCGATACGGTGCTGGGGCCGGAAATGCGCTCGACTGGCGAGGTGATGGGCATCGACCGGTCGTTCGAACTCGCCTTCGCCAAAAGCCAGCTCGGCGCCGGATCGCGGCCTCCGACGTCGGGCGCCGTCTTTGTTTCCGTTCGCGATGTCGACAAGGAGAAAATCGTCGAGCCGTTGCGCAAGCTGCAGGCGCTCGGGTTCAAGATTCTGGCCACCGGCGGGACCCAGCGCTTTCTCATCGCCCATGGTCTGAAGGCGGAGAAGGTCAACAAGGTGTCGGAGGGGCGCCCACATGCGGCGGACGCGGTCCGAAACGGCGCGGTGCAGCTCATGTTCAACACCACCGAGGGGGCGACCTCGCTCGCCGATTCCAAGCCTTTGCGCCGCGCCGCCCTCTTGCAAAAGACGCCCTACTACACCACAATTTCAGGCGCCATCGCGGCGGCAGAAGGCATACGCGCCGTCGCGGCGGGCGAACTCGAAGTCAGGGCGTTGCAGGACTATCTGGCGTGACGGCGCGCGAATTGCGGCGTCGCGGCGGCGTCTTTTTGTACGGATGCACTATGGAAAAGCTACCGATTACCGCCGCGGGCCATGCAGCCCTGGAGGCGGAGTTTCTTCACCGCCAGCAAGTCGAGCGGCCGCGGATCGTGGCCGCCATCTCCGAGGCGCGATCGCACGGCGACCTGTCGGAAAACGCCGAGTATCATTCGGCCAAGGAGGCGCAGTCGCATAACGAGGGCCGGATCGTCGAACTCGAGGACCTGCTGCAGCGCGCCGAAGTGATCGACGTGGCGAAATTGCACGGAACGACCGTCAAGTTTGGCGCGACCGTGACGCTGATCGACGAGGACACCGAAAAGCAACGGGTGTTTCAGATCGTCGGCGAAACCGAGGCGGACGTGAAGTCGGGCAAGATGTCGATCACCTCGCCGACCGGTCGGGCTCTGATCGGCAAGAAGGCCGGCGATAGCGTCGAGGTGAACACCCCCGGCGGCGGCAAGAGCTATGAAATCGTCAAGGTCGCCTTTATATAGCCGCAGGGCCGATTGACGGGCGCGGGTTGGCGCCTAAAGAGGAGGTTTCGCGTCTTGTCAGCGTTCCCCTTGACCCGCCGCGCCGCGCTTGCCGCGCTCGCAGGCCTTGCGCTTCCCTCGGCCGTCGCCGTTCGAAGCGCTCTGGCGCAGCCGAACGTGCGGTTCCGCGACATTGTCGTCGACGTCTCGCCGCTGCGCGCCTCGATGGGCGATCCGACCGCGGCCTGGGTGGAGAAGGAGCTTCCCGGCGCGCTCGCGCAGGCTCTGGCCGCCTACATGGCGCCCGGCGACCGTCACGGCGCAACGCTGGTGGCGCGCATTGACGACCTCTATCTCGGCCCGAGCAGCGGCGGAGTCGGTCCGTGGGGCGCTTCGCAGGACACCATCAACGGCATGCTCTTCGTCAGGGGCGCACGCGGAGGACCAGCCGGAGGCGCCCCCATCCGAGCGATCGCCTCGTACCATCCGATGGGCGTGGACCAGCCTCTCCGGACCGAATCCAATTACTGGCGGGTTGTGGCTTTGGCGCAGGCGTTCGCCGGCTGGGCGCCTCGGGAGCTCGGGCTTTAGCGGCAAGATCTTCGCCGCGCGTCCGCCGCGCCAACACGCGCGCAAACGCAGTCCCTGCGCGGGGAGGAGACGAATGCCGATCAGCGCCGTGACGCGCCGCGTCGCCATCGGAAACTTCGGCGGCTTGGCCGTTCTTTCGGTCGGCAAGGCCGGATGGGCGTCGGCCGATCCCGCCGTCCGGTTCCGCGAAATCAGGGTCGACGTCGCCCCGCTTCGGGCCAGCGCCGGCGACCCAACCGCTGACTGGGTCGAGCAGGCGCTTCCTGATGACCTGGCCCGAGCCTTGTCGGCCTACCTGGCGCCGGCTCAGCGCAACGGCGCAACCTTGGTGGCGCGGATCCAGGACGTCAATTTCGGCCAGAGCGGCGGCCGGGGCGGCGCGTCTCAGGACTCTATGCAGGGCGTGCTGATCGTCGGTGGGCCGAGCGCGGGAATCGCGCCTCAAACGCGGCTGCGGGCGATTGCGGCTTACTCTCCCAACGCCGCCGATCCGGCGCTGGTCGAGGAAGCCTATCACGGGCGGGTTGTCGCGCTCGCGCAGGCTTTCGCCGGCCGGGCGCCGTTCGAGCTCGGTCTCTGATCTGCCGCACCCTCGCCGATCAGCTGTCGATTGCCTTCGGCGCCGCCGTGCTATAGCCCGCCCTCGATGGTTGGCGCGGGGACGGACAGGACAAGGCCGCGGATCGGCGGCGGTCCGGCGGTCATTCTGGTTCGGCCGCAACTGGCGGTGAACATCGGCATGTGCGCCCGCGCGATGGCCAATTTCGGCCTCGGCGACCTGCGTCTGGTCAATCCGCGCGAAGGCTGGCCGCGCACCGACGACTATCGCGAGGTCGCCTATTCCGCGGCGGCGGGCGCGACCGACCTTCTGGACGCCGCAAGGGTCTTTTCGAGCGTGGAAGAGGCGGTCGGCGATCTCGCCGCTGTTTACGCAACGACCGCCCGCGAGCGCGGCCAGATGAAAGCGGTCCTGACCCCGAGCGTCGCGATGGCCGCGATCGCCCTCGCGGCGAACGAGAAGCGCGGCGTCCTGTTCGGGCCGGAGCGGACCGGCCTGACCAACGACGAGGTGGCGCTCGCCAATTCGATCGTCACCTTTCCTTCGAGCCCCGCCTACGCCTCGCTCAATCTCTCCCAGGCGGTTCTCATCTGCGGCTACGAATGGTTCAAGGCCGCCCACGGCGACAAGCCGCCGCCTTCGACCATCCCACGACCCGTGTCGCCGCCGGCGCAGCGCGAGATGCTCTTCGCCTTCTTCGACTATCTTGAGGGCAAGCTCGACGAGAACGGCTTTTTCCGCCCCGTGACCAAGAAGCCGGGCATGCGGCGAAACCTGCGCAACATCTTCCACCGGATGGAGCTGACCCAGCAGGATGTCCGCACGCTGTGGGGGGCGACCGTCCGCCTCGCCGAGGGGCCGCGGGTCGAGGTCAAGACCCGTAAGCGGGTCCGGGCGAAGGAAGCAAGCGATTGAGCGCGGCCGGGCTCAAAGAGGCCGCCGGGAAAAAGAAAGGCTCTCCGAGAGGGTTGCCGCCCGGAGAGCCCAAGATTTGCGGACGGGAAACGGCGCGAAGCGCGCCGCGGTCGCCTTACGAATTGGGCGCTGCGGGCGCCATCTTCGTGGCGTGATGGTGATGCGAGGCGTGGTGCATCTCGTGGTGCATCGTGTGGTGGTGATAATGGTGATGAACGTGATGATGAACATGATGCATCGGAGCGGGCATGGGCGCGGCGGCGTCTTCAGCAAAGGCGTAACCGGCGAGGCCGAGCGAAATCACGGCGGCGGCGGCAATGGTCTTTATCATGGGTCGGTCTTCCTCAATTTGATGAAACCCCAGCGGGCATTCGGGACCCATAAGGGTCTCTGCATGAACTCAAGATGAACCAAAGACCGGGCGGAGGGTGGATTTCGGCTGTGCCGTTCGGGCACGGGCGCCATTGCGCCGCGGACGGTTCGAGGGCGCCGGGATTCCTGTACGATCAAACCCGCGATTCGGGCGAAGGACAGGCGCAATGGCGGTGAGCAGCATGACCGGATTCGCCCGCGCCGCCGGAAGCGGTGGCGCGTGGCGCTGGACGTTCGAGCTCAAGACCGTCAACGCCAAGGGCCTCGACATCCGGTTGCGCATGCCCGCGCCCTTCGACCGCGTGGAAGGGGAGGCGCGCAGCAGGCTCGCCAAAGCGTTCGCGCGAGGGACATGCTTCGCCACCCTGTCCGTGCAACGCGAGGGGGCGACTGCCGCAGCGCGAATTGACCTCGCGGCGCTCGAATCGATCGCCGTCGCCGCCCGTGCGGCGGCGATCAAGGCCGGGCTCGCGCCGCCGACGATGGACGGACTGCTCGCCCTGCGCGGCATTCTTGAGGCGGCCGACACCGACGACGATGAGGCCGTCGTGAGCGCGGCCGGCGCGGGGGCCCTCGCCAGCCTCGATGAGGCGATCGCCGCGCTCACCGCCGCGCGCCGGTGGGAGGGAGGGGCGCTCGCCCTGGTGCTCAAAGACATGCTCTGGGCCATCGCGGGACTCGTCGAGGCGGCCGACGCCAATCCGGCGCGCCGGCCCGAGGCAGTGCGCGAGCGCCTCGCCCAGAGCGTTCAAGCTCTGATGGCGTCCTCACGCGGTCTCGACGAGAATCGACTCCACCAGGAGGCGATCCTGCTCGCGGCCAAGGCCGACATCCGGGAGGAGCTCGACCGGCTCAGGACCCACGTCGCCGCCGCTCGAGCGCTGATCGAGGAGGGTGGGGCGATCGGACGGCGGCTCGATTTCCTCGCCCAGGAGCTGGGGCGCGAGGCAAGCACCCTCAGCGCCAAGGCCAACGACGTCAGCCTCACCGCGCAGGGGCTTGAACTGCGGGCCCAAATCGAGCAATTCCGCGAGCAGGTCCAGAACGTCGAGTGAGGTTCGAAGCGATGGCGGCCAGCCGGCGAGGCATGATCCTGATTCTGTCCTCGCCCTCGGGGGCCGGCAAGACGACGCTGACCCGGATGCTGATGCAGGACAAGGCGCTCGATCTCACCCTCTCGGTCTCGGTGACCACGCGCCCGCGCCGCTCTTCCGAAGTCGACGGCATCCACTACCGGTTCATCGACCGGCGGGAGTTCGATCGGATGAGAAAAGCCGGCGACCTCCTGGAATGGGCCGAGGTGCACGACAACGCTTACGGGACGCCGCGCGAGCCGGTGGAGAAGGTGCTCGGGCAGGGGCGCGACATGCTGTTCGACATCGACTGGCAGGGCGCAAAGCAGATGCGGGAGCGCCTCGGCGAGGACGTCGTGAGCGTATTCGTCCTGCCGCCGTCGCTGCGCGAACTGCGCGCCCGCCTCGAGCGGCGGGCCGAGGACTCCGCGTCGTCGATCGGAACCCGCCTCGAGGCGGCGAGGCAGGAGATCGGGCGCTGGCGCAATTACCATTTCGTTATCGTCAATGACGACCTTCAGCGCGCCTACCGCGACGTGGTGGCGATCGTGACCGCGGAGCGGCTGCGGGCGAGGCGGGTCGAGGCTGGCGTCGAGCAGCTGGTCGAGAGGCTCGTTCGGGAGTGAAAGTGTAGTAATATCAATCTAGTATCGGTTCAATTTGGAGCGACGGATGCGGTTGGCGCGTTTTCCAAGCCGGTCCCAAATCCAGCAAAATCCAGCCAAGCCTACCCAAGCCCAGGCAAAACGAATCAAAGAAAAACCCTCGGATTTCCTTGGAATCCCTTGGCCGTTTTGAGCCTTTTCAAGGGGTTGCGCCGACCCCCTGGGGCAAAAATCTTTTGTCGTCTCGGTTGGTCCTTCGAAGCGGCGATCAGCCCCTCTCGTTTTTCGAGTCGCGGCGTCTCTCCTTACTGAAACCGAAATCACAGTACCACTGATTCCGTTTTTCGGCAATCGATAGTTTTTATCGCTCGATCGAAACTGAGCTGGGGTCGACGCTTGGCGTCAGAAGTTAATGTTGACTCTCATTATGCTCTGGAAGTCGTAGACCGGATATTGCTTGACGATCGGGACGCCGACCTCAAGCGATGCGCTAAGGAACTTGCTGAAATTGCGCCCGATCCGGAAGTCGAACGGCAGAAAGAGCCGCCCCGTCTGGCCGGTAACGGCGGGCCCGAAGTTCCAGCGGATATCCGCGCTCGGATAGAGGGTGAAGTAGAAGCGGTCGGGAAGCGAGAAATTGACCATCGGCGCAAACTGCAGATTGCTGATCTCCTTCTTCGCGGCGTCGCCGGCGAAGCTCCGGTCGTAGCGGGCGAAGGGCTCGAAATAGGAGCCGGAGCTTATTTCCGGCAGCGCATAGCGAAAGCCTGCCGCCGGCTGCACCTGCCACAAGCCGGAGCCAAGGCCGTTGTCCCAACTCCCGGACGGCGTGATGAGGCGGACGGCGGCCCCCGCTTTCCACCGGCTGTCGAAAGTGTGGACGATCGTGCCTTGGACGTCCGCGTCGCCCAGCCCATAAATGAAATCGCCGTCGGGATTGACGGAATTGACCGGATCCTTGGCCAGGTACGGCAGATCGCCGCGGACGACGAACTGCCAGTCGGGACTGAGGTCGAAGGTGTAGTCGCCACGCAGCTTGAACGTGTCGGTGGTGACCGTGCGGATCGTCCCATTGGGGCCGCTGCCCGGCGCGGTCTTGACGCCATAGTAGAGCTGGAAAAGATTCTCAGGATTGAGGACATCGCCCGACGGGACGCCGCCGAGGTCCTGGCCGACGATCAACGGGGCGCTGCCCGGAGAGGCCGGGGCCTGCTGAGCGATGGCGGCGCAAGGGAGAGCGGCGGCCGCAGCCAACGTCCAGCCGACGCGCCAATAGCCGCTCGCCGCGACAGGAAACTGACGCCGCATCCGCTTCGTCCACTTCGGTCGCCGCTCGGCCCTCGTGTCGCGTCCTGGAGAAAGCCTTCAGGCCAGTGAACGCGATATCCCTTAGTCCCGCGGACGTTTTGCCGTAACGCCGACGAATAGTAAACCGTCTGGAATGACGCGGGGAGGATCGCGATGATCATCACGAGCCAGGACGATGTCACGTCGGATGCGCTGGCGGCGATGGAGCGCACCGCCGATCCGCGCGCGCGGGAAATTCTGGTGTCGCTGGTGAAGCATCTGCACCGGTTCATCCGCGAAGTCAGGCTTACGGAGGACGAGTTTCGACAGGCCACGGCCGTCCTGAACGAGATCGGCAGGCTAAGCGTCGATACCCACAACGAAACCGTGCTGATGGCGGGTTCGCTCGGGGTCTCGTCGCTCGTGTGCCTCCTCAACAACGGCGACGATGGCAATGCAGAAACGTCGCAATCGCTGCTTGGTCCTTTCTGGCGGCTGAATTCCCCGCGCGTCGCCAATGGCGGCACAATTGTTCGGTCTGACACGCCCGGAGACCCGCTGTTCGTCACCGGTCGGGTGGTCGACAGGGCGGGCGATCCGGTCGCCGGCGCCGAAGTCGATATCTGGCACGCCTCGCCGGTCGGCCTCTACGAGAACCAGGACGCAGAACAGGCCGACATGAATCTGCGCGGCAAATTCACAACCGACCACGACGGCCGTTTCTGGTTCGCCACCGTCAGGATGGTCGGCTATCCCATTCCAACCGGGGGCGTCGTCGGACGGCTCCTGCGCGCCCAGAGCCGGCATCCCTATCGACCGGCCCACCTGCACGCCCTGATCGTCAAGAAGGGCTTCAAGGTGCTGATTTCTCAGGTCTACGATCCGGGCGACCCGAACATCGACACCGACCCGCAGTTCGGCGTCACCAGGGCGCTTCTGGGCGACTACAGGCGCCACGAGGAATCCCATCCGTCGGAGCCCCACATCCGTCCGCCCTGGTATTCGCTCGACCACACCTACGTCATGCAGCCGGGCGAAACGAAGCTCCCGGCGCCGCCGATCAAATGACGCGGGCTTGGCCGGGAATCGCCATCATTCGGGCCTCCCTCAGCCAACCCCGGCGCCCGGCTCGGTTGTAGAGGTTGCATACGGCGCGGAAGTGTGCAGCAATTGACGTAGGGTGAGAGGTGGACGGAAATGGTCTCCTGGGCGCCGAGCCGGCGCGCGAAAATGGAACGCATCGAGGCCGAGGCCGAGTTGCTCATCCGCGAGCTCGGCGACGGGGCCTATCACGAGGCGCGCCGAAGGGAACACGAGGCGAGTTCCGACGTCATCGCCCAGGATTGGGCCATGGTCGCGCGGGCGGTCGCGCGCCAGACGGGCAGCCGGATCGGCCTCAACATCTCGACGCAGCTGGAGATGAACACCTTCTTCGTGCTTGACCGCGACCCGGGCGAAGCGCGCGAGCCTCGCTCCTTCGCGGAGACCGAACCCGCCTATCGGCCGGACCGAAACGGCGTCCCCACTCCGCAACCGTTCCGGATCCAGTATATCGGGGCAGGGACCGATTTCGCACAATCGTTGTTGCGGGAAGTCGATATCCGCGCGTCCGACGTTTCCGCCGCGATCATCGCCGCAGCGGCCTCGGCGTGGCCGCCGAAGACGATCGCCTTGCGCATCCTCGACGGCGAGGGCCACGAGGTTTTCAGACGCGAGAAGGCTGCTCGCGGAACGCGGAAGGCCGGTTGACGCAACCAGGCGGGAATCCAGCCTCGCGTCCAAGTCTTGAGGTCTGGACGCCCGCCTTCGCGGACGTCACAGCGAATGTGTTTCGTCGCGGGGGTTACGCCGCCGCGACAGTCTCGCGTTCGCGAACCTCGTAGACATCGAACGCTTCGCTCAATCCCCGCAGCCTCGACTGGCGCGGCGTCGTGCGATAGCTCGATTCGCTGAGCAGGCGCGCCACTTCCGAGCTTTCGATGATCGGTTTGGTCGCCAGGATCGCGTCCGGCTCCGCCAGGCCCTGGACCCGCGAGGCGATGTTGACCGTCTGCCCGAAATAGTCCTGCCGGTCGTCCAGCATCACCGCGAGACACGGACCCGAATGGAGCCCGATGTTGAGAGCGAGGTCCTCGCTTCCGCGCCCGTCATTGATCTTTCGCATTTCCTCACGCATCCGCATGGCGGCGCGCAGCGCCCGGTCCGGAGTCGGGAAGGTCGCCATCACCGCGTCGCCGATGGTCTTGACCACCGCCCCGCCCTCGGCGGCGACTGCTTCGAGCAGCGCGCCGAAGTGGCTGCGCACGAGATCGAAGGCCGCGAGATCGCCGATCCGTTCATAAAGCGCGGTTGAGCCTCTGAGGTCTGTGAACAGAATCGTAAGGCTCGTGATCTTGAAGCGCTGTTCCGGATCGAACGTGCCGCTCCGATAGAGGTCCCTGAACTCCTGGTTGCTGAGGAGCCGCGTCGCGGTCAGAAACGGCAGGCGTCCGCTCGTGATCTTGTCCATCTCGTCGGTATGGATCCAAACCCCCGGCAACGTCCGGCGCGCGGCCTTGTTCTCGTAGGAAATGCGCACCGGGCCGGGTTGCACCTTCTGGGTGCCGCTATGCGCGTGCGAGTCGGTGAAGACGAGCGAAAGATTGCGCCGCTCATGCGTCTCCTCGCCCTCGGCTTCGAGAAAGAGCGACGAATGGGTCACCGGGTCGAACACGATCGCAAATCCCTTCGGCAGGATGAGCGACATCGCCGCCTTCTCGCCCGGCGCAAGCTCCATGACGTCGAGCGTCGTATTCTGAACGACGCTTTCAACGTCCTCAGGCACGGTGGTGCTCGAACTCCAGAAGATCTGGCGCATGTATTCGGCAAAAGGAAGCGAATCGGGATCATGCGCGGCAATGCGCCGGACCCTGGGATTGACGGTGAAGGTGACCTCGACCAATTGATCGAGCGTCGGCTCATAGTCGGCGGCGCAGAGCGAGCAGTAGTAGTGGGCGCGATTGAGCGTCTTCAGCGCCGCGCCGCTCTCGAGCACGCCGCCGCAACCCGGGCACAGCATGTTCCACGACATGTCGAACAGGCCCAGCCGCGCCGCATGGACGAGCCCGCCGATCGTCTGCTCTTCGTCGAGGCCGTGCTCGCCGGCGTAGGCGAGCGGGTTGATCCGGTTAAGCGCCCGATCCTGATCCGATTCCACCGACATTTCCAGAGCCGCAGCCACCGACGGATCGGCGCTTTGCTTGAGAAGGCCCCAAAGTGCGCTTGTGTCTGCCATAGTGTCCCTCGATAGCTCCTTCGCGGCCAATTCGCCCTCGGCCGGCGCGCGACGGGTCGCCCCACATGCCCCCGTTTATATAGGGTTGATCCGCGATACTGACAGGGCGATCGCCATCCCCGGCGCAAGCCGCGACGCGCTCCCTGTTTCGCCGGGCGGGCGCGTCATGGTCATCGGTTGGGGGATATGTCGCTTCTGATCGCACCATATCTCAGTTGCCGGAACGAAGCAAGAACAAATATCTTGCGACCGATGCGAGGCGAGCCACGCCAGACGTCGCTTTCATCAGATCGAGGCCAGCGTCCTTCGCGCCGCCTTGAGGTGCGGCATGTCGACCATCTTGCCGTCGACGCCGAGCGTCCCGGCCCCGGGGTCGGCCTCGAACGCGGCGACGATCTTGCGCGCGTGCTCGATCTCGGCAGGCGAGGGCGCGTAAGCGCGGTTGATCACCGCGACCTGATCGGGGTGGATTGCAAGGCGGCCGACGAAGCCGTCGCGCCGGGAGCGGCGGCAATCCCGCTCGAGCGCGTCGGAATCGCGAAAGTTCGTGAATACGGTGTCGATGGCCGCGACTTCCGCCGCCGCCGCCGCGAACAGGCACTGCGCCCGAGCGAACTCATAGGGAAACGTCCAGGAGCCGTCGGGCTCCTTGTTCTCGGTCGCGCCCAGCGCCGCCGCGAGGTCCTCTGCGCCCCAGGTGAGGGCGATCAGCCGCGCATGCGGAGGCGCGTAGGAGGGAAGCGCGAACATCGCTTTGGGCGTTTCGGTGGCGACGCAGGCGAGCTTGACCGAGCCTTGCCGCATGCCGGCGTCCTTTTCGAGCCGATCGAGGCGCTCGCCGATCGGCTCGAGGTCGGCCGCCCCGTTGACCTTGGGGACGAGAATCGCGTCGAGACCGGGCTTGACCACCGCCGCGAGGTCGTCGAGCGTCAAGCCGGTGTCGAGCGCGTTGACGCGCACGAAGCAGGCCCAGGCGCGGTCCCTTCTGTCGTCGATCAGGCTTGAGACGAGCGCGCGGGCGGCGGCCTTCTGCGGCGGCGCGACGGAATCCTCAAGGTCGAGGATGAGCGCGTCGGCGCCGCACTCCCCAGCGCGTGCGAACTTGCGCGCGGAGTCGCCGGGAACGAAGAGAAGCGAGCGCAGTCTCATTTTCGTATCCGCATACCTGGGGGCGGGGAGCGCGTTGGCGCCGCCGGCGCGAAGTTTGTGAACCAGGGGAAACGCCATGGCCAAGCGAAAAATGATCGTCGGCGCCGGCGCCCCGGTTTTGACGCCCGCCCGGAGCGGCGGCGATGGGGGTTGCCGGGCTTTGCGGGGCGCATATCTAGGCTCGGCCATGAATGCTGTGAGGCGCCCCCGGATTCGGCCCCTGTCAACCAGCCGCCCGGCGGACCTGTTCGGGTCCCCGAGCCAATTGCCTGAGGGCTTTCGCTATTCTGCCGACCTGCTGACGCCGGAGGAGGAGGAAAGCCTCGCATCCGAACTCTCCGTTCTCCCGTTCAAGCCGTTCGACTTTCACGGATATCAGGCAAATCGCCAGGTGGTCGGCTTTGGCTTCCGCTATGACTATGGCGCCCGGCATGTGGTCGAGGCGCCGCCGCTGCCGGCGTTTCTCGAACCGCTGCGGCGGAAGATCGCCAAGGCTTTCGACCGGCCGGCGGAAGCCTTCCAGCAGGCGCTCGTCAACGAGTACCGCCCCGGCGCGGGCATCGGCTGGCACCGGGACAAGGCTGAGTTCGACGAGGTGGTCGGGGTGTCGCTGCTCGCCCCGTGCAATTTCCGTTTCCGCCGGAAAAACGGAGACGGATGGGACCGTGTTTCGCTGACGGTCGAGCCGCGCTCCGCCTATCTGCTATCCGGACCATCGCGGACGGTTTGGGAACACAGCATCCCGCCGCTCGACCGCCACCGCTATTCCATCACCTTCCGGACCATCGGTTCCAGCGCAGCTTGATTCTCGCTAGCATGGGCGAGGCGCGGGGGGAGAGAGTCGCAATGGGTTTATCCGACGTTGTTTCACGGCTGGCCGAGGCGGTCGGCGCAACGGCGATTTGGCTGCGCCGTTCACAGGGAGCGCCCGAGCCAACCTTCGGCGGCCGGCCGACGATCCCGCCGGCGAGACCTCAGGGCGTCATTCCGACCCTCAAGATGCCGACTGCAAAGGGGTGGTCGCAAGGGTTGACGCCGGTCGCCGCTCCCGGGCTCAAGGTCAATGCGTTCGCGAGCGGCCTCAAGCATCCGCGTTGGATCCACGTCCTGCCAACCGGCGAGGTGCTGGTCGCCGAGGCGCTGATGGAGTCGGTCCCAGTCAAGAATTTTTTCGACTACGCGATGTTCAGCACGCTCAAGCGCGCCGCGGCCGTCGGGCCGAGCCCGAACCGGATCACGCTTTTCCGTGATCAGGACGGCGACGGCGTCGCTGAGAGCCGCAACGTGTTCCTCGACGGACTGAACCAGCCGTTCGGGATGGCGCTGGTCGGCGACCAGTTCTATGTCGGCAATACTGATGGCGTGGTCGTCTTCCCCTATGCGGCGGGGGCAAGCCGCATATCGGGGCCGGGGCGCAAGCTGATCGGGTTCAAGACCGACGGGCATTGGACGCGGAGCCTGCTCGCGAGTCCTGACGGCGCCAAGCTCTATGTCGGCGTCGGATCGCTGACCAACATCGGCGACGATGGAATGGCCGCCGAGGAGGGCCGCGCCGCCATCTATGAACTCGACCTCAGGGGCGGCGCGAGCCGCATCTTCGCGAGCGGCCTGCGCAATCCGGTCGGGCTCGCCTGGGAGCCGCGATCGGGCAAGCTGTGGACGGTGGTCAACGAGCGCGACGGGCTCGGCGACGAGACGCCGCCCGACTACCTGACCTCGGTTCGCGACGGGGGCTTCTATGGCTGGCCCTATTCCTACTGGGGACAAACCGTCGACGACCGCGTCCCCCAGGACCGTGATATGGTCGCAAGCGCGATCACGCCCGAGTATGCGCTCGGCGGTCACACCGCCTCGCTTGGTCTCTGCTGGCTGCCGGCCGGCGCGCTGCCCGGCTTTCCCGAGGGCATGGCGATCGGCCAGCACGGCTCCTGGAACCGAAGCACGCTCGCCGGCTACAAGGTCGTCTTCGTGCCGTTCGCCGACGGGCGCCCGGCAGGACCGCCGCGCGATGTCCTGAGCGGGTTCCTCTCGCCGGACGAGCGATGGTCATACGGACGACCGGTGGGGGTGGCCCTGGGTCCCGACGGCTCGCTTCTGGTTGCGGACGACGTGGGCGACGTGATCTGGCGGGTGACGGGAGAGGGACGGGCGTGACGAGTGGCGGGCCGCCGCGAGCGCGCCTAAGGAAGGCAAGGCCAGCAGCACGGGCAGAGGGACCAAGGGCATGAAGACGATCGTTGTTCCAATCGCGGTCATCGTCGGGCTGGCGTTCATAGCTTTGGCTGCGCTTTACTGGCTGACCCCAGCCGGCGAACTCCCCGCTTTTGTGCCGGGCTTCAGCCCCGGCTCCACCAAGACCCACTTCAACCACGGACTTGGGGCGATTGTGATCGGATTGGCGGCGCTCGCCTTCGCTTGGTTCCGCAACCGGGCGGACTAGGCGCGCTAGGCTGGCGATCCGGTCTTCCGCGCTCGGCGGCGTGGCAGGGGGCACTCCATGCAAACGGGAGAGGGTATGCATAACTCCTGACTTTTTGACTGCAAAAGCCCCCTTGATGCTGGCCCGAATGAGCGTGTTACGGTCCATTCTTGATCGAGGCAGGATGGCAAGCCATGGAGACGGCGCAACTACGATATAATTGGGCTGATCCCGATGTCTACGAGGCTTTCATGGGGCGCTGGAGCGAGCATCTGGCAACCCAATTTCTCAACCGCGTCAATGTCGCTCCCGGCGGTAACGTGCTCGATGTAGCCTGTGGGACAGGTGTGTTGGCGAAAGCCCTGGCCGAGACGGGGGCGCATGTGATCGGTGTCGATGCATCGGAGGGATACCTGGAAGGAGCCCGCCTTCGTCGATCCCACCCCAACATCGCATATGAACACGGCGATGTTCGGCACATGCGGTTCGACAATAATGCATTCGATGCGGCCGTTTCCACGCTGGCCCTGGACGTTATCCCGGAAATTGAACAGGTAGTTGCCGAGATGAAGCGCGTGACCCGTCCAGGCGGCGTGGTCGCTTCCGCTGTTACTCAGTTCCTTGGCGGCATGCCCGCCTGGGACCTCGTTATTCACACCGGTGCTGTGCTTCAGACCGACTTCGCCAAGCTGAGGTCCATGCGGGCGGGGCGCCAGCTCTTCTGGCCTAACGGTCAGGCGGCGTTGTGGCGGAAGATTGGCCTCGCCGACGTAACGGAGGTTCCCGTTGTCGTGGATTGCGAGTACGCATCCTTCGCGGATTATTGGGCTACGTTCACCGACGGCCCGGGCAGCGTCACGGGCATATTGATGGCGCTTTCGGATGACGCCCGCGGTTCGATCGAGCAGCACGTTCGTGCCGGCTATCTGGTTGGCTTGCCCGATGGACCCCGGTCATTTCCCATGATGTTCCGTGTGGTGCGTGGCTTGGTCCCAGCCTGATCCTAGAGGGAATGCAATGGGGCCTGCGAGGGTCCGGTGGTACGCGTGCGACACGCGCCCGGGTAGCGCCGCGCCGTGAAGCGGTCGCAGTCCACGACTCCCGTCAATAGGGGGAACGGCAGATCCGCTCGATCGCGGGATCGGAGCGAAACAGGATTCGCATCGACCTAGGTCTTCGGTCTTAGAACAGTGCGCGCCACGGCGTGGCGCCACCCGCGATATCGGGATTCGCGCTCCGTCGCCGGCATCGAGGGCTCGAAGCTGACCTGCCGGCGCCAAGTTCGCGAAAACTGTTCGGCGTCAGGGTAGAGGCCTGCTTGCCAGCCAGCCAAAAAACCGGCGCCCAAAGCCGTCGTCTCCAAGATTTCGGGGCGGTCGACCTTCGCGTTCAGGATATCGGCGAGGAATTGCATCGTCCAGTCGCTCGCGCTCATGCCGCCGTCGATCCGGATGACCGAGGCGAACTCCTTGTCCCAAAGACCGCCGGCATCCGCACGCATCGCGTCGAGAAGGTCGCGCGTCTGATAACCCACGCTCTCCAGCGCCGCGCGCACAATCTCCTTGCGCGTTGCGCCGCGCGTCAGCCCGAAGATCGCGGCGCGGGCCTCGCTGTCCCAATGGGGAGCGCCGAGCCCGGTGAACCCGGGCACCAGATAGACCTGCTGCCGGGGGTCGGCGCTCGCCGCCAGTTCGCCCGCCTCCGCGGCGTTGGCAAGGATCCCGAGACCGTCGCGCAGCCATTGCACGGTTGCGCCCGCTGAGAAGATCGAGCCTTCGAGCGCGAAGGTGCGCTTGCCGCCGAACTGGTAGGCGACGGTCGTCAGCAGTTTATGCGTCGACTCGAGAGCCTTGTCGCCGGTGTTGGCGAGAACGAAGCATCCCGTCCCATAGGTCGACTTCACCATTCCAGGGCGAAAACAGGCCTGGCCGATCAGCGCCGCCTGCTGATCGCCGGCGATGCCGCGGATAGGGACCGACGCGCCCAGATATTCGGCGGCCGTTTCTCCGAATTCGGCGGCGCAATCGCGGACCTCGGGCAGCATCGACCTTGGGACTTGGAAGAGAGCGAGAAGATCGTCGTCCCACGCGCCGGTGTGAATGTTGAACAGCAGCGTCCTCGAGGCGTTGGTGGCGTCGGTGACGTGAACTTTGCCATTGGTCAGACGCCAGACCAGAAAGCTGTCGACGGTGCCGAACGCCAGGTCTCCGCGTTCCGCTTCGGCGCGAGCGCCGGGAACATTGTCCAGGATCCAGGCGATCTTCGTCGCCGAGAAGTAGGGATCCAGCAGCAGGCCGGCGCGCGTGGACACGAGCTTCTCGCATCCGCGATCCTTGAGCTCGGCGCAGAGCGGCGCGGTGCGGCGATCCTGCCAGACGATCGCATTGTGGATCGGACGTCCGGTGGTCCGGCTCCAGACAAGCGTCGTTTCGCGCTGGTTGGCTATCCCGAGCCCGGCGAGCGCGCTCGGCTCGACGCCGGCCCTCGAGAGAGCCTGCCGCGCTGTCGAGAGCGTGGTCCGCCATAGCGATTCCGGGTCATGTTCGACCCAGCCCGGTTGAGGAAAGATCTGCGGGAATTCCTCCTGCGCCATGGCGACGAGCGCGGCGTCAGGCCCAAAGATGATCGAGCGCGTCGAGGTCGTGCCCTGATCGACGACGAGAACATGCCCGTTCATGGGGCTATCCCTGCCCAAATGCAAAGGGGTCGGGCTAATCAGCCCGACCCGGTTGGCGATCCAAGTTCGACATTCATCGAGCCTTGATCGAGTGTCAGCGACACGTCGTCGATGACGCCTTCTTCCCCGACCGAGAGCCAGATGTTTTCGAGAACGAGCGTCACTCTACGCTTGCCCCTTTTCGATCCGAAGTCTGCAGCGCCATTCGCAGATACGCGTCAACGCCTTCAACCTCGGCCTCCGACATGCGCAGCCCTAGCTTGGAGCGCCGCCATACGACATCCGTAGCCGTCATCGCCCACTCGTTTCTGGCGAGATAGAGCACTTCGGCCTCGGTCAGGTCGGCTCCGAACGTCTGTCCCAGATCCGACTGGGCTTTTGCGTCGGCAAGCAGCGCCTCCGCGCGAGTTCCATAGGCGCGGACCAGACGACGAACTGTCTGGCGCGGCAAGAATGGATATCGTGCCCGCCGTTTTGCCCACGAGAGTCTCGAACCCGTCGGTAGGGAAATCCCCGCCCGGCAACGGATGGAGGGCGGTCCACCCGGGAGGCCGGCGCGCCGGGGGCAGATAGCGCGACAATATGGCGAGGGCCGCTTCCGCCAGCCGCCTGTAGGTGGTGATCTTGCCGCCAAAAATGCTCAGAAGCGCAGGCGACTCCTCGGATTCGTCGAGTTTGAGGACGTAGTCGCGCGTCGCTTCCTGCGCTTCGGAGGCGCCGTCGTCATAGAGCGGCCGAACGCCGGAATAGGACCACAGCACCTCGCTCGCGGTTATCGGAACGCGAAAGTAGTTGCTAGCCGCGCCGCACAGATACTCGATTTCTGCCGCCGAGGCTTTCACCGCATCGAGATCGCCATTGTAGTCAAGGTCCGTCGTGCCGATCAGGGTGTAGTCTCGTTCGAATGGCATGACAAAAAGGACGCGCCGATCGATATTCTGAAAAATGTAGCATTTGTCGTGCTCGAACAGTCGCCGGACAACGACATGGCTGCCTTTGACCAGCCTGATCGCGGCGGGCGGCGGCGTTTCGAGCGCAGAGCGCAGGACTTCGTTAACCCAGGGTCCCGCCGCGTTGACCAAAGTGCGCGCCCTGATCTTGCTGAGACGCCCCGTCAGTTCGTCCAAGAGCGTCAAAGTCCACAGGCCGCCTTCGCGCTTCCCGTTGACGCAACGTGTCCGTGGCGCGATCACGGCGCCCATGTCCGCTGCGTCCCGCGCATTGAGGACGACAAGTCGCGCGTCGTCGGCCCAGCAATCCGAATATTCAAAGCCGATCGAATATTGCGCCTTGAGAGGTTCGCCCACCGGATCGGCGGCCAGCCGCAACGTGCGGGTGGGGGGAGAAGTCGGCGCCCGCCAAGGTGATCGTACAGAAACAGGCCGATCCTGAGCACCCATGCAGGGCGCAGGTCCTTGCGGTGAGGCAGCACAAAACGAAGCGGCCAGACAATATGCGGGGCGATTCTCCATAGGATCTCGCGCTCGATCAGCGCTTCTCGGACCAAGCGAAAGCGAAAATGCTCCAAATAGCGCAGGCCGCCGTGGATCAGTTTGCTCGATGCGCTTGACGTCGAGGAGGCGAGATCATTCTTTTCGCAGAGGAATACCGACCAGCCCCGTCCCGCCGCGTCTCGGGCCACGCCGCAGCCGTTGATGCCGCCGCCGATGATGGCGACATCGAACGCCCCAGTCGCCCCAGCCCGGACCAAGGACTCCAACCAGCCCTCCTCTCACCGCGAGCGCGCCGAAGGCTTCGACGCTAAGAGGCGGGGTTTCTCGACATCGAAACCCAATATTCGCCTACGAATTTCAATGTCGGAGCATACATATGCGCCTTCTAGACGTGCCGAATACAATAGTCTCGAATTTTTTCTGTGATAAAGCATTGTCCCGCGAGTCGTGCTGGAATACTCATGGTCGGCCTGGGAACCATAAGCATGCGTAAGACTAATGCGAAACACGAACCGGCAGAAGATACCTCTCGCGCCCCCGCAGCGTACCTATCCGCAGACGAGCGGCGCGCCGCAGGCAGGGCGCTGCGCGATACGACGCCGCGCGCCGCGCATGGCGGTTGGAGGTCGCCCAAGAAACGGCGCGATCCGATCGAGCTTCTTCGTGAGTCCAACGAAGGCCGAATCTCGGAGCTGATCCCGATCCGCTTCGGGCGCATGGCTCAATCACCTTTCGCGTTCTATCGCGGCGCGGCCGCGGTCATGGCCGCCGATCTGGCTTCGACCCCAAGGTCCGGACTTCGCGTGCAGGCCTGCGGGGATGCTCACCTTATGAATTTTGGCGGCTTCGCCACGCCCGAGCGCAATATCTTTTTCGACATCAACGATTTCGACGAAACCCTGCCGGCTCCCTGGGAATGGGACGTCAAGCGACTCGCGGCCAGCATCGTCATCGCCGCGCGCCATCTCGACTTCTTCGACAGCGACGCGGCGAAGGTGGCGACGGAGTCCGTGTGCTCCTACCGTGAACGAATGGCCGATTACGCTTCGATGCGTGCGCTGGATGTCTGGTACGATCGCATCGATCTCGAGCGCGTTCTCAAGGTTCTGCCGTCCGGAGCCGAGGTGGAGCGCGTGAGGCAGAGAGTTCGAGCAGGCGCGCCGGAAAAGCCTCCCGGAAAGCCTGTTCCCAAAGCTCGTCGAGCATTACGGCTCGGCGCCGAGGATCAAGGACGTGCCGCCGCTGATCTTCCATCCAACAGACAAGCAGGCCCCGGGCCTGACATCGGGATACGCCGACGCGCTCCGACGCTATCGCAAATCGTTGCCCGAGCACGTTCGAACGCTGTTTGACCGCTACCGGCTGCTTGACTTTGCGATTAAGGTCGTCGGCGTAGGCAGCGTCGGCACCTATTGTGCGCTCGGGCTATTCATGGCGGCCGACAACGACCCAATGTTCCTGCAGGTCAAGGAGGCGCGGAAGTCGGTACTCGAACCTTATGCCGGAGGGTCTGTACATAAGAACCAGGGCGAGCGGGTGGTGGAAGGGCAGCGCCTCATGCAGTCAGCGAGCGACATTTTCCTCGGCTGGACGCGAGGGCTGAATGGTCGCGACTACTACTTCCGCCAGCTTCGGGACGCGAAAATCGCAGCGATCCTGGAAGACTGGGACGTGGCGACTTTGAAGGAATTTGGCAAGCTCTGCGCCTGGGCGCTCGCGCGGGCCCATGCGCGATCCGGCGACCCGGCGATGATTGCCGGCTACATGGGCTCCAATACCACGTTCGATGACGCGGTGTGCGAGTTCGCGGTTGAATACGCCGACCAGAACCTTCGCGACTATCGCGGCTTCGTCAAAGGAATCCGGGAGGGCCGAATCCCGATCGCATCGGAGGATTGAGATGGAATCCGGGCGAACGTCGTACTTCATACGGTCTGGCTGGACTGGCTTTGCGTTTGCCGGCTGCGCTGTCGGCGCCTGATGAAGCGGAACGCTAGAACGATCTTGGCAGGTGGACTTCTCGCGGTCGGTACGTTCGCATTTGCAACGGCCGGGCAGCTCGAGGACGGAGAGGCTGCATACTTTAAACACGACTATGCGAGCGCGGTGCGGCTCTTGCATCCGTTGGCTGATAGCGGAAACGCCCCGGCGCAGAATCGGCTCGCATCGATATATTTCTGGGGCGGCCATGGCGTGACGCAGGATGCTGCGCAGGCGGCCCTATGGTATCGCAAGGCGGCAGACCAGGGGAACGCCTTGGCGCAGGCTCACCTTGGCCTGATGTATGAACACGGCTACGGGGTGCCCAGGAACCCCGTAATGGCCCGCATGTGGCTCAATCTCGCCGTCTCGCGCGCGCCATCGCTCTCCATGGCGGTCAAACTTCGCAATGAAGTGGCCGCCAAAATGACGCCCGCGCAGATCGCCGAGGCGAAACGGCTGGCCGAGGAGTGGGAGCCCAAGTGAACCCGCGCCGTCCGCGGGCCATCGTTCGGATGCGAAGCGCGCAGATCAATTTTAGCGCCGCAAGGGTCGGGGCAAGTTTTTTCATGAATGAATAGCGCGTCATCCTCCCTCGGCGACAAGTCCAGCGACCCGCCGACTGAAAAGTCGCGAATGGTCTACTCCTCGGACGGGTCGGAGACGTCACCGAGCTTCTGGACTGCAACGTTGACCGACATGCCGAGGTAATCCTCCGCCTTGCCGAACCACGAGCCAGCGAGGGGAACCGCTTGTGCAGGATAGCGCGCGATCGCGACCGGGATCAGGTCGTAGCCCGCGGTGATGCGGTTGGTCGGGTCGTAATGCATCCATCCGGCGCCGGGGAGAAACACCTGCACCCACGCATGGGTGGCGCCGGAGCCGATCATGCCCGTCGCGCCGCCATCGAGCGCTGCGTCATAGAGATAGCCGCTAACGAAGCGGGAAGCGAAGCCGAGCCGGCGCAACGCCTCGATCATAAGCCAGGCGTAGTCGCGGCAGGTGCCTGATTTCGTGCGCAAGGTCTCTCCCGGCGCCTGAGTGCCATCTGCCTCTCTCGCGTTGTAGCTGAAAGCGTCGTGGAACGTATCCAGCATCCTTTTCAAAACATCGGTCGTTCGCCCTCGATTGTCGGAGACGAAACTCTTGGCCCACGCGGCAACGCTGGAATCGGGATCCTCGGCGTGGGGTCGGACGAAAACCCCAAGGTCAGTCCATTCGTCCGGAGTATGCTGGACCGGCACGTCTTCGGCTCGGGGCTCAAGGGGGAACTCTTCTACTGCTCTTGCTCCGTAGTGGACCCCGCGAAACTGAAACGTAAAGACAAGTTCAAGGCCGGGCTCGGAGAACTCCATGACGGTGATATTGTTTGCCAGCGGATCGCTTACCCAGCGAATCCTGGAAGGAGGACTCGTTCGCGCGGACCAACTGAGCAGGCGTCCGCGAATTGCGGGGCGCGGCAAGAACATGGCTTGGTGCGTGCCGAACGTCACGGGGTTCGCATATTTGTAAGTGGTGATATGGCGTATTTCAAAATGAACCGCCATGACCCCTCCCATCGCGACAGCTTGTCGTGTCGTCGTCGAGACCGAATTCGGAAAGAGTCAGCCATTCTGATATCGAGCCGTCAAGCTGAAATGAGCCCGGCGGCTCGACCCATGCCAGTACCGACGAAGGGCCCGACCCGTCGGAATCCAATGTCCGCGCCGAGTGAGCGACTAAAGACGCAGTGAAACCCATGGCGGATACGAAAGCTCCACGCGAGATTGTTTTGACGCTGCAAGGCCCCAGGGGATCGCATGGCGCCTTCAAGTGGGACGTCCTGCTCCGCGCGGATCTAGGCCTCACGGCGTGTCGACGTTACGGCGCGAGAGGCCGATTCCCTGCCGGTCTTCTTGACGCGCCATCCTCTTGTCATCGGCGTCGAACTGCGAGGCATCAATGTCACGGTCGAGGTGCTCGACATATCGCCGCACCACCTCGACCCGTTCTTGGCTCGGCAGCGAGGCCGCGAGGCCGACGAGGGCGGACCTCATCCGCCGCATCACCTGAACCGAACTCGAGCCGAAGTGCCGGATCTCGTCGAACGCGAGGGTCAGGTAGTCCTCCCATGTCGGGGTCGGGACGACCAGCCGGAGAGCCCCGTTCTCGTCAACGACATCGCCGGCGTCCAGTTCGGCCGCGCCGAGACGCCGCAGGAGGTCCTCGAGCTGGTCGATGGTCTGGACCGCCGTCGTCGGGTCGTTGATCGCCGGCGACAACGCCTTGATGGCGATGTCCACCAGAAGGCGGATTGGATATTTCGGGTCCTGCTCGAAAGTTCGTTCGCGCTCGAGACGAACGGCGCGTCTGAGCGCGTCCTCCGGTAGCGGCGCGCCTGAGCCATGAACATGGAGAAGAGCCGCACCCTCGATCAGCGTATCGCCGACCGCGCACGTCATCACGATGGTTCCGTCCGCATTTCGCGCTAGGGCGACGAGAGAATCGACATCGAGCTTGGCGATGGTGCGGGGCTTACCAAGATACTTCACTGTCTGGGTTGCGGGACCGAGTCTCGGTTGGCCCGCCACGCTTTCAGGAGGGCGCGTGGCGGCGGAGGCTTCGTCCAGGCGCCGGAACATCTCGCCGATCACGGCGCGTCCCCGATCGCCGACCAGGTGAAGCACGTTTCCGATCTGAAGGTCGCCGAGGCGCTGCATCAACCGCGCAAACATGAACATGCTAATGATGATCATGATTCCGACGAGAAGCATCGAGAACATCGGGACCTTTGCCGAGCCCCCGCGGTCCACCCAGGCAAGGGCAAATAGGGCATAGACAAAAGTCGCCGTGAACGCGCCCAGTGCGTGAAACAACATCCGGTCGCGCGCGAACCAAAGCACGAGCCGCGGGGAGTAGGCGATCGCGCTGAACTGGACCATCACGAAGGCCATGGCGAACACGATCCCGGTCAGCGCCATCATCCCGGACGCCGCGGCCGAAAGAAGCGCCTGGGCCGAGGAAATCGACAGGCCAATGGCGTAGCTGGAGAGGTAAGCCTGCTCGAATCGCGGCAGCGCGAGGCCCTCCGAGCACAGCCCCGCAAACGTAGAACATCGGAACGAACCATGGCTGCATTGCGGGCCGACCCGTCTGTTGTGGCTTCGACTGTCGCCAATTTCCCGGGCGATCCTCGCAGTCTATTGGATCGATGGCGAGAAGTCGCAGGGATCAAGCGGTCTTGGCTCGGCGGCTTGCGATCAAAGCCGCACACGCACCCGAGGAGCGAAGGACAATTCGGGCGGATCCAAGGCGATGCTGCTAGGGTCGCCCCTTGGCCGGTTCGACAGATCCCCGAAAGAGCAAAGAAAATGAGCCAAGTCGAAGGTCTCACCGACGCGGAATTGAGAACCCCCAGGGCTGCCGCGGTCGCGGGCGTCGTTTTTTCGCTGCTGACCCTAACGAGCTTCGGATTGCTGTGGGGCGCGATTCCCGCCGATCCGCAGGCGTCGGGCGGTTGGCTCGCCGCCAACACCAGCGAGGTTACGCTGGCGCTGAACCTCATCCCCTTCGCCGGGGTCGCCTTTCTGTGGTTCGTCGGCGTCATTCGCGACCGACTCGGACGGCGGGAGGACCGCTTTTTTGCCACCGTGTTTTTGGGCAGCGGCCTGCTGTTCCTAGGCATGTTGTTCGTCGCTGCGGCGGTCGTGGGCGCCATGCTGATCGCGTTCAAAGACGATCCCGCCGCGTTCGCGTCGCCGGCTTTTCGCATTGCGAGGGCCATTTCGTACAACCTTGTCAACGTCTACATGGTGAGGATGGCCGGTGTATTCATGATCTCCACCTCGACGGTCGCGATGGCGACGCGTCTTGCGCCTCGTTGGCTGGCCGCACTGGGCTATCTGCTGGCGCTCTTGCTCCTGCTTGGCAGCCCTTTCCTGCGCTGGTGTTTCGCGCTGTTTCCGCTTTGGGTCCTGCTGTTCAGCATTCATATCCTGGCGAGCAGTTTTGGCCGAGGCCCGAAGGGTTGAAGACCGAGTGGCGGCGGCGGGTAGACTTGGTCACGCTCCGGCTTGCGACGCAACGAGGCTTGCCAGCGCGAGCGCAAACATCGCGCTCTTGAAAGGGTGTTTCCAACTCATCGCTCTAACACTCCGCTTCAACACCAGAGTGCGCAGCCGCCGCTGATCAGAAAACGGTCAGGTTGAGCTTCCCGCAAGCACGGCGTCGATGGTGGGGAGCAGATCCGTTGCAATGGATCGCTTGAGGACAAATCCGTCGGCCCCGGCTTCAATAGCCGCGAGCTCCGCGTTCTTTTCCTCGTGGACGCTGAGAGCGATCAGCTTCAGCTGCGGGAAATGACTCCGAATTCGTCGAACCAATCCCAGCCCGTCTCCGCGTCGTAACGAAAGATCGACCACGGCCATAGCGACGTGGAGCTGACGCACGCTTTCGAACAGCGAAACTTCATCCCCGACCACCACGACCGCCTCAAACTCTGTTTCAAGGAGGCCGCGTACACCTTCCATCAAGCCAAGATGCCGATCTGCCAAAAGCGCACAACCTCTCTCTTTTGCAGGCATCTCTTCATTTCGCGTTCGCCGCCCGGGCGCGCCCCGACTTTTTGAGCCAATCTTGGACCCAGAACGCGTCAACATGACCTCGAAAATTTACTAGCTCTCGGCATGAAAAATTACGAGGCGCGCCGATTGAGAAGATGCAGCCCGGAGGCCGACAAACCTGTCTTGTCGGGACGCTCTTCGTCGAGTCCCTGATCCGCGTGTTGCTTGACAACGGCGCCAGGGTCTCGGGTACTGATGCGATCATGGTCCCGATGATTACGGGCGAATGTTGTCGATGGCCCGAGTATCCCATGGGATGGGCGCGCAACGCGTGGATGGCAGTCACTCTGCTGGCTTTCGCGGCAGGGAACGCGGCGGCTGCGGAGCCTAAGCGCGTGCTGTTATTGCACTCGTTCGGCTGGAATTTTCAGGCCGAGGATGCCTTCGCAGACTATCTGCGGACGGATTTGGCTGAGAAATCGCCTTATCCGCTGGACCGCTACGAAGTGTTGCTGGAGATAGCGCGCTTCAGCGACGGCGAGCGGGACGAAGCGTTCGTGGGCTACTTGCGAGCCCTTTTCGGGACCCGTCCTCCCGATTTGATCGTTACCATGGTCAGTCCTGCGGCGCGGTTTATTCAGCGCCATCGACAAGATCTCTTTCCCTCGACGCCCGTCATTTTTGGCGCGCTCGACGCGAGAGCGATAGGAGACGGGACGCTTACCGCCAATGACACGACCGTCGCGGTTTCGACCGACCAGCGGGCGACCATTGAAAATATCTTTCAGACGTTACCCGGCACGACCACCGTAGCCGTGGTGATCGGCGATGCTCCGATTGAGAAATTTTGGGTGAAGGAACTCCGTCGAGTAATCCAGCCGCTCGAGAACCGAGTCAATTTCATTTTCCTCAACGAACTGTCATTTGGAGATATCCTTAAACGCGTCGCGACGCTTCCACCGCGATCGGCAATTTACTACGGGGACTTGGTCGTCGACGCTCAAGGCATCCCCCACAGACAGGAAGAGGTCCTGTCCCGGCTGCACGCCGTCGCCAACGCGCCGATATTTGGACAGTACGACTATCAACTCGGCGACGGGATTGTGGGGGGACCTCTCCTTTCTGTCCACACACTGAGCCGGAAGACCGCCGAGGTCGCCGCGCGGATCCTTGGGGGAGCGTCGCCGGGCGATATCAAGACCGCGCCACAGAAACTTGCGGAGCCTGAGTTTGACTGGCGGGAGTTGCGGCGTTGGGGGATCCAACAGGCCGATCTTCCACCCAACAGCACGATCAGCTTCCGGGAGCCGACGCTGTGGGAGCAATACAGGTGGTTCATTCTTGCAGCCGCGGCCTTCTCCGTGCTTCAGGGGATCCTTATCGCTGGTCTGCTGCTCAACTGGATGCGGCTGCGGCGGGCGCATGACCGACTGCGGACGAGTGAAGAGGGCATGAGCCTGGCCGCGCTCGCGGCCAAGCTGCGCTTCTGGGTCTGGGACATTCCGCGAGACGAAGTCCGGGCGAGCGCGAGCGACTGGAGTTCCGGAAACTGGCGCTCGGCGCATCCCGTTCGTTTTGATCGTTTCATCGACGTCGTTCATCCGGACGACCGCGCGTCGCTGCGTCTGGCGGTCCGTGGGGCGCTCGAAGGCGACGGCCAATACGAAACGGAATATCGAGTGAAGCTGCCGGATTCGACCGTTCGCTGGATCGCCGCGCGGGGCCGGATCGAATTCGATCACAAAGGTAAGCCCTGGCAATTGCGCGCTGTATCGATCGACATCACGGAACGTCGGCGCAGCGAAGATGATGCTCGCGACCTGAACGGCCGCCTGATCACCGCTCACGAGGATGAACGAGCCCGGTTGGCGCACGCGCTGCACGATGACGTCACCCAGCGACTAGCTTTGCTTGCGATCGGCGCGGGACAGAAGGAAAAGGGACTGGGCGACACGATCGCGGGCGAGGCACTGCGTTCCATACGTCACGACCTGGTCCAACTCAGTGAGGACGTGCATGCGCTTTCCTACGCGCTGCATCCCTCTATTCTCGAAGACCTCGGTTTGATTGAGGCGCTCAAGGCCGAGTGCGCGCGTTTCGGCGCTGTAGAGGGGATACCAACGAGCTTCAAAGCGGGTAGGGACGTCAACGAGCCGACCCCGGAGCTGTCCCTTTGTTTCTACAGGGTCGCGCAGGAGGCGCTTCGCAACGTCGCGCGCCATTCAAGCGCCGGCTCGGTCGAGATCGAGCTTCGCGCGGTCGGCGCCTGTCTTGAGCTTGCCGTACGCGACGATGGCGTTGGTTTCCATCCCGGCCGAAAACAGAACCGACCGAGCCTCGGGCTCGCTGGGATGAGACAGCGCCTCTCCCTGGTCGACGGGGAGCTCCTCATCGAGAGTGCGCCGGGCGAAGGGACGAGCGTCGTGGCCCGGGCGCCATTGAAACCAGGAGGCGTCCAGTGAGCCGTCCGCGGGTGTTGCTGGCTGACGACCACCGCATGATGGCCGAAGGTCTCAAAGCGCTTCTGCCGGATGAGTTTGAGCTCGTCGGGATTGTCGAGGACGGGCGCGCAATGGTTGAGGCGGCAGAAAGGTTGCGGCCCGACGTGATCGTGGCGGATGTCGCCATGCCAAACCTTAACGGGTTCGAGGCATTGACTCGGCTAAGGAAGTCCCACCCGAACATCAAGGTCGTTTTCTTGACGATGCATCAGAACGCGGCCTACGCGCGCCGCGCGCTGGACGCCGGCGCTTCCGGCTTCGTGGTCAAGCATGCGGCCCCCGAGGAATTGGTGCTGGCCATCCATGCAGCCTTGAAAGGAAGGACATTCATCACACCGTCACTGACGAAACAGGTGGTGGAGGAAGCTGAGAGCGGCGCACGAGGCGATAGCGAGGGCACGAAATTGCTTACGCCTCGCCAGAGAGAGATTCTGAAATTGTTTGCGGAGGGGCGTTCGGCGAAGGAGATTGCAAGCGATCTTGCGATCTCCGCGCGAACTGTCGAATTCCACAAGTACCAAATCATGGAGATGAACGGACTTCACAGCAGCGCTGAGCTTATTCACTTCGCGATTAAACATGGGATCGCAGTTATTTAAGAGAGTCACCCTGTTGGCGCGCCCCTGATTTCCGGTCATGCGCAACCTCGTATTTTTTCAGGGAGCGGCCTCGTAATTCTACGAGGTTACACGCGGCCGCCCTTTACATAGCGTTGCTAACGCTCGGCCATCCTTGACGGCGCCTCAATCATGTTTCGCGGGGCGTTAGGAAGATGAACGCGTTGGGGTCGCCAGCGCAAAGAAGGGGACGGAAATGCGGGAGAAAGTTGAAGTGGAATCTGTTTCGCGACGAAAAGCGCTTTCTCTGCTTGGGCTAGGGGCGGCATTAGGATTCACGCTATCGTCGGCGCTCGAGCCGTTGGAGGCCGAAGCGGAGGAGGCTGCCGCGCCCGCCGCCGAGCCAGCTGCCACCGGAACCCACGGAATGCAACGGCGGCAAGGGCGGCGCGCCCATCGCCATGAGCGACGCCACGGACGCCAAGAGCGCCGCCACGAGCGACGAACGGGTGAGAAACCAGAGGCGGAGCCTGCCGAGCCAGAGAAATAACCGTCCGGCAGCTACCAAACGCCTGACTGCGCGGTTCGGCGAACTCCGAATCTCATTCGCGTCTAGCGGGTTGAGCGATGAGCGAGACCGCAGGCGAAAAACACAGGAGGAAACGAAAATCGCGCGTTCCAGCGGGCGAAGATCTTGTGATTGGCGAACTGTTGAGACGCGGATTCGAGGCCCAGTTCTCGGATCGCAAGGAACACGTCCTGCTCGTTCGTGCGGGCGAGTCAGCGCCGAAGCCGGTTCAAGTCAGAACTGCGCACTCGACGCCGTGGTACGTGCGCCGCGCCAGTTTTGATGGGAGCCTTGTGAACCAAGTGACGGTGTATGTCCTTTTGGGACTCGAACCGGGCGCAAAGCCCGCTCGTTTCTTTGTGGCCCGGAACCGTGACCTGGCGGCCTGGTTTCGCCGACCGCCGACTTCAAACCCGATCGGATTCATAGACGCTAAGTCGATGGAGCCATACGAAGATAACTGGGAGATTTTAAGATAAGGCCGGTGGTAGTCATCAAACTGAAGGGAGAAGCGACATGAAGACGGCATTCTATGCGTTCACACTCGGAGCGGCGCTTATTGTCACCGCATCAATGGGATCGGTTCGAGCTGAGGACCGAGATTGCACAGTCGATCTCAAGGCGGTGTGCGCCGATATTGCGCCCGGCGAGGGACACATTCGTGCGTGCTTGCAGGCGCACATGAGCCAACTCTCCGTAGGCTGCGCATCCAGGTTGTCGAAGGCTGCCTGGGTCTTGTCAGAGTGCAAGGGGGACGTCCACCAATTCTGCCCCCAGGCCACATATGGCAACATCGCCGACTGTATGAGGCCGCATCTTGGCGAGACCAGCGACCAATGCAGGGCAGCGATCGCGTTCATCGCCTCCCCCGCCGGGGATTAGGAACGCCGAGCGGGTCTGTCGAACTGGCTTCAGCGCGAAGCCAGCAACCGATCTGAATTGGGCGGACAAAGCCTTAGTCGACGAAGTCCAGCGGCGTCTCGCCGCTGGATAGCGGCTTGTCGCCAAGACAATCAAGCGCCGACGGTGGCCGGTTCTGAGGGCGGCAAGCGCCCTAGTCGGTTTGGCGTTTTCCGTTCAGCCCGCCATAGCCGCGATGACCCATACCACCTCGAACCTAAACCTGCGGGCGCCGGCGGGAGCGCAGATTGACATCGATGTGACCCACGTCCATCACCATAAGAATGGTCTGATCAACTTTTAGCGCAGGCGGGAGACAGTTCCGCGCTACGCGAAGGGATGCAATGTCGCGCGGTTTGTGGGCTTTGCTCGGGGGCGTCGTGCTCGTCGCGATCGCAGCCCTCGTCTGGACCGCCGGCGACCGGACGAATGTCACACCCGCCGTTTCGCCAGGCCCAACGGCCGTCGCTCCCGCGCCGGTTCGGCCGGCGCCGCCCGCTCCTGCGCCGGTCGCGCAGGAACCCGCACCCTCGCCTCCGCCCGCACCTGCACCCCCTGCCACGCAGGAGGCCGCGGCGCCGCCTGCTCCCTCTCCGACCGCGCCGCCCGCTCCCGCTCCGGCGCCCGATGCAGGACAGCAAGCCGCCACACCGCCTGCTTCCCCGCCGTCCCCCGAGACGCCTCCTGCTCCGCCGGTCGCCGAAGCGCCCCTGCCGCCGCCCGCGCCCGGACGGGAGACGGCGGAAGTCCAGGGCGTATATGCGCCCAAGAACCTCGCGCAGTTGGTCGGGACCTGGGCCTATTCCACGGAGGATTGCGAGCGGCTATTCCAGCGAAGCGGCGGCGGCTGGGCCTATCGCCAGCCCGTGGACAAGTTCGCCCAGGCTGCGATTGTCCAGTCGACGAAGAAGATCCTTCTGCCTTCCGCCACCTGCCAGATCGAGAGCGCATCTGAAGCGGAAGGGGCGCTCAAGGTGAGCGCCGACTGTGCGGACTCGATTAGCTACACGTCCCGGAGCGTGATGATCGCGCTGCGATCCCCCACCGAACTCATGTACAGCGCTTCCGGCGATCCGGCGCTCGCTACAACCCTGAAGAAATGTTCGCCATAATGAGGGAAGATTGTCGGCGCTGTTGACCCTGTTCCCGGTTTCGAGGCGGGATCGGCCGAGGAGAAGCACGTGGCTGGGCGCCGAAGTCGAACCATGTGCGTGGCGCCGAGTGGCCTCGGGCGGCTGTTCTTACCGACTGTTCGACTGCCGTCCGCAGTAGAACAAGTCCACAGCAACACATTCATTCACTGAGGAAACACATCAAAGAAGGGTCAACTCAATGTCGAGCGAATCCAAGACGCAGGACTGGTCGAAGCCGGCCGCCATGGCGATCCCCAAGGGGGGGTACTTCCAGGACAAGGTGGAGCAGGGACGTTATGGTCCGATCTTTCCCAAGACGCCTGCTTGTTACGGCTTCTCGATTGTCGCGAAAATCATTCCCGGCCGCGAGGAGGTCTTCTACAAATTCGCCAAAACCATCGAGGAAACGATCGCCGCACAGCCAGACGCCCTGGCTATCTTGCAGCTGCATTACCTGCGCTGGGTGCTCTTTCCCATCAAAGGCGATACCTACTTCATGTATCAGGGTATTTTCGACACCGACTTCGATAAGTATACCGAAGACGCCGTTGCCCTATTCGGCATCACCGGTCTCAGGACGGTGTTCGAGAATCTCGAGGGCTTTCCGATGGACTGGCAGACGAACCCCGGCGCCTTCGTCAAGTTTGTCCGCGATCATCAATGCCCGAGCTTCCTCGAATATGCGGAATATCCGTTTGTCAGCAGCACGGAAATCAAAAAAGCGCTCAAGCTGAAGGCAGCGTTCTCGACCATGCTCGACCAGATGCAGTGATGCTTGAATTCGACGACATCCAGCACCTGCTGCTGACGCGCCCCCCAGCCCTCACGGCCCGATACGAATTTCTGTCGTTTCGGGACGGAGCCGGCGGCCGCGCCTGGGCGTCGGCGATCAAGGAGACGATTCACTCGACGGCGTCGATGCGCGCTGGCGTCGACAAGGACAGGCGCTGGGTGACGGCGGCTTTCACCTGGAACGGCTTGCGCGCGCTTGGACTGGACGAGGCCTCGCTCGCGTCCTTTCCGGAGGAGTTCAAGCAGGGCATGGCGGCGCGGGCTGAGACGCTCGGCGACACCGGCGTGAACGCGCCCGAACATTGGGTCGGAGGGCTCGCGAGCCCAGACCTGCATGCGATCGTCATTCTCTTTGCTCGGGACCCGGCGGAGCATGACCGGTGCGCTTCGGAGCACCGGAAGCTTATCGCCGGCTGTCCCGGCGTCGAGGTTCTCTCCGTGCTTGACCTTCACGCCATTCCGCCGTTCGGATACGCGCATGAGCATTTCGGCTATCGCGACAGGTTGTCAGAGCCGGCCATCGAGGGAAGCGGCGTCGAACCGACGCCTGGAAGCGGCGAACCTTTGAAGCCAGGCGAGTTCATCCTTGGCTATCCCGACGAATACGGCGTCACCGCTGACAGTCCGCGGCCCGAAGTTCTGGCGCGGAACGGCAGCTACATGGCCTACCGGCGGCTCGAGCAGCATGTGGGGAAGTTTCGCGAGTTCCTCCGGCAGCACGGCGATACCGCGGAGGAGCAGGAACTGATCGCGGCCAAGCTGATGGGGCGCTGGCGCAGCGGCGCGCCGCTCTCGCTCGCGCCCGAGAAAGACGATCCGGCCCTCGGCGCCGACATGCAGCGCAACAACGACTTCACCTACAAGGAGATGGACCCGCATGGTTATGCGGTCCCGCTTGGCTCGCACATTCGTCGGATGAATCCTCGCGACACCGCGCACAACATGAACCGGCGCCGGATGATCCGACGAGGGGCGCCGTACGGGCCTCCTCTTCCGGAAGGCGCTCCCGACGATGGGACCGAACGCGGCATCGCCGCGTTTATCGTCTGCGCGAGCCTCATCCGCCAGTTCGAGTTCGCGCAGAACGTCTGGATAAACGACCGGAACTTCAGCGACCTGGGTAACGAACGCGACCCAATCATCGGCGCGCACGACGGTACGCTCGAGTACAAGATTCCCAAGCGTCCCATTCGCAGGAAAATTGTCGGTTTGCCGGCCTTCACCACAGTGAGAGGCGGCGCGTATTTCTTTCTCCCGGGCCTCAAGGCGCTTGGCTACCTTGCGTCACTAAACGCACAGGGCCAAGCCTGAGTCGCGACACGGCAAAAGGAAGATCCATGTCAGCGCAAGCTTTTGCTCGGACCTACAATCAGGATCACATTCCGCGCAAATACACGCCGGGCAAGCGGCGCGTGAGCATCTACTGGACGTGGAGCTACCCTTGGGAGTCGCAGCGCGACCTTGCGGAGATGGACAACCGGTTTTCCACCATGACGGAAGTTCGTCGCGTCGCTTGGCCGGCTTATGAGACGCCGGAATGGAGCGCGGCGCAGTTCCTTCAAGGCATCGCAGGAACGCTCGAGCTCTTTCACCGATCAACGTTGAGTTTCCAGAAGATCGCCGGCGAAACCACGGGCCATCCGGTTGCCGTCTTCCAGCGCATCGACCAGGCCGGCTACAAGCTGCCGATCGATGAACGCATTCTCGCCGACGCCGACACCCTGATGGTGTTCGGACTCGACCATATTGTCTCCGAGCAGGAGGCCGCGCCGGAGGAGATCGCCGCGATCCGCGAATGGCTGAAGCGGGACGGCTCCTGTCTCCTGCTTGCGCCCCATCATGATGTCGGCTTCACCGGAGACAGGAAGCAGCGTCAGATCGAATATCTGCACCACGGCGACCCGCTCGTCCCCCGCCAGCAGCGGTTTGGGCAGTACACGCGCTCGTTGATGAAGGGTCTCGGCGTTCCGGTGCACAACACGTACGGCCTTCGGCCCGCGCTCGTGAAAGGCACAAACGAGATTGCTCCGCTCACCCCCTTTCACGACCTCGACAGCCTCGGCCTCTTGCGTAATGTCCCGACCCTCAACTTCCACCCGCATCTGCCGCACTACGAACTGACCGGGGGTGCAACCTCCGTGCAGGTGCTGGCGCGGCAGCCGATCGACCTCGAACGTCCGCACCCTTTCACCGAGGCCGGCGCCAGGGAGTTCAACTGCCTCCTGTGGGCGCCGCCGAACGAGCAGAGGGCGGGAGACATTGTTCTCGTCGACTCGACAAATTTCACCACCCTCTTTGGCGGCACGAAGAGTCTCGAGACTTTCTGGAGGAATCTCGCGGCGATGAGGTGAGGGCTGTTGGTGGCGACAGTGCTCTCGAAGCTGGCGCGCGCTTTGTACGTGGAAGACACAGTCGCTTCTCACCCTTACCTGTTGCGCTCCATCGCCCGGGCCCTGTTTGGAACGGCGTTTTTATGCAATAGGTGTTATGTCGCTTGCCAAAAATTGCTCGCGAAGAGGAGGAATATGCTCATGAGGAAGGCTCTTGCGCTTGGGTGCAGCGCAATTCTGTCCAGTTCATTTTCGCTTCCCGCTTTCGCTATTGAATCGAGCTACACCGCGGCGTCCGCATCCTCCCCTGACGCGGTATGGGCCAAAATCGGAGATTTCTGCGGGATAGCGAATTGGGGCCTCGGGCTGAAATGCGCTTTGTCCGCGGACGGGAAGATGAGGACGCTCACCACACAAGATGGCGGCGTCGTTGTCGAACAATTGGAGAATCGCGACAACGCGGCGAGAACATATTCGTACACCATTGTGACCCCCGGTCCGCTTCCGGTCGCGAACTATCACTCGAAGATCGCCGTTACTCCGGCGGGCGCGGGCTCTTCGATTGTCTGGAGCGGCAAGTACGACGCCAAGGGCGCGAGCGACGCCGACGCCAAGAAGGTCTTTGACGGGCTTTACAAGGCCGGTGTCGACAATCTGGCGAAATAAGGAGCGTCGCATTTCCGAGACGCGAGTATATCCCGCGGAACGCAAGTCGAAACGAGCACTCCGTTCGCTCGGATCGACCCGCCGTTCAGGCTCGCGCCTCAGTGGGAGTTGAACTTCCGAGCCGAAATTCCGTTTGTGTGGACAAACGGAGTAACGCCCGAGAACCCGACCGGCGCGGCCGTGTCCGGCTTCGGCAACTTAGGCTCTACCCCAGCCCCGACCTTCGACTGAACATGGGACGCCGGTGTGGAACCAGACGGGCCGATTGTTTCTGCCGCGCAACTTCATGGTCGGGTGGAAGCCGACCGAGCATACAGTGATCTCAGAGAGGCAATCCCTTTTCCTTGCTCTTGCTCGTTGCGCTTCTGCCGCCGCCGCGCTGAGCGTTGCGGGCCCGGTTCTTGCCGACTCGGATCGTCCCGACCTCGCGAACGCGACCGGCGACGATCCAACTCATCCGTTGGGCAAGATCGAACTTCTGGAGCGCTATACCGAAGCTCCCGGTCCAGGCGTCGAAGAGGGAACGACCAAACGAGTCGAAACCAACACGCCGTTCGCCCGGATCGATGCGCCGTTCAGGCTCGCGCCACAATGGGAGTTGAACTTCCGGGCCGAAATCCCGGTCGTATGGACGAACGGCGTAACGCCCGAGAACCCCACCGGTGCGACCGTGTCCGGCTTCGGCAACCTGCTCACCCAGGCTTGGATCGTGCACGACCTCGATCAACGATGGGCGGTCGCGCTTGGCGGGCAACTGATCGCGCCGACCTCGACAAACGGAGTGGCGTCGGACGCCTGGGAACAGGTCACAGGTTTGGTCGTACGCGCGATGCTCCCGGAGATCAGTCCGGGCAGCTACTTCGCGCCACAGGTCCGCTACGGAGTCGACTTTGTAGGCAACGACGACGGCAGGATGCTGCGGCAGTTGCGCATCGCGCCGACCCTCAACATCAACCTGCCGCACAATCTGTTCTTCACGCTCTACCCGAGCCCGGACATTCGGCTGAACTATGGGACGCCGGTGTGGAATCAAACGGGCCGATTGTTTCTGCCGCTCAACTTCATGGTCGGCTGGAAGCCGACCGAGCATACGGTGATTTCGGCTGAGTTCGGCATTCCGATCATCAAGGACTTTCCCGTTTACACCTTCAAAACGCAATTGAGAGTCGGATATTTGTTTTAATGCCAGTTCTGACTGAAAGCGGAACGTCGATTGTCGGCGGTATGTCCCCGATTGACGCATGGGCCAATAGTCGCCGTTCGGCGCGCGCCCCGGCTCCGCGCCGACGCTGGCGGCAGACATGGGTCGATTTTTTGGTTGAGGGACCTCCGGGGTCCGCTACGGGTCTCCCGCGCGGGCGGGTGGGCTTTGGCGAGTCGACGGCGGTCTTCGCCCCATCATCGATCGTGAATGATCGATGGTGTAAATCGGCCTCTGCTTTGTCTCCAGGAAGATGCGCGCTATATATTCGCCTAATATTCCAAGAGATATAAGCTGAATGCCGCCCATGAACAGGATGGCGGTGATAAGCGACGCGTATCCAGGGACGTCCAGGCCCAGGATCAGCGTCGTCGCGACGATCCAGAGCGCATAGAGCAAGCTCACGCTGGCGATCAGCGCGCCGACATAAGTCCATATGCGGATCGGCACGGTCGAGAAGCTGAATATGCCTTCCAGCGCGAAGTTCCATAATCTCCAGTAATTCCACTTGGTTGCGCCCACCTGCCTGGCGGGCGTGTCGAAGGCGACATGCGCCGTCTTGAATCCGACTGCCGAAAATAAGCCCTTCATGAAGCGAGTCCGCTCGCGATAGTTCGACAAAGCGGCCACGACGGAACGATCCATGAGGCGGAAGTCGCCCGCATCGGGCGGGATGTCCGACTGCGCCACGGCGTTGAAGACGCGATAGAAGACGCGCGACGTCGTTCGCCTCAGCCATGACTCCCCGCCTCGTTCTATTCGCCTGCCGTAAACGACCATGCTTCCCCGGCGCCATTCCTCGATGAACAGCGGAATGATTTCAGGCGGGTGCTGCAGATCCACGTCTATGGGGATGACCGCGTCGCCGGCGGCAGCATCCAGTCCCGCGGTGAGCGCGGCCTCCTTTCCGAAATTCCGGGAGAGCACCAACAGCTGGATCGGAATGGCGTGCGTCTCCGCCGCCGCCGCGATCTCATCGCAAGTCGCGTCGCGTGACCCGTCGTCGACAAAAAGAATGTCGAATTCCGCGTCCACGGTGCTGGCCGCGGCTTCAACGGCATTGATGAACGGTTCAATGGCGCCCATTTCGTTATAGACGGGAACGATCAGCGACACACTACGTTGCACGTTGCCTTCCCGGGCGGCCTTGTCTTAGGACGACATTCTATACGCCGCTCAAGTCAGGTTATACCGTAACTGTCGCTGCATGAGCATATTGATTCTCAAGGGCGAACGCGGTGAAACCAGATTGCCGCGAGGAACGTCCCACAGTTTTCAATCCGACGGGACATCGCGAAATGAACGACGGCATTCGTAGAGTTATCAGGAAATATGGATGGGTCCCTCCAGTCCTATGACTCGGCTGCATTATCTCGCGGCTCCCCTTATTATTTTTTGGTGGTTCTACAGTTTGTCGATACTCGACCCAGTCAACGTGGGCTGGTTGAAAAACAACCAAGATCCTTTGCAGGCGTTTCTTGGTTGGACAGCCTTCCGTTTCAGCGACTGGCAGTGGCCCTTAGGGTTGTCGCGTCTGGTCGCCTATCCAGATGGGATGCCGCTAATCGCCACAGACAGCAACCCGCTGGTGTCCATTCCGCTGAAGCTGTTTTCGCCGCTCCTGCCTTATCCATTCCAGTTTGAGGGCTGGTGGCTGCTCATATCGGTGTTTTTCTCTTACAGCCTCGCCTTCGGGCTGTTCCTGGATCTATCGGGACGCCCTCTTGGTTCGGCGCTGGGCGCTGCTGTCGTCGCGGTTGCGCCGGTCCTCCCCTTCCGATGGCTTCACAATTCGCTCTCGTCGCAGTGGCTGATCCTCGGGGCGTTTTCCATCTTCCTGCGGCCAAGGTCCGATGGCTCGGCGGTGGCGAGATATGCGGGCCTGCACGCGCTGGTGATCGCGCTCCATCCCTACTTCGTCCCGATGGTCGCCCCAATCGCTGGGATGGACCTCGCCCGCAGGTCCGTCCGGCGCCTGCGCGAAGGGAAGGGATGGCTCCGATCGCTCGCCCCGCTCGTCCTTGGCTCAGCGGTCATCGCCCTCTCCGGTTTGACCGTGGCCTGGGTGACTGGAATGCTGGTTCTGACCAACGTGGGCGCGGAGGTCGGGCTGTTCACGATGGATCCGCTTGCCTGGTTCAACCCGATGGGCACATCGTCATTTCTGCCGTCGTGGACGACCGGTTGGGGACAATACGAAGGCTACCAGTATCTCGGACTTGGCGGATTTCTTCTCGTCCTGGCGGGCGCCGTGAGTCTGGCGCTGCGGCGAGGCCAGGAGGCGAGGCGCCTGGGACATGCGGCGCTGTGGCTCACGCCAGCGTTTGTGGTCTGGTACGTGATGGCGGTCTCCCCGATTGTTACGGCTTTCGGACATGTGGTGCTATCGCTGAGGATCGACGATCTGCCGGTATTGGGCCAAGTGTTCTCCATCTTTCGCTCATCCGGAAGGTTTGGATGGCCGATCACGTATTTTATCCTCCTCTCAGGCGTCATTCTCACGCTAACCGTGGATCGGAGAGCCGCGCTTGCGATCCTCGCCGCCGCCCTTCTCGTTCAGGTCTGGGACTTGGCTCCCTTGGCTCGATCCGTAAGGGCCGGGACGGCGGGACGCGAGCGGGAGCTTACGTCGGACGCCGACCCGTGGCGCGCAATCGCGAGCGCGGCAAAGTGGATCTACGTCTCGCCGGATATGGTCGGTCCCGATGTCGAAAACATCGCGATCCTATTGAAGCTTGGGAGCATCGCCTTTCCCCGCGGGATCCCGATGAATCGTTTTTACTTCGCCCAGGACATGTCGACCGCGGCGGAGACCGGCGCGAACATCGCCGAGGACAGGGAAGTCCTCGCGGGTGAAAACCTGGACCCCGGCGCGCTCTATTTAATTAACAACAACATCCGAGATGCGTGGACGCGAACTGACGCGCCGGCGTTGAGCCGACTTGCAATTTTCGATGGCCGCCTAATCGTCCCTCCGACTGACGCGCGCGAAAAACTATCGGGGCCGCTCCATTTCACGTCCGGGTCTTCTGATGTGTCGCTGTATGGAATTGTGAGGGATTGCAGCGACGAATGCGCGCTCGCCCTCGCCGTCCGTGACGTTGGCTCGAAGCGCCTTTCGAACGATTTTATCGAGCTGATGAATTCGCGCGGCGCTGCGCATCTTGAGGCCTTGGCTGGTCAGGGCTCTTACGCCGCCCTCCTCATCGATGGCCGAGTGATCAAGGAAGCGGCCTCGCCTGACAAGGAAGCGGTTGTTGAAGGACGGCCGTTTGATATCAACGTTCGCGCAGTCAGCGGCGGCGCGAGCGCCTCGAACGCCTCCGGCCTCTTCGTGAACGGCGTGAATCTTTCATCCGACGGGCCGGGACTTCAACATCGTGGAATTGCGGCCGGGTAGAATCGCCTATGTGGGCACATTCGACGCAAATACCGATTCGGCCGCGAGCCAACCAAGGAGATGATGCTGACCTTCGCGCCGAAGATGATCGTGGTTTTCGTCGCCGCGAGCCCGATGGCCACATTCGTCGGCGGGACGGTTCGGAGCCCCGACAAGATGAAGTGGCGCCAGCGCGAGGGCGCGGAGTTCTTCCGTTTCCTGCGCGAGCGGCGGGCGGCCGTGCAGTGAAATATCTGATCGTCACCGCCGACGATTTTGGCCTCGCCGACGAAGTGAACCGCGCGGTCGAGGTCGCCCACGTCGACGGCGTACTCACGGCTGCGAGCTTGATGGTCGGAGCGCCGGCGGCGGCGGACGCCATCGAAACAGCGCGCCGGCTGCCCCGGCTCGCAGTCGGACTGCATCTCGCCCTTGTCGACGCGCTGCCCGTTCTGCCGGCCTCCGCCGTACCTGACCTTGTCGACGCCGATGGAAGACTGCGCACCGGCATGGCGCGGGTCGGCGCGGCGATATCCCTCTTGCCCCGAGTCCGCAGGCAGATGCTGGCCGAGATCCGCGCCCAGTTCGAGGCCTTCCGAGCGACGGGACTCAAGCTTGATCACGTGAACGGACACAGGCACTTTCACCTCCATCCGTTGGTGACCTCAGCCATACTCGACCACGCGGCGCAATTTGGCGTGCGCGCCGTTCGCTCGCCGCTGGAGCCCCGGGCGATCCTACATGGGATCGAGGCCGGACCCTCCCGCCTGCTGGCGGCGACTGCGGTCCGCCCCTGCGCCCTGCTTCAGCGCAAGCGTCTCAGGGGCGTCGGCCTGGCCACGCCCGATCAGGTCTTCGGGCTCGCGTGGAGCGGAGCGATGACCCAAGCGCGGCTCGGGGGGCTCATCGCGCATCTTCCGGATGGCGTCAGCGAAATCTACGCCCATCCTGCGACCGCGTCGGTGTTCCCCGGATCCGCGCCGGGCTACCGCTACCGGGAGGAATTGGCCGCGCTGACGTCGCCTGAGCTGCGCCGCCAGATTGAGGCCGCTGGCCTCGTTACGGGAGGATTCGCGGACGCGGCGCGATGAAAGGCGATCGCGAACTGGAGCAAGCGCACAGGCGCTGTGCCGTGGAGGGAACGGCGGGTCTGCGTGGCAGGTGAAACTTGTAAATGGACGTATTCATGTAACTAAACAAGACGCGCTCCGGGGGAATGCTGGTTGAATAGGGTGCAGCATCGCAGCCGCTGACCTCAAAGTGGGACTTTGCGTCCCGCGATCTCCAATGACCGCTTTACGTCGATTGCGTTGAAAACCCCGCTTGATCGGGGCGCCGATCGCCGATTCCTTGTGCTGAGCGCAGAAGATTCAGCCGATGATGGGCGAGCGGCGGGCGATGCAGGAGGCGCTGTTCTACGGTTTCAGGTTCGAGCAACATGTCGCAAACGCTCACCTTCAGCGCGAGATCGACCGCTTGGTCGATCTTTCAGGGCTGAGGGCGCAGCTGGGGCCTTACTATAGCGACGTCGGGCGGCCCTCGATCGATCCCGAGCTGATGATGCGCATGGTGATCGTCGGCTACTGCTTCGGCGTCCCTTCGGAGCGTCGGCTCTGCGAGGAGTTTCACCTCAATCTGGCCTATCGCTGGTTCTGCCGATTGGGCCTCGACGGCGACGTTCCCGACCATTCGACGTTTTCCAAGAACCGCCATGGCCGGTTTCGCGAGAGCGACCTCCTGCGCAAGCCGTTCGAGACCGTGGTGGCGCGCTGCATGAAGGAAGGCATCGTGGGCGGCGAGGCCTTCGTGGTCGACGCCAGCATGATCGTGGCCGACGCGCATCAAAGGCGGGGCGTCGCCAAGGTCGAAGTGCACATAGCCCGCGACCGAAATCGCACGCTCGTCCTTGCCCATCGCGGTGAGCTTGGAGTCAGTGGCGCGCGCGACCATTTGCCGCCGCAGCGCCTGCTATAGCAGAAGCGTCCCTGAGTTCTTGTCCTCGATGAAGGCGCCGATCGAACCGTTGCGCGCATGACAGAGTCGCACCGGCTCTTCGAGGGTGGCAAACACCTTAGGCAACCAGATCTCGAGGACCGCCGCCTCAATTGAGCGATACTCCAGTCCAGGACAAGAAGCGGAATCGGACCGACCTTGTCGACAGCGAAGAACGTTACGGCCGTTGCGTCATTGTCGGCGCCCGTCTTGGAAGCGGTGCCGATGACAGCAAAGACGCCGTCGCACCTGGTCGGGAGGGGAAGCGGTTGGTTCCCGACGAGCAGCTTTTCTCGGCTGAAGAAGGCGACGCGGGACCAATCGACGAATTCGGCCAGATATTCCTGGGCGTAGACCAGCGGGTCGTTGTCCTGACCGAGTTTAAGAAACAGGTCGACGGAGCTTACGCCGGCGCCAAGACCGAGAAATTTCAACTGGCGGCGCGGTTCCTCCGCGCCGCGTCCAATTGTTCGCTCTCTTGGCGTCGCCCAGTCCTGTCGCGCTACACTTCGATCGCGCAGCGCACGGCGCCGACCACGCTGCCGAACTCGATGAGGCTGCCGTCGCCGGCGCGCTTGAAGACACGCCGATGATGGGCGGTGATGGCGGGGTCGATCACTCGCTCCTGAGTCCCGAAGATGTGAGAGGTTCGCGATCCTCGTCCGCTCCCGCGAGCCGGCTATAGCCGATGACATCGGCGATCAGGATCCAGCAATTTTTCGGGTCTCGCTTATGGCGCGTCCCTCGACCCAATCCAGATTAGCACTACTTTGGCAGTTTCAATTGAGCGGTGTGCGGACTTGCCTGCGGCAGTGTGGGCATCGGTAGGGCGGAGCGCGGGCCAGGGCGGCGACGACGGCTTTTCGGATGGCTGGCAGCGTCGGTTGAGGCGGGCCGGCCGAGATTCTTTTTTTCCCCGCTCGCGGCGGCGAGGCGAAGATGCTGGAGGAAGGCGTAGGCGATCATGGCCATCAGCGCATGGCGATGAAGACCTCGCCATGAGCGGCCTTCGAAGTGGTCAAGGCCGAGTTCTTCCTTGAGCTGCTGGTGAGCCTGCTCGCAGACCCAGCGCGCCTTGATCGTCGCGGCCAACGTCTTGAGGCCGGCTTCCGCCGGCAGGTTGGCGAGATAGTACTTCTGCTCGCCGGACGCGCGCCGCTCGCCGACGAGCCAAACTTCGTCGCCCGGCATATGCTGCATGCCCTTGTCGCCGATCCGTTGCGGCTGCCCGTCGGCGACGCGCACGCGGACAGCAGCGAAGCGGGCTTTCAAGGGTCCCTTGGTTCCTTTGCGCCAAGCGAGCATGCGCCATTTCGCTTGGGTGAGCATGTCTTGAGCGCTGAGGGAGAGGACATTGGGCACATGCCGTTTGCGCGGGCGGCCGCGTGGGGCGACGGGGAAGACGAGTTCGACGTCGCGTGGGTAGACCTTCTGATGACGGGGGATGCCGACCGCCCAGGCAAGCCCGCGTGCGCTCAACGCCTGACGGAACTCGGCGCCCATGCCGTACCCTGCGTCGGCAAGGACTGTCCCGAAGCGAACGCCGGCGGCGATCAGGCGATCGAGTTCGGCAAGCGCAATCTCCGACTTGGCCCGCGCCGAGCGATATTGGGCGGGCACGCCGGCGCGCTCGAGCCGAGCTTCGTCGCCGGTCCAGGTCTCCGGCAGGAACAGTCGCAGACCCACCATCACCGGGACCTCGACGCGCGCCAGCGTCAGCGACACCAAGGTTTGACAATTCGCAGTCTTGCCCAAGGCCGACGCGTATTGCGGCGCGACCCCGACCGAATGCGCCCCCTTCTTCGGCAACGTCGTGTCGTCGATGACGAGGAAGGCGCGGGATTTGCGTCTTCTGACATTCGCGGTTCCTGAGCTGATCGATGCGGCGCTGGAGGCTGAGGAGCGGTTGCTCGACGAGGCCCAGGCGCTGTTGTTTGCGGCGATTAGGGGCGGGGAGATGAGCCGGCGGATTAGGGCCGCTGGCCTTTTCCTGCGCGCCACTGCGCAGGGCCGGCGGCGCGGTTTCGGCTAGGCGCTGCCGGACAGTCCTTGGAAGCTTCGGGTGACGTGAAGCTGACTTGGTTGTCCTGACAGGTGGTTGACCATGCGCATCCCGCCCGCGAAGGGAGCGCAAGACGATGCATGTTCGTTATTCCTTAGCAGTTGACCCGCCGGCCCGGGGTAGGCGGCGTTCGCGAGGTTGCAGAGGCTGCTGTTGAACTGCTCGTTGGCCGCAGCCTGCGCCGCAGCCGTCTGTTGGATGCGTTGCTGGTCTTTGACCATTCGGCACTGTACATAGACCGGCGTGCCCTGCTCCGCCCCGTAGGAGCGACACTCGGAGTCGTCGGCCATAGCGACCTGCGCTTTGAACTCGGCGCGTTGTGTCCGACCCTTCCCTCGTTTTCCAATCTTTATGGCCGCCTTCGGCGGCGAAAGGACCGCCGTTCCGGCGGAAAGAGCATTCGAGAGGGGCGGGCGACCGGCCTCAGTCTGGCGCGGAAAAACAGAACATTGGCAGACAATAGCAGGCATCGCCGCAGGGAGCCAGCTATCGCCCTGCCACTATGAAGCCGCTACTTGTTCGACGACGCCTCGGCGTCTCGGCGGTGACCTATCTCCTGTTCGGCGTCAAGCTCGGACCAGGACTGGCGCTGTCCCTGGTCCGCCGACGCCCATTCTTCAATGGAGGCAGCATCATGAACCAATTCATCGTCCACGGCATTTCAGGCAGCCCCTTCAGCCGCGCGGTCCTCGCAACGCTCGAGGAGAAGGGCGCCGACTATCGCCTCGCTGCGCTCGCGGTCGGCATGATCAAAGTGGAGCCGCACATCTCGCGTCATCCGTTCGGCAGGGTTCCGGTGCTCGAACACGACGGCTTCATGCTTTACGAGACTCAGGCGATCTTGCGCTACCTCGATCGCGTGCTGCCCGCACCGCCTCTGACGCCGGCTGACCTCAAGGCAGCAGCCCGGATGGATCAGGCGATGAACGTCAACGACTGGTATCTGTTCCAGGGTGTGGGCAGCGTCATCGGCTTTCATCGCGTCGTCGGTCCGCGGTTGATGGGCCTGAAGCCCGATGAATCCGCGATCGCCGTCGCCATGCCGAAGGCGCGCGTGGTGTTCCGCGAACTCTCGCGGCTCCTCGGCCCGCAACCTTATTTTGCCGGCGAGGCCATGTCGCTCGCCGATCTCTTGGTCGCTCGGCAGCTCGACTTGTTCGCGCAAACGCCGGAATGGGCGACGCTGACCGCCGACGCGCCCCGTGGCTTGAGCGGATGAATGAGCGGGCGAGCATGAAGGACACCACCTGGGAGAGGGCGGCAGAGATGGCGCGAGCCGCCGCCTGACGGCTCCAGCCTTGAACGGCGCGCAGTGTCCGCCGCGTTGTCCTCTAAGCAGGATTTCGTGGAGGCGCCAACGGATGATAAGGTTAACCCGTCGTCCGCAGCGCGCCGAAACCGGACGGAGGGCTTGGGCGGCAGTAGGCCAGGAGCTGCCGTCCTTCGCATTCGCTTAGAACGGCAGGATTTACCTGCCGCTTGCCTCGGCATCGCTGAGCCCTGCCGGTTTGCCCCGGATGTGCTGAGCGCCTCAGGAATGCGCCGGACCACGCTGCTTGAACTCAGCGGCATGGAGCTTCACGAAGTCGCGCATGTTCGTCGGTGCTTCGCCGGTGAGCTTGCACATGGTGTCCGTCATGCGGTCGTAACGCCCCTGCTTGGTCAACTCGGCCATGGCCGAGAGATGTCTGACGACGTGCTCCGGAAACCTCGCCTGCCGAAGGCTTTCGCTCCACGCCGGGAGTGGGACGTCGCGATATCGGATGGGCCTGCCGAGCGCCTCGGAGAAGACGCGCGCATGGTGGTCCAGATCGGCCGATTCCGGCCCCGTCAGATCGTAGATTTGTCCGATATGCGGTGCGGGGTCATCGAGGATCACCGCTACCGCACGCGCCACGTCGACCGCCGAAATCGGCGAGGTCTTGCCGCCGCCCATCGGCAGCGCCAACTCGTCGGAGGCCCGCACGCCGGGGGCGGCGAGTTGAAGAAAGAAGCCCTCGAGGAAGACTGTCGGCCGCACCGTGACGACCGGCAGTCCCGACCAGGACAGAGCCTGCTCCGCCAGCCAGTGCAGCTTGTGCTGCGGGCTGTTGGTGGTCTCGGTGATGCTCATCTGCGTGACCGTCATCTGCGACATGTTCACGAAAGCCTCGACGCCGTGGTGGCGCGCCACCGCGGCGGTGTTGATCGTGGCTTCCAGGTAGGCCGGCGAGACAGACATTCCGAAATAGATGCGACGGCAACCTTCGATGGCGCGGTGCATCGAGGCGAGGTCCGTCAGGTCGCCCTCTACGACCTCTGCGCCGAGCCGCCGTAGGGCTTCGGCGCGCTCGTCCTCACGCCGAACCAAGGCGCGCACCTTGTGCCCCCTTGCGAGCAGGAATTCGGTGAGGTTGCGGCCGATGCCGCCCACAGCGCCGGCTGCTCCGGTGACGAGGATCGGGTTGTCGTGTTTATGTTTCGTCGTCATGTCGCTGACCTTGGGTTGCGTTTAAAAGACGAACTGGCGACGCGGCGCGCGCTGGAACGAACGGCAGGAGGCACACCCCCGGCGGCAGAATATCGAATTGGCAGGGGTCAGTCAGGAGGTGTTAGAACGAGTTTACAACCTGTCCTTCGTTGAGCATTCGGTCCGATGTCCGAGTTGGGTCAATTGCGTCGCCGCGCCCATGTGAACGTCAGCCCATAATCCGAGAGCGGACTTCGCCGACTCCGGTCCGTTGGTTCGGTTCGGAAAACCTGCTTAGGTCGTGAAAATGAAACTCTAGCTCTTTCCGCCATCGCCACGCGTGCTCGGCATCGTGGCCCTGAAGAACCACATCGCCCTCGACTGCGAGGTGCAACCCATTGACCTCGGACGCGGCGACCAACTGACTCCTCAGTACCTCGCTCTCGGCCTACGGCTGGCGAGCGCCGGCGAAGCGACGGAGAAAACATGTGACGCTTGATGCGCCAGTTAGCGTCAGCTCGGAGGAGAGCCCCGTCATCCGCTGGCTGATGACGGATGGTCGCCGCATAACGGACCCAAAGAGCTTTCTCGAAAACTTCGCTATGTGCCTGACCGAGGCCGGCGTCGATGTTTCGCGAATTACCACCGGCGTCCCGGTCCTGCACCCGCAGCTCTACTCCTACAGCGGCCTCTGGGAGCGGGGGAAGGGCGTCACGGAGCGGCTTTACCGGGCGGACGCGAGCCAGGACGCCATTCTGGCGAACAGCCCGATCAAGAGCGCCTACGAGGGCAGCCCCTTCCGCAGTCGACTGACGGCGCCCGCCGCGGAGCGGGAATTTCCTATTCTCACAGAGCTGCGTCGCACCGGCATGACCGATTATGTCGTTCTCCCCGTGCCCTTCAGCGACGGAACCAACAAGGCGTTATCGCTTGCCACGGCTCGGGACGGCGGATTCTCCGACGACGAGCTCACCTTGTTCACGGCGATGACGCCCGCCGTCGCCTCAAATCTGGAGATTCAGGCGTTGCGGCGCATGGCGCGCACGCTTCTCGACACCTATGTCGGCCGCCAGTCCGGCGGCCGGGTTCTCGCAGGACAAATCCGGCGCGGCATGGGCGAGACGATCCGCGCCGTGATCTGGCTCTCCGACCTGCGCGGCTTCACCAGCCTGTCCGAAAGCCTGCCACGCGACGAGTTGATCGAGCTGCTCAATCAATATTTCGGCCCGATGTGCAACGCGGTCGAGGCGAATGGGGGCGAGGTCCTCAAATTCATCGGCGACGCGATGCTGGCGATCTTTCCCGTCGAGGACGACGCGGTCGCGGCCGGTCGCAACGCGCTCGGCGCCGTTCGGGTGGCAAAGGCCGCCGTGAACAAAGAGAATGAACGGCGCGCCTCCGCCGGCAGGCCGAGAATCCGTTATGGCCTGGCGCTGCACGTCGGCGATGTCATGTACGGCAACATCGGCGGCGACGCGCGGCTCGATTTCACGGTGATCGGACCCGCGGTCAATCTCACCTCGCGCATCGAATCGATGTGCAAAAACCTCGATCGTTCGCCCTTGCTTTCGGCGGAATTCGCGCGCCTAAGCGGCGTCGAGGCGGAGTATTTAGGGGAGTTCGAGCTCAAGGGCGTCGCGGAGAAGCAGCTGATCTATGGCTTGAGGGAATGACGCTAGCGCGTCGGGTAAAAGCACCGGTCAGGTACCGGGATGGCCTCGAGCGAACCGTCAAAAGCGATGCGGTCTATCCAGTTTGCCGGCCATCGGTCAAAGCGGCGCAGAACGCGGCTTCGTCCGTGATTATGGCATCGCCCATGAAGCGCAGCTGATCGAGCGCCCGCTGACCCGCTTCGCCATGGCCGGCTCCGCAGGCATCCGCGACAACGACGGGCACGATGCCGAGATCGACTGCGTGCCGAACTGACGGCTCGATGCCAATTTCCAGCGCGATGCCGCAGATCGCCAGCGTAGTGATCCCACGGTCGCGCAAGGCGAACTGCAATGGGGTACCCTCGAAAGCCGACATGGCCAGCTTGTCGAATACGAACTCGTCGTCCTTGGGGGTGAGCTCGGGCACGAGTTCGAAGCCCGACGTGCCACGCAGGAACCATGGCTTCACCGCGGCTGGGTCGTCGAGGCGCTGCCAGGCCATCGCCATTCGGGTCTGGAAGGCGCCCATCCAACGACTCGGCAACGACAGATGCCGGCTGTAGGCGACCGGGACACCGGCGGCGCGGCAACGATCGCGGAGTCGCACACAGGCCGCGCTGATCGAAGACCCGCAGGGAACCTGCTGGCAGATCCCTACCTGCATATCGTAGATCAGGAGCGCCATCCGTCTCGGATCGCAGGCCTCCGCCAGTGAAGTGGGGATCGGCAACCCGTGAATTGTTTGCATAGTCGACTTCCTGCAACGGCGGGCCGCACATCAGCAGCGGCACCAGATTCCGTTACGATGTGGGAAGTCGATGAGCAAGACAACGCCCGCCTACACCGAGCCGTCATAGGGCGAAAAAGCTTCGGTCAGAGGTCGCATTTAAACCGAACCGCCTCGCGCCATCGTTGGGCGCTGGAGTATGAGCAGACAGCACAATAGGATCACGCCTCGACGTCCACCATCGTGATCTGAAGCTTGACGTCGAGTCGCCGCTCGACGTCAAAGAATCGACTTTTTCAACATCGGGTAATGGACGGGAGCTCTTCCACGCAGGCCGATACGATCGGCCAGGATAAGGAAGAGGAGACCCGATATGGACTATTTTGCTGGCCTCGACATCTCGATGGACGAGACCCATGTTTGCGTTCTCGACCGGGAAGGCGGCGGTTGTTTACGAGAGCAAGACGGAGTCGACTGCGCAAGCGGTCGCCAACGAAGGCCAAGGCGCCGAATTGTCGTCGGATCGTATTCGAGACCGGGCGGATGGTGCCGATCCTGTTCCACGGGTTGAACCAACTCGGCCTTCCCGTTGTCTGCGTCGAATGCAGGCAGGCCTATCAGGCGCTCAAGTCGCTGGCGACCCACAAGATCGATCGCAACGACGCTCGAGGGCTGGCGCATCTGGCCCGCACCGGGTTATTCAAGCCCGTCCACGTGAAGTCTTCGCCGGCCCACGCCGTCCGCTCGCTCTAGTTGGGGGAAGCGGCCGTTCGCATGCGTTTTGTCGACCCGCGTGTCACAATAGTCCCTTGGCCTCAATCGTGGCCACCGGGCCTCAACCTCCCATTGCTCAATCAACTACAGAGCTGCTCCAGGGCCACGCACGAGTTCCGGCCGGGTGAAGGCAGCGGGGCAAGATTTAGGTTGAGTTTTCCAAAGACGAAGGAGCACGCGCGTTCGACCTAGGTGATGAACTCATCCAGCGAGCCTGTTTCGTCCGATCCAGAGCCGGTTGAGCGCCTGCGTGGCGAGGTCTGGCGACCCCCGTCCCGACAGCCGCGCCATCGCCTCTTGATACGGGCCGACATGGCGCAGTCTGGGCGGCAGTGCAGGGTAGATGCGCCGAAGCCAGGCACGCGCGCGCTCCGATTGGCTGCGGTCGACATCGCTCAAGCCAAAGGCCTCCTTCAGCCTCGGCGGCAGCATCGACGCCGTGACGGCGCGATACCATTGCGGCGGGCGTAACAAGATCCCGGGCCTCGAGAAGATTTGTCCGGCAATCTCGCGGGCAGCAGGACTGACCACCAGGACATCGGACTCCCGCATCATTTCCGTATAGGCGGCGAACTCCCTCCAGTCGGCAGGCAGCGTAGCGCGAGGGATGCCGAATAACGCCGCGAACCGATGACTTTCGGCATAGTAGCGCGCCCGCTCCTCCGCCGTCAGCGGCGGAAGAACGAAGTCGTGCGTCATCACCGCGGTCTCGATCAGGGTGGCATAGACCCAGCGCAGCGCTGGAAGATCATTGGCCTGATACGGAGAGCCGGCGCGGAAAGGACCCACGGTGATCGGCAGGCGACCGTGGATGGTGGCATGGCGGCGATGCAGGCCTCGGGCCGCAGACAGAGCCTGATCGAGAGTGCCGAACACCATCGTGAAGACTACCGCGAAGGTCCGATGAAAACGACCGATCGGGTCGGCGAGGGTCCGCGAGTGTTGAACGATGGCCGCCGCGACCCACGGGTGGGCCAGTTGGAGCAGAAGGGCTCGGCCGGCGCCAAGAAATGTGAGCGCCTCGCGATCGATCCGCCAAGTCAGCGAATCCGGACCGAACACGCCTTCCATCTCTCCAGGCGCGAGCGCTCGGACCACCTCGAGTTGACGCTCAAGGTCTTCGCTGCCGACTGTGGCGCTGATCACTTCTGACGCTCCTTTGAGCGCGGCTCGAGAGCCTTTATCTGGTCGCCCGCCCTACTGCCCAAAGCGTCGTGTCCTCTGCTGGAACGAGCGAATCGCGCGCAGGAAGTCGACTTTGCGGAACTCCGGCCAATAGACGTCCGTGAAGTAGAATTCGCAATGGACGCTTTGCCATAACAGAAAGCCGGATAAGCGCACCTCGCCGCTGGTGCGAATGATGAGGTCGGGATCTGGGAGCCCGACCGTGTAGAGATATTGGTCAATTGCCGCGGGGGTGATTTGTTCAGCGAGTTCATCAAGCCCTAGCCCGTCCCGGGCCTTGGCGCGGATCAGATCGCGAACGGCGTCGACGATCTCCTCGCGTCCACCGTAGGCCACCGCGATGGTCAGTACCATCGCGTCGTAATCAGCCGTCGCCTCTTCTGCCTTGCGGATGACGGCGACCGTGGACGGTGGGAGAAGACTGAGGCGGCCGGCCGCTTTGACCCGCACGCGTCGCTGGTGAATCCAGGGGTCCTGAGCAAGCGCTCCAATCTTTGCCTCGACCGCTCCGAGAATCCCTGAGACCTCGGCGCGCGATCTTTTCAGGTTTTCGGTCGAGCAGACCCAGAGCGTCACAGCGGAGATGCCGAGTTCGCTGCACCACATTAGTACGTCGTCGAGCTTCTGGGCGCCCATCTCGTAGGCTCGAGATGGGTCGGGAAATCCTTGTTCACGCGCATAGCGGCGGTTGCCGTCGAGAATGAGGCCGACATGTTCAGGCAGACGTCCGGCGCCGATCTGTCGACGCAGACGGTGCTCATAGAACTGATAGAGGAGATTCCACATGCGACGCGCATGCATAACTCTACTCCGCCTTCAGCGCGGCCGGATCAACGCGCGCATGGGCGTGCTGGAAGGCGACGACGACGGTCGCCGCCACGACGGCGACTCCGATCACGACGATCGCAAAGTAGCCATACGGGATAGTCACGGCCTCAGGGGGCGGATCGAACACCCCGGATAGGAGCGCAACGAGCATCCACGCAACGGCCAGCCCGGTGACCGCGCCAAAGATGAGGCCGGCGATCGCGACCAGCGCCGCTTCGGATTGAAGGAACGCCCCGAGCTGCGAGGGGGAGGCGCCCAGCGCCGTGAGAATGGCGAAGGTGCGATGCCGCTCGGCGAAGCCGAGCCCGACGACGAGGCCCGCCGCAGCTCCGATCAGCAAGAGTCCGAAGACAAGCTCGACGCTGGTCAGCGCCGACAGACTGACCTCAGTGAGGCTCGAGGAGATCAGCGAGCGCACTTCGCCGAGCTCCGTCACCTTCAAAGCCGGATCCGAAGCGAGGACGGACTTCAAATCCTGCGCAGTTGCAGCGGGATCTGGCGACCGCACAAGCACGACCTCGCGCGCGTCGCTTCCGGTCGCTTTCGCGACGTAGACGGCGTTCGCGACCAAGAAGGAATCCTTCGGCGCAGTAGGGAATTCACGGACGACGCCGACGAAGGTGAAGGGCACGACATGATATTGATGATCGACCGCCGATTGCAGGCGAAGATTGAGCTTGTCGCCCTGGTTGAGCTGAAAGTCGTTGACCGTCTCTTCCGAGACGAGGATGCCGTCCGGCGTCGCAGCAAGGGTGGCGAGCGCGGCCTTCGCGTCGCCATTGGCGAAATACGCGTTGGCCATCGTGGTGACGCGCCCGATTGCGGTCGGCTCGATGCCGTAGAGGTCCTGCAGGTCGGCGCCGACATACGCGTAGCGGTGCATCATGCGGACCGCCGCGCGGACGCCCGTCGCTTTGGCGATCTCGCCAAGCTTCGCGCCGGCGGGGCTTGACGTCGTCCCCGTCACGTTGACGTCGGCGCCGTTGGTCAGCTCGGCGTCGACCCGCGCCTGTCCGCTGTAGGTCGCGTTGAACGCCGCGGTCGAAAAGGCGAAGCCGACGGCGAGCGCCAGCAGGCCGGCGCCGCGCGCGATGCGCGACGCCTGACGCGACAGCGATGCGGCGACCGTCGGCGCGAGATCGCCGGCCGTCAGAAGCAGGACAGGAATTCGGACCCTCCGCGCCGCAATCAGGGCGCGGCGCGAGAGACGCACCCACAAAAGTCCGAGCCCTGCCCAAAGCGCGAGCGGCGCCAGGAAGGACGCGTAGTTGACCGATGTTTGCGCGACGCCCTCGGTCGCCAGAACAATCTGATAGCCGGCGCCCTGCACGCTCCAGAAGACGAGCCCCGCCGCAGCCAGGAGCGCAATGTCGAGCCAGAGTCGCTCCCACAGCGGCCGCGTCGTCGTTTCCGCGAGGCCGCGCGTCTGCGCCACAGTCAGAATGCGGGCGTCCTGCGCGGCCGGAACCACAATCGTCGCGACCGCAAACGCCAGGCCGACTGCAGCAACGAAGACACCCCAGCCCAGCGCAGTCGGCGCGGCGACGCTCAGTCCCATCAGGCGCAACGCGATAAAGGCGACGAGGAGTCCGGCCGCGGCGCCGGCAGGTCCAATGACCGCCGCTTCCAGAGCCGGATTCATGAGCGTCTCAAGAAGCGTCGCGCCGCGAATGCGCAACAGTGCCTGCTCACGCATGCGGCGGGGGCGGCCGGCGCCGGCGATGTGCAGCGGTGACCAAAGCGGCCAGCACGACGCCAGGGGCGCCGAGGAACAGGAACAACACCTTGGCGTAGAGCGCGTCGTCCCGCACGCCGTCGAGCCGCGCAGCGAGATTGTTTGCGAGCGCCGCGCTTCCCGCAATTCGCTCCTCCACATTGTTCGCCATCTGACGCGCCGCCTGAAACGCGCTGACGGGGTCAGCCGGGAGCCGGGCGCGATCCAGAAGGACATGAAGCTGGGTGCGAATGGTTTCGGGTTTCGCGGCCCGCTGAGCGTCGAAGAAGGAGCGCCACGTCGTTATCGGGAGGATCAGGATGTTGTCGGGCGGCGATTGCGGCGCAAGGCCGGGAGGCACGCCAATCGCCTGAAAGAGCGAATCGATATTCGGGATCGCCGCGACGCCGGCCACCCGCACCGCCACCGGCGCAAGACCGGGCCGATTGACGTTGACCTCATCGCCCACGCCCGCATGCAGGTTCGCGGCCGTCTGGCTGTACAAAACCGGTCCATCAAGGCTGCCGCTCAGAAGCGTGACCTGGCCGGAAAAAGCTGTGAGATAATCGGGCGCGATGCCGATCGCCTGGCCGGGGCCGGTTACTTGCTGCGTATCGCCGGTGGTCGCAGTGAAGCCGTCGACCTTGGCGTACTCGACCGATCGCACCAACTTTGCGACGCCGGCCTGGTCCAACGCTGTCTCCACCGCGCCCCGGTCGATTCCCGGGCCCAATTCCACCTGCCAATCGACCGGGATATTAGCGACGGCTCGCGCCGTCATCGTGTAGGACGCCGAAATGACAAAAATCCCTAGGGTCCCGGCGAACGCGACAGCGAGCGCAATTCCTGCGGCGGTCGCAAGTGTCCGTCCAGGGGCCACCCTGATCAGGCTCCTGAGCCAGTAGAGCGCGATCATGCGGCTTCTCTGCTTTGTCGAGTGGTCAAGCGACCGTGGTCCATTCGCCACAGCGTTTCGACCTGCTCTGCAACAGCAGGATCGTGCGTCGCCATGACGAATGTCATTGCGTGCCGCCGTACGCAGTCGAGGATCATCGAAAGCGTCGCCTGACCTGTCCTCCTGTCGAGCTGACCGGTCGGTTCGTCGGCCAGTAGCAGAGCGGGACAGTGAACGAGCGCCCGCGCGATCCCGACTTGCTGCACCTGCCCGCCCGACAATTCGTCCGGCAGTCGATCTGCGAGGCCGGCGAGATCGAGGGCTCCAAGCGCTTCGCCGACCGCCTCGTCGTCTGCGGTACGGTGACCCAGCCGGAGCGGTAGCGCCACGTTCTCGCCCACGCTGAGCGTTGGGATCAAGGCGGCGAATTGATGGATCATTCCAACGGCGAGCGGACGCAGCGTCTGACGCAAACCGATACCGGGCCAGGAAATGGTTCCGCTCGTGGCTTCGTCGAGTCCCGCGATGAGATTGAGCAGGGTCGACTTTCCGCTCCCAGAAGGACCGAGCAGCGCGACGCGCTCGCCGCGTCCAATCGAAAACGACGCCGGTTCTAGCCCGACGACTTTGCTGTCGCCGGTCCCAAACTGGCGTGCGAGGACTTCAGCCTTGACGATCGGCAGTATCATCGACGATCCGCCCATCCTGGAGCCGAATGACGCGCGAGGCGGTTCGCGCTAGCGCTTCGCTATGCGTCGCAACGAGAGCAGTTCCTCCCGCCGCGCAATGATCGCCAAGTAGGCGTATCAGGTCCTGCTCCGTCGCCGCGTCGA
>CAVZNQ010000019.1:0-52510 GCA_963776665.1 uncultured Alphaproteobacteria bacterium
ACAGGCGCCAGCGCCACGCCTCCTTCGGCCGCGTATGAGCCCGACCCCGCTTCAGGCGTGAGAACGCCGCTCTTCTTGGCCGTCCAGGTCGCCATGTAATCCATGAGCCCGGCGACAGACAATCGTACGGCTCGAACCCTATCTGTTTGAACTTGCCGCGAACGCCGTCCTCACCAGCCCGCCCGGCCCGCGACCCTCCATCCCGTTCGCGGTGGGCGGGCCAAGCATGACTAGCCAATGATAGTAGCAGTTAGTCCTTCTTGTGCCTGTCGCGGAACGCCTTGGCCCAACCGGGCTTCGTCTGCTGCCGGCCGCGGGCCACCGCGAGCGCGTCGGCCTCGACCGGTTCGGTGATGACCGAGCCCGAGCCGACATAAGCGCCGTCGCCGATCGTGACTGGCGCGACGAGGGCCGAGTTCGAGCCGATGAAGGCCCCGGCGCCGATGTCGGTCCTGTGCTTGTCGAAGCCGTCGTAGTTGCAGGTTATCGTTCCAGCGCCGATGTTTGCATGCGCCCCGACCCGCGCATCGCCGATATAGGTCAGGTGATTGACCTTGGCGCCTTCCTCGATGGTCGCCTGCTTGATCTCGACGAAGTTGCCGATTCGGGCGTTGGCGGCGATGTCCGCCCCCGGTCTCAGCCGGGCGAACGGACCTACGGACGCGCCCGCCGCCACCCGCGCGCCCTCAAGATGCGAGAAGGCGCGGATGATCGCGCCGTCCTCGATCCTGACTTCGCGCCCGATGACGACGTTCGGTTCGATGACGACGTCGCGGCCGATCCTGGCGTCGAACGCCATGAACACCGTCTCGGGCGCGATAAGCGTCGCGCCCTCGTCCATCGCGCGGCGGCGCAGCCGTTCCTGCAGCGCCGCTTCTGCGGCAGCGAGTTGAGTTCGGTCGTTGACGCCCATTACCTCCTTCTCATCGGCGACCAGAGCTCGCCCGACGAGGCCATGCGCGTTGACGATCTCGACGATGTCGGTGAGGTAATATTCCCCTGCGCGTTGTCGGGCGTCACCGCGTCCAGAAGCTTCAGGGCTTCTTTCCCGCTGAAGGCGATCGGGCCGGCGTTGCACAGGCGCGAAGCCCTCTCTTCGCCGGTGGCGTCTTTGTGCTCACGGATCGCGATTAGGCGCCCGCCGCGTTCGATCAGGCGCCCATAGCCGGTCGGATCGGCGGCCTCAACTCCCAGCGCGACCACATCCGCGCCCTGGGCAAGCTCGCCGCGGAGCGCCACGAGGGTTGCGGGCCTGATCAGCGGAATATCGGCGTAGACGCCGACGATGTCATCGTAACCTTGCGCGATCCGTCCGCGCGCCGCGAGAACGGCGTCCGCGGTGCCCCGCCGCTCCGGCTGAACGACGATTTTCGCCCCCGGCGCGACCCTCAGCGCTTCGGCCGCGACGCTGTCGCCACCAGGCGCGACGACCACCACGACGTCGCCGGCGGCGCCTTCGAGCACCGCCGCCAGCGCATGCGCCAGCATCGAGCGGCCCGCGAGCTCGTGCAGGACCTTCGGCCGGGCGGAGCGCATGCGCACCCCTTCTCCGGCGGCAAGCACTATGGTCAGACACCGGCGGGCGTTGGCGCTCATGGGCCGTTTCATCTCTCATAAGGGCGCGGCCCGCGAAGCCAGGCTCGGCGGGGCCGAATTGCTGGCGGGGTCCGTCAGGCTCGCGATATCACTCCGGGCGACGGCAGTTTCCAGCCACAACGCCGCAAGCGATCGCCCCCGTTTCGCCGCGCCGGCAAATGCGTCTCGCTGCGCCGCAAAAACGATATACAACCAACCGGCCAAGGACGGAACGCGCCGGGCTTGCGGCGCGGTTTTCTCCTCCGGGCTGACTTTTCATTTTGGCTGGGAGCGACGCCGCGTCGAGCCGTCTTTGCGGTGCGGTTCGGCGGTGAACGAACGAAGAATTGGATGACGGACAGGCAACGTCGCGAATTCTGCAGCTGGCTGTGGGCGGGGCGCTCTCGGCTTCGCTGGCCCGTCCGGCTCGCCGGGCAGCCGTCGCCGAGCCGCTGGCCCAGCCGGTCCCGTTCTCTGCCGACACTGTGGTGAAGATGGCGGTTGAACTGGCCTCGAAGCCGTTCAAGGAGCGCAAGCGCCGCTGCCAAGCATATTTTCCGGCCTCACCTTCGATCAATACGCATCGATCCGACGCGTGCAGGGCACCGCGATCTGGAGCGACCAGAAACTCGGCTTTTCGCTTGAGCCTCTGCATCGGGGGTTCGTCTACACGACGCCGATCGCGATCAACATTGTCGAGAACGGCGCCGCCCAAAGGTGATCTACGAGGCGGCCAATTTCGACTTTGGCAAACTTCAGCCTCCGGCGGTTCTGGGCGACCTCGGCTTTTCCGGCCTGCGCATTCTCAAGGCGTCGAACGAGGGCTTCGAAGACGTGGCCATCTTCCAGGGCGCTGATTTCTATCGCGCGCGCGCCCACGCTCAGCCCTTCGGGGTGACTGCGCGCGGGCTTGCAATTCGAACCGGCGACGAGCCGGGCGAGGAATTTCCTTTGTTCCGCGAGTTCTGGGTCGAGAAACCGAATCCAGCCGCCAACACGCTAACCCTTCATGCGCTGCTCGATTCCGCGAGCGTCACCGGCGCGTTTCGGTTTACGCTGCGTCCGCTCGAAGCGACCATAATCGACATAGAGACGACGCTGATCGCGCGGGCGGCGGTCGACAAGCTGGGATTCGGGGCCATGGCCGCCGCCTACCTGTTCAGCGGCCTCGACCATCGCCTCGTCGACGACGTCCGCGCCGCCGTCTACGAATTGACCGGACTGCAGATTCTTACCGGAAGCCGGCGAGTGGCTCTGGCGTCCGGTTTCCAACCGCGAGACTCTGCAGATCTCGGCTTTCTCCGACCTCAACCCCCGCGGTTTCGGACTTTTGCAGCGCAGCCGTTCCTTCGACGCGTTTTACGACGACGACACGCATTGGGAGCTTAAGCCGTCGCTTTGGATCGAACCGATCGGCGACTGGGGCGAGGGCGACCTCCGCCTACTGGAGATCCCGGCTGAAGCCGCGACCAACGAGAACGTCGTCGCCCAGTGGCGCCCCAAGGCCGGGATGGCCGCGGCGACCACGCTGATGGTCGCCTACCGCCAATTCTGGTGCTGGTCGCCGCCTTCGAGGCCTCCGCTCGCGTCGTGCGTGTCGTCGCGGCGGGGCAAGGTCGGCAACCGCCAGCGGTTTGCAGTCGAGATGGAAGGCGACCTGTTCGCCGACCCTGCGAAAGCCGCGGCGGCGACCGCGGACGTTCACGCGGCTCCGGGCAAAATCGTCTCGGTTCGCCTTTTTCCCAACAAAGACAGGCGTTCGGTGCGGGTCGTTTTCGATCTCGATCCCGGGTCGGAAACCTATTCCGAGCTGCGCCTGACCCTCAGCGTCGACAACCAGGCGGCGAGCGAAACATGGCTCTACCGGTGGACAGCCTGACGCTCGCGCCGATGGACGCCGGACCGGGCGACACCGGCTCGTCGCTCGGCTCCTCGATGCCGGGCTTCGCGCCGCTCGCCATGCCGGTCCAGTCGTTTAAGCGGTTCTCGCGTCACGATCGCCGAGCCCTGGTCGCGCCGCGCCTCGCCCGCGCGCCGATTCTGACCCGCCTCGTCACTTTCGGCGGCGCCCTGGCCTTGACCGCATACGGCGCCCGGGAAATGTTCAAGGTTGTCGCGGTCGGCACGATCACGCCGCTTGAATGGGCGATGGTGGTCCTCTTTGTCGTCACCTTTTCCTGGGTGACGCTTTCGCTCACCTCCGGCATCGTCGGCTTTGTCTGGCTTCTCGCTCATCGGGGCCGGGGCGAGCCGCCCGCGCGCTTGCGCGAACGGACGGCGGTCGTAATGCCGATCTACAACGAGGCGCCTTCACGCGTGTTCGGCGCCATGCAGGCCATCTTCGAGGACGTCGAACGTACTGGCCAGGCGCACGCGTTCGACTTCTTCCTCTTGTCCGACACCACCGACGCCAACGTCTGGATCGCCGAAGAGCGCGCTTTCGTCGCCATTCGCGCGCGCCTGCCGCAGGCCCGCTTCTACTACCGGAGGCGGCGCAGGAATTGGGCCGCAAAGCGGGCAACATCGCCGATTTCGTCACTCATTGGGGCGGGCATTATCCGCATATGGTCGTCCTCGACGCAGACAGTCTAATGACGGGCGAGGCTATCGTGGGCCTGGCGGCGGCGATGGAGGCGGATCCCGACGCCGGCATCATCCAAAGCCAGCCGCTCGTCATTAACCGCAACACCATGTTCGCGCGGCTGCAGCAGTTCGCCGCCCGTATGGCGGGCCCCGTGATCGGCGCCGGCTTGAGCGCGTGGATGGGGCGCGACGGCAACTACTGGGGTCACAACGCGATCATCCGCACGCGCGCGTTCGCCGACCATTGCGGACTGCCGGACTTGCCGGGCAAGCCGCCGTTCGGCGGCCACATACTCAGCCACGATTTCGTCGAGGCGGCCCTGATCAGGCGAGCGGGATACACCGTCTACATGCTGCCCGACCTCGGAGGCTCGTACGAAGAGAGCCCGCCCTCGCTCATCGATCTTGCGGCTCGCGACCGGCGATGGTGCCAGGGCAATCTCCAGCATGCGCGGATCATCGGCGCCCGAGGCTTCACCCTGGCGACCCGACAGCACCTGGCGCACGGCATCATGGGCTATCTCGCCTCGCCGTTATGGATGGCGCAGTTGCTGGTTGGCATCGTGCTGGTGCTGCAGTCGCACTACATCCGGCCTGAATATTTCACCAAGGAATTCTCCCTCTTTCCGGACTGGCCGCGGTTCGACTACGAGCGCGCGCTGCAGCTGTTCGAGCTGACTATCGGCATCCTGCTTGCGCCCAAGTTCCTTGGCCTCCTGCTCGCTCTCATCGACACGAAAACCCGCCGCGGCTCGGGCGGAGCGGCGGCCCTCATCGCCTCGACCTTCGTCGAGATCATCATCTCCGCCGCGATCGCTCCGATCATGATGCTGATCCAGTCCGGGTCGGTGGCGCAGATCCTCTCGGGACGGGACACCGGGTGGAATCCGCAGAGGCGGGACGACGGGTCGATACCCTTCAGTAGCATTGCGCGCCGCCATCGCTCGCACGCCCTCCTCGGGGTCATCACCCTGTTCGCGGCGGCGCTCATTTCGCCCTCCCTGGTCGTCTGGATGTCGCCGACCATCGCCGGCCTTATCCTTTCCATTCCGCTCTCCTGGGCGAGCGGCAATCTCACGCTCGGCCTCGCCATGCGACGCATCGGGCTCCTGCGCACGCCCGAGGAGACCTCGCCGCCCGCGGTCGTCGACCGCGCCAACATGCTGGCGGCGGAGCTTGCCCTGATCGGCCGGGACGACGACGACGCCCTCGAAGCGGTCGCGACCGACCCGGAGCTCAGGGTCCTTCACGAGTTCCTTCCTCGCCGAGGCGTCGCGGCGCCCGGCGCGGCGAAGTCGAGGTCGAAACCGCCGTCGCGGCGGCGAAGCTCAACGACGCCCAGACGCTCGAAGACGCCCGCGCCTGGCTCACCCCGCGCGAACGCGTCGCGGTTCTCGGCGACCGGGCGCTGATCGCGATGCTGGCGCGCCTGCCGAGGGCGTCGGAGCGGCCCGAATGCGGCTTGAGCACATTTGCACATATCGTAGATGTATTACAGACAAGCGAATTCCAAATCCAGCCAAATCCAGCCAAATCCACCAAAGCCCGGCCAAAGAAGATCAAAGGAAAAGGCCTGGATTTCCTTGGATTCCCTTGTCCGAATCGAGCCTTTTCAGTGGGTTGCGCTGACCCCCCCCGGCTTTTTCTTTTTGTCCCGGGATGGCTCCCTCCACAGTCGCGCCTCGCGGTCAGAGTGTCGGTCCGCTTCGTCATGCCAGAAAACGATGGCATTGATTTCTGTTTTACGCAATCATTTGCGTGAGAATTTTTAGCCGGCCGAGAAGCGCGCCTAAGTCGGGCCGTGCCCGTGCGGGCTTCCGCGCCCCTCTCCTGGCCGGGACTGCGCGGCGCGGTTAAGCGCGGTGATCGACAGGAACCCGCCGATCCAGGACCCGAGCGCGGCGAACACAACATAGGCCCAGTTCGACGTGTAGCTGATGACCGCAAAGGCCGCGAGCAGGTACCACGCGCTGCTCCACGACGCCGCGGCGAACCGGCGCCGGGCGGCGACGGCGGCGGTGAACTGGACATAGATCGCGTCGGTGAGCGCGGTCGTGAGGACGACGCCCCCCGCGATCAGCGGATCGATGCTCGGCAGAACCATTGTGCCCCCAAACTGGCTAACTGCGGCGAAAAGACGAGCAGCGCCATCATGAGTAATAATGCCTAATGGCCTATGCCGCCGAGACGTGTTTCGACAAAGCCTGTACGCCCGGCGAAGGCGAAGACCTTCCCGTCGTCCAGTCGCTCCCTGCCACAGGACGCGATAGAGGAACAAATGGGACAGGCGCAGAATCCGCGTTTCGGCGCGCTCGCAGATGTTCCGTTCTCGGAAAATCGGCCGACGCCGGAAACGGCCAAGCTCCTGCGATGAGCTTCTGTTCCAGCGTGCGACGCAGACCTACCTCTGGGCGCTGCCGCTCATCAATACGCTTGGCATGAAGTTCGGGTTGGACAAGGTTTTCGGCCCCGGCTAGCACTACTTTGGCAGTTTCAATTGAGCGGTGTGCGGACTTGCCTGCGGCAGTGTGGGCATCGGTAGGGCGGAGCGCGGGCCAGGGCGGCGACGACGGCTTTTCGGATGGCTGGCAGCGTCGGTTGAGGCGGGCCGGCCGAGACTCTTTTTTTCCCCGCTCGCGGCGGCGAGGCGAAGATGCTGGAGGAAGGCGTAGGCGATCATGGCCATCAGCGCATGGCGATGAAGACCTCGCCATGAGCGGCCTTCGAAGTGGTCAAGGCCGAGTTCTTCCTTGAGCTGCTGGTGAGCCTGCTCGCAGACCCAGCGCGCCTTGATCGTCGCGGCCAACGTCTTGAGGCCGGCTTCCGCCGGCAGGTTGGCGAGATAGTACTTCTGCTCGCCGGACGCGCGCCGCTCGCCGACGAGCCAAACTTCGTCGCCCGGCATATGCTGCATGCCCTTGTCGCCGATCCGTTGCGGCTGCCCGTCGGCGACGCGCACGCGGACAGCAGCGAAGCGGGCTTTCAAGGGTCCCTTGGTTCCTTTGCGCCAAGCGAGCATGCGCCATTTCGCTTGGGTGAGCATGTCTTGAGCGCTGAGGGAGAGGACATTGGGCACATGCCGTTTGCGCGGGCGGCCGCGTGGGGCGACGGGGAAGACGAGTTCGACGTCGCGTGGGTAGACCTTCTGATGACGGGGGATGCCGACCGCCCAGGCAAGCCCGCGTGCGCTCAACGCCTGACGGAACTCGGCGCCCATGCCGTACCCTGCGTCGGCAAGGACTGTCCCGAAGCGAACGCCGGCGGCGATCAGGCGATCGAGTTCGGCAAGCGCAATCTCCGACTTGGCCCGCGCCGAGCGATATTGGGCGGGCACGCCGGCGCGCTCGAGCCGAGCTTCGTCGCCGGTCCAGGTCTCCGGCAGGAACAGTCGCAGACCCACCATCACCGGGACCTCGACGCGCGCCAGCGTCAGCGACACCAAGGTTTGACAATTCGCAGTCTTGCCCAAGGCCGACGCGTATTGCGGCGCGACCCCGACCGAATGCGCCCCCTTCTTCGGCAACGTCGTGTCGTCGATGACGAGGAAGGCGCCCGCGCCGCCGACCAGCTTGTCGGCCTGGAGCGCAAGCTCACGCTCCAGCGGAGCTTCGTCCCAGACCCCGTCCGACACGAAATGGTGCAGCCGGTCGTAATCGCCCGGCGCGACCCGCTCGGCCATCGGGCTGACGCTCTTGCGATCGCCCGGCCCGATCAGCCCCGCCACATACAGCGGACACATCCTCCGCCTCGCCTTGTGACCGAACCGTTCCACAAACGGCCCCAGCCACCGCGCAAGCTCGTCCCGCCAATCCGCCATGCCCCGCGCTCCCAAATCAGAGCGCGAATCCTCGCCTGGGCGTGGTTAACAAACTCCTATTCTGTCAAAGTAGTGCTAGCCCTCATCTTCCGGCAAGCCGATGGAGAACGTCCAAAGCGATGTCCGGCCGAAATTCGGTGACGGCCGGGGAGTTTCAGACGGTTCGGGAATGTTGAACCAGTAGCCGTTCACCAAATCGCGGGTGCGGCGATAGCGCGCAGAATATCGTCAGCAGTGACCTGCTGCCCGCTCGGCTGGGTGCTGATGCCGGCAAGCACCATGACTTTGGGATTTGCCTGACGGGCTTGCGCCGCGGCTTCGCGGACAAAAATCGCAAAGCGCTCGGTGTCGCGTTCGAACCGTTGCGACTGGATGTCGAAGACATCGGCATAGCGCGCCGCGTCGGCGGCAAGACCCAATCGCAGATACGTTTCGTCCTGGCGTCTTCGGTCACTTTCCGGCGCCAGAATCGGGACAAGATCGATCGCGAGCGAGGTCAAAAACAAAAGGCCTTTGGCATGAATGAGATCGGCAGCCTGCTTTAGGTATCTGGCCGGACTTCTTTGTTCCTCGGCCGGAGTAAACCGCCACTTTTCATAGTCATAAAGGACGCCCCGCACATCGGGGCCCAGCGCGTCCGTCTCGACGGCGTTGCGGATTTCATCGAAGTTCTTGAAGGAGCGGAGGGGAATTGCTTGCCAGCCCGAGGGAACCTCTTTGAGGCGGCGCCCGCTCATAACGAAGGGTCGAGCGCCTTCCAGGAGTCCGGAGGTGATGGCGTCCGATGCAATCGCGACGGCTCCACGACCGGCGAATAGCCAGCGGAGAGCTTTGGTCTCTCCAGCGTCGGCGGGTTGTAGAGATGCGTCAAGCATGAAAATCAACGTCAAGCTGAAGACGCGCCAAAGATTGGATATCGATCCCATACGCGCCCTATTGTCGCCGACATCGCGCTCCCGGTCAGGGCCTAGCCCGGCGGTCGTCGCGAATTTGACCAATGGCTCTTCATTCAGATCGCTGGCAGCCGCGCGCCTCGGCTCAGCAAGGCGACCAGGACCGCGCCGAGGGCAGTCGAGCATGCAATCCAGAGCAGGTCGTCCTCGAGCGGGCTGCTGAGCCAGAACAATTCTCGACCGGGTCGGCACCAGCCCCCGGCCGGGCCTAGCGAAACTAGATTGGACCGATCGCCGCTAGGTCCAAGGCCACCCAAGGGATTGGCGACCGTGACGGGTCCGGCGACAGCGCCCCGCGGGAATTGGGCGGTCGCCAATCTGGCTTCCACCAGACCCGTTCGCGGGTCATTCCAGTAACCGCTGCCGGCCTGGAGCGTGTCCGCAACCTCATCCTCGCCGCAAATCGACTTGGCTCCGCGAGTTTCGATCGTCGAATCGCTTATGTCTCCAGTCACCGTCGGAACGTCGACGTTTATGTCGCGGCTGGTCGCCGATGGCGTCGCGGCGCCGGCGCCAGAGTCCAAACTTGAGGCAATGCCGAACTCCTCCGCGATCAAAGCGCCGCCGGTCGGCAGAAGGTCCTGCTGCACGACCCCATTCAGCATTGTCGAAACCGCCGCGTCGAGCCCGGCGCCCTGCTGCATGGTCCCACTCCACAGCGGAGTAAGAGAGACGGCGCCTGGAGACTGAAAGTCGCCGAAAATCGCCGGCGCAATGACGCTCATGGCCCCGAATGACAGCAGGGAGCCGAAAGAGGCGGCCGCGGGATCGTAGCCTTGGTTTTCCGCCCAAGGAGCAGGCGACGACCGCCCGGCAGAGCCGCCAACAATCGAGGAACGGGACCTCACGTTGATTGGCAAGGCGACTATGGCGACCAAAAAGACGGCCGCAGACAAATGCCGCTTCGGCCGCCCTGTGGGTGCGTGCTCGTGAAGGGCTGACCTCACCACCAGGGTATCTCCTCCCAGATGTGGTCCGGCACGTAAGGGTGCTTCGCCCCAATGCGAAAGAGCTCGCTCCACTCGGCATAGACGTTCGGCAGCTCCAGCCACACGACGTAGATAGGATAAAGAAAGATCAGGGGAAAATTCGCCAGTTTGGGCGTGCTCGCGACATCGCGTGTAATGAGTATCCTCACCAGCAAGAATACGACCAGGATCCAATAAAAAGTGAGGACGACTTCGGGTGCGCCCTCTAGCAGCCCGGTGACGAAGTCCCGGTTTTCAGCTTGAGGTCGGCGCGGCGGCGATGACGACGAGCGCTGCGAATTCGCCATTGACGACGGCGATCAGGCCGAAGGCCAGAGCGGCGTCGGTTCGCAGGACGAAAATGAAGGCGTATGCGGCCTCCGCGGCTTGTCGTGGCGTTCCCTGGCCGTGCAGGGCGCGCATCAGCACGCCGAGATTGAAGCCTGCGACATGGATCAGATAGCGTTTGTGGATGTTCTCGCGGCCGCGCAGCCACGCCCGGCGCATCCCGCCGCGATCGAGGACATGGGCGAAGCTGCGCTCGACCAGTTCGCCGCGTCGGCGCATCGTCTCACGCCCGATCCCCGATTTCAGCCGCACCCGGTTGGCGTAGACGGCTTTCCGGGCCGCCTCGTCGCCATGCCAGCGAAGATAGCCATTGGCCGGCTCGGGCTCGGCGACGCGCGTCTTCCAGACGCCGCCGTCGAGCGCCCTCAACTGGTCGCGCGCATGATAGCCCTTGTCGGCCACGAGGACGCAGGGCTCGTCCTCGCTCGGCGCGAGGCCGACCTCGGCGAGATTGCAGGCCGCCGCCTCGAGGGTCGGAGAAAGCGTGGTGGTGTCGCCTTCGTCGGCCGAATGGATCGACGACGCCACCACGACGCCGGTGTCGAGATCGACCGTGTGCTCCGGTTTGTAGGCCAGATGCGTCGTCCCGTCCTTCATCCTGGCGATCTTCGCCTCGGGGTCGGTCGGGCTCTTCCAATCCGCGTTCGACAGCGTCTTGCCCTTGCGCTTGCGGTCGAAGCGCGCCAGGTCCTCGGCGCTCGGCGTGTCGATCCCGCTCTCTTTCGCCATCCGCGTCAGCATCTCGCGATAGCTCTCGCCGTTGTCGCGCCGCACGATCGTGCGCAGCGCGGCGTTGGCCTCCATCGTCGAGCCGTCGACGCCGATCCGCTCGCCCTTCACCAGGCCGTGCTCGGCGACCAGCCTCAACACGAAACCGAACACTTTCTCATGCGCCTCGTGCGGCAGACGCGAGCGCGTGCGCGACAGCCACGAATGATCGGGCGCCTTGTCGCGGTTCGACAGCCGCAGGAAATCGCGCAGCGAGAACGAGTCCGCGCAACGCCACGCAATGCCGCGCTCGCTGTCGATCCCCTCGAAATAGCCGATCATGTGCATGCGGAAGTACCGCCCCGGCGGCAGCGACGGCGCGCCCATCCTCGGCGCGTAGTAGCGCCTGCACACCCCTTCCACGAACGCGTCGAACCCCGCCCCCCGAAGCAGTTCCTGCAGCCGGTCGTAGAACGCGTGTCCCGGCGAGCGCGGCATCTCCGCCCACGTCGCCATCAGGTCGCCCTGAACCCCCTCCGACCGCCCCATCGCCATCGCCGAACCCTGCCGAAGCGCCACAAGCGCAGGGAATCAGCACTTCCAGACTTCGTCAACGGGCTGCTAGGCACGGATTATGCCGAGCTGGTCGAGCTCTTGAGAGATGAGCGGCCGACCGCGATCGTCCATTTCGCCGAACAGCGCGCGGCTCCCTACTCGATTAAAAGTCCGCACGAAATGCGCTATACCGTGCGAAATAATCTCAATGGGACCCACGACTTGCTGTGCGCCGTCGTAGATGCGGGGTGTCACGAAACCCACATTGTGCACCTGGGAACGATGGGGGTTTACGGCTACGGAACCGCGGGCGCGCGGGTTCCGGAAGGCTATCTTCCGGTCGTTGTCAAAACCGACAATGGCCCACAAGAAATTGAAATTCTCTACCCGGCCGACCCGGGAAGCATCTACCACATGACGAAGACCCAGGACGCGCTGTTTTTCCACTACTACAACAAGAACTACGGGATCCAGATAACGGATCTCCATCAGGGGATCGTCTGGGGAACGCAGACCAAAGAAACGCGACTAGCGCCCGAACTCATCAACCGCTTCGCTATTGCGGCGATTACGGCACGGTCTTGAACCGCTTTCTGGTCGAGGCGGCGATCGGCTATCCGTTGACAGTACACGGATCAGGCGGGCAGACGCGGGCCTTTATCAACATCCGAGATACGGTTCGCTGCGTCGAGTTGGCGATCAGCCGTCCGCGCGACAATCGCCGGCGGGTGAGTATCTTCAATCAGATGACAGAAACCCATCGCGTGATCGATCTTGCGAAGCGAATCTCTGAAATGACCGGAGTTAAATGGCGCTCGGTGCCCAATCCTCGCAACGAAGCTGACTTCAATGAATTAAGCGGTACCAACGAGAGCTTGCTTTCCCTTGGCCTTGTTCTGACGACCCTGTCGGATAACTTGATGGAGGAGGTCAAAGAAATCGCGGTGAAGTACAAGGATCGCCTCGACCGGTCAAAAATACCGTGCGAGTCGTCCTGGCGTTAACGGTGCCCAATCAGGCCCCCTCCAGGGCCCCGCCGTTCTCTCCCCGTTCGAGCCATTGAATTGGCGAATGAATGTGCAGGCCTGTCAGGTTGTGAACGAGCTTGGCGTCAGGGTGGTCGATGAAGTACGATTCAAGATGAGCCATGGCGATGAATATCGCCGATGCGACGATCGTATTCCTGTTTAGATATTGAGTATAGAGCTGCCCGAGGCGATCGATCATTGGCTGCACGCGAGCCAAAGTCTCGTTTTCGAACCGGATTTCTGAGATCTTGAATTGATCGGAAATCAGGCGAATCGCTTTTACAAACTTCAGATGCTGTTCTTCGTCGAGGCTATCGAAATTCGGAAGACAGTTTTCATACGTCTCAAGGAGGGAAGTCCCTCGAGGCTTTGTTGAAAGTCCTCCATGTAGACTTAGTACGCTTTGCGACATAGGCTTATTTTCAGTTACGGAATGCCGGCTGGTTTCCTTACGACAAGCTAAGCCATCGAGGCTACCAAAAAGTTATCAAAAGTGGTGGAAAGCCTTCGGAGCGGAAAAAAGCTTCCCCGACGGTTCCAGCATTTTGTGCTTTGGTTTGCGGGGGCCGAAAGAATGCGTTTCGGACAACAATATCTTGACGAAAATCAGAGGTGAAGACGGGCGCGAGCACCGTTCCGGCGTCTCCTCACGCGCGAAAAGAAGCGTCCCTATCGCGCCGCGCAACCCGTTGAAAAGCCTCGCTTCGGACCAGGGCCGAGGAAATACAAGACAATCCCAATCCACATGAGCGGGGGTCTTGGGAGCGAAACGGCCACGAGCCAAGGAAACCCAACCGAAGAACGGGCTGACGCCCGGGACCGCTGACGAAGGAGCAAGACCGGCTCGATCCAAGCAAAACGCGCTGGTGCGGCGCCGAGGGCGACGCGCCCCCCTACCCCATCTGCATCATCGGCGTCATGTTTTCGTGGAGGTTGCTCATGATCCAGAGCGACCCAACGATGATCAACATGACGATCAGCACGCCGAAGGCGAGCGCGAGTACGTTGTTGGCGTTGTCGGGCCCGGTCGTGATGTGGATGAAGAAGACGAGGTGAACGCCGATCTGGGCGATCGCCAGCACCACCAGCGCAAGCGGAATGCTGGGCCCCCAAACCATGTTGGTCCCGGCGATGAAGAATGCGACGACGGTGATGAACGCGGCAAGGAAAAGGCCGACCAGGTAGCCCAGAAGGCCTTCCACCACCTCGTGGCGGCCGGCCGGCTCGTCGCCCGGCGCGGCGTCGCCGTGATCGAGAACCGTCTCGAGGTCGGATTGGCTCATCAGCCTGCTCCCAACAGATAGACCACGGTAAAGATCGCGACCCAGATGATGTCGAGCGTGTGCCAGAAGAGGCCGAAGCAGAGGACGCGCCGGAGAATGTCGGCCCGATAGCCCTTGGCGAACACCTGGGCCACCATGGTGAGCAGCCACATGAGGCCGAGAGTCACGTGGACGCCATGGCAGCCAACGAGGGTGAAAAAGGCTGACAGAAAGGCGCTGCGGCTCGGCCCGGCGCCCTGTTCGATCATGCCGACGAACTCGTGGATTTCGATGAACAGGAACGCCGCCCCGAGCACGAACGTCAGAGCCATTCCGCCGTAGTACATCAGCGCCTGGTGGGCCCTCGCGCCGATCGTGGCAATGCCGCAGGTGAAGCTCGAGAGCAGAAGGCAGGCGGTCTCGATCGCGACGTTGGTGAGGTTGAAGAGATCCTTCCCGCTCGGGCCGCCTGCAGTCTCTCCCGACAGCACCGCATAGGTGGCGAAGAACGCCGAGAACATGATGATGTCGGAGAGGAGAAAGATCCAGAAGCCGTAGCCGACGATGATGCGCCTAGAGGCCAGACTGCCGTCGGCGTGAGAGACCAGCGGCTCCGACCCGCCGCCGAGGATCGCGGTGGGGCCGCCGCCGTGGTTCCGTCCGCCATAGCCGGCGCCAGCCTCGAAGGCGGTCATTCTGCAGCCTGCAGCGTTGCGCGCGCCTGGCTCCGCGCGAGACGGTTGGCGCGATCAATGCGGGCGACTTCATCGGCCGGGATTTCGTATTCGGTCCGGTCGCGCCAGGCGAAGACGACGAAGGTGGCGAAGGCGCCGATCATGGCGACGATGACGAGCCACCAGATCTGCCAGATCATGCCGAAGCCGGCGAAAGTGGCGAAGAAGGCGCAAACGAATCCGGTCGCGCTGTTTCGCGGCATGTGGATGGACGCGTATTGGGGTTCGGCGGATGGCTGCGCCGGCCGATCAGCCGCATGCTCTTTGCGCCAATAATCATCCAGGCTCTCGACATGAGGCAGGACGGCGAAGTTGAACACCGGCGGCGGCGACGACGTCGACCATTCGAGCGACCGGCCCATCCATGGGTCGCCGGTCAGGTCGCGCAACTCGTCACGATGGCGGATGCTCACAACCAGTTGGATGATCTGACACGCGATGCCGGCGAGAACGACTGCGGCGCCCAAAGCCGCGACCAACATCCAGGGATGCCATTCGGGCACGTCGTAGTGCTGCATCCGCCGGGTCATGCCCATCAGGCCCGTGACATATAGAGGCATGAACGCGAGATAAAAGCCGATGAACCAGCACCAGAACGCGGCTTTGCCCCAGCCCTCATGGAGCCGGAAGCCGAACGCTTTGGGGAACCAGAAGGTATATCCGGCGAACGCGCCGAACAGCACGCCGCCGATGATGACGTTATGAAAATGAGCGACCTGGAATAGGCTGTTGTGCAGCATGAAATCGGCCGGCACCACCGCGACTAGGACGCCGGTCAGACCGCCGATGACGAAGGTGACCATGAAGCCGATCGACCACAGCATCGGCGAGGCGTAGTGGACCCTGCCGCCGAACATGGTGAACATCCAGTTGAATATTTTCACCCCCGTCGGCACCGCGATGATCATGGACGCAATGCCGAAGATCGCATTGACGTTGGGGCCCGCGCCCATTGTGAAGAAGTGGTGCAGCCAGACCATGTACGCGATGACGCAAATCGCCATGGTCGCCATGACCATCGAGCGGTAGCCGAACAGCGTCTTGCGAGAGAACGTCGCCACCACCTCGGAGTATACGCCGAACGCAGGAAGTATAAGGATGTAAACCTCCGGATGGCCCCAAATCCAGATGAGGTTCATGAACATCATCACGTTGCCGCCGGCTTCATTGGTGAAGAAATGGAAGCCGAGGTAGCGATCGAGCGTCAGCATCGCCAGCGTCGCGGTCAGGACCGGGAACGCGGCGACGATCAGAAGATTGGAGGCGAGCGCCGTCCAGGTGAAGATCGGCATCCGCATATAGGTCATGCCGGGGGCGTGAATTTTGAGGATGGTGGTGACGAAATTGACGCCGGTCATCAGAGTCCCGACACCGGAGATCTGCACTCCCCACAAGTAGTAGTCGACCCCGACGTCGGGCGAGTAGGCGAGCTCCGACAGCGGCGGAAAAGGCAGCCAGCCGGTCCGTGTAAACACGCCAACAACCAGCGAAAGGTTTACGAGGAGCGCGCCGGTCGCAGTCAGCCAGAAACTGACGGAATTAAGGGTGGGGAAGGCAACGTCGCGCACGCCGAGTTGCAGCGGCACGACGATATTCATGAGCCCGATCACGAACGGCATGGCGACGAAGAAGATCATGATCGTGCCATGGGCGGAGAAGATCTGGTTGTAATGCTCCGGCGGCAAGTAGCCCTGGGACTGGAAGGCCAGCGCCTGCTGCGAGCGCATCATGATGGCGTCGGTGAAACCGCGCAGCAGCATCACCGCCGCGAGCGTGACGTACATGACCCCGATCCGCTTGTGATCGACGCTGGTGATCCATTCGCTCCACAGATAGGGAACCCACCCCTTGAGTGTGATGAAGGCGACCCCGCCCACGAGCACTAGAACAACGAAGGCGCCCGCAGCCAAAGGGATCGGCTGGCCGAGGGGAAGGGCGTCCCAGTTCAGTTTTCCAAGCATGCTAATTCCGCCTCCCAACGCACAGCTGAGAAGTGGTCGCCACCATCGGCCCGGGGTCGGCCTCGGTGACCGGACCCGGTCCGGGGGGCAGCGTCTGATCGAGTATCTTCTCGAACAACCCATCCGACGCGGTTTGGAAGGTGAACGGCTCAGGCACGACGCTCTGCTTTGACAGCTCGATATAACTTTCCGGCGTCAACGCCGGTCCACCGCCGCGCACCTGGCCGAGCCAGGCGTAGAAGTCCTGGGGCGACTTCGCCTCGACCTCGAAGTGCATGTCGGCGAACCCGTCGCCGCTTATCTGAGTCGCAAGGCCGCGAAAGACGCCCGGATTATCGGCCGAGAGGTAGAGCTGCGTCCTCATCCGATTCATGGTGTAGATCATGCTGCCGAGCTGGGGGACGAAGAAGGCGGTCATAACGCTTCCCGAGGTCAGCGAAAAACGGATCGGCGTCCCCGCCGGGATGACGACGCGGTTGACGCTCGCAACGTGCTCGTCGGGGTAGATGAACAGCCATTTCCAGTCGAGCGACACGACCTGGATGTTGAGCGGATCTTCCTTCGAGACGAGCGGCTTCGCCGGATCGAGATCATGCGCGCCGATCCAGGTCACTCCGCCGAGCAGCATGATGGTAAGCAGCGGAATCGCCCAGACGATCAATTCCAGCTGGCCGGAATATTCCCAATCCGGTAGATAGAACGCCCTCTGGTTGGACGACCGGAACCACCAGGCGATGCCGAGGGTGGCGATGATGGTCGGGACCACGATGACGAGCATGATGGCGACCGAATCGACGAGAAGCGTCGCATTGCCGTCGCCGACCGGGCCTTTCGGATTGAGCACCGCCCAGTCGCAGCCGCCGAGGCACATGGCCAAGGCAAATGGCGCCAAGCGCCAGAAACAGCCGCTGAGAGGGTACCTTCGGCATCATCCCCGCGCCCCCGCCGCGCTGCTCGGCCCAGCGCACGTCCTCTTCGCCCGAAGTTCACGCCGGATCGCTTTCACTGTCAATACTACGATGGTACTCCGCCACAGCGCCTTACGCTATCACCCAAGCGGGTTCGTCCAATCACCGTTTGCAGGAACAAGCCTCGCTTTCCAGCGCTTGATCAGGTTCGGCCGCGTAGGTATCTGGGCTTCATGGATGCGCTTGACGCGATCGCCGAAGAGGTTCGGGCTTGCCGGCTCTGTCGCGATGCACCCCGATACGGCGCTCCTCTGCCCCACGAGCCTCGACCCGTCTTCCAGGTCTCGAACGAAGCGCGCCTCTGCATCGCCGGCCAAGCGCCGGGCGTGCGGGTTCACGCCTCTGGACGCCCCTACACCGACCCGTCCGGCGTCCGTCTCCGCCAATGGCTCGGGATCGACGAGGAGATATTCTACGATCCCGCGACGGTCGCGATCGTGGCGATGGGATTCTGCTTCCCGGGCCTCAACGTCAAAGGCGGCGACTTGCCGCCTCGCCGGGAATGCGCGGAAACTTGGCGCGAACGTTTGTTCGCGCGCCTGCCCAATCTCGAGCTTGTTCTGCTCGTCGGCCAATACGCGCAAGCGTGGCACCTCGACCGGGCCCTCGTGGCTGGGGGGTTGACCAAAACCGTCGCCGGGTGGCGGGATGTCTATGACGCAAGCGGCCGTCCGCGCCTTATGCCCATGCCTCATCCTTCGTGGCGGAACAACGCGTGGCTCAAGCGCAATCCATGGTTTGAATTCGAGTTGTTGCCACTGTTAAGGGCCGACGTGGCGCAGGTCGTCGCGGCGGCCTCGCACGAAAGAGCTTTAGTCTCGACCCGCAGCCCCGCGCCTAGTTAAGATTAAGCGCTACCCCGGCGCCAAGCCGTTGCGGCGCACCGCGGCCGGCTCACCATGATCCGATCAGCGGCCCGCAACGCTTCCGGGAGGAAACAATATGAGCGACAACATCGCCCGACGAGCCTTGCTGAGAGCGATGGGAGCAACGGTCATGGCTGCTGGCGGGTTCGGCGCTTCCCAGGGGCAGACGCAGCAGGCCGCCCCATGGTCGTCCGGCATCGAATTGCCGAAACTCGAGGCGCCGCCGAACGCCTGCGATTGCCACATGCACATTTACGATAGCCGGTTTCCGGTCGCGCAGAACGCCAAGCTCAGGCCGCCGGATGCGACCGCCGCGGCCTACCGCCTGTTGCAGAAGCGGATTGGCACGACTCGCACCGTCGTGGTTACGCCGTCGACCTACGGCACGGATAATTCCTGCACCTTGGACGCGATCGCCGAATTAGGCGCGACCGCCCGCGGAGTCGCGGTGGTCGACGCGAGCGTAACCGACGCCGAACTGAGACGCCTGGACGGCCTGGGAATTCGCGGCATCCGCTTCAATCTCGTGATCGACGGCGGGCCCACGATCGACATGCTCGAGCCGTTGTCGAAGCGGGTCAGCGACCTCGGGTGGCATGTCCAGATTCAATTGCTCGGTGACCAAATCATTGAAGCGGGGGAACTTCTGCAACGGCTGCCCTCCCCAATCGTCTTCGACCATATGGGCCGTATTCCCGAGCCGGCGGGAATCGATCATCCTGCTTTCGCATTCGTGCTGAAGCTCGTCGAGCGCGGGCGGACGTGGGTCAAGCTTTCCAGCGCCTACCAGGTTTCGAAGAGCGGCCCGCCCGGCTACGGCGACGCCAGCAAGGTCGCCAGGGCCTACGTCAGCGCCGCGCCGGAGCGAATGGTCTGGGGCAGCGACTGGCCGCACCCGACCGAAAAAGCGGACGCGAAGCCCGACGACGCGGTTTTGTTCGACCTTATGACCGACTGGGCGCCCGACGAGGCGGTTCGCAATCGCATCCTGGTCGACAACCCGGCGGCGCTTTACCGGTTCGAGTAGACGTCAGGCTCTCACGGGCAGATGTATCTCGCCCCGTCCGGCGCCTTGAAGCACCCGATCGACTCCGGAAACAGCGTCTTCGGCAACCAAAGTACGGCGCTGGGGAAAAAGATCGCGAAGGCGATCGTCACGAAGAAGATCACGTAAATCGGCAGCGACGCCCGCAGGGCAGCGGAGAAACGGACGCCGACGAACTTCGACGCCATCAGAAGCGACAGTCCGTACGGCGGCGTGATCAAACCGAAGGCCAGCGTGATGATGAGCACGATGCCCATGTGCACGCTATTGATCGACGCTTGGTCGGTGAGCTGATTGACGACCGGCATGAAGATGATGATCGCCGGGATCGGTTCGATGAAGTCGCCGACCACGGTGAAAACCGCCACCAGGAGAAACATGATGACGCGCGGATCGCCGCCCGCGACATCGCCGATCCATGCCGAGACGACGATCGGGCCGCGCAGATAGGCCAGGAGCCAGCCGAACGCGGACGCCGCTGCGATGGTGATCAGCGGCAGTGAGTAGATCAGTCCGGCTTGCACGAAGTCGCGCCACACCAAGCGCATATGGCGCGGATTCAAGGCCGGGATCACGATAATAAGAATATACGCGACGGCGACGACGCCAGCCTCGGTCGGCGTGAACCAGCCGGTCATGATGCCGCCAAGCAGGATCACCGGGATCAGCGCGGGCAGCGCCGCCGCTTGGGCAGCGCCCACGAGATTGCCGAAACTCGATCGCGGCCGGCGAAACCCGACCGGCCCAAAAAAATAGCAGAACAGCATTAGGCCGACGCCGACCATCACGCCGGGCAGAATGCCGGCCAGAAACAGCCCGGCGATCGAGACGTTGCCGACCGCGCCATAGACGACCGCCATGATGCTCGGCGGCACCAGATTGGCGATGGTCGAGGCGGCGGCGATCAGAGCTGCGACGAAGGCGGGGGAGTAGCCTTCCTTCGCCATTGGGCGAGCCATCGTCCGGCTCAGCACCGCGACGTCGGCCGACGACGAGCCCGACATGCCGGAAAAGAACATGCTGAAGACGGTGGTGACTTGTGCGAGCCCGCCGCGCAGGTGGCCGACCAGCGCTTGCGACAGTTCGGCGATGCGTACGACCACGTTCGCCGACGTCATCAGTTCGCCAACCAGAAGGAAAAAGGGGATCGCCATCAAGGCTTCCGAGTCGACGCCGTTGAACGCCTGCCCGACGATCGACTGCAACGAGATTGACGTCAGCATCGTGCCGACGATGACGCCGGCCATCAGCGAAAACGCCACCGGGACGCCGAGATAGCCAAGCGCCAGGAAGAGCAGAGTCATGATCAGAAGGATGGCGCTGTTCGGCATCGGCTCAGGAGGCGCCATTCGGGGGCGGGGACGCGAAGCCGTGGCGCAGGCCGTTGACGATCTGTTCGAGACTGAACAGCGCCACCAATGCTCCACACAGCGGAATCGGCGCGTAGAGATAGGCAATCGGGAGCATTGACGGCATGCGAAAACTCCCGAAGCCGGTCAGAAAGTTCTGCCAGCCGTAAACGACGAAGAATAGGCCGACTCCCATGACCACGGCGCGATTGACGACCTCGAACACACAGCGCGTCGTTCCGCTCAACGCCTCGGTCAAGGCGAGGAGTTGCAGATGATCGTTGCGCCGCGTCGCTGCAGACGTGCCGATGAACACGCCGTAGATGAAAAAAGCGGAGGTCACTTCCTGCGGCCACAGCAGAGGATGGCCGGCCACCCTTGCCAGGACGTCGAGCAGCGTCGTCGAGGTGAAGCCGACGAGGCAGACGCCGCAGAGCCACATCAGCGCGCGCTCCAGCCCGTCCAGCGCGCGCCACTTCAGGTGGCGATCGGCGGCGAGGACGAGGTCGGCGCGCTCGTCCATCGCCTATTCGATCGAGCGGCAGACCTGCAGGATCTTTTCGGCGTGCGGGCCGAGGCTTTTGGCGAGCTTGTCCTGCAACGGTTCCGCGACCTTGACGAAGCTTGCCTTGTCGACGGCGGCGACGACCTTGACGCCGAGTTTTTGCAGCTTGGCCAGCGACTTGTGCTCGAGCGCGATCGCCTGGGCCGGCTGCTTCGCGCCGACCTCCGCCGCGGCGGCCTGCACCCAGCCTTTCTGTTCGTCGGATAGCGAAGCCCACAGCTTGTCGCTGACCCAGAGGACGCTGTTGTTGGCTTCGTGCTCTGTCATCGACAGCACCGGCGCGACTTCATAGTGCTTGTTGCTGTCGTAAACGTTGACGCCATTCTCGGCAAAGTCGACGACGCCGGTCTGAAGCGATGTGTAGACGCTGCCGAACGGCATGTGGACGGTCTGCGCGCCGTAGGCGGGAAACAACGTATCCTCGGTCGGAGTCGCCTGAACGCGCACTTTGTAGCCTTTGAGGTCGTCAACCGACGCGACCGGGCGCTTGCCGTAGAGATCGCGAAGGCCAAGCGTGGCGAGCGCCAGTACATGGCCGTCCTTAACGGTTGCGTCGAACATCTCCCGCACCGCCGCGACGACCCGAGGATCGGCGATCGCCTTGATCAACTGGTCTTCCGAGCGGAAGAGGTAGTGGATCGACAGGACGCCCGATTCCGGGGCGACGGTCGCCGCGTTGGCGGTCGAGCTGATCATGAAGTCGATGTCGCCCGTACGGATCTTCTGCAGCATCTGGGGCTCCTGCCCCAGTTGCGCGCCGGGAAACTGGTCGACCGCCATCGACCCCTGGCTCACTTCCATCAGCTTGTTGTTGAAGATGTCGGCGGCGATGCCGTAGCCCGTCGAATGGGGCTGGTCGTAAGCAAAGCTAAAATGGCGCGCGCTGTCTGCCCGCGCTGCGAGCCCGCCAAACACGCCAATCGCAACGGCAAAACCCACCGCGCGCAACCGCCGTCGGCCCATTCCGCTCATCCTCCCTTTTTGCCGCAGCGCGCCCTGCGGCCCATTTTTAGGCCAGCGTAGCCGTCCGCATCGGGTCCGGCAAGGCGAACGCGATAGTCTGCGGAACGACCGGGTGGCGGGATCAGCTTTGCGACGGTAGCCTGGTCTCATGACCGAATGCGGAAGTCTCGAGGAGTTCATCGACCGGCATCAGCGTCTCTTCGTCCTGACCGGGGCCGGGTGCAGCACCGGCTCAGGGATTCCCGACTATCGCGACGCCGACGGTCAATGGAAGCGCGCGCAGCCAGTGACCTTCCAGGCTTTTATGGGCGAGGAAAAAACCCGCCGGCGCTACTGGGCGCGCAGCCTCGTAGGTTGGCAGCGCATTCGCCGGGCGCAGCCGAACGGCGCCCATCGCGCTTTGGCCCGGCTCGAGACGAAGGGCAAAATCGAGCTCGTTCTCACGCAGAACGTCGACCGGCTGCATCAGGCGGCTGGCAGCGCCCGGGTGATCGACCTCCACGGTCGCATCGATCTTGTCCGCTGCATGGATTGCGGGCAGAGATCGCCGCGCGAAGAGCTGCAGGACGAAATCGGCCGGCTCAATCCCGGCTGGCTCGATCTCGACGCGGCCGAAGCGCCTGACGGCGACGCGGACCTCGAAGAGGCCGACTTCTCGTCATTTGCAGTTCCGTCCTGCGGGCGCTGCGGCGGCGTGCTCAAGCCGGATGTGGTGTTTTTCGGCGAGAACGTTCCTCGCGACCGGGTGGACGCGGCCTCACGGCGCTTGGAGGAAGCCGACGCCATGCTGATCGTCGGCTCCTCCCTCATGGTCTATTCGGGCTTCCGCTTCGTCGAGTGGGCGTCCAAGGCCCGAAAGCCGGTCGCTGCAGTCAACCTCGGCCGAACCCGCGCCGACAGTCTCTTTCTTCTGAAGAGGGAAGAGGCGTGCGAAGCCGCGCTTGCTTTCCTCTTGTGACGTCACGACAGGGCGTCCAACCATTCCGCACCACGCGGGTCGGCTGCGGCAACGCTAAGTCCCGCCGCGTCTGGTCCGGCCGGCTCGCGCGCCGATTTTCGTACAGTGGAACAAATTTTCGCTTCACATGTTTATCCGAGTAGTCAGGCTTTCGGCTTTAAGGGATGCACAAAATGAACAGAGACAATGTGGAAGGGACGCTTCGTTCCGCGACGGGCCAGGGCGAAAAGATGCTTGGTCAGGCAATGCACGACAAGGCTACTGCGGCTCAGGGGAGCTATGACGATGCGATGGGCAAGGCGCGCTCGTCGTTAGGCAACGCCAAGGAGGCCGTCAGCGATGGTGTCGAGGCTGTTTCGGCGTTGGATTTTTCCGCTCTGAGCGACCAAATTTCGAAATTAACCCAAACGGTTGCGGACCTGACCCAAAAGCAGGTCATCGCCGGCCGGGACCAAGTGATCGGCGCGATGGGAGCGGCTGGCGACAGTTTATCGCAGTCTGCGGCCATGGCGCAGGACAAATTCGCCGCAGTAGAGGGCGATGTGGAGTCACGGATCAAGAAAAATCCCTGGGGCGCGGTCGCGGTCGCAGGGTTGATCGGCCTTCTCATAGGGAAGATGAGCTAGGCGATGCCGCCAACGCTCGACCTGCTTCAGAACCTCTCGCGCGAGGTACGACAGCTGCTCGCAGTCGAGTTCGCGCTTGCGCAGGCAGAGCTGCGCGAGCGGGGCAGTACGATTTCATCCAGCCTCACTGCGGTTCTGGTCGGGCTGGTTCTTCTTCCGGTTGGCGCCGTCCTGTTTTTTGTTGCGGTCAGCTTTTCTCTGATGCGCCTCGGGGCGCCGCTTGACCTTTCATTCCTGATGGTCGGGTTGGCGCTTCTTGCGATCGGCGTGGTGGCCCTGCGCTGGGGCGCAAACCGATTGAAGCCGTCGCGACTCGCGCCGAGGAAAAGCATTTCACAGATTTCATCCCTGTTGGGGGAGTTCTAAGGTGAGTTTGAACGCTCCGACTTCAAGCGACTACGAAGCAGAGGCTAATCGGTTGCGCGCCCGGATCGGCGCCACCGTTGAGGAATTACGATTCAGTCTAAAGCCGTCGAACCTCGTCTCGGAAACGGCGACGCGGGCAGGAATCGCCGATCTTTCGTGGGGTGGAGCGTTTGACTTCGCGAGCAAGCGTCACCCGGTTCCGACGGCAATCATCGGCCTGGGCGTCGCGCTTTGGACGTTGGCGGCGCTTCGCAGGCGCAAAGTCGACGGCGTTGCAACTCTTACGTCACCATTGAGAGAAACGTCGACGTCTCTTGTCGAGAGCGCGACAAGGGTTCTCCGCAACCGCGCTGAAATTAAGCGGCGAGAATTCGTCGATGTCGCGCAAGCCCAAATCGCGAATGGAGCGGCGAGATTCTCCGACGAGGTCGAAAGAAAACTGGAAGACGTCATCGATCGGGTTCCAGGCGGACCTGAAATCCGACCGCTTGTCCAGGCCGCGCTTCAAATCGCCCTCTCGGCCGCGCTGGAGGGTCTTTTTCTAAGACGAAACACTGGCTTGAGGCCGAATTGACGACGAGGAGCGTCGAGGACATCCGCTGCGCCGAAATAACCTGGGGCCTCGAAGGCGTCAGGTTCAGGCCAGCCTGACGGCTTAGAACCCGATCGGTCGGATTGCCGCCTGGCGAAGCACTTGCGAAGCGGGCGGGCTGATCGAGGAATGCCTCAATGCGGATCATCCGTGCGGCGGCGGTTGTGCTGCCCTGCCTGGCCGGCTGCGCCGTCCCACCACGTGCGCCCTACGCCAAGGTCGAGCTGCCATATTCCGCGTGCGAACCTATGGACGATTTCAGAAGCAACCTGACAGGGACTTCCCATCCGTCGGCGAAAAGCGACGCGGTCCTTCATCGCCTCGGAGTCCGTTGTATTGGCGAGGGCTACCCAGTCGCTGTCCAGCCCCGCTATTGAGCAACTGATCCGCGACGAGCGCACTGGGGCGTTGCAAAATCAGACGGCCGCCCGAGGGCCGCCCAAGCTGTCTGGCTGCCAGGCCGCTCAACGCAAGATGGCGGCCCAATTCACCGGCCACGACAATGAGAGACTGACAATGAGCCCGACCGCGGTCAGGCCGGCCAGCCGCATCCTTTCCCGCGCGCCTTCCGGCAGCGCCGCGACCGTCAGGACCGCCAGCACAAGGACGAGAAATCCCATGGGCAGGCTGGTTGCGGACGGGTGAATCACGGCGTCAACTAAATCGCTGAGGATCGCGCCGATCTGACTGCTGGCATCCATGAACGCGGACCTTTCAAAAGCTATCGATGGAAAAACTGGCACGAATGACCAATTTCTCAAAGGACATCTTAAGAGTAACCTTTATCGGAGCCAGCAAGTTACGTACCGTCAAGCGCGGCTCCGTTCTGACGGCGCATGTTTGACGACGCGACGCCCGCACCCCGCAAATCGTGATTGACAAGCGAGGCGCGGACTGGCGCCATCGCCGCCTCGTCCGTCTCCCCTGCCGGAAGCCACCCTGCCCAAGGAGGCATGGCCGATGCGCATCGAGCCCGCGTTTCTGTTCGATCTCGACGGCACGCTCGTGGATAGCGTCTATCAGCACGTGCTGGCGTGGAAAGAGGCTCTCGACAGCGAGGGCATCGATCTCTCCGTCTGGCGCATCCATCGCAAGATCGGGATGAGCGGAGGCCTGTTCACCAACCAGCTCAAACGGGAAACCGGCGTTGAGATGAGCGAGGACCGCCTCGAGCGCCTACGGCGCAAACACGCCGAGGCCTATCGGCGGATGTCGGACCATATCCGGCCGTTGCCGGGCGCGCGCGAACTCTTGGCCTGGCTCACCAACGCCGGCCTGCAGTGGGCGATCGCCACCAGCGGGCGAATGGAGACGGCGGCGGTGAACCTCGACGCGCTCGGCGTCGATCCCGCTAGGACGCCGGTCGTGACCCGCGATCAGGTCAAATACGCGAAGCCCGATCCTGACCTGTTTCTCGCCGCCGCAGCGCGACTGAACGCGCCGATCGAGACCGCCGTCGTGATCGGAGACAGCATCTGGGACATGCTGGCGGCCGCGCGCTGCCGCGCGCTAGGCGTCGGGCTCCTGTGCGGCGGCTACGGCGCGAACGAACTCCAAGAGGCGACGGCCTTCCGCGTATACGAGGACCCAGCCGATTTGCTCGTCCACATCGACGAACTCGGCGGACGGCGGTGAGGGGGCAAGTCAGAGCGGGTCCGTCGGCAGCTCGCTCAGTTCTCGCATTGTCGTCGCGAATCGCGCCGCGATCTGGTCCCTGAACACGTGGCGACCGTCGACGACAACCTTGAGGCCGCCGCTCCAGACACAATCCACCAGCCCGCTCCCCACCGAGAAGATCCACGCATCGAGGATCTCATCGTCCGACTTGCCGGCGAGCGTCGGATGGCCCGCGCGAAAGGTCAGAATATCGGCTGACGCCCCAGGCGCCAGGCGGCCGCAGGGGCGCCTCAACGCCTGGGCGCCGCCGGACCAGATCGCCTCGAGCATCGCGCGGCCCGTGGATCCTCCCGCCGGGGCGCAGACATTGCGCGCCCGTTCGCGCAACCTCTGCGAATATTCGAGCTGACGCAGCTCCCCAGCGACCCCAATGCTAACATTGGAGTCGCCGCCAATGCCGTAGCGCCCGCCGGCGCGAAGATATTCCGCCGCATTGAAGATGCCGTCGCCGAGATTGGCCTCGGTCACCGGACAAAGGCCGGCGACCGCCCGGGAGCGCGCGAGGTCCCGCGTTTCTACCTCATCCATGTGGGTCGCGTGCACGAGGCACCACTTTTCGTCGACGCCTGCATGGTCGATGAGCCACCGCACCGGCCGGGCGCCGGACCAGGCGACGCAATCCTCGACTTCCTTTACCTGCTCGGCGGCATGGATGTGGATGGGACCGTCCCCGGCCAGGGATATCAGTTCGGAAAGTTCGTCCGGGCCGACCGCCCGAAGGCTATGGGGCGCAATGCCGATCGCCTCGTCTCGTTCGCCCTCGACCATCTGGCGGCAGTCTTCGACGAGACGCGCGAATGACGCAACGTCATTGACGAACCGTCTCTGCTCCGGCGCCGGCGGCGCCCCGCCGAACGTCGAATGGGCGTAGAATACCGGAAGCAGCGTCATCCCGATCCCGGTCCGCCGGGCCGCGGACAGGATGCGCCCGGCCATTTCCGCACGCGACTCATAGGGCGAACCATCGGGTGCATGGTGGAGGTAGTGGAATTCGGCAACCGAGGCGAAACCCGTCTCCAGCATTTCCACATAGAGCTGCGCGGCGACCGCCTCGACGTCGTCGGGCGACATCTGAAGCGCGAAGCGGTACATGGTTTCGCGCCAGGTCCAGAACGTGTCGATCTCCCGGCCGCGAACTTCCGCCAGACCCGCCATGGCCCGCTGGAAGGCATGGCTATGCAGGTTCGCGGCGGCCGGCGCCATGATCGCGTGATGCTCGTCGCCCTCCCCGGCGTCGGCGCCAATCTCGACGGCGCCTATCCTGCCCTCCTCGATCGTGATTCGAACGTGGGACTTCCAGCCCTCGGGGGTCAGCGCCCTTGCGGCGTGAAGAACAGTCAAGGATCGGCTCCGCTTCCTGAAATCTGCATCACGTGGGCGCCGCTTGCCTTTGGGACCATTAGGTCTATGCATGAATGACGTGCGGCGGGAAGCCGCTGAGCGCCATGGTTCACCCATTCGACAGCAGCCGTCCAGATGCGGTTTGGCTCAACGCCCGTCTTGCGACCCTCGCGCCGCGGCGGCCGGGGCTTGGGGTCATCGAGGCCGGCGCGATCGCCGTGCGAGATGGGCGCATCGTTTTCGCTGGTCCGCAGGAGGAGCTTCCGTCCGCCTGGCGCAATGGCGCCCCCGCGTTCGACTGCGAGGCCAGATGGATCACTCCAGCGCTGATCGATTGCCATACCCATGTCGTCTACGGCGGCGACCGGGCGCAGGAATTTGAGCTCAGGCTTGCAGGCGCCACGTACGAAGAGATCGCGCGGCAGGGCGGAGGAATCCTTTCGACCGTGCGCGCGACCCGCATGGCGAGCGAAGACGAGCTCCTGCAAACGGCGCGTCGGCGCCTCGATGCCCTGATCGCTGAGGGAGTCGGGACCATAGAGGTGAAATCCGGCTACGGACTCGACCTCGCCACTGAGCGCAAATCGCTCACCGTCGCGCGCCGACTCGCTGATGAGCGTCCGGTCACGGTCCGGGCGACGTTCCTCGGCGCCCACGCGCTTCCGCCCGAATTCGCCGGCGACCGCGCCGCCTATGTCGCCAAGGTCGCGGACGAAATGATTCCGGCGCTGGCGGGCGAAGGCCTGATCGACGCGGTCGACGGGTTCTGCGAGCGGATTGCGTTCACCCGGGACGAGATCGCCCGCGTGTTCGCCGCCGCGCGCCGGGCCGGGCTTCCGGTCAAGCTGCACGCCGATCAATTGTCGAACTCGGGCGGCGCGTCGCTCGCGGCCAAGTTCGGCGCGCTGTCGGCCGATCATCTCGAATTTGCGGACGAAGAAGGCGTCGCGGCGATGGCGAAGGCCGGCGTCGCCGCGGTCCTTCTTCCCGGCGCCTTCTATGTGCTGCGCGAGCGGCAGGCGCCTCCGGTCGACCTCATGCGAAAGCATCGCCTGCCCATGGCGGTCGCCACCGATTCGAATCCCGGCACTTCGCCGCTGACCTCGCTTCTGCTCGCTCTCAACATGGCGGCGACGCTGTTCGGGCTCACCGTTGACGAATGCCTGGCCGGCGCCACCCGCAACGCGGCGGGCGCGCTCGGCCTTGCAGCCGAGACAGGAACCCTCGAAGCCGGCAAATGGGCCGATCTCGCGATATGGGACATCGAACGTCCGGCTGAGCTCGTTTATAGGCTGGGCTTCAATCCGCTCCACGCGCGCGTCTGGAGGGGACAATGACCATCGTCATCCGCGCCGGTGAGGCGTCGCTCGCCGATTGGCGGGCGATCTGGCGCGGCGCGCCACTCGCCATCGACCCCTCCCATCATGCCGGCGTAACGGCGAGCGCCGCGGCGGTCGAGCGGATTGTGGCGCGGGGCGAGCCCGTCTACGGAATCAACACCGGGTTCGGCAAACTTGCGGGCGTGCGCATCGACGCGGCCGATCTGGCTCAACTTCAGCGCAACATCGTCCTGTCGCACGCGGCGGGAGTTGGCGAACCCGCCTCGGTCCCGACGACACGGCTCATGATGGCGCTGAAGCTCGGCAGCCTTTCCCAGGGCGCCTCGGGCGTCCAGCCGCGCACGCTTGGCCTCATCGAGGCGATGCTGTCCCGCGGGCTAACTCCGGTCGTCCCGGCCCAAGGGTCGGTTGGCGCGTCGGGGGATCTGGCTCCGCTCGCGCATATGGCGGCGGCGATGATTGGCGTCGGCGACGCCTCCATCGGAGGCCGGATCACGCCTGCCGACGCTGCGCTCGCCGAGGCTGGCCTCGAGCCGGTTGAGCTTCAGCCCAAGGAAGGGCTGGCGCTGCTCAACGGCGCTCAGTTCTCGACCGCAAACGCCCTGATCGGCCTGTTTGAGGCCGAGACGCTGTTCCGCTCCGCTTTGGCGACGGGAGCGTTGTCAACCGATGGCGCGCGTGGATCGGACACGCCATTCGACCCGCGCATCCATGCGCTGAGGCGCCACAAAGGCCAGATCGAGGTCGCCGCGGCGTTGCGCGCCCTGCTCGCGGGAAGCGCCATTCGCGCTTCGCATCTCGCCGGCGACGAACGAATCCAGGACCCCTATTGCCTGCGCTGCCAACCGCAGGTGATGGGCGCTTGTCTCGATCTCCTGCGCGGCGCCGCAACCACGCTGGCTGCGGAAGCCAACGCGGTGTCCGACAATCCGCTGATCTTCGCCGATACCGACGAAGCTTTGTCGGGGGGCAATTTTCACGCCGAACCGGTCGCCTTCGCTGCCGACATGATCGCGCTCACGATCTGCGAGATCGGCTCGCTCGCCGAGCGGAGAATCGCGCTTCTGGTCGATCCGGCCCTCTCCGGGTTGCCGGCGTTCCTCACGCCCAAGCCCGGGCTCAACTCCGGGTTCATGATCGCTCAGGTCACCGCGGCGGCGCTGGTCGCCGAGAACAAGAGCCGAGCCTATCCGGCGAGCGTCGATTCGATCCCGACCTCGGCCAATCAGGAGGATCACGTCTCGATGGCGGCGCACGGCGCGAGGCGTCTTGCGCCGATGGCCGAGAACGCATTGTCGATCGTCGGGATCGAACTCCTCGCAGCCGCCCAAGCCTGCGATTTTCACGCGCCACTCGTTTCGAGCGCGGCGCTCGAAACGCTGCGGGCGCGCCTGCGCCGCGAGGTTCCGCGGCTCGAGGACGACCGGTTTTTTCATCCGGACATTGTCGCAGCGACGCGCCTGGTCCGCGACGGCGCCGTCATCGACGCCGTCGACGAGGCGGTCCTGCCTGGCCTCGACGGGCTCGCGCGATGACGGCCGAGCCTCCCGACTGGCTCATCGTGAGGCGGGGAGAGAATCCGCTCGTGGTCAGCATTCCCCATGCCGGCGTCGACCTCGCCGGCTTCGAGCCGGCATTCGTCGACCCGTGGCTGGCGCGGAAGGATGCCGACTGGCGGCTCGACGCGCTCTACGATTTTGTCGAGCCGCTTGGCGCGACGGTCGTGCGCACGAAGCTTTCGCGCTCGATCATCGACGTCAATCGCGACCCAAGCGGGGCATCGCTTTACCCCGGGCAGGCGACGACCGACTTGTGCCCGACCACGACCTTCGACGGCGAGCCGCTCTATCGGGAGCGGCAAGCGCCGGACGCAGCAGAGATCGCCGAACGCCGCCGCCTCTACTTCGATCCCTATCACGCGGCGCTGAGCGCCGAGATCGCTCGCTTGCGCCAGACGTTCAGGCGCGTCGCGCTGTTCGACGCCCATTCGATTCGCTCGCGCATCCCCCGGCTTTTCGAGGGCGAGTTGCCGATGTTCAATCTCGGGACCAATTCTGGAGCAAGCTGCGAGCCCGGACTTCGCCAGGCAGTCGGGGCGGCGCTCAGGGCGTCGAACGAAAGCGTGGTTATCGATGGGCGGTTCAAGGGCGGTTGGATCACCCGCGCTTATGGCAAGCCGGTTGAGGGCGTCGAGGCCTTGCAGCTCGAGCTCGCCTGCCGCGCCTACATGCAGGAGCCCGAACGACCGTCCGCCGAAAACTGGCCAGCTCCCATCGACGAAGCGCGCGCGGCAAAAACGCGCGCCACGCTCAAACGCGTTCTGGAAGCGATCCTCGCCTGGATCACCGACGAAAGGTCGTAGCCGACACCGAGAGAGGCAAAGCCCATGACCGCGCCAACCCGCATCGACAATATGCGAGTCATTCGCAGCCCCCGCGGAACGAGCTTGAGCGCCCGGAGCTGGCTCACCGAAGCGCCGTTGCGCATGCTGATGAACAATCTCGATCCCGACGTCGCCGAACGGCCGGGCGAGCTCGTCGTCTATGGCGGCATCGGGCGGGCGGCGCGCGACTGGCCGGCGTTCGACCGCATTGTCGCGACGTTGCGCCGGCTTAATGACGACGAGACCCTGCTCGTCCAGTCCGGGAAGCCCGTCGGCGTATTTCGCACCCATACCGACGCGCCTCGCGTCCTGATCGCCAACTCCAATCTTGTCCCGCACTGGGCGACCTGGGACTGCTTCAACGAGCTCGATCGCAAGGGCCTGATGATGTACGGGCAGATGACCGCGGGCTCGTGGATCTATATCGGCTCGCAGGGCATCGTGCAGGGCACTTACGAGACCTTCGTCGAGATGGGTCGCAGGCATTACGGCGGCGACCTTCGGGGGCGATGGATTCTCACCGCCGGCCTTGGGGGCATGGGCGGCGCGCAGCCGCTCGCCGCCTCGATGGCCGGCGCTTCGCTGCTTGCCGTCGAGTGCCGTCCTTCCAGCATCGAATTTCGCCTACGCACCGGTTACGTCGACGTTCAGGCCAAGGACCTCGACGAGGCGCTCGCAATCATCGAAAGGGCGACCAAGGAGAAGAAGGCCGTTTCGGTCGCGTTGCTGGGCAATGCGGACGAAGTGATGCCCGAGCTCGTACGCCGAGGCGTCAAGCCTGACATCGTCACCGACCAGACCTCGGCGCACGATCCCGTCAATGGCTACCTGCCGAGGGGGTGGACGCTCGCCGAGTGGGAGGAGCGGCGCTCGAGCGATCCGAAGGGGGTTGCGCGCGCCGCCAAGGCGTCGATGGCCGAACATGTGCGGGCGATGCTCGCTTACGCCCATGCCGGGGTTCCAACCGTCGACTATGGCAACAACATCCGCCAGATGGCGCTCGAGGAGGGCGTCAAGGACGCGTTCGATTTCCCGGGCTTCGTCCCGGCCTATATCCGGCCGCTCTTCTGCCGCGGGGTCGGACCGTTCCGCTGGGCGGCGTTGTCGGGCGATCCGGAGGACATCTATCGGACCGACGCCAAGGTCAAGGAGCTGATGCCGGGCAACCCGCACCTTCACCACTGGCTCGACATGGCGCGGGCGCGGATCAAGTTTCAGGGCCTGCCGGCGCGTATCTGCTGGGTGGGCCTGGGCGACCGGCACCGTCTCGGCCTCGCGTTCAATGAAATGGTGGCGTCGGGCGAACTCAAGGCGCCGGTCGTCATCGGCCGCGATCATCTCGATTCCGGCTCGGTCGCTTCGCCCAATCGCGAGACCGAAGCGATGCAGGACGGCTCCGACGCGGTCTCCGACTGGCCGCTCCTCAACGCGCTGCTCAACTGCGCCTCAGGCGCGACCTGGGTGTCGATCCATCACGGAGGCGGCGTCGGGATGGGGTTCTCGCAACACGCAGGCATGGTCGTCGTCTGCGACGGCACGCCGGAGGCGGCGCGGCGGATCGAGCGGGTGCTCTGGAACGATCCGGCGACCGGCGTCATGCGCCACGCCGACGCGGGCTACGAGGCAGCGGTGGAATGCGCGCGCGAGAAGGGCCTCGATCTGCCAAGTTTGGATGCTCGATAGGTTCGGCGGGAACGCGGCTACGCTGGCGCTCCCACGGTAAAGACGGTGCGCCTGGCGCTGTCGTCGCGCGGCCACGCCTGTTCGACGTCCGACAGCGGAACCGGAGTCGTCGCGATCTTGAAGCCGGCGGGCGCGGTCGCCCGGAGCAGCCCGTCGATCGCCTTGACGAAACCGTCAACCGGGATGCTGCCGATGCCGCTTCCCATCAGTACGATCGCCGAGGAGCGCAGCACGGCGCTCGGCAGCGTGATGTCCGGCCCGCTGACCGCCCCGACCTGGACGAACCGGATCGAGACCGCGTCTTTCCCAGCCTTGGCCCCGGCGATCAGCAGGCGCTCGGCGCTCTTTCCCCACAAGTAGTCGATCACGACGTCAACCCCTTGCGCGAACTCCTGCCTGAAGCTTTCCTCCAACGCCGCCTCATCGTCGACGAGCGGGATGGTCACATCGGCCCCGAGGGCCGCGACTGACTTGAGCGCGTCCGCGTTGCGGGCGGTCGCAATGACCTTCGCTGCGCCCAGATGCCTGGCGATCTGTACGGCGAGCCGGCCCGCCGTCCCCGCCGCGCCGTTGACCAGCACAGTTTCGCCGGGCTTGAGTTTGGCGCGTTCGGCATAGGCCGCCCACGACGACATGCCGGGATTGGCGATCGCTGCGGCGGTCACGTCATCGAGATCGTCGGGAAGAGGCAAGCAGCGCGCCCGCGGCGCCACTGCTCTTTCCGCCATGCTGCCGTAGGGCGCGCGCGGAAGCAGGAAATAGACGCGGGAGCCGTCATCGAGCTTCCCCACCCCGTCGATGCCGACCACAAAGGGAAAATGGCCCGACGAGCTATAGTGCTGGCCTGACGCCCGGCTTTTCGTCACCTGGCTGACGGCGGCTGCGGTCACCGCAATGCGTGCTTCTCCCGCGGCCGGCTCCGGCTCGGCGAAATCCGCATAGACTGGCGCCCGCCCTGCCCCCAGCACCACCGCCGCTTTCATCGCTCATGTCCTTTCGCCGCCCGCCACGCCATCAACGACGACGCGCTCGACCGGCCGCCGCCAAACCCCGCAAGAAATCCTGGCGCCGAGCGCTGACCAGAAACCCAAGCGTCCGACGAAGAGCAAACTATTCGGCTTTCAAGAGCGACAGCACGGCGGCTTCTTCGGCCGTTAGTCCCGTCAACTCGTCTCCGATCTGTACGGCCTTGAGGACGAGCCCGGCGAGAAAGGCATTAGGGACGGCTGGATGGATGTAAGACTTGCGGCAGACGGCTGGCGTGTTTCCCAAAGCCGCGGCGACCTGCCTCACCGCAGCGCTCATCGTCCGCTTGGCCTGACTCGCGCTCTCGAATGGACCCGAGCTTCCCAGAAACCGGGCCATAAGCACTGTTCCGGCCCAGGTGCGAAAATCCTTCGCGGTGACGTCGCGTCCGGCGATCTCCTTCAGATAAGCGTTGACGTCGCCGGACGAGACCGCGCGCAACTCTTTCCCCTCATCGAAATATTGCAGCAGGTCCTGTCCGGGCAGTTCTTGGCACGCCCGAATAATGCGCGCTACGCGCCGGTCGCGCATCGCAAGCGACCATTGCTTGCCGCTCTTGCCCGTGAAGTGGAAACGAACCTCGGAGCCTTCGACCGCCACATGCTTGCTTTTGAGAGTAGTGAGCCCATAGCTCTGATTGTTTCGCGCATATTCGTCGTTGCCGACTCGGATCAGCGTCATCTCCAGGAGGTGCACGACCGTCGCCAGAACCTTCTCGCGCGGCAGGCCGCGCAGGCTCATATGTTCAGCGACTTTCGTCCGAATCGTCGGCAGCGCTGCGGCGAAGTCGAAGAGGTGCTCGTATTTCGATTGTTCCCGGGCCTCGCGATATTCGGCGTGATACTTGTATTGCTTGCGCCGTTTGGCGTCGCGGCCGGTCGCCTGAATGTGCCCGTCGGCCGACGCGCAGATCCAGACGTCAGTCCATGCCGGCGGGATAACGAGCGAGCGTATACGCTGAAGCGCGTCGGGGGTCGTGATCCGCCTGCCCTTCGCGTCCAGGTAAATGAAGCCCTTGCCTGCGCGCCTGCGCCGGATTGCCGGCTTCTCGTCGCAAACGTAGCGCAAGCCCGGCGGCGCCGGCAGAACGATGTCGACGGAAATTTGAATTTCGGAATCGAGCATTCGCGGGAACCTTGACTTGGGACGGCAACGCCGCACGTGCGATGTCTGTTCCATTTAAGAGGTCCGGAGCGCCAGGAGAGGCGGATGGCGGACCATCAAGAAATCCGAACAAATCCTTCCGTTTTCCGGAATCTCAGGCTACGATGCGTGTGTTGGGCGGAACATTGCCTTCTCCTTGGAGAAGGAAGATCTGGAGCAAAGAATTCGGTGAAACGAAACGGCGCTTAAGCGCTTGAAAACGCTGGGTCTGGCGAAAAGAAGAGATTTCGTGCTCAATGATTTCAATGGCTTGCGCTTTGCCAGCGAAGCCATTGCCTTCGCGGGCGAAGTCGTTTGCCTCAGAACGCGTTGCGGTCGTGGTAGGTCTGCAGGAACTTCCGCACCCGCGGCTCCGGGCTGTTGTGAAAGACATGGGACGGCGGACCGACGTCGACGATGCGGCCCTCGTCGATGAAGGCGATGCGGTCGGCGACATGGGCCGCGAAGCCCATCTCGTGGGTGACGATCAGCATCGTCATGCCTTCGGCGGCGAGGCTCTTCATCACTTCCAAAACCTCGCCGACGAGTTCCGGGTCGAGCGCCGAAGTCGGTTCGTCGAACAGCATGAGCCTCGGCTGCATCGCCAGCGCGCGGGCGATGGCGACCCGCTGCTGCTGGCCGCCCGAGAGACGCGAGGGGTAGGCGTCTGCCTTGGCGGCGAGGCCGACGCGGGTCAGCATCGCCGTCGCGCGCTCGGCCGCCTCGCGCGCGCTCAAGCCCCGCACGCGTCTCAGCGGCTCGGCGACGTTGCGGAGCGCGGTCATGTGCGGCCAAAGGTTGAAGTGCTGGAACACCATGCCGATCTCGCGCCGCATCTCGCGAAGCTTGCGCCCGCTCATCGGCCGGCGGGTCCCGTCGGCCGCATCCTCGTAGCCGATCAGCCGGCCGTCGATGCGCACTTCGCCCGCGTCGTAAGGCTCCAGGAAGTTCACGCACCTCAGAAGCGTGCTCTTGCCCGATCCGCTGGGCCCGATCAGGCATACGACTTCCGAGCGGTTGACCGCGAGATCGACGCCGCGGAGCACCTGAAGGGCGCCGAAACTTTTGCCGACGCCGGCGAGCGCGATCATCGGCGCGCTCACGCGCTCGTCCCCTCGGCGGCGAGAAAGGCGGTCGTGCGCGCTTCAAGCCGGGCGCCCAGGCGCGACACCGTCTCGACCAGGAGCCAGTAGAAGGCAGCCATGGCGAAGATGGCGTCGAAGGCGGTGAACGTTTCGGCCGCCATCGTCTGCACCTGATACATGAGTTCGGGGACCGTGATGATCGACAGCACCACCGTCTCCTTCGACAGCACGATCAGCATGTTGACGATTGAGGGGACGGTGGCGATCAGCGCCCCGGGCAGCGTGACCCGCATCAGCGTATCGAACGGCGCCATGCCGACGCTGGTCGCCGCCTCAATCTGCCCGGCGGGCACGGAGGCGAAGCCGGCGCGGAAGATCTCGGCGAAATAGGCGGAAGAATAGAGGCCGAGACCGACGACGCCGGCGGTCGTCGCGGTCAGTCTCAGGCCGAACGACGGGCCGCCGGAGTAAAGCAGGAAAAGCTGCATCAGGAACGGGGTGCCCCGGAAGACCTCGACGAATACCCTGAGCAACCAGTTTACCGGCGGAATTCTGAGGCGGTTTACGAGCGCGATCGCAAATCCAAGTACGAGGCCGAGCGCGCTGCCAGCGCTCCAACACAGGATAGTGACGCCAAACCCGCTGATGAGCGAGGGCGCATAGCGCCAGAGCACGTCAGGGTTCATCGCCCGCTCGTCGCCATGAGCCGCCGCTCGGCAAGCCCGCCCAGCGCCGCGAGGGTGAGGTTGATCGCGAGATAGAAGAGACCCCCGCCGACATAGGCCTCGAAGGGGCGGTAGGTCTGCGAGGCGATGTTCATGCTGACGCGAGTCAGTTCCGCAATGCCCACCACCGAGACCAGCGACGACGCCTTGAGCAGGAGAATGAATTCATTGATGAGCGGGGGGACCGAGATCCTGAGCGCCTGGGGCATGAGGATCCGCCGCCAGACGTCGAGGCCGGCGAAACCGAGCGCCGTCGCCGCTTCGCTCTGCCCAGGCGGAACGGCGTTGAGCGCGCCGCGCAGGATTTCCGACTGAAAGGCGGCCGAAGAGAGCGCAAGCCCGCCGACGGCGGCGACGATCGCCGGCACGTCGATCCCGTACTTGGCCAGAAAATAGTAGATGAAAAGCAGCTGCACGAGCAGGGGCACGCCGCGGAACACGCTGACATAAGCCGCCCCCAGGCGCTTGACCCAGCCGCGCCGCGACACTCGGGCGGCGCAAACGGCGGCGCCGATCAGGAATCCAAAAACAATGCCGGCGAAAGAAACGGCCACCGTCGTCGTCGCGGCTTGCGCGAGATAGCCAAACGAGTGGAGAATGACCTCGGGCTTCATGGCGTGGGATGGATTGCTTCGCTTCGCTCGCAATGACGCGCTTCATCGTCCACGAGCGTCATTGCGAGGAGCGTAGCGACGAAGCGATCCATCCAGCCAGGCCAGTCAGTGCTGCGTCAGCGATCCAATCGACGAACCCCGGGCTCGTTAAGATGGCGCGGTCAGATCGCCGGCTCGGGGACCGTCTTCGGCAGGTCCATCGTCTGTCCGAACCAGGTCTTCTGCATCTTCGCCATCGACCCGTCGGTCTCGACTTTGACGATCGCTGCGTTGATCGCGTCCATCAGCGTCTTGTCGTCGAGCCGGGCGACCCAGGAAAAATAGGTCGGCTGGCCGAACGGCGGGGTCACCACCGCGAACGTGTCGGGGCGCTGCTGGGCGACATAGGCGAGATTGGGCAGCGAATTGACCGAGGCGTCGATGCGCCCGGCGGCGAGATCGGCGTAGGATTGATTGTTGTCGACATATTCCTTCACTTCCACCGGCTTCGGCAGCTTGGCGGCGAACGCCTTGAGCTGCTCGACCTGCGAAGTGCCCTTTTGGCCGCCGACCGTCTTGCCGGCGATGTCCTCGGGCTTCATGATGCTTGTGTCGTTGGCGCGTTTCATCAGGGCCGCGGTCGCGTCGGCGATCGGCACCGAGAAGGCGTAGCGCTTCATGCGCTCCTTGGTGATCGTGACCGGCGCGATGACAAGGTCAAACTTCTTCGCCTCGAGCCCCGGCAGAACACTGGTCCACGGCAGGTCGAGATAGGAGACCTTGACCCCCATCTCCTTGCCGACAGCGTCGATCAGGTCGCGGTCGAGGCCCTTGTAGGTCCCGTTGTCGGAGATGTCGAACGGCGGGAACTGCATTTCGGTCGCGGTCGTGAGTTCGCCGCGCTTCTTGACCTCGGCCAGCGTATCGTCGGCGAGGGCGGCGCGCGTCAGGCCGAAGAACCCGCCTGAGGCGGCCACCGCCGCCAAGCCGCGCTTGAGGGCGCCGCGCCGGCTCAAGGCGATTTTATCGAATTGCGTCATGGCAAGGCTCCCATTCCTGACAGTTCTGATGCGTCGCAAAAGCGGTCGATGAAGGCTCCAGCGGCAATGTTGACGACGCTCAACCGGCTGTCAAATAAAGGCCGACCGGACGGCATTCTCAGTGAGAGCTTCCCGACCGTTCGGCTGAGGACAAAGCAATGCGGCGAGCCGAACTATGCCGCGCCGCTGCAGTTGAGAGCGGTCGCCGAGATCGACCTCGCCGATCGCGCCTACCTTGGCCGTCCGGGCTACGATGCGACAGAAGTCTATCGCGGCCACGTACGCAAGACTTTCTCGCATTTCGGCCGAGTCCTGGCTCGAAATCCGCTGACGTCTTTCAGACTGGATTATTTCGTTCGATTTGCGCGCCCTCCGACTGCGTCATCGACGATCACATCTATCTGGAATGGGCGGGGATGATCCTCGCCATGGGGACGAAATCATCACGTCCCGGTCAGGGCGGCTCGACTTCGATACTTGCCAGCCGACACCCATTGGCGGTCGATGTGGATTGAGACCCGGCGACTCGCCCGGTTGCCGAGCCGCATCGAACGTGCATTCTGTCGAGCTCAGCGGAGCGCGGTCCGACCGGATCCGCTTCACGCCTGCGGGAGGATTATCGCTTTTGGGCCCATCATGATCGAGGATCCGCCGCCACTCGTCTTCGCCCCGCCCGCCGAACGCCCGTCCGCCGAGGTCGTCGAGCGTTTTCGTGGGGCCCCGACCAGCTTCGTCGTGGACGCCATGGGCGGGACGGGCGCCCTCGACTGGCGGATCAAGCCGCTTGTCGGCAGGTCGCTCGTCGGCATCGCGCTCACCTGCGACTGCGGCCCGCTCGACAACCTCGCGTTCATGGCGGCGCTTGCCAATTCTCTTCCGGGCGATGTGTTCGTGGTCGCGACGGGAGGCTATGTGGGGGCGGCCGTCACCGGAGATCTCCTGATCGGCGTCGCGCGCAACCGCGGAGCGGCTGGCTTCGTCACCGACGGTCTTGTGCGTGACCTCGACGACCTCGAAACGGTCGGCCTGCCGATCTATGCGGTCGGCGTCACTCCGAATTCGCCGCAAAGGCGCGGTCCCGGATCGGTCGGCCTGCCGGTCGTCTGCGGCGGAGTTTCGATCGCCTCCGGCGATGTGGTGGTGGGCGATCGCGACGGCGTCGTGGTCGTTCCGCGCGCCCGCATTTCGGCGACGCTCGAGGCTCTGGAGCACGTCAAGGCAGCCGAAGCCGCGACGCTTCAACGGGTGCGCGGAGGATTGAAAGACCTGCCCGTCGAGGTTCCCGCGCTGCGGCGGATCGGCGGCGCGTGAGCGAGAGCGGGCGAGGCGGGGGCGACAGTCATGATCGATTTTCCCATCATCGATTCCCATATCCATCTTCTCGATCAAAAGCGGTTCGGCTACGCTTGGGCCCCGCCGGCGATCAAGCGCGACTGGACTCCGGACGACCTTAGCCGTGCGGCGAAGCCCTACGACATCGAGGGCCTGGTCTTCGTCGAGGTCGCTGTCGACATGCCCCAGTATCTCGACGAGGCCGAATGGGTGGACGGTCTTGCTGCGCGCGACCGTCGAATCATGGGCGCCGTCGTCTGCCTGCCGCTTGAGCGCGGGGGGGAAATCGAGCCCGAGATGGCGCGGATCGCGAAGCTCAAGACGGTCCGCGGCGTTCGCCGCCTGATCCAGGGCCAGCCCGACCCCGATTTCGTCCTGCGGCCCGGGTTTCTCGAGGCGATCCGGCTGTTGCCGAAATATGACCTTTCCTTCGACATCTGCATTCTGCATCCGCAAATGCAGAACACGCTGGCCATGATGCGCCAGTGTCCCGAGGTGTCCTTCGTCCTCGATCATATCGGCAAGCCGGGGATCAAGGCGGGGCTGGCCGACCCATGGCGGGCGCAGCTTCGCGAGATGGCGGCGCTGCCCAATGTTGTCTGCAAGCTCTCCGGCGTCACCACTGAGGCCGACCACCAAGCCTGGACGCGCGATCAGCTCAGGCCCTACATCGACCACGTAATCGACTGTTTCGGCACGGATCGGATTCTCTACGGCGGCGATTGGCCGGTGAGCGAACTCGCGGGAAGCTATCTGCAATGGCTGGCGACCCTCGACTGGGCGACGTCCGGATTTGCGCCGGCTGACAAGCGCAAGCTCTTTCGCGACAACACCGTCAAGACCTATCGGCTCCACGCCTGATGGACGCCGCTCAATCACTCGAGGAAAGATCATGAGCCTGCTCCCTCGAGTCGGCGGCGGACCCGAGCGCTTCTTCGGCAAGTATCGTGGGATTGTCGTCGACAACATTGATCCGTTGCAGATCGCGCGCATCAGGGCGCAGGTCCCCACTGTGTTGGGCGAGACGCCGTCGAGCTGGGCGCTGCCGTGCGCGCCCGCGGCGGGCATCCAGGCCGGCTGCTTCATCGTCCCGCCGGTTGGCTCGCAGGTGTGGATCGAGTTCGAGCGGGGCGACCCGGACTTTCCGATCTGGACCGGCGGCTTCTGGGGTCTCGCCGCCGATGTGCCCGTCCCAGCGACCGCTCCCGCGCCGATTCCGCCCGGGCAAAACATCGTCCTGCAGACGACCGGTCAGAATATGCTCGCGTTGAGCGACGCGCCGGCGTCGCCGAGCGGCGGCGGGGTCGTCCTCCAGGCGGCCGGCGGCGCAACCATCGTGGTCAACGAGACCGGCGTCATCATCAGCAACGGCAAGGGCGCCACGATCACCCTCGTCGGACCTGTCGTCTCGTTCAACTCGGGGGCGCTCTCGGTCGTTGGAGCGACGGTTACGGTCGACGGCGCGTCGCTGACGGCCGGCCCTTAGGATCGGGGGAGCGCAGCCATGGCGCGCCGGATGGGTTTGCGATGAGCGCGGCCGCCCTCCAACGCCATGGCTACAGCGTCGCCGCGTTGCGCGCGCTTGCCCGAAAGCGGCTGCCGCGGATGGTGTTCGACATGGTCGACGGCGCCGCCGGCGATGAGATCACCATGCGCGCGAACGAGGCGGCGCTGGCCGCGTTCGAGCTCTCTCCGAAGCTGCTCGAGGGCGCGCCGACGCGCGACCAGTCGGTCGAACTTTTCGGCGCCAAGCTCCGCTCGCCGGTTATCATCGGCCCGACCGGTCTCGCCGGGCTCCTGTGGCCGCACGCCGAACTCGCCGCGGCCCGCGCGGCGGCGCGGTTCGGGACGATCTACTGCACGAGCCACGCCTCGACCGCGACCATGGAGGAGATCGGCGCGGCGACGCCGGGCCCGAAATGGATGCAGATCTTTCTCTACAAGGATCGCGGCCTCACCGCGGAATTCACGGCGCGCGCCGCCGCCGCCGGCTATAAGGGGCTGATCCTGACTGTCGACAATCAGGTGATGGCTGGCCGCGACCGCGACGCGCGCAACGGGATGTCCTTCCCGCTGCGCTGGGGGCCGCGGAGCATGTTCGACTTCCTGAGCCGCCCCGGTTGGCTTCTGCGGATGGCGCAAACGCCCTCGCCCACTTTTGTGAACTACGGCAAGCGGACCTCGATCATCGCCTTCGGCGCGCTGATGAAAGAGCAGCTCGATCCCGATGTCGACTGGAGCGACGTCGACCGCCTGCGCAAGCAGTGGCGCGGGCCGCTCCTCATCAAGGGTCTCTTGCATCCGGACGACGCGCGCGAAGCCGTCAGCCGCGGCGCCGACGGGGTTATCGTCTCCAATCACGGCGGCCGCCAGCTTGACGGCGCGGTCGCCTCGATCCGCGCCCTGCCGCGCGTGGTCGAAGCGGTCGGCGGGCGGGCGCCGGTTTTGATCGACGGCGGCTTCCGCCGCGGCGTCGATGTCGTCAAGGCGCTGGCGCTCGGCGCGCGCGCGGTCATGATCGGCCGCCCGCACCTCTGGGGCGTCGCCTGCGCGGGCGAGGACGGAGTCTTCTGCGTGCTCGAGCTCTTCCAGCGCGAGATCGACCGCGCGCTCGCGCTCGGCGGCTGGGACGGGATCGGCAAGCTCGATGCGAGTATTTTTTTCGCTGGCGAGCCTGCCGCCGCGGCTCGTGGCGCCTAACTTCCAGGCGTCTTCACGTCCATTTCAATGTTGAAAAGCATTGCGTTCTTGAGCGGGCTCTTGTCGCCCCAGTCGCCCTCGAATGAACCTCCGCCTGTCGCGCCTTGAGACGAGCCCGGTCGTCCGGTGGCGCGAACGCGCCTTACGCGCACGGAAACGAGGCGCCTTCCTGGATGACGAACTGTGATGGCGAATTATCTTTACGAAAATCAGAAGTCGTGGTACCTTGCGTTCATCGGGCAATGTGGTGGGGCGGGCTTCGAAGGGCGACGGCCGGGAAAGGAACGAGAAAAGAATTTTCGCCAGGAGGGGGTCAGCGCAAGCCGTTGATAAGGCTCAATTCGGACAAGGGAATCCAAGGAAAACGGGCGTCATTCCTTTGATTTTCTTTGGCCGGGCGTGGCTGGATTTGGCTACATTTGGTTAGATTTGGGTTTGACTTGGAAAAGCGACAATAAAACCCTTAGGCTATGCTAAATATGCCGCCATTGTCCGGGTCGAACCGCAGATCCGTCCGCCGGCAAGAAGGACTTGCCGACGGATCTGACAACGACGCTATTCCGCCGGCTGCTCCGTCAGTTGGCCATGACCGTGCTCCACCTCGATCGCGGCCGGCGAGACCTGGGCGAATTTGGCGAAGCTATAGAGCATCACAGCGATGCCGAGATAGCTCACCGCCACCACGGGCGATTGGCCGATGCCGAGATCCTCGGCGTGGATCAGACCGAAAAATGTCAGGATCGAGCCGGCGAGCGCGAAGGCCGCGGCCTTTTCGAGCTGACGTTCGATGATGAACACGGTGACGGCGCCGAGGATGATGCCGGCGAGCGTCGCGCCGCCGCCGAGCGTCTCCAGACCCTTGTACAATATGCCGGTATTGCCGAGCTTGTCGAAACCGACAGTGGCGGCGTTGGTGCCGGCGGCGCCGAGCGCGCCGTCGATCATTGTCTTGCCCCAGGCGGCGATCTGCGGGATCATCGCCAGGATGATCGCAGGCGCATGGCTCCGCGGCGATTCCTGGAAGGCTTGCGAGCCGATCAGCATGCCGATGTAGAGCAGGATCGGCAGGATCGCGACCACCGGGATCAGGCTCGAGACCAGGGCCACGATTCCGAGCCAGGTCAGCACCAGCACCATCACACCGGTCGCTGCGGAATAGCCGATCCGTCCGCCCATCGCCTTCCAGCCCGGATGGCCGATATAGACGGCGTTGATGAACGGATTGCCGAGGAGGCAGCCGATCAGGCTGATGACGCCGTCGGCGGTCAGGACCTGTGTCGTCGGAAACGAGTTGCCGGCCGCGGCGGCGCTCTCGACGTTGTCCATCGCCTCGACCAGATCATAGATGCCGAAGGGAATCGCGGTGACCAATATGACGCCGATGAACTTGAAGCCCGAGAAAACATGGCCGACGGCGGGTACGGGGAACGAGAAGCCGAAGTGTGAAAAGGCGTCGCCGACGCTGCCTACGCTCAAGCCGCCATAGCCAAGACCGAAGAGGTCTGAGCCCCAGGCGATCAGCGTGCCGGCCGCTATGGCGATCAAGCCGCCCGGCACGTCCCGGAAGTAGCGCACGCCGCCGAACCAGTTGGCCAGGATGATGGCGAAGCACACCATGCCGATGAGCGGCGTCTCGAACACGAGGAGACCGGGCCGCATCGAAATGAAAGTGATCGAAATGCCGGCGAGCGAACCGAGGAGCGCCGCCCGCGGCGTGATCCTGCGAATGACCGGCGCGATGAACCCGCCCGCCATCAGGACGAAACTCTGGACGAACACCCAGGTGAGGCCCGCTTCCCAGGCCTGGATCGGATCGTTGGTCCTGAGCAGGATCGGCAGCATGACGACGAAGGTGACGACGAACATGTGCGGCACGCTCGTGCCCGACGGCAGGGCGCAGACATCGGTGCGCCCGGTCTTCTGCGCCAGCCGGTAGGCGAGCCAAGCGTAGTAGCATGTGCTGAGGAACAGCATCAGGCCGAGGGCGGGAAGAATTCTGCCGAACACCAGCGAATCCGGCATCTTGAGCACGTAGCGGAGAAGTCCGGTCAGGACGAGAACGTTGACTAGGATGTTGGTTCCGAAACCAAAGAAAGCGTTCCAGTCGCCCGGAACCCAATAGCGTTCGCGCCCTGTCGCCATCGTCGTCGTTGACATCGCTGCCCTCCTTCGTCCCGCGCCTAGGCGGCGCCGTTCCACCCGTCCAAAGCCTTGATCACACCCACGGAGTTCGACACCCAGCCGAAGATGCCGCCCTGGGCCTTGATCATCTTCAGGCCCATGGCGTGGAACTCGGGAAAATAGGACCCGCAGCAATCCTCGAGTACGAGGCAGTCGTAGCCGCGGTCGTTGGCCTCGCGCACGGTGGTGTTGACGCAGACCTCGGTCGTGACCCCGGTGACGACGAGCTGCTTGATCCCTCTGTGCTGCAGGATCGCGTGCAGATCGGTGGCGTGGAACGCGCCCTTGCCCGGCTTGTCGATCACGGGTTCGCCCGGCGCGGGGTAGAGCTCCGGAATGATGTCGTGACCCGCCTCGCCGCGAACCAGAATGCGCCCCATCGGCCCGGCGTCGCCGATCGTCGTCTTGCTTTTGCCACGGATCTTCTTGGCGGGCGGCAAATCGCTGAGGTCGGGCCGGTGGCCTTCGCGGGTATGGAGGGCCGGGAGACCGGCGGCGCGCCAGGCCGCCAGCAGCCGGCGATTGGGCTCGATGGTCCGGCGCAGCTCCGAAACGTTGTTGCCGAGCATTTCTCCAAAGCCGCCCGGCTCGAGGAAATCCCGCTGCATGTCGATGATCAAGAGCGCGCAGTGCTCGGGGCTGAGCGCGAAAGCGTACGGTTCAGCCGCGAGGTCGATGGTCTTGGTCATAGTCGCCGCCGTCGGTTGTTCCGGGCGTACGACGTCGATGTTCGTCCCGCTCGCGCCGGCTCGAATTCGTCACCCGACATTTTCGGTCCTCGCCTGACGGCTTGCCGCCGTTCCCTACGCAAGGAACGTGCCTGTCGCCTCGACAAGGCGCGGGCCGCGGTCGCCGGCGTCGGCCTGGTCCTTCGACGAACATACGTAAGGCTCGGGCGCGCGTGGCGGACGCGATTTTCCTGATCAAGATTGCCGCAGGAATCGGCCTCCGGCCGAATCCGCGTCCGACCGAGGCCGTTGCGTTTGCGAACGCCGGCGCAGGGTTGCTCATCGTGTGATTGTGGCTGCTGATATTATTTGCTGCGGCGCCCAGGGACCGGGCGCGTGAGCCGGCGCTCGCGGCGCGCGGACCTGGCCGAACGCGGAAACAAAGCAACGCCGGGTTGCCGCCTCTCGCCAGGATCGCCGCTATCTATCCGCGAGCCAGCAAGATCTCTGCCGGAAGGTTTGCTCAAAAAATCATTGAAATTACTGTCGCGCCCGACAGGATTCGAACCTGTGGCCTCTGCCTTCGGAGGGTAGAGGATACCACAACGCATCACGTTTCTCCAGTTTTCCACAGATCGCCTGTCTTCCCAAAAGCCTCGCAATATGAGAATATTAGGGGCGATTTGCGTTTGCCGCGCGTTTCTGACGTGTTCCCAAAGTTCCTGCCTGCTGCTTACCCATTGCTTACCTGACCTTTATCTACCCTCACCGTCATGGCGAAACTCAACAAGCGCAACGTAGACCAATTTTCCGCCCGGGATGGCCGGGAAGTCATCATTTGGGACGACGAGCTTCTCGGCTTCGGCTTTCGGGTGAAGGCGAGCGGCGCGAAGGCCTTTCTCGTTCAGTATCGCAACGCCCATGGCCGCAGCCGTCGCTTGACGCTTGGCCGCTATGGCGTGCTGACGCCCGACGAGGCCCGGAAGCTGGCCAGGAGGACCCTCGCCGATGTTGCACAGGGCGTTGATCCCGCGGAGGCGCGCCATAGGGACCGACGGGCTCCTACGGTGTCCGGGTTGTGTCGTGAGTACCTTGAGGCGGCGAACGCTGGGCATGTCATCTCGCGTCGAGGACGAGCGAAAAAAGCGTCCACGCTCAAAATCGATGAAGGACGCGTCGAGCGTCACATTATCCCGCTTCTGGGTCATCGACCGATTGGCGAAGTCTCGTCCGCCGACATCCGCTCGTTTCAGCGGGACGTGACAGCGGGAAAAACCGCTGCGGACGTGAAAACCGGACCGCATGGGCGAGCGATCATTACTGGCGGCCGCGGCGCAGCGACTCGTACGCTCGGATTACTCGGGGCAATCATGCAGTACGCGGTTGAGCGCGAATATCGCGCGGATAACCCGGTTCGCGGCGTCCGCCGAGAAGCGGATCGAAAACGCCGGGTGCGGCTCGATGAGGTCGGCTATGGGCGTCTTGGAAAGCGGCTTGCGGCCGCGGAGCGCGCGGGAATGCGCTGGCAGGCTATCGAGGCAATTCGCCTGATTGCTTTGACTGGATGCCGTCGGGGGGAAATTCAACGGCTACGCCGAACGGAAGTCGACCTTGCCGGCCAAGCTCTGCGTCTTGGCGACACCAAGACGGGTTACAGCGTGCGCCCGATCGGCCTTGTCGCGGTTCAGGCGCTAAGCCGAGCGATGGAGCGGGCCAACAGCGAGTTTGTCTTTCCAGCCATTCGCGGTGTTGGACACTTTCAGGGCGCGGACAAGGCGTGGCGCATCATCGCAGGCCGCAGACTTCCCAACGTGACGCCGCACGTGCTGCGCCACTCCTTTGCGTCAACTGCCGAAGACATCGGCCTGAGTATCCCCACCATCGCAGCGCTGCTGGGCCATGCCCTGAGCGGTTCGGCGACGCTCGGCTACATCCATAAGGTCGACGCCGCACTAAGTTCGGCCGCGAATCGCGTTGCTGACAGAGTTGCGGCCTGCATGAACGACGCACGAGACGATGATTGTGTTGTGGCATTTCGGCGCGTGGAGTAACCAACCAAACCCGAGCCGTGCCATCATTTCATCACGTCTCTCGTCAGTGGGTCAGGCACCAGCTAGTTGCCGATGCGGCGCTCGCGGCAATTCCCGAACCGTCGACCTGGGCGATGATGCTGGCGGGCTTCGCCGGCGTTGGCTTCATCGGTTGGCGCCGAGCAAGGGCCAGCCACACATCGCTCGCGGCCTAGACAGCGATCGACGCGACTACGGCGCGTTGTTCATTTGCATGATGACCGTTTTTTTGCGGCGCTCCGGCCCTCTCGGGTAGGGACTTCGGAATGATCGCAGTCCTCCCTTCGCGATGTTCCGCGGCGCGTCGATCAATGCCTGCTTGGGGCGGATATCGCGCCTTCGCTTGCGACCCCCTGAGAAGGTCCGCTTCCCGCCTATTGAGGTGTCCAAGGCCGCGGTCAGCCAGGTCCGCTTCACGTCGACTCCAGCCGTCTGCTTCGCGCATATAGCGGTCACTTGCCGGGGTCTGACGAATTCATCAAATCCGACCCCTATGGGACCTTTCAGCGCTGATAACCAAACGGAACGCTTGCGCGAAGCTGGGGCATTGGTTCTGGTTTCCGCCAACCCAGACTTCTTTGTGGTAAACATCGCAAGGGCGGGACAAAGGCGATCTCGAGCGGGGAATTAAGGGTCCGATTTTGCAGTCGAAATCAATTGTCGGCGCATTCGTCTTCTCCGAGTTCTGGGGAGATGGGTCCCGCGCAAATTCAAACCTGGCCCGTTTGAGAGATTGCGGCGTGAACGCGATCATGACGGAGAGCGACAGTTACGAGCTTTCCACGGTCGATGCGACGCACAATGCCGGACTCCGTTTCTTCGCCGGCGTCGCCTGTTTCTCCGACCATGCCTCCGGATTTCGCTCGCTCCGGGAGCGCCCCGAACTAAGGCCCGTGCTCGAGAATGGAAAGCGCCGGCCGCAAATGGAATGGTATGTCGGAATGTCGCCGACCGACCGCAGACGCCAGGACGAGGCGCTATCGCAGATCCGGCGGATCGCGCGAACGTTTCCCATCGACGGGCTTTTTCTAGATTTCATCCGTTGGCCGTTGCACTGGGAAATCGAATTGAGGTCGGGGCGGGACCGGCCGCTTGATTCAAGTTTCGATGAGGCGACGCTCGGAATGTTTGAGAAATCCGCAGGACCGCTGCCGCGAGATCTCGATTCGACGGAAGCGCGGGCCGCGTGGATTCGCAAAAACCGGTTGGCCGACTGGATTGAATTCAAATGCAAGGTCGTGAGCGATTTCGTCGGCGAGGCGCGAAACGCGCTCAAGGATGCGAATGCCGACGCAGAACTCGGAATCTACGTCGTCCCGGACGTCAACGGACTTACGGAGCCGTTGACCGGCCAACGTATTAGAGATCTCGCGCCGCTGGTCGACTGGATGGCGCCCATGCTTTATCACAACATCTTGCTCCAACCGCCCACGTGGGTCGCATCGACGTTGGCGCCCGTGGTCGCGATCGCTGGGGAAAAGACGCTGCCGGTCCTGCAGGCCGATTCGAACCGCGACCCGGCCCTCGTCGCCGATTGGGGACCGCCGATGTCTGGCGTCGTTTGGAGCGAAACGCTTTCGCAAGTCGCCGGACGATCCGACATCGGAGGCCTGATCGTCTTCCCGGGAATGGCGCTGATGGACGGAAGAGGAGCTTCGCTGCTAGCGGCGCTTGAGGCTAAGCGATAATGGCCGGCTTCACGAATACCCCGAACGCATTGTTGCGCATGGAACGAGTGAGCAAGAGCTTCGGCGCGGTCGTCGCTTTGAAGGACGCCACACTTGAGCTCCCGACCGGCGAGATCACGGGACTGGTCGGCGACAACGGCGCCGGAAAATCCACCCTCATCAAGATGATCAGCGGCATGCTCACGCCCGATTCCGGATCGATTGAGTTCTTGGGGAAGCCTGCCGATTTCGCCTCGCCCGCAGACGCTCGCGAACAGGGTGTCGAGACCGTCTATCAGGACCTCGCGCTTGCTGGAAACCTCGCGGTATGGGCGAACCTTTATCTCGGCCGCGAACTGACCGTTGGGCCGAAATTCCTTCACATCCTCGACAAGCGCAGCATGCTCTCCAAGACAAGCGAGATGCTCAAGCGGTTCATAGACAATGTGCCGCCGATCGCGGAGCGGGTCGAATTGCTGTCCGGGGGGCAGCGGCAGGTTGTGGCGATTGCGCGGGCTGGCGCTTGGGGGTCGAAACTCATTCTCATGGACGAGCCTACAGCAGCGCTCGGCGTCGCTGAGACGAAGGCGGTCGAAGAGGTCATTTTGGAGCTGAAGCGGCAGGGGCTGACGATACTAGTCATCAGCCACAATCTCGATCAGGTCTTTCGCATCACGGATGGAATTTGGGTCATGCGCCGCGGGCGCATTATCGGCTATCGCAATAAGGCGAGGAGCCATCCCGACGAGATTGTCAGCATGATCACCGGCGCCGGCGCCGCCTCCTCGGCCGGGGCTGGGGCGTGATCTTTCGCTGCCGGGGCAGATTGCTGTCCATCCTTCGACGCCACGGCGTTCTGATTGTCTTCATCCTGCTCGTCGCGAGCATGTTCGTGACGACGTCGACCTTCGGGACCTATCAGAATCTCCGGAATGTCCTGCAGCAAAACTCGATCATCGGAATCATCGCTTGCGGCATGACCTTCGCAATAATTCTCGGCGGTTTCGATCTTTCAGTCGGGTCGATGACTGCCCTTGCCAGCGTCGTTGGCGCAACGCTCATGATCGAACTGGGGACGCCCGGCATTCCGATCGGCATTGTCGGCGCTGTCGCGGCCTGTCTTCTGGTCGGCGCAACGAATGGCGGACTTATCGCCTATCTCGGCGTCAATCCGTTCGTGGCGACGCTTGGGACGATGACAGTTGTGCGTGGACTCATCTATGTCGCCACCAACGCCTCCCCGCGTTTTGGCGTCCCCTATTCATTCACCACGCTTGGCCTCGGACGCCTCTTCGGCATTCCCAATCCGGCAATTCTCTTCCTCCTCGTCGCTCTCTTGCTCGGATTTATCCTTCATCGAACGCGCTTTGGCCATTACGTCTATGCTGTCGGCGGCAATTCTGTTGCCTCAGCCCAAATGGGCGTCAACACCGCGCGTGTGCGCTTTGCCGTCTACGTTCTTGTGTCAGCGTGCGCGGCCATATCGGGCATCATCCTCGTCGGTCAGACAGCAAGCGCAACACCGCAGGCGGCGTTGGGATACGAGCTCACCGCCATTGCCGCGGTGATTGTGGGCGGCGCGCCGCTGGGAGGCGGCCGAGGCCGGATGACCGGTACGATCGTCGGCGTCTTTCTCCTCGGAGTGGTAGCAAATGGCCTCAATCTTTTCGGCGTTTCACCTTTCTGGCAACCGGTGGCGACCGAACTCATCCTCATCGCCGCAGTCGCTTTCGACGGTTACTCCGGCCGGGGCGCGTTCGGCTCATGAGAACCGGATGAACAGCCTTGGCGCCTGTTTTGAAAAAACTGGAGATGCGCTAGCATGATTGCCGTCGCTGTCTTTGGAAGACCGACAAGAACGAGGGGCTAGCGAGGGCGCCAAACGGGAGGAATCAGGCATGACCCACAATGAACCTATGAATTTGAATGAGTCGCAGCCGCAGAGTTCTGCCCTTATGCAAGCGCTTATGCTCGGGGTCCTTTCCTTGGGGCTTCTCTCAACGTTCATCCCCGCCGCGCTTGCGGACAAACTGAGCTGTCCGCCCCCTCAAAGGCTATCCGAAAATCCAACTCCTGCGCCGGCGAACAAGAAGATCGGCGTCACCGTCGCGTACCTCAAGGTGCCGTTCTACGCGAACTTCAAGACTGGTCTCGAAGATGGCGCCAAACAGTTCGGCTTCACCTACGACCTGGTCGACGGCAACAGCGGCGACGTTGCGACCGAGCTCGCCAACCTCCAGAACTTCATCGCGCAGAAGAAAGACCTGATCCTTCTCACGCCCTCCGGGGACGGAATCATTCCTGGCATCAAGCTCGTGAACGATGCGCAAATTCCCCTGATCGAAGTGAACAACAAAGCCGGCTTCGGGCGCAGCGAGGCGAATGTGCTCACCTATGTCGGCGCGGACGACGTCGAGTTCGGCCGGCTCCAGGGCAAGCTGCTCGATCAGGCCTTCGGCGGCAAGAAGGCCAAGGTCGCCTACGTCATGGGCATAGCGGGGACGTCGCCGCAAATCCTCCGCGCCAAGGGGTGGGACGAGTTCCGCGCCAAGAATCCTCAATATGAGGAAGTCGCGCGCGTGAACGACGATTTCGACGCGGCGAAGGCGCTGGCCGTCGTGCAGGATCTCCTCAGCCGCTTCCCCAAAGGACAGCTTGACGCCATCATCATGCAAGGTCCCGAGGCGAGCGCGGCCGTTGACTTCGCGCTCCGCAACGGGCGCGACGAGGTCAAGTTCATCGTTGGCGACTACCCCCAGGACGTCCGACAGCTGATTCACGACGGCAAGATTTTCGGCACCGTCGATCAAGATCCTTATCCGCAGGCCTACAACGCGATGAAAATGGCGTGGCTGCATTTCAATGGAAAGGACGCTGACATCCAGAAGCCCTATTTCCTCCCGTTGCCCCTCATCACGAAGGAGAACGCTGAGAAAACGCCGGCGGCCTGGGGCTGTTGATCAATCGTCTATCGCGGCGCTCGGGAGCTTCACCCCGGGTGCGCAGCTTTGGCGAGCGCTTGGATGCAGTCAGCGGGCGCGTGCATGAGATCCCATGAGATCACAAG